>JBGSWR010000072.1:0-147232 GCA_041751855.1 Pyrinomonadaceae bacterium
GGCCTCCCGTAAAGTTGAATCCTGACCCCACCAATCCGGGCACGTAGCTCACTGCGGCTAACGTTCCCGAACCCGCTCCCACTACATCTGCGGTCGTCCCGTCGGCCGGCCAGAAATGCTGCAGACCGCTCAGCCACGCCAAACATTGCGCCGGCGGCGTCACATTCACGGTGACCGTCCTGATTACCGTCCCCTCGCTCCCGGTCGCCGTCAGCGTGTAGGTGGTGGTGGCCGCAGGGGTCACAGTGATCGACCCCGCTGCAGCCACCTCTCCGATCCCTTCGTCAATCGTCACCGTCGTCGCATTCGTGGTGGTCCAACTCAAGGTTGATGAGGCGCCCGCTGTGATGCTCACTGGGTTGGCCGTAAAGGTAACCGGTGGCGGGTTGGAAGATACCGTAACTTCAATGGGACTTGAGGTCGCACTGTTGCCCGATGCATCAAACGCCCGGGCAGTGAAACTGTGCGTGCCGTTTGCCAGGCTTTCCGTGTTGTAGGTCAATGAGTACGGAGATACAGCATCACTACCCAGCAGCACTCCGTCCACATAGAACTCCACCAGCGTCACACCTACGTTATCGCTCGCTTCCGCTTCCAAATTGATTGTCCCGCTGACGCTCGTCCCGGCCAGCGGGGAACTCAGGCTCACTGTCGGCGCCGTCGTATCAGGAGGAAGATCTGAACTGTTAAGGACAAGTATCGCGTCTTCATATCCAATTGGAGTAGTAAAGGACTTCTCAGTAGCTGGAAAATAGCCCCCAAAAACTACATTTCCAGTTGCGGGATTCATCCAAGTGACGCTGATACTCTCTCCGCCGCTGAGTTTACTCAGATCTAGAGTTACAGTAGTGGGACTGCTCAGATAGACAACTGCCAAATCATTACTCGCCGAGCGGGAAGCCGTGTTCAGCGTCATATCGCTTCCTACGCCCTGGACGAACAAAGGCTGGTCTGGGGCCAGGTTTGACCATGGCAGACTAGTGAAAAACTGCTTTAGAATAGATAAATGCGCCGCACCGGGCGAATCCAAGCCACTAACCCAGGCGGGTCGCTTTTCAATAACGGTGGTGTTGCCGTACGTATGATAACCGCCACTTAAATACGACCAGTAGGCTTGCTTCCGCAGGACAAGCGGGTTCACCACCACTCCTGGATAGCTAACCTCGTCTTCATAAACTCCCTCCCCTAGGCCCGTAGGTCTTATTCGAGGAGAAGTCAAACTGTAGTCATGGCTCAACCGCGAATTAATCAGGTGTACCCCAGCCCAGGTCTGGACCATATGAAAGTCCAGCCACCACTCTTCCTGCAGTGTCTGGGAAGAAGCCTCCTGCGCATGATAGGTAATTAAGTGCCGCAAGCCAGTGTTGTTCGGCGCGGAACTTTCTCCTTCGCGCAAACCAGCGGCCAATTCGCGGTAGACCTCTATGAAACTGTGAACGGGTGTGTCGCCTCCCAACACCCAAACAATATTGGGTGTAGTGGCGTAACGCGCACCCAACCAGTGACCGAAGGCGCGGGCGTTTGATGTATTCAAGAAACCCTGGTTGACGTATTCATGGCTGTTGACCGGCAGAAGAGCCACTACCAGTCCTTTTTGTCGGGCTAGATCGACAATATAGTCTACGCGGTTAAAGAAATCCGGATTCGGTGTCGCGAAATCGTCGTCGATCAGCGGGCTGGAGCCGTCAATGTTGTCTTCCGTCATGAACGGCAGGCAGATTTCCGGTCTCAGCTCAACTGAGCACCAGCCAACTGCCTGGGCATGGATCACGGTAAAACCCTGATCAGCTCTCCGCTGCAAATAGTTTTCTACCTCAGTCAGTGAAAAGTCTTGAAGCAAACGCCAAGCAGTGTCGCCTAGCCAAAAAAACGGCTGGTTGTCGGCGCCAACAAAGTACCGGCCATTCGAACTAATTTTCAGGGTCGCCGGGGGTAGACCGTCCTCGGTCACTTGGATAGTAACGGTCCTACTAGCGGTGGTGGTCTGGTCAGACGCGGTGAGTGTGTAAGTCGTCGTGGTTGAAGGTGCAACTTCCAGCGAGCCCGAAGCCGGAACAGCACCTATGCCTTGATCGATACTAACGACATCGGCGTTCTCTACGTTCCACGACAAAGTGGCGGTCGTCAGAGTGCTGATAACGGGAGGGGTGCTGAAGAAGTCATGAATCGCTACGCTGCGACATTTGCCGTCGCTGCCAGCGTCAAAAATCAACTGAACTTCGTTTTGGGAAATTGCCCTGTTATAAATACTGAGTTCATCAATTCCGCCTACCCAACCAAAATCGCGCTCCTGAACCTCCCTGCCGAGGGGTTCGTTGCCTATCATCGTGGTAGTTGCAGCATTTTGAACTGTTTTGACCGCTCCGGTTGCTGCTGTAGAACCGATGAGCTGACTGTTTATGTACACCCGGAGCAAGCCGCCGTCATAGGTTAGAGCCACATGCGACCAGACACCGAGAGGTAACGCCTGAGTATTGTTGAAGGTATGGAGAACATTACCACCGGTTAGGCGGACGTCAGCTTGCACAAAACCGTTGATAACCCGGAGCGCCATGCCGTCTCCATCCGTATTACTGATAATCGTTCGACCGTAGGTAGTATAAAGAGTGTCTACGCCATGACTGGTAGGATTGACCCAACCTTCTATAGTAAATGCAGTAAAAGCGGCGTGTAAGGTTCCGTTCCCGGTTAAGCTGGCGTGACTGGTTGCGCCGCTGAAACTGAAAGCATCACCTACCTGCCCTGGCGTGTAGGCGGCTCCGTCTTCCAGAGTAGCGTCAAAGCTGCCAGTCTGGTCATTGGATGATCCATTCGCTCGCCACCATGACTGCAAGTGCGAAGGTGGGGCTACACACTGGCCGTCTGCCTGGGCCGACTTGGGGTCCTTAAGGATGGAAACACCAGCCAGAGTTGCTACAGTGCAGACTAAAATTATTAGGAACCGACTTCTGTTCGAAGGGCGGCGCTGGGGCATCTCGGTTTGGAACCCTTTGCGTTTTAAATACTCAGCAATTGAACGAGTGTTCGAGTGAACCAGACCGTAGGCTCACTGGAAAATACGCGGTCTACTGGCGCGGGATGTTCCCCTCATGGATCGGATTTACAGCCCTTAGGAGTAACCGGTTTCTACGACGTGAAGCTGATGCGCCATGTCTGCCGCACGTGAAGAGGTTGAGCTGATTTCCGTGGGGCGCATATATATTCACAAGGGCCACGGCTGTCAAGGGGAAACGTGAGGGGGAACTCTGCTCGCTTGTTTTACTTGAATTGAAAACAGCTGCGGATCGTGTGTGAAGTCTCTCTTTTACCTACGCAGTGTCCGCCTGCCTTTTTGAGGCAATTCACGAGATTTTCTCGAGCCAGCGACGAACTACGTGATCTTTACGAGCTGTGGCTCGTTACTGAGATTGACATCGCTGCCTTCAGCAAGCAGCTTTTCCGTCTCCATTACGAAGGCTTCGACGATATCTTCACCAGCCACTTTCCGCATGGGCACGCCATTCTTAAAGATCATACCCACACCGCGACCAAAAGTGACTCCGAGTTGCGAATCGTGAGCCTCGCCCGGCCCGTTTACTGCACATCCCATGATTGAAAGATGCAGCGGCTCTTCAATATGGGCAAGGCGTCGTTCGATCTCCGTGACAATCTCGACGAAATTGTCCACGTCCAGGCGCCCGCAAGTGGGACACGCAACAACGGTGACGCCGCGCGTTCGTAGTTCGAGCGATTTGAGGATCTCCCAGGCCACTCGAACTTCTTCCTGCGGTTCAGCAGCAAGCGACACGCGAATCGTATCGCCAATACCTTCGTGCAGCAGAATGCCTAGACCAATTGAGGACTTGACTGTTCCCGTGAAGGCTGTCCCTGCCTCAGTCACCCCGAGATGGAACGGATAATCAACCTGTTCTGCCAGAAGCCGATAGGCCGCGACCGTGCGATGCACGTCCGAAGCTTTTAATGAAATGATCGTATCAGTGAAACCGAGATCTTCCAGGATCCTGATATGCCTGAGCGCCGATTCAACCATGGCTTCAGGCGTGGCCGTGCCGTAGCGCCGCAACAGATCCTTCTCGAGGGAACCGCCGTTTACACCGATGCGAATAGGAACCGCCTGCGCTTGAGCCGCTCGAACAACTTCGCGGACTCTTTCGTGGGCGCCGATGTTACCCGGATTCAGGCGCAGCTTGTCGATACCGGCTTCGAGAGCCAGGAGGGCTAGTTTGTAATGAAAGTGGATGTCGGCAACAAGTGGCACATCCGGAACACGTTTCCGGATCTCTTTAAGGGCAATCGCTGCATCTGTATCCGGGACGGCTAGTCGCACCACCTCGCAGCCAGCCTTGACCATCTCCTCGATCTGCGCAACGGTCCCCGGCACGTCGGCAGTGTCAGTCTTCGTCATCGACTGCACCACGACCGGCGCACCACCACCTATCTGCACGTGCTTAAGTTGTACGGCGCGGGATTTTCGCATCGAATTAATTACTTGGCGGGTTCCGTAACCGCCGGCGGATCGCCACCAGACCCGCGCCAGATTGAGGCCTGCTTTATTAGGTCGTTGGTAATCACAAACACCATCAACAGGATCACCATCACGAAACCGACTTGCTGGATGCGGTCGCGCAAGGTGGCGGAAAGTTGCAGTCCGACCATTGCAAGAGCGCCCTCAATCAGCAGCAGAAAGATGGCGCCACCATCAAGCACCGGTATCGGCAGCAAGTTGAAGATGCCGAGATTGAGACTCAAGAACCCAAGCATTGCAAAGAAACCAGCCCAACCCAGTTTTTCAACAGAGCTGGAGGCAGCGCGATAGATTCCGATCGGGCCCGATAGAGTGTTGCGTGCCGACCGCTCGCCAGTGAAGAGTTGTCCAAGTGCTTTGCCGGTCAGCCGAAGAATTTCAACATTGGCGTGAACAGCGTAGCCCGTCGCTGCTATCAACCCAGCACTCTGATACGGGATCTGTTCGTCTGGCCGAAAGCCGAGCCGGACTCTACCATCGTCCAGTTTTCGCGCCCTGCCAACTACGTCAACGCGTTCACCATTACGCTCGACCGTGAGCGTCACGGGCTCTTCCTTATGGTCCCGGATCATTTGAGTAACCTGTTCAGCACTGCGGACCGGCTGGCCACTCACTGCAACGATCCGGTCGCCCACCTGCAGCCCGGCCTCAGCAGCCGGCGTATCTGGCTGAACCTCCCTTACGATTACCGGCAAGTCGCCATAGTCAGGGAGAAAATCCAGGAGGCCAAACGTCTCACCATCTTCAGTATGGCTGGACGGCGTGATCGTAAGCTGTACGCGCTCGCCGTCTCGCAGGACTTCCATTGGTAACTGCCGCCCGGGAGATAAGAGTGCGTCACCTCTTATATGGTTCCACATCGGGTTTTCTTTACCATTAAACGAGAGAATGCGGTCGCCCGGTCTTAACCCAGCCGCCTCCGAGCTGCCACCCGGCGAGACAGCACTCACGATCGGCGCCGGAGTAGCCGGAATGCCATACATCAGCGCGGCTACAAGGGGTATAGCAATCGCAGTCTTTATGTTCATCACCGGACCGGCCAGAGCGACGAGAATTCTTTGCCAGCGCGGCCGGAGATTAAACATCTCTTCACGAGGGATATCGGTGCCCCCGGCGCCTTCGAGGGGAGCATTCGACTCATCGCCACCAAGCTTCACGTAACCACCCAATGGTATGAGCGAAACCCGGTAGTCGGTGTGGCCAACCTTTGCACCGAACAAGCGCGGCCCAAAGCCCACCGAAAAAGTCTCGACGCGAATCTTGAAAAGTTTGGCGACGATGAAGTGACCAAACTCATGCAGAACAACCGCCGCGCCCAAAATGCCTATAAATGCCAGGATACTGTTCATTAAATCTTATCTTCTTTCTATCTTTTCAAACTAACCCGATATGCGTCGAGATTGGAATCGCCAACCGGCGGTTGGGTTGCCGTTAGGAGTTTACGCGGCACGTTGGAACGCGTCAAACAGTAGTTTTGACAGTCAAATCGGACCGATCGGCAGAAATCTCTACCTCGGTGTTAGCTGCAAGACGGGCTTCCTTGTCAGCTTCGAGGATAGTGGCAAGATCAATTGCCGGCTTTGTTACATGCCGATCCATTACTGCTTTGATAATCTGAGGTATATCGGTGAGGCAGATTCGCTCTGCGATGAACGCTTTTACAGCCTCTTCGTTCGCGGCATTCAGTGCGGTTGGAAGGGTACCGCCAGCCCGGAGAGCTCTGTAAGCAAGCGCCAGGCAGGGGAATCGATCAAGATCGGGCGCCTCAAAATGCAGTCCGCTGAGCGAAGTCAAATCCAGGGGCGGCAGTTCGCACGAGTGGCGTTCTGGATAGGTTAGAGCATATTGAATCGCATGGCGCATGTCCGTCACCCCCAATTGGGCAATGATCGAGCCATCAACCATCTCGATCATCGAATGCACTACTGATTCAGGATGCACCAGAACATCGATCTCACCCGCGCCAAATCCAAAGAGCCAGTGCGCCTCAATTACCTCGAGGCCTTTGTTCATCAGCGTAGCTGAATCGATCGTGATCTTTGCTCCCATGTTCCAGGTGGGATGGCGCAAGGCTTCTGAAACGCTCGACTGCTGCATTTCGAGCAGATTCTTGGTGCGAAAGGGACCGCCCGACGCAGTCAGTATTATTCTGCGAACATCCCCGGATTTCTCGCCGCGCAAGCACTGGTGCAGGGCGTTATGTTCGGAATCCACCGGTAAAAGTTGAGCGCCAGCTTCTCTTGCCGCGCGGGTCATCAGTTCCCCCGCCATAACCAGAGTCTCTTTATTCGCGAGCGCAACTCGTTTGCCGGCTTCAAGGGCGCGCAGCGTTGGTATAAAGCCAATTGCCCCGACGATAGCTGACATCACGCAGTCAGCTTCAGGGTGGGTAGCTACTTCGACCAGACCGGCCTCACCGATCAGGATTCGGGGCAGATCTATGTTGCGACTGAAAAGGCTCGCGCGCAGTTCATGAGCGGCGGCTTCGGATTCCACCGATACCAGTTCGGGCAAATGCCGGGCGACCTGGTCAGCGAGCACCTCCACATTGCGGCCAGCGCCGAGCGCTACAACGCGAAAGCGCTTTCCAAGTGACTCGATCACCCTCAGCGTATTGCAGCCGATGGAGCCCGTCGAGCCCAGAATCGCAACACCGTTTGACTTCATGTCCTAAGCAACCAGTTGGGGGATGAGTGTTCGAGCGTCATAGGCAGCAAGCAGATCGACGAGTTCACCTGTCTGGTTTTTGTAGGTCGCTCCCGTCACTAGCCACGGTCGTCCAGAACTATAAGTAAGATTGACCGTCGCGTTAATTGTGCGTCTCTCGCCGATGACTTTGAGACTCAAACTGGCTGTGCCGTCGTTATTTACAACGTTCACGCTGCCGGTAATTATTGAGCCAAAGTCCTTTACCTCGCCGATGTCCTGCTTCAAAACTTCGTTATTGCGAAGAAACTCTTTAGAGGTCGTCGCGGCCTCGCTATTGCCGATCTGATAAAGCACAAAACCAACAATACCCGCCACAAATATGCACACCAGCAGGCCGATCGCGACCACAACACCCGCTACAATAAGGAGAATCTTTTTTGTTGTCATTGAGAACGCAGACGTGAATAGTGATTGGTTTTGATGAAAGCCAAAGAGCGATTGCCCATGCGATCCACCATTTCACCCTGAACTCAGATGCGCATCAAAAGTAAGCGCGACCAAAATAGTAGATGAGTGGCGCATTAAAGAGCAAGCTATCGAGACGATCAAGTAAGCCGCCGTGACCGGGTAGAATCTTCGCAGCGTCTTTGGCGCCCGCGCCTCGCTTAAGAGCGCTCTCCACAAGGTCGCCAAAGATTCCCAGAATGCTCATTGTTACCGCCAGCGGTATGGCCCATTTCAACGGTAGTTCTCGAAAAAACCAGAAGTGAGCAAGAATGGCAAACCCGACTGCCACGGCGAGACCGCCGGCCACACCTTCCCAGGTTTTTCCGGGACTGATTGACGGCGCCAGTTTATGTTTACCAAAAGCCCGTCCCACATAATAAGCTCCGGTATCCGAGCCCATGATGATCAAAAAGAAAAATGACAGCAGGTCCGCCGCAAGTTCGTGTGGAAATCCAGTGCGCACAGCAACCAGATGTCCTCCCAGAAAAACGACATATAGCACGCCCAAAATAGTGGCGCCGGCTGAGGCGATCATCTTGTCGAACGCTGTTCCTCGCAAAGTAGCGGCAATTAGAACTCCAGCCGTCAAGACAATGATTATGATGTTGAGCATGAGGACGTCGGGAGGCTGTCCGGGTTGATTAAAGTAAAAGACCGTAAAGATCGCGGCGCTGGCGATATAGCCGGCCGCAACGTCCGGCTTCAAGTCACGCTTCTTTGCCAGCAACCAGAACTCATAAAGTGCCAGTACCATGGCGGCGGCTGCCAGGAGGACAAACAGCGGTTGTAGCCACGAGACCAGGATTGATGCAATCAGGATCGGGAGAACGACGATTGCTGTGACGATACGAGACATTGATGAGGAGGGGATCTTGTTTTTGGCTTGGATAACGGATGGCCCTTTCTTAATCAGGGGAACTATTTCGCATTGGCCACCAACTGCAAGCCGCCGAAACGCCGATCGCGACCTTGATAGTCAACGATCGCTTCAAGCAGGTGCAGTCGCCGAAAGTCAGGCCAGAGTGTCTCGGTAACGTAGATCTCGCTATAAGCGGCCTGCCACAAAAGAAAGTTTGAGATTCGGAGTTCCCCACTGGTCCTCACGAGCAGATCGAGATCCGGCAGGTTGTGTGTATAAAGCTCGCGCCCGATTCTTTCCTCTGTCAATTCTTCGCCTGGCTTGCCCTCCTCTGTTAGTCGACGGACCGCAGCACGACAAGCGTCAACAATCTCGGTGCGGCCTCCATAATTCAACGCGACGGTCAAAACCATCCCTGTGTTCCCCGCCGTTTGTTCCCCGGCACGGGAAATCTCGCGCTGTACATTCTCGGCGAGTGCTTCAATACGCCCAATCGTTTGAAACTTGATCTTCTGGCGGTGAATCTCTTCAAGCTCAAGCCTGATGTAACGCCGCAGCATACGCATCAGCGCATCAACCTCGTAGCGTGGTCGCTTCCAGTTTTCGGTCGAGAAAGCATATAAAGTCACGGCTTTGAGTCCCAGCCGGGCCCCTGTATCAACGGCTGACCTGACTGCTTCAACACCCGCCCGATGCCCTGCAATTCTTGGTAGTCCTCGCTGAGCGGCCCAGCGCCCATTTCCATCCATGATGATGGCCACATGGCGCGGAAGGCGGTCCCAATCGATCGACGCGAGTAGCGCCTCTTCACGAGTCCCCTTGTTAATTAGTCCAGCAAAATTGGAAAGCATAACCTGGCGGAGGCTGGGATGTTAGAAAACGTAGTCGATTGAAGTCTCAGACCGATTTAAAACCACCACATTCTTGCTTCAACAATCAATCATGTCAATGATACCTCAGTACCTTACTGACAACAGCGTCAGGCCACAGGCCGGGGCAGTGGCCGCAGCAAGCGAACGATCTCCATGATCAATAGCTCGTTGAATCACAGGCCTCTCCATCTCTCCACGCCCGCTTGCCAGGAGCGCTCCAGCGATTGAACGCACCATATAACGGAGAAAGCCATCCGCGCTGATCGTGATCTCGATCAAACGTCCGCGCGCCCGTTCGTCATATCTTTCAGTAACTGTCAGACCGGTAACAGTTCTAATACGAGTTTCCGCGTCAGATTGGGCGGCGGAGAACGCCGTCCAGTCGTGCGTGCCGTGAAACAGCGAGCCCGCCTGCTCCATCTGATCAAGATCAAGGAGCCGCGCCTCGTGATAAGCATAGCGGACCCAGAAAGGAGAGACCACAGATTCATTGACAATGCGATACAGGTAAGTCTTTTCGAGTGCTGAATAACGCGCATGGAAGTCGTCGGATACGATCTCGGTGTCCAGGACGCGAAGATCGCGGGCAACATTCCCATTGATGGCTGCGCGCAACTTGTGCGGCGTAATCTCGCGCTCGAGGGACACATTTGCGACTTGTCCCTCGGCATGAACGCCCGCGTCCGTCCTTCCTGAACCCTGAACAGTGACTTCTCGACCCTCGATTAATGAAAGGGCCCCGCTCAACTCCCCCTGAACGGTTCGAAGCTCACCTTGCATCTGCCAGCCGTGAAAGTCAGTCCCGTCATACTGGATAATGAGCTTGAAGTTCATCAGATCTTTCTGTCTTTTCTGCTTCCCGGCTTGATTGCGGGCTCTCCTCTTTTACAAGCTTCGCAGTTTGCCGGCTCGACCGATGGTACCGACAGAGTCACCAGAGCGATCCGGGGAGCGCCGACGTCGGCAGCACCCGAGGAGCGATCGATAATCGAAGCCGCGGCGATCACATTCGCGCCGGCGTCGCGCAGGACCCTGATAGTCTCGCGCGTAGAACCTCCAGTCGTCACAACATCCTCAACTACCAGGGTCCGCTCATCGGGGGCTACGGAGAAGCCGCGTCGCAGTCGCATTTCACCTTGCTCGCGTTCGGTCCAGATGAAGCGGGTCCCCAGTGCCCGAGCCACTTCATGGCCTATGATGAGGCCACCTATAGCCGGCGATACAACCAGTTGAATCTTCTGATCGTTGAAATGATCGGCTATCGCCCGGCCCGTCTCCTCTGCGGCCTTTGGATACTGCAAGACCAGCGCGCATTGCAGGTAGATCGGACTATGCAGTCCGCTGGTAAGAATGAAATGGCCCTCGAGGAGAGCACCCGTATCTTTGAATCTTTCGATCACATTCTCTGGTTGCATGATTAGGTGGTGTCCTAATTTGTGGAGTGGCCCTCCGGCCACCCTAAACCGCCGAAACAAGCTTTCACTGCGGGCGACCACGGAGGGCCGGCCCTACAAAACTAAGACGTCACTACATGATTATAGTTAAGCCGTCCAGTTCTTAATCCTGTGTTACAATCGCTTCCCGATGCCGCCGTACCCTAACCTAGTCTCTGATTCCACTCTGGTTGAAGAAACAATTCATCTGTTACGTGATTGTGGCGGTCGGGCCGCCGCAACCGAGATCGCCGACGTCGTCTTTAAGATCTCACATCTCGATGCAGAGTTGGCCGGTTTGCTGGTCGCCGATCTAGTCAAAGACGATCGCCGCTTCAAACTCGTCGACGGTAACACGATTGAACTCCAGATCGACGAAACCGAAAGTCGACTGCTCCAGGACCTGGACTTTGTGGTAGTCGATGTCGAGGCCACCGGCGCAAAGACTCCTCCAAATAGAATTATCGAGCTGGGTGCTCATCGTATCCATCAGGGCCAAATCGTAGATAGCTTTATGACGCTGGTGAATCCCGGGATCCAGATACCTCGTTTTGTGGTTAGCCTGACAGGGATCACGAACGAGATGGTCAAAAGTGCCCCGGTCTTTTCAGAAGTGGCCCACCGCTGGCTCGACTTTGTAAACGACGCAGTCCTGATAGCCCACAACGCGCCTTTCGATACCAGTTTTCTTAATCACGAGATCTCTCGAGTCTATCCGGGTCACCGGATGCTGAACCGACATCTCTGCACAGTGAAGCTTTCGCGTCAAGCCATTCCGGGTCTGGCCAACTACCGTCTTGATACTATCGCGGACCACTTTTCAATCCCGATTTTAGATCGGCACCGCGCCGGTAGCGACGCGCTGGCAACCGCACAGGTTTTTCTTCATCTGCTAACGCGCCTGAAGGAACGTGGCATCAAGGACTTCGTCGCTGCCCGGTGTTTTCAGACCGGCGAACGTCACCAGGAACCAGCCGTCGAATCCATGTTGTTGCCGCTGGCTCCCTCTTTCTAGACTTCCTCAACACCCGCCACAAAGCGTCGCCGCCACCAGCTTCGCCCAATAAATACGATGACAATCAGAACGGCAAGCCCCAGGCCGATCCAGGGATAATACCGCGCCAGCACTGCCTTGGCCTCCGCACCGTAGCGAACTGCAAGATATCCTTCCAACAGGAAGCGAAAGCCGCGCCCACCAACAATTGCGATCATGAAACGAAAAAGGCTGAACCGAAAGACTCCGGCCGTGACGACAAACAACTTGAAGGGAAACGGCGGCGGCAGGAGCGAAGCAACCAGCACGGCCACAACATCGTAGCGATCAATCAGTGCCTTCACGCGGAGTTGCCTGGCAGGTGAAAACCGATTAAGAGCGCGGCTTCCCGCCCGTCGTGAAATACGGTAGAGGACGTAGCACCCGAGCGCGGATCCCGCCGTAGCTATCAGCGCATACAGGACCATCCACCGCGGGCGCGCCGTTGCCAGGAGAATTAATAAGGCATCGGCACTGCTGGGCAAGGGCACAAACGTCGAGTCAAGAAACGCTACGGTAAAGAGACCAAAGGGTCCAAAAGCGATTAGATAATCCGAAAGGCGGGCAAGACTGTCCGAGATCTTTTGTAGGAGGTCCTTCAATTAGGGGCTCTCTTATGCCGGTTCTATGTCTGTTCCGGGGGTCTTGGTATTCAACCGTGGTTGAGCTTTCGACCCGTTCGTCAGGTTGTTCCTGCGCCTGCGATTGATCAGCACATAAATAAGGATTCCGATGATTACCAGAGAGGCTACCCCGCTGACAATCATCAACCCGTTATCTTTGAGGAACAGCAGAACCTGTTTGCCGTAGATGACAGCCAGGATACCCTCGACGTAATACCTAAACGAGCGCGCAATCATCACGGTGGTCAGAAACTTCCATCTCGGAAACTCGAGAGTGCCGGCCGTGGCAACGAATATCTTGAATGGCATTGGAGGCGGCAGGATCGCGGGGATCGCAATCGCCAGAACCCCAAACCGCGCATAAGCCTGCTCAACCCGGGCAATCTTTTCAGGTTTAAAGCGCTTGCGCAGCACCGCCTGCCCACCTCGCCGCATGATCGTGTACAGCAACAGGCAGCCCAGTAACGAGCCAAAGGCCGCAAACAGCGGGAAGTAAAAGACTGCGCCTGGATACTTATAACAGCGGCCAACTACCAGGTAGTCATTGATTTCGGGAAGTGACAATAGCGACGAGTCAAGCGCCCCGATCAGAACCATCGCCGGCGCCGCAATATACAAAGGGACGCTGATTACGTAATGCTCGAGCCAGCGCCCAATCGAAACCAACAGATCAAACATAAGATTATTCTAAGTCGAAACGGCGACACGCGCACCTGGCACGCGCAGATGGCGCGTGAAGAGGGGCAGGTTCATAAGTTGCAATCTGTCAGAGGCCCCACACTAGTTCCACTAACATCACGGGCAGCACGCCAGTGCCACCTCACAGGAATTTAGACGAATCATTTTGCGGGCGCAAAGATTGAAGGTGTGTCGTAGGTCACGCCGACGGTGAGGCCGGAGTTTGGACTAAAGTTTGTCAGCCCCTTGATCCCGGCAAAATCGAAGCGCAGCCCGGAGGCTCGAATCTGCATTCCCAAACGGGCTTCTGCCTGCGACTCGGTGCCCAATGGTCCATCGCCGGGGCGAGTATTGGCACGGCCATTAACCTCGCCGGCAAGACTGAACTGGCGGTTAAGGCGATAGATTCCGGCAATCCCATAGGTGAAGACATCATTCTGCGTGTAGAGCACTGTGGGGGCTGTTAGAATCGCAATACCAAGGTTGCCGAACGTATTGAAGCGACCGTCGGGCCCGAACTTCTTCCCGATGAGGAGAGATCCGTAAGCATTTGTCTGGTTCAGGCCGATGCCGCGAGTTTGATCCGAGTTTGGAAGCTGCACACCGAAGCGAAAGCCAATTGCTGGGCCGCGGCTTGTTTCATTGCGCAGCTTGAATTTGGCCCATAACGTGAAGTCACCTATATCGTTGGTGGAATTTGCGCCCACCGGAAACGACAATGGGACTGCACCGGGCACACTTGAATTGATGCTAAGAAAATTCTGGGCCACACCCTCGATCTGGAATTCAACATTGGGCGAAAAGCCGATATTGATCCCAATCACACCAACCCGCGTTAAATCCCCTGTAAGCCCCGAGACAGGAAACTTTGCACCCTGGAAAAAATCGATTCCAGCTTCGATCCGCAAGGTGCCGGGCGGAATGATGTCCACATCCTCAGTGATTAATGGCCGCTGCTGAGCCAGAGAGAATGAGACACTGCCAAGAACCAGCATCAGCAATAAGGTCAATCGAAAGAAGATTGAATTCATGGTTTGTCCAGCAATCAGTGAACGCGAGTCGGATTCTAGGGTGCTTACCCGTAAGAGGTCAATACCTGTTAGTATTTATCTAAAATTCAGGAACGAGAGGTTTCTAAATGCGACGACCGATCACTGCCCTCCTGGGCGCCGCAGTCTTACTCTTCTCTCTCAGCGCCAACGTGCCCCTGCGGGCCCGACAGGCCCCGGCCCCCGAACAGAGATCATTACAACTGGAGGGGCTCCGTGAACGCGTCGTGATCACTCGCGACGAGCGCGGCATCCCTTATATCAAAGCCAATTCAGATGAGGACCTCTATTTTGCGCAGGGATATGCCACTGCCACTGACCGGCTCTGGCAGATGGATCTCTTACGCCGAACGGCGCGTGGTGAGCTCTCTGAGATCTTTGGCAAGACCACACTGGAGGAGGACAAACGCCGTCGGACTCTGGGTTTTGCGCGCGTTGCGGAAGCCGAAGCTGCAGCCGCTTCGCCCCAATCGCGCGCGTTGCTCGATGCTTATGCCCGGGGTGTGAATGCTTACATTACCTCGCTCGATGCGAAGAGCTTGCCGCCTGAGTTTCAGATTCTTCAATATCGACCACGACCCTGGACTCCGGCTGATTCCCTGATCGTGGTCAAGCTCTTCTATGAGTCTTTGTCAACCACGTGGCGGCTCGACATCATGCGCGAAGCCCTGGCGGGTCTACCGCCTGCGAAGTTGGCCACCCTGCTTCCGGAAGTATCCCCGCTAGATGTTCTGGTTGTCGGCACAGATCGCAAAGCGCCAGTCCCGACCAACGCATCCGCCAGTCGTTCCGAATCATGGAATTCTCCGAAAACCGTTAAAGCCATGAACGCCCTCGCCGAGGAAGAGGCGATCGCGAACCGATCCCTCGCTCGAGTTGGGTTGTATGCCGAAAGCCTGGCCGCGAGTAACAACTGGGTGGTCAGTGGTAAACATACTGCGTCGGGTAAGCCGCTGCTGGCGAACGATCCGCATCTCGCACCTTCGGCGCCACCAATCTGGTATCTGGTCCACCTGTCGGCTCCTGGCGTGCGCGTGGCCGGTGTTACAGCTCCCGGCCTTCCTGGAGTAATTATCGGCCACAACGAACAGATCGCTTGGGGCTTCACCAACGTTGGACCAGATGTCCAGGATCTCTATGTCGAGAAGTTCGATACCGAGAACCCCGGACGCTACCTGACGCCCACGGGCTGGCTTGATGCAGATATCCGGCGGGAAGAGATCAAGGTACGTAAAACCTTGACGGATCCAGCTACTGAAGTAGCAGCCATTGATGTTACGGTCACCCGGCATGGTCCAATTATTTTTGAACAGAACGGCAGGCGATATGCGCTTAGATGGACGGCACTCGCTCCAAAGTTGAACAACCCGGACATCAGTTATTCATTGAATCGGGCGCGCAATTGGACCGAGTTTACCGCTGCCCTGCGAGGTTTTACCGCGCCTATGCAAAGCATCGTCTACGCGGACGTTGCCGGACACATTGGTTATTATGCGGCGGGCAAGGTCCCCCTCCGGAAATCAGGCGACGGCAGCGTTCCTTACGACGGTTCTACTGATAACGGCGAGTGGGTCGACTATATTCCCTTCGAGAAGCTCCCTCACCTCTTCGATCCCCCGTCGGGGATCATCGTTACAGCAAATCAGCGCATTATCGGTACCGATTATCCCTATTTTCTTACGCGGTCGTGGGCGCAACCATACCGCGCGCGGCGGATAGTCGAACTATTACAGCAGAAGAAAAAAATAACCGCGGACGATTTTCGCGGCGTGCTGGGGGACGTCTATTCGATCGCCGGTGCGTCTTTCGCGCGTGAATCCGTGAAGATTCTACGGCAGGACCAGAGCTTAAAAAGCGACGAGAAGTTACAGCAAACCCTCGCGGCTTTTGAAGCGTGGGACGGCCGGCTAAATGTCGACTCTGCTGTGGCGCCGCTTGTGTCGCAAATGCGATTGGCTTTCCGTTCGAAGATTTTGAACGAGGCCCTCGGTGAGGGAATCAGGTCATTTGCGTGGTCGAACTTTGATACGACGCTCGATTGGATCCTGACAACCCAATCCGCCGACTGGCTGCCCCAGGATTTCAAGAGTTATTCCGCCATCCTCTACTCGAGTTACCAGGACGCCCGGCAAGCGTTAACAAAATCATTAGGCGCGGATGAATCCAAGTGGCTGTGGGGTGAGATGGTGAAAGCGCGGTTCTCGCATCCGTTGGCCGTGGCTCCCCTGGTGGGCCTTCAGTTTACTGTTCCACCACTCCCGCAGAATGGTACCGGTGGCCTTGCAGGGGCCACTGTGAATGTTGGCGCCGCAGTTTCGATGCGATTGATTGCGGATCCGGGAGATTGGGATAGAACGCAGCACGGCATTACGCTTGGTCAGTCAGGCCTGCCCTCGAGTCCGCACTGGAGCGATCAACTTGCCGACTGGCAGGCAGTGACGCCTCGAGTCTTTCCCTTCAGCGAGGCGGCGGTTGCGAAGGCGGCGAGGCAGACGCTGGTGATCGAACCGCCGCGCCAATGAGAGATTCGGAATCATCCACTCATTCTGACGCCTCGAGCGGTAGCCACAACGAACGCTTGCGAATATTCTGCGCGCTTGACATGCCGCAAGAGGTTTCGTTACAGGCCAACGACCTCATCTCCCAACTGCGCAGGAAGTTTCCAGACGTAAAGGCCGGATGGAACCGTGATGGAAAGTTTCACCTCACAATGAAGTTTTTCGGTGAGTTAAGGCAGCAAGAGATCGAGGCGCTTTCCGAGATTGCAGCAAAGGTGGCTGCCAATATTTCGCCTTTCCGGATTGTGGTCCAGGACGCGGGTGCATTTCCCGCTCATGGTTTCCCGCGGGTGCTGTGGCTCGGAGTTACCGATCTTTCGGGCAACCTACAGAAACTCCAAGAGTCACTCGAAGAGGAATGCAGCCAGGCAGGATTTGCTCGAGAGGAACGTCCATTTCATCCGCACCTCACGTTGGCCAGAATAAGGAAGCGTAAAGGCGGCCAGGGTGCTTCGGGCAAGACTCGGGCTTTGGCCGCTGCCTGTAAAGAGATCGGCTTCAGCCCGGTTGAACTTGAGGTTTCAGATTTGGTCGTCTTTCGGAGTGAACCGGGAGAAACAGGTTCCCACTACACCGTCATCTCCCGGCATCCTTTTCAGAACTGATCGCACTCACCTTGGCAATTGGCGCGGCCGATCGGACGCAGGCCCTTTATCGTCCGACCGCTTTTCACCGGTCTCGGTCAACACCTCTTTGATGGCGCCTACACTCGCCAACATCGCGGAAGTCTCAACGGGCATAAAGATGACCTTTGAGTTATTGCTTCGCGTCATGTCGCGAAGGCTTTCAATGTATCGAGTAGTAATCAGGTATTGTGCCGGATTGCCATGGTCGAGGATTGCCTGCGAAACGCGCGAGATTGCCTCCGACTCTGCTTCGGCCGCTTTAAGTCTGGCCTGAGCAGCGCCCTCGGCCTGAAGGATCGCGGACTGCTTTTCGCCTTCAGCGCGCGTGACGGCCGATTGTTTTTCACCTTCCGCTCGGGTAATCGCTGCCTGCCGTTCACCCTCTGCCTGTAAGACCAGCGCGCGCCGGTTGCGCTCGGCGGTCATCTGTTTCTCCATGGTGACGCGCACATCCTCGGGAGGTGTGATGTTCTTGACGTCGACGCGAGTCACCTTGACACCCCATTTGTCGGTAGCCTCATCGAGAATCAATCGCAATTTGGCATTGATCTGATCGCGCGAGGAGAGTGTATGGTCCAGATCCATTTCGCCCATCACGGCCCGCATTCCGGTAATTGTCAACTGCACGAGACCGCCAACCAGGTCGTTAACTTCGTATACCGCTTTTATGGGCTCCGTAATTTGCCAGTAGACCACCGAATCAACATGGATCGTCACGTTGTCGCGAGTAATCACCGGCTGCGGTGGCAGGTCGATGTACTGTTCGCGCAGGTCGATCGAAGCCATGGGCCCACGCGTATTCGTCCAGTAGACGGCACGTGGCTTATCAAGAAACGGAATGATTATGTTGAGGCCACTGGTGGCCACTTTGTCGAACCGCCCCAATCTCTCTACCAGCATCACAGTTGCCTGCGGAACGATCTTGATTGTCTTCGCGGCGATGATAAGCAAGACAATCGCAATGAACCCGAAGAAAAATAGAGGAATTATGATCTCCATCAGTGCCTCCTGATAATGACAACATTTAAGTGGCTGGCAAGAGCGTGTTGAGACTATATCGGATTACGTTAATTTTGAGTAGAGGAGATGCCTCATGACAGCGATCTTAGGTCGAAATGAAACTCCACGATGCTAAAGCGTGTGGTGTCTGACCCGCTGGAAAGGGAGAAGCTGTGTTAGGTCGAAATTTGAAGCTCCACGACGCAAAAGCGTGTGGTGTCTGACCCCGCTGATAGGGAGAAGCTGTGTTAGGTCGAAATTGAAGCTCCACGACGCTAAAGCGTGTGGTGTCTGACCCGCTGAAAAGGAGAGGCTGTGTTAGGTCGAAATTGAAGTTTCAACGACGGCGGCTGCGGCAAGCACCAGATCTTCTGCCAGCGATGGGCCTACGATCTGGACACCGATCGGCAAACCTTCGGGTGAGGTTCCCGCGCGCACCGTCACCACGGGCAGATCTAATACATTGAAGGCCTGCGCATAACTGAATGCGCGAAAAACACTGATGGATGTTCCACCGGCCACGACTCGCGCTGCTCCATGCGCAAAAGCTGGAGTCGCGCCGACCGGAGCAATCAACAACGGCGTCGCTTGCATCCACTCGAGCAACTCCGAGCGCAAACGGTTCCGCTCGCTTCGTGCTGACTGCTCGACCTCTGGTTGGTACACCATCTTTGAATTCAATATTCTGCGCACTGCTGGTCCGGCTAGCTCTTCCCTCCCGGCGTAAAACTCTCGCGTCTGCCGAGCAGCTACTCCACCAAATAGATCCATCCACAATCCAGCCGCGCGCTCGATGCCCGGTGGACAGAATTCAATTACTTCCAATCCGGCTTTGCGTAGCGCCTCAGCGGCATTATTGACAGCCACCTGAGTTTCTCCAGTGACTTCCGACACTCCGTCATCCACATAAAAGGAAGCACGCAGTGATTGCAAATGCGACCTGGAAACGTGACCCACCGGTTTAGACGCGAGCACACCGAAGAGAAGAGACAGGTCCTCTACACAACGGGCCATTGGGCCAATGGTGGCGCCTTGCGACAGAGTCCCTTCAGCCGCGGGAAAATGACCTTCCATCGGAATGACACCACTCGTAGGCTTTAGACCGGCAATGCCACAGAAGTGGGCGGGCACGCGAATTGACCCCGAAAGATCGCTCCCCAATCCCGCTGGCGAAAGACGTGCTGCTATCGCCGCTGCTTCGCCACCACTTGAGCCACCCGGTGTCCTCTCCAAGTCCAATGGGTTGTTGGTCCTTCCAAATACCGGATTGTCAGTCTCATAAGGGATGGCCATCTCCGGTGTGTTTGTCTTACCAAGAATGATTGCTCCTGCATTCGTTAGACGCGCCACAGCAGGTGCATCATTATCAGGTATGAAATTCTCTCGTAGACGTGATCCGCTGGTGGTCCTTATCCCGGCAGTCTCTATCGTGTCCTTGATCGTCACTGGCACGCCGTGCAATGGACCCAGATTTTGAGAATTCATGACTGCGCTCTCTGCTTCCTTTGCCCTTTCAAGCAGGTCCGGGGCCAAAGTGACGATGGCATTCAACTGTGGATTGAGCTCTTCCATTCGTTTTAGATAGGCCTCGGCAACCGCGACTGGAGAGACCACGCGCGTTCGAATCAGGCGTGCAAGCTCGGTAACAGTGTGGAACGTGAGATCGGTCATCGCGCGTTACTTACTATGAACAAGAATATAAGGGCAGGAAATATGACAGTACCCAGACCACCAACGACGATACACCACCAGGCCATCCTTCTACCTGCCAGTGGAGTGGGAGCCTCGGCAATCTTCTTTCTGGCTTGTAGCCCAATGATCAAGGCAGCGAGAGATCCCAGGCCACCTATTCCGAGAATGGAAAGAACAAATCCGACAGCAAGCAGCTTACTTAATCTTATCTGTCGTTCGAGCTCTTCTGAATTTGAGAGGTTTGCGAGTTCCATCCATCAACCTCGATATGATACCTTAACGACTCTTTGCACGGAGACGTACCGGCGACGACGCCTTATATAAAGCGTAACTCATACATTCAGACCAGTGCGCCAAAAAACTGACGGTAGGCCTCTCATTCTCAGCTGCTTCAGCAGACTGTCGGAAAAGCGTGCATCTCTCATTCACAGCGCGGATTCAGAAGCTGGTTAAAACGGTTCGCTGGCTCTCTTCTGCCCGGATCACCGGGCTGAAGCCGCGGTGTGAATGAGAGGTCCAAACCGCCTTTTACCGCAGAATCCTCTAAGCAGCCGAGAACCGGGTCGTACCGACAATTCTTGACGCACTGCAATTCAGATTCGCCTGTTTTGCTTTTCTCATACTTCACTCTATAATTTCAGAGTTCTTAATTCAGTTTCTTTTCGAGTTCCCGCCTGAATCGATGACACTGTCTTCGGTCCCAAATCTTGGCAAAGGAGTGCTTTCTTGGCGATCCCTTTGAGCAGGACCTTCGTCCTGCGCAAGTTGCATCAGCTTTCCGGTATCTTTCCGCTAGGTATCTTTGTGCTAGAACACTTCTACACAAATTCCAAAGCGCTCACCGGCCCTCAGGCATTTAACGATGCGGTCCGAGACCTTCAGTCTATTCCGTACATCATCTTTATTGAGATTTTCGGAATCTTCATACCGCTTATTTATCATGCGGTTTATGGACTGGTGATCACAATGGAGGCGCGGCCCAATAACCTCCATTATCCCTACCCACGCAACTGGTTCTATACCCTGCAACGAGTCACGGGAGTGATTCTCTTCTTTTTCATATTCTTCCATGTTCTGAATTTTCGTTTTGGCATGATCCCCGGGCTTAATACAATCTCTGTGGCCCATCAACCAGACATGGCGTTTGATATTGTGTCGCGAGAGTTTCGGATGGTGCCTATATTTCTGGTGTACATGGTTGGTATTACGGCCACCGTTTGGCATTTTGCGAACGGCATTTGGCTCTTCTTAGTAGACTGGGGAATAACTATTGGCGAAAGAGCGCAACGACTGACCGGTTACGCCTGCATCGCCTTTGGTGTGGCGCTTCTCCTGGTGGGAATAAATGCTGCCGTCGCCTTTATTCGTCCGGGCGGACTCTTGCAAGGTATTCTTTAAGAGATGAGCACTAACGGAATCAAAATAGCGATAGTTGGCGGTGGCCTCGCGGGGCTTGCTGCGGCGATGAAGATCGCGGAAGCCGGTCATGCTGTGGACCTGTTCTCAGTGGTACCGGTAAAGCGCTCACATTCTGTCTGCGCCCAGGGCGGTATTAACGGCGCCGTAAATACTAAAGGCGAAGGCGACTCGCCATGGGAACATTTCGACGATACGGTTTATGGCGGCGACTTTCTGGCCAACCAACCACCCGCTAAAACAATGTGCGAAATGGCCCCAGCTATCATCTACCTCTTTGATCGCATGGGTGTTCCCTTCTCTCGAACCAAAGAAGGCCTGCTCGATTTCCGGCGCTTTGGCGGCACGAAGCATCATCGGACCGCTTTCGCTGGAGCGTCTACGGGACAACAGTTGCTGTATGCCCTCGACGAGCAGGTGCGCCGTTTCGAGGTTGCAGGAAAGGTTAGAAAATTCGAGCACTGGGAAATGCTGTCGCTCGTACTCGACGGTCATCAGGTATGCCGCGGGCTGGTGGCAATGGACCTCCAGACACTCGAAGTAAGAGCGTTTCCCGCAGACGCGGTGATCATTGCCACTGGTGGTCCTGGATTAATCTTCGGCAGGTCAACAAACTCAATGGTTTGTACGGGCAGCGCGGTGTCGGCTTGCTATCAGCAAGGAGCTCGTTATGCCAATGGCGAGTTTATTCAGGTTCATCCAACCTCAATTCCCGGTGAAGACAAACTGCGCCTGATGTCAGAATCGGCCCGCGGAGAAGGCGGTCGAGTTTGGGTGCCCCGACGAAAGGGGGACGTTCGGAAGCCTTCGGAGATCCCTGAAAACGAGCGCTGGTACTTCCTCGAAGAAAAGTATCCCGCGTACGGCAATCTGGTGCCTCGGGACATCGCCACCCGCGAGATCTTTCAAATCTGCATCAGTGGGATGGGGATTGGAGAAGAGAATCAGGTTTACCTGGATCTTACACATATCCCGGCCGACGTTCTGGACCGCAAGCTCGGGGCGATCCTTGAGATCTACGAGATGTTCGTGGGAGACGATCCGCGCCATGTGCCTATGCGCATCTTTCCCGGAGTGCATTACTCAATGGGCGGGCTTTGGGTTGACTACCACCAGCGCACGAACATCCCCGGATTGCTGGCCGCCGGAGAGTGTGATTACTCCATTCATGGCGCTAACCGGCTCGGTGCAAACTCGCTTGTAAGCTGTGTATTCGGAGGCTTTGTCGCGGCGCCCGCAGCAATCGAATACGCGAAGAATATTGAGCGCAATGGCGCTGACGGTTCCCGGGTTTATGACCAGGAGTTAAGGCGTCAGCAAGACTTGAACAATCTTTTAATAAAGCAGAGCGGCAGTGAGAACCAATACGTTCTTCACCAGGAGATGGGGCGCTGGATGACGGACAATGTTACCGTGGTTCGTTACAACGAAAAGCTCAAAGCAACTGATGACAAACTGCTGGAACTGCTGGACCGCTACAATCGGATCTCCATAAATGATTCGAATCTTTGGGCAACTATGGCGCTCCCCCACGCCCGACAGTTAAAGAACATGCTCGAGCTGGCCCGAGTGATTACGCTGGGCGCTCTAAACCGCAATGAATCGCGCGGCGCCCATTACAAACCGGAATTTCCGGATCGTGACGACAAGAACTTTCTCAAAACGACCATTGCAGAATACTCTGGTGAGGGGCCAGTTATCTCGTATGAGCCGGTGGATGTCTCACTAATCAAGCCTCGGAAGCGAGACTACAGCAAGGGTAAAACCGAAAGTGCGAGTGCTACGGTCGGCGGAGCACCCCAAATTCCAAGCCCGGGGGCCGAACAGAAGCCTGCGAATCTAAGTGGACCAGTAATTTGGGCGCAGAACAAAGAAAAGGTGACAGATACCGAGAGAGAGGACGCCACGAGGCGCGAGCAAGGCAAGTCAATTCAAGACGCTGGGGGTAAATCGGACAAGATATGAGCGCGCAACCGCCGCATACAAAAAAGGACTCGGTCGAGATTCACATTCGGCGGCGTGCGAATCCTGATTCGGCTGCCTACTGGGAATACTTCGAGGTGCCTTACCGGCCCAATCTGAACGTAATCTCCTGCCTGATGGACATCCAGAAGAATCCGGTTACTAAGGACGGGAAGCGTACGACTCCACCGGTTTGGAGCATGAACTGCCTTGAACAGGTTTGCGGCATCTGCACGATGGTAATCAACGGACGGGTCCGGCAGTCTTGTTCAGCCCTGATCGATCAATTGACGCAACCCATCAAACTCGAGCCCATGTCCAAGTTTCCGACGATTCGTGATCTGGTCGTCGATCGCTCGCAGATGTTTGATCACCTGAAACGGATTCACGCGTGGATCGAACTGGACGGAACTCACGACCTCGGTCCGGGGCCGCGGATGGATCAGGAGGAGGTTCAGGAACGCTACGCCTATTCGCGTTGCATGACTTGCGGCTGCTGTTTGGAAGCTTGTCCCCAATACGAGAACGACCAGTACATCGGTCCGCAAGCCATCGCCCAGGTGCGGCTTTTCAATATGCATCCCACCGGTAAGATGAATCGCGAGGAACGGCTCGAAGGCATCATGGGTAAAGACGGTATTACCAACTGCGGTAATGCCCAGAACTGCGTTCGCGTTTGCCCTATGAGCATCCCCCTCACTAAAGCAATCTATGAAGAGAATCGCGAGACCGTTATTCATGGCTTGCTGGGATGGCTGAAGAGCTAAGAGGATCGAGATGAGCACGGAGGCTTCCTCAAACCAAACTCCCGTCGTGATTCACTTTGGACCATTGCTGAAGAAGCTGAACGATCGGGAGTTCTTTGAGTTTTGCGGGCTGAACCGTGACTTGCGAATCGAAAGGACCAGCGAAGGAGATGTCATCGTCACGCCCCCCACCGGCAGCAAGACAGGGCTTCGAAATTTCTTACTGATTACACAATTTGGAGCCTGGGTCCAAAGGGACAAAAGTGGGCAAGGCTTTGATTCGTCCACAGGTTTCAAGTTACCCAATGGCGCTACAAGATCGCCGGATCTCTCATGGATCAAACTCGAACATTGGCAGGCGATTGACGAGGCTGAGCGCGAGGGATTTGCCCCGATCCGTCCGGACTTCGTTGTAGAGCTTCGCTCACCGTTAGATCGGCTCGAGTACCTTCAGGCCAAGATTAGCGAGTATATGGAAAACGGAAGCAGCCTGGGCTGGCTAATCGATCCTATTGAAACAACAGTTTACGTGTACCGACCAGGCCTGGAAACCGAACGGCTTTCAAATCCCCAAACACTTCGTGAGGACGCTTTGCTCCCTGGGTTTGAACTTGACCTGAGACCTATTTGGGAATGATCTAAATTCCCAGCACGTTGACCAACTCTTGCACCGCCGCCGCGCTCTTCTGTAAAGCAATTCTTTCCTCGGCAGTGAGATTGATCTCGATTATCTGTGCGAGTCCGCGCCTGCCAAGCTTGCAGGGCACCCCTACGTAGAGCCCATTGATACCGTACTCACCCTCAAGATAGGCCGCACAGGGAAGAATCTTCTTCTTATCCTTGAGAATCGACTCAGTCATCTCGACTGCGGCGGCTGACGGCGCATAGTACGCAGAACCTGTCTTCAACAGTGAAACGATCTCTGCACCGCCATTTGCCGTACGCTTAACGATCGCGTCTATCTTGTCTTTGGGCAACAATTCAGTAATCGGAATTCCCGCACAGGTCGAGAAGCGAGGCAGCGGTACCATCGTATCTCCATGCCCGCCAAGTACGAATGCTGTGACGTTCTCGACTGAAACATCGAGGGCCTCAGCGAGAAAGCACCGCATTCTTGCCGAATCAAGCACGCCAGCCATTCCAATGACGCGATGCTTGGGGAATCCCGATCGGCGAAGGGCGACCTGGCACATTGCGTCGAGTGGGTTCGAAACCACGATTAGAATCGAGTTGGGTGAACGCTTGACTACCTCGTCGACAACGTTAGAGACGATATCAGCATTGGTCTTTAGTAGATCATCGCGACTCATTCCGGGCTTGCGCGGCAAACCCGCGGTAATAATCACCACATCGGAATCTTCGGTGCCGTCGTAACCATTAAGTCCGGTCAGGCGAACATCGAAACCCTCGATTGGCGCTGCCTGGGCAAGATCCAGGGCCTTTCCCTGAGGAACCCCTTCGACAATATCAACGAGCACTGTATCGCCAAGTTCTTTTGCCGCCAGCCAATGCGCCGCGGTAGCCCCAACATTTCCGGCGCCAACCACGGTAATCTTGTTTCGCGAACCCATTATTATCTTCCTTTCAACACACTGTAGGAGATTAAGACCAGAACGCGTGCTTCCTGCAAGCACTCAACTGAAGAATGTTAGGATTTGAAAGACCGCGAGTGTACAAGTGCCATGTTGGGGTGTCAAGAATCGTTCGAGATCTGATGTTAAACTGGCTCAGGAATATCTTTCAGAGGGATACTGCCCCCGAAATGGGGGAGCCTGAAGAGGATGATATTGATCCCTTCAACCCTTTTCCCGACCCCATCACGCTGGAAATCACAGATGTAATCGATCTTCATACTATTCCGGCCCGTGACGTCAAACGGGTCGTTGAAGAGTATCTCGAGCTCGCAAATCAGTCCGGGTTTACAGTGGTAAGAATCATTCACGGAAAAGGAATCGGCGTTCAGCGGGAGATGGTCAGATCCGCTCTCGCTCGCACGCCCTATGTAGAAGAATGGGGAGACGCGCCACCCGAAGCCGGAGGCAAGGGAGCAACTATAGTCTGGCTCAGAAGACGCTAGCTATAGTTAAGGATATCGACCGTACAGATTTGAGACGTTACTGTATCACCACAATACTGCACATCCCATCAACCCACTAGCCTCACCGCTGAACCGAAAACCCAGCGAGAGCAAAGACAAGGCCAACGGAAGAGCGGCAACTCCTGGTTGATTAATTTCTGAGTAATCAAGACCTCTCAACCATTCCATTCGTCTCTGCGATTCATTCTCTTGAAAGATAACGACTTCGAAGGAATAGCAGTTGCTGCGGTACGACTGAGACCACAACAGGTGTATCCCGTTAGTACGCTCTTTCAGGGAGTATTAGCTTGGATTTTGTCTCTTTCGTTCTCGGTCATTTCTCTTTCGAAGTAGTGCCCAACCTGGCGTCCCGACTCAGGTGACAAGGACGTCTTGGTCTGTCTTCGCAGAGGATGACATCCTTTCCGCGACCCTGTGCGGTAGGGCATGCGGGTAACCAAAAGGCGGTGGGTCTTTTCTTGTGTGCGCTTGCCCCGCACCTCTCCCGGGCCCTACGTCCATTAACCGAAGGGTTATTTCAGAATAATAAGGGGGAATCAGTGTATGACAAGAGCCCTTCCGACAATGTTCAGGCTCTTTGCTCTCAGCCTTACCGCCCTGGTGGTCTTGGTAATTGCCCCAGGAAAGGTTAGAGCAGATGAAGTGACTTTCGCGGGATCCTCCGGTGGCTGTTTTGGTGCGGGTTGCGTACCAGCGGGAACCGGACAAGCCCAAGCGGCGTCACTCTTGGGGCTGACTTACAACGGCTCGATATTCAATGGCACGACGTCAAGTGGTTTCCTGGCCATTGGCAACGTGTCCAATCCACCTAATAACGTGAACAATTTAGGCTCGTTCACGCTTAGCGGTGCTGCAAACAACTATGCGGGTCAGACATTTACATTGCGGATCACATTTACCGCACCGCCCGGGATCACTGGAGGACAGGAGGCAACATTCTCAGCGACCTTGAGTGGGAGTGTTTCCACGACATCAGAGGGCGGAGTGTTTATTGACTTTGACAACACTCCTATCCTGTTTACCTTTTCCAATCCCGAAGCAACCGGATCTTTTCTCTTTAATGTAAATGACCTGTCCGTAATCGCCGGGGGAACAATTGGTCTCTCTGGCAACATAACCAGCGCACAACAGACGGTGATTCCGGAACCGGCAACTCTATTGTTGCTCGGAACCGGGCTCGCTACTCTCGGCGCTGGGCTGAGAAAGAGACACAAGGCGACGCAGAAACGCCGTCAGTGACTCTAACTCACAAACCTTGAAAGAGGCCGGCAACTCTCCCGCCGGCCTGTTTCCCTTTCGCGCGTAATTGCCTTTGCCGCGTGCGGTGCGGTTAGTGGCGCCTGGATTCGCGTTCGAGGCCATCATGAAACTCGCATCATCCGCCTTCATTCTTCTGATTGTGATCGCTGGTTCAAACTTTAATGTGCAAGGCCAGAACATTGGCGCCAGCAATATGTCCGTTCCAGAGGATGACCCAAAATCTTCGCAGCGCGTTAGTAAGGAAGCTAAGTCGCAGGCCAGGAGGCTTCATAAAGAGGGGGTCAGGTACGGGCGCGCCAAACTGTTTCGCCAGGCTGCGGCATCGTTTCAAAAGGCTGTTCAACTCGATCCGAACTACGCAGATGGCTACTACGGACTCGGCCAGGCTTATGTAGACCTCGGGCGATGGCGCGAGGCCATTGATGCCCTGGAGCGAGTAATTAAGCTTGATCCGGATGAGCAAACGTACAAGAAGCTGGGTGAAGCCTATGCAATGTGGCGAGAGGAGTTGAAGGCTAACCGGAATCAAGCAAGAAGTGGAAACACTGCAACGTCTTCAGGCCCACCCGCGAACACCAATCCGGCGCCCCAACCAACACTCGATAAAGTTGCGGCACACCGGCGTTCGGAAGGACCGGAACTGATTGACCGCCGAATCCGCGACACTGCGGCTGCGGCGAGACCGGCCACCACCTCAGATGCTGAAAGCACTCTCGTAGCCGAGAAACAGCAACAGCCGGAGTTCAAGTCTGTCTCGGAACAGGGCCGAATCAAGAGTGCCCAAAGTACGCCGGAGGCTCAGCCCGCGGGATCAAGACCACTTGAGAATGCGACATATCCGCAGGCCCGCAATGAGCGGTCGAGCTTGACGAACCGGACACTAAATTCCTCACCGGCAACAGGCATCGCGGCCAGACCTCAAACCCGAGAATCGAACGGGCCGGGAACTATCTTGAAATCCGCGCCAGCTCCTCGGAGAACAATGGAGAAAATCCCGGCAATAGGATCAGCGCTACGACTCGAAGGGGCGGCCGAAGCCCGTATCCCGCCAGGTGCCAGCCCGGCAATTGTTAGAGTGGCGCTGGACGATCCACCGCTCTTTGTTCACCGGACCACCGGAAATGGGTTATTCACGATTAATACGCAGACAATCAACGAATCGGCGCCCGTCGCAGAGAAAGTGTCCGCGAACGCGGCACTAGCTCTTTCGCCGCCTGAACCAGACGGGATTGCGCAGGTTGAACTCGCTCTTGCTGCTCAACCAGTAGGGGACTCCGTGACGAATGTGATGGAGAACGAAGCGCCTGTGGTCAATTTCACAGAACTTCAGGGCATGGCCGCTCCACCACCGTTCTCAGTAAGCACGGCGAGTTCAGTGGAGCAAAGGCCTGTTGACCTGACTAGTCTCTATCGCGTTGGAATCGGAGACATTCTCGATATACGTCTGCGTGACGCGCCCTCACATGAGTCAACCCTCTTCACGGTTAGTGCCAGTGGACTGCTTGAACATCCTATTCTGCCGCACCCCCTAAGGGTCGTGGGGCTTACGACTGAAGAGATAAGTGAGCGGGTGTCGACTGATCTAAAGAACCGTGCGGTCAATGACAATCCGGAAGTGATGGTAGGTGTGCGTGAGTACGTCAGCCATACGATCATCGTCAGCGGGTTGGTTAACGATCCCGGCACAAAAATTCTTCGCCGGGAAGCGATTCCGCTTTACGTTGTACTCGCAGACGCGCAACCCCTCGCCGAGTCGGGGCGTGTTCTGATCGTTTCGGGCGATACTCGAGAAACGCGTCTGGTCGAACTTGCGGATGCCGTAGCCATGAACCAGTTGGTTCGCCCCGGCGATGTGGTAACCGTCCAGCCTAGCCCAAAAGAGTTCTTTTATATTGGTGGCGAAGTGAAGTTGCCCGGTGAGAAATCCTACCGGCCAGGGTTGACCCTAACGCAGGCAGTTCTCGCGGCCGGCGGAGTGACGAGCAATGGCAAGGAGGCCGAGATTGCACGCGAAAGTGAGAATGGCTTACTTACAGTCAGCAGATACAAATTGAAGGATATTAATGGCGGTAAGAAGGCCGATCCGGTAGTTCATGCGGGTGATCGAATCACCGTCAAAAATTGATAGAGGGGGTGAGTGATGTCTGCCGCTCCAGCGGAACAGAAGAAACCGTTCACGAAAGAGCAGGGATTGATTGCTGCTATTGAACTCGGCGATCTCGCTGGCATCAGGATGCTGTTGGGAGCAGGCGCCGATGTGAATGCACGCAACGAAAGTGGAATGACGCCATTGATGCGAGCAGCGGGCACTGGACGAACGGACATAATTCAGGAACTGTTAGAGCATGGGGCTGATATGAATGCTGCTCGCTCAGACGGTTTCACTGCTCTCTCCTTTGCAGCATTCTTTGGCCACAGTGAAGCACTAAGACTCTTATTGGCGCGCGGTGCTGATGTAACTGCTAAGAGCAGGTTCGGGACTTCGGCCGAAATGTGGGCGAGCGCCCGCGGCTTCACTGAGGTGGCTTCTCTTCTCAGACAAGCAAGAACTGGAGAGATCCCAACCGTCAAGCCTCCAGCGGAACCAAAACCAAAACCGCCAAAGAAGATCACCAGGAAAGCGCGCCAGCCCATTGTGAATCGAGCTCATTTTGCAAGGGCCAGGGATCTCGAGGCGTCCGGCAAGGAGTTGGAAACTCTGTTTGAAGCGATGCCAGCCCCCGCTTTTGAAGTAGCTGATTTATGGGCGAGCGGAGACCTGGAACCACCGCCTACCAAACGTGCGCCCGTTTTGCCGGAAGCCGGTCTCGAGTATTTGCCGGAGATTGCCGTTCCAGTGTTTGAGGTGACTGCTGAGCCGGAAGCGACAACCTGGGGTGTGACCAGACTCACACTGGTAACGGTACTCGTGATGGTGGTGTGCGGGCTGGCGACATTTGCGATTCTTGAACTTCTACGAAAGCCTGCTGCGGTGAGCGAACCGCCGAAGAGTGAGTCCGTAAGCACGCAGTCGGTTCCCACTGAGAGCGTCCCGGCGACGACTGACGTTAACTCCGTTGCGACAGAGACAACGGAACCCGACAACCCGACAACGACGACTCGCGCCGAGTCGCAAGGATCTACTGACAACCAGCTTTATGGCGGCAAGCCATCCAAACGTGACAATTTCACAGGTAAAGTCCCGCAATCAACCGCGGGACGCTCCCACGCAACGCCTCAGCGCATAATCACGGTTTCGACGATAGATGGCCTTGGCGTCGACGATGCTACTGAAGTAGAAACGCGGCCGGCGCCAATCACAGTTGAGACCAGGCGACCGCGCGCGGTGTTGACATCACCGCCGCCACAAAGTTCTGAAAGGGCAGTTACTCAACCATCCAACCCGCCACCGGCTCCCGACAAGTCGAAGCGCAAAGTAATACAGTGGCCCTGAGTAATCGGGCTTTACTACCGCAGTACGGCGCTGCGGTATTCGTAAATCATAATGCGACTTTGGGAAACAAGGGAGACGGCATGCAATATCCGCAAACAATCGCGCTTGATGAAGAAGAAAACATCTACGTTGTGGTAGACGAGCGGGGCGCAATACTTGGCGCAGGAACCAGAGAAGTTTGTGAGGCAATGGCAGAGTTGACAAACTCTCCCATCGGATCACCAGCGCCATACATTCAACCCGAACCGCTGCGTAGCAATGCGACGATTCGGTCGGCAATCAGGATCTAATGCCAGGCGGCTGCTTCACACCAGGCGCGCGTAACCTCGTGTCGATAGTCGAACAGCCGGCGCAGCCGCGGAACAATTAAGACGGGGGCCAGGAGCCTTCCGGCAATTCCGAACGGGAGTTCGTATTCAATCTCGTCGCGCAGAATGGCGCCCTCTGGGTTCGGGATAACAAAATGCTGATGGCGCCAACGGCGAAAGGGTCCACTAACTTGAACGTCTTCGAACATGCGGGGTGAATCGTACAGTGTGTGCCGGGCAACCCACCGGACCGGGAACAGACGTAAGATTCTGAATTCGACGATTGCCTGGGCGCCAACGGCCAGGCCTTCGGCAGCCTGAACAACACGCACTGGCTCCCGCGGCGGGGTGAGTCGCAGTAAGGCGTCAGGCAATTCATGAAAAGCAAAAACCCGCTCCGGCGACGCACGAATCAGTGATTCCTTCTCGAAAGTCATAATTCTTACAACTCAATGGTCCAGGCGAACGTTGGGGGATTAGTCTATAGTTTATAGGAAAAGTCCCGCGATCCTCACGTGGTTTCGTGGATCGTGTCTTTTGTATCGGTCCAAAGAAGGATCCACTAAATCACACGAAAACACACGAAAGGCGATCACGACTACCCTCCAGCGCTTTTAACAGAAACTAAGGGCAGGAATTGTTCGTGTTAATTTCGTGTGATTTCGTGGATCACTTCTGGGTCGGACCGTCAGAGGGCAATGTGTGCGTATGACTGTGCGGAACGAAAAAAGTGGTGCTCCCGGCGCGATTCCAACGCGCGACCTTCCGCTTAGGAGGCGGACGCTCTATGCAACTGAGCTACGGGAGCGTGAATAGTGAATGGTAAATGGTTAATGGTGAATGGTAAAGCGGTGTTGGTCAGTTGTCCGTTGTTCAAACCACTAACGACGGACCACGGACCACGAACCACTTATGACTGATACTTGATTAAAGATCTGACGTCATAGCCTTCGAGTTTTGAGCGGCCGCGTAGGAACTCGAGCTCGACCACGAACACCAGGCCCGCGACTTTTCCGCCCAAGCCTTCCACCAGGTCGACAACTGCTCGAGCGGTGCCTCCGGTGGCCAGCAAGTCATCGGCAATGATCACTCGATGGCCGTCACCAATGGCATCGCGATGAATCTGCAATGTGTCCTGGCCATACTCCAGATCGTAAGAGATTGTGGCACACTCAGCCGGAAGCTTGCGCGGTTTGCGGACTGGCACAAAGCCTGCGCGCAGGTGATAGGCCAGGGCTGGCGCAAAGATGAATCCTCTTGCCTCGATTCCGACAACCGCATCAACCTGCGTGCCTTCGAACTCGGCCGCCAAAGCATCGACTGTCAGGCGCAGCCCCTCCGGCCGTTTAAGTAAAGTGGTGATGTCATAGAAATTGATGCCGGGTTTCGGAAAGTCCGGCACCTCACGAATCATTTCACGAAGATGGTTCATAATTTGTAAGTGGTCAGTGGTCAGTGGTCGAACAACGGACTACGGACAACCCACCACGGACCACCCTTCACCTTTCAACTCGGAATAATGAATACCCTTCCGGCATGTCGATGTCGATCTCTTCCACGTGCTCAACTCTAGCAAAGCGTGGACCCGCAGCAAGATCGTTCTTAAAGGCCTCCACACTATCAGCAGAACCAACAGCCACGCTTTCAACGCGACCGTCGGCAAGGTTGCGAACATAGCCAACTACCTGATGGCGAGCGGCAGCGCGTTGCGCGAAAAACCGGTAGCCCACCCCCTGCACCTCACCACGTATCAGATACCGCCTTGCAACCTTCATCCTCTGTCCTTACCTGCTTGCCGGGTAACTCGACTTTCGTGCGAAGGACAAAATTATTCCTTAACTAATCCAAAAGCACAAATCCACGGCTATTAACGAGAACAACTAGTTTCGCGAAAAGGACCAGCTATAAGAGATCCCAAACTGTTCGCCGATGGCGTCCTTTCCCGTCCCTGACATATTCTTTCCATCAGCCGAGAGCTTGCCCACATTCTCTCCCAAGCTCCACGAACCGCCGCTTAAAACTTCCGTCTCCTTCATAGTTATCTCTCGTGTGGCGGCATTCACCGTGCCCCGGAAAGCCACCCTCACGCCTCCCTGTTCGACCGTGCCATCAAAACCACGATCGCTGTGACTCTTAATTGTCAGCGTTGCGGGTAGGCCTAATGGTCCAAATGTGCCCGTCCAAACACCACGCAGATCAGAGACGCTCGCAGCAGTCGAAATACCATCAGTGTTTTGCTGCTCCCCAGGCTGGCGCGCGTTATCCGGCTGATTGTTGGTTGTGTTCGCGTCAACGATAGCAGGCGCTGGCCGGCGGGCAGAGTAGAAGTACAAAGCACCAGCCCCAACGACAATTAGGAAAAGAAGAAGCACGCCAATTCCTGCCGCCGCCCACTTAATCCAATCATAGGACTTTTTCGATACCCCCGCGTCGGCAACACTGGTAGCTTCACTCTGAGGCGCGAACGCTGATTGTAATTCCCGCCTCAGTTCTAAGGCGTCTGCCAGCCGCTTATTGGGGTCTTTATCAAGGGCGCGGAAGCAGGTCGCCGCCAACCGCGACGGAATTCCAAGTTCAACGGGAAAAGGCGCTGGCGCCTCCATCAAATGCTTTGAGATCAGTCCCACCAGGTTGCCAGCCTGGAAAGGCGGCACTCCGGTTACCATCTCGTAGAGCATCGCGCCGAGACTGTAGACATCGGCGCGCGCATCGAGTTCCTCCCCCCGGCACTGTTCCGGCGACATGTAGTAGATGGTTCCCACAACCACGCCCGGTTGCGTCAGTCCTGATTCCGCCGCCATATCGCGCAACTTGGCGATGCCGAAATCGACCACCTTAGCTGTTTCGGATTCGCCGTCGTGACTGGCAGGCGCGATTATGACATTGTCCGGCTTCAAGTCTCGATGGACCACGCCCTGACGATGCGCCATCCCGACGCCTGCGCAGATATCTCGCATCAAACTGACAGCCCGCTCCGGAGCAAGTCTGCCAGCACTTTTCAAGAGCGACCGTAGCGAAACTCCCCGTACGAGTTCCATGACTATATAGGCCGGCGCCCCAGGGGCCTGAGCATCGCTAAAGTCGTAAATGCTGACAATGTTTGAATGGCTGATCATTGCCGCGGAGCGCGCTTCACGCCGGAAGCGTTCAACTGCCTCGGGTTCAACGACCAGATCGGCGTGGAGCAGTTTGACGGCCACTTCGTCCCCGATATGCAGGCGACGGGCGCGATAGACAGTACCCATTCCGCCTTCGCCAAGACGCTCGATAAGCTCGTACTTCGAATCAAGCACACGACCGGCGAAGGGATCGGCAGGTTGCTGATACTTCAAGGTCTCCTGCCGGCTAGTATCTGTTGTCTCTGCCTGAATCGGGTTGGTTGAAAGCCCACAATGGGTGCAGAAGCGCGCGTCTTCATGCAGGGCTTTTCGGCAACTTGGGCAATTCATGAAACCCACCACTTGATTTGAAATGCGATGGCTGCATTTATACTGCAAGCGTTCAGGTTCAACAAAACTCAGAACGGCGGCGAACCGTGGTCCACCGCCGTTCTGGTCTTGGAATATCCAGCGTTGAAGGCTAGGGAATTCGGGCACGCGCCGCACAACTCTGGATCGAGTTCTTTTGTGCTTGCGTAATTACGCCGTTGGCCACCAGGCTGTTTCCGAGCTGAGCCACGCCACTGACAAAGGCGCCGTGGTCCCTGGCATTGGCCGCAATCTGTGCAATTAAATCGGAGATAGTGCAACCGCTCGAGAACAGCGTATTAGGGACGCCGGAGTCACATCCACCAATCACCACTGTCGGTGTGAAATCGGAGTTCGGACTGCAATCGACTTCATCGGCAATGCCGTCGAGATCGGCATCCGCGAACCAGCCAATGTCCCTTAGCAACTCTAACGTCAAGTCGTCGGGCGCCGTAAGGTTGTGAGTAAGATCGGCGTTGATTGCCGGCTCCATCAGAAGATTTCTGAATGCGACGGAATCAAAGTGCGATATCGACGAACCCCCTTGCACCGGGAACGGGGCAAACAGACGCGCCCTGCCAAATGCGTCGGCGCCTGCCCGAATCAGGGGATCGACCCCAATTCTGGCGATAACCCCAGGCGAGGCCGCCAGAATCGCGAGGGCGTTGGCGCGATTCATACTTACCGTCGGAATGGTGACAAACACGCCATTAATTCCATCGTCTGCCATACCCGGAGGCGCCGCATTTACGTTGGCTGCATTGTTGTAGATGATCACAGCCGCCGCTCCTGCATCGGTGGCGTTCCTTGCTTTAACGGCAAATCCGCACGTTCCCCTTTCAACTAAGGCGATCTTTCCTGCCACAGCCGCAGCATTTGTGAACGGGCTACAGCCATCCGTTGTTGCCGGACCGGCAGCGTCGGCAGGATCAAGAGCAGCAACGATCTCGGCCTGAACACTCGGGCTCCCTAGAGGAGGGCCGAATGCTGCTGTTCCGAACTGGTAGACGCCAGCCACCGCTGGCGGTGAAATAACGTTCACTTCCGGACTCCCAAAAGACAGCACGCTGGGAAGATTCAAGGTAACAGTTGCTCCGTCCCAGACCAGTCGGCCAAATCGCGTAGCTGAAGCCTGGCGTTCAGCCTGAGTCATCTCATGCCAGTGCAGGCCATTGCTTATGTCAAGGAGGTTGCGCGCGTAGGTGTCAGTGAAACCGGCTAAGTTTGCGCCGGTGGAGGAGTTTACAAAGGTCTGAAAACCCAGCCCATGACCGAGCTCATGCAGTACGACGGTTACGAGATCGACCTGCGGACCGTGATTATTATCGAGCCCAAGATAGAAGTTGAAGTTGCTGTTGAACTGAGCGGCGATGTCCACGAATCCGGGGTTAAGGTCTGTACCCGCTCGCTTATCAGCCAGAGACGAGGAGTGCCAGGTCGCCGGAAAAGAGGCGCCGGGGAAGAGGCCTACACCGGCAAAATCCCGGAACACAAAAGTGGCGCCCGCCGAACCGAGCACGTTGGCCGCAAGTGGGTTAAAAGCCGCTTGCACGAAGATTTGGACATTACTATCGAGGGTCTCGCCCCATCTATTGGCTGCAAACTGAAAGGCAATAAGTCGCTGTTGACCGCGAGTAGCGCCGGTATTACCGCCGACCGGGGCAACCGGTGTAGGATCGTTAAAGCCTTCGTTCGCGCCATCAACATTAACTACAGTAATTGTTGCCCCGGCATATGCTGTCGAGGAAACCACCAGAATGAGTAGTACTAGAGAGGACAGAACGGAAAATCTCGCTGTTAGTGTGTTGGTTTTCATAATTTTCTCCTCCTCTCTCTAGTCCGGCGAATTGTTAGGGGTTGCCGCATCCGCCAGGACCAGACCTAGAAACTCGGCGGCCTCTTCCATGCTTGTGACACAGCGTGTTTCCGTCGAGCCGTCTTCATTGGCTCTGAAGAGCATCACATTCTGGAAGCGATTTTCGAGGTCGACCTTGGCCACGCCGCTGGAATCGGTAGCGACGCTCAGACCCTGCGTGGATCTATCTGTCAGTTTCTCTACGGTTTCCACGATCTCATCGACTTCCTGAGGTGTCGGCATTCGCAATTGACGCGTTACTTGATCGATCCGAACTTTCTTCGTCGCCACATACCTCTTTTGCGACGCCTGTGAGGAACTACGCGACAGCGCGATCGTTGTGAGCGCTACTGCCACAACGAGCACTATCAAGCCTATACCAATGAGACTACTCCGGGTTTTTCCTTTTTTGGATCTGCGGGATTGTTTGCCTTGATTGGGTGATGCTTTTAATCTCATTATCACTCCTTGTCATCTGGTGAAGCCACCCGTGGGCCATGAAGCCGCTAAGGTCCAGGCCGGAGGAGAGGCGTAGTTGTAGAGAGTCGCAAACCGTTGCGAATACACGAAGAGGCAGTAGACACAGCGGCAGGCTTCGGTCCTTACGGATGCTCTCTGAGATAGAGCAACCCAACGACTCTGCTTGCGCTAGGTCTTTGGGGGCGAGGCACGACCGCCGTAATTCTTTTGTTTGAGCTTTCTGTCGAGGTCCGCACGTACCTGCGGTGAAAGGCTCTTGACCTTCTGAGTTAAGCGCGCGAAGTCTAGCCGGGCATGATAAGGCGTGTCAACGAATATTTGTACGTTTGTTCGATAAATCGCACTTAAGGCGTCCGAGTCCGGTTATTTGATAGAGGCGTACACTCCCCTCAATCGATCACCCTCCTGCAGCTCTCCGTATCCAGGGTTAGAAAATGCCTTTATCTGCGGCTCATACGGATCTATAATCCCCACGCAGCCTCACCTTCCCAACTGGAACAACCCCCTTCCGAGGAGAACTCAAGAATGAAAATCATCAGATCGACTCCCCGTGTTCTTGTTTTTCTGTTTCTTCTGGTCTTTGCCTCCCCGGCAATCGCTCAGAGCTTTGATTCATTATTTGAGAAGGGACTTGAAGACTACGGGGCCCGACGCTACGAGCAGGCCCTGGTTAATTTCAAGCAGGTCGTCTCCCTACGACCGAACATTGCCGAGGGTCATTACAATTTAGGCCTGTGCTACTACAGTCTCGAGCGTTATCAGGAAGCGGCGAACGCCTTTAGAGAAGCCACCCTGGTGAAACCTGAGTACTTCAAAGCCCACATTTACCTGGGTAACTCTCTGGACTACCTGGGGGACTTTAGCGGGGCTGTTACGGCATACGAAAAGGCAATTAAGTTGAACCCCGGGGATGCATCAGTCTATTTCGAGTTAGGTGTGGCGTACTATCGGCAAAAGGACTATGGAGCGGCAAGCGAGGCATACCGCCAGGCCATTCGTCTGAATTCGAACTACCCGACAGCGCTCAATAATCTGGGCTTGACCTACCAGAAGCTGGGGCGGAACGACGATGCGATTGCAATGTTCCGGGCAGCACTGCGTTCTGACCCCGGCCATGCTCGAGCTCGTCTCAACCTTGCGGATCTCTATCAGGAACTCGAGCGACTTGACGAAGCGGCTGCTGAATATAAGGAAGTGATCCGGCTGGATCCTAATTCAGCCCAAGCCCATAAGGAACTTGGTGACGTCTACGAACGACAAAAGAAGTCTGCTGAAGCGATTGCCGCATTCAAGGCGGCGCTCCGGTTGAACCCGAACTACGAAGCTGCCTACCTCGGCCTCGGCAACGTCTATTACAACAACGGGCAGTATGCTGAGGCACTCGTACCTTATCAGGACGCGGTGAAAAACAGTCCGAAGTGGGGGACTGCGCACCTCTATCTGGGAGATACCTATCGCTTGTTGAGGCGATATTCAGAAGCCGTTGTTTCGTATCAAAAGGCAATCGAGCTGAATCCGAAGAGCACCGATGCGATCTATGGCGCGGGTTTGAGCTACCTGGCCCAAAACGACATGAACGCAGCGCGTGCTCAATATGACAAACTGAAACCGCTGGATGCAAAACTCGCGGAGAAGCTTTTGCAACTCCTGGATAAAGCCAGAAACGGCGTCCAGGCCGAAGCTCGGCCGTAGAGAAGCTATAGATTACTCGCCAGGCCGGGGACCTCTCAAACTAAGTCACCTTTCGTTCAAGAGTAAGAGTTCGAATCGCAGTATCGACTTCACTCCGAAGCCGCCGGATTTCCTCAATCGTCTCGGCTCGGGTTTTATTGATCTGTTCGAGCCGGCTTTCCTGATCATTCGCTTTGGCGATGTAGCGCGTGATTAATTGTCTGGATTCAGCCAGTGAAGTAAGCGTTCCCTGGGTGAGAGCTTTGATGTTTTCACGCAGACGCTGCTGGTCTTGTGAGATGTCGGCAACCTCTTTGTCCTGGGACTGCAACCTGGCTTCTGATGTCGTCAGCCGGTCCTTCAGATCGAGAATGCGTTCTAACGCCGCTCTGCTTTGATCATCGATGTATCGGCGGATGATAAAGAGTTCCAGGTCCCTCCGCGTGATGTTCGTCAAGGTATAGGACTCCCACAACTCCTGCCGCTCGGTGACCGGAAAGTCGATCCGCTGGTTTGGCTCCAGCGACACTCGAAAACGATAGTGGCGCCCAGTAGTGGTCTCAGGCTTTACTGTCTCATCCCCCAACTCCCAATCACCATCTATGGGATGTTCGAGATAGATCGTGCGGGCGCGATCGGTCTGGTTAACGAATGTGTACACCTTCTTACGCATCTCATAGTAATGGGCCCGTATCACGCCATTCACCGCCTGCACCATAAATGTCGGCGTTCGGTTCTCATCAGTGCGCGCCGTTACCAGGGTGCCAAGGTCGAGTGCAAAAGAGACCAACCTTTGTTCCCCTGGCTTAAGGCGTTGCATTAGAGCCTCTCCGGCGTAGGCATCTCCATCGAGTACGGTCAACGAGCCATCTTCGAGTGTGAGCGCGGACGTGTTCTTCAAGATCAATCCGCTCAGGGGCCGAGTTGTCTGGGCTGATTCGTTATAGATTGAGACGCGTTCGCCCTCCAGGCGAGTTTGGAGAATTGGAATTAAGGCCGAACGATCCCGTTGTACGGAAACGGGTTGATCAATGTGATACTCGAAGAGATCGCCGAGGTCGCTGGTGGTCGCGGCTGCGTTAACACCAGAACTTGCGCCGGCAATCAAATTACTGAGAGTGCGGCGACCAGTTATGCCGGGTTCAAGGTTCAACGCTCCATCAACAGTGAAATTCGACGATTGCTGAACGTTTGGAGCTTCAGCCGTAATGGTTACGGTCTCAGAAACGCTGCCGACGTCCAGGCTGACATCAAGGCTGGAACGTTGCCCCGTACTCACACTCAGACCGCTTACAGTAGCCACCTTAAATCCCGGCGCAGAAGCATCCACTGTGTAGGTCCCGGCTGGCAGGTTTGACACATTGAAGAATCCACCTGGGTCAGTTGTTACATTGAAGCTGTGTTTGCTCACGGCGTTTGTTATGACTACGTTCGCTCCAGCAACCGCAGCTCCTAACGAATCCTTGATCTGTCCGCTTAGTGACCCTGAACGGCCGCTGCCAGCTCCTAAACCCGGTTCATGCACCTGTGGACGCAGATTTAGCCTTTCTGGTAACGGTATGATTGGCCGGTGGCGATAGACCGGATTCTGAATCGGCTGAATGAACGAGATTGGAGTACCCGAAACTAAGGAAAGTCGGACACCGGTCCAGTCCTCCTCACTGACATTATCGACTATGGCCCAACCCTGGAAAAATGGTACGCCGGTACGGTCCAGGACCACGCGATACGTGGTTTTCCAGATCGGGGCAGCGATTATGTAACTTACGACGAGTTCGCGCTCGCCGAGGCCGTCGGATGTGACCACTATTGTCTTTGCGTCACGTCTGCGCGCTGAAGCTGCTGCAAAAGCAAACTCACTCAGATCGCGGCGCGTGCCTTCTTCGACCAGTTTCACCGAACGGACATCAGCCAGATCAAACTCGCTTAACTCGCCCGTATCTGTCGCAATCACAAGACGATGATGTACCGAGGATGGCTTACCGGGCTCCATCTGAGAGGGGCGTGCTTCGACCGTGATTACCGCGCCGGTGACGATGCGAGTGCCGATGCTAACTGCGACACGCGCCCCCTGGAGTTGAGCTAAGACACCCGCCAACCCGCCGTTGTTATTGCCGTTCGTAGCAGCTGCGATTGCAAAGGGTATCTCGGACATACGCGCTGCGGCCGGGGTTGATGAGTTATAGCTAACGGCTCCAATGCGTCCATTACCCAGATCAAGTACCACCATCGATTTCAGGACATCATCGACCTGGGACTGCTTGAAGGAAAGGTTAACTTCGGCGCGACCATTGATTCGACCGCGTCTTTCTATGTAAGCGACGCCATTGCTGTAAAGAACGACGCGTCGAATAGGCAAGGTGTCGGTGGAGTTAAGAACTGACGCATGATTCGCCGGGCGGGACACCCGTGTCAGCCGGGTCTGCGCTTGAACGTCGCACACGAATAGGCAGAGAAGAGTAATGAGCAACGCGGATTTCATGTTGGCCTCCTGAAGCGAGTGAAGACAGTTATGGGGAGACGCTTAGGAGGGGAGACTGGTCGGTATCGCCTGAACCGAAACGGTGGAACGGGTTGTTTCGGCTGGCTTATGGATGCATTGGTCTGGCGGGAAGGTTGACCGGTATTTCGGATTTATCTCTATAAAAGCTTTCTTGATCCCGCTTAAAAACAACTGCAGCAAACAAGAACTTCTCATTGGTCCATTTGACCGGGTAGGCGAGGTCGAACCAGCCACCAACTCCCGTTGGTGGTCTTTGAAGAGTGGGGCCAGCAGCCCTTGTAGGCCAGGTCGAACCGTCCACCAACTCCCGTTGGTGGTCTTGAAGAGGGGGACCAGCAGCCCTTGTAGGCTGGGTCGAACCATCCACCAACTCCCGTTGGTGGTCTTTGAAGAGTGGGACCAGCAGCTCTTGTAGGCCAGGTCGAACCAGCCACCAACTCCCGTTGGTGGTCTTTGAAGAGTGGGACCAGCAGCTCTTGTAGGCCAGGTCGAACCAGCCACCAACTCCCGTTGGTGGTCTTTGAAGAGTGGGGCCAGCAGCTCTTGTAGGCTGAGTCGAACCAGCCACCAACTCCCGTTGGTGGTCTTTGAAGAGTGGGGCCATAGATGTAGGCTGGGTCGAAAGAGCCACTGCCTTGGGTCTTTGGCAGTTTCACACATCCGCTGAAGCCGGAAGGCGTCCGCACGGAAGTCACTCCTCGTCCGGGTCCGGGGACTTCTTAGGCAGTTTCATCCCATGCATCGTGGTCCAGAAGTTGACCAGCGACTGTTGCATATCATCCTCTGTCAATTCACGCTCGGAAGTTGCAGGTTGCATTCGCTGGCGACGCAACTCGCGCTCGGCGCGATCGTGGGCCAGATCTTCCTGTTCCATGGTTGTGAACTGACGTTTCTCCTTCTTGAGACTTCCGTTCACCAGACGGAAACGCAACAGCTCAGTTCCGCCCTCATTCTCTAACAGAATGCTGTCGGCCGGACCAAAGAAGGTTGCTACCTCCTCCGGGGTGCAGGTCGGCAGAAACTTTCTCAAGACGCGCGGGTCGTAGTAGCGAAAGAGCATAGGTCTGCCATCCGGATCGTTGACCATCAAAAGACCACGAAGATGGCGACGAATCGCATTTAAATCCGCACTGCTGCGTAGAAAGATGCCCCAGTGTTTCCCCCAACCATCGAGAACGAGTTGATTTGTGAACTCTGAATCCGGGTCCAACTCCACAAGATAAGGAGCTACTTGCGCTATATCGGGCTCGAGGCCGCCGCGATATAAACAAACATACCGCGGCTGTAGTTGGTACAAAGTCGACCGCAGATCAGGAACTGACGCCCCATCCAGGACGGCGAAAACATTGATCTCCTGTCCGACAAACAGATAGCGGCTGATATGCTCAACGAATGCTTCCATGATGTTCAGCTACCGGCAAGGCAGTTACTGCGATTCGCTCTCACATACTTCGCAGAATGGCACTCCGGACTGGGCCGCCTGCAACATCACCAAAGCGAGCGGACTGAAGCTTTTGGCCTGAACCGGCGGGTTTGCAGGAGCGGGTTGCGATAGTGCCCCGGGCTCGGCCGTATCTGCCTCTTTCGGGTCTTTGGGAGTGTCCGGGTTTGCGCCCGAACCAGAACCGGCGGCCCCGCCGCTGTTAATCATCACCATCGTGCCCTTGATGAAGATGCCACCCGAATTTATGTTGATGAAATTCCCGCCGACTTTCAGGGTCAGCGTCGCGCCACTCTCAATAACCAGATTCGTGCCGGCCTTCAGGTGAATCTCGCTGCCAGAATCAACGCAGTACTTTGAGCTAACCTTCTCGTGAAGATCCTGACCAACTGTCAGCGAAATGGTTCCTCCAACCTTGCCATTCTGGTCACCGGTGACCTGAAAGTGCTTATCACCCTTAACCTGCTCCAGTTGGTCGTTCTTCACAATCAAGTGACTTTCATTGCCAATTGTTTCCAGGCGATCATTCTTTACTCGGAGGTCGAGGTTGTGTTGCGCATTGATAAAGATCTGCTCGGAATCTTTTTTATCTTCGATGCGAATCTCGTTAAAACCTCCACCTCCCTTGTAGCTTAGTGACTTAAAAAGCACGGTTTTCGATCTTTCGTCCGGTAGCTTATAAGGAGGCATCTCATTAGCGTTATAGACCGAACCTATAATGATCGGACGATCAGGATCTCCTTCGAGAAAATCAACCACCACCTCCTGACCGATGCGCGGCCAGTAGGCGGCGCCCCAGCGCAATCCGGCCTGATTCTGGGCCACGCGAATCCAGCACGAACTCCCTAAATTAGCCTGACCTTCTCGATCCCAATGAAACTGGATCTTTACGCGCCCATACTTGTCTACAAAGATCTCCTCACCGGGTGGTCCAACGACGACTGCTGTTTGACTGCCGCGAACGAAAGGCTTGCGCGCGAGACTCAGTGGACGAAAAGGAGCTTTTCCGCCACCGTGAGGAATACACGTGAACGAATTTCGATACGGATTGGGATATTCCTCACCTGACACATAGTTCGGCGTTTGCTCGGCTTCGTGACGAACAGAAACAAGCGCGTGGGGCGCGTTCAACGATGGCTCCGGATGATTCTGCAACTTAAAGCGGTAGCCGGCAGTCAGAGACGCACAATTGGACGATCCGCTAATTACTTCATATCCGGCATCGATCTCCTCGATGCGCAACTTCGCAGTGCGACGATTGTCTTCAAATATCTTTTGGAGATTACTTGCCTGTTCTCCACCGCTTTTCTCTATACCGTCAAAACGGCTGGCGTAGCCGCCCGGAAAGTCGTAGACCTCAAGCGTATCGTTGTCACCAACGTGGAAGCGACTGATCTCGGTCGCATCAAGGTTTCGATGGGCCAGTTGAAAGTTATGGTCCCAGAGCGTGTACTTCCCCGTCTGCAACTGGTTTGCCACCAACCAGGCATCGATATGACTTACAAAGCCTTCATAAGGTGAGACTTCGAGCATGAAGGGTACCTCGTGCTTTGAAGGGCACTCGCGATGTGACTGCGGCGTGTTGGCAACAATCATCCTGTGACCATTGGCGCTGTGTTCGAAGTAGTAATAGATTCCTTCCTCTTCCATTAGGCGTGAGGCAAAGTTGAAATCGCTCTCGCGGTACTGCACGCAGTATTCGCGAGGATGAAATGTCCCCTGAATCTCGTAGTCTACGTCGAGGTCCTCAAAGAGTTTCTTCAGGATATCGGGAACACTGATCTGTTGAAAGATACGGCTTTGGGCTCGCTGCGTGAGAAGCCAGAGTCTCGGCACTATGACAGCGCGGTAATAGGTATAGTGCTCGTCGCGATTACCTTGTAAGAAGTGGCTTACAATTCCGCTGAAGTAGCGTATCGTGTCGTCCGCCTGAGTAAGTGACACAAGCATTGGTTGGCCCAGGATCTGAGTTACATCGACGATCGTGGGCTTCGCACTGGCTTCGGTCTCTTCATGCAAGAGATCGAGTTCAAAGCGAAAGAGGGACGAGATCCCCTCCTGTGCCTGGAACTTATTGAGCAGCAGGAAGTCTTTCCCCAATGGGGTGGCAATTTGCAGCAGTCTGTCGTCTTGTGAGATAGGCAAGATTTTCTATTCCTTGAATCGCTCTTTGCTCAAGCTAACCTACTACGCAGACACAATCATCTCATGGGGGCCATCCACATGCTGGTCCATCACAAAATAGAGAAAGTAGTTGGTTTCGGCCAGTGGTGTGGGTAGCAGGGCTGCTAAATTGATTCCAAAATATCCATCGATCACGTCACCCTCTTCCAGCGCTTCCGCTGTGAACACAGGGATTTGAATATCAATCCGCGGCCGATTTGTAACATCCTTCTGTATAAGCAGAATAGTCCCTAAAAGAACAACCGTTGGGTACGTCGGGGTACGGGCACTTTCGCCTGTGAGAGTGGGCATTTCAACGATCGAACCAAATGGAACGCGGATCCTCGCGGCACCGTAAGTTGGTAATGTGGTTGCTTTTAAGTTAACTCGTGGGGGAACCAAAATTCTTACGCCTGGTTGGTCCAGTGCTGGCGACCTTTCAGTACGGCCAAAACTTGGCAATTTATCGGTCTGGAGTGCGATTTTTGCCGCTTTACCCAGATGAACGGCTCGATCAAAAGGAAAATAAGCAGGATGCTTGCGAGTTGGCTGGTTCTTGCTAGCAAGCTCAACAATAGCTGTGTTTGAAACCCAATCGTGAGTAATCACTGTTACTGCGTAACGCGTTGCCTGCCACGGGAGACTTAACAGGACTCTGCCATCCAACTTTTCGGCACCACTAGATATTGATTCGGCGTCCATCTCATTTGGCCGCGATTCCTGCATTGATAGGTCTGCATCGGCAAAGTCTCGCTTTTTTAGACTAGAAAAGGCATGACCATGAAAGATGCGACCGGTCGAAAGATCAACTGCAATGAGAGTGGAGTTGCGCTGAAAACTCACCTCCCAGTCACGTAAGCCTGTTCTCTGGCTGAAGAGAATGATGGGAAGCTCGGAATGATCCTCCAGGTAGATCTTGGCTGGCGCTCGAATCGCTACTCCTCGAAATGTGGTTTTAGCCAATTGGAGCATCAACTTGACTCGGATTTCGCTGTTGAAGTCAAAGAAGTTCTGTTCTGGGACTTCTGGCAGATCGGAGGGAAGATCACGGTTCTGTTGTTGCACGTCGACACCTCGGGCCTGGTAGCGCTCATCCGAAAGCGAGTTGGCCAGATCCGCTTTTCCGCAAGTGAAAGAAGGTAAACTTAAGGCTAGTACCCATATAATTGAGGGTGATATTGCTCGACCTAATCTCGTCATAGGCCAGGAGTACTGTGATTCAGAGTTTGGCACTACTCTTCTATTGGAGACTGCTCATGTTCTGCACCACCAAATAGGGGTGACAGTCCTCGCAAAATATATGTTCGGCCTCGGCCTGTGGCCCGGATTTATACATGATACATTTCTTCTTCAAACAGTGGACGCCCTGTCCGAGATCGTCCCAGTTTGGATGGGCTGGAATAGTCTCAACCACAGCATTCTGTGTTTGGCTTAGGGAGTGCGCCAGTTCATGGGCAACAGTATCGTTGTAATCTGGCACATCACTAGACTTGTAAACGATCATGATTTGCCCATTACCCGAACTCTCTCCGAGATAGCCTTTTGCACATTCGAGTATCAAAGTTACGTTTATAGGATTCGCATTTGTCGGTACCGGAGCGCCTGCCGGTAGTCTCACTTTGACCTTCCTGTTACTATCCCGGCTTTGGTCGATAATGATGTCTCCATCACTCAAAACGCCGTTTCGAGGAGGAGAAGCCCCCGGAGGCGTACTCCACTCTCCTTGAACTACGAGTCCACCACCGCCAAGAGCCGGTGTAATTATAGGCTTGCTCATTGTGATCCAATCGCTGGGACTGCTACCAATACTCACAGCTTTCAGATCGCTTGGGCCTTCGGGGTCCCACTGGTATTCGCAAATAACCAAGTGACCCTTAGCAGGCTTATCAGCCTGCCTGTCTATGTTGTCAGCAATTTTGTCAGCAACAAAGAGCCCATAGAAGTGTCCTTTGTTATGATTCCCTATCAGCGCAACCTCGTCATTACCGCTATTTGGTTTAACCATCCATCTTTCGTAGTAGGTTCTAGCAGGAACTGACGCTTTCTGAAATTTTACAGTGTTGGACTTTTTAAGATCCGCTTTGCAGCTTAAATAAGCAGCTTCGGCAGCCGCAGGATCAGGCGGATCGAAGCCTTCTGCAAACGTCATCTGGTACCAGAACTTGCGCCACACCGTGATGCCGTCAGACGCCAGTGCTGGCTTCTTCTTCTCAAGATCTGTGTGGCCATGTACATACTTGGCCAGGTGGGGATCCTGGTCAATGTAGGCCGCTGGCACATACTTGTCACCCCCGAAACGCGACAAGACAAGTTCCTTCTTTGCCAAACCGTTCTCGTCCGTCTTTTCTGAGAGGTGAAGCAGGTCTTTACGGTCATTCTTATCTTTGTGTTTCAACGCGGCATCGAGGTCTTTCCATTTCCACGTCCCGGGTAAGGCGATGCCCCAGTTTGCCTGCTTCATATTTTCTTTATCGGGAGCAAGCATGAAGTGTATCTTCGCGTCCTTGAGTGGCTGGCTCAACTTCGCGCTGATTGTAACTTTGCGCCCTTCTTGATCATCCTTGAAATTTATGTAGAACCTCTTCTCCCCTTCATCCCAGGCCACAGCCTTACCAACTTCGGGTTCGTAATGAACCTTAACCTCCGTTATCTCAACCACGGTGAATCGCGCCCAATCCGCATTCCGTTTTGGTTTCTTCGGCAAGCCCCCCTCGACCCGGTCGAGGTTTAGATAAAATCGCACATCGCGCCATTTCGTGGTTATCGTCTTGCCTTGCAACCAAAACGCTTGTTCCTTGTTGCTTTTCAGACTGGATACGTTGAGGGATCCTCTAACATCTCCCTCCCACTCTGCGTCAAAGACTTCCACATCACCACTCGTCTTTTCTTTATCAAATACAATCTTGTAGGCATCCGTTCCGGATGGCCACTCGTCCGGATTGATCTTAATAACCATCTTTGCGCGACTGAAGCTATTGTTCTTTTGTGCGTGAAGGAGACGGCCAACTTTAACCTTTTTCTCCGTTGTTAGGAGCACCGGCTTTGGAAGCTCCTGGTTCTTCAGGTTCGTATGATACGTAGCGATCGGATCCGTATCGGGATCGATCTTGATTTTGGCGAGCTCGGTGGCGTCGTGTTCGAAGACCCGCATCTGTATCTCAACCACTCCCATCTCTTCCTCGGCAGGATTCTTGTCAAGCCGGATAAGAGCATTTTGCGGATCAGTAAGCTCGAAAATGACTTTGAATTTCCCGACAGTCTTTCCACGTAAATAGAGATTGTGTCCGGATAGATTCGAGATCTCCTCATGTTTCAGGTCGATGCCACTGGCAGGATCACCTTGTGCTTTTTTCTTGCACTCCTCATCAAGAAACACGTCGACATTGGCGGGAGAAAACTTTACCTTACCTCCCTTTTGAAACGGCTTGCTGGCATCCGTCTGCCGGAAAGAGAGTTGAATATAAGTAGGATCCGGATAGATCTTCTCTTCCGTTGCCTCCTGGTATTTTGAGAGTCCGCGATCGAACAGAACAACTTTGTATTCCATCTCAATCTTAGGTGTCACGACATTGATCTTCTCTACCTCAATAGTGACTGTCTTATCGTCTCCGGAACTTAGCGTCTCCTCCACCTGCGCCTTTGGAAGGGCAAACTCTTTTCGATCCTCTTCCTTGAGCGCGGTTACCTGAAATACGTACTTCCCCGACTGGGTCCGACCAAAGTCAGCAATACCTGCCTTCGTTTTTTTATCCGAGTGCTTTTGCGGCGAAGAGACCAGATTGACAATTGCGTCGCTGAAAACTCGAGAATGATCGCCCTTCTGGACGACCTTGACCTTAACCTTTGGCAGCGGCTTGACGGGAATACAAATAACAGGGCAAGTGCCTAAACCAATACTCTGATGGGAAAGTACAGGGTTCTCGTAACCGTCAGTGCTGGGAATACTGATGTCGACAGTGTAATTTCCTGGATCCCAAGGCTTGAATTTAGCGATACCTTTGCCATCGGTCTTTTCATTCTTGGACTTTTGAACTGCTTTTCCCTTCTTATCAGTGCCCGTTCCGGCCACCTGGACCTTTGCGCTCTTGATCACCTCATTAGTGTCCTGTTTGTAAACGACTACAATCAGGCAGGTCTTTTGTTTTGGACAGTCCTTCTTCGGCTTGCCGACATAGTCTGTCGCCTTCTTTTCAGCTAACTCCTTCGCTTTTGTAAAGTCCATGTGGTCTATTTCCGAGGCCCGGCTGCAAGCTCAAGGCGAGCGTAAATCAGATCCATCTTTTCCTGCTCTTCCAAGTCAGGATCTTGCAGGAGTTCATCAATCCAGGCGTTCTCCGGCAACTTTTCGAAGTCGCGTCCGAGATCCTGGATGAGAAAAATAAAGAGCGACACTTCTCGTGTTCGTGTGATGTCATACTCCGCCGCGTGCTCGATGCCAAAAGCGATCAAATCCCGCATTGCCGGTTCGTCTTTGACCGAAGGATCATCAGGAAACAGTTCCGCCAGGTTTAGCATCGTTGTGCGGAAAAAGTCCTCGCGCATCTCCTCGCCGAGAACTTCCATCTGTTCTTTTCGTATAGTCAGCATGCTTAGAGTTCGACGTCGATTCCACCACGACGACGTGGCTTATACCCGAGGGGATGGCATTACTTTTTTGTTTGATTTCGAGTGCGACGAAGCTTTGCGTTAGTGTCCCATCCCACTCTTTGGCGAGGCGCATCTCTTCAGACATGCGACTGCGCTGGAGTTGGCTGGAAACGTCACTCGTCCACAGACATTCACCTGCAACAAAAAATCTGCGACTGACTGAGAGCGATTATTACCGGAAGTCCTGGTTGGGGTAGGATATAGATCCTGCTGATTATGATCAAGAGCCTGATACGAACAGAACGAGGTTTCATAATATGGTTTTTTTCCGTTTCTTCGCCTTCTTCCTGTATTCCGCATTCGCGCTGCTCGCATACTCGACGGCCGGCGCACAACAGGTTAGCGCTTTAAAACTGGAGCCCTGCGAGATTTCCGGCGTCGCCGGCAAGGCCAGGTGTGGGACATACGAGGTCTTCGAGAACCGTTCCACGAAGCAGGGCCGGAAAATCGGTTTGAAGATTGTGGTATTACTCGCCACTGGATCCAAACCGTTGCCGGATCCCTTCGTCTACATTCCGGGAGGACCCGGGACCTCTGCCATCGAGGCTGCTCGCGGAATCGCCGAGGAGTTCGCGGCGCTGCGAGGTGAGCGGGATCTTCTCTTTGTGGACCAGCGGGGCGCGGGGGATTCACATCCTCTGAATTGCGAACTCTATAACCCTAACGATCTCCAGAGCTATCTGGGTTACTTCTTTCCGTTGGAAGACGTTCGCAAGTGTCGCGAACAACTCGAGCAGAAGGCCGATCTGACCCTCTACACCACTCCAATTGCGATGGATGATCTGGACGAAGTGCGGGCAGTATTGGGCTACAAAGAGCTCAATCTCTTTGGCGGCTCCTATGGAACACGAGCTGCCCTTGTTTACCTTAAGCGGCATCCGCAGTCCGTGCGCACAGCGATCCTCCACGGCGTCGCGCCAACCAGCGAGCACATGCCGCTGGCATTTGCGCAACACAATGAACGGGCGCTGCAAGGCGTCATCGGCGAATGCGCGGCTGACACATCGTGCAGTAAAGCGTTTCCAAATCTACGAGAAGAGACTAAGGCAGTCCTCGAGCGGTTGAAGAAGGGACCAGTTGAAGTTGAGGTGCGCAAACCCAAGCCGGGCAAGGTTAGTCTGTCGCGGGACTTAGCCGCGGAAGCCATTCGCTACATGCTGTATGCGCCCGGCCCTGCTAGTCAGGTACCCGTGGTTCTACATCGCGCGGCCCAGGGCGATTTTGTGCCACTGGCAGAAGCGGCATTGCAGTATCGACGCGGCCTGGTTGGTACAGGAAGCAACGGAATGTATCTCTCAATTACCTGCGCCGAAGATCTCCCGTGGATAAAACTGGGTGAGGGTGAAAAACTTGCTGCCAACACGTTTCTTGGAGACTATCGTTTGCGCCATCAGCGTGAAGCATGCGAACTCTGGCCCCGAGCCACTACCTCTCCTGACTATTTCGAGCCCACCCGCTCAGATGTTCCGGTCCTCATCTTGTCCGGAGAATGGGACCCGGTAACGCCGCCCTCGAATGGCGATCTTGTTGCACGGGATCTTCCCAACAGCTTGCACATCATCGTACCGCATGGCGCTCACGGTTTTGGGGGCCTCGAAGGCATCGAGTGCATTAGCCGCTTGAGCACTGAGTTTGTCAGGCGCGGTACTGTAAAAGGGTTGGATACGGGTTGTGTGAAGAATATTAGGCGCAGGGGCTTCAGCGTGAAGTAAGCGGGACTTCTGAACGGGTCTTAAAACACCTGCCATAAGGTGAAGGCTCATTGGAATCTGGCTTAGCAAATCCCCCACGCCGCAGATTGTGTCAAAGAGATGAAGATAAGAGGAAGCGGACTCTCACCTCTCTGACTACACGCGCTTTCAGGCGCACATACCATCCGGCTTCAGCGGATGGTGTTTCAATTTCAACCTAACAAAAGAGTGACAGAAATAATAGAGACCCTCGGGCTTTAGCCGAGGGAGCTTCAATTTCAACCCAATCTGGGCCAAATGATTAGGTCTAAATTGAACCTCCCCAAGCTGAAGCCCAGGGGTATCTACAGTTGAGTAAGTCCGCTGTTAGGCTAAGACTGAAACTCCATCCGCTAAAGCCGGATGGTATCTTTATACAAATCGAAACTTGCGTAGCCTCTCAGGTAAGGAAGGGCAATTTTATACCCGCTCTCCGCACAAGGGCTATGAGACCGTAAAACTGGCTTCCAACAATTCAACCGAGTTTGGGCCAACGAAAACCTTGAACTCCCCCGGCTCAACCACAAAGCGCATCTCGCGATCATAGAACCCCAGGTGCTCGGGTCTGAGCGTGAACTGCACCCGCTGCTTTGCTCCGGGCGCAAGCGTAATGCGCTCGAAACCCTTCAACTCGAGTACGGCCCGAGTCACGCTTGACGCCTGATCTCTGATGTAAAGCTGTACCACCTCATCCCCCGCTCGCGTTCCGCTATTCTCAACCTCGAGGCTCACTGTTAAGCTTCCGTCCGGCTGGATAGTCTTGGCGCTCAATTGAAGGTCGTTGAACTTGAACTGCGTATAGCTCAACCCAAACCCGAAAGGATAAAGCGGCGTCCCCGGCACATCCAGATACTTCGACGTGTACTTTTGATCGGTGGGTGGCCGCCCTGTGGTCTTGTGGTTGTAATACATCGGCACCTGCCCGAGCGTGCGCGGAAATGTAACCGGGAGTTTGCCACCGGGATTTACATCTCCAAACAGCACATCGGCGATTGCTGGACCAGCCTGTGTTCCCGCAAACCAGGTCTCGAGAATTGCCGGTGAGTTCTCAGCAAGCCAGTTGATCGTCAATGGGCGACCATTCATTAAAACGATGACGTAAGGCTTGTTCAGCGCATGAATCGCCTGAATCAACTCCATTTGACGGCCAGGTAGATCGAGCGAAGTTCGGGAAGCAGCTTCCCCGCTCATATCCGCTGTCTCACCAACCGCTAGCAGGATAACGTCGGCCTGCCGAGCAACGCGCACCGCTTCCTGAATGGAGTTAGGACCCACAGGCGTAGTGGCGCTTCTCGCAGCTTGTACATTTGCCGCCGAGGCTACGTTCGTGCCGCCGGCCTGATTCGCAGCCACCGCCGGCGCATGGTAGTTGCCCGTTACTCCCAGACCTTCAATGGCCACGCCTTTAGCATGCAAGACCTTTGCCTGCGGTAGTTTTTCTTTAATCCCCTCGAGCAACGTAACGGTGTTCTCCGCTTTGCCGTCGCCGGCCCATGACCCGAGCATCGCCCGGGGATCGTCCGACAATGGTCCAATGACCGCTATCGACTTTAAGTTCTTGTTAAGCGGCAGCGTGTTGCGCTCATTCTTCAAAAGGACCATCGAGCGGGCGGCAATTTCCCGCGCAGCGGCCAGATGTGTAGCGTTTAAGATTGTGGCTTTTTCTCGAGCCTCATCTGCGTATGGGTTATCAAACAATCCCGCGCGGAACTTGATGCGTAAGATTCGACGAACTGCCTCATCGATGGTCGCTTGCGTGACCTTGCCCTGGCGCAACAGTTCCGCGCCGTGCTTGTTGTAGAAACGGCTGACCATCTCCATGTCGGTGCCGGCATTTAAGGCGTACATTGCCGCCTCAGCCTCGGTGGCGGCCAGGCGGTGGTTCATGAGTTCCATCACGGCCGTATAGTCGCTAACGACAAAACCATCGAACTTCCACTCGCCGCGCAAGACATCCGTGAGCGTAAATGGATTAGCAGCCGTGGGAATGCCGTTAAGATCATTAAAGGCGCTCATGAATGTTCCAACTCCCGCATCAACTGCCGCCTTAAAAGGAGGAAAGTAGATCTCGCGCAGGACGCGTTCCGACATGTCGGTTGTGTTGTAGTCGCGGCCACCTTCGGCGGCGCCGTAAGCGACCCAGTGTTTAGCGCAGGCGACTACCTTGTCGATGGCACTGTAGTCGTCGCCCTGAAACCCTCTCACGCGCGCTCGCGCCATCGCCGCGCCCAGGTAAGGATCCTCGCCCGATCCTTCAACGATGCGACCCCAACGGGCATCGCGTGCTGTATCTACCATCGGCGCGAATGTCCAATGCACGCCGCTTGCGCGGGACTCAGCAGCGGCGATGCTTGCGGCCCTCTCAACCGCTGGCGGGTCCCAACTACTTGCCTCCCCGAGGGGCACTGGAAAGATCGTTCGGTAGCCATGGATCACATCAAAGCCGAAGATCAAAGGAATCTTCAAACGTGATTCTTCGACAGCAATTCGTTGCAGCTCGTTTGTCGGATTTGCCCCGCGCACGTTCAGAGTTGAACCAAGCAGGCCTTTACGAATGAGATCCAGGTGTTCCGGGCGCTGTTTTCCATCAGCGTGGCCATCGAGTTGCTGCAACTGACCCAGTTTCTCCTCAAGAGTCATCTGCGCCAGCAGGGCATCGATCTTCTTCTCGATATCCGCCTGTGGTTGGGGCGCTGCAGTCACCCCAAACATCGAGAGAATCAATAAGAGAATCAGTGACAGGTTGGCAGCTTTGACAGATCTCATCGTCGGACCTCCTTCGGCTCGCTAACAGGTTGATGTGGAGTTTGAGGAATATAACAAAGGACATGCTGAAGGTGAAATGATGGGGCTTGAGATTGGGTGCGTGATGTCCAACAGAAACTTCTCAAGGACCGGGCACGACACCACAGGCTTGAGCCTCGTGGTAATTCAACTTCCACCTAACACCTGGCCTGACCAGACGCGTGACACCACATGCTTTAGCTTCGTGGAGTTCCAATTTCCACCTAACCAGAGACTTCTCAAGGACTGAGCCGACACCACACGCTTTAGCCTCGTGGTAGTTCAACTTCCACCTAACACCTGGCCTGATCAGACGCGTGACACCACATGCTTTAGCTTCGTGGAGTTTCAATTTCGGCCTAACCAGAGGCTTCTCAAGGACTGAGCCGACACCACATGCTTTAGCTTCGTGGTTGTTCAACTTCCGCCTAACACCTGGCCTGATCAGACGCGTGACACCACACGCTTTAGCTTCGTGGAGTTTCAATTTCGACCTAACCACAAACACCCCCTGGACCACCTCAGACACCACAGGCTTCAGCTTCGTGGTTGATCAACTTCCACCTAACACCCGGCCTGATCAGACGCGTGACACCACAGGCTTTAGCCTCGTGGAGTTTCAATTTCCGCCTAACCACAAACACCCCCTGGACCACCCCAGACACCACAGGCTTCAGCCTCGTGGTTGGTCAACTTCCACCTAACCCCTGGCCTGATCAGACGCGTGACACCACATGCTTTAGCTTCGTGGAGTTTCAATTTCGACCTAACCAAAACACCCCTGGACCACCCCAGACACCACAGGCTTTAGCCTCGTGGAGTTTCAATTTTTGTCTAACGGGAGACCCAGATGTACGGGAACACAACTCGTTTCAGCCTTCTGCAGTTTCAACGGACAACGTGGTGCCTTAGGCAGAAATTGAAGCTCCACGAGGCTAAAGCCTGTGGTGTCGTGCCCGGTCCTGCGAAGGGTTGCAGTTAGGCAAAAATTGAAGCTCCACGAGGCTAAAGCCTGTGGTGTCCTGACCGTCATGCGAAGGTTGCAGCTAGGCTGAAGTTGAAGCTCCACGAGGCTAAAGCCTGTGGTGTCGTGCCCGGTCCTGCGAAGGGTTGCAGCTAGGCTGAAGTTGAAGCTCCACGAGGCTAAAGCCTGTGGTGTCCTGACCGTCCTGCGAAGGTTGCAGCTAGGCAGAAATTGAAGCTCCACGAGGCTAAAGCCTGTGGTGTCCTGACCGTCCTGCGAAGGTTGCAGCTAGGCTGAAATTGAAGCTCCACGAGGCTAAAGCCTGTGGTGTCGTGCCCGGTTCTGCGAAGGGTTGCAGTTAGGCAGAAATTGAAGCTCCACGAGGCTAAAGCCTGTGGTGTCGTGCCCGACCCAGCGAAGGTTGCAGCTAGGCAGAAATTGAAGCCCCACGAGGCTAAAGAATGTGGTGTCCTGACCGTCCTGCGAGGGTTGCAGTTAGGCAGAAATTGAAGCTCCACGAGGCTAAAGCCTGTGGTGTCCTGACCGTTCTGCGAGGGTTGCAGTTAGGCAGAAGTTGAAGCTCCACGAGGCTAAAGCCTGTGGTGTCGTGCCCGACCCAGCGAAGGTGCAGTTAGACAAAAATTGAAACTCCACGAGGCTAAAGCCTGTGGTGTCGTGCCCAGTCCTGCGAAGGGTTGCAGCTAGGCTGAAGTTGAAGCTCCACGAGGCTAAAGCCTGTGGTGTCGTGCCCAGTCCTGCGAGGGGTTGCAGTTAGGCAGAAATTGAAGCTCCACGAGGCTAAAGCCTGTGGTGTCGTGCCCGGTTCTGCGAAGGGTTGCAGTTAGGAGCTCAGCGCTTGCAGAGTCTTCCTTACTCTCTGACGTGCTTAATCGATCAGAACTTCAGCAAGGACCGGTAAATGGTCCGAAGGAAACCGGCCATCCCACGTATCCGCGAGCGCGCCATGCTGAAGCACCTTAACGCTTCCCTTCACCATCACGTAGTCGATTCGCCATTCAGAAACCAGCGCCTTGAATTCGCTGAAAGTTGACGTGGGCCCATGGTGTCCATGCTGAGAAGCGTAACGTGCATCGCGCAAGGAATCTTTAGCGACCAGAATCTTGTAGCCCGTCGAGACCTCGTTGAAGTTGAAGTCTCCCGTTACGATCACGGGCGTGCGGCCGGCGATCCTTTCGATCCGTTCCAGGAGCAGTCTGGCGCTCTCCTCGCGCGCGCGGACACCACGATGATCGAAGTGAGTGTTGAAATGGAAGAAAGTCTTGCTGGAGCTGTTGTCTTTGAACTTTGCCCACGTAACAATCCGCGGAAAGGCTGCATCCCAACCCTTGCTACCGGGCACACTCGGGGTTTCAGACAACCAGAAGGTCGCATTTTCAACAAGCGTGAAGCGGTCTTTTCGATAGAGAATTGCCGAGAACTCGCCTGCCTCATTGCCATCATCGCGGCCGACTCCCAACCAGGCAAACTCAGGCAGAAGCTGCTCCAAATCCTTAAGCTGATGCTTGAGTGCTTCCTGCACTCCGACCAGATCTGCGCGGTGAAATCGGATCATGCTGCCAACCAGCTCTTTGCGGTTGGGCCAGGCGTTCTCTTTGTCTCGCGGCTCGTCATAGCGAATGTTGAAACTCATGACCCGAAGGTATGGCGTCGTTGGCAGTTGCTTCTGGGGTGAAACAGCGCCATTGCTTCCGGTTAATATGAATAAGCTGAGTGCAATGATTGCAGCGGTGATTACATGTCGCATGGTATTGTGCGCCTAACAAAACTCCCTCAGTAGTCAAACACAAATCCACCGACTCCCGTACTCCGTTGGTGGTCTTTCCCGTGTTTAATCGCCCGTTCCTTTTTAGGCCGGGTCGAAACATCCACTAACTGCCTCATGGTAATTTGCCTTGGACGTCTCCGCTTCCCCGATCGAGTCGGACTCCTATCACTCCGCACACGCTGAATCATTTAACTTCGCGGCGGAAGATGCGGTATCCCCACGCGTCCAGCGACAAAGCCGGCAGCCCCACCGGCAATGGTTTCCCTGGTATGTCCGTCACCGAAGGTGTTACATCCTTGTAGTCACTGCCATTGCCAACCTCAACCAGTCCGACAAATGGACGATTCGACAAATTGATCGCCACCAGTACTTCCTCGCCGGGCCACCGCCTGGGGCCAGTGCCCGAAAAGACCACTTGCCGGCTGGGCACCTGCCTGACAAAGGTTAATACACGCGCTTCATCGGAGTTCTTAAGCCATATAAGGGTTCCGTGCCGCAGCGCCGGTGATGAGTGCCGCAGTGCTAGCATGTGTCTATAGAATCTTGGAAACTCAGGACGTCGTTCTGCTGTATCCCAGAAGACGGGCAGTTTCTCGAATAGCGCGGGCGCTCCAGATTCGGTCGTGTCACCTACTTCCATGCCGTTATACAGCAATGGCACGCCATCAAGCGTAAGCATCAAGGCTGAGGCCGCAAGTGCGCCCGGTTCGCCAAAACGGCCGATCGCGCGACGTTCGTCGTGATTATCAGAAAACCGCATGTGGACCGAGCCGCGCGGCCACTGGCGCTCCTCGTTCTCCCAGGCAGCGCGCAGATCAGATGCCCGGCCTCGACCTTGAAGTACATTCGTCAACGCGCTGTGCAATGGCCACGAGTAGTCCAAGTCGAAAGCCTTTACCAGCAGCTCAGCCTTGTGAGCTTCGGCCAGCATGACGATGTCGGGTTTGATCTTGTCCAACTCCTCACGGGCGCGTTCCCAAAAATTGGTCGGTACTTCTCCGGCAACGTCGCAACGATAGCCATCGATATCAAATTCGCGGATCCAATACTTCAGAACGTCAGTCATGTACTCTCGTAATCGTGGATTGTCATAGTTAAGCGCAGCAATGTCAGTCCAGTCGTAGGGATAGGTAATGTTCCCTTTGGAGTCGCGTTTGTAGAAGTCGGGATACTTCATCATCACGCTGTCCCACGCCGTGTGATTCGCCACCATATCAATTATTACTTTCAAGCCGCGCTGATGGGATTCGCGCACCAGCCTTCTGAAGTCCGCAGCAGTACCGTAATCAGGGTTTATCGCGTAGTAGTCGCGTACCGAATAGGGGCTCCCGATGGTTCCCTTCTTCTTCACCTGTCCGATTGGGTGAATTGGCATTAACCAGAGGATGGTTACGCCTAGTTCCTTGAGTTCGTCGAGGCGCGCGGTGACGCCATTGAAATCACCAGTAGGTGAGAAGGCGCGTGGGTAGATCTCGTAGATAACTGCATCGCGTACCCATTCTCGAGGTTGCCGCGCTTTTTCTTTTGAGACATCACGCGCTTGTTGGGCCAGCCCATTGAGCGACGATAGAGCAATTACAAGGGCTAGGCTCCACACGCCCAACCCGCGACCAACACCAGGCCTCATTAGTTTCTCCCTTCGTGGTTAGGATTACTTCTAACACGAATGACGATCCACGAACTCACAGGAAAATGCCATTGACGCGAAGTCGCTTCACTTCGTCTCTGTGTCATCGTCAACCAGGCCAGTGCTGGGAACCGGCTGCGCTGTAACCTGTGTAGACAACGATTCAAGCTCGTCGTCAAGAATCACTGCCTCAACCGGAACCTTACGCTCGTAAACGTCGTGGACCCGCACTACCAGAATCGCGGCGACGATAAAGCTCACTCCACCCAACATGACCACATAAAGTGGCTCATTATCTAAGACGCGACCAACTAGCGGGCCGAGAGTTAGCGAAGCAAAAATTTGCGGCAGAACAATAAAGAAATTAAACACGCCCATATAGACACCCATCCGTGCCGCCGGCAAGGAACTCGACAAAATCACATAAGGCATCGACAGAATTGACGCCCAGGCAAAGCCAACGCCCACCATAGCGATCAGCAGTATGTAAGGATCGCGAATGAAGAATGTCGAGAGCAATCCAATCCCGCCAGAGACAAGCGCAAGTGCATGGGTCCCTTTGCGTCCGATCACCCCCGCCAATCTCGGCAAAACAAAAGCGAGCGCAAAACAGGTGATATTGAAGACGGCAAAACAGACGCCTGTCCACTCGATTCCTAACGTCCGCCGCAGGTCGTAATCCGGCGCTGCTGGATCAACCGCCCCAAATACGTGGCGCGCAACGGTTAGACTAAAGAACAACCACATGCAGAATAATCCGAACCACGTAAACACCTGCACCCAGGCAAGTTGTCGCATCGTAAGCGGCATCTCTTGGACTGCCCCAAGGATCTCTTCGAACCAGGCCTTCACACCCCGCGTCTCTGCCTTGCGGCGGCGAAACTCGTCCATGTCATCGGGTGGATATTCTTTGGACGTGACTATGGTCCAGATTACCGCCGTGAAGAAAGCGACAGCGCCGACGATGAATGAATACTTGATCGTCGGCGGAATCGTTCCCGCGGCCACCTCGGTGGTCTCTCCCACCCCCACTCTGCGAAGGAGAAAAGGTAAAGCACTGGCCAGCGCCGCGCCGATGCCAATAAAGAAGCTCTGCATGACAAAGCCCAGCGTCCGCTGATCGTCGTTCAGTTTGTCGGCGACAAAAGCTCGGAACGGCTCCATCGTGATGTTAATACTGGCATCGAGGATCCAGAGCAGCAGCACAGCCATAAGCACATGAGTTGAATATGGCATGCCCAACAGCGCCATCGTCGAGAGGATTGCTCCGACGAGAAAATATGGCCGCCGACGCCCCAGCCGGTTCCAGGTCCGATCACTCATCGACCCGATAATTGGCTGAATGAGCAGACCCGTCATAGGCGCGGCGAGCCAGTAGAGAGGTATCTGATCCGGGCTGGCGCCGAGAATCGAATAGATCCCACTCATGTTTGCCTGCTGCAAAGCCCAGCCAAACTGAATGCCGAAGAACCCGAAACTCATGTTCCAGATCTGCCAGAAACTTAAGCGTGGTTTGTGCATAAGCTTTGCGCCTCTCTGTTTTCGATCGCGGTACTCTAATTTTTCTCGATTGGCTCGCAAGACGACTGCTCTTGAGAACAATCATCTTCACCTGTTCGCTTGGTCAGTAAAGAAGCCAGTCCACGAATTCACACGAAATAACACGAATTCTTCTCGCCCCTCCCGGCGATGAGACTCGTGAGCTTCGTATGTTTTCGGTGGTTTCGTGGATGGCTCATCTTGCGTAAAGACTGATGTCCTCGAGAACGACGTTCCGATCCAGCGAAAGCACGTACAGCAAAGTGCGTTTCAGGTTCGCGACGTGAATGAAGCCAGAGCAGGGTTTAGCATCAGGATCAGTATTCTCAACATCAACGAGCCCCGGACAGAAGTTGAAGACCCGGATATTCGCTCCCGTCTTACGCACGTGGTCTCCCAATGATTCAGCAAAACCAAGCAAGCCAAACTTTGAAGCGCAGTAAGAAGGGACATCTGCGTAACCATGCTTTCCGGCCTGGGAAGAGACATTAACGATGTCGCCAAAGTCGGTGGCTATCATGTGTGGCAAGACAGCGCGGACCAACTGCATGGCGCCACGAAGATTTGTTTCCATCACCATGTCCCAGCCTTCTTCGGTGATCTGCTCCACTGGTTCGGGAACTGCCAGCCCTGAGTTATTCACAAGCAAATCAATCCCTCCGAGCCGCTCGACTACATAGTGGACCAGTTTCTTGATTTCCTGGCGCTGGCGAATGTCGAACGCGTAAGGAAAGACGCGCTCAGCACCCACGCGAGAGTTAAGCTCGTCAGCCGAGCGCCGCAGAACGTCTTCGCGCCGCGACGCTATCACCACCTTTGCTCCAGCCTCGGCAAGACCTTCGGTGAACGCGCGGCCAATGCCTGTACCCCCACCGGTGACGATGGCTACCTGGGCACCGAGCTGCTTCGTTTTGGCAAGCATGCTTTCACTCGTGTGGTATTCGGTTATTTCGCTGCATCAAATAGGTCACGCAAAGAAAGGATCCACGAATTCACACGAAGTAACACGAACTGTTATCGTCTCAGAAAAATTGCCGCGCTGCGTTCGGGGAGAGCGACATTCAGCTTGCCGCCTTCAACCCTCAGGTCCTCGCTCACCTTGAGCCGATCGGTCAGCCAGACTCCGTCTGTCAATCCGGTCCCTTCAACTTCGAATTCGACCGTTGCAGATTTCGCATCGTTATTGATCACCACTACAGCAACGGCATCCTTCGTCCGGCGCGCGTAGGCGTACTGCTGCTCCGAAACATGAAGATTTACCAGCGCGCCGGTCCGTAGCGGTTGCGTCCGCGCGCGCAGTTGGGCCAAACTGCGCACAAATTGGAAGATCTCCTGCTCTGTGGCAGTGCGGCCTTCCGGGGTAAAGGCGTTTCGTTTATCGCCCGGGAAGCCGCCCGGAAAGTCCTGCCGCGTCGTCGGTTCGTCTGGTCCGGTCATCGCAATCTCGTCGCCGTAATAGAGTTGAGGGATGCCGCGCGTCGTTAAAAGAACGACATGAGCGAGCTTTAAACCGGCAATCGTCGCCCCTGGTTCGCTCATGAAGCGACCATCGTCGTGCCCTCCCAGCAGCGTTACCAGGATTTCGGAATTCGTGTAGAGATAGTCTTTAGCTAAAGTCTTTGGGATCCCATCGAGCCTCTTACCTTCCGCAAAGGCATGGCGGATCGGATAGAAGAGTGGAAAGTCCAGCAACGACTGCAACCCTGAGTCAACACCATCAAAACGGACTACGCCCCCTTGAAAGAACGCTACATGCACGGCATCGCCGTCCTTAACTTCGCCCACCACCATGAAGTTCGGATATTCCCGTTTCAGTGCAGCGTTCCAATCTCGCCAGAACTCGTTCGGCACATACTGCCAGGTATCCATGCGAATACCGTCGAGTCCGCTAATGCCGATCCACCAGAGGGTGTTCTGAATGAGATAGCGTGATACTTCGGGATCGTGTTGGTTGAGGTCCGGAAGAAAGTCCAGAAACCACCCCTCCATCGTTTCGCGTTTGAGTCGCGGCACGGGACGTGGATCATGCAGCACCCAGGTTTCGAAAATGTTCTTCAAGTGTCGGTCGCGAGTGCCGTTGAACCAGGTCGGAGTAGGCGGATCGTCGACCCAGGGATGATAGGGACCCGTATGATTGACTACCTGATCCTGAATAATTTTGAGCCCGACCTTGTGAGCCTGGTCCACCAACTCACGCAGTTTTGCAAGGTCGCCAAAATGCTCGTCCACTGCATAGAAGTCCTGAGGGTTGTAAGCATGAAATCCGGTGCTCGGCTTCCCTTCCTTGAGTTCGATCTCATTTAAACGATCGTAATTGTCATACCAGGGAGTTAACCAAATCGCGGTGACACCAAGATCCTTAAGATAGGCAAGACGGTCGATAACGCCCTGGAGATCGCCGCCGTGGTAGTAGAACTTGTTGTTGCGGTCGTAAAGGCCCCGCGACTGTGGTGGATCGTTATTGCTGGGATCGCCATCGCTAAAGCGGTCAAGCATGATCAAGTAGAGCAGATCATCCGGTGAAAACCCTTGAAATCGTCCCTGCCGTGGAAGCGGAGTGTGGATCTCGAAGCGCGCATTTGCCGTACCGTTCGGGGTGGTGATTCTTAACTGTCGTTGGCCCGGCGGCGCGTTTGATGCGATCGCGAGATCGACAAAGAGGTAGGTACCACGTTCATTTACTTTTGTTGGACCAACAATCCGCAGTCCGCGGCCAACTGGTTGAACCCGGGCGCCGGCAAGGTTCTTTCCTCGCACCATGACGCGCACGGGGTTGAGAGAATGACGCGTCCACCAGTTAGGGGGTTCGACTTTGTAGACTTCGGGCGGCCCCTGGGCCAGAGCGACCGAGCCGGCGATAAGAATTAAGATCACCGGCGCAAGGAGATTGAGTCTGAGCTTCATCACTTTGATCGTTCTCCACCTCGGAGGGGTGCGATGTCTATAGCTTTTCGATTTTTTCTCATTAACACCTGACTTCAGTCAGGTGGGCCACGTCCTCAGCTCTGGCCCAAACCGTTTCAACGGTTTGCATTCGTTATCCCGCGCCGACTTCTTTCATAAACCGTTGAAACGGTTCCTCGGTCCCGGTCGCTTCTGGTCACCTAACTAAAGTTAGGTGTTAATAAGATAGTCGCATCTTTGGCCTAACTAAAGTTGGGTGTTAATAAGATAGTCCCTTGTCTGGCTAACCCTTTACGCTTGGAGGGCTACCGCTTGAGTGCTTGAAGAGATTGTTTTCTCGTCTCGATCTCTCTACTTATGGTCCATCACTTCACGGGAACCCTACCGTATAACTCACTCAAAGACTTCAACCGTTCGCGTATCTCCGCGGTCAGAGCGCCGGATTGATATCGCCAGGACCAGTTTCCTTCGATACTGTTCGGCAAATTCATGCGGGCTTCAGTTCCCAGTCCTAAAAGATCCTGCAATGGAACCACCGCTGTATTTGCCACCGAAGCGAGCACCGCACGTATAAAGTCCCAGTGAATCTCTTCTCCGGGCGTATTCAAATACCTCAGGCAGAACTTCTTTTCGCGCTCGATCTGCTCGGCGTTGCGAGTCGATCCGGGCCCGGCAACACTATTGATCCAACCAACCGTGGTGTCATTGTCGTGAGTGCCGGTATAGACCACCACATTGGGGTGATAGTTATGCGGCAGATCATGGTTCCCGGGATCGCTACTGAAAGCGAATTGCAGGATCCGCATACCCGGAAAACCAAACTCATCCCGCAAAGCAACTACATCCGGAGTAATTACCCCGAGATCTTCCGCAATGATCGGAAGTTCGCCCAGCGCTTCCCGAATTGCCTTGAAAAATTCCCGTCCCGGTGCTTCGACCCACTGGCCCCGCTCAGCAGTCTTGTCCCCTCCCGGAATCTCCCAGCAAGCTGCGAAACCACGAAAGTGATCGATGCGCACGATGTCGACCGTCTGGAGCGTGGCGCGCACGCGTTCGATCCACCAACGGAACCCTTCATCTTCCATCTGCTTCCAGTTGTATAGCGGGTTGCCCCAAAGTTGCCCCGTGACGCTGAAGTAGTCAGGTGGCACCCCCGCAACTACAATTGGCACGCCATTCTCGTCCAGTTTGAACTCGTGCGGGTTGGTCCAGACATCGGCTGAATCCTGGGCCACAAAGATCGGGATGTCGCCGATAACTTTGATTCCGCGTTCGTTGCAATAAGACTTCAGCGCAAACCATTGGCGGAAGAAGAGAAACTGGTAAAACTTATGTGCCTCGATCTGCGGCCACAATTGTGTCGTGGCACTTGCGATGGCGGCCGGTTCGCGGCGTATCAAGTCTGGTTCCCATTCATTCCACGCGATTCCATGATGCGTCTCCTTCAAAGCGCGAAAGAGGGCGTAGTCATCCAACCAGGACTTACTAAGCTCACAAAACTCGGCAAAACCGCTGCGCAGACCGGCGCCCGCGCCCTGCTGAAAGCCCGCATAGGCCTTTTGCAAAATTGCGTCTTTGAACTGATGCACGGTTTGAAAGTCGACGCGCTCAGGACGAAAGAGTGGGAGATCTGGGAGTTCTTCGGCGTTTAGCAAGCCTTCCTCAATTAGCCGTTCGGGACTAATCAGGAGCGTGTTACCGGCGAAGGCTGAGTAGCAGGCATACGGCGAATCACCATAACCGGTTGGTCCAAGCGGCAGCACTTGCCAAAGACTTTGGCCCGTCTCGACGAGGAAGTCCGCGAAGCCGAACGCTTCCAGTCCAAGATCGCCAATACCGAACGGTCCGGGCAATGACGTCGGGTGTAAAAGGATTCCACTGGATCTGGGAAAACTCATGATTACCTTAATTGTTCTTTATTGAAGCTGTGAACGAAGTATCGGCACCAAGCCAAAGACCACCAACGGCAGTTGGTGGATGTTTCGACCCGACCCAGCAAGAAGAACTAGAAAACGAAGCTGGAATACCACCAACGGGAGCTGGGGGATTGTTCGATCCAGCCTATTGGCCCAGAAGACACAGGTACTAGGAAGCGCCCGAATCGTAGGTAGGGGTCGAACAATCCCCCAACTGCCGTTGGTGGTCTTTCTTGATCTGGGTCGTAGGTTTTCCGTCAGCTTCACTTTACTTCATACGCCACAGCCGTCAGGGGCGGAACTGTAACGGTCACCTTTCCTCCGGCAATCATTCCTGTCTTCGTTGACCCAATCAAAGGTACCAGTCGGCGGCCGTCCGCCAGGTCGATAGCAGCAGCCGGCAAAGTGATCATCTTGTTCTTCGGCGCGCGATTGAAAACAAGAAGCACGGTTTGACCGTTATTCTGACGCGCGAAGGCATATGTATGTTCATCGTAGAAGAGATCGATCAGGCGGCCGTCCCTGATCGCCGGTTGCTCCTTGCGCAACCGAATCCAGGTGCGCGTCCATTCATACATCCGCTGCTCATCGGGGTTACGTCCCGAGGCCTCGAAAGCGTTTCTTGGATCTCCCGGAAAGCCGCCAGGAAAATCGCGACGGTTGTCAGGGTCTTCATGCCCCTGCATCGCAATCTCCTCGCCATAGTAGAGTTGCGGTATCCCCCGGACGCTCAGGGTAAAGGCGACGTGCATCATTGCGCCAGCTAACGTAGCCCCCTCGAGTGACATGAACCTTGGAGTGTCGTGATTGTTCGCAAGCACAGTGAGCTTCAACGGATCGGGATAAAGCCCGTCATATTTCAACTGGTCCCGCAGCGCCCGCACTGGCAGCTTGCCGGTGAACACCTGAAGTGACACGTTCCAAAGAGAGAAGTCAAAGACCGAATCGAGCCGCGTATCGATGCCGTCCCAGCCCTTGTGTCCACCAATGAAGAACGCCGTCTGGGCCGCGTCACGTTCGAATACCTCTCCAACCATCCACAGCCGCGGATACTGGCGTCGCAGGGCAATCGAGAGATCGCGAATAAAGAACCGCGGCATGTATTGAATCGTGTCCTGACGAATGCCATCAATGCCGGTGATCCCTACCCACCAAAGCGCATTCTGGATCTCGTAGCGCGCTACTTCGGGCTGCTCTTGGTTCATATCCGGCAGGTCCTCATTAAACCAGCCGTCGAGCAGATTGCGGACCTCATCGCGGTTCGCGTGTGGCGACAACAGCACACTGTTCTGAAACGTGTTTAGCTGGTGGTTCTTTAACGTCCCGTGAAACCAATCGGGTAATGGCGAGTCGGTAGTCCACGGATGGCGGGAGCCGACATGATTCGCCACCTGGTCCTGAATAATCTTAATACCGAGACCGTGCGCCTTAGTGACGAGTTCCCGCAGAGTCTCGAGATCTCCAAAACGATCTTCAACACCGTAATAATCGATCGCGTGATAACCATGGTAATAAGTGTTGGGGCACCACGGCCGGTCGCAGGTATTCACGCCGTTGTAGTTGTCATACCAGGGAGTCAGCCATAGCGCTGTAACCCCCAGTTCCTTCAGGTAAGGCAGACGATTGATGACGCCGCGGAGGTCCCCACCATGAAAGGCTCGCGGATTCTTGCGATCGTTGGCTTCTGGGGGCGAACCGTCAGGGGCATCGTTAGTGGGATCGCCGTTGGCAAAACGGTCGGGCATGATCAGATAGATCACATCCGCGGTGGTAATCCCCTGAAAGTTGGAGCGCAAATCCAAAGACTCGCTGATTACGAAGGGAATCGTCGCTTTCCCGGCAGGAGTCTCCACGATAAGTGGATAGTCGCCAGGACGAGTCCCCTGCGCAATCCTCACGTCGACAAAGAGATAAGTTCCAGCTTGATTGACGCTGACTGATGAGACAACAGTTTGTCGGCGCGTCGCGCGTACACGCGCCCCTTGGAAATTCCTGCCTCGAACCAGTAGTCGTACTGGGTTGATCGAGTGACTGGCCCACCACGAGGGAGGTTCAACTTTGCTGACTTCGGGAGGACCGTCCTGCGCAGCGCCCAGGACAGCAAAGACGAGGATGCAAACAAGCGTTACCAGCGACCTGCCAGCACCCCGCCTTAACCTCACCTGCCTATGCACGAATGAAGCATTCCGCAAGAATATGTTCTCTTGTATATAAATTCGCGTGGCTTCGTCGATCTAAGTCGTGACCAGAAACTTGATCCACGAAACCAAACGAATTAAGCAATCGGTTCGCCCGGTGACTTGAGCGCAGTGGTGACAACTACTAACTATCTAGAACTCTCGTCGGCGATTCCGGAACTTGCGCCTGCGGTTTACCAGCAAGGTGATCATTGGCCGCCTCAATCTATTCTGCTTGCCACCGGTCAGAACACGACCTCTCCATTTACCACCAGAGATGAAACTTCGATCTTGAAGTTGGTGATCGTGCTGACTCGATTGTCGCTCAAATTGATCAAGAGGTATTTATTTTCCGGCGTAATCAATGGCGCGTTGTTTTCGTCCAGTCGAGGAAAGAAAAATGTTGCGTCATCCCCCGGCACCCGCGGCGGAACAAAATGCACTAAAGAACGACGCTCACCACGTTCATTAGCGATATAAATGTAACGTTGAAGATCCGCCAACCTGCCCCCCTTGTAGATTGTAAAGACAGCATCGGCGCCAGGACTTGTCGTGGAATTCGAACTCAGCGTCAAAACATAGTTGTCGGTACAGGCGGGGCACTCGAGCATTCCTTTGATCTGAGCTAAAAACTTCGCTCCTTCCTGTTCGGTCAGCCGGTCAACGTTTGTTTCCAATTGCTTAAGGCGCACCAGAGCTTGGCGGACGGGCAGCGCCGAACGCAGACGGAGTGTAAAGACAAAATCAACAGGGATATCACCGCCACCAATCTCGGCCCGCGAACGCGCCGCTGCGGCGGCTGACACTCCAGAATATGACCCGGCGGCCACTTGCGAGCGCTTGTCGAAGCTGATCCGAATCTCTTCCCGTTTGGCCCACGGCGAATTGCTGAGGAGCGCTTCGGCCTCCGCTTTTGACCATTCGTGCACGGGTTTACTGGGCCATTCAGCCTGGGCGCAAATATCACCCCGCAAACCGGCGCATCCCATCACCACGGCAACAGCAATTACTGCTAAGTTCCTTTTCATATTACTGCGGCGCCTGACCAAGCATCTGCTGCGTACGAAGTTTTTCGTCGATATGGCGCTCCTTTTCTACCTGCTTTTCCAACATCTCCAGCCGTTTGAATTCCGCGAGTTCTGACTGTGCCTTTTCGGTCTCCTTCAACCTTGAATAGGCAAGAAAAAGCTGATAACGAGCCTGGGTTAACATGGGGTGTCGCGCAATCACTTTTTCAAGTCGCAAGACGGCCTCGCCATAGTCACGGCGCTTCAGGGCCAGACGCGCATAGTCATATAGAACCGGGACTTCATCAGGAGAGAGCTCAAGCGCGCGCTTCAGAGGTCCCTCAGCTTCTTCGTAACGCCCCTGCTCGATAGCTACATAACCCAGGCTGGCGAGAGCGTCGACGTGCTCGGGATTCTTTGCGACGAAGTTCTCTAAGATCTCGCGAGCAAGGTCAAAATTGCCGGCGGCACGATGGGCGTAGCCCCGCAGGTAGTCGATGTTCTCTATTTTAGGATCGAGTTCTGCCGCGCGATCGAAATCAAAGGCGGCAGCAATCCATTCCCCTTTCCGGTAGTTTGCATTCGCGCGCGCATACACATAAGCGCCCTCTTTGGGATTCAACTCCATGGCGCGCGAATTCTCTGTGATTGCGCCCTCCCAGTAGCCCACGCGTGAGTACTCTCGAGCCAGCAGGAAATGGAAATTTGCATTTTGGGGCTCGCGTTCAATCGCATGTTTGAACTCCTCGACAGCGTTTGCGTGATCGTTCTGGGCGCTCGCGATCAATGCCAGGCGGAAGTGCGTCTCTGCCGGAGCGGGGTTCAAGTCGGCAGCCTCAGCCAGAAATCGGGCAGCCTCTTCGTTCCGTTCAAGGTTATAAAGTGCGACCCCAAGATTGTATAAAACCTCGTACCGTCCGGGCGTTAATTCGTTAACCCGCGCAAAAAGCCGTGCCGCCCTTTCGTACTGTTTGTTCTCGGCGAATACCGTACTTAGAGTGAAGAGTGCCCGAGCTTCCGAACTCACCGCTCGTTCAATCTGGTCCGCCACTTCGTTCGCTTCCGCAACGCGATTGGCGCGATAAGCCACGTTAAGAAAGGCAAGGGCAAGCTGCGGGTCATCGGGTTGAGCGGCGCGCGCCCGCGCAAAGTTCTCTGCCGCTTTCTCAAAATCTCCAGCGTGCGCATAAAGAGCGCCGAGATTGTAACGAGCCTGTAGGTGTGAAGGGTCGCTTTTGAGCACCAGTTCAAATTGGGCAATCGCCTCGGACGTTCTGCCGCTTTCGGCGAGCAAACGCCCGAGGTTGTTTCGCGCGCTGAAGAAATGGGCATCGAGCTTAATTGCGGCATTAAACTCATCGAGTGCTTCGTCTTTTCGCCCCCGACGATCAAGCACCACCCCCAGAACGTTATGTGTAACCGCGGACCGGGGTGAAGCCGCGACCGCGGCGCGCGCCTCTCGTTCAGCCTCCGCCAGGTTATTGGTACCCAGCGCCGCAATGGCAGCATCAAGAGAGTTTTTCGCTGCAGCACTGAGTGCGGCGCCGCCTGAACTCGTTGAAGATTGCTGGCTGCGGCTCTCGGGGGAAGGCCGCTGGGCCCATGCTGACGTCAGCAAAACGCCGGCAGCCAAAAGGCAGTAACCCACAACGTAAAACCATCTCGGAGTCGATCGATTTCTGCTCGAAAGCCTTAACACTAAATTGCTCTTTCGTCCGGTCAATGCTTCTCTATTCAGGCCTGGCGCTGGTCCGAAACTCGGTATTCAGGCGGTCTACAATCGCAAACTCTCGATTCGCTTCTTCCGTCCGACCGAGTCGTTTCAAGGTCAGTCCAAGCTGGTAGCGGGCGTCTGCGCGGTATGGCTCAATCGAAACCGCTGTCGTAAAAGCTTCCACCGCATCCGGCAACTGCTCAGCGATTGCTAAAGCCCGGCCAAGCGCCCACTGCGCCTCGAAACTTCCCGGATCGAGACTGACCGCTCGTCTCAGGGCTGCGATTGCTTCGGAGGTCTTACCCTGTTTCACTAACAACGCGCCGAGCCCTAACCGGCCCATCGAGGAGTCAGGGTCCTTTTTGATAAGCTCCGTGTACACTGAGAAGGCAGCTTCGGATTGTCCGGCAGCTTCGAGTACGGTGCCGAGAAAGAATCGGGCTTCCGAGTGCGAGGGGTTCAATTTCACCGCGGCCGCGAGGCTCCTGACAGCACCTTCATGATCCTTCAGAGCATATTGCACGCGTCCCAGATAGAACTGCGCGTCGAAACTGTTTGGATCAAGGGCGACGGCCTGCATCAATGCTTCTGCGGCTTCATTGTTAGCCCGGCCACGGGAAGCAAGGATGATGCCCAGCAGAGTGTGAGCTTCGACGGCGCCCACATCCAGACGAAGAGCTCGTCGTGCTTCAGTCTCGGCTTCGGTAACTTTACCCGAGTTGTATAACGCCAAGGCATGAAGATAGGCAGCTTCGACGGAGTTCTGCTGCCGTCGGGCCAACTCGGAGAAGGCCTGCATTGCTTCTGGCCAGCGGTTGCCCTTCATATACGCAAGGCCGAGGTCTTGCCAGGCCCCGAACAGGGTTTGGTCGCGCCTCAAGGCTTCATTAAAGTTCAAAACTGCCGCGTTGAGGTCGTTGCGGTCGGCATCGATTAAACCTGTTATGTAAAAGACGCGGGCGTCTGTCGGTCGCGCATCCTGCAACACGTCCAATTGGACCGCAGCCTGGGCCAGGTCGCCACGCCCTCGATAAGCGGCAATCAACTCAAAGCGGACTTCATACTGTCTAGGATCAAGTTCGAGGGCCCGCTTAAGGTGGGTAATGGCATCGTCAAGATCTGATTCGTTGCCGATTCGCAGCAGAAAGCGTCCCAGTTGATAGTGGGCCGTAAAGTTCTTTTCATCGAGCTTAAGGGCAGCGCGCTCGGCCGAAATGGCTTCATTGAGGCGCCCGAGTTTCCAGAGAACATAGCCGAGATTCGCGTGGTACTCAGACTTGTCCGGCTTTAAAGAAACCGCTCGTTGCAGGTCATCCAACGACTCCCGATAACGACCCAGACGCATCCGGGCGATGGCCCTTGTATTAAGCGCGAAGTCGTCATTTGGCTGCGTCGCGAGTTTTTGATTCGCCTCGACCTCGTCTCGTTCGGCACGAGCAGCAGGAGTACTGAAGCGTTCGACGTGGGAGCGAGATTTGGGCGTTGCGGTTGAAGATTGGCCAACCGAATAGGTTGCGCTTGCAAAACACAGCGCTAAAACAACAAGCGATCTAGTCAGCATGATCTGTTGATGGGCATGCCTTGGGGGAACGCGTCGATTCTAACAAAGTTAGCAAAAGACGACCACGCGCTAGCGCACGGTCGTCCTGGCAAAACTCAGGAGCCGGGCCGGCGGCGCACGGCTCTTGACGTGGAATTGTAAACTACGACTCCGCGAAGTACCCCGGGGCTAGAAGATCAGTTTTGCCCGATACTGAATTACCCGTCCAGGGTACGCGCCATCGAACCTCCCGAAACTTCCGGGATCGTTCATATTATTGTTCGGCACAGTCAACTTCGTATGGTTCCAGAAGTTGAAGAACTCCAAGCCGATCTGTGCCTTCACCTTTTCCGTTAACTGAGTATTCTTAAAGATCGAGATGTCTGTATTCCAGATGGCCGGGCCTCTAAAGGTATTGCGGCCCAGACTGCCATATTGAATCGTGTTTCCGGCCGCGTTTGTCACGGAGGTCAAGCCAACTGCTGTAGAGAAAGCTGCCGCATTTAAGTAGCGACCGGGTGGAACGTTCGCGAAAGGATCGCCAATGAGCGACGGTCGAACAACCTGGCAATTGCATACAACGGTAAATGGGAATCCCGACCGTGCGGTCTGAAGTATATTCAACTGCCAGCCACCAAAGAACTTGTTCGCTGCGCCGCCTGTATTCAAGAACTGTTGTCCCTGGCCAAATGGCAGATCGATGATCGCGCTCGCTGAAAGTAGATGCCGGATGTCAAGCGACGAATTCCCGCGGTCCGCATCAATGTTCAAGGGGTTGATCGGTCCGTTCCGACCGCCCGTGCGACTATCGCCGAGGCCGAATATCACGCCCAACGAGTTATCGATCGTATGACTCCAGGTGTAGGAGACTTGCCCCTGGAAATTCCGCGATAAACGTTTCATTAGTTGTGCTTGAAAACCGTCGTAAGAGGACTCAGAGTTATTCGTGTAGAGAGTCGCACTTCCCAGAAAAGCGCCGGCGGTATTTCGCGCCTGGCCGGTTCCATTGCTACCGATATCAAAGGTGGTGATGAGGTTCCGCGATCGGTTGCCCACATAACCGAGATCAAGAGAGTAGTCTCTGGAAAATTGCCATTGCCAGCTTAACTGCCACTGATGGACCGAGGCAGTCCTCTGCTCCTGATCGACCGTAAAGACTGAAACCGAACCCGGCAGGTTGGTCGGGTCTATCTGCGCGGTGACACTTGGCGGGCCCGTTCTAACGCTGAAGTAAGTCCTTGAACCCGGGGCCTGAAGGAACTGTTCAAACGTCACCGTGTTGGTAAAAGGTGGATTACGAATGCCGGGAGGGTAATCCAGGCCATCAAGTGTATAAAGCAGGCCATAACCCCCGCGCAATACCATAGTCTTTTGGTCATTAACGGCGTATGCGAAACCGATTCGCGGTCCAAAATTATTCTTGTCCGTGGAAACGATCCGGTCCTTGTTGTTGCCTGCCACCTGCACTTGTCTCTGCTCAGGTATGAAGTAGCTCAAGCGGCCGCCACTCTCGGATGGAGGCGTGAAAAGATCATAACGGAGGCCCAGGTTCAGGGTTAGATCGGGATTGACCTTCCAGTCGTCTTGAATAAAGAAACCATACTCCTGCGACCGTAGATTAAAGGGGCCACCAAAGACACGGCCTCGCGAAACGGTAAAGGCCGGCAGACTCATCAACTCATTCGCCTGCGTGTTACCAGTGCCCCCGTAAGGGACTCCGTTGGGATCGATAAAGCATTGCGTGCCCCCGTTCGCTTGAGAAGCGACCGGGCAAACCTGGCCGGGCTGGAGGGGTTGCGCCAACGGACCATCATCACCATAACCCATGTTGCCCTTCAAAAAGCCTGATCGGCCACCGTCAATCGTTTGGAGGTAGCGCATGCGAACTTCGCCTCCGAGCTTGATGACATGTCCACCGTGGACGATAGTCAAGGAGTCTGCGAAATACGGGTTCTTGCTCTTGACTTGAAACAGCCCGCCATCCCCGAGAAACTCGGTAAAGCCCGTACCAAAGTTTCCCAAGCCAGGTCCGCCGGATTGCTCAAGAGAGCCATCGTTGACGTTTGGAATGCCGAGATCAGCAGCGAAAGTCGCGCTGGTACCACAAGCGCCGCCAACGCCGCAGTTAAAGATCGCGATATTGATCTGCGTAAAGCCAAAACGAAATTCATTGAGCACCGTCGGACTGAAAGTATGCGTGTTCGTCAGCGTTATCTGCCGAGTGTCTCCGAGCTCATCCCCGGCGCCAAATCCCGCCGTGGGCAGTCCCGGAAGCAGGTTCGCGCGATTGGTCTTTAAGCGCTGTTCATTGAAGCGACCGGTCAAGGAATTATTGGAAGATAGCTGATGGTCTATCTTGAACTGATAGTTGTTAATCCTCTCCTGGTTTGCCCGCTGCGTAAAGTAGTTGTTGTTGAATTGACCAGGATTATTCACGTTCAAAGTCGGCAAAGGAAAGAGATTCGCCAACTGCTGGGCTATCGGGTCGACCAGGTTATTTGGAATTACATTGTTGGCAAAGGGCTGTCCGGTAAAGGGATTGAAAATCGTTGGAAACTCAGAAAAGTCTCCGTTCCTCGACCTCGCCGTAGGAACTGTCGACGATGCAGGAAATGGAATGTTGTTGCGTTGTCCCAGGTAGTCGAAAAAGAAGAAAGTCCTGTTTCTGAAAATAGGACCACCCAGGGTGCCGCCGAATTCGTGAATCTGTTGAACGGCCTTATCGAAGGGAGCCAGATTTGTAGCCCCACCGGCTATGGCATTGGCACGGTCCCGCTTGAGCATAGGATGGTATGCGTTGAGTGCCGAATTCTGACCGTAGTAATACCCCGAGCCATGAAATTCGTTTGTTCCCGACTTTATAGTTGTATTGATGACCGCACCGCTGGCCCGCCCAACCTCGGCCGGCGGGATACTGGTGGTCACTTTGAACTCAGCAATCGAGTCGGGATTGGGAAACACTCCGATGCTCCCAAACTGAGGCTCGTTGTTGTCGACGCCGTCCAACGAAAAGTTATTGTTAGTCGAGCGCTGACCATTAACTGTCAGAGCGCCTCCACCCGAACGGGCAAAACGGGAGGTTTCGGTAGCTCCCTGCGCGTTGCTGCTACCAGGCCCACCGCTACCTGCCCGCGGATCGCCATTATTAAACTGTCGAGAGTCGGGTCCCGTGCCTCCGAATCCAGTATTGTTGGCGGCGGCTACACCGGGCGTAAGCGTGGCCAATTGCGTAAAGTTTCGGCCTGACAGTGGTAGTTCGGTAACCTCTCTTCCGCTAATCACACTGCCGCGATCACTGGATTCGGTCTGGGCCAGAGGGGTTTCAGCCTCGATGGTAACTTGGGCTGTTACGTCACCGGGCGGAAGCTGAAGATCAATACGCAGCCTATCATTCGTCTGCAGAACGATATTCTCTCGCGTCACGCTTTGATAGCCGTCCTTAGTCGCATTAACCCGATAGATGCCGATATCCAAAAGTGGAGCATTGTAGTCGCCATTGTCCCCTGAGGTCACTGTGCGTGAGGCGCCAGTGTCTACTTTAACGATCGTCACTGTAGCCCCGGCAACAACCGCGCCGCTAGGATCTGTCAAAGTTCCGACGATGTCGGCTTTATTGGTCTGGCCAAACACGCAGATTCCTGTAAAGGCGGTTAGCAGAAATACGAACCCTAGCCTCTTCACAATGAGTAGGAGTTTCTTCGACATGGTGGTTCCTCTTAACGGATTCGGAGCTGAACTCGAGGTCGACAGAGAAAGCGGCATTCGGTTCTCTGTAACTTGCGAAAAGGGGACCAAAGCAAAGGCTTGCGCTCTGGTCGGTTAACGCATCCGGGCCTTTGAATCTATCCAAAAACAGAACCAGTTGCGAGGGGGTGTTGCTTATTAATAGTTTGTTGCCTAAACGAACGAAGCATTTAATACAGTTCTGTAGGACTGTCAACTGTTTTTTGACGAACACCACTGTCTGGCCAGGTAGTTTTTTGGTGTGGACATGCGAAGACTTGCCGTATTTGTGAGTAATCGTACGAAACCAGGGGCTGAGGACTCGTTTACTCTTGATATCTAACTGGACCCTTCTGGTCCCCATTTAATTAACAGGGCGAGAATCAAGCGGCCGATGCGGATGCGAACTTACTGGCGAGAACCAGACTCAATGCGCCCATCAATGTCTGTTGGGGGCCAAGCGTCGAAGGAACTATCGGAACCGATGGTAATCCCCGCCGGACACTCCGGGCCATCGTCCCACTCAGAGCAGCCTCAATCAATGGCCACGCCCGGGTGATCTCACCGCCCACAACGACAGCCTCAGGACTAAACCCCACAACCAGATTCGAGATACCAATGCCCAGGTAATGAGCCGTCTCAACCAACGCCATCCTGGCGTTCTCTTCGCCTTGAAGGGCCAGATCAACCAACTGGCTAAAGCTTAAAACAGGGTCTTGCTGACCACCCGTTGATTTACGGTACCGTCCGAGCGCCGCCCGTTCGGAAGCAAATGCCTCCCAACAATCATAGTTTCCACACGAACAGGGTACTGGCGCGTTGGCCCCAACGATCATGTGACCAAACTCCCCGGCCGCTCCTCGACCGCCGCGATAAATCTGACCATCGAATACAATCCCTGTCCCGACACCCTCGGCGACCATTACCTGAATGAAGTCTCTGGCGTCAGTCACTTCAGGACGTCCAAACCAGAGTTCGGCCAGCGCTACCGCATTGGCGTCGTTATCGACTGTTACCGGAAGACCGCAGGCCTGTGAAATCCGTTCGGCGACCGCCAGGTCACGCCATTTAAAATACGGGATATAGATGGCTACACCGGTTTCAGGATCAACTATGCCGGGGAGACTGATTCCAATCGATTCGATTGAGCCTCTGCTTCTCCTTGAGAACTCTCTGGCACGCTCGATCACGCGCGTCAACATCTTCTCCGGATCTTCATCAGTCAAACATTCAGTCTGTTCGAGCACCCGGCCCGCCAGATCACTCGAGGCAAATGTAGTTGACGTCGGATTGATCGCGACGCCGAGCGCTATCGCTCCTGCCGTGCGAAGTCTGAGTAGCGTAGGACGTCGCCCTCCTGTTGATTCGCCGGCGCCCACCTCCTTTACCAACCCTTCGGCTTTTAGGTCCTCGACAATTGCCGAAACTGTGGAGCGTTGCAGTTCCGTTTCCCGCGCAATCTCCGCCCGCGATATCGGTTCCCGTTCACGCACATAGTTCAGCACTATCTGCCGGTTGATATCTCGGATGGTGCTCAGACGGGCCGCCTGGGCCTTCCTGAGGTTAATTCGTCGCAATTTTTGCGCTCCACTTGTGCTGAGTGCCCATTAAAGCCATCTAAAATCTCTTCCGAAATAACACGTAACAAACCATCCTCCACACGTAATCTACAATCAACTCTTCTCATCACTCATCACTATCTACAATATCATTTCCCCACTAGGCCTTTGCCCTGAACGACAGTCAATTTACGATCTACTCCAGGTAAGGCAATTGTCTCGACTGAGCCATTGGCCCAGTGAATTTCAACTTTATCTACTCTCGTCGCCGGACCTAAGCCGAAATGCAAAGTCATCTCATTTTGAGAGCAGTAGACCGCACCGCTGACAACGTCCTGGCGCTGCCTGATCTTACCGGCAGTTAGATAAGCGATGCTTCCGATAGCGTCGCGGGGCGTCTTCTTTGACGGGTCGCCGACCAGCCGCAGGCTAACCCAATGTCCCGGCGCAGCACTCACATTTCGCAGTATGGTGGGTTTCGTATCAATATTGTTCAGCACCAGATCAAGCCTGCCATCACCGTCAAGATCGCCCACCGCAAGCCCCCGGGCGGGCCAGGCTGAAGCTAGCGCACTACCCGGCGCGGCCCCGACTCTCTCAAACTTTCCGTTCTTCAAATTACGGAAAAGCAAAGCCTGCTGGGCAAAACTGGTGCCCCATTGATGCTGGTCCACTAACGGATAGACATGACCGTTCGCGACAAAAAGATCCAGCCAGCCGTCGTTGTCATAATCAATGAAACTAGTGCCCCAACCCAAAAATGGAATCGTCACCTCACCCAGACCCGCTTGAAAGGTGATATCGGTGAAGTTTCCTTCACCATCGTTGTGATAAAGCACATTCGAATCGTCCGAGAAGTTGGTAATGTGAAAATCGATCCGTCCGTCGTTGTCATAATCACCTATGGCCAATCCCATGCCAGCTTGCTCGCGTCCGTTTTCATTCAACGCGATTCCCGAAGGATACCCAATCTCTTCAAAGGTGCCGTCGCCCTTATTTATGTAAAGTTGGTTAGGAGTAGAGTCGTTGACGACGATCAGATCCAACAGGTTGTCTTCATTCACATGAACAAAGGCGGAAGCAAAGCCATAGTATTTCTGGGGATCATGCACTCCTGCCTTCACACTTACGTCCTCAAATGTGCCGTCCGGTTTTTGCCGGTACAGCGTATCTCCTTCGCCGGGAAGCCCACGCGGACCACACATCACAGGCACACCGCGAAACTGGCAGAAGTTCTGGCTTATGCCACCCGATTTGCCGGCATCGCTCGGACTGGGCGGGAGTTTATTCAGATCGATCTCGGCATAACCGGGAACAAAAAGGTCCAGCCGGCCATCTCCATCGTAGTCACCCCAGCTCGCACCGGTGCTCCAACCTTTGCGAGCAACACCGAGTTTCTCAGCCACATCGGTAAAAGTTCCGTCCCCGTTGTTGCGATAGAGTCGCGAAACTCCGAAATTACTCACATACATGTCGGGATGACCATCGTTATTATAGTCACCCACTGCCACACCATTCCCCCAACGTTCATTTGCTACTCCGGCCCTATCTGTCACCTCTTCGAACTTCCAGTTGCCAAGATTGCGATACAGCGCCGAGCGGGGCGGTTTTTCCTTCCCCTGCACGGCAGCAATAGTGGATCCGTTAACGAGATAGATGTCAGGTAAGCCATCGCCATCATAATCAAAGATCGCAACGCCCCCGGGAGGAGTTTCAAAGATAAAGTCTTTGGCTGGTCCACCGGAGCGGTGTTTGAAATTTGCAAGTGCCGTCTTGCTCGTAACATCCTCAAATACCACGGGCGCGGACGGATCGGTGATTCCCACCGTACGCCGGGAGGTGTAGGTAAGCGCCGCGCCGGTCGATACTCCCGTTCCCGGCGTTTGCTCGGTTCTTTGTGCTGGTGTCTGAGCTACAAACAGGCTTGTCAGAAAGCCTGTAAAGGCAAGGGTCTTAAGAAGATTAAAGCGAATTTTCATCTGTGGTTGAAGAACGTCTCGACGTAAGAGACAGCTCAGATAATGGAGAGTTTTGCAAACTCAATGCTTTTGTCGCACGGGTGCACGTTCTTAAAATGCCGTTGTCAGAGACTCATCGAACATACGTCGCCATCCTCATGGTGTCAACGACCAACTCACGGTAGGGATGTTGAGACAGAGTGACTGAATTAACAACTCTCAAAGATTCCTTCCGCTAAAGCCAGATGTTATCTTTCTCTTTTGAACCAGTCTCTTTAGTCGAGATTGGTATTTCCTTATGCTACTTCTCGATAATTGACATATAGCGGTCAATTGGCGGGTTGGCGATCGTTTGCACAATACCGCTGGGCCACCGTACTTCGACGGCTTTAACACTTAAAGTTTTTCCCAAACCAACGACGATGCGCTTGTCGTTTGCCGAAAGATAACTACCCGAGCTGTTTACGTCGAAAATCTGCTTACCACCGGCGCTGTCAATCACACTAACACGCGCGCCAATGCCGTCTCGGTTCGATTTCGTCCCTCGCAAACTGATTCCGACCCAGTGGTTCTTTGTGCCGTCATTACGCAAAATCACGGGTGGTCCGTCAAGCACGGAAACCGCCACGTCCATCTGACCATCATCATTCAGATCACCAAAGGCGGCGCCACGGGCTGCCAGCGGAATCGTGAAAGGAGCTCCCGCTGTTGCCGAGACATTGACGAATCCCTTACCAGTATTGCGCATTAGCAACAAAGGCTGCCGGTATTTCAGGTAAGCAGTCGTTTTCTCGATGGTGTCCAGAACGTGACTCTGAGCCACAAAGATATCGCGCCAGCCGTCATTGTCAGCGTCAATAAAACGAGTGCCCCACCCGGAATAGAGCAGTGTTATCTGGCCGACTCCCGTGCCGCGTGTCACGTAATCAAAGCTCAGATCGCCATTGTTCCGGTACAACGGATAGGTCTCGTTGGAGAGTGTCGTAATGACAATATCCATGTGACCGTCGTTATCGTAATCGGCGATATCGACTCCCATCCCGGCGAAGGTCTTGCCATTTTCGTCAAAGCCCGCCCCGGCAAGGACAGCAACATCTTCGAACGTACTATCACCGTTATTTCTGTAGAGTGACTGACGTACTCCGTCGTTGGCAACGAACACATCCATGAAGCCGTCGCTATCGAAATCGGCAAGAGCGACCCCCAACCCTTTGCCGGCCGTGTCATGAATACCGGCAGTTTTGGTGACATCTTCGAATGTGCCGTCGGCGCGTTGTCGATAAAGAATATTGCTAGCTCCCTGAAAATTATCCGGATGGCAATAGGCACGCAGTTCGGGCCGCGGATCGCCGCAGTAGATGGCGCCGCGTTCGAAACCCCATTCCATATAGCGGGCGACAAAGAGATCCAATCGGCCGTCCCGATCGTAATCGAACCAACCCGCACTCGTTGACCAGCCACTTCCCTCAACGCCAACTTTTCGCGTGACGTCGGTGAAGGTTCCATCACCATTGTTGCGATAGAGAAAATTGGCGCCATAACCAGTCACAAAGAGATCGGTGTAACCGTCGTTGTCGAAATCGGCCGCGGCCACACCCATACTGTAGCCGGCGCCTTTAAGCCCGGCGCGTTCAGTTTGATCTTCAAACGTCCCATCAGGGCGTTGGCGATAAAGCCTATTCCAATATTTCGCATCGCTCTTGTCGGGCATCGCTCCCTTTGGCATTGGATCCAGCAAGCGGGCGCCATTGGTGAAGAACAGATCCATTCGACCATCGTTATCATAATCAAGCATTGCTACACCCCCTCCCATTGTTTCCAGTAGATATTTCAGGGATGTAGCCGAGGCAGCATGTGCGAATTTGATCCCGGTCGCGCCAGTGATGTCGCTGAAGGTTACCGGTGATGTGCCCTGAGGGCCGGCCGGTGGAGGTGTTTTCGGTAATTCAGGCGTGCTGTAGGCTCGGCCCGTGCGTGGCGATGGCGTCGGTGTCGGTTGTTGGGCAAAGGCTGGGACAGAAGTAGGCAGCAGGAGTAAAGCGACAGCCAACACCACATAGGAGAGTCGAGCCCCTGGCGAAATACTGATAACCCTTTTAGGTCTCTCGTGTGGGCTGTGAGACCTCTTTTTAAGCTTTTGCAAGAAGAGCTTCTTCTCCAGTTGAAATGGTTGAAAAATTAACTCAGATGATAAAAGGAAAGTCTCTCTTGTCACTCCGTACCCAAAGATACTCCGTACCCGAAGAAGTTTCGTTCTGTATCCCGTGAAAATTCAACCTCTCATTCTCCCCAACATTCAAACTTGCCTTGGCGGAGTCCGTGGACCAGAGAAGTTCGGCCTTCCTTCGTAGGTTGGACTTCCGAAGAATGAGAAGTGTGAGTTTCGCCCGTGGTGGAAATTCAACCTCTCATTCTCCCCTACCTTTAAGGTTGGGGTTCAGGTCGAGTGGGTCATACTGCGCAGAACCATTTTAATGGTTTACGAAATGAACCGGACACAAAGGCAAGCCCCACATACGCATTCCGGACCTCATGACAAATTGAATGAACTGGCTGGGAGTGGCGAGCAGAGGGAACCATTAATAATTCGGTTCCTGCCGGTTGCCGCTGAACCGTCCTCGAGGGCTATCCTGGCGCCTCTTACTTGGGGGCTCTCACGGGGATCGGTTCTTTTAAACTTTTGCAAGCACAGCTTCTTCTATTTCAATTGGAACCGAAAGAACCACGAAACGATTAACAGGAAAGAGATAGTCTTCACCGGTCTCATCGATAATCCGAATGTAGTTATCTTTTTCGGCTTCTTGGTCGGGCACCACGCAATAAACCTTACGGCGCGCTCTATTGACAACTCGTAATCTGCATTATCAATACAGATTGCTATTCGATGTTCGGAATGGTTTTCGTCCTTCGGGTTCAATCCAAGTACCTTTTTATCTTAAATTGGCGTTTGCCTATTCCGTGAGCTTCATAACTTCGCCTTGTCTATCAACTCATTGTTTCTTTCAAGCGATATCTCTCCGTCAGACTCGCTCTGCTTGGGTGGATACTGATGCTCCTTATAGACAGGATAAGCCTCAGTCCGCAAATGCGCCAACATATGATGGCCGCGCCGAGTGGCGCGTTCGTGACGCAGGCTCGAGATATCAATTGGCGCCACAACGATGCGTTCGCCCGGCCCGGGTGAAGCCTGAGCCAGCAAACGGCCTTCGAAATCAACGATCTGACTGCCTCCCGGCCAGGAGTAAGGAGGGTAGTGCTTTAAACTCGCACCCTGGTTGGCTGCAACCACGTACGCAATGTTCTCGAGCGCCCGGCAACGATTGACGATGGTCCACCAATCCATCGGCTCAGTTGCGCCCCACGGATCCATGTAAGCAGAAACGCGCACCAGAACTTCGGCGCCATTCGCCGCCAACTGCCTGATTGCTTCCGGGAATAACCAGTCGTAGCAGATCGCGCAGCCAATCCGTCCGATCGGGGTGTCGGCAACGGGAAAAAGCGGTTCGTCATAACCATCGAGATCGTGCGGGCTGGTGTGAACCTCATAAGGTATCCACGTGTTTACTTTCCGGTACTTATAAAGAATTCCTTCGGGCCCAATCAGGCACGTGGTGTTGAAGACGTGCCCAGGCCATTTCGAATCGCTCTCGAGCAGCGAGCCGCTTTGAATATAGACATTGTGTTCACGCGCTTTTTGCTCTAAACGCTCCGTGTGTTCATTAGGGAGCGAGACAGCCAACTTTTCGAGCAGCTCTTTTGCGGTCGGAAACACCGGAGCGGCATGCGCAAACTCTGGAAACACTACAAGTCGCACGGGAAGAAAAGGAGCGGCGCCCGCAACTGCCGCATCAATCATCGCAAGCATTCGGTCCGTATTAGCCCGCATCGAGCGCCGGTCGAGCGGGTTGGTCAGGTCGGTCTGACAGGCCGCAACTGAATATCTAATCTGATCCATGGTAGTGCGTTATGAATAGGGTGTTGAAATCTATTTCTTTGGCTACTGGGGTGTCAAGGAACTCAAAAAGGCTATTCGCCGATCACCTTTATTAATATGCGCTTGTCGCGCCGGCCATCAAACTCACCGTAGAAGATCTGTTCCCAGGGACCGAAGTCCAACCGACCGTCCGTAATCGCAACTACGACTTCACGTCCCATAATCTGCCTCTTGTGGTGCGCGTCCCCGTTATCCTCGCCGGTGCGGTTGTGGTGATATCGCTCCGGACTGGCGTCAAAAGGCGCCAGCCACTCGAGCCACTTCTTATAATCTTCGTGCAACCCCGGCTCATCGTCGTTGATGAACACGCTGGCTGTGATGTGCATGGCGTTTACCAGACACAAACCCTCGCGCACGCCACTAAGCTTTACCTGTTCGGCTACTTGATCGGTGATATTGACGAAACCCATTCGCTCCGGAACACGAAGGGTCAGATGCTTTGTAAGTGATTTCATCTCCCGGGGGCGCCTCCTTGGTGAACAAATCACGCTCTTGTCATTATTGGAAAACAGCATACTCTCAAATACTAAATCACACTAAATTACACGAATGGCAAATCATACAATTTGAAGATTTAAGGTCCTTAGATTTTCACAGCTTCTTCAGCTTGGGGAGTTCAGTTTCGACCCTTCGTTAGTGCCCACCACATAACAAACTTGGCAAAATACCTTGCAAGTCTATTGACTTCCATATGGAGCAGGAGTATAAGGCGGAGTTGTTACCGAGTTATTAACCTCGACCGTCACTCCTACAGTCTAGTTGAGGGTCGCACGTACTCCAAACAGCAAGGATAACCCGATGAACAGTCGAATAGAGACCGCCATTTTGACTTGCATGGTTCTAAGTGTGGGGCTTGTACTACCTGTCGTTTACAAGGCCACCACTCAAGATCAAACACCGGATGCGGCGGAGAGTACTCCAAAGAATCGCGTTATGGTTAAGAGGTCTGACTTCAGCCCACCAATTAGGATAGGAACGGTAAAAACCAGGCGCGGAGTCATCGAAACCGGTAGGCCCTATCTGGATGATGACGAGTGGGTAAAGGGTCTGACAGTAAGTGTAGCGAATACCTCTGGCAAAACCATTACCTACATCGGCGTAGATGTCATTTTCCGTCGGTCTGAAAAGCAGGGACAAGAACCCGGCGCACTATGGTCTCTTAATTATGGGGTTGATCCTTTTCAATACAGTACCGCAGAGGCTGTTCCAGACTCCCCAATTAAGCCTGTCCTGCCGGGTGATACTGTGGAAATTAGTTTGAGCGAAGACGGTTTTCAGAGCCTTGTGTCTTTTCTCAAGAGTGCAAACTACTTTTCTGGAACGAATAAGGCTGAACTTCGGCTAGGTAAGATTGGTTTTAGTGATGGTACTTTATGGATGACTGGTCGATTTTTCATGCGTGACTCAACCAGTTCTTGGGGCTGGCGCCGTATAGATTCTCCAAGCGCCAAGCGGAAGTCAGATCAATTCGAACTCGTCCTAAATCGAATCTGAAATCTGTGTATTGCGATATTCAGCGCGGTTCGGCAAAGGCGTAATAGCCTTCCTTCGTACGTACTGACAGCCGCGGCAGTCCGCGTGGGGGTTTGATCCGGACCCTGATCCGGCGCCACTTGCCGTCATTCTTGAAATCAGTTGGCCGGTAACCAATCGAGTATTGATGCCGCAGCTCGAGCGCAATGTGCTCAAATACATCGTCCATCTCCATTGCCGAGTTGGGAAAGAACGCCTTGCCGCCGGAGACCGACGACAGTTCATCGAGAATGCCCTGCCCTTCCATTCCCAACATGCTGTGCAAGTCGCGGCCAGACGTGATGCCAATCGAATAGATCAGAACATCCGACTCTCGAAGCAGTCGCCGCAGTTCTTTGAAGCTATAGCGCGAATTGTTGTCCTGACCGTCGCTAATTACGAGCAGAGCCCGCTTCGAGTGGGCGCCGCGCGTCACCTTTTCGACACCAAGATAGACACCGTCATACAATGCGGTGTTTCCCTTGGTCTCGACAAAAGTCAGCTTATCGAGCACCCCGTCGCCATCCCGGGTACGATCGACCAACAACTGGGCCCGGGAGTTAAAGGCAATCAGAAAATATTCGTCCGCGTTATGACTGGTCTGAACGAAACGAGACAGTGCCTCGCGAGCCATCCGGAGCTTGTCACCACTCATCGAGCCAGAGACATCAAAGACGACACCGACGGAAACCGGAGCATCATCGTCGCTGAAGAAGGTGATTTCCTGGGGCTCCTTTTCGTCGAGCACCGTGAAGGCGCTTTTGCTTAATCCTGATACAAAACGGCCAAGTTGATCGGTTACCGTCACTGTGAGCGTGACTAGATCGGTGTTGACAATAACAGGAAGGTCACCACTTCTACCGCGCGTTCCTCCCGTCTGTCCGGGCTGCTGAGCTGACGCCGCCGGCGCAAACGCCATACTCAGGAGAGCTATAAACAGACAGTAGGAAGCCGCGCGCGGAAATGCATGATGATACGGCAGGTAGCTCACAAACCATCACCCCTTGCGCTTTGAATTAGACTTGAATAACTTGATGCATGCACTGCTGAATAAAGTTTGCTGAAAAAGATCCCGACAAAGTTTATTCTCAGAATTGAAACAACTTTCTGTTGGTGGTAATTAACCAATCCACATTATGAGACTCTACGGCTACCTCGGGTTGGCGATCATCGCTGCCGCCGAAGTCCTGCTGTTTTCCGGCAACGACTTTGTTGGCCGTTGGTTCACCCCGATCGTGTGGACTGGCTATATCCTGCTAATCGACGCTCTGGTTTTCAAATTAAGGTCAAGTTCTCTGCTTACAACAGATCGAGTCGAACTGTTGATCGTCGTTTTCATCTCGATCGCGGCGTGGTGGATGTTCGAATTTTACAACGCCCCTCGTTTCTGGCAATCGGACCTCGAGCTCTGGTGGCACTACCACAACCTCGAGCCCCGGCCGTATCTGCGGCGATTTGGGTACGATTGGGCATTTGCAACGATCTTCCCCGCGCTGTTTCTGACGGCGGAACTTCTGATGGTCACGCTTTTCAAAAGGCGAGGAGGGATTCAGCCCGTCCGCTTTTCCCGAGCGACGCTCTACTCGATGATCGTGCTTGGGGCGTTGGGCGCCATCGTACCGCTGATTTTTATCTCGGTATGGTTCGCCCCCGTGGTTTGGTTGGCATTTATCTTTCTCCTCGATCCCATTAATTATCTTCGCGGCTGGCCCTCAATAATCGGAGACCTCGAACAAGGAAACATTCGCCGCCTGCTTGCCCTCCTGACTAGCGGCGCAGTTTGTGGCATCCTCTGGGAGTTCTGGAACTATTGGGCAATAGCACGGTGGACTTACACAGTCCCTTATTTTGGTGAGGTGAAGATCTTCGAAATGCCCGTGCTCGGTTATCTGGGCTTTCCGCCTTTTGCTGTTGAGTGCTGGGTAATATATATCTTCTTCCGCTCGCTGCTTTCAACTCGAAGAATCACTACCGGTAACATCTGGTTTGATAGTAATGCCCAGACGCAATAAAGGTTCAACTCGAGGCGGGAGTACATTGCATCTCGTGGCCCTGCCAATTCTCGGTCTGCTGCTGAGTTTCGCAACGCCCATGGCACTCGAAAACAATCAACAAGAGAGCCGGCGACCCCGCGTCCGTGAGGCCGGAGTCAAGGTTGGTGTCTTGCCTCCCGGAATTCTGAATGCAATCACAGATGTCGAAGGGGTACTGGTCGGCCACACAACAATCGTAAGGGGCGACACCATTCGGACCGGCGTGACAGCAATTCTCCCGCATAAGGGAAATCTTTTTCAGGAAAAGGTTCCCGGCGCGGTTTTCGTCGGCAACGGTTTTGGAAAACTGATGGGCTCGACCCAGGTTGACGAACTTGGCGAGATCGAGACCCCCATCCTGCTGACTTCCACCTTAAGTGTGCCACGCGTTGCTGACGCAATGCTGGATTACATGTTGGCACTGCCCGGTAATGAAGGAGTTCAGTCAGTGAATCCGCTTGTTGCCGAGACAAACGACGGTTATCTAAATGACATTCGCGGCCGGCATATTTCACGAGACGATGTCTTGTCGGCTATTAAGCAAGCAAAGGGTGGCGCAGTTGAAGAGGGTTCAGTCGGGGCCGGCACGGGCACAGTTGCATTCGGCTTCAAGGGTGGAATCGGCACCGCATCCCGCAAACTGCCTGACCGGCTTGGCGGTTTTACTGTTGGCGTGCTTGTGCAGACGAACTTTGGCGGAGTGCTGACGATAAGTGGCGCCCCGGTCGGACGCGAGTTGGGTCGCTACTATATGCGCGAAGAGCTGGACCAGACGAATCGCATTTCGGCTACGGGTGACAATGCGGACGGTTCGGTAATTATCGTGATCGCCACTAATGCTCCGGTTGATGCGCGAAACCTCAAAAGGATGGCCGCGCGGGCAATGATGGGGTTGGCTCGAACCGGCGCCGCCGGCACCAATGGCAGTGGCGATTATGCGATCGCCTTCACGACTGAGAACCGCATAGCCCTTTCGGCAGCCGCGGGGGATCGTAGGGCGCCGCGACAGCAACGATTCTTGACAAATGATTCTATGTCGCCACTATTTCTCGCCGTGATCGAGGCCACTGAAGAGGCGATCTACAATTCGTTGTTCCGGGCTACCACCATCACGGGCCGGGGCCGCACGGTTGAAGCACTTCCCATCGATCGCACTCTCGACATCCTCCGCAAATACCGGCAACTTTGACGAACTACCTCCTGCCGGACTGGTCCCAGAGTCTGGGCCAAAACAAATTCGTAACCCCATTGTCGTTGTTTTAGCACGGATGGACCGCAAGATGATTGACACCTGATTCTTGTGTGCATAGAATTCAGGAAATCAAAATTGAGCCAATCCAGGAGGTAATGCGTTGAAACTAAATGTTCGTGTCAACCGCAAGCGGCCGGAGTCTCTTACTAAACAGATTACGGACCAACTGAGACAGCAGATTGACGGTGGGAAATTGAGTGCAGGAACTTTCTTGCCGAGCGAAAGGGCGCTTGCGACTCAATTGAAAGTGGCGCGCAATGTAGTGCGGGGCGCCTATGAATATTTGATGGACGAAGGAAAGATTCAGAGCGAAGGTCGCAAAGGCCGCACGGTACGCGGAGCGGGAGCAAGAAAGAAAGGTGCGGCAAAGGGGACCAAAACAGGGGCCAGGGCGCGTAAGAAATGATGTTCTCCCGGGTCTTTGTATGACTTAACCTTTTCCCCCTTCCCTCGCCTTACTCGTACCTGCGCACGTCATCACTGGGTGGCAACTGCTGCTTCGTCACCGAGCGTGAGAATTTCGTGTCTAATGGCGTTGCGTTCCGCCAACAGCCGTACAAAGAATCTCCTCCGTGTCAGGAAGAAGGCCAACGCCCGCAGACCACCCAAAAACGTATCCAACTCCTCAAAAAACCGGACCGCAACATATCCCAGAGCAGGTTGAAGTAGCAGCATTGCCAAGGCAATGGGCCAACCGAAAAACTGATAAAGGACTGCCGCCACAATCAACCACGTCAATGGAAACAGGAGCGTCGCCGAAATAATCTTGATCGTCGAGACGACGTCATCGGAGTTCTGTGAAAATCGCATCGCCAGATAACCGCCCAGACGATACGCGGGATAGTGAATCAGAGTGCCCACGAGCGCCGGCCCCAGCAACAGAAGAAACAGCAACGTGCGCGTTATCAAATGGCTAAAAACGGCGACCGTCGAACTCGGAGGCGAAAGATCGTCAGTGTCCATCCCAATCATCCTGAGCTCTTCCTCGAATCGATTCATCCTGACCTCGAGCCTGTGAATGCGGTCCGGCACGCGTTCCCGCAAGACTGAATAGGCCTTTACAAAACGTTGCTGGAGTTGAAGCTCCTGCGCAAGACTCTCGCGGGTCACCGGGTTTCCGGACGAGAAAATTCTTTCCGCCTGCATGATCGTGTGCAGGGCTTCTTCGTACTCCGCGTCCAGCATTACTTCACGCAGTGCCTGCTCGATTCGATCCGATAGCTCGCGCACGGCCACCCGTGATGGGTTTCCGTCCGTGCCGATTTCAACCGGTGTTACCGAGATCGGTTTGCCGAAATGAAGCAGGGCGCCGCTGCGGAATGAGGTCTTTGAAGTGTAGTAAAGACCGGTTGGAATGATGCTTAGTTCCAGTACATCGCCGGTCGAAACCGCGCCCAACGCTATGCGAGCGGTTCCAGTCTTGATTGGTCGCAAACGCGGTTCGTTGTGGGACACCCCTTCGGGACAAATTGCGATGGTTCCACCGCTCGCCAGGAGCCGGCGAGCAGCGGCAAAGGTCTCCAGATTACGGGTAACATCTTCACCTTCGTCCTGACGGCGGTAGACGGGAAGCGAATCCAGGGCACGCACGAAATACGACAGCACCGGCATGCGGAACAGCGGGGCTTTGGCGAGAAACGAGACTGGTCGCGGCGCCAGGCAAAGGAGGAACGCAGGATCGACAAGCCCGTTCGGATGGTTGAGCACAAAGATCACCGGGCTTCTTCGGGGCACGTTCTCTTCGCCCACAACTTCAACGCGTCGAAAGTAAACGCGCAGCATGAATTTCAGAAGGGCAACGATGATCCGGCGCGTCATTTAGTCGGTAAGCGCTCCAACTCAAATTCTGGCAGATGATAAGGCGCGGTTCACCACGGACACAATAGCTTCGCAAAAATCAGGTCCACAAAACCACGCCAAGCTAATTAACGGGCTCACCTTTGCGGTACTTCAGTTCGAGCCTAAACCTCTCCTGAGTTCGTGTCTTTTCGCGGGGTTTAGTGGATTCCCAGTTTCGTTTTCCCGGACCCTTAATGCAATAATGTGAGGCTTTCCCGCAATCAAAAAACTGAATGGCTTTAGAGGTTTGCCCATGAAACGATCAGTAATCTCGTCAACCATCCTTGTGCTCATTTTGAGCGCCATCGCAGTCGCTCAGGAGACGCGGCCTTTCACGGTTAACGACCTGCTGAAAGTGCGCCGGGTCAGTGACCCTCAGCTTTCCCCCAAGGGCGATCTCGTCGCTTTCACCATCACCGATATCGACGTAGAAGCAAATCGGGGGCGAACGCAGATTTACGTCGTGCCGCTCAGTGGTGGCGAACCGCGCCAGCTAACAAATCACCAGAGCAATTCTTCATCTCCTCGCTGGTCCCCGGATGGCCAAAAGTTGGCCTTTATCTCGGCGCGCGACGGAGCGGCACAGATCTGGACCATGAACGCCAGCGGCAGCGACTTAAAGAAGGTCACCACCATCTCGACTGGTGCGGGCAATCCGGTTTGGTCGCCTGACGGCAAGCTGCTCGCCTTTGTCTCTGATGTTTACCCCGAATGCAAGGATAATGAATGCAATCGCAAGCGCGAAGAGGAGCGGAGCCAGAGCCCGGTTAAAGCAAAGATCGCCGATCATCTGCTCTATCGCCATTGGAACTCCTGGAAAGAGGGAAAACGCACGCACGTCTTTGTAGTCTCGGCAGAGGGTGGCGCAGCTCGCGACCTGACGCCGGGGGATTATGACTCACCGCCATTCAGTCTCGGAGGTCCAACGGATTACGCCTTCTCACCTGACTCGACCGAGCTCGCGTTTGTTAGCAAGCGTGACAAGGTTCCGGCAACATCAACCAATGCTGACGTCTTCATCGTCCCGGTAAATGGCGGCAGTCCGCGGAACATTACGGCCGGAAACCAGGCCTATGATGGTTCACCTTTATATTCGCCGGATGGTCGGTATCTCGCGTATCGCGCCCAGACGCGACCGGGCTTCGAGGCCGATCGTTTTCGTCTGATGCTTTATGACCGCAAGATCGGAAAGGCTCATTCAATAACGGATGCTTTCGATGGGTGGGTCGAGGGATTCAAATTCTCACCCGATAGCCGCACGGTTTATTTCGGCTCTGCCGAAGGTGGCGGGCATCCCATCTACAGCGTGCCGGTTGCCGGAGGACCGGTAAAAAAGGTCGTGTCACAAGGGACCAACGACGATGTCTCGATCAGTCCCGACGGACGTACGATCGTATTCACGCGCAACTCGCTGGCCGGGCCGGTGGAGATCTATCGGGCTAATGCTGATGGGACTGGTGTAACTGCTATTACGCGCACCAATGATGCACTGCTCGCACCCTTTAAACTCAGGCCTGCCGAAGAGATCAGTTGGACCGGAGCGACGGATACGAAGATCACCGGCTGGATGGTGAAGCCTGCGAATTTTGACGAAGGCAAAAAGTGGCCATTGCTGGTCCTCATTCACGGAGGCCCTCAAAGCGCCTGGAACGATGCCTGGAGTTATCGGTGGAATCCCCAGATCTTTGCGAACGCGGGCTACGTGGTGTTTATGCCGAACCCTCGCGGCTCAGTTGGTTTTGGCCAGCAGTTTCTCGACGAGATCTCGGGTGATTGGGCCGGCAAGGTATTTGTCGACATCAAGGACGGGCTGGCCCACGTACTCACGCTCGGCTATGTGGACAAGGACAATATCGGGGCCGCCGGAGCGAGCTACGGTGGTTACATGATCAATTGGATTCAGGGTCACAACGACGATCCGCGGTTTCAGTTCAAGACGCTGGTGTCGCATGCAGGGGTCTACAATCTGACCAGCATGTATGGCGGGACCGAGGAGCTCTGGTTTCCTGAATGGGAGTTTAAGGGCACGCCGTGGGCGAACCCGGAACTGTATGAGCGCTGGTCGCCCCACAGGTTCGTCAGTAACTTCAAGACTCCGATGCTGGTAATTCACGGCGAACTCGACTATCGCGTGCCAATCACGGAAGGGATACAACTCTTCACAGCAGTGCAGCGGATGGGGGTTGAGTCAAGGCTGCTATATTTTCCCGATGAGGGTCACTGGATACTTAAGCCGCAGAACTCTCGCCTGTGGTATGGGACGGTGATTGAGTGGTTGGATAGGTTTTTGAAATAGGTCTTATTGGTCCTACAGGTCCTATTGGCCCTATGAAAATAATGCACCAGAACTGGGGCAAGTTGCTCTTTATGCACTGGCCCATCGACGCCGACCTGCTCCGTCCCCTGATTCCCGCTCCCCTGGAGATCGACACCTACGACGGATCGGCCTGGATTGCCATCGTTCCATTCACCATGTGGGACATTCGCCCACTCCCTCCCTACATGCCCCCGGTACCCGGTCTGGCTGCGATGCATGAACTGAATGTGAGAACTTATGTGCAGATCGATCGCGAGCCCGGCGTATGGTTCTTCTCCCTCGATTGCAATAGCCGGACGGCGGTGCTGGCGGCGCGTAAGTTCTTTTTGCTGCCTTATTGCAATGCCAGAATTGAACTCAAACAGGAGGAAGAAACGATTGAATATGAGTTGACTCGCACTGACGATCCGGCGGCTGCCTTTAGCGCCCGCTGGACAATCGGCAAGGCTCTACCCGTTTCAGAACCAGGATCGCTCGAATACTTTCTTACGGAACGTTACTGCCTTTACAGCTCGCGAAAAGAGAGGATTTATCGCGCTCAGATTCAGCATCAGCCCTGGCCCTTACAGCAAGCGACCATCGAGCGATTTAGTTCTTCCATGATTGAGGCAGTCGGCTTGGAAAATCCCCAGTCACCACCTCTTCTTCATTATGCTGAAGCCGTGAACGTCGACATCTGGCCCCTTGAACGCGCTTAACTTCCCCTTACAGACCCCCCGCGTATTCGCTGCGCTCAACGCTGCCAGTCTCCAGCTAAAGCATGGACTGCGATGCCGATACTTGTTAAAGGCGGCGTTAAGAGGCCGAAGGAGTTCGGTGTTTCACCTATTACCGCCGCCGCGGTGGCATTCTCGGATCTCATGATCTCCATAACACGGTCCGGCAGCCGATCTATTGCCGGTCCTTCGAGGAGCGCGCTCCCGTCGTCGAGACAGTAGAGCAAACTGTCGTCGTAATAATCTCGGCTGCATTCAGGACAGCGTTTCATAAAAGCTTATTTTCTCAGCAACTGCGGCCAGTTCAGGATCACCGTCGGCGGCGGGGCGGTAGGTTCGCCGATGAGCGTGCCGATCAGGAACTTCTCGCCATCGGGCGAAACGTCGTACTCGTGAAAGCTGCCAGAATCAGCCAGCATCCGTGTCCTCAACAGGGCCTTTGGGGCAGTGAATTCAAAAGCTTCGCCGCTAGCCTTGGTTGAGGAGGACATAAGCTGGCCATCATCTGCGATAAAGAACAGTTCCCTTCCGTCGCGACTCCACACAGGCAACCGACCTCCCGTCGTCGAAACTCGCTTGCGGTTCGAGCCAAGCTTGCCGTCCACCGAAAACGATTGGACATAGATCTCCCACGCGCCAGTATCGTCCGCACTGTAGGCAAGCCACTTTCCGTCGGGTGAGAGAGCCGGGCTTCTTTCGTCAAAGGGTGAATTCAGAAGCAGGACCTCTTTCTTCTCGGCGTCGAGTGTTACGGCGTAAAGGTCGAGGCGCGTTTTCAACCCGCGCTTCAGGTAAATGATAAACCGCCCATCAGGCGACCAGCAGCAGGGAAACGTGGCCCCGGAGGTCGTTGACGACAGAACGATCTTGGGCTCGCCCAAGCCGCTTGAAGCCTTTGTAACCAGCCCTCCGACTCCGCTATAGGCCAGGCGGGCGCCGTCCGGCGACCACAACGGCATCTGCCCAAAATCAGAGGTGATCCGAATGCTGTTCGCCTTTTCGAGATCAACGACCCAGATCGTATTCGGTGGGTTGCGCTTGACGACGACACGCTTGCCATCGGGCGAGATCCGCGGGTCCTGGCCGACGGCGACCTTGGCAGAAGCCTCGATGGTACCAACCGCCTTGCCCTCACGGTCGAACCAAGTGAGTTGATATTCACGTTCCCAAACGCCTTGCCAAACCAGTATGCCGGTATTAGAAGCTGAAAATCGAAAGTTGTTGACCCACGACTTCTGATCAGGGATCAGAGGCATTGGCTCGCCAGTTAGTGCTAGGCTCTTAGGATCGAAGCGTTGAGCAACAAGGGTCTCGTTTCGAATGAAGATCAGGTACCCTTCTTTCGAAAAAACGCCCGGTGAATTGTCCGGAACGATCTGCAAGATCTCAGAGGAGTCGAGCGATCCAGCCCAAATCCCTTTCTGTTCATTTAGGAAAAGGAACCGACGGCCATCGGGTAAAAAATAGGGATAGCGATGTCGCTGAACCTCTCCTTCCAAAAGATTCATTGCGACTGGCTTTGGCTCACCACCATTTGCGGAGACCTGAACGATAGTCGTCCGATAGTCGGGAACGAAAATGATAGTCCCTTCGTTGTTCCAACTTCCCCCAACCATTCTTGCCGCGTCACATAGCACCTGGGCATTGCCGCCGCTGAGATCGGAACGCTTCAGTTTTCCGTTCGAACCGTAGGCGATCGACCTGCTATCGGGCGACCAGAATGGCTCAAGCGGGTTGTCGGAGCCCGCGAGCAGCTTTGCTTCTGCCAAATTCAACTCGCGAACATAGAGCATGTTCTTGCCGCCAGAATCCGTGGCGGAGAACGCGATTCTCTGCCCGTCAGGAGATATCACGGCCCAGTCCGGCTGCACGTCATTGAACGAAAGTCCCGCTGGCGGCTCGAACGAAAGCCGGATAACCCTTGAATTTCCCGTCGCTGAACCATTGAAATATCCGTACGCAAAAACCGCTGCAACAATAGTAAGAGCGCCTGCGACGATCCACGGCACTGTTTGCGGGGATAGAAAGTCAGGCAGGTTGAACGTTATAGATTTCGAGCTGGACCTCTTGTCATCAACTGCCAACGGCTTCGTCAGGTCGTCCCCCGAAACCCGATCACCAGAGAGGATCGCCGTCGCTGGCTCATCCGACACCCCATCCTGAACGAGCGCAGCGCCATCGTTGAGGCAGTACAAGAGCCTGTCATCAACATACTCTTTCAAGCATTCCGGACAGCGTTTCATAACTCGATCTGAAGGAAGCTTCAGGCCAGCTCGACGCGAATGGCTTTTAGCGCGGCGTCAATATCGGCCTCGGCATTAAAAACGTGCGGCGACGTCGAGACCGGCCTCTCGGTAGAATGCGCGGCTAACTCTGTTGAACTGCTCCTCAGCTGAACTTATATCGCCCTTCAGCGCGTAGGTTAGTCCGGTATTGACCCCGATGATACCGGAGAGCGGATCGAATTCCCTGGCCCTGAGAACTATCTCTAAGGACTCTGGATAGCGGCCCATGTCTCGAAAGGTTGACGCGTACCATTGAGAGGCCGTTGCGTGACGCGGGTTCATTTCTATCGCCTTCTTGAAATGTGACTCGGCCTCGGCCCATTGATATGCGTAGTGAGCGGCGAGCCATAGTCTGGCGTGAGCCTCGCCAAGCGACGGATCGATCTCCAATGCCTTCAGCGCATACTTGCGGGCATTTGACAGCGTTTCATTGCTCTTGCCGCTGCCTGCATTCCGGGCAGCGTTTCATATTTATCGAGTCAGCCCCGCGGACCAATTCACTATTGCGACGATCGGTGGCGATACGGCGTCCGGGCCGCGGCTGATGAATAGCAGCCGCTGGCCGTCATTCGACACGGCGTAATCGTCGTTTCGGGGTGACCGTGTCATCGAGATGTCAAAAAGCGGTTGCGGGACACCGACGCCGAGCGGATCTCCCGGCTTGATCTCGACAACCATCACCTTTCCACCACTCTGAACATAGAAAAGCTCATTCCCCTTTCGCGACCAAAACGGGCTTGTACCTCCGTCGGTCGAAACCGGCAATTTGATTGTAGATGGCGGAAAGGTCTGGATGTAGATCTGGTTGCTGCCAGACTCGAATGACCTGTACGCAACGTACTTCCCGTCGGGTGAGAAAACAGCGGACTGGTCGTCGGCCGGCGTTTGAACGTAAGGAAAAGGTTTGCGATCACCCTCGAGCGGCAGTACCCAGATGTCGCGATTCCTGACGTTGAATGAAGTATAGAGGATGAACTTTCCGTCAGGGGACCAACCGGATGGTGATATCCCGCTCGCTCCCGATTCCAAGAGCACCTCGGCCTCGCCGGCACCGCTCGCGAGTTTTTTCATTAGCCGAACCTTTGCGACAGTTCTCTCCTGCCATACGACGTATTTTCCGTCAGGCGACCAGACGGTCTCGGGTATTTCGCCGGGAAACGAGGCCAGACGCGACGTCGCCCCGCGGGCGATATCGGTAACGAGTACGTCGTTCGTCGTGAGTCCTGTGCCGCGACCGGAGATTGCCACCGATCTCTCGTCCGGCGAGAGCTTGAACCGAAAGATCGGCGCCTCCTTACCCACGGTCGCGATCGCTTTCCCAGATCGGTCATACCATGTCAACTGACGTTTTTCGTCCTCATCGGTGCTGGGGTCATATACAAGCGTGCCGTTCTCGGACACTGCGGCAAATGCCCGGCCATTAGCGTTCACTCGAACCCGTTCGGCAACGCGGAACGGTTCTCCCAGCAGTTCATGTGTATTCGAATCGAAACCTTGTGCGAGCAAAGTCGATCCGCGGGCAAACAGAAGGTAACCTCCTTCTCCATCCGGCGAAGGTGAATAGAATGCGTTCGAGTCCGAGTCGAACAAGAGCTTCTTTTCGGAGCTGTCGATCGATCCGACATAGACCTCGGACTTTGATCGGTCGCTGCTCGTGATCAAGAAAAGAAAATGTTTTCCGTCCGGCAGGAACATCGGCCACCGGATGAGTTCACCCCCCTGTGGGTCGTATCCGGCGAGAGGTTCGAGTGCGCCGCCCGATGCGGAGAGTTTTGAGATGCCGACACTGCCAACCAGGATCGTGCCCTCGCGGCTCCAAGTGCCGCCGAGACCGGCACCGGCCGCCGGTCGATCTGCAATTTCCCTGACGGTTCCATCCGAAAGGTCTATCCGCTTTATTTTCGTCCCGGTGAAGAACCCGATCGAACGACTGTCGGCCGACCAGAATGGAAAGCCGAGCACATTTTCGGTTCCTGCGAGTGGCCGTCCTTCAAGCGAGTCGATTGGTCGCAGCCAGATGTGGATCCTTCCCTCAAAGGTGGCCGTTACAGCAATACTCCTTCCATCTGGTGAGACCGCGATCTGACCGTTACCGGCGGGGCGCTCGGGTGGTTGGATGTAAAATGTTGTCCTTACGAGACCGTCCGTGCGCACTTGGCGTGAATTGCGGAGAGCATAAGCGATCGCACCGACCAAGCCGAAAGCAAGCACCGCGACGAGGATCCAGGGCAGCCGCTCTCTAGTCAGAAACCCGGGCAGCCTAAGCGTAACGGAGTTTGGTCTTGAGTTTGAAGTCCCGGCCTTAGGCGATGCGGTGGGGCCTTCAATGGAAACGGGTTCTTGGGACAAGATCGCGGTCGCCGGCTCGTCCGTGACGATGCTGCCTTGCTCAAGCGCGGCGCCATCCGCTAGACAGTACATCAGGCTGCTATCGCGATAATCTTTCCCACATTCCGGGCAGCGTTTCATATCCAGATCTGTCACGCCAACTCAGTCGCAATTGCCTTCAGAGCGGCATCTATATCTGCTTCAGTATTGAACACGTGTGGCGACAGGCGCATTCCTTTGAACCTTGGAACCCCTCTTAGTACAACGTTGTACTTGTTTCGCATGGCTGCATGGAATGCCAGGTTTTGCACTCCATCCGGAAGACGAAACGCGATCAAGGCTGTGGCCCAAGGTCCAGGTGGAGCGCTCAACACGCGCACTTTGCTGATCTTTTTCAAACCGTCGTACGCACGATTCCGTAACCGAAGATTTTGCGCCTCGGAAGTTGCGATGCCGCGCTTTTGTGCCGTTTCGACAGCAGCGCCCAGTCCGACGATCAATGGCAGCGACCCCATTCCCGCCGACCCCACGACGTATGTTTTCCCATCGGTCCACTCCACCGGCTGTATCCTCGAAGCGGCAGCCTTGTTTATATAGAGAAAGCCTGTCCCTTTAGGCGCCATCAGCCACTTATGACCAGGCGCGGTGTATGCATCGCAGCCGATGCTTTTTACGTCGACCTCGATATTTCCGACGGCCTGTGCACCGTCGACGATCGTGAGAATGTTCTTGGCCTTCGCCAGCGCTACGATCTCGCGCACTGGCATTTTCAATCCTGTGGAAAAGATCACATGGCTCACACTGATGACCTTGGTCTCTCTCTTTATTGCGGATGCGAAACGCTCGATAACGCCAGTAACGGCATGGTCCTCCGGAGCTATCACGATGCGATCGACGCCGATGCCCGAGCGCTTCTCGAGATATCTCCAACAGGCACTGCCTCCTTCGTGTTCGCAATCTGTGGTTAATATGCGATCGCCGCGGGCCAGATCGATGCCTAACGCTGCGATGTTCATGGCGTTCGTAGTGCTGCGCGTCAGAAGCACTTCGTCCGCCGTACATCCGATCAGACCGGCGACCGCCGTGCGCGTCTTGTCAGCCAGATTGTTCACCCAGCCGCGGGCGTAGGACATTTGTACGGGATTCGTCTCGAGTTGGCCCCACGCCTTCAACACCGCGTCGAGAACGAAGCGGGGCGTTGGTCCAAGCGAACCCGTGTTGAGATAGATCAACCCCGGCTCGAGCAAATACTCGCCCGTATTACCCGCAGCAGCATGACTACCATTCGAAAGAGCCGCCGCACCGGCTATACCCAAGATGCCTGACAAGGCTTCTCGGCGAGAAAATCCGGTCATAATCAGATCACCCCATCGTTCTAGTTTGGGAGGTTCAACCGTTTTAATCTAATTTCATTTCGACGGAAGACCAGTCGCGGTGGTCAAATATTTTTTCCCCGAGAAGGTTCGTTCGTTGTCACCAGCGATCCATTAAGTAGTTAAGTAGTGCCGCTCAGTTTGCCGGAGATCAGCGAGCCTCGCTTCATTCGATTGTTACCACAAGGGACATCGTCGAGCAGAATCTTCATTGATTTATGAGCGCACAGGCAATCACTTGGCCCCGAAAGAGCCAGACCTCTGGAAGCAGAGTTCTGTTTCTGGATTACGTATGTAAATACTCAGCGAAATGGTCACGATCGAACCTGCCCACTGAGGTTCTGACCTGCCGATCAGCTCCGTGGCTGCTCTTGGATCCAAAGGAGCTTAAGATGATGGGAAAACTGTTCCAAACACGCGCATCTTAAACGATTGCCGCCACTTCGCGCTAGCAACCGCGGTCTTTGGTAATGCCTCCTGATGGAGCAGTACCGGTCTTTAGAGTCCTTTCGTTGTTTCGCAGCGAAGAGATCTGGGACACGATCGCAGAAGAGAATCAGGCCTTTGAGCTTCTCTAAAAACAAAGTGCGACACATCTTCGCACTTTTTGGAGAGTTAAAAGTGAGGGAGGCGTTAGAAATGACCAACCATTTTCTCTCAATATACATCTGCCGGAGACTCGAAACTCAAAATAACCAACGACAGCAATTATGATACATTGGCCTTTAATATCGAGAATGAAGGCGGCGCAATAAACGAGTCCGTGCCGCGCTTCTCCAGTTCTTAACAGGCTACCTGCAATTTCTAACTCTCTCCGAGACGGCGGGTCTTACGGTTAACAACGATTGGTGCCCGCTAGTGGATTCGAACCACTGACCCCTGGCTCCTGCGGCACTGCGCGCGCTTCTGGGCCATCTCACCAAAGCGCCCCCCCGGGGCGTCTTTAAGTTTCGCAGCCTCGAAGAAGCGCAGAAGGCTCGTGACATACATTCAGATTGAAGGATCGTTTACCGAAGCTAGCGACAAAGTCCGATAAGCTTCAGTTTGTCGTCTCCAGTTACTCGTGAGTTCGTTTGAACTTAGACTTTGATTTTCTGTTCTCCGTGTTCTCCGTGCCTCCGTGGTGCATTTTTTCGGCTCAAAGGCAAATTCACCACGGAGGCACGGAGAACACGGAGACCAACGGAAAAGACCCCTTATCTAGAGGTTCCTGATCAGCCTGGGTGGGGACTTCCATCTGTTAGGTGCTTCCGGGTCGGTGGTCCTTTTGACTCACCTTACCCGGAACCAATCAAAGTCCGCATAGCCAATCTCGCGAGACATACCAGTGCGAACTGCAAACAGCCCAACCTTCGCTCCTATCCATGTACCCTGCCGCGCTTTGAATAACTCCCCGACTGGTTGAAAGGTCGTTCCGTCCACACTGTAACTGAACCTGCACACAGCATTCGGTTCCACCTGAACGCGCAGATAGAATGTCGTTTCCTTTACCGCAATTCCGGCAGACTCCTTCTCCTCGGTCCCATTCTCAGCGTCTTTGCAGACGGTTTGCGAAAGCAAGAGCCCTTCTGAAGTCCGCTTCAGGGCCAGGTAAGAATAGTCCTGGCCCATGACAATCAAGCCTGTCTTCTCATCATCGGCGTGCGGGGTAAAGGTAACCTTCGTTGTGGCAGAGAACTCAGGAGCCGGGAATTTTTGGAGCAACAGGTTGGGTAGGTCCCAAAAGTTTCGAAACCCCTCGGGCAACGCGACGGTGTACAAACGAAGGAAGCCTGAAGAGCCAGCCGGGAAAGCCCAGTTCGGTTTTGGGTTGGCGTGCCATTGCCATTGCAGCCCCAGCATATTTCCAGTGAACTCGTCGGATTCAAGCGGAGTGGCGATAGGCCACCTTCGGCCCACATTGGGTTTTGTGAATGTCAGAACCGGCTCACCCGTGCCCTCTCCGTTCCGATCAATGCCCAGCACCGGCCAGTCCTTGACCCAGCGCATTGGCTGTAGGTGGACCACCCGGCCGTACGGACCCTTGTCCTGAAAGTGAATGAACCAGGATTCGCTGGTTTGGGTTTCCACCCAACCTCCCTGGTGTGGGCCATTAATGTCAGTATCGCCCTGGGCCAGAACAACTCTTTCTTCGTAGGGACCATAAATGTTCTTCGATCGCAAAACCAGTTGCCATCCAGTCGCAACACCACCAGCCGGCGCAAAAATGTAATAGTAACCGTTTCGTTTGTAGAGCTTTGGCCCTTCGACCGTTGGGTGTTTTGCATGGCCGTCAAAGACGAGCGCACCCTCATCAAGCAGCTTCGTTCCGTCAGGACTCATTCGGCTGATGATCAGAATGCTCTTAATCCCGGAACGGCTTGCAGCCAGCGCGCTAACCAGATAAGCATTGCCATCCTCATCCCACAATGGGCAGGGATCAATCCATCCTTTCACTTCTTTGATTAGCAAAGGGGCCGACCAGGGGCCCGTTGGATTAGGCGCTTTCGTCATATAGATGCCGTAATCCGGATCCCCGTAGTAGATGTAAAACTCTCCCTTGTGGTAGCGGATAGCAGGCGCCCAAACTCCCTTACCATGCTGTGGTCGCTCGAAGAGATCAAATGGCGGTTGGCGCGAGAGTGCGTGACCGATGATGGTCCAGTTCACCAGGTCCCTGGAGTGTAGAATTGGTAATCCCGGCGCAACGTTGAAACTTGAAGCGGTGAGAAAGAAATCATCTCCAACCCTGATTACGTCGGGGTCTGAATAATCGGCGTGAATGATCGGGTTCCTATAGGTACCATTACCCTTGTCGGCAACCCAGACTGTCGAAAGAGAACTGTCGTTGGATTTCGAGGACGCAGGATTTTGTGCGCGGCCGACCACCGCCACGCACAAAATGGTTACAAGCCAGATAAGAAGGGAGCCACCAGGCCTTTGAGTCGTACTGATCGGCTTCACGAATCTCTATGCGCCAAACCTCGAAGCGAGAAAGGCATCAACGGCTACTTCAAGTGCGCCACCAAGGCCGGCTCCGCGCGGTTCTCCGGGCTCGACCGACCAGCCCCGAAGCTTACCAGCCATACTTTGAGCCACGGCCTTATGCAATGGTTCCTGGATAAACTTCCAGCCGTATACTATGCGGCCGCTGACTATCACATGCGGCACACCAACACCCATGATCACGTTGCCAATTCCTATGCCCAGATATTCCCCGATGCGCTCGAGTGTCCTTTGCGCTCTTAACTCGCCCGCCTCGGCGCGTGCCACAATCTCCACATAGCGAGGAGCATTCATCCCTCCAAGGCGGATCCGGTCACCCATGTAGAGTGAAGAGGCCGAGGAAGCCGACGCGTACATCTCCCAGCAGCCGCGGTTGCCACAAGCGCAGGGCTTGCCGCCGGCAACGATCGTCATGTGTCCAAATTCACCTGCCAGACCTTCGCCCAAACCCGTGCCACGGTAGACCTCCCCGCCCAGCACGAGACCTACGCCAATGCCGGTCCCGGATCGTACGAGCACAAAGTTGCTCAACGGTTCGTTGCTCGACTTCTGCAAGCGCAGCCGGGCTTCGTACATTGCCGCAGCCGTGGCGTCGTTCTCCACCACAATTTTCACGGCGCTGCCCGGCGAACCGCTGGTCGAGTTCAGCTTTAGCGCGTCGGCAATGTCGATGTTCTGCCAGTCAAGGCGCGGCGCATACAACATTTTCCGCCGCTCTCGATCAGTGGGTGCGGGCACACTCACACCGATGACCCGTAGCTCCTTACGCAGGCCGTGAGAAAGTCCTTCTATAGCTGCTCGAATTAGTCTTAGCGCCGTATTGGGATCAGAGGGAGTCTCGAAGTCTTCTTCCGCCAGAATTTCACCACGCAGGTTGGTTAGCCCGACCTGCGAGCGCCGGACGCCAATATTTACACCGGCAAACAGATCCCGATCGCTATTGAATGAGAGGTTCGTTGACGGGCGCCCCTGCATTCGGGCTGCCCCGACACTTGCCGGCTGGTCCAATACCAACCCGGCGGCAATAAGAGGCTTGAAAGTGTCGGTTACGGTACTACGATTAAAGCCCAGACGCCGAGCTAGTTCAACCCGCGAAATCGGTTGCGCTGCTCGCAACAACCTCAACAAGATCAACCCTGCTTTACTGTGGTTCGGAACTGCAAGGGCCGCGATATCTTTCGTGGGCATTACTGATCCGTTCTCTAAGTCGACAGTTACGACGTTATGGCCCAATCGTCAGACTGCCTCCATAACTCTTATAGCGATACTGTCTGTTCCGCCCAAAACTGAAACTCGCGGTGCTTAAGCTGTTCCGCTTTTGCCGCCACCTCGCCGCTTGCAACTCGCCTGATATGCTCGAAGACCCGGGCGCCCACCTGGTCGATGCTCTCGGTACCATCGATCACACCACCAGCCGAGAGGTCCAGGTCACGAGACATCCGCTCAAAGACCGCACTATTGGACGCCAGCTTGATCACCGGCGTGATTGCATTGCCAATCGTCGTGCCGCGACCAGTGGTGAAGACAACGATCGTTGCGCCTGCTGCTACCAGACCCGGCGTGGATTCCTGATCATAGCCAGGTCCCTGCATCAAATGCAGTCCGGGACTCTTTGGAGTCTCAGCGTATTCAACTACGCCTTCCACTCGAGTGGTGCCGGCTTTTGACATTGCCCCCAGGCTCTTGATCGTTATGTTAAGCAGGCCGCCAACAATGTTACCCGGACTGGGGTTCTGGCCAAGCACGGCGCCAAATTTGGACGCGTACTCTTTGTACCAGTCCACCAGCCGGTAAATTGCTCGTCCCGTTTCTGCATCGCGAGCACGATTCGCGAGGAGATGTTCGGCGCCACAGAACTCGGGCACCTCAGTGATCAGGACCGTCCCGCCGGATCGAACGAGCATGTCAGCCGCACGTCCCAATGATGGATTGGCCGAAATCCCCGAGAAGCCGTCAGAACCACCACACTTGACCCCCAGCACCAACTCGCCAACGGATACTTCCTCACGAACAGCCTCGTTTACTTCGGGCAGCATCCTCTCGACCTCTTCGAGGCCCCGCTTGATTGCTGCTTCCGTGCCCCCTACTTCCTGAATACCAATCTTTGCGACCGGCTTGTCAAAGGACTTCTCACGCTTAAAGAGATACTTTTCGACATAAGCGAGATTGGTTTTTTCGCATCCGAGATCCATCAGAATTACACCACCCACGTTCGGATGGTCCGCGTAGTTCGAGAGCGTCCGCAACATCACATCGATCGTGGAACCGTCCTGACAGCCGCATCCTTTGTTATGCGGAATCGCAACTATTCCGTCGACGTTTGGAAACTTCTCGCGCGAATAAAGAGTGAACTCAGCAATCGTGGAAATCTGCTGGGCCTCATGGCTTGCGCACATGCTGGTAGGAACAATCAGGACGTAGTTGCGGGTGCCAACCCGGCCATCGCGCCGGCGAAAGCCCATGAATGTCGGGCGCTCTTCTTCCGGAAAATAGTCCGGGGGCGGTGTAGATAGTGTATCGGGAATATTACGAACAATGGGCACCTCATCCGACATATTGGCGTGGGTGATTTGGTCGCCTTCCCTGATTCCAAGAGACGTGCCGATTGGCTGCCCATACTGAAGGACGAATTCACCAGACGGAATTGCGCGCGTGGCAAATCGATGTCCCGGAGGCACTGAAGCAGCCACGCGAATGACCTGGTGGTCCGGCAGCGCGACTTCCAAGCCAGGCTGCGTCTCTTTCTTGACGACAGCCACGTTGTCCCTGGGACTGACGATGATCGCGTATTCGCTGATCGGCGCGGCTTCCGTTATATAGGTGCTGGCCATAACGTTATATCTTTCTCAGCAAGACGCCTGACTGGTAATCAGCCGGCAGGACATCAGCCAGAATTAGTGACCGGGCATTTGAATGCAATCGCAGCCAAAGTCCGGGATTCTCATCAAGTTGTGCCGCACGCCTTTCGGGATCGTTCGCAATCTCAGTCTCTAGTATGCGCCGGTAACTTTCGCTCTTGCCCGGCGCCGTCGCAGCATCCACCACCGACTGGACAATTCTCCTGGCGCCGAGAATCGCCGCCGGTCCAAGGGTCAGAATGTGTGTGGCTGAACGACATTCCTGCTCATCCGCTTCGGTGATTGGGCTCCCCCCAATCTTGAACTTACTAATATGGTGTTCAAGGATACTCCTGGAGATTGGGATGACACCAGCTAGATCGCCAGATTGCGCCCCTGAGCCCGGTCGAATGTAAGCCAAGTGTGACATTCCCTGCGGTTCCGGGCCCAGCCCAAGAAAAAATATGTCAATGCCTCCCAAGGAATCCAACTTTTCAAGATAGAGTATAAGGTCGCTCTCCAGGTCAAGGCCATCAGTTTGCATTGGGGTAAAGCTTTTCACCTTTACAAAAAATGCTTCCCCCAACAAGCGCTCAAAATCGCGCACGAAGCTGAGCCCGTTGTCCATTCGCAACGGCCCCAACGCATCCTGAGTTACCAAATGAAGACGACCGAGAAGCGAATCCACCCGATCTGTATTAGCCAGTTCCCCGAGCAAACGGTACAGGGCCTGAGCGCCACGACCACCCAGCAGCACAATCACCAGATCGCCCTCTTTTTCCCGGGCAGCTCTTTCAATCTCTTCAAACTGTGCTCGCCCAACGGCCTCCTCCGACTCCATCACCTCGTAAAGCAGTTGGTGTGAAGGAAGACTCGCAAATTCGTTCTCGGCCGCCATCGGTTCGGCATGTCCGAGCCAAACATTATCTCCCACCATCCGACGTTTGAGCACCGCTAATCCGGGGGCGTGCACTTTACTCCTCCTGGGGCTTAAACCCGCCGCTCTCATCAGTTAACTGGTGTTCCTTTTACGAAACCCGATTAAACCCTCGCTGGATAAAGGCGAAACCTAACAATGGTCACACCAGTTATTTCAGAGCGAGCGGGACTTTTACCACACGTAAGCGCTTCAAATCAAGACTTCTCTTAATTATCAACAGATTTTCAACACTCAGACGGCCTCAACTTCCTCACAAATCTTGACGCAATAGACTGAATGGTGTTACACACTTACGCCAATCGTCCTAATTGGTCAGACCTTAGTAAAATAGTTGCAAGTTTCGGCAGTTCTTCATAGTCTCTTGAACATTCAGCGTAGAACGCATTAATAAGTGACTTTAAGGTGTCCTGAAACTATGACCTATTCTCCTTTAGAACTGAATAGCAAGGTGGCAGTCGTGGTTGGGGGAACTTCTGGGATTGGTCGCGCCATCGCGCACGGTCTGGCTGACGCGGGCGCAGATGTTATACCCACTTCCAGACGCTTGGACCAGGTTGAGGCAGCGGCGAATGAGATCGAAGGTCGGGGTCGCCGAACACTCCGGGTGGCTTCAGACGTATCCGATCGTAGCACCCTGCAAAATGTGCTCGACGAGGCCCTCCGATCATTCGGGAAAGTCGACATTCTGGTAAACTCGGCCGGTCGCACAAAGCGGGCTCCCACTCTGGATTTCTCCGAGGAAGACTGGAATGAAATCCTGGAAACGAATCTAACGGGCACGCTCCGCGCCTGCCAGATCTTTGGACGCCATATGCTTGAGCGCGAGTATGGACGCATCATCAACATCGCTTCCCTATCGACCTTCGTAGCTCTTTACGAAGTCGCTGCCTATTCAGCCAGCAAGGCTGCGGTCGCTTCATTAACCAAGTCGCTGGCTGTTGAATGGTCCGGACGTGGTGTTTGTGTCAACGCGATAGCTCCGGGAGTCTTCCGCACCGCGCTGAATCAGAAACTCCTGGACGAAACCGAACGGGGTCGGGAATTCCTGCTGCGCACTCCAATGAAACGGTTTGGGCAGGTAGAGGAGCTTGCTGGAGCGGCAGTCTTTCTCGCGTCCGACGCAGCAAGCTTCGTTAGTGGTGAAATTCTTACAGTCGATGGCGGCTTTCTGGCCAGCGGCGTCAATCAATAAAATAGAGAACAGCCAGGGCTGTGAACAAACACGCCGAGATCAGTGAAAAAACCGAGCGAGTTATCGGCATGCTCGCATCTGAAAATCTTGGTGGAGTGTTGCTGAATTCGCAGCCAAACTTTTCCTGGCTGACCGCTGGTGGGATAAACGGTATCGATCTAAGTCGCGAGCCAGGAAGCTGCTCCCTGTTGATCCGGAATGATGGCAAGCGGTTTGTTCTCGCGAACCGGATCGAGATGCCTCGCCTCCTTGCCGAAGAGGTCGATGCTGAAGAATTTGAGCCGATCGAGTTTCCCTGGGAAGACGAAAAGGCTGAACCAGGCTTTCTGGTAGATAGGGCGCTCACCCTGTTGCGAGAGAATCGAAGGCTTGGCTCAGATACATCTGTCGGCGAAAAAGCATCAATGATTGAGGGCCTCCTGGCCCCTTGCCGATACCAGCTTACGGAACCTGAGGTGGAGAGGTTCCGGTCCCTGGCTCATGATGCCGGCCTGGCAATCGGCAGCATGATGAGAACTATCAAACCCGGCGAGCGCGAGTTCGCTATCGCCCGGCGAGCCGCGGATGCGCTGGGCACCTTCGGAATCAGTGCGATCGTAAACCTTGTGGCCGCCGATGAGCGACTGCAAAAGTACCGGCATCCGATCCCAACGCGAAATATCTGGAAAAACGTTCTGATGGTAGTTGTGTGCGCTCGTCGGCAGGGTCTGGTAGCTTCGCTCACCCGCATTGTCTCAGCGGTCGCAGTTACGCCCGAGCTACAACAGCGCATTGCTGCCGTTGCCCGTGTGAACGCCGAGCTGATGGCAGCCACACGACCGGGAGCAACGGGGGCCGAACTTTACAACGTCGCGGCGCGCGCTTATGCGGAAGCGGGTTTTGCCGGTGAAGAGCGCCGGCATCATCAAGGTGGCGCGTGCGGTTACCGGACCCGCGACTGGGTTGCCCATCCGCGTTGTCAAGATGTGGTGCGGGACAATCAGGCCTTTGCGTGGAACCCTTCCGTCACGGGCGCAAAAGCCGAGGAGACGTGTATCGCTCTTGATGAAGGGGTTGAGGTAATTTCCCGTTCACCCGATTGGCCCCAGATCTCGATCGAGTTAGCGGGCCGCGAATATCTTTCGCCAGACGTACTGCCACTCTAGTCTTATTTTATTTAGGGAAAGGATCCGTTATGAGAGCGTGGGCCCTCGTCTTCGTACTCCCCGTTAGCATCCTGGCTTATGGCCTGTACGTCGGCGCAACATCGCCGGTGGAGCAGGCCAAGGTAATTCGGCTGGGGCATATCCTGAACCAGCAACACCCCGTGCACAAAGCGATGGAATTCATGGCTGAGGACTTATGGAAGCGCTCGGGGGGCGAACTGCGACTGGAGATTTATCCTGATGAACAGCTGGGTCCCGAACGCGAGCTGGTCGAAATGCTGCAGATTGGCAGCCTGGGGATGACCAAAGTCTCGACGGGAGTGCTCGAGAGTTTCTCACCGAAGATCTCGATTCTCTCCCTTCCCTACCTTTTCCGCGATCGCGACCATTTTTGGCAGGTTATGGATGGTCCAATCGGTGAGGAGCTATTAGACGTCTCGCTCCCGTATAACCTGAAGGGGGTAACCTACTACGATGCGGGGGCTCGTAGCTTCTACGTGAACAAACGATCAGGGAAGGTCGTCCGCACTCCCGAAGATTTGTATGGCCTCTCGATTAGGGTAATGAAAAGCAAGACCGCGGTGCGGATGGTCGAGGTATTGGGCGCCAACCCCGTCCCTATTCCGTTCGGCGAGCTGTATTCGGCGCTCGACACCGGCACGGTAGACGGCGCTGAGAACAACCCGCCTTCGCTGCACACTTCGAAACAATACGAAGTCTCTTCCGTCTATAGCCTCGATGAACACACGCTCGTGCCCGATATCATTATCATGAGTCGGGACGCATGGGAGCGCCTGACGCCGCAAGAGCAAAAATGGGTCAAAGAGTCGGCCCAGGCTTCGTCGATCTACCAGCGTGAACTGTGGGAGCAGGCGGAAGCGGAGGCATTTGCTGAAATGGAAAAGGCAGGGTTGAAGATCAACAAGGACGTCGACAAAGAGGCTTTTCGTAAAAAAGCAGCAGTCATGTATGAGGACAAGGACTACCAAACCCCCGAGATTCAGGATCTCATTCGGCGGATTCTGGCGACCAATTAAAAGAGACTCCAACAATGAACGCGATCAAGAGGATCAACGAGAGGCTCGAGTACGCCCTGAAGTTAGTGCTGTGCGTGCTGCTCTCAGTGATGACAATTACCGTTGTATGGCAAGTGCTGTCACGATTGCTGGCGCGAGTTTCGGTCACCTACGGCCTACCCCTCCTGATCGAGCCAAGTCGTTGGACTGAAGAGTTGGCGAGCTTTCAATTGGGCTGGCTGGCACTTCTTGGGGCGGCCTATGCGCTGCGAAAGCACGAACATCTGGGCTTCGACTTTATCTATCTGAAGATGTCGCTGCTGGCCCAGCGCCGGATTGAACTGCTGGTGCGGGCGCTCGTTATTCTCTTCTGCCTCGTGGTGCTGGTCTATGGCGGAACCCGGCTGGTGATGATGACAATTGCATTGCATCAGACTACGGCAGGCCTGCAATGGCCCATGGCGGTCATCTACGCCGTGATCCCAATCAGCGGACTTTTCATGACCAGCTTTGCTCTTGAAGGCGTGTTCAAACCTGGCGAATCGCAGCTTGAAGAAGGAAGGGTCGAGGAGGCGGCGTTATGACGATTGCGGTTCTAACCGGAATCTTCATTTTGCTGCTCTTCCTGCGCGTGCCGATCGCATTCTGCATCGGCATAAGTGCGCTAGCCGCGATGTTCGTCAGCCTGCCCCTCGATCCCAGCGCCGTCACCATTGCGCAACGAATGGGGACGAGCATCACCAGCTTCACACTCCTGGCGATTCCCTTCTTCATTCTGGCAGGCAAGTTTCTCGCGACCGGCGGGGTGGCTCGGCGGCTGATTGACTTTGCAATCGTTACGGTAGGTTTTCTACCTGGTGGTCTGGCGGTTACGAACGTGTTGGCGAACATGCTGTTTGGCGCGGTTTCAGGTTCGGCAGCCGCGGCAGCTTCGGGAATCGGCGGCTTCATGATCCCAGCCATGGAGAAGGAGAGATATCCAAAGGATTTCGCGGCAGCCCTCACCGTAACCTCCGCAACCACCGGTCTGCTGATTCCCCCCAGCAACGTATTTATCGTCTATGCGATGGTGGCGGGCGGCGTTTCCATTGGCGGGCTTTTCGTAGCGGGATATCTCCCGGGAATGTTGCTTGGTCTCTCGTTGATGGTTATTGCGGTTGTGATGACGCTCAAAAATGGCTATGGAGCCCGGACACCTTTCCCCACGCTCGGCCAGTTTACGAGAAGCCTGATCGGAGTCTTGCCCAGCCTGCTGATGCTAATTCTCGTGATGGGCGGCATCGTGACGGGACTTTTTACCGCGACTGAGGCTTCGGCAATCGCCGTGGTCTATGCCTTTGTGCTATCCGTCTTTTATTACCGTGAAATCAAGCTGAAGGATATTCCGAAGATCCTTGTAGAGACTGCGTCAACAACGGGAATGGTCTTTCTGCTGATCGGAACATCGATCGCAATGGCCTGGATCTTCGCCTATGCGAATGTCCCGCAATTGATCGACACGTTTGTCCGCGGCATCAGCAGCAACCCGATAATCATTCTGCTCCTGATCAACTTGATCCTGCTCGCGGTCGGTACCTTTATGGATATGACCCCGGCCGTCCTGATTTTTACTCCAATCTTTTTGCCGATCGCGGAGGACCTCGCGCCCGCATTGGGGACTACACCGGAGTTGATGAAATACCAGTTCGGTATCATTATTGTCTTCAATCTCTGTCTCGGGTTGTGCACTCCTCCAGTGGGCACAGTACTTTTTATTGGTTGCGGAATTGCAAAGATCTCGATCACCCAAATTATCAAACCAATGATCCCCTTGTTCGTCGCTGCGGTAGCCGCGCTGCTGCTGGTCACTTACGTGCCCTGGCTGAGTACATGGTTGCCACGCGACGTGTTTCAGATGATCAAGTGAGAGGTCAGTCGTGAAGATAAGAGAGAAGAGTGAATGCCGTTGGGACCTGATCTCGCTCGGCGAAGTAATGCTCCGGCTGGATCCAGGCGAGGGCCGTGTCCACACCACACGCACCTTTCAGGTTTGGGAAGGTGGCGGGGAATACAACGTCGCCCGAGGCCTAAAGCGCTGCTTTGGAATGAACACTGCGATCGTTACGGCCCTAGCCGACAATCCCATCGGCAGACTGGTTGAGGATCTGATTTACCAGGGAGGCGTCGATCAGTCAGAACTGCGCTGGGTGAAGTATGACAGCGTAGGCCGCAGCGTCCGCAATGGACTCAACTTTACTGAGCGCGGCTTTGGCATTCGCGCGGCGCTCGGCTGTTCTGATCGGGGGCACACTGCCGTTTCACAACTGCGCCCCGGTGAGGTTGATTGGGAAAGAATATTCGGCAGCCTGGGCTCGCGCTGGTTTCATACGGGAGGGATCTTTTGCGCTCTCTCAGAAACAGCCCCGGCGGTGGCCCGTGAAGCAATGGAGGCGGCCCGGCGTCATGGGACCATCATCTCCTATGATCTGAACTATCGCGAGTCGTTGTGGAAAGCCATCGGGGGACAGGCGCGGGCTCGCGAGGTCAATCGCGAACTGGCCCCCTTTGTCGATGTCATGATCGGCAACGAAGAAGATTTTACCGCGGCACTTGGCTTCGAGGTTGAAGGGCTGGACGAAGATCATTCAAAACTTGATGTTTCGAACTTCCGCCGGATGATCGAAAGGGTGGTTGCCGAGTTTCCCAACTTCCAGGTGGTGGCGACGACTCTGCGCAATGCCCGGACCGCAACCATCAACGACTGGGGGGCGGTGTGCTTTATGGACGGCGAGTTGTATCAGGCCCGCACGCGCGAGAGCCTCGAGATCTTCGATCGCGTGGGCGGGGGTGACTCATTCGCATCGGGTCTGATCTATGGCTTATTGAGCCAGAAAGGACCGCAATGGGCAGTCGAGTGCGGGGCAGCGCATGGAGCATTGGCAATGACCACACCCGGAGATACAACAATGGTCACGTTAGCCGAAGTTGAGAAGGTAATGAAAGGTGGCGGCGCAAGGGTGGCTAGGTAGGAAATAGGCTCTCGAGGGTTGGTGTTGAACAGACTGTCGGTTAATGAATGAATGGAGAGCAGCGAAGTTTGGTGTTCGTGTGAGCGTTTGTTCGTGTAATTTTCGTGTGGTTCCGTGGATGGTCTTTTGAAACTCTGATCGGGAGCGGGCATGAATAAAGAGAAAGTACTCCAGCACGTCAAATCAGTCGGTGTCGTCCCGGTGGTGCGGGCGTCTTCCGCTGAAGAGGCGATGAAGGTAGTCGACGCCATTAAAGACGGAGGTGTCACCGTCCTCGAAATCACGATGACGGTGCCCCGAGCCGTAAATGTCATTGAACAGGTTGTTGACCGTTACGGGGACGATGTCGTGGTGGGAGCCGGTACAGTCCTGGATGCAGAAACTGCTCGCGCCTGTATCCTTGCCGGAGCAGCATTCCTGGTCAGTCCCGCTGTCAATCTGGACACGATCGAATTGTGCCACCGTTACTCGATTGCGGTCCTTCCGGGCGCCCTTACGCCCACTGAAGTAGTTACGGCCTGGCAAGCCGGCGCCGACATCGTGAAGATTTTTCCCTGTGGTGCGGTAGGCGGTGCGAAGTACTTGCGCGCGCTCAAGGCGCCACTACCCCAGATTGAGATGATGCCAACCGGAGGGGTTTCGCTTGCAACAGCCGCGGACTTTATTCAGGCCGGGGCGTGCGCTCTTGGGGTGGGAGCGGATCTTGTAGACCTTAAAGCAATCCGAAATGGGGAAGCCGGGAAGGTCACTCAGGCGGCCCAGGCATATGTTGCTGCCGTCCAACAAGCCCGCAATTCCCAGGCATAGAAGGAACTAATCTGGTGAGATCTCTGAGACCTGCTTAGCCGGCCCGTTCCAACCCATCCTCAACTTCAGAGATCCTTTCTGATTCCTGGGCTCTCTGCGCCAGCATCAGGTGGTCGCGCATGGCGATTCGTGCAGCCTCGGGATTGCGCTCGCGAATCGCCCGATAAACCTGACGGTGCATCTCGGCGGATTCCTTGAGGTCGGTCGCATGTTTGACTGTCTTGCGACGCACATCAAACAGAATGGTCGCAACCATGTTCATCAGTGAGGTAAGAATCCGATTGCCTGAGGCGGCTGCCACTGCCTGGTGAAAACGCATGTCGTGAACAAGGAACTGCTCCGGATCGTCAAGCGACGCAAACATTCCGGCAATCTCTTCCGATAACGACGCCATATGATCGCTTGTGGCTCGGGCGGCGGCGAGCCCGGCAACCGCCATTTCCAGTGATTGTCTCGCTTCAAACATTTCCGCAGAAGTAAAGCCATGCAATGAAGCCATCAAACGCAGAGGACTGCTGTCCAGGGCCGGTGGCCCATCGGACTTTACTACAAAAGTTCCGGCGCCTTGCCGCGATTGGAGCACGCCGACCGCAGCCAACGAACGGATGCCAGCTCGGAGCGTCGGACGGCTCACCCCCAGGATCTTTGCCAGATCGCGCTCAGGAGGAAGGCGGTCACCCGGCCGCAGTTCGCCTCGATGAATCATTTCTCGTAACTGGGAAATGACCTCCTCAGACGTTGATCCGGGACGCTCCGGATCGATTGTCCTAAACACGTCTCCGCGCAAATCGGTCATACCATTTCCATCCATCTCAAATATGTTCTAACCATATCGTCGAAAGCTGCGCCGGTTTGGCGAACATCCGCGCAACCTCTACCTTATCCAATCTGCGGATATTAACTTGCTTTTGGCGAGCTGTCGAATAAATTCAAGAGGCTATGAGAACTACTTAGGTATGACCACGTCGGTGGGCGTCCCGGGCTCGCGGGGACAATGGTAAACATCATCTCTTCCTAAGGTCGCCAGATCGCACCAATCAAAGGATCTTCTTTTCTCTCAAACAAGCTCGGAGCGCGTATCGTCTCGCCAGCGCGCAGATTTCCAAACGTGAGGTTGCAGCAGGACAAACACGGTCAACACCTCGAGGCGGCCAATCCACATGTTGCCGAACAACACCAACTTACTTACCGGATGCAGTTCCGCGAAATTGGCCATCGGCCCCACCGTTCCAAAGCCCGGGCCGATATTCCCAAGTGTCGCTATGGTTGCGGTAAGACCTCCGATCATATCTAAACCGAGCAGGACTACGATCAGTGTACTGAGACCAAACGTCATCAAATACAGAAGCAGAAATGCGGTGATTGCTCGCATAACGTCCTGGGGGACAATTCTGTGGCCCAGGCGAACCGGCTTTACCGCGCGAGGGTGGGCGGCCTTGAAGAGTTCGAGCCAGGCGTACCTCGCGATCAACAAGATTCTCACCACCTTTGGTCCCCCGGCTGCGGATCCCGCGGATCCCCCGATGAACATCAGAATGAACAGAATCAGTTTTGCCTGGTCGCTCCAGAGGTTAAAGTCATCGGTCGCGAAACCCGTGGTTGTCAAGATACTTACAACTTGAAATACAGCGTGGCGCACAACCGCCCCCGACTCTGCCTGGTCCAACACCCGTGCGGTTGTCGTTGCATTCAAGTAAGAGGAGGCAGGAGCCAATGAAAAACTGTAGAGGACACCTCCGAGCATTATCGAAGCGGTCAGCACGATGGCAGCGTAGGTGCGAAATTCAGGGTCGCGAAAAAGGCTGCCCGGCTGCCGGCGCACGAAGGCATACATCAGGGCAAAGTTCACGCCTGCCAGAAACATAAAGAATGTAACGATCCATTCTGCCGCTGGATTGCCATACCCTCCGATGCTCGAGGGATGAGGAGAAAATCCCCCAGCCGCCAGAGTAGACATGGCGTTGCACACAGAATCGAAGAACGGCATCCCCACCACCGTCAAGAGCACGATCTCAATTGCAGTTAGTCCCGCATAGATAGACCACAAGGCCATTGCAGTGTTGCGAATCCGCGGAGTCAGCCGCTCTTCCGACGGTCCGGGAGCTTCAGCGAAGAATAGTTGCCGTCCAGCAACCGCAAGGGCCGGCAGCACGGCGATGAACAGGGCAATGACCCCCATGCCTCCAAGCCATTGCGTAAAACTGCGCCAGAAAAAGATCCCCGGCGAATGGGCGCCAAAGTCGCGCAGAATCGTCGCTCCCGTGGTAGTAAACCCGCTCATCGATTCAAACAACGAATCAACCACGCCAATGCCGGCCCAAGCGTAAGGAATTGCCCCGAAGGCCGCCACGGTCAACCATACAATTGAGACAACCGCCAGGCCTTCGAGCCGGTTTAAGTCAACACCCCCCGGATGCAATCTTCGTAACAGTTCACCAATCGCACTGGCGCTCACTCCGGCAATGCCAAATCCAATGCACTCTTCCCAGTTTTGATAATAGAGATCCACCAGGAGTGGAATCAGAAGGAGCGGTCCGAAAAGACGAAGGAGTAATCCGGTAGTGTGGGCTATGAGCGCTAGACGCATCGGGTTATGAGTGTGAAAGGCTAGCGAGACGTCTTCGGTTAGAAGTAGTTACGCACTGTCTCCACAGCCTCTTCCCTACAGAACACGAAAAGAGTATCGCCACCTTTAACAACATCGTCGCCATGAGGCACGATCACCCGATGGCGCCGCACAATGGCGCCAATGATAGCGCCGGGGATCGGCTCCATATCCTTGACCTTGGTCGGCGGATACTCACTGGGTACCTGCACTTCGAGCACATCCGCGCGGCCGTGCTCAACAGTGGCGCGCAGTTGGATGTTGGTCTTTTGTAAAGAATTCACCACCGTGTCGACGGCGGTCATTCGCATGTTGAGCGGGACATCAATGCCAACACTCTCAAACAGACGTAAATTGTTGGGCCGATCGACGCGGGTTATGATCTTGGGCACTTTCATCTGACGCGCCAACAGCGAAGCGAGCAGGTTCTTCTCATCGCTAGTGGTAACTGATACCAACACATCACTGCGAGAGATCTGTTCTGACTCGAGCAGTTCGAGATCCGTCGCATCACCATTCAGGATCAACGCAAAGGGCAGCTCAGAGGCCAGTAACTCACACCTCGAAGGGGAAGCCTCGATCAATTTCAGATGGATCTCCTCTTCGCGTTGCAGCAACTTCGCAAGTGTCAACCCGACTGTGCCGCCACCAAGAATGGTTACATTACGTATTCTCTGGTCAGCCTCGGGAATAAAAGCTCTCTGTAGCCGCAGCAACGCATGCTCTTCTCCCATGAAGATCACTTTCTCGCCCTGATGGAAAACAGATGCTCCTGTAGGTATCTGTAGCCTGTCGCCTTCAGAGACAGCTACAGCAAGCACACCCAGCGGCAGATGCAGTTGGGCCAGTGGCTTTCCAATCAAGGCAGAGTTTGGAGCGAGCCGGTACTCGATTAACAACACGCGGCCACTGGCAAAAAACTCGACATCAATGGCTCGTGGGACCAGAACGATGCGAGCTATTTCCTCCGCCAGCATCTGTTGGGGCCAGATCACATTATCAATGTCCAGAGGAGAACCCTTCCCGTTATCCGGGGAGAAAGAACGGTAATACTCTTCCTTGGTAACAAAGCAGTAGGTATTTGGTGAGCCAATTTTCTTTGCCGCCAGGCTGGAAATAATGTTTTCTTCATCTGATGGGCTGCAGGCTATAAATATGTCGGTCTCAGTCAACTCGACACGCTGCAACACATCCGGGTGGGTGGGTCTACCGTGGACCACCTGTAGGTCGAGACGGTCGAACCGATCGAGGATCTCCTGGCTTTCTCCCACAACCACTACGTCGTGTTCCAGGGCCAAGCGCCGAGCCAATTGGTACCCAATCTCACCCCCGCCGGCAATTATGATCCTCATAAACCCTCCAGGGCTCTGCGGTGATCAAGATCAAAGGATCGAAGTTAGAACATTCTCTGCCACCTAATCAGGCGAAAGCAGGGTGTTATACCACAGTAAGCCTTCCCCTTGTTCAAAATGAGCGGGTAAACCAGCGCCGTTCCCGCTGCAACATACCCTTCTGTTCACTCCCTCGCTTTGCGTAAGGCCTGCGACAATGTCTTGACCTTTTCGTACCGCAAATGTGACCAGAAGACTGGTAAAACGGTCCCTCACTAGGAAAGCAAAAACCGGGGGTTAATAATGGAAAGAATTTTCGACGATAAATGGCGGCCCGATGAAAGACCTGACCAACCGCCAACGCACCCGTACGATCCCCTGGATCCCGACTCTCCGAATAAGAATCCGATTCCACTGCCGCCAGATGCTGAGCCCCAACCACCCGCTCCGGTGCGTGAACCCGACAGTGCGCCGCCAATGGGGGACCCACCCCCGAATGAGCCGCCACGATTGGCCACCTGCTCGCCACGTATATAGCATCGCGATCAAACGGTTATGAAAGTCTTTTGGCAGATGGCAGGCTGCCGGCAGCGATGAGTCTGGTAACGGCTTACGTAGTTTTTAGATTCTTTCGCCGCCTCGGCCCCATTGGATTGTTTATCCTTGGGGCGCTGGATTCCTCGTTTCTATTTATGGCAATTGTGGGGAGCGTGTTTTCTGTTAAGAAATGGATCAGGTAAGATGTAGCCGCTCGGTAATCGACCATCTCAGACCTTCCTGGAAGGATTTACGCATGCCCGAACAGCGTGGGAAACAAGCAACCGCCGAAGTGAAAGCAGAGTGGAGCCGTGCTTACGAGATCTATCGCCGGGCTCCCGGTGATCGGTACGACGCGAAGAACGACCGTACCAGCCGGATCGACTTTGTAGCCGGGGAGATGAAACTAACGCGCAAGCAGGCAAAGCGCCGAATAAGAAACTACGAGGCCTGGCAACGCAACATCAAGAAAGGGCTCCTAAAGCCTTAAGCCTGCTTAAAGTTTCTCAACTTTTTGCACCGTTCCCACGTCTTAGTTTCTGCGGCTTCTTGCAGTCGTTGTGTGTTCACCCGGATTACCTGGCGCGGATCAATAAACACATCTCCCCGTTTGGAAGCTCTATTCTTGAGGTGATTGTGATGTCAAAGATTGTGATCGTGGTTCTGGCGCTTAGCCTGGGTCTGATATCTGGTGGATCGTTCTCTGCTGTCGGACAAGAGGACTCGAGCACTCTCACTCCCACTGAGGAACAACAACAGAAGGAAAAAGCTGAGGCGGAAAAGCGGGCCTACTCGTTACTCGAACAACTGGTAAACGAGTCTCAATTGCTCCGACTCTCTGAAAACCGGATCAGGGTACAGATTGGCGCTGCCGACTTGCTCTGGCAGAAAGATGAGGGTCGCGCCCGCTCGCTGTTAATGCTGGCTGCTGACAGCGTGTCCCAGATTATGCAGGCGCCTGAGACAAATGAGCGGCGACAGCCGCGAGTGTCAACCCAACTGCGGCAGGACCTTGTGATGACGGCTGCGAAACACGACGCACAACTGGCCTACCAGGTTCTCGACTTGACTCGCCCCCCAGCAACTGCTTCCAGGGATCCTCGTCAACTGAACATGGACACTAACCTCGACCAGCTCCTGCTTGCGCGCATCGCGGCCCTGGATCCGAAGCTGGCTCTCCAGAATGCCGAACAGATGCTTGAGAAAGGAGAGTTCCCACGTACGCTTACTAATGTGCTGGCCCAACTACAGCTCAAGGACGCAGCAGCCGCGGCCAAGTTAAGCGACAAGATTGTTTCGAAACTGGGTGGGACAAACATGCTTTCGAATTTTGAAGCCGGAAATCTGGCGCTCGCGCTTCTACAACCCGGCCCACGTGTGGCTGACACTTCTACCGCCGGCAGCAATCGTGCTCAGGTCCTTTCGCTTTCCGCTTATCAAAATCTCCTTGGAACAGTTGTTGACGCCGCATTGAAGTCAAATGCGTCTGTCGCCGTACCGCAACGAGGAGTTCCAAATAATGCACGCCGCAGGCAGCCTTCCGGCCCAACCGCAGTCGCGAGCACGGCGCAAACTGATGGACAGCTTGAACAAAACAATGCTCGTCGTCTGCTCAATGGTCTACAGGCGCTTCTTCCACAGATCGATCAGCACCTGCCTTCCCGGGGCCAGGCAGTCCGGCAAAAGATGGGTGAAATGGGCGTCAGCAACAATCGGAGGGCCGGGTTAAATCAAGTATTCAACGCACTCCAGCAGGGGACCGCTGACAGCATGATGACAGCGGCAGCCGCAGCCCCGCCCGCAATGCAGTCGCGAATTTATCAGCAGGCTGCCATGCGTGCCCTCGAAGAGGGAAATGCCGATCGCGCCCGCCAGATAGCCAATGATCACCTTGATGGAAGAGCTCGTGAGAACGTCTTAGGAAACGTTGAGTTCCGGCTGATCGCCGACCAGGCTGCCTCAAACTCAATCGAGGAGATACGGCAGAAACTCGGGGCGTTTAGCTCTGATGAGGAGCGAATCAATTTTCTCTTGCAACTCGCCGGCACGGCCCAGCAGAAGGACTCTGAGTTTGCGTTGCAGATTCTCAACGAAACCCGCCAGTACACCAGCCGGCGCGCTACTAACTACCAACAACTTGAACAGCATCTTAGAATTGCTGAAGCCTTCCGGCAACTCGATCCGTCCCGCAGCTTTGAAGTCCTCGAGCCCGGTATCATGCTCCTCAATGAGCTGCTTTCCGCTGCAGTAGTCTTGAATGGTTTTGAGGTCAATATCTTTCGTGACGGAGAGTTGCCTCTGCAAGGCGGCAGCAACCTGACCAACACCATTGCCCGGTACGGAGCGGCAATCGGGACGCTTGCGAAGAGCGATTTGGAACGCGCGCAAGCTCTGGCAGATCGCTTTCAGTTAACTGAGCCAAGAGTCATGGTCAGGCTTTCGATTGTTAGAAGCATGCTCGGTGTAGAGACCTCGGTAGATGGACGGAATTTCCGCTTTCGGGAGGCAGGCCAGAACACTTTTATGCTTCGCCAACCATAAAGAGAATCATTATCTTAACGAAGAGTGTATGAAGACTCAGGGAGCCCCCTTCCTGAGTCTTCATTTTTTCTTCACTTCGCTTGACTCAAATGCGCACAATCGATGCGTCTTCCTACTGACCTATTCTCATGCAGAGAGTCGATCGTAAAAGATTTGTGTCTCGGGAATCGGACTCGCTATAGCGCAGATTGGCTTTATTTCAAGCGAAATTCGCTAAGTTCGCAATGTGGCATGGCCATTGCTCCATAAACCTGTGAAGCTCAACGCGTATTTTGTTGTGGAAGAAAAGGAAGGAGTATTGAACTATGCTGTGGACCATTCTAGTGATTCTCTTGGTGCTTTGGCTGTTAGGATTGATAGGAAATGTAGGCGGCGGCTTGATCCATCTATTGCTCGTAGTGGCGGCAGTCGTGTTGGTTATTAACCTTGTTTCTGGCCGACGCGGTCCAGTGGTCTAACGTTCTCAATCGACGAGAACAGGAATAGAAGCCGAGGCCTTTTTGGGCCCTCGACTTCTTGCGGAGCCCCGGTGGAAACACTGGAGCATCGTCCACAACAGGCGACGCTTCTCCAACGAGAGGCGTTGCCCGTTTTGTTAGTATCGATTTTAAACTAGGGGAGGCTTAATCATGACGACAGAAAGAGACGACGTCATCGGAACTCTTAACAACCTGATCGAAACCTGCAAAGACGGTGAAAATGGCTTTCATGCGGCTTCGGAAAAGGTCGTAAACGGTCAATTAAAGACATTATTCGAAGACTTCTCGCAACAGCGAGCACGGTTTGCTGCGCAGCTTCAGGAAGAAGTCCGGAGTCTGGGCGGCGATCCCGAGAAGTCAGGTAGCGCAGCCGCCTCACTCCATCGCGGTTGGATGGATATCAAGGCGACTGTAACGGGTGACGACGATGGCCCCATCATCACTGAATGTGAGCGTGGCGAAGATTCTGCCGTCCAGAATTATCAGGAAGCGCTCGAAGAAGACCTGCCACCTAACGTCCGCTCGTTGGTGGAGAAACAGTTTGCCGCCATAAAGCAAGCTCACGACCAGATCCGTGCTCTCGAACTAACCCGAGCCGCACGCAGTTAAGCATAGTTTTAGACCGACGGCTGTGCTCACCGAAGGCTGTGCTCGAGGCCAAGTGGCCTCGGGCTCAGCCCTGTATCGTGATGGTACGTCCGTTTTAATGATTGAATACACGCTTCTCGCCGCAATTTTTCGTCTGAATATTTCAATTCGAAAATAGAATGGTTGTGGTAATACCGCGATTAGAGTATCAAGCGGCCGGATTATCTCATTTCCACAAATCGTGTCCGTTGGCATCGAGTTTGCCATTTGTAACGTCACAAATGAAACACTATTCTTCGAATCAAGTGGTCATGATGGTGATTCTGGCATTGTTTATCTTCATCGCATTCTCGCCTGTTGCGGCATTGAATCAGCAGCGAGAGATTTCGCCTGGGGAAAAGCTAGCGCGGGCCGATTTCGAGAAAAGAGTTAAAGATTACGTGAAGCTCCGTCAGTCCGTCGCCGGGAAGAACCTACCGAAGCTATCAGCCGCAAGCACTGCTGAACAAATTGAGGCTTACAAGCTGACATCTCAGAAACTGATTAGCGCAGCCAGACCAGACGCTAAACCCGCAGATCTTTTTACTCCGGATATTGCCGGCATAATCCGGGGCTTGATTAAGGCCGAGTTCAAGGGGCGCGAACGACAGGAATTGCGCCAGACCGTGCTCGAAGCGGATACGCAGGGCGTGCCGTTGCGCGTCAATTATGTCTATCCGGAAACCAAAGAACTGACGCAGATTCCGGCGCCGCTGTTGTTGGAACTGCCGCCCTTGCCAGAGGAGTTGCGATATCGTTTTGTGGGGCGCCATCTCCTGCTGGTGGATCGGGAAAACAACGTAATTATCGATTACATGCTCAACGCGCTTCCCTAGCACCGGTGAGCGGAGTGGAAATAATATGAAACGTATCCTCCTGTCGCTTCTTACAATTACGATACTTGGCGTTAGCGGCTTTGTTCAAGATTACCGATCACAAAGTCTCTCAACCAGATCGACTACGACCGCAGCCAGTCCGGTTGACTTGACCTTACCGGTCAAGGACGGATCAGTTCGGTTTGCGGCAATGGGGGATACCGGCTCAGGAAGCAGGCAACAGCATGAGGTCGCGGCAATGATGATTCGTTACCGGGAGGCCTTTCCCTTCGACTTCGTCTTGATGCTGGGTGACAACCTTTATGGCCGCGAAAGGGCCCAGGACTACCGGACAAAGTTCGAGGATGTTTATCGCAAACTTCTGGACAGCGAGGTTAAGTTTTACGCGACGCTAGGCAATCACGATCAATCAAATCAACGGCTTTACGAACATTTCAATATGGATGGTAAGGAGTATTACCGCTTCAAGAAGGGTGATGTTGCTTTTTATGGGCTGAACAGCAACTACATGGAAAAGAACCAGATTGAATGGCTCGAGAACGAGTTGTCCAAGGATCGTACGAAATGGAAGATCTGCTTTTTCCATCATCCACTCTATTCTTCCGGGAAGAAACATGGTTCAGATGACCAGTTAAGAAAAACCCTGGAGCCGCTTTTTCTTAAGTATGGAGTCAATGCCGTGCTGGCCGGTCACGACCATTTCTACGAACGCATCAAACCGCAGAACGGTATCTATCACTTCGTCTCAGGCGCGGGTGGCCGGTTGCGCAAGGGTGGGGTTCGTTCTGGATCCCCTCTGACTGCGAAGGCTTTTGATCGGGACTTCCACTTTGTGCTGTTTGAAATTACCGGTGATGAACTGCATTTTCAGGCCGTCTCGCGCCTGGGACAGCGCGTTGATTCCGGCGTTTTGAAACTCCAGCAACGGTAAGGGACAACAGATTGCGCGACCCAGGAACTTCGCGTTGCTCCTAGCGGAATAGATATCTGGGATCGTACTGGAGCCCATTCTTCTCCAGGAATTCGGCGAACTCCTCGCGAAACGTCTTCCTCAGGTGATATTCCTTCTGCTCCTGAATATAGAGGACTGTGGACCTTAATTCCCAGGGACTCACACTGAACGCCCCATAGCCCTCCTGCCAGGCAAACCTTTTTGAGAACGGCACATTTTCTTCGAGCCAAAGCGTCGTGCTGTCCTTGATCAGTTGAATCGCCTTTGCAACGTTCATGGTCGAAGGCAATGACAGCAGCGTGTGAAGATGGTCGAAGCCTCCACCAATTGCCAGTGACTTGAAGCCATTCTGACAGGCTGTCGCGCCGATGTTGGGCCAGAGGTTTAACTCGAGTGCAGGATCAATACCGGGAGAGCCTTCCTGAATTCCAAAGATGCAGTGCGTTAGATCGCAAACGTAAGAGTGAGGCATACATTGCTCCTTCGTGAGGTTTTTGGTTGAACTCCGCGAATAATAACAACGGCTGCGCGCCGAAAACAAGTCTTGCCCTTAGGCTTAGGTTTTTCATCCGGCCGCCATCGGGGGACGGCTAAAAGACACAAAACCTGGGTGCATACGATGCTAGAATCCGGGTTCAATTTAAAGGAGAGGCGAAAATAATGAATGAACCACTGATAATACTGGGAATTGCGGGCAGCCTGCGAAAAGATTCATATAATCGCGCGGTTTTGCGTGCGGCTGGTGAGTTGGCGCCACCGGAGGTCAGGTTCGAGTCATTCGAACTCGATGGTATCCCCGGATTCAACCAGGATGAGGAAGGCAGTCCGCCCGAGAAGATCGTCCAGCTAAAGAAGCAGATTCGCGCGGCGGACGCCATCCTGATTGTCACGCCTGAGTACAACTACTCGGTGCCTGGAGTATTGAAGAATGCAATTGACTGGGCTTCGAGGCCTTACGGAGATAGTGCGTGGGATGGCAAGCCAGTCGCTCTGATGGGCGCATCGGTGGGTACACTCGGCACTGCCCGAGCCCAGTATCACTTGCGGCAATCATTCGTCTTTTTGAATATGCACCCGGTCAACCAACCGGAAGTGATGATCGGGAACGCGGCGAAGCGTTTCGACGACCATGGAAATCTGACCGACGAAACCTCCAGAAAACTGATCCGGAACCTTCTGGAGCAACTTGTTTCCTGGACCAGGCTATTGGCCAGTCGCGCAGGTTAACCGCTCGCAGAAGTGTATTTCCCCGAAGGGAGGGGCAGCTCGATCGGCGCCCGCTCACGCATTACGTCTGCGCCGAGCGGTGTGAGGGAGACCAGCGGATATGGACCAGAGGAGAGTTGCAGACATCCTGCCTCGACGAGCAGCCCCAGCATCTTCACGATTTCTGCCTGACTCATGTCGCTGAGCAGGCCATACGTTGAAAGCTGATCGAGTTTGAGGCGATAGATCTCTTTCGCTTTCGACCCATTGAGGGTGGCCGCTACCATCGACTTGCCATAACGGCCTTTGACGCGGGCTACACAGGCAAGCATCTTTCTAACCCGTAGTAACTCGTCCGGCGTGAGTGCGCGAGGCGCCGCCGGCCCTTGAATAGCCGAACTTTCGTCCAGATCTCCTTCATTACTCGCTGTTGCCATTTGTGGGGCGCGAACGTCGCGCTGAAGTAGATTCAGAATATCTCCGGCGCAGTTCCCGCACGAGCCGCAGGCGCGTCCGTGATGCCGGTCGCCGAAGTAATCCAGAATCTCGAAACGATAGCAGCGTTCGCTGTAACAGAAACTGATGATATCTCGGAGTTTGCGTTGTTCTAAAGCGTGATGCCGAGCCAACTCCCGCTCATCGATCCGCAACTTCGGCAGGGGCTTGTCGTCGACGAGAAAAATGCCCCGCGCGCGTCGAACGGGAAGAAAGTCTACGATTCCGGCTTCACTGAGTCGCCCAAGAGCCGCGCGCAAGTTCCGGAGGTCAGCGCCCAGCGATGCTGCGACGGCGGCTACCTGGACCTCGCAACCGTTTGCTGTATGAGCCCCACCAAGCTGATCCAGAATCCTGACGAGGGTCATCGCCTCTTGATCTTTCCCGATCACCTCGCGGGCCAGTCGCGTTCCCATCTTCATTCGAACGCAGGGATTGTTTTCTCTCGCTGACAGACGTTGGATGTGCCCGGCATTCTCGAGCAGTTTCAAAGCGGAGTTGACAGCCATCTCATTATTCAGACTGGTGTAAGAGACTAATTCATGAGCTGAAAGCTCAATATTCCTCCTCCCTATTGCAAACAACGCCTGGTAAACCTCTCGGATAAAAGCGGGGTTCGGGCATGAACCCTCAATAAAGAATTCATGAGTGTTCTTATCGGCGTAGTTGAATAGCAGGGCGCAGGTCGCCGGTAGTCCGTCGCGTCCCGCGCGACCGATCTCCTGGTAATACGCTTCGACAGAACCGGGCATCTGGTAATGGGCCACAAAACGGATGTCCGGCTTGTCAATTCCCATCCCAAACGCGTTGGTGGCGACGATGATCTGGGTTCGGCCACTCATGAAATCATTCTGCGCCTTAACCCGGGCAGCGGCAGTCATGCCGGCGTGATAGCCGGTGACGGATAGCTGCGCGGCAACTAACTTGCCGACGACTTGCTCGACCGCCTTCCGAGTGGAGGCGTAAACAATGCCTGAACCGCCACTGGCCCGCGCCAGTTTCTTGATAAAACTGATCTTCTCTCGTTCGCGAGTGACATGGACCACCGTAATGGCAAGATTCGGGCGATCGAACCCACTGACGAAGGTCCCGGCCTTTTCAAGTCCCAGTTGTTTCAAGATGTCTGAACGCACATAAGGAGTGGCGGTGGCAGTCAACGCCACAACTTGTGGACGCCCAAGCGCCCCGATTGCGCTCTTGAGCTTTAGGTAGTCGGGACGGAAATCATGGCCCCAGGTAGAGATGCAATGGGCTTCGTCAATGGCAAAGAGCGAAACGAGCGGCGGGCGCAGGGAATCGCAAAACAGTTGGGAACGAAATCTTTCTGGGGCCACATAAACGATCTTGTAATCCCCATCGCGCAATCGGTAGATGCGCCGGCGTTGTTCCTCGGGCGATAGCGAGCTGTTAATAAAGGTCGCGGGAAGGCCGCGTGCAGCGAGCGCATCAACCTGATCCTTCATCAACGCAATTAGGGGTGAGACTACGATCGTTGCCCCATCGCGCATCATTGCCGGCAACTGGTAGCAAAGCGATTTTCCGGAGCCGGTGGGCATCACGACCACAGTATCGCGGCGTTCGAGGATCGCGGCGACCACCTCTTCCTGGCCCTGTCGAAAGTTCTCAAACCCAAAATGGTTGCGCAACGCGACGAGCGCGTCTCCTATGACCGGCATGCAGGAAGTCTAAAGATTCAGTGCTCATGCGGCAAGGCTACAAAGTTTGCCGCAGTTCGACAAACTTCAGTTTGTCGCTTTCGTTGGATCGGAAGTCAAAGGAACTCATGTCCTGACGGCAGGTTTCAACACATCGGACTCGACAAACACTGGTCTCAACAAATACTGGTGAAGATCCTGATCCAGACCCACCTTCCGGATAACGCACAGCGACAAACTGAAGTTCGTCGGACAACTTGACAGGTTCTTGAAGGTTTCACCACGCAATCGACAGAGTCACGACGGATGATAGGAGTAAGGGCCAGTCTGCCAAGCTTCCGTGTACCAACAGGAAGCCGCAGACCGGCCAGTAAAGTAAGAAAGGAAACTTGATGATATGTATCTAACACGCGTTTTTTCCATTCTCCTCTTATTGTCCCTGGCGGTCACCACCGCGGTGGCTCAAGTAGCAACAGATCAACAAACAATACAAAGTTCAACCACCACAGTCTCCCCCCAGGTCGCGGCAATCGTCCGGGAAGTCAGGCATGAACTCGTCACAATGCCGTACTACGGCGTCTTCGATTGGATTGAATACGAGGTGCAGCCGGATGGCACCGTGATCTTGCGGGGTGAAGTGATCTCACCGCCCGACAAGAAAGGTCGTGCCGAAGCCGCCGTGAAGCGAGTGGACGGCGTTACAAAGATCGTCAACGAGATTGAGGTTCTGCCGGTTTCACCCAGCGATGATCGGTTAAGGCTGGCACTCCATCGAACGATCTACGGTTTTGATTCACCACTCCATCGCTATGGTGTGGGGATTCTGAATCAAATCCACATTATCGTCAGAAATGGACGCGCCACACTTAAGGGCGAGGTCGACTCAGAGGCAGATAAGCAGATCGCCTACATGCGTGCTCGCGGTGTCTCTGGCCTGTTTGAAGTGACTAATGAATTACGCGTTAGAACCGAAACCCCGCGCTAACGGCATTGTTCGTTCGTGCTGAAGAACGCGTGTGCAGAGTGTCGAAGGTAGTTTATGGCTCGTTCGACCCGACCCTATGCCAGGAGTGAAAGACTGCGGGGCTGTTAGGGTCGAAATTGACTCCATCGGCTAAAGACAGTGTGTCAAACTAGAATCGCTGTGGGTCTCAGTAGTACCGTCGTTCTGAATCATCAGGGAGAACTTCAAAAGCAATACACTGCTTTCGGCGTGCGTGATCTCATTGCTATTCACCATACGCACCGCTTGGTCCACCGGCATTTTGACTGTCGCTATCTCTTCGTGACTGTCAGGTCGCTTTTCGCCAAATTCGAGGCCACGGGCCAGAAAAAGATGGACAGGCGAACTGATGATTGAGGAAACCGGATCGACAAAACCAAGATAGAGAAAATCCGAGGCTTCAATTCCGAGTTCCTCTTTCAACTCCCGTTTGGCAGCGGCCAGCGGTTGCTCACCATCCTCGACCACCCCACCTACTGCTTCGATACTTTCTCGGCCAAGCGCATACCGAAACTCTCGAGTGAGGTAAACAAATCCTTCTTCATCGAAAGGAATAACGCAGATACCGGGAGGCATCTTGACTTTAGAAAACGTCCCTTTCTTACCTTGACCATCGATTACCTGGTCTTCACACACTTCAAGCGTATCGCGAAAGTATTTTTGGACCGATTCGAGAACTGTCCACGGGGCCTGCATAGCCATGGATATGTTCCAAGCGTGCTGGGAATCCCCTCGCGTCCGCTACTCTAACCCGCGGTAGTCTCCCCGCCCAGAAGGGTCAGAACTTCCCCCCGTAACGTAACTGGAGGTGACCTCGGAGGCAAAAAAGACAAATGCCGGCGCGATCTCCTCGGGCTGCGCGGGGCGCTTCATTGGTGTATCCGCACCGAACTCCGCCACCTCTTCAGCCGGCTTATCAGATGGATTCAATGGTGTCCAAACGGGCCCAGGCGCAACGCAATTGACCCGAATACCCCGCTCGACGAGATTCTGCGCAAGTGATTTGGTAAAGGCATGAATCGCGCCCTTCGTTGCCGAGTAGTCGAGCAAGTGCTTGCTGCCTTCGAGTCCCGTGATCGAACCACAGTTAACGATTGCGCTCCCTTCTTTAAGGTGACGCAGCGCCGCCTTCGTCAGGTAAAAGTAGGCGTAAATATTGGTCTTGAAGGTTCGATCCCACTGCTCCTCCGAAACCTCTTCAAGAGTTTCCTGGTGCTGTTGATAGGCCGCATTGTTCACGACGATGTCGAGCTTGCCGAATTCTTCGAGCGTTTGTTCGACGACCGCACGACAAAAACCCGGATCTTGCAGGTCCCCCGCGATGGCGGTGACGCGCCGGCCTTCAGCTTCAACCGCTGCGCGTGTTTCTTCAGCATCGCCCCCCTCGACCGGAAGATATGTAAAGGCGATGTCGGCGCCTTCGCGGGCAAACAGGACGGCAACGGCTCGCCCAATTCCCGAATCTCCTCCGGTTACCAGAGCAACCTTGTCTTTTAGTTTGTCTGACCCTTTGTAGTGCGGCGCCTTGTAATGGGGCCGCGGATCGAGCCGCGACTCAATGCCCGGCTTCTCCTGGTGCTGCGGCGGCATTGGTGACTTTGGTTGCTCGATCTTGCCAATCTCCGATTGTGTCTCACCCATAAATTAACCCTTTCCAGACTCGTTGCTATCTACTGCCGCCCTTCTTTCCACCTTTACGTGAAGAAGTGTTTGTATCCTTCTTCCCGCGGCCGGACCCGCTCTTGTTTCCCCCTCCAGACTCTTTATTCACAGTCGCCCAGGCCCGGCTCTTGGCTTCCTTCGTCGAGACGCCGCGGTCTTCGTAGCCTTCGGCGATATGCTCAGCCTTACGTTTCTGTTTGTCCGTGTAACTGGACTTGTCTCCTCGTGCCATAAATTACCTCCTTACCTCTGTCCCAGTTCGTCCATGAGCTGGTGCAATAACTCTTCCTGCTTTTCGAGGGCTTTGCGACGGTCGTCAATCGACAGATTCAGCGTTGCCACGGCCTGCTCCAGAAGGTCCAAACTGTCACGTTCTTTTCCAATTGCCTCCACCAGGAGATCGAACGAGACCTTGGACTCACCTCTTTGTTGTTCAGCCCGCGCCGCGTCTACACCTTCACTCGCCTCTCCCTCGGCTGCGATCGCTTCCTTCATGGCTTCAGCTTGTTTTCCCGTAGTCATGATGTTCGCTCCAGAACGGATCTGTGTAAGCCAGGGTAGATCGTGCTGCAAACGCCGCGCCTGTGATTCTGCAAAAAGAAACTGAGGCCCCAGGTTGAGCCCGCCAGCACGCCACTTGCGCTGGGAATGTAGGTTGTGAATGCTTTTGTGAAGATGCGATGCACCGAAAAGGCCCGTGTTATTGCTGAACTCGAGCGGTGCTGGGAGATCTCAGCAACGTGAGGTGTGCTCTGTAACTAAACAACTGGACAACGAGATGTACAAGAACCCTACACAGTAAAAGGAGAGACAATCAAATGGCTTCAAGGACAAAAGATCGTGAATTGATTGATACGGGAAAAGACAAGCGTTACGTTCGGCGGAATGAAAAGGGGCAGTTTGATGAGGTAGCCGACGTTGGCCGTTCGCTAGCGCGTGACGTAAAGCAACGCGCCAAAACAGAAGTTAAGTCGGGACAGGGTGACCGAGGCGATCAGGCGAGGCGCATCAAAGGTAAATAGATAAGGCGTTTAATGAGCTTGCGTTTCCTTGACGTCCTCCGGGTGACCGGGTCGGGCGGTCTGCTGTCTGCGGAAGTGCTCATTTAACATGCGCGCATGGCAGATCAGACACAGTCGCCCGGTCGTTTCGGAACTATCGGAGGCCGGACCGCTACGAATGATCTTTCCGCAGGATATGCAAACAATATTAGTATCGATTTCTTTGTTATCTGCCTTGTTCATATTGATCGTCTTGTTGCGAACACACTCGGAAGGAAGTCCTCCGCATTTTTCATAGACAACTTCTGTTCCGAGGCGTGGTACCACCCGTGATGGGTGTCGTGCTGGCACTGTGGTTGCCACAAGAGCGGAAGCGCTTGACGCGGTGTCTTGATACCGTGCAAAGAAGTTTGGGATTACTTAAGAGAAGGAGAAAAACATGAGAGGACCTTTGCGCGGGATTTTGGCGGGCGCCGCTGCCTGGAAATTTGGTGGGGGCTGCTTCTCAACAGTACTTATCTTTATCATCGTGTTCTGGCTGCTGGGCTACGTGAACTGCTGATTCAGTCGATTTATACCCCGTTGATTTTTAGCTTGCTGGCTGCCTCCCGATCGAGTAACCACTCGAGAGTGCCTTCGTCCCCTTTGATCAGTTGTGCGGGTAGCCGCTCAGGATCAAGAGGCCCTTCCAGAACCTCCCGAAGGCGAGCGGACTTGTCTCGACCGGTAATCAAAAAGAGGATGAGACCGGCGTGATTGATCGCCGGAACTGTAAGCGTAATTCTCGGCATCTTGAGTTTGTCGATCCAGTTCGACGTAACCCAGGCCGTCCCTTCCTTCAAAGCCTCCGTTCCGGGAAACAAAGAGGCTGTGTGCCCATCGTCACCCATTCCCAGTAACACCAGATCGAATCGAGGCCACGTCTCCCCTTCGAAATAGTGCCTTAAGTCTTCTTCGTAGGCACGCGCACTCTCTTTTGGATCAGCTTCACCAACTATGCGATGGATATTTTCCTCGGGGATTGGCAGCTTTGAGATCAGCTTTTCAAAAACCATTCGATAGTTGCTCTCCGGGTGGTCCGGAGGCACCGGACGTTCATCCCCGAAGAAAAGGTGCACGCGCGCCCAGTCAATCTGGTCTCTAAAGGTTTCTGAAGCAATTAGTTCGTATGCGCGCTTCGGGGTGCTGCCGCCGGCAAGGGCCACACTGAATCTGCCCTGACGCTCAATCGCATCGCGGCCGAGAGCCACGAACCGTTCGGCTGCGGCCCGCGCCACCTGCTCACTGTCGTCAAAGATGGAGATCACTCCTCTTCCCACTCGGTGTGAATGAAACCAAGCTCGGGCCGATCGACACGCTCGTAAGTATGAGAACCAAAGAAATCACGTTGCGCCTGGGTGAGATTTAGCGGAAGGTCAGGCGTCCGGTACATATCAAAGTAACCAAGGCTCGAAGTGGTCGCCAGCACCGGAACACCATTCTCGATGGCGCGGTTTACCACCTGGCGCCAATCGTCCTGAGCGCGCTTGAGAACGCTTTTGAAATCCGGATGAAGTAGAAGATTTGGCAGCGCCGAATCCTGCAAGTAAGCACGCTTAATTTTGTCCAACATGCGCGCTCTGATGATGCAGCCACCTTTCCAGATACGGGCGATCTCCGCCAGATTGATGTTCCAGTTCCATTCCTGCGAGCCTTCACGGATCAGGTTCATGCCCTGGGCATACGCGCAAATTTTCGCCGCATAGAGCGCATCGTGAATCGCTTCGATTAGTTGCTCCTTATTGCCTGTATAAGGAGCCGGTTCTGGTCCGGGCAATTGACTGCTTGCCACCAACCGTTCGTCCTTTCGAGCTGAGATGGTGCGCGCCGTGATGGCCGCGTCGATCGTCGGGATCGGAACGCCTAAATCGAGGGCAACCTGACTGGTCCATTTTCCGGTCCCCTTCTGCCCGGCCTTATCGAGTACGAGATCTACCAGCGGCCTACCGGTCTCTTTGTCTGTCACTCTCAGGATCTTTTCCGTGATCTCGATCAGATACGATTCGAGTTCGCCACGATTCCACTCCGCAAAGATCTCGGCCATCTCGCCGGCCCCAAGATCCAGAACTTTGCGCAATAAGTCGTAGGCCTCGGCGATAAGCTGCATGTCGGCGTACTCGATGCCGTTATGGACCATCTTCACATAGTGTCCGGAGCCTCCCGGCCCGACATAAGTTACACAGGGTCCATCATCGACCTTAGCGGCTATCGCTTCCCAGACGGGACGAATCTGCTCGTAGGCCTCGCGATCGCCACCGGGCATGAGGCTGGGACCGAGCAGGGCGCCGGTCTCTCCCCCTGAGGTACCTGAGCCGATCAGGTGGAGCCCTTCGTTAGCAAGCTCTGCCTGACGACGCTCCGTGTCTTTGAAGTGCGAGTTGCCGGCATCGATGATGATGTCGTCCGGTTCGAGGAATGGCTTGATCAATCCAATGGTCCAATCGACAGGATCGCCGGCCTTGACAAGCAGAATTATCTTCCGGGGACGATCGAGCAGACTGACTAACTCTTCCGGAGATTGGGCGCCGGCAATCTGTTTTCCAGTGGCGCCTGCCATGAACTCTTCAACGACATGCGGTTCGCGATCGTAGACGGCAATCGGGAAGCCATTGCGTTCAATGTTGAGTGTCAGGTTCTGGCCCATCACGCCGAGGCCAATCATGCCAATGCTTGCACGCTGGTTCATAAGCTCCTTCTGGATAACTCAAAGAAGTTCGCGGAGTTGCTTTAACCCGGCTACAGCATCGTCGCCAAGACTTACCCGAATGGCCCGCCTTCCCCGCGAGACCAGGGCTCGAAAATCCCCGAGCGCTTGCGCCTGTTTGAGGATGCTGAAGGTGTAAGCCTCGCCGGGAATCGTCAGATCCAGCTTGTCAGGCGCGGTCATCTGAATGAAGACCCCGGCGTCCGGCCCGCCTTTGTGAAACTGCCCCGTCGAGTGCAGGAAACGCGGTCCGTAGCCTGCCGTGGTTGCGATTTTTGTCAACTGCCTCAAGCGTGCCCGCGTTTCGACAACTGCCGCCTCGATCTCCGGGGTCTCCTCGATAAAGCTAAGCAGCGCAAAGTAATCATGAGGCTTTGCCGTTCCTAAGTGAGCGCGCAGGGCTTCCGCCACCGAACCGGCGGGCAAAGATGTCCGGGTTTCCGAATCTACATACACAGTCAGGGCTCCATCGCTTACCAGGGCAGTCTGCTCCGGCAGGCGACCTTCACGAGTAAAACCTTCAAGAAGCTCGCGGGTGGCATCTTTCGATTCCTGGACGTTCGGTTGATCGAATGGATTGATCTCCAGGCGCCAACCGGCAACAGCGGTCGCAAACTCCCACAAAAAGAACTGTCCACCCAGGTCGTTAAGATCATCGAGAGTCAAGTAGAGCACCGGATGACCGGCCGCCTCCAGATCCTTCAGCTTTGACGCGGTTCCGGTCTCAGGATTCCCGATGGCTAGCGAAACAAAGAGGCGATCGTCTTCGTAAACCTCGGGCCCGCCGAGTGGTTCCCGGTCCACCGGAAGAATCCCTTTACCTTCTTTGCCCGTGCTTTCCGCAATCAATTGCTCGATCCACAACCCGAGCGCGGCGATTTTTTGATCGGCAACGATGGTTAGCTTGTCGCGTCCGGCCGAGGCGTGCACGGCCATCAGTATTCCCAGTAGCGCCCCCGGATTCTCTTCTGCGTGTACTGCCGGGCTACAGGACCGCGCTGTTTCCATGGCCCGCTCGAGCAAGACTTTGGCGTCGAGTCCCATTAATACCGCCGGAGCCATGCCAAAGTATGAGAGGGCGGAATAACGTCCGCCAATGTCGGCCGGATTCAGAAAGATATGTCTGAAGTTACTGTCGGTCGCCATCTTCTCCATCAGGGTTCCCGGGTCGGTGATGGCGATAAAAGAGCTGCCCGGATCTCGCTTAGCTTCACCTACACTCTGATACCAGTACTTGAAAAAGGCCAGTGGCTCGGTGGTAGTTCCCGACTTTGAAGCAATGACAAAGAGACAACGCCCGATGTCAATCCTGGCTTCGAAGTCTGCGATTTGATCCGGATCCGTAGAGTCAAGCACCAGCAGTTCCGGAAAGTCATTTTGCGGCCCAAACGTCTGGCGCAGGACTTCCGGGCATAAAGAAGACCCGCCCATGCCGCACACCATCACGTGATCGAAAAGATGCTGATCGCGAAGCGCAACGGCAAACGCGCTTAACTCGGTGGCCGCTGCAAGCATCGAGTCAACTACTTTCAACCAGCCAAGCGAATTGTTGATGATCTTTTGGTGGGCTTCATCCTGCTTCCAGAGCGAAGCGTCTGTGCGCCAGATGCGTTGGACCACCTGGTGCTGATTGGCTTCCGCGAGGGCTGCTCTCACCGCTTCATTGTAAGCGTTTGGGGATGTTGTCAGGATGTGGGTCGTCATGATACGTGATTCCGGGGGCCAGTTTGGGGGTATTGACTTTTGATTTTTGGAGAGGCTTAGTTTAGCGCACGCTTTCGATTAAGTCAGCAGTGAGGCCAACACACATCAGCTGTCCGACGAACTTCAGTTTGTCGTTTCCGGGCTCAGGTACTTCCCCTTTCAAAGCGCTACCTGCCACCAGAGAACCTGCCCCGAAGAACCTTCCCAGAGAACCTGGCCCCCCGAAGAACCTGGCCCAGAGAACCTGCGCCCCCGAGAGCCTGGCCCGAGACCCGCTAACGTTTGTTACGTTGGCCCATTCCACTCCAGGTTCGAGTATCCGAAAGCGACAAACTGAAGTTTATCGAACATTTGCTGTCCGACGAACTTCAGTTTGTCGTTCCCGGGCTCAGGTACTTCCCCGTTCAAAGCGCTACCTTCAGCTATTTTCTAACCGATCTGCTCAGAAAAACCTCACCGTGTAACTGAAGCGCACGCCACGTCCGATCTCCGGCGCAAGATCCTTGATGAACGACAGATGGTTCCTGTACAAGCGGTCGCCGAGATTGAAGGCATTCACGGAAAAGACGTGGAGATAGTGCGGCTGAGCGATAGTATAGGAACTTATGATGTTGAAGAGTGCATATCCCGCAGTCCTTGTCTCCGTGGGAAAGACGCGGTCCTGATCCTTAATGAACATGGCTTCGGGACGGAAAGAGAAGCCCTTATAACGTGCCTCCAAACCGACTCGACCTCGCACCGGCGGTATGCGTGGCAACGGCGTATCGCCTTCTTTCAATTGCGCATTCACCACATCCAGCCCCAGGTTGATAGCGAAATACTGATTAAGGTCAAAGGAACCGCTCAGGTCAGCACCTACAAAACGGCTGTCACCCTGTAGAAATTCAGCTACAGGGAGTCCGTCTTCGAAATCAATCTCGCCGTCCCCGTCCTCATCGACCGGCGCCAGGAACACAAAGTCTTTAATGTTGTAGTAATAGACAGAAACGTCGTAGCGTGCGCGTCGGGTCGAGTGTCGGAACGAAAAGTCAACTCCGTCGCTGCGCTCGCGCCCGAGGTTGGGGTTACCGATCTCGAAGGTCAGATTCCCAATATGTGGCCCGAGGTTGTAGAGCTCTTCGAGGGCTGGCGCGCGATGTGAGTGCGTGTAGTTGACCAGAAACGCGCCACCGTCATAAAGACCGATTCGCACACCGGCGGCGCCCGAAAAGCCCGTGAAGTTCCGGCTCGGCAGGTTAGGGTCGGCCGGACTATAACGATTGGTCTCGAGGCGGCCACCAAGCTGGAATCTCAGCCGCTCGAAACTGAGCTCTTCAAGACCAAAGACCGCGAACATCGTCTGGTCTACCGGACCACTGATCAGTTGCTCAGCGCCAACGGTTTCGTACTCGCGAGTGAAACCCTCGAACCCGAAGCGACCGCTGAGTCGCTTGTAAGCGCGCTGGTCGAATTGGGTGCGATAGGAGAAGATCCGGTTGTCAAAAACAGTGCCCACCTCGGTCCCTTCCAGCTCGCGATGCCGGTAGCTCGTGAAATCAAGATTCACCCGCATCCCGGAAATGAAGCCGTCCACATTGCGAAAGCCGCCGCTAACGCGAAAGTTGCGCCGCCGCATGTCGAGGTCGATCTCCTCCTCCTCTTCGTCCTCATCGTCACCATTTTGCTGCTGCGGGGTGAGCGGACCTCCATTGAACGCATTGGCTCTTAAATCGTCATCATCGTGATCGTCGTCATCGTCGTGATGATGTTCAAATCGTCCGGCGAAAGGAATCCCATAGCGACGCTTATCATACCCATAGCTGGCGCTGAAGAAAGCCTTATCGCCAAAGTACCCAAAGCCACCTTCACCGCTGCCGGCGCGCGTTCTGGAGTTAGGAATGCGGCCTATCGGAGTGTTGTAGTCCCCGGTCCTTTGCCCGGTGCCGTTGCCCCAAAAAAGGAAGTTCTTGTAACCGTAATCGATGCCACCGCTCACTCCCGCATGACTGTTAGTTGTGCCCCCGAGCGCCGAAAAGTATCCGCGCAGGCCCGCGTGACTTGACTGCTCGTCACGACTGATAGCATTGACAACGCCGCCGATAGCATTGCTGCCGTAAAGCAGCGTCGCGGGTCCCTTGACCACTTCAAGGCGTTCCAGCGACAGCACGTCAATCGGTTCGCCGTGATCGGCTGACTGTGAACCAATCGAGCCCACGCGAATCCCGTCTTTCAACACCAGGACACGGTCGCCATCGAAACCACGAATTACAGGTCGGGCTGAACCTGGACCAAAACTCCGTTTCGCTACGCCTGGCTCCTTTTCCAAGACCTCGCCCAGAGCGGGATGGCTCTCCTCTGTAAGCGTAATCGAATCGACGGAGTTGACTGAGCTGAAAGCTTCAAAAGTTGCTTCCTCGATTCCCGCTGCCGTAACCGTGACCTGCTCGCGCGGTCCCGTAAGACGCAGCCGGAAGTCTACCGTAGCTGTTTGTCCCGCCTCGACCCTGACGGTGCGGGCAACGTCCGGAATTCCCTCTCGATGAGTAGTAATGGTGTAAATACCCGGCGGGATATTGACGAACTCGAATGAACCGTCCTCGCCGGTTTCGGTGGTTCGCCGCAGTTGGACCAGTTGGATCAGAACATGCGGTAACGGGTTGTCATTAATCTCATAGGTGACCACACCTCGAATAGCGCCACCCTCCTGAGCCAGGACCGGCCCCGGCAAAGAAAAGAGAAAAAGAGAGACGACGATTGCAGACAAAGATTTGGTTAAACTCATAAAAAAGATCAGCCTATTTAGATTGAACAGATTTCGACCCGAGGGGCTCCAAACCGGCAATATTAGGGTCTTGCTGGCGATTAGAAGAGCCCTTTTTTACGAACGGCTCGATTTCCACAATGAATAGTGCATTCTGGCCGCCGAGTGGTTCTCGTCAGGATTCTCGAGAATGTGAAAATAGGTCAAAGGCGCAGGAGTTGTTCGCGAAGGACCCTGGACTGCGAGCGGCTAACGGTCAACTGCTGGTCGTTCGAGAGCGTTACAAGGTAGGTGCCCCCCGGCATGGGGCTGACACGGCTGATCATCTCGATGTTGGCAAGTGTGCCACGCGACAAACGGACAAATTGATTGGGGTCGAGCCGTGCTTCGAGCTCTTTGAGCCGATAATTGATGGCGTAACTCAGACCGCGCGTTGTAGTCAGGTGAAGCAACTCACCTTCCGCCACCACCGAAGCTATTTCACGCACCGGCAAAATCACAATCTCTTCGCGCTGTCTAACGGGAATGCGCTCGAGATATCCCGAGCGAGTGGCCGCTTCATAGTCAGCAGCAGCGGAGCGGAGGTTGCCCTCGGCGGCGCTTCCCATTTCTGCTCGTTCGAGCCGCTCCTGGGCCCGGTTGAGTGTTTCACGCAAGCGCGCGCCGTCTACGGGCTTAAGCAGGTAGTCAACAGCATTCAACTCGAAGGCGCGCACTGCATACTCGTCATACGCAGTGACAAAAGCGATGAGCGGCATCGAATTTTTGTTGAGCAGTCGCACAACTCCCAGCCCATCTACTTCCGGCATTTGCAGATCGAGCAAGGCGAGGTCCGGACGTTCACTCTCAATCAGTTCAACTGCTTCGGCGCCATTCTCGGCCTCCCCAACAATCTCAACATCGTCAAAAGCTCGCAGGCTGGCAGCCAGGAAAGAGCGGGCCGGACGCTCGTCATCGGCGATCACTACCCTGAGCTTCTCGCTCACGCGCCTTTCCTTTCACCGGTTGTTAGCCGCGACATGCTTCGGTCCACCTTGCCGGTTGCCTGGATCGGCATCCTCAATTCGACAGTGGTACCGGCCCCCGGAAGACTGGCGATCTGAAGCCGGGCCGCCTGTCCTGAATGGCATCGCAGCCGCTCTTCGATGTTACTGAGACCGACGCCACGCCGGCGTCCGCGGGCCAACTCGAGTTCACTGGCGCCAACTCCGGTATCAGCGATCGAAATAATAAGTACCGGCCCAGCGATTCCGTCCGTCCCTGTTGGCTCGAGGCGCGCGGAGATCGAAACCTCCCCGCCAGAACGTGAAGGCGCGATTCCATGTTTGATAGCATTCTCGACCAATGGCTGAATTAGCAACGAGGGTAACCGAATATTGAGCAACTCAGCGGGAACTGAGACACGGACTCGGAGTCGTTCTTCAAACCGCTCTCGTTCGATATCCAGGTAAGACTCAATCAGCTTTAACTCTTCACCCAACGTAACGAATTCATCCGTCGAACGCAGCACCCGTCGCAGCAGGTCAGTCAGCTTCATTAAGGTGTCGAGAGCACGATCCGGAGAGGTTCTGATCAGATAGCCGATCGTGGTGAGCGCATTGAAGAGAAAGTGCGGATTGATCTGCGCGCGTAAGGCTCGCAACTGGGCTTCAGTAGCCAGCTTGCTAAACTCCTGCTCTCGTAGGCCTTGTTCGCATCGTTCATGCGTAATTCTCAGGGCATCGATTCGCCGTGCCGCCATCACCGCTACTGATTCGAGCATCTCGATGTCATCCGACAAGAGGCGTCGCCCTCCACTGAGTGGGCCAATGCTTAGCGCAAAGTATGGCGGCTCCGCCGTGGCCACGAGAACAACGGCGCTTGCAGTAGGAGAACGATCGAGAAGCGTCACGACATGGTCGACCTGCGCCACGTCCGATCGGAGGGCCAGCGATTTAGAAAGGCCCCCGGTCACGAACGCCGGCTGACCGTCGTAACTCTTCGACCTTAAATCGTCAAGGATCACTGACCCGAGCTCCTGGTTTTCGAGATCTTCAGCCTTTACCCAATGGACCTCGCGCGCAGACAAAGCCGGCGCAAGCTCTCGGCAAACCTGTTCGAGCACAGCCTCAGATGATTCGCAGGTTCCCATCACACGCATTAGCTGCACCCGCATTGCACCATAATCGGCCCGGCCAAGGACGATGGTTTCGACAAACCAGACCACCGCGCGGCGGAGTTGCGGGTAAAGGAGCGCGGTGGCCATCCAGAGGGCCAGCAATACTCCCACGGCCCTCGGATCCGTTTGGTTGGTCGGTCCACTAATGACAAGGAGTGGTGAAACTGCGAAGAGGTAAAGGCCTGAAGTCAGCGCGGCAAGCAGAAGCAGAGTCAGCGCACGCTTGAGAAACAGATCGGCGAAAGCAAATCGGTAGTCCTGATAAAGAATCGCCAGCGCGAGCGGCAGAGACGCGTGGTGACCAAGCAATTCAACGACCCAGCGTTCGTCGCCGCCGGCCGGGTGCCGGCTCAAGTGAAGAGCCGAAACAGCGAAGACTGCGAGCGCGCTCCCCCAGACGGCGCGCTTCCATCCCGGCTGGCCCCTCGTAGAAAAGATCAGCGCAACAATCAGAATCAGGTATCCAAAGGTGAGCGCTCTTAAGGCTGCATTGGACGGGCCTGAACGCGAGATCAGGCTCGCGTAAAAGTGCATCGCTCCGGCAAACACACTTAGCCCATACGCGGCGATCATAATTACGCGCGCGCTTTTGCCTCCAGCTTGAGAATTCTCACGATGGAGAGCCGAATGAACAACGACCGCCGGCAGAAATCCCAGCGCGGTAAAAGAGAGGGCAACGATTACAGGGAGCGGTCTGCTAACACCAAAGTCCTGCACACCGTAGGTCGCCAGGGCTCCAAGGTTCCATACAAGTCCCAGAATAGCCGTGGCAAAGAGCAACCAGTTCTCGGGCAACTCTGCGAAGGTGTGACCTCCAATCGATCTCGCGTCGCGCCGCACCAGGGGCGGATGGCGGAGGACCATTACCAGCAACATCGCATATAGCACGGCCCCTACGGTAAAGCCGAGCAAATTAATAAGTGCAGCGGTGTTGATTGAACTCATACTTGTGCTGTAGATTCGTGCTCTAAACCTGAGCTAATGGTATTCAGGTGAGTTACTCTAACCACTAATTGCCTCACGTTGCAATCGCGAAGGGTCGCGAATTGTATGACTCCGGAGATGTTCGACGATGAGTCCCTCGCCCAGTGATGTAACTCAACTATTAGTTGATAGGGGTAATGGCAACGACCAGGCGTTGGCAGAACTAATGCCTCTGGTTTACAAGGAGCTTCACGGGATCGCCGGGCGCTACTTACGGCGCATCATCGACAGACCGGTAATTTGGGGTTCTGTGTCCCCTTCATCCAACTCAGCGAGAACTAAGGAGCAATTGGCTCACGCGCGGCCTTAATTTTGGGAGGAAAACTGGGAGGGGAGGCTATTTTTGTTCCAGCCTCAACATCACTTCATCAAATAACTTGCCATTTGTGGAAAAGGCCTCGCCACCATGAATGGTGGGTTTACCGTTCCAGTCGGTGAATGTTCCACCCGCCTCTTCGAGAATCGGCAGCAGCGCGGCACAATCCCAGATGTTCATGACTGGATCCAGCATCACCTCGGCCCGACCGGTGGCCACCAGCACATGGCCGTAGCAGTCTCCCCAGGTACGCGTCGTATGGGCCGTACGCTTTAACTCACTAACGCCAGCGGCGCACCGATGCTTGTCGCAAGCCTCGAAGTTGGTCGCCAGAACCAAGGCCTCTTCCATCTGGTCGATAGCCGAGGTACGAGTCTGCTCGCCGTTCCAGAAACATCCGTGACCTTTGACTGCTGAAATCAGCTCTCCCAGCGCTGGAAGATTAACCACTCCCAGCGTCGGCTCGTCATCAATCTCCAATCCGATCATCACTCCATACAACGGCACCCGATGAACAAACGAGTAGGTCCCATCCACTGGATCGAGAATCCAACGCCGACCCGATCGCCCGGGCTTCTCTTTCTCTTCCTCACCCAGAATGCCGTCGTCAGGAAACTCTCGTTCGATGCGATCGCGGAGATGTCTCTCGGCCTCGCGATCGGCAACCGTCACATACGACCTGTCAGCCTTGCGCTCAGCAGTAAAAGATCCTTTGAAATACTGCTGAGTGATCTCTCCCGCCTCGCGACCCAACCGCTCCGCGAAGGCCAGCAATTCCAGAAAATCTGAGCTTTTATTCATTGGTTCCCCGGCGTCGTCTCAGCTCTTCTCGTACCTCGTTCAACGTAAGTCCACGTTCGACGAAGAGCACCATAAGATGATACAGAAGATCCGCCGCCTCGCTGCTGAGAGCCCGCAGATCATCGTTCTTAGCCGCAATGATCGTTTCGGCGGCCTCCTCTCCCACTTTCTTTAAGACCTTATCCAGTCCCTGCTCAAAAAGGTAGGTTGTATAAGAGCCTTCGGGACGCTCTGCATGTCGCGCCATGATAACGTTGTAGAGTTCATCGAGTATCTGGTCCAGGTTCTCGCCACTCCAGTTAAAGCAAGAGGTCGTACCGGTATGGCAGGCTGGGCCAGCCGCCTCAACAAGGACCAGCAAAGCATCACGATCACAATCAGGAAGGATCTTAATGACCCGCTGAGTATTACCTGATGTCTCGCCCTTATGCCACAACTGCGAACGAGACCGCGACCAGAACCACGTCTCGCCGGTTTCGAGTGTGCGTTGCAAACTCTCCACGTTCATGTAGGCAATCATCAGCACGTTCAGTGTATTCGAGTCCTGCACGATGGCCGGAATGAGCCCGCTCCCATTAAACTTGAGTGATTCAATATCTAAACTCATCGCACGACTACTCCCCGCGCACGCAGAAAATTCTTCACCTCAGAGATCTTGTACTCTCCATAATGAAACAACGATGCTGCGAGAACGGCACTTGCCCCTCCCGTTGTTAAAGCCTCATGAAAATCTTCCAACCTGCCGGCGCCGCCCGAGGCTATCAAAGGAAGTCCGGTCGCATCGCTGATGGCCCGAGTGAGTTCGATGTCGTAGCCACTGCGCGTGCCGTCGCGGTCCATGCTTGTGAGCAGAATCTCACCGGCGCCTAGCCGCTTGACCTCGGTGGCCCAATCAACCGCCTCCCACTCCACTTTTTTCCTGCCGCCATGCGTGAAGACATCCCAACCCGTTCCAGGATCTTCAAGATTTCTGCGGCGCGCATCGATCGCCACGACAATGCATTGACTACCAAAAGTCTCAGCTCCTTCGCTAATCAGTTCGGGACGTTCGACGGCAGCAGTATTCAGAGATACTTTGTCCGCGCCGGCCCGTAAAACCGCGCGAATATCATCGACCGAGTTGAGTCCGCCACCCACTGTCAGTGGTATGAAGACTTCATCGGCAACGCGACGCACCAAATCGATAATGATCGCCCGCTTGTCCGAAGACGCGGTGATATCAAGAAAGGTCAGTTCGTCCGCGCCTTCAGCATCATAGGAGCGGGCCTGCTCGACCGGATCGCCGGCATCGACCAGCGAGACAAAGTTGACGCCTTTGACTACTCGGCCGCGGTCCACATCAAGACACGGAATGATTCGTTTCGCTAACATCGTTCAGCAAGTCGGGAAAAGTTTGAGAGCAGTCGCAAGCCCGCCGTCTGGCTCTTCTCCGGATGGAACTGTGCTCCGCAAATGTGATTTTGGGCCACCACAGAGGCATACGTCGTCCCATAGTCAGTAACGCCGATGACGTTCTCGCTGTCCTTTGGCTCACAGTAGTAGGAATGAACAAAGTAAAAAAAGTCGTTGTCCTCTATCTCTTCGAAAAGTGGATGGACCTGGCGCTGCTGCACCTGATTCCAGCCAACCTGAGGGAGAACGAGACCTTCGCCAAAGCGACGCACCCGGCCACCTAGCAGACCCAGGCCCTCGCTTCTGCCAAACTCTTCAGACTCTTCAAACAACATCTGCATCCCAACGCATAACCCCAATACTGGCGTCCCAAGTTCCGTCCGTTCGCGAACAAGCCGATCGAAACCACGTTCCCCAAGAGCCTTCATGCAGGCGGCAAACGCGCCCACCCCCGGCAGGACCAGCGCGGTGGCCTCCCAAAGGAGTTTTTCATCGCTGGTGACAAAGGCCTGAACGCCAACGTGAGTAAACGCCTTCTCGACCGATCGAAGGTTTCCCATTCCATAATCGATAATCGCGATCTGCGCCATCTAGAGCATCCCCTTGGTACTCGGCACCCCTTTAACTCTCGTATCCAGAGCGACTGCCTCGCGCAGGGCACGCGCCGTCCCTTTAAACGAAGCTTCCAGAATGTGATGAGTATTCCTGCCCCGCAACAGATCGATATGCAGATTGCACCGCAGCGCCTCGGCTAACGAACGCCAGAAATGCTCCGCCAGTTCCACAGAAAAATTGCCTATCTTCTGCCGTTTTGTCGGCACGTTGTAGCTAAGATAAAAACGTCCGGACAGATCGAGCGCCACACGACACAAAGCTTCGTCCATCGGGATGAGCGCTGCGCCATACCGGCCAATTCCCGTTTTGTCTCCAAGGGCCTTGAGAATTCCCTGCCCCAGACAGATAGCGATGTCCTCAACCGAGTGATGGTCGTCGATTTCGAGATCGCCTTTGCACCTGACGCTTAGATCAAAGCCGCCATGACGCGCGAACAGGTCCAGCATGTGGTCCAGAAAGGGCAGACCCGTATCGATCTGGGAGTGCCCTTGACCGTCAAGGTCAATGCTGACGCTAATGTCTGTCTCTTTGGTTTTACGCTGGATCTCTCCACGTCGCGTTCTCAGATTCTGCTTACTCATGATTTGTTACTCACAAATTACCCGCAAGGCTGCGATCAGAAGGTCATTCTCCGTAGGGGTTCCGATGCTGATACGAAAGTAACTGCGTAACATGGGATAGCTGCTCACATCACGCACCAGAATGTCGCGTTCAATTAACTCGTTGAAGATCTGCCGCGGATCAATCTCGGAGTGGACCAACATGAAATTCGCCAGCGACTTTACGGGGCTGAGACCGCGAATGGTTGCGACCTCTGCGTATACCCGATCGCGTTCAGCGATGATTTGTCTAACTAACGGTACAAGATCGGATTCGTAACGCTCAGTGGCTACGCCCGCCGCAGTCTGTGAAAAGACATTGAGGTTATAGGGCAGGAGCGCTTTTCGGATCTCTTCGACGATCCGAGGCGCGGCAAGCAGATAACCAACGCGCAGTCCGGCCAGCGCCATGGCTTTTGAAAACGTGCGCAGAACCACCAGATTCTCATACTGGTCCAGCAATGAAACGGCCGTCTGCCCCGAGAATTCGAAGTAGGCTTCATCAACCACCACCAGTCCGCGGCTTGCCTCCAACAAGGACTGAAGATCTCCGGCGGACAAGACACACCCGGTGGGGTTGTTAGGTGAACAAAAGATCGCAACCTCGGGATCCACTGTTTCGATCTTTAGTCTCAACGCAGGGATGTCATAAGCGAGTTCCTCGGTGAGCGGAACGCTGATCACCTCGCCATCGAGCACTGTGGTGATCTGCCTATACAAGGAGAAGGTTGGCTCACTAATCAACACCCTCCTGCCCTTGCCAACTGTAACCATTAACAAGGCTTGGATAAGTTCGTTAGTCCCGTTTCCTGCGAGCACCCCCGCTGCTTTCCAGCCACTGAAGGCAGCCAGCCTTTCATGGAGACTCTCAGGTATAAAGTCAGGATACCGGGACCAGGTTAGTTGGTTTAATCGTCTCAAAGTCTCTCGTTTGATTTCCGCGGGTGCGTCCCAGGGGTTCTCATTCTGGTTTAGCTTTACGCGCGTTCTGGTGGCGTGAAGAGAATAACGCCTCAGTTCACGTACTTGGTCCTTAAAGACGTTTAGCAGATCTGTCATTGTTTTATCTCTCGGCCTCGAGACGAATTATTGCGGACCGTGCATGAGCATCCAGACCCTCCGCTCGCGCGAGTACATCAATAAGCGGCGCTGTCGCCCTGAGTTCACGCTCAGAAAATTTAAGCAAGCTTGTGCGCTTTAGAAAATCCGAAACTCCGAGCGCTGAAGAAAATCGCGCGGTACCTGCTGTCGGCAACACATGGTTTGGACCGGCGATGTAGTCACCAACAACTTCAGGCGAGTGCTGACCGAGAAAGATTGCTCCCGCATGGCGAATGCGTGACGCAATCTCTTCACTATCGCGGCAGATGATCTCGAGATGCTCCGGCGCCAGGTCATTGACTATCGCGCAGGCTTCGGCGAGGTCAGAGACAACGATGATGGCCCCATAATCCGCCAAAGACTTCTCTATGATCTCTTTCCTGCGCAGCGACTTTGCCTGCTCGCTCACCGCATCGGCCACTGCCTTTGCCAGGGTCTTGCTGGTCGTCAAGAGCACTGCCGAAGCGTCTTCACCGTGTTCCGCCTGGGCCAGGAGATCTCCGGCCACGAAAGAAACGGGCGCCGTGTCGTCAGCAAGGATGATCACTTCAGTCGGCCCGGCTATCGAATCGATGCCGCAAACTCCAAAAACGAGCTTCTTCGCCGCCGCAACGTAACGGTTGCCGGGTCCGGTGATCTTATCCACGCGCGGCACAGTCTCAGTGCCATACGCGAGGGCGGCAATCGCCTGTGCGCCCCCAACGGCGTAAATTTCAGTAATCCCGAGTTCAATGAGGGCGGCTGCAATCGCGGGATTCTCTCGAATGGAGCGAGGTGGCGAGGCCACTATGATTCGATCGACACCGGCAACCTGCGCCGGCACCACGTTCATGACAACGGATGACGGATAACTTGCGGTTCCGCCCGGCACGTACACACCGGCGCTTTCGAGGGCGCTAATGCGTTGGCCCAGGCGAGAGCCGTTTTCAGTCTCAAACTCCCAGGAGTCCTGGCGTTCGAACTCATGAAAAATACGCACTCGCTTTATGGCTTCACGGAGCGCGGCGACAAAACTTCGGTCTGCTCGAGAAGCTGATTCTTCAAGCGCTTCCTTGCTGATACGCAGATCCCCGGGCTGAAGCTCGACGCCATCAAAACGAGCTGCATATTTAACCAGCGCCTGATCACCACTTCGGCGTACGTCTTCGATAATCATAGAGACGAGGGCTAGCAACTCGGAATCCAGCGCCACGTTGCGCGCGCGAATCCGCTCAAGCTTCAGTTTCAGACGCTCGGTCTCTTTGGTTGAAATTATTTCGAGCACGTCGTCTCTCCTGCAACCTGCTCTTTGAGCAGCATCGTGAGTTTCTTGACAGCTTCTGCCTTCAGGTGAAAGCTCGCGCGGTTGACCACGAGACAAGCGCTTGATTCCGCAATCACCTCAACAACAACGAGACCGTTTGCTCGCAGTGTTTCACCTGTTTCCATCAGGTCCACGATGCAATCTGCGAGGCCGAGTACCGGCGCCAGCTCTACTGAACCGGCTAGCGTAATGATCTCGACGGGGACGCCGCGAGCGCCGAAATGCTCAGCAGCAACACGCGGGTATTTGGTTGCAACTGTCAGAACGCCGCCATCAGGCACGGGCCTGGTAGTTCTTCCGGCAACAACGACCTGACAACGTCCGATTCCTAAGATGAGCGGCTGAAGAAGGTCCGTTGTGGTCTCGAGCAGCACATCACGTCCAACAACACCGCAGTCTGCTATTCCATGCTCGACATAGACCGGGACATCGGCAGGCTTGACGAAAAGAAAGCGATACTCGCCAGTGTCGTTTTCGATCGCCAGGCATCTCGATGAGACAGAATCGGGAGAAAAAGCGATTCCCACCTTTTCGAGGAGCTTGATGACCGGTTCCTGGAGTCTTCCCTTGGCCACGGCAATCGTTAAGAGGCTCATCGGGCCACCTCCTCAATCGTTACTTTTTGACCGGAAACTCTTTGCCAGCGACTCCTCAAATCACTTGCCCGATCTTTTTGTTCGGCGCTGGCAAAGAAGTTTCTGGAATCCCTTGAAAGGAGTTCAGTAATCCCATCGAGATCCAGCACAAAACCTACCGCGGGCTCATCGGCGCCAAAGCTTGCCGTCAAGCCATCGTAACGTCCGCCACTGCCCAGAGGCTTCCCGGCGCCCTCGACAAAGATCTTGAACGTTAACCCGGTGTAGTAGTCGAGTGGCGAGACATCGCCAAGATCGATCTCAAACGAGTCTTCAAGATGTAGTGACTCGATCAGGTTCCAGAGCTTTTCAATCTGGTCCAGGGCAGCGAGTGAGCGTTCGTTGTTTATCACCTGTCGAGCATTGTTCAGCGTTGGGCCTTTGCCCGAAAGATTTGCCAGTTGGGCCAGACCCTTTCGTGCTGATGCGTCGTATCGCTCAAGAAGGACTTCGAGCTCTGCGGAGTTGCGTTTAGCGATCAGGTTACGTAATTCATTGTGCAAGTTTGGATCTGCCGAGTCTCTTTGAATGAGTCCATTGAAAACTTCGGCCTGATTGAGAGTGATCAGGAACTTCAAATCGAGGCTTTGTAAAAACTCGCATACGATAAGTAAAACTTCCATGTCGGCTACCTGACTGTTGGTTCCAATAAGCTCGCAGCCGATCTGAGTCGTCTCCCGCAGCCACTCGGCGGGTGAGCGTGTCTGTTGGCGGAAGACGGGGGCGACATAGCAGAGACGCAGGGGCCGTTCGCGGCCGGCAAAGAGGGTCGCGGCAGCGCGCGCCACGGCTGAAGTCACATCCGGACGCAACGCTAACAGCCGGCCATCGTTATCGGTGAATCTAAAAGCACGGTGCGACTCGGAATGGCCCATGGCATGATCGAAGAGGGAGTAGTAGTCGACGGTGGGCGTGACGATCTCTTCGTAGGACCAGCCGGCGAAGGTCGTCATGGCGGTATCTTCGATGCTGCGTCTCACGCGTGCTTCCCGTCCAGAGTAATACCGCATGCCCTGCGGAATTTTCGAAAGTGGTTCAGTCATAACCTTTTTGGAGTGCGGCGGCCCGGCGCCGCTTTGTTTGTATGTGAAAGCACAATGTGAATTGAAGTCTTTAATCGGCAACTGCGACCAAAGCGGCGCCGGGCCGCC
>JBGSWR010000073.1:0-31694 GCA_041751855.1 Pyrinomonadaceae bacterium
CCCTGCTCTGATTGAGGCCATCTTCGATTACATCGACAACAACAACCAGCATCCACACGTCTTTGTTTGGACCGCTCCAGTCGAGCAGATCATGAACAAAGTCAGCAAATGTAAAGAAGCGTTAGACGCACTACACTAGCTAACCCAACCCCACCCTTTTTAATAAATCATTGTAGCGATTATCTGTTCTTAGGTTATCGAGTCTGGGATCTACCTTGAGAAGTGACAGAAACTCGTCTTTCTGATGAACGGCTAACTCGAACCACTCGAAGGCTTTATCAGTGTTGTTCATTGCGGAGTGAACTAACCCTACACTGTAGGGTGACACAAATCGCGTTCTAGCTTCCTTTTCGAGCCGTTTGATAATCCGTTGCGCCTCCCGCGTGTTACCCATCAAAGCATAGACCCGACCGAGGAATCCTCGCATCATTGACGTTTCACCAAGTTCAAGTGCCCTTTTAAAATGAAATACGGACTGATTGAAGGCACCCAATTGTTCATAAACTACTCCGAGTGCTAGCCTCGCGGGTTGAAACAGGGGTTCGAAATCCACAATCTTCTGAAGTTGTTCCAAAGCGCAATCATAGGCTCGCATCTTCCAACGCGTTACCGCCAGGCTGACGCCTATTTGAAGTGAAAGCGGATCCAAATCCAAGGCGGTTTTCATCTCGATCAAGGCCTCGTCAAATCTGCCTCTAGACTCAAGATACGTGGCGTACCATTGATGCGCCCGGGGATAGTTGGGATTCAAGTCGATGGCACATAACAATTCTTTCTCTGCACCTTCCCAGTCCAAGTCGTAACGCATCTTAATCATGCCAAGCGATGCACGGGCTTCTGGCAAGGAGTCATCAATCTCGAGCGCTTTGAGAATTGCGGCTTTAGCCTTTACCAGAGCTTCCCTTGGGGCTAAAAAGCTTGTTGACAAGCGGAAATACGAATCGGCAATGCCCACATAGGCGAGCGCATATGCTGGGTCTGCATCGCTGGCGCGTCCAAAGTAATCTATCGCCTTTTCGAGTGCCGGCTTCGTATACTTGTCCCAGTAATACCTGCCGCGAAGATAATTGTGGTACGCATCTGGACTTACCGTTGGTCGCTTTGCCAACCGGTTGCTATCACCCCTGGAAAGCTTTAGCTGCAACGCGGCTGATATTTCCCTCGCTATATCCTCTTGGACGTCGAATATTTCCTTTAAATCACGACTATAGTTTGCACCCCAAAGCTGCCAACCGTCGGCTACATCTATCAGCTCCGCGCCAATCACTAGTCTGTGCTCAAAAAGGCTTACGCTTCCCACTAGCACACAAGAAACGCCCAACTCTCGCCCTATCTCCCTCGGGTCGCGATCCTGCCCCTTGTAGCAAAAAACCGCGCTACGGGCCATTACCCGTAATTGTGGAAGGTGTGAGAGGCTGTTGATAGTACTTCCGGTAATTCCGTCGGCAAGGTAGTCCACTTTCGGATCGTCGTTGCTGTTAACAAACGGCAACACTGCGAGAAGGTTCGAGGGTGAGCCAGAATTGCGCCGATTGAAAATTCCATTTTGGTCAATCGGAGACTCTTCCACTTCAGCGACAAAGCGATAGCCGGAACGGGCTACCGTTTCAATATACTTTCGTCCCTCTGCTCCCTCACCCAGCACCCTACGTAGAACGAATATGTTTTGAGTCAGATTCCCTTCCTCAACACATGTTTCTGGCCACAGTTTGGCCATAAGTTGGTCCTTACCAACAAGGCGCCCGCGGTTTTCAAGAAGTACGAGAAGAGTGTCAAAAGCCTTCGGCGCCAGACCTATTCGGCGACCGTTGCGTAAGAGAACTCGCTCGTTTGGTACCAACCGGTAGTAGCCGAACTGGTATGAAATATTTTGCGCCATGAGCCTCTAAGAACTTAATGAGAATTTCTTGAGCGATTGCTAAGTACTTTTGAACAGAACCGTGAGTAGCTTCTGTCGAGAAGTTTAGCGAGGTAATTTCTCAAACGGTCCAACATTCTAGGTTAAGCCGGACCCAATGGGAAGCGAAAGCCGATTCTCACAAAATTGCGCCAAGTTAATACACTCGGAAGGCGCCGGAAACCTAGGGAGGACGCGCGTCGACGGAAATTGTTCTCACTAACTCGAAGGGATCGCTACCATGGATAAGAGAATTCAGAGTGTGATCGACCTTATGAAGGCCGATTTTCAGCAGAGATTCAGTGTCACTTACATGGCTCAACTTGTTAATTTGTCGCCAAACCGATTTTCTCATCTTTTTAAAGAAGAAACGGGAGTCCCCCCTCTCAGGTATATGAGATCGCTCAGAATGTGTGGCGCAGCACATTTATTGTTGAGTACTTACCTTACCGTGAAAGAAGTGATGATAAGTGTGGGTTTTCGTGACGTGAGTCACTTCGCTAGAGACTTCAAACGGATATATGGCTTGACGCCTACAGAGTTCCGGCTGCGGGGACTTGCAACTCCTGATAAGAAACATACAACGTTAGCAAGGGATCATGCGATTCGCCAATAGATAGCTGTTAACGCCAAGACAAATCGCTTGTATTTATTCGAATAGAACACTATCTTGCACGCGCAGTCCTCACCCCAAGTCAACCGCCGTACGAACTGCTGATGGCCCAGGCGAGGTGGGAACCATCGGCAGTCGTGTGCGGGGGGAACCGTGCCTCGTCAATATCTATCGCCCCAGTCGTTGGCGAGGCACGGTTAACTTGATTCCCCCCAAACCTCTGCAACCGCAAAACGAAAAACCCTTTCTGCTGTCGAACACCGAAGGTGATCGCATCATCTGGGCCCCTTGAGTTTGGCCACAATCCTGCGCTTCAAACACCGAAGGTGTTCGCGAATCCAGCCCAGGGGCAACGCCCTGGGAATCAGACTCGCCCCCAGTCTCTTAACACCAACGGTGTTGGCCAAGGTGCTTACATGGCGCAGCCCAAGGGATTAATTCAAGCTATTCGTGATCGGGTCCAGGCAACACCGTTGCTGATACGAAGGCAGGGTGGCTGTTTATTTCCCGGGGGCAACGCCCCTTGGACTGGAATTGGGCGAACACCTTCGGCCGAAGACCAAAGTCCGAAAAAGGGAATATCTTCGTCTATCACCCGAAAGTAAGTGTAGAATTGGTTTGTTTGTCAGTTGTCAGTTGTCAGTTGTTCGTTGGCCTTCGGCCTTGGGCCTTTGGTCTTTGGCCTTCGTTTGAAAAAGAGCTACCGAATGGGAAAGATACAAAGACCCAAGACCAAAGACCGAAAACCAAAGACCCACTGACAACGGACCACTAACTACTGACCCCACTTAAGGAGCTGGAGGTTGAGAAGACGCGAAGGTGATGGCTGCCCCGTAGCGGGCGTGCTCCAGTTGATTGGCGACAAGTGGACGATGCTTGTCGTGCGCGATCTTGCTGCCGGCCCTAAACGCACCACCCAACTACTCACCGGACTCTATCCGATCAGCAGTCGCACCCTGGTGGCCCGCCTGCGCGACATGGAACGAGACCAACTGCTCGAGCGGATCGACTTTGGCGGAAATCCGCCTCATGTCGAATATCATCTTACCGACCGTGGCCGGCTGCTGCTCCCTTTCCTCGAGACCTTGCGACGTCTCGGACAGATACTTGGCTGCAACGATTGTGAGGATCGAAGAAAACGGATGGGAAGCTACTGCGCCGCCTGCCCGCTTAACGATGAACCACCGCGCCCGCTGCCGCGCGCCCATCCCGCATCGCAGCGAGAGCGTGACGATTCCATCGTGCTCTTATAGAAGCCGTGCTGCTCAGTCCTCTCTGCCTACCAGAGCGGACGGTTTGTTAGGCACCATCGAGCCATCCGGAGCAATGATTGCCTCGTGATCCGGGGTAACGAGTTCCCCTTCCATCGTCACCTCTTCACCCGAAGGCATGGCAACCGGCAGATGGTCCAGGAACCTTTCCGCATCGATCGCCGCCATGCAGCCCGTTCCCGCCGCCGTAACGGCTTGCCGGTAGACGGAATCCTGCACATCACCGGCAGCAAAAACTCCGGGAATATTTGTCGCCGTCGAACGCCCCGAAGTCTTGATGTAGCCAACTTCATCCATGTCGAGTTGTCCCTTGAACAGATCGGTGTTGGGTCTATGTCCGATCGCGACGAACACGCCTGCGACGGGAAAGATTCGGCTTTCGCTGGTTTCAATGTCGCGCAGCCTCACGCCGGTGACGCCTTCCTGCGGCGTGCCAATGATCTCCTCGACTGCGGTATTCCAGATGAACTCGATCTTTTCGTTGGCAAAGGCCTTGTCCTGCATGATCTTCGAAGCCCGCAACTTGTCGCGACGGTGTACTAAATGCACGCGCGCCGCATAGCGCGTGAGAAATGTTGCTTCTTCCATTGCCGTGTCGCCGCCGCCGACAACTACAAGCGAGCGATTGCGAAAGGCCGGCAGGGGGCCATCACAGGTAGCGCAGGCCGAAACCCCATTGCCCCCAAAACCTTCCGGCACCTTTGCCTCGCCCGGGATACCCAGCCACTTGGCCGACGCTCCGGAAGCAATAATCAAAGTCTCGGCTTTGAGAATCAGGTCGTCCGTGTAGAGGGTGAAAGGCCGCTCGCTAAGATCGACCTTCGTAATCCAGGCCTCCATGAATTCGGTCCCGAAGCGTTCCGCCTGTTTCCGGAATTCGGCCATCAACTCTGGCCCTTGAATTCCCTCTGAAAAGCCGGGATAGTTTTCGACGTCTGTCGTGATCATCAACTGGCCGCCGGGCGTTGTCTGTTTCTCGCCATCCGGTGGCGCGTCAATCAACAGGGGATTGAGACTGGCGCGAGCTGAGTAGATTGCGGCGGTCAATCCGGCTGGACCTGAACCGATTATGACGACGTCCTTATGGAGTGTTTTGGTGGTCATGGTAGGGAGCCTGTCCTTCAACAATGTGAAAATATTGCGCTTAAGTGCACGACAGTATAGCCTTTTCGGTTGAGCGTATAGTATAACTAGCGTTACTCAAGTAGTCGAACCAGGGGCTTTGCTGGTAACAGGGCAGCCGGGTGTAACAGGAGAACCTTTGAAAGCAGGTAGCGTTCCGCAGGCGATTTCCACGATTGGCGTGGTTGGCGCAGGCACAATGGGACACGGTATTGCCCAGGTTGCCGCTGCCGCGGGATTCCGAGTCATTCTTCGAGATCTGGATCAGGCCGCTCTCGCCCGCGGAATCCATGCCATCGAACGCAATCTGGCCAAGGGCATGCAACTGGGAAAGATTAGTGAGGAAGACCGCGACCGCACGCTGCAACACATTCACGGAACCACGAACTTGAAAGAGCTGGCGGACGCGGATCTGGTCATCGAAGCAATCCCCGAACGGTTGGAGTTAAAGCAGGCGATGCTTACTGAATTGGAAGCCCTCTCCGACCGGGCCCGCATTTTTGCAAGTAACACTTCGTCGCTTTCGATTACGGCGATTGCCGAGGGCTCGAAAAGACCGGAAAATGTTGTCGGCATGCACTTCTTTAATCCGGTCCACATCATGCGCCTGCTCGAGATTGTGGCCGGTAATGAGACCAGTGAAGAGACGGTTGCCGCCGTGCGAGAGGCGGGGCTTCGCCTGCGCAAGGAGCCGATTGTAGTCAGGGACGTACCTGGCTTCGCTTCGAGCAGGCTGGGACTGGTTCTCGGGCTCGAGGCGATGCGGATGTTTGAACAAGGTGTTGCAAGCGCGCCCGACATCGACAAGGCGATGGAGTTGGGATACAACCATCCGGTAGGTCCGTTAAAATTGACCGACCTGGTGGGTCTGGACGTGCGGCTTGATATCGCAGAGTATCTCCATCGTGAGTTAGGTTCGGAAAGTTTTCGCCCCCCCGAAGTTTTGCGACGGATGGTCAGGGAGGGAAAGCTGGGCAAGAAAACAGGCGAAGGCTTTTATAACTGGAGTGACGGACAGGAAGGCGTGGCCGCCCGGCTTCCTGCATGAAAGCTCAAATACCATTGTGTTGCACACTATGAGTACTCCCTACAACAACGAAGAGAGACGGTTTGCCTTACGGATGGCGCTACGGCTGCCGGTCGTGATCTCCGGACGGGCCGAAGAAGGGTCCGCATGGAGTGAGCCCACCGAGACCGACGATATTTCGACCTCGGGGGCATTGTTCCACCTGAACCAGAAGGTCAACCGCGGTGATCGACTTTACCTGCGGGCCCATCGCCCCGATGGAGCGCCAATCGAAGTTACCGCAATCGTGGTGCGCGTGGCGCCGGCAATCTATGGCACAGCCCGGGTAGGCGTGCAGATCGCGGAGCCTACGGAAAACTGGCTGCGATTATTTGTGTCCTGGGTAGCTGACGATCAACCAACGACTGCCGAGCCGGATTCTCCTCCTTCTGAATGAGCGCGGCTATATTAATTTGACTACAATAGGTTGGGTAATTTGTAGGGGTGGCCCTCCGTGGCCCCCCCAAGTCCTTTCAGTGCGGGTGGCCTTAATTCAGGCTCGCTATGGATCCTTCCCGCGTCGATTATAGATACAACGGAGTGGGTGGATGGTTGATGTTTTTTATCATCACCCTGACCTTTTTCAGTCCGCTCGGGACGTGTTCCGTGCTTGGGCGTTACGATTCTGAATGGGGCTCCCTGTATCAGGCTTACCCGGTCATACGAACTATCAAATGGATAAATGTGGTTTTCGGCGTTGGCTTAGTATGTTTCAGCGTCTACGCGGGTATTAGTCTTTGGAAGGTTCGTCCGAACGCTGTCGCGATTGCAAAAACGTATCTGGTCACCGCCGCTCTTGTAGGCACCATGCTTATTTTCCTGCCTCTCATGGCTGGTCTTCCCGAAGAGGCCAACGCTGCCATGCTGAAAGCTCTGCCAATGGCAATACTGACGGTGCTCGTCTATCCAACCATCTGGTTTCTTTACCTGACAAAATCGAAAAGAGTCGCCACTACTTTCAAAGTTAAAGAGATGAAGTCTCAGCTTGGCGTTGACGATTCTCCGGGCAAGCTTTAGGATTCCGCATCCGCTCTCTTACATCAATTCCACTCTGGAGCTAATCGTCATGTCGCAATCTTTTGAGACACTTCTGCTTGAACGCGAAGATCGAGTCGCGCTCGTCACAATTAACCGGCCCGAAAAAAGGAACGCGCTAAATATCAAGACCCGCGAAGAAGGCGCCGCGCTTCTGGACCAGTTGCGTGAAGACGATTCGGTGGGCGTTGTGGTTATTACGGGCGCCGGCGACAAGGCCTTTATCGCGGGCGCCGATATTGCCGAGTTTGCCGGCCGCACAGCAATCACGCAGCGCGATGTGATGATGCGCCGCTCGCTGTTTACCGCCATCGACACGTTCCCGAAGCCGATCATTGCCATGATCAATGGCTACTGCCTGGGTGGTGGTTGTGAATTGGCGCTGGCCTGTGACATTCGCGTGGCAAGTGACAACGCGATGTTTGGTCAACCCGAGATCAACCTCGGCATCATTCCGGGCGGCGGCGGCACGCAACGATTGACGCGACTTGTCGGCGAAGGGAAGGCGATGGAGTTGATCCTGACAGGCGAGATCATCGATGCACAATCAGCCTTCAACATCGGGCTGGTCAATCACGTGGTTCCTTTGGACCAACTGAAGACAAAGACCCTCGAGATTGCGAAACGGATTGCGGACAAGGGGCCAATCTCGCTGCGCCTGGCGAAGGAAGCGGTGAAGCTCGCTTCGCGCACGAACCTGGATGAAGGGCTGCGACGCGAGGTCGATCTTTTTGCTCTCTGTTTTTCGACCGAAGATAAGGACGAAGGCGTACAGGCGTTTTTGGGGAAGCGGAAACCTGAGTTTAAAGGGAAGTAGACTTCAGGTGATGGTGCGGGGACTGCTGACGATTGGGGGCATCGTTGTCGCTGCCATTGGTGGCGTGATTGCCTACCGGGCCTGGTTCCTCGAGCCTTCTGCGGCTGTCGTCATCACTGAGACGGAAGTACGGGAGCTCCCAAACACTCTGCGTGTTGCCGGTGGTCTCGCTTTGCTGATTATTGGCGCTGGCGTTGCTTTTTTTGTCGCCCGGAGAAAGTGATTTCTTAACGTGGAGGCATGTTCAGGAGAAATGAGATGATTCGTTCCATCACATATCTGTTCGCGTTCACTCTTGTGTTGGGTCTGGCCGCCCCTAGCTTGGCACAGGAACAAAAACCTTCCCCGAAGGCGCCCGCCCCTTCCGATTGGAAGGAGTTTAAATCGGCCGAAGGTGGTTTTAGTGTCTCAATGCCGGGCGACCCGCAGACCGAGTCCGAGCCGATGGACACAGATGCGGGACGCGTAGAGATTCATTCATTCTTTATCGACAGTGATCTCGGCACGTATTACGTGTCATACACAGTCTTTCCAAAATTTTCAGAGGAACCGAGCGCAGTCAAAGCGATTCTGGACGCGGGGCGGGATGAGCAGGTATCAAAAGGGGCGCGGCTTTTGAACGACAACGAGGTGACTTTGCCGGGAGGAGTAGTTGGCCGGGAGTGGTTGGTCGAGAGTGAGGGATTTATCCTCCGGAACCGGACGTTCTTCATTAAGGGACGTTTGTATCAGGTGCTCTTTGTTACGACACCTGAAGTTGCGTTTAAGACCGGTAAGGCGAGTCCGAATCCTAAGGACCGGACAGAGTTGTATGAAGAGATAGCTTCGAGGTTTCAGGGGTCGTTCAAGCTTATCGAAGAGGCAGGGCGGGGTGGCGAAGTTGACGTTCTGTTACGTAGTCTGGTAGGGAAGGAGACGGTTTTAGGGGCATGCGAGCCCGATCATCCGACATGCGGTTCGGCTAATTCCGATCGGGTACTAAATGGCCGCGCCCTATCGTTGCCAAAGCCCGGGTACCCAGCAATCGCAAGAGGTGCACGCGTTGAGGGCACAGTCGCAGTTCAAGTTGTCATAAGTGAAGAGGGTAACGTCATCGCTGCCCAGGTCAGGAGCGGACACCCTTTGCTATTTGCGACAACCATTGAAGCAGCACGCCGGGCAACGTTCTCTCCGACTCTTCTTGATGGCAAACCGGTGAAAGTAGCGGGAGTGATTACTTACGCTTTCGTGGCGCAGTAAACCTAAGAGTCTCTGTCAACAGGCATTTCCACAGCGATTCTAGTTTTAGACACACTCTCTGAAGCCGCTGGAGAAAGTGTTGAAGTGGACTAAACTTGATGCAACCGACTTTAGTGTGTGAAGAGTAGTGGAACACACCGAAGAGTGGTCGAACACCGAAGGTGTTCGCCAATTCCAGCCCAGGGGCAACGCCCTGGGGACCCGACTCAAACCCCAGCTTTCTTAACACCAACGGTGTTGGCTAGAGTGCCCCCGATCACGGAGCACCCCACGAATTTTGGAAATAAACCATTGGGCCGTGCCACATAAGCACCTTGGCCAACACCTTTGGTGTTAAGAAGGCGGGGGTGAGACGGGTCCCAGGGCGTTGCCCCTGGGCTGGAATTGCCGAACACCTTTGGTGTTCCAACACTCTTCTACCAATCTGGTTGAAGCCGTGCCTTGTACGTACCCTAGCCAACACCGTTGGTGTTTAAGAAAGCTGGGGTTTTAGTCTGTCCCAGGGCGTTGCCCCTGGGCTGGAATTGCCGAACACCTATGGTGTTCCAAACACTCTTCTACCAATCTGGTTGAAGACCCGACTCACCCCCGCCTTCTTAACACCAAAGGTGTCGGCCAAGGTGCTTATGTGGCACGGCCCGATGGTTTATTTCCAAAATTCGTGGGGTGCTCCGTGATCGGGGGCACTCTAGCCAACACCGTTGGTGTTTAAGAAAGCTGGGGTTTTAGTCTGTCCCAGGGCGTTTGCCCCTGGGCTGGAATTGCCGAACACCTTTGGTGTTCCAAACACTCTTCTACCAATCTGGTTTGAAGCCGTGCCTTGTACGTAACCTAGCCAACACCGTTGGTGTTAAGAAGGCGGGGGTGAGTCGGTCCCAGGGCGTTGCCCCTGGGTTGGAATTGCCGAACACCTTCGGTGTTCCCCCTACTAATTCCATGCGACCTGAATAGCTGGTAACTACTTGAGTCTTCTGCGCCAGTCGAATAGCTGCTCCCGAAGTCAGAACCAGAAGCCAGACCAGCGCAAGCAGCAATGTGGGGGTGAACTTTAACTTGATCTTCATTTGTGGATTCCGGCAGTGCATTCTAGACCGAATGTGGTGAGATTTTGTAGCAGCGAGCGTGAGGGTGCACGCGGCAAGCTCTTTGGTCATCCTGATAATCCTGGAAATCGGCGAGGTTGCTGATGGAGTGTTTGTAGCGGCGAGCGTGAGGCTAATGAGGCAAGGGTACAGTTGGGCTTGTCCCCCGGGCTCTTGCTCCGTCGCTGGAAGATCGAAGGCCGAAGACCAAAGACCTAAGTTCAACGGACAACGGACCACGGACAACCGACGACCTATCTGGCGTCGAGACTCAATTTAACGTCCTGCGCAGGAACATCGTTAGGAGGAGATGCGAATCTCGCCTATAATCTCACTCCCGACCTTAAAAGTTGAGCTAAAATGCATGGTGATCGCTTTTCACCTGCGATTACTCCGCGGCTCCTGAAAGGAAACGATATGCCAACAAAAGCGCGTCTGCGTCTGCTTCTGGTTGATGACGACCCCGATAGTCTTGAAGTATTGACCCTTCTTTTAGAACAATCCAGCTTTGAAGTCGTGGGCGCCGACAATGGCAAACAGGCCCTGCGTCTGGCCCGGGAACAGAAATTCGACGCCTGTATTCTCGACAGTTGGCTTCCGGACATTTCCGGTCTCGATCTGTGCCGAAGTATCAGAGAGTTTGACGCGGATACACCCATTGTTTTCTACTCCGCCAATGCCCTTGCTGCCGATATTGACGAAGCCCTCAAGCAGGGCGCCCAGGCATACGTTGTTAAGCCTGCTTCGAGCGACGAGGTGATCGAAGCTGTGTGCAGAGTCCTCGCTGAGAGACGTAACGCAACCGTTGCCACAGCGTCTTGCTGACCTGCAAGCACTCTAATCGTTCATATTTTCTCGTTCCTTTTCTGTAAGGAAGAAGACGAGTTGCCGGTGTTCTGCGCAAGCCTTAAGATCGCAAGGTGACCTCAGCGGAAATAAAGCTCAAGGGACTCACACCCCAGCAGGTTGCGAATCTGCTGCCGGAGGGTCTGATTTCACTATGCTGGCGCGGCAGCGTAGCTCACGGCATGTATGTTCCCAGGTCCGATCCCGATTCAATCGATGACAAGGACGTAATGGGGGTCTACGTTGGCCAACTAGAGCACTATCTTGGTTTTGGCCGCAACGAGGTCTACGAGAGGTGGGAGGGTGAGTGGGACTGTGTCTTTTACGAACTAAAGAAGTTCATAGGGTTATTGCTGAACTGTAATCCGAATGTATTGAGCTTGCTCTGGCTAAAGCCCAATCAGGTCATCTATGAAAGTCGGTTGGGCGAGCGATTACGCGAGAACCGCGATATCTTTGTCACTAAGAAGGCCTACCACTCTTTCTCCGGGTATGGTCACGATCAGTTTAAGCGAATGGTCTCCTTTAATCAGGAGGCACAGGCTCTGATGGCGCAACTTGAAGAGCAGCTAACATCGCTGGGCATTGATCCCGACTCCACGAACGATGGACATTCCCTAAGGCGTCTTGACGGCGCCCCTTTTGTCGGAGCCACAACAGAGATGATGGCGGTCGTTAAGCAATACAGGGGAGAGCGGCGCCGATACTACAGTGGTGGCTACATGGGCCAGAAACGCCGCGAGTTGGTCCGGCGTGTGGGCTACGACGCCAAGAATGCCGCGCATCTCATCCGCCTCTTGAGGATGGGGATCGAGTTTTTAACCGAAGGTAATCTTCACGTTGAGCGCGCTGACGCTGCCGAGTTACTCGATATAAAGCGCGGCGGCTGGCCTTTGGAAAGAGTCAAAGTCGAGGCAGCGCGTCTCTTTCATCTGGCCCAGGAGGCATACGTTCGATCAACTCTACCACCCGAGCCAGATCGCAATCGCGCTGAACGCTTATGTGTCCAGCTTATCTCGGAATACCACAGCATGTCGCCAAATTCGTTCAACTCCACTTCTTCGGTGTGTGATTAAGTGGGATCGTCTTTAGCTGAGACGATCCCGAATGGTCGAGCAGTTCAAATCAGTGCCCGTTCAAGATGCTGGTTCAAACGCTCTTTCAGTGCTGCAAACTGTGGTTCCGGATAGTCCCAAACTGAGACCCATATGTTCGCCACGGGCCCGTTGCCACAATCTTCATAGCCGATTCGAAACAACCCCTGATTGAGGTTCTCGGCAGTGCAAGCGAGCTCGACGGGCGGCAGGTAATGCAGTACCCGGCCCTCGATCCGGTCTCCAGTCGCCAGCTCGAGTTGGATCAAGTCTCCCTTGCGCGCGGCAGTCGAGTCGGACCAGCGCACGAGTCCCGTTGGGCCGATTAAGCGTTTCCATACCTCCGCGTCATTCATGGGCACTGGCTTTGTGAGCCAGAAGGCCTGGCGTCGTTGGCCGCGATGCTGTTCGAGGTAATTTTTGAGGCTGTACAGCTCGAAAGCCCAACCGCGTCGCGTGCCGTCGTATTCCTGGTCCCACTCATGCCCGGGCCCAAAACCGGAATGGACCAGACGCAATCGGGTCTGGCCCCGCTCGCCTTCCAGAAACCAGTCCACTACCACCTGTGGGCGGTGTTCGTCCGCGGGTCCAATGTCGTTCATCCATGCTGTCTTGAGATGAGACGGTGGCTCCCAAATCAGGATGCGGCTGCTCCCCTTAAAAGCGTCTCCCCAACCGTAAGTTATCTGCCCGTCCGGACCAGGCCGAACCTCGGCGCCGAGCGGAAACCAATTGACCAACTCGGCGGCGTCAGTGATCGCCTTCCAGACTTCTTCCGGGGAAGCGGAAATCTCGAATTCATGTTCGTGTTGACGTGTTTCTGATTCAATTCTTGGCGCTGCCATGGGGTCTTTCTCCTTTCTTCTTTCGAGCGACCGGGTGGCCACCGATAACAAAACGATAAGGGCGGCTCGCGGCGGAGTCGTCCTGATAACGGGCAGCAAGCCGGGCCACGCAATCGGCAAGTTCTTCTGCAAACGCGGTGCGGTCGGCCGGCGTGCGAAAACTGACATCAACATGCAGAGCAAATGTAGCGAGTTTCTTTTTAGCTTCAGCGGCGCCCTTGCGTTGGCGGACAACATCGCGGACCACCTGGCTTGCAAGGGTTATTAGATAGGAGCTCGAAAACTGGTCGCGCAGTTCGGCGGGGTCGTGGCCTAACTCGCCGGCGAAGTCGGGGCTAATCACGTAGGCTCGCGCGGTGGGTCGAAAAAGCCGTTCGGTGCACCCGCGTCGCTTCTGTTCATCGGCTATTTCGAGGAAGCCGGCGTGTTCGAGAGCCCGGACGTGATAGTTCACTTTCTGGCGCGGTAGACCCAGTTTGCGGGCGAGTCCCGTCGCCGAGTCGGGCTCGTTGTGGAGTTGGCTGAGGAGCTGGCGTCGCAGGGGGGCGACGAGCGCCGCCACACTTGCAGCCTGCTCTACTACCGCCAAAGCCTGTTGTGCATCTGCCATGGCGGCCAATTTACCATTGGACAAAAGATTTTGTCAAATCGCAAAGAGCGGCGCTAGAAAGTTGCACAGACAGCACTTTCGCGTGTTCTTAGTGAAACCGTGTGGATATGAGTTGACGGGCCAACTGGGCCGCTCTCGCAGCTACTCAAACTGTTTCTTGAAATTCTCGAACTGTGCGCGCAATCCTTCAACCTCGGATCGCAGCGCTTCCACCTGGTGTTCAAGTTCAGAAATGCGGTCACCGGCGGCGTGTTTTTTGCGCTCTGGTTCCATGGTCTCGGCCAACTCGTCAATATTGATCTCGCCCGACAGCAGATGTGCATATCGAGCTTCCTTCTGCCCCGGCTGGCGCGGCAAGCGCACAACTAGTGGCTCGGTATCTCTGGACGCCAATGCGTTCAGAGTCTGCTCAACCTCCTCGAGGCTGGAAAACTCGTAGAAACGCGCTGCTCTGTCTTTCAACTCTCCGGTCGTTTGTGGCCCACGCAGCAACAGCACGCAGATCAGGCCTAACTCCGCCTGACTGAGATGCAGGACCTCGGTGGCAACGTGCTTGTATTTGGGAACCCGGCTGGTGCTGCCATAGTAAACATAAGCCAGGTTCTTTTCGCGCAAAGTCTCGAGCGCCTGTGTCACCTCGGCCTCCGTCACCGCTGTTACTGGATTTCGATTATTCTTTTGATTGCAGGCGAGCGTCAGAGAGTTCAAGGTGAGCGGATAGTACTCAGGCGTGGTTACCTGTTTTTCAATCAGGGAGCCCAGCACTCGCGCCTCAATGTTATTCAGGATAGTTGTCATGAGAGCTATTGGCTTTTACCTCGCGGGCCAGGTCAAGAATGAACGAGCATTTCATTCTATCTCCTGACACTGATCATTGTTCCCTGCATCGTGGCAATCAAGTGACGATCGTCGCCCGCCAGGCTATAAACATTTCCTCTGACGACCGTAAGAGTCTTACCCGGCTTGATTACTTCGCCCTCGGCCTGGAACAATTCGCCCTTCGCCGGCCGCAACAGATTCACCTTGAATTCGACACTGAGCACTTCGGAACCTGTGGGCATCAGACTGTAGGCAGCATAGCCGCACGCCGAGTCCATGATCGTCGTGACGATCCCTGCGTGCAGATAACTATCCTGTTGCGTCAGATCTTCGCGATACGGAAGCTCGATCGTCACAAAGCCTGGCTCAATACGTCCGAGCTCAGCGCCGATGAGCCGCATGACGTGCTGTTTGGCGAAACTGGATTTGATGTCGTCAACAAATGTGGGATTCCGAGGTTCGAACGTCATGGCTACTTTTCGAGTTCGGTTTCGATCACGCCAATGAGTTCATCGGAAAGCGGTTCTACCCCCGACAAAAAGCGGCCCACGAGCTTGCCATCCTTGTTAATGAGGTACTTGTTGAAATTCCATGCAACTTCACCGGCCAGTTTCGGGTCGCCGCCCCCGGAAGTTAAGTAGCGGTAGAGTGGGTGCCTGTTCTCCCCCAGCACGGGAATTTTAGAGAACATGTCAAACGTAACTTTGTACCGCGACTCGCAGAACTCTTTGATCTCCGCGTCTGTTCCAGGTTCCTGACCGCCAAAATCGTTCGAAGGGAAGCCCAGGATCCGCAGTCCCCGGCTGTGATACCTCAGATTCAGTTCCTCGAGATCCTTGTATTGCGGTGTGTAGCCGCATTCAGACGCGGTGTTGACGATCAGGACCAGATTGCCTTCATAGCGGCAAAGATTGACGTCCTCGCCGTCGATGGATTTGACGTTGAAGTTCAGTGCTTGCGGGCAGTTAGCATTTGCGGTGTTCATTGCTGTGTTACTCCGTTTGGAAAGCAGAATGAGCGCGGCGCTCACAACAGCCATTATTATTAAGATACCCACTAATGTTGGTTTCATGGTTCTTCAAGCCCCAGGCCGTGCGCTTCCAGATAACTCTTTAGTTCCTGAAAGAGCTGTTGGCTGCGGGAATTTCTTTCAGAGCCGAATTTGAATATCGTTCCTGCCGGGAATTGTAACAACTTCTTTTTGAGGGCATCGATGGAGTCGAGGTTGTACTGGGCCACACCAATCATATATGGTTTGTCATTGAACGGAGTTATGCCAATACTTATCGCCAGATTCAATCCGCGAATGGTACTGTTCAGCTCGTCCAGCCCATTTTGCGTGAGGCACAGAGCCCGCAATCGCTCCAGCTTCTCTCTATCTGCCAACCACGCCTGACCTTTACTTAGCGCTTCCAGTAGCGCTTGTTCAATCATTACCTCACTACTTACGCCAGGTGCACGCTGGGTAGGTATCCCTGGATAAAGATTCATGAATTCGCCTGCCCGATCGCGCACCTCACTAATCCATCGCTCGAATCGTTCCCAGAGTATCTTCTCGACGCGGGCCGAGCCATACTTGCTCAGCACGCTGGCCGCCTGGACCACCATCTCCGGATCAGATTCCTCGAGCGCTTCAATGGCGGCCGCTTCGATCTCTGGCGCCATATGAAGAGCCGCCACCTCTGTAAGCGTTGAAGGATAGCAACGTGAGTAGCCTTTGCCTCGGGCTGCGAGTGCCTTCGCGATTAAATCAGCACCCGTTGGTGGATCGACTCGGAGGATATAGGCCAGCAAAGCAGATTGAGTTCTGCACGCCGACCGGCCAACTTGTGGAGCAAAAAAGGCCTGCACGCGTGGCAGAATGGTTACGGTTGCATACCGTTCGATCAGACCACTTATCGCGTCAAGGTCACCTTTTCCAGTCTCTTTGGTCTGTTCAAGGTGGGTGGCAAGAGTCTCGTCTAACTCGGGCAAAGTCTCATCGGGTAACAACCCGAGACTGGTGAAGTTGACGCGACGTTCAAGCCGGCTGATCTCGGCGAGGATCAATCGGCGCCCCTCTTCGGGTGCTAATTCGTAAAGGCGCGTGAGTGCGATCGTGCGAAGCTCGCGCTGTTGATATGAATCCGGTTCTTTCTGCTGCTTCGACCCTTCATAAATTCTCTGCAAGACCGGCAGCATCGCAGGCTTCGCAATGGATTTCCAATAGGATCTCAGCAGATGGGTTTGCGAGTCGAGCGGCAATCGCAGGAACAGATCAGGAATCATGCCTAAAAGGTCCTGCATGTCTTTCGCAAGTGTCCCGTCTTGCTTCACGTTCTGTTGATAAGTTAGCAATGTTTGCAGGCTGACAGCACGCGCATCGTCATGCTTCGAAGGTATTGCGTTAACGAGGTCACCTATATAGCGTTCGAGAATCTGAGCAAACTTTTCGCGACGCGCGGCGTTCAGTGCCTGCCAGTTCTTAACCGCCGCTTCATTCCCCACGGGATAAGGTGGCAACTTAGGCTCTTGTGTTGCGAAGACCAGGATAGCAAGTGTGCGCAGAAACGTGCTGTTTACCGGGTGATTCGGCGCCGCCAGGCTCCGCTCCATTTCACTGATGGCGAGAGCCCGATGCGGTGATCCGATGAGCCCAAAGCTAAACTCGTGATCGCAGCCGTGTTCGCCCGTCCCCAGGAGTTTTACCATCTCACTGACCGCCTCTTGAGTCCCGAGAAACCTTAACGTGCGGCAGCCGGCCCGGCGTTCCTGATCATTCTTCGACTGCCCGAACCCGGCCGAAGCTTCCGCGAGTTTTCGCCTGGCCCACTTTGCATCGGCGGGGACTATCTCAAATTCGATTATGTTGGAGACAACGCTGAGGGGTGGATTCCCCTGTGGCAAATATTCCGGGCTGCGCTTTCTACCCACACGTTTGGACTCGACATAGAGCCGGTAGTGTCCCGGTTCGTCGAAGCGTAACCATTCATTTATCTCGGTCGTTAGTGCAAAGGATTTGTCGTCGAGTTCGTGGAATCCTGTCAAGCCGCCCGCCATTGAAATGAAGAGTGAGTTGAAATAATCGGAAAGGGGATCAACGGTGCTTCTCTCACGGTCAATGACAAAGTCGTCGATATTGAGCCGTCCGCTCCGATCATAAGACGCTCTATTTACAGAAAACCTTGAGGCGATACTGCTGGAAAAGATCAACTCGAGCTGGATGATTTCGCCTTGCTGAAATCTGGTCCGGTTGTCTTTCAGGCGGATGCTAAAGGTTATCTCCGCGGGATCCTCGCGCTGCCTCTGTCGATTTAGGGCCACGAAAGGGTCGATCTGATCCGGCGTGCTCTGTTGGGCCAGGGTCCTTAGCGGAAAGGAAAATCCCAGGCCCGCAATCAACGCTACTAGGAACAGATGCCGCATATCCTTGAAAGGTAACTCCAGAGATTATCTCTCTTTATCTAACTTCGCTTGTCAGTTGGCCTGCATTGACATCGATTACCACCTCAACATCGGATCGGCACATAAAAGTCTCAAACGCCGCGCGCTCGACTGCGGCCACCAACTCCGTTTGCAGTCCGCGCGCGCCCGTGCCCCGCCGTTCACTCCTCGCGATAATGTGATCGATGGCGCCTTCGGTTACTGTTAGCTCCAGACCCTCACCCTTAAACTCGTTTTTGAATTGCGGCAGAACATTTTCCACCAGAATCTGGCGCAGCGTCTCAGTCGGAAGCGAAGGAAAGCTGATGATGCGTGAAAACCTCCCGATCAGTTCCGGCAGAAAGCCAAACTTTTGAAATGAGCCAACCTCCTCCAGACTCAATTGGCTTGAATCGCCATTGGCGGAAGTCCGAAAGCCGATATTACTGCGATTCTCACTCAACAGCTCATCCATGCCTGAAAAAGCCCCGCAGGCAATGAACGGAATGTCCCGTGTCGAAATTTCCATGCGGTTACCGTATTCCGAAAACCCGTAGTCCATCGGGACCACCACCTCGGCGCCGTGCATCATCGCGAGGAGTTCGCGCTGCACGCCATAGCCCGATACATCCTTCGTGGTGCCCTGGCCGGCAAAGCGGGCACTGCTGCTCGACGATGCGATCTTGTCAAACTCATCGAGACACACAACACCGCAGGAGGCCAGATCCGGGCTGCCGCCGGCGTTAATGATCAATCGAGTCAGGATCGTACGCACGTCGTCGCCGATGTACCCGCTTTCAGTGAAGCTGGTGATATCGACGACGACTGCAGGCAGTTTGAGGATGTGCTGAAACAGAAGCTCGACCAGATAGGTCTTGCCGCACCCGGTTGGACCAAGCATCAGGACGTTCTGTTTAGGGGGCAGATCGGACCAGTGTTCTCCGTCCACATGAATACGCTTGAGGCGGCGCACGTGACGATAGGCCATCAGAGAAAGCGCGCGCCGCTGGTCGGTCTGCCCCTTGTACCCGAGTTTCTCCAGTTCGTCGGAAATCGCGACGGGGGCCAGCAATGGGACTGCGGCGATAAAATCACTCAAATCCTCTTCGGCCGGAGGTAATGCCGGGTCACTCAGCGACAAAGGATCCTCGATGGGGGAATCTCCGCGATGAATTTCACTCATAACCTAAGCAACATTCAAGACACCACAGGCTTTAGCCTCGTGGAGTTTCAATTTCAAGCTAACGCAACCCCACCGGGCCACCCAAGACACCACAGGCTTTAGCCTCGTGGAGCTTCAACTTCAACCTAACCCAACCTCCCAGGGACCACGCAAGACACCACAGGCTTTAGCCTCGTGGAGCTTCAATTTCGGCCTAACGCAACCCTGGACCACGCAAGACACCAGGCTTTAGCCTCGTGGAGCTTCAACTTCAACCTAACCCAACCTCCCAGGGACCACGCAAGACACCACAGGCTTTAGCCTCGTGGAGCTTCAATTTCAACCTAACGCAACCCTGGACCACGCAAGACACCACAGGCTTTAGCCTCGTGGAGCTTCAACTTAAACCTAACGCAACCCCACTGGACCACCCAAGACATTACTCAGTTCTTCGCCACGAAATCCTTCGCCTGCTGAAGCTCGGCCCTGGCGCTGTCGGCCTCCTTGCTGAGAGCCACCAGTTTTGCATAGTACGAGCCTGCCAACTTTCGATCACCTGCAAGTTCAGCCGCCCGCGCCGCTCCGTAGAGCCCGTTAAACCGATTTGGAGAGCTCTTGAGCGAAGCCTCGAACTCTCGCAAGGCTTCCGCCGGTTGCTTCAACTCGATCAAAAGCTCACCCAACAGCTCGCGCGCCGGGATGATTGGACCAGGCGTGACGGGATGCTTTTCAGTCGAGTCCTCGACTTCAACTGCTTTACGCATCAGTTTCAGAGCCTCTTCCTTCTTCCCTTCGGCATGCGCCAGCCATGCTGCGGCCGAGAGCTTGTCAATTTCGACCTGCCCGGGCCAATACGGATCTTTTGATCCGACCATCCCTGCATGAATCTTTTCAAGTCTTTCGACGTCGGCGCGAGCTGCCTCTACATTTCCCGTGCGAGCTGCGCCGATGGCCCGGGCAAAATAGACGTTGGCTTCAACAAAACGGAAGCGGTCCCAGGGAAAACTTGATGGTTGCAGTTCAATCGCTGCTGCTTCAGACCAGCGACGTCGCTCGAGTGCATAACGGGCCGGAATCGCCGCGAACGCAAACGCTGCTGCCAAAACTTCGGCGTCAACCTTGTCCACAGCCTTTACCTTATCCAGCAGGCGTTTTGCCTTCTCATCCTGGGCTCGTTGAAGGTAGGCGTAAACGAGATAGTCGAGTGCGTGAAGCTCATCGAATGCCGAGGCGCCCGCATGCGTTTTAGCCACGTGTTCTTTGGCTGCCTTCGCCGATGCCAGATTCGACTCAATGGACTCCTCCCAGAGACCGAGTCGCGTGAAAATATGCGAAGGCATGTGCAGCGCGTGCGGAGACGAAGCGGCGATCTTTGAATAGCTGCGGGCGGCAGGCAGCGCTAGTTCGGCAAGTTCCGGGTAGTCGAAGCTGTGAATTAAATAATGGGCCACTCCCGGGTGTTGTGGCTCCTGTGGCAGGATCTTATTGAGAATTCCAGCCGCTCGTTTTTGGTTCGCGTAAGTCTTGTCAGTAGTGAGAGACGTTCCGAGAAGCGCGAGAGCATAAAAGATGGCCCCCTCGCTATCCTTCGGGTGATTCATATGCACGCGCTCCATAGCCTTTTCGTAGGCCAGCGCGCGGGTCCGATGATCGAGCTTATCTGAGTCTTTAAAGAAAGCTTCGATCGCTGCGATGTAGTCTTTCTCTCTCTGGGTAGGGGCGCCGATGGCCTTTGCTTTTTCGACGGCGGCCAGGCCTCGTTGGAGTTCGGCCGCGGTTGCGGGCGCCCAGACGGGATGATAGAGGCTCATTGCGACACCCCAGTAGGTCATGGCGCATTTGGGATCGGTTTGGGCCACGGCCGTGTAGGCTTTCTCCGCTTCGTCATACCAGAAGGAGTGGAGCATAGCCGTGGCGCGATTGAACTGTTTTTGCGCGGCCGGGCTACATGAGATTGAAAAGTTGACGTCTCCCAGCTTCTCCGACGTGTCGTGCCGGTGCGGATGCGTCTCCTGGAACTTTGCGGGAGCAGGATAAAGCAATAGGACCATGGCGGCTGTCAGTAAAGTGGTTGGAAACAGTTTGCAATATTTCATGGGCGCATACCTCCGGATCGAACGAGTGAGCATTCCTTAAGGGGCCTTCAAGCTGGTTTCAGCGCAATCCTTAGTGAGCAAATCCTACCACCAGACAGGTCAGTATGTAAGAACGTAGGAGGCTCATGTCCGACGAACTTCAGTTTGTCGTTCGGGGCTCCGGTATTTTCGAGAGGCCAAAGTCCTCTCGCAGCATTTAATGTAATTAAGGTGATACTCCCCCGGCCTTGACCCTTTCCCCTCCAGGTTCAGAGTTCCGAAAACGACAAACTGAAGTTTCGAACAATGTCCGACGAACTTCAGTTTGTCGTTCGGGGGGCCCCGGTATTATCGAGAGGCCAAAGTACTCTCGCAGCTTTTCATGCATTAAGGTCATACTCCCCCGGCCTTGACCCTTTCCACTCCAGGTTCAGAGGTCCGAAAACGACAAACTAGACACCACAGGCTTGAGCCTCGTGGAACTTCAATTTCGGCCTAAGGAAACTTTTTTAAAGACCAGGCAAGACACCACAGGCTTGAGCCTCGTGGAGTTTCAATTTTGGCCTAAGGAAACTTTTTAAAGACCAGGCAAGACACCACAGGCTTGAGCCTCGTAGAGTTTCAATTTCAGCCTAAGGAAACTTTTTAAAGACCAGACAAGACACCACAGGCTTGAGCCTCGTGGAATTTCAATTTCAGCCTAAGGGAACCCCACCCAACAACGTGCAAGACACCCGAGGCTAAAGCCTGTGGTGTCGTGTGAGGTCGTGGGGCGGTTGCGGTAGGCAGAAATTGAAACTCCACGAGGCTAAAGCCTGTGGTGTCTGGTGTGGTGTTCGGGGTTGGTTTTTTTAGGCGGAAGTTGAAGGACCACGAGGCTAAAGCCTGTGGTGTCTGGTGTGGTGTTCGGGGTTGGTTTTGTTAGGCAGAAATTGAAGGACCACGAGGCTCAAGCCTGTGGTGTCGTGTGAGGTCGTGGGGCGGATGCGTTAGGCAGAAATTGAAGGACCACGAGGCTAAAGCCTGTGGTGTCTGGCGTGATGTTTGGGGCGGTTTATGTTAGGCCGAAATTGAAACTTCACGAGCTCAAGCTGTGGTGTCTTGCTTGTTTCTGGGAGGGTTTTGTTAAGCTGAAAATGAAACTCGTTAGGCGCAAAGTTGAGCCCAACGAGGCTGAAAGCGGTCGGTAGCTTTTTGCTTTTCGACTAAGTACTTCCCCAATGTCTCCCTGCCTTCCAGCTATTGTGCCTCGCCTCAACAACGGCAACGAAAAACCTCGAATGATACAATCCAACCTCTTCGAGAGGCCCAGTTGAAGACTCTAATCGATAAAAAAAAACTTCCGGGTGCCCGCAAGGGCGCGCTACCGGAATTCGTAACACCACAACTGGCAACTCTGGTTAAAGTCCCCCCTGATGGTAATGAATGGGTGCATGAACTGAAGTTTGACGGCTACCGGATGCTCTGCCGCATCGAGCGAGGCCAGGTCCGCTTCTGGAGCCGTAACCACAAAGACTGGACCGCAAAGTTCCCGGGTCTGGTCAAAGCAATGGCGAACTTTCCTGCCCAGGCGGCCATGCTCGATGGCGAAGTGGTGGTCCTCGATGCTGCCGGCCGTACAAGCTTTCAGGCCCTCCAGAAATCCCTGGGACGCACAGGTAAGGCCTCGTTTATCTATCAGATCTTTGATCTGATTTACCTCGACGGCTACAACCTTGCAGCAGTCCCCCTTGTTAAGCGCAAGAAGTTGCTGCAATCCCTCTTCGAGTCGAACGAACTCCCGGGCGCGCTACGCTACAGCGATCATGTGCAGGGAAGCGGCGTAGAGTTTTTCGAGAAAGCCTGCAACTTTGGCATCGAAGGCGTGGTTTCAAAGCGGGCGGACTCACTCTATGAATCTGCTCGCACCCGGAACTGGCTGAAGGCGAAATGCGTCAAGCGACAGGAGTTTGTCGTGGCCGGCTACACGCCAACCGAGAAAGGGTTGCCAGGTTTTGGCGCCCTGGTTCTCGGTATCTATGATCAGGGGAAATTGCTCTATGCCGGACGGGTCGGTACTGGATTCACCTTTAAACAACGCACCGACCTGAGGAAGAAACTCGATCCACTCGTGACCGGAAAGATGCCGTTCGCTGTGAAGCCGAACGACCCGGGCCTTCGGCACGCTCAATGGACCACTCCCCAGTTGGTGGCGGAAGTGGAATTTACCGAATGGACCGCTGATGGCGCAGTTCGCCACCCTTCGTTTCAAGGCTTGCGCGAAGATAAGAACCCGAAAGAGATCGTTCGGGAAATAGCTACCGATTGACTGTCGCCGGTCGCGAGACTGCCCCAAGCGTCTCAATGCGCCTGCGCAACGCTGCCGAGAGTGCTTCCACCTGTTCAGGCGTATAGTTTCCCGCTCGAAATGCATCCTTGATCTGATTATCGCTCAGCCGCTCGAGCCAGTTAACGATCCAGCGCACGTCGGCCAGCTTGATGTCCTTAAAGAGCTTCTGCTCTTTTCCGTCGTAGTTGAATTCGACGACGTCACCCTCAACAGACTTGATGAAATCTGCTTTGATAAAGTCCGATGGCTTGTTTCTTGTGCGTGAGAAGAACCCGCCTGTCTTCCCAAAGGTGGCACCCAGATCGCTGATGATGTAACGCAATTCGCTCCCGGCTGGTTGTAGCGGCGCGATGATCTCGTTGTTTGAATCTTTAATGTCCCAATTGTTCATCAACACCATGAGGATCTTTAAACCTTGCAACTCGGGCGTTCCCAGAAATGGGTTGTTCTCCCATTCCCAGTCTCCAACCCGGTCAACGTTCTTCGGTCTGGCTTCCAGTCGCACATTTTCAAACGTGCCTTTGCCTTCAATCGTGAGGCGTGGCGCCAGATAGCCGATCTCTGTTTCATAACCCAGGGCCCATATTAGCCGATTCGCAGCAGTCTCAGCCTGAGGTTCCTTTCCAAGCTTGGCGATCCACTCCTGACCCTGGCCGTCGCGCACACGATATTTTGTGGAGGTACCGCCTTTCTTCTTTTCAACGTAGGTGACTCGACTCAGATCCGGCTTCATTGCCTCGCCACCTGCGCCGAGAAAAAGGTCTCTTGACTCGATATCAACAGGTTCGCGCCAAAGCACAGGAGTTCCTCTCAAACCCCTCTCTTTCTCTTGAGCCACTATGGGCAGAACTCCGAATGCAATTATCCCAATGCAAACAATGATTAAGCGCCTTGACGGTCCCAACATCACTTGTCTCCTTAGAAACTCAAATTCTGAAAGCCCTTGTAATTTTCCCGTACGACCTCATGACTCGGCTGTCCGGTAACTGAGCACCAGGTTGGAAAAACGGGTTCTCGGGTAACGACAAAGGCAAACTGGATACCGCAGGAAGAAGTTCACGCCGTCCGCAGAGCATAATGGTTGACCTCGGGCCACCTGTGCGGAGATCATCTGCATCATGGGAGCGCGAGAATCTTTTGATGTGGTGGTAATTGGCGCCGGCGTTTTTGGGGCCTGGACGGCCCATTTTCTGCAGCAGTCCGGTGCCAAAGTGCTGCTCGTAGATGCCTTTGGACCAGGAAACAGTCGCTCAAGTTCGGGTGGCGAATCGCGCGTAATTCGGAGAGGATATGGCGGCGACGAAATCTATACACGCCTGGCCCAACATTCATTGGCGCTGTGGAGAAGCTTCTTTGAGCAGCGTGGTCTAAAACACTTCAAACAATCCGGGGTACTGTGGCTCGCGCGCGAAAATGATATGTACTCGACACGGATGCTCAGCGTTTTGGCAACCACGGGCGTGCCCTTCGAGAAAATTGAACTAAGCGATCTTGAAAAGCGCTACCCGCAGATTAGGTTTGAACCGCTCACCTGGGGAATACTCGAGACCGACAGTGGAGTATTACTGGCGCGCTACGCAGTGCAGGCCGTAGTTGCTGATGCGGTGAAGTGCGGAGTCTCTTACCTGACGGATTCAGTCAAGCCACACACCGGCGCCTTCACGACCCTTGCTACTCGGACCGGTCGCCGGCTCTCTGCCGATACTTTTATATTTGCCTGTGGTCCATGGTTGCCCAAACTCTTCCCGGACCTGCTTGGTGATCTGATTCACATTACAAGGCAGGAGGTCTTCTTCTTTGGAGTGCCCCACGGTGACGATCACTTCTCCTTCCCGAAGATGCCCGTATTGATCGACTTCGACGAGCTTATATATTGCATTCCCGACCTCGAGGGCAGAGGGTTCAAGTTTGCCATCGATGCGCACGGACCAATTTTTGATCCAGACAGCGGGGACCGAGTAGTAACCCCCGCCGGGGTAACAGCGGTCCGTCATAAGCTTGCGCGGCTGATTCCTGCGCTTGCAACGGCGCCAATTCTGGAGACGCGAGTCTGCCAGTATGAGAACACTTCAACCGGCGACTTTCTGTTCGATCGTCATCCTGAGTTTCCAAACGTTTGGTTTGTTGGCGGTGGGTCAGGGCATGGGTTCAAGCATGGGCCAGCCGTCGGTGAATACGTTGCCGGCCTGATTAAGGGGAACTCTGAGGTGGAACCGCGGTTTACGCTGGCAGCAAAAACAGCGGTCCATCAACGCAAGGTATTCTAGTTCCGCGGTTACAGACAATCGGCACACCACTTTCCAAAGAAAAAGTCCAACGTCCCTGGCAAGGAACGTTGGACTCAATATCCTGGGTTGATTATGAACTAACGGCCCGGAAGAGGCGCGACTGCGCCCTGAGGGGTTAGCCACAACTCAATAAATAATTCGCCACGCAAAGGCCCCGTGATGGTCATGATTCGACCACCATCAATGCCGCGGGTGTTGACTAGGTAATCAACGATTCTGTTTGTGTGCCGTTGTACATCTCCCGGCCGGCTGCGTTGGCCCGGATACACGATCACGTAGGCGGTCGCCGTCGGATCGTTCTGCAACTCAATCGCATAGTTATCCAGTCGAGCTTTTTCATCGTTTCGCGCGATATCCGGAAACTCGTCAAATTTTCTGGAGGGGGGGAGCGGAATAGGAATCCCAACTGCGCACGTTGCCGCGCAATCGAGGTTGTAACCACCCATCGACAGGCTGGCACTCACTGTTTGACCTTCAAGGCCCGTCGTGTCAACCGTAATGGAGCTGGTACCCTGCCCTTCTACGATCCTTCCGGCCGAAACAGTCCAATTGTAGATTGGAGTTACGTTGGCGGAACCACCCGTAATTGTTGAGCTAAAGGTGAGTGGCTGATTAATGGCTATTTTTTCCGGGCAGACAATCGCGACGTTCGGGCAGACTGGAGGAGGACACCTCACTAGAACAGTTGTGGAAGCAAATGCCTCGCACTCCTCTTCGTCGGTAGCCGTATCAATTTCTACAAAGGCCTTGTAATAGCCCGGGCTCAAACCGGAAAGGTCCCAGCTAACTGATGGGCCATCGCCGTTGATGCGTCCGGCACTAGCTCGCCAGGTATACCTGATTGCGTTTCCTGACGGCGAACTGGCATTAGCCTGAAGTTGGACGCGCGAGCTTGTCATGGCAACCTCGCCCGGACATGTGGTAACGACCATTGGGTCGGCGGACATGCTGAGAGTTGGCGGAGAGTAAGACACGACCTCGCGCACTTTCTGCGCAAAGGTTTGTGAAGCAAAAATGCTGATCCCTGCAAGGGCCAGGAGCAGGAAGGATCCTCTAAGGGGGCACTGACGTCTTAACATTTTCTCTCCTTTTTGCGCTCTTCTTGGACTGGGTAACTCCTATGCGGGTGACCGTGCGGAGCTCGTTTCCGGCTATTTAGTTGACAGTGGAAAAGGGGCAATCACCTTGTACTTCCACAAGTTAACTCCACTGAGACCGTTTGACTCGCCCCCGGAATTGAAGTAGATACTTAACGCTCCCTGTAGTTTTATCCCGCTTGCCAGGTCACTAATCAGGTTTGCCAACCGTTACGGTCGCGCTTCCGAATGCTGATGTCTAAAAAGGCGCCACTGATCCTTATAACGTCTTTGCTTCTAGGTCAAGCTGCGTGCTCGCGATTTCGGTCTGCCGAGGAAACTCCTCAGCAGTCCCAAACGCCAGCGGGCAACAGTGTTGAGCAAAATTTAACGCAGGCCAAAGCCTATTTGGAAAGCGGTAAGGAGTTCTTTAATGATGACCAGGACCTGAAAGCACTCGAAGCCTTTGAGCACGCGGTCAAACTCGATTCGAATCTTGCCGAAGCGCATTTCAGGCTGGCGCTGACTTACGACGCGCTTGGCCGCTCAGCAGAGGCAGAGAAGAGTTATAAGAAAGCAATTGAAACCTATAAGACGCACCTTGAGTCCGATCGGGAAGATGCCGAAGCCTACTACAATCTTGGTCAGGCGTACTTTGGCCTTAATCTCTACAGCGATGCTGTCAGGGAGTATCGGCAGGCGGCGCGACTGCGCCCTGATGATGCTTACATCTTTTATGATCTGGGACTGGCTTTAACTCGATTGGCCCAATACAACGAGGCCGTTACTGCGTTTTCGAAGTCGCTGGAATTGGATTCTGAAAATTTTCGGGCTCAGGACGCACTCGAAGATGCACGTGAGGGAGTAAGGCGTATTCGTGAGGGAAGAAAACACCAGGAGCAGCAACTGAAGAAGCAGAAGGAGCAGGAGTTGAAGAAGCAGCAAGAGGAAGGAACCTCACCGCCGCCGCCTGCAAAGACTCAGCAATGAGGTTTCATTTGGAGGAGAATTGATGGCAACCCACACACCACCGCCCTATTTCCCGCAACAGTCGCTAGCTCCTCCGGATGCCGGGCGCTACCGAAGATTCAAGCTGGCCGTGGTCGCGATCGGACTAGTGCTACTGATATTACTTGGAGGTTTGGGCCTTGGAGTCTATTGGCTGGCTAAATCTCTCTTTTAGTCCGTTATCAATTTCCAGAGTGTCAGTTTTATATAGTTACCATATTCGGTTCGCTGGTCGCTTGACACTCAAAGAGTTGGCCATTATAGTTCCCGGTTTCGGACTGACGGTCTGATTTGGTGAAGGCAGCGCTTAGTTGGTTCTGTCGGTGTGGAGGCGTTGCCCGGCTGGTAGTCAACAGTCGCTTGACAGGTATTGTGGCGTAAGCGCCTGCGCCCCGTCTGGTAAATTTTGACGGTTCCAGCGCCAGGCGCGCTTGAGAGATCAGATCGATCTTCTCGCCCTAAAACAACGCGACGCCACAGAAAAGTTTCGGCTTAAGGGAAGCCAGGATCCGCACCCGCCAGACGCGAACTCAGAACATCCCTGAACCTAAACCTTAAACAGGGCAGTCGCCTGCGCTGACTGCCGGACAAGTTCCGGAAAGAGGCAGGCAGTGCCCTCTTGCGCCTGCAAGAGCGCGGCGCAATTAAGAAGAAAAGGAACAAAAGGCAGTGCCCACAATTAATCAGTTGGTGCGCAAGGGTCGCGAGAGGGTCAAGTACAAGACGGCGAGTCCGGCGTTGCAGAGCTCGCCGCAGAAGCGGGGCGTATGTACTCGTGTCTATACGCAAACCCCCAAGAAGCCGAATTCGGCTCTGCGGAAAGTAGCGCGCGTACGTCTGACTAATGGCATTGAGGTAACTACCTACATCCCCGGCGTCGGACACAATTTACAGGAGCATTCTATCGTGCTGATCCGAGGTGGCCGCGTCAAAGACCTTCCGGGCGTCCGCTATCACGTCATCCGCGGCACCCTGGACTCGGTGGGCGTTGCCGATCGCAAGCAGGGCCGTTCGAAATATGGAGCAAAGCGGCCAAAGGCCGGCGCCGGAAAATAATCTGAACGCAAAAGCGGACGAAGACTATGCCAAGAAGAAGAATCGCCGAACGAAGGGAAGTACTTCCCGATCCGATCTACAACAGTCCTCTTGTGACTAAGTTTATTAACGGCGTCATGTGGGGAGGCAAGAAGTCGGTGGCCGAGGGAATTTTCTACGGCGCCATGCAGCAGGTTGGAGATAAGACCGGCGAAGAGCCGCTGAAGGTGTTTAGGCGCGCGATTGACAACGTGAAGCCCACAGTCGAGGTCAAGTCGCGCCGCGTGGGCGGTTCAACCTATCAGGTTCCCGTCGAGGTCCACCAGGAACGCCGAGGCGCCCTGGCAATCCGTTGGATCGTTTCTTACGCTCGCGGTCGGGGTGAAAAAACCATGAGGGACCGGCTGGCTGGTGAGATTCTTGATGCGGCTAATAACCGCGGGAACTCAGTGAAGAAGAAAGACGATACGCACCGAATGGCGGATGCCAATAAGGCTTTTGCGCATTACAAATGGTAGCTGGATGGATCGGTTGTCGGTTGACACTGATCGGTAAGAAGAGATGGTCAAGCACGATTTAAACAAGTTCAGGAACATAGGCATCATGGCGCACATTGATGCCGGCAAGACCACAACCACTGAACGCGTCCTCTATTATACCGGCATTACGCACAAGATTGGCGAAGTGCATGAAGGGACGGCGACGATGGATTGGATGGAGCAGGAGCAGGAGCGCGGTATTACGATTACCAGTGCTGCCACTACCTGCTTCTGGGAAAGAAATGGTGTTGATTATCGGATCAATATCATCGACACGCCTGGACACGTCGATTTCACCATGGAGGTTGAGCGTTCCCTGAGGGTTCTGGATGGCGCCGTTGCTGTGTTTGACGGGGTCGCCGGTGTCGAACCGCAATCTGAGACAGTTTGGCGTCAGGCCGATAAGTATGGTGTCCCTCGCATCTGCTTTATCAACAAGCTCGATCGCGCCGGGGCCTCGTTCGAGCGCTCTTTTGAATCCATAATCACCCGCCTGGGAGCCAACCCCGTTGCGCTCCAAATTCCAATCGGGATTGAAGATCAGTTCAAAGGGGTCGTCGATCTGATCACGATGAAAGCGCTGATCTGGAATGATGAAAGCAAAGGTTCCGAGTATCAGGTGCTGGAGATCCCTGATGACTTGAAGGAAACGGCCGCTGCCGCTCGCGAGAAATTGATCGAGGCCGTGGCCAGCGTCGACGATGCGTTGATGCACAAGTATGTCGAGGCTGAAGAGATTTCGGAAAAGGAAATTCGGAAGGCCCTGCGGCAGGGAACAATTGAGCTGAAACTCGTTCCGGTAGTGACTGGCTCGGCTTTTAAGAACAAAGGTGTTCAGACCCTGCTCGACGCGGTTGTGGATTACCTGCCTTCGCCTCTGGATATCGCTGCGATCGAGGGCACAAGTCCAAAGAACGGACAGGTGGAACAGCGGCCTCCCGATGCCAGCGCTCCGTTTTCGGGCCTGGTATTCAAGATCATGGGGGACAAACACCTCGGCCAGCTTTCGTTTGTGCGCATCTATAGCGGCACTATCAAGGCTGGCTCCTATGCCTACAATCCGATCAAGGATAGCAGGGAGCGTGTGGGACGTTTGATGCGCATGCACGCGAATAAGCGCGAGGATATCGACGCCGCGAGTGCGGGTGAGATCATTGCCATTGGTGGCATGAAACAGGTGACCACGGGCGATACTGTCTGCGACGAGAATCGTCCTATCATTCTCGAAGCGATGGAGTTTCCAGCCCCGGTGATTCGGGTTGCCGTGGAACCAAAGACGCGGCAGGACCAGGACAAGCTTGGAGTCGCCCTTGCACGTCTGGCCCAGGAGGATCCGTCCTTTAACGTTTCGACAGATCAGGAGACCGGGCAGACCATTATCGCCGGGATGGGTGAACTCCATCTTGAGATCATCGTTGATCGCATGAAACGCGAGTTCGGGGTCGAGGCTAATGTGGGCAAACCGCAGGTGGCCTATCGTGAGACCATCACGCAACCTGCGCCTGGTAAGGAAGTCTATAAGAAGCAGACCGGAGGTCGCGGTCAGTACGGACACGTCGAGATCGAGATCGAACCCGCGCCCGGCGAAGGCTATGTTTTTGTCAGCGAGATTACCGGCGGTGCAATTCCCAAGGAATACATCAAGCCGGTCGAGCAGGGAATCAGGGATGCTATGGAGCGAGGGTTCCTCGCCGGGTATGAGTTGGTCGATGTCAAAGTTCGTTTGCTTGACGGCTCCTACCACGAAGTCGACTCTGACGAGCGATCTTTTCATATCGCTGGATCGCTTGCATTTCAGGATGCGGTGAAGAAGGCCAGGCCTGTTCTGCTGGAGCCGATCATGAGGGTTGAAGTCGTCACTCCGAACGATTATACGGGCGCCGTGAACGGAGATCTCAATTCACGGCGTGGCCGGATCGAGAGCATGGAGCCCCGGGTTGGTGGCGCGCAGGTGATCACGGCGTTTGTGCCTCTATCAGAAATGTTCGGATACACAACGGATTTGCGCTCTGCAACTCAGGGGCGCGCCACATCAACTATGCACTTCGAGCGCTACGAACAGGCGCCGAAGCATATTGCTGAAGAAGTAATCGCTAAGGTTCAGGGAGTAGCAAGATAGAGTGAAGTAAAGCCTTCACTCGTCCAGAAGGAGCGACAAAGATGAGTAAGGAAAAATTCGACCGTTCAAAGCCACACGTGAACATCGGGACAATCGGACACGTGGACCACGGGAAGACGACATTGACGGCAGCGATCACGCGGGTGCTGGGGAAGAACAATCCGAAGGTGCAGTTCGTGGCGTTCGACCAGATCGACAAGGCGCCGGAAGAGAAGGCGCGCGGGATCACGATCGCGACGGCGCACGTGGAGTACGAGACGGCGAACCGGCACTATGCGCACGTGGACTGTCCAGGGCACGCGGAC
>JBGSWR010000074.1:0-19788 GCA_041751855.1 Pyrinomonadaceae bacterium
CCTCACTTCAGTGAGGTGTTGCGGTCCGGGCTTATTTCCGGGAACCGTTTCAACGGTTTCCGTTCATTTGCGCAACGCGATGCTACCCCGTCGGGAAACCGTTGAAACGGTTCCCGGGGCTCTCCGTTCCGCCCACCTCACCAAAGTGAGGTGTTAATGAGAAGAGAACTTAGCCAACTAGTTTCCCTGCGCGCCGAGATTCATCCAAATTTACCTATCAATGCGAATGAACGTGGGAATCATGTGTTACAGCACTAGCCGCACAGGGCACTGGGACACCTCACTGAAGTGAGGTGTTAATGAGAGGCGTGTGAGATGCTTCAGCCCGCCCTTGATTCGGGGGGCTAGGACACCTCACTGAAGTGAGGTGTTAATGAAAGGGCAACCGTTGAAAACGGAGGTGTTAATGAGCTGATGGCAATCGCGTCTCGCACTACGGCACTTATGTCCCTTTCTGCAAATAAAGGCGTATTGCGTTAGCCTCGGGAGAACGCAGAATGTTATCTTAACCTGGTAAACTGCGACTTTGCTCATAGACTAATGCATTTGCGCTTACTAGATCTCTTACGCTGTCCTTCCTGCCAGTCGAGTCTGAAGTGCATCCCACTGGGGCCAGAACAGGCAGGTCCCGAGGGTGAAGTGAGCCGCGGCTTGCTTCAGTGCTCGACTTGCGAGCACTGGTTCCCGATTGTGCGTGGAATCCCCAGGATGCTTCCTGATGCGATTTTGGAACATTGGACGACGATCAGCGGACTTATTCCGGTACCACTGCCTGAGTCCCTCCAGCTCTTGACGGAAAGGGTCAATTCAAACCGCATAACTTACGATCAGCAAACCCGCGAGAATTTCAGTTATGAGTGGGAGAACCACGAGCTGGGTGGAACTACCTGGGGAATGCAACTCGCCGATCGCGTCAAGTGGTTCTTTCTCGAACCGCTGCGCATACCGCGAGCAGATCTACAGGGAAAGGTTATGCTCGATGCCGGTTGCGGTAATGGCAGCCAGTCGGTAGCCTACACTGAACTTGGTTTGGAGGTCGTTGCTGTCGATCTTAGCTCCGGCCTGGAACATGGTCACGCTTATCGGCACGTTCATTCCGGAGCGGACCCAGCGCGAGTGCATTTTGTGCAAGGTGACTTACAGCGACCACCTCTCGCGCCTGGCAGCGTGGATATCATCCATTCCGCCGGTGTGCTTCATCATACCCCCGATACATTGCAAACTTTCCGTGCACTTCGTCCACTGTTGCGACAGGGAGGCACGTTTTACGTATGGCTTTACAAGTACGAGAACTGGGTTACACCGGTTGTTAATGGGATTCGAACTGTGACGACGCGTCTCAGTCCCAGAAACTTCGCGCGAATAGCACAACTTATGGCGATCCCCTTCATAGCCTTTTGCAAGACGGTAAATGCCCTCCGGATTCGTTCTTATGAAAAGATGACACGTCGCGAGGCTGCGCTGGCGTTGATGGACATATTCGGTGCGCCTTACGCTTATTACCATTCCTTTGACGAAGTCGCTGAATGGTACCGAGCAGCGGGTTTTACAGAAGTGTGGTCCTGTAATGAAGGACGGAGGGGTTTCGGCGTGTGTGGGCGCTTCGGCAAACCAACTGTTTCAACCGATGAAGGCGTTGAAACCAGAGTAGAGCCTGAACCAATGACACATACGACGCGCGTTATGCAGGGGAAAAGTGCCTGATGTACATACTGGGACTGACGACATTAGGAGATTCCGCCGCAACGCTGATCGAGGATGGCGAGATCGTAGCAGCGGCCGAAGAGGAGCGCTTTTCACGCCGGAAGCATCACAGCGGGTTTCCGTACCAGGCGATGCAATACTGCCTGGACGAAGCGCGTATCAAGATAGCCGATGTCCAACATATCGGTCTCTACTGGAAACCCTGGGTCCTACGTCATAAGGCTATGCAGGCTTTAAAGTCTGCCCTTATCTCGCGAGACATGTTCAAGGCACGTGTGGATCGCGGTATCGGGCAGGTCGGAGAGAGCTACCTCGGAATGCTGAAACATCCCCGATTGATTCGGCGTCACTACGGTCCGAGCGACTTTCGTTTTCACTTTCTTGAACATCATCAATGCCATGCAGCCAGCGCCTTCTTTGTATCCGGATTCGAGCACGCTGCAATCATGACCTGGGACGGCACCGGCGAGGACACAACAACGCTGTTCTCGCAAGGTGCCGGTAACCGTCTAAGGGTGCTCAAGCGCATTAAGTTGCCTCATTCACTGGGACAATTCTATTCGGCCATTACCAACTTTATCGGCTTCGATATGTTTGGAGGCGACGAATGGAAAGTAATGGGCCTGGCAGCCTACGGTAAACCGGAATACTACGATTTCTTCGCTGAGAAGGTCTTAAGGAGCAACGGGAATAACGACTTTCACCTCAATATCCGCGTGCTTGACCATCACCTTGCCAAACATTACCAGTTTGGTGAAGAGATAAGCCGCGAGTTGGGAGCACCACGTCATCCCGACCAAGCCTTAACTGAACGCCATTGGAACATAGCCGCAAGTGCTCAAAAAATTCTTGAAGACACCGCGTTGCGACTTTTGGAAGGCCTGCACGAGCGCACGGGAGAAGAAAACCTGTGCATGGCCGGCGGCGTGGCGTTTAACTCTGTGATGAATGGTCGAATCATGACTGAGTCGCCGTTCAAAAACTACTTTGTGCAGCCGGCCGCAGGAGATGCTGGCTGCTCTCTCGGAGCAGCGCTTCTGGTATATCACCAGCGTCTGAATCAACCGCGTAAGTTCAAGATGGAACACGCCTATTACGGGCCCGGCTTCACCTCGAATGAGTGCGCGCTCGCTCTCAGTGAGCAGGGATTGAAGTTCGAGACACTGCCAGACTCAGAACTACTGCCGCGGGTTGCGCAAATGTTGGCTAACGGCGCGATTATTGGTTGGTTCCAGGGGCGAATGGAGTTTGGGCCACGGGCGCTGGGAAACCGAAGCTTTATTGCTGACCCACGCCGTGCTGACATGCGTGAACTACTCAACCATAAAGTGAAACTGCGCGAATGGTTTCGACCGCTCGCTCCGTCAATGAAGGAGGAAGTAAGCACATCGATCTTTGGCCGCCCGCATCGCGATCCTTTCATGGTCACGGTGTTGCAGGTTAGCGAGGAGCACCGCGAGCGTTACCCGGCAGTGGTTCACGTAGATGGAACCGCGCGGCCCCAGACCGTTAGCAGGAAAGTTAATCCACGCTACTGGCAGTTGATTCATGAATTTGAAAAGCTTACAGGCTGCCCGATGTTGCTCAACACTTCGTTCAATATTCAGGAGCCGATTGTTTGTACGCCGGGGGATGCAATTAAGACTTTTCAGAACGCGAGTTTCGAGGCGCTCGTTCTGGAGAACCATTTGGTGTTACGCTGTTAAGCTAACATCGTTTCGGTTGAAAGCAGGATGGTGAGAGAGCCCGAAACTGAGCTTCGTTGCAGTCGCTGGCGCAGTCTGTAGGGCATCGCAAAAAGCCTGGGTGTGACTTTTCTCATTAACACCTAACTTCAGTTAGGTGACCCAGAAACGACCAAGAACCGGAGAACCGTTTCAACGGTTTACGACACGCGACACGTCGTCGCTTTGTGACAACGAAGCAAACCGTTGAAACGGTTCGGGAAAGCGCTGAGGCACCTGCCACCTAACTGAAGTTAGGTGTTAATGAGAGGGACTCGATCGGTAGCAATAAGATGTCCAAGGTCAAGAATCGGCATAGCTTTGGGTCGAAATTAGTAGAGAGAAAGCCCAAAACAGACGCTTCGTTGCAGTCGCTGGCGCAGTCTGTAGGGCATCGGAAAAAAGCCTGGGTGTGACTTTTCTCATTAACACCTAACTTCAGTCAGGTGACCCAGAAACGACCAAGACCGGAGAACCGTTTCAACGGTTTACGACACGCGACACGTCGTCGCTTTGTGACAACGAAGCAAACCGTTAAACCTGCCACCTTACTGAAGTAAGGCGTTAATGAGAGGAACCTGAGCGGTTGCCCATGAATTGTCCAAACCATGAGGCTTCTAAGGAGAAGCCTCATGGTTTGCTAATATTTGTCCCAGATTTCGGTAATGAAGGTTTTTCTTGAATAGCGTTCTCACATTACTGTGTCTACTTCTCGGCGCCTCTATAGTGTTTGTAGTGCCGGTGCTGGTCGCGCCTTACTCCCTCGACTATGGCGTGGTAACCAGGTTCGATACCAGCAAAGGAGTCTTGCTTTGTGCGGTAGTCGCTGCGCCAGTAGCCTGGTATGCCTACCGGCAAAAGACTGACGGCCCATTCTTATTCAAGCTATTCATCTCGGCCCTGCTGGTAAGAGTGTTTTTGGGTACCGTGATATTTGCTTTTAACGGACTGGTGTTTTTCGGCGGTGACGCCATTACCTATGACTTTTTTGGACAGGCGCAACTCCTGGCGTGGGGCGGCGATAGGTACTTTCAATCACGGGTCGATAGCTTCATAGGGACTGGATTTGCTTCGGGATGGGGGATGGTCTATCTGGTTGCCGGTATTTATGGCCTGATTGGCCGCAATATGCTGGCCGTGCAGCTCGTTAATTCCGTGATGGGAGCTGCCACTGCTGTTGTGATATATCTCTGCGCGCATCACGTTTTCAACAATCTGCGGGTGGCGCGTCTGTCAGCAATTGCGGTCGCCTTCTATCCATCGCTTGTCCTCTGGTCGTCACAGGGACTAAAGGATGGTCCAATCGTTTTCTTCCTTGCGTTATCGATTCTTGCAACACTTCGACTCGGAGAGAAGTTCAGCGTCAAATACGCTGTCATTCTGATCTCGGCTCTGTTTTTGCTACTCAGTTTCCGTTTCTACGTCTTCTATATGATTACAGCCGCCGTTGGAGGAGCTTTTGTGATAGGGATGCAAAAGCTCAGCACGGCAAACTTTATTCGACAGTTCGCAATAATAGTTATCCTGGGTTTAGGGTTGACCTACCTCGGCATCACACGATACGCCGATGCCCAACTCAGCCAGTTTGCAACCCTGGAGCGTATTCAGGTTAGCCGGCAGGATTCGGCGACGTCCGCAGTTTCCGGATTCGGGAGGGACATCGACGTTTCAACAGGCGCGGGCGCACTGTCCGCGATTCCGCTGGGTCTACTCTATCTTCTGTTTGCTCCCTTTCCCTGGGAGCTGGCGTCTCTGCGTCAAAGTATCACTTTGCCTGAAATGATAATTTGGTGGGTATCCTTCCCGATGCTCGTATTGGGCCTGTGGTTCTCTGTCCGCTACCGCTTAAGACAAATCTCACCGATCATAATCTTCACGGTTATGCTTTCCATTGCCTATTCTATTTTTCAGGGGAATGTCGGAAATGCCTACCGCCAGAGGGCACAGTTACTTGTGTTCTATTTTATTTTTGTAGCGGTCGGTTATGTTTTGCTGTGGGAGAAACGAGAAGAGCGTAGGCGCTCCGATCTGGCGAAGCGGAAAGCTTCGGATCCCTCGCTTGCAATCTCACGGCGGCCTTGATTGTGGAAATCTGTAAGCACGCGATTATCGAATCATGCTTGTGGCGCGAACGAAGCTTGCAAATTCAGATAAAGTAGCTCTCCGGAGTTGCCCCGCTTGCCATTTAGCAAACTTTCGCACGCGCGGTAAAAAGAGCAACTTTGACTTGTTGATCTGTAATAGCTGCGGAACCCTCTATACGAGTATCGTGCCTGAGGCCGACAACTCCGAGGACTACGATACCTACTACACCGAATCTAATCTGTCGGATCCAAAGTTTATCCATCTCCGCCTGGACCAGATTGTCGAGCGCTTCGCTGCGTATCGAAAAACCAACCGGTTGCTGGATATCGGTTGCGGCGCCGGCTCATTACTCAAAGCGGCGGACCGTGCTGGCTGGCTCGCAGAAGGATTGGACATCTCGAAGACTGCGATTGATCACGTTAGGGCTTCCGGGTTTCAAGCTTTTTTAGGTCAGCTCTCTGATGCCAATTATCCTGACGCTTACTTTGACGTAGTGACAGCAAGCGAGTTACTGGAGCATGTACCTGATCCCCAGAGCTTGATCGCCGAAATTGCCCGGATTTTGCGACCTGGCGGACTTTGGTGGGCAACAACTCCGAATGCCACGGGCCTTTCGAGTCAGGTCCTGGGTTTACGGTGGAGTGTCATCTCGCCACCGGAACATCTGCACCTTTTCTCGATCGATGGGATCAAGACGCTACTGCTCAATCACGGGTTTCACTCGGTGAAAATAAGAACGGAAGGGGTCAATCCAGCGGAGCTTCTTCAGGCGGCGCGAGTATGGAAAAAAGCCGAGACAAACTTTGCCGGCGCCGACCGGGTGAGGACAGGCTATCAATTAAACGAAACTTTCAGTAGCAGCAGTTCTTTGCGAGCCATAAAGCATCTCGCCAACGGCATTCTTCGCCTGGGCCGACTCGGGGACTCTTTAAAGATTTGGGCCGAACGCTGACGTCCATTACCCTTTACATCAGAATTCGCTTTGTAGGATCGCTTTGGTCCAAAGCGTAGGCTGGACGGATGCCCCACACGCTCCGACTCTGGATCCTGTCCAGATTGCGTATGTTGCTTCACCGTGCTCTCGCCATTGCAGCTGGTCGGCAGAAAACTATTTGTAGTTCGCCCGGATCGCTTTGGCCAAACGAGGCGGGACAGCATACGCTCGTGCCAACGACTGCAATGTGTAAAGACAAAGCTCAGGAGAGAGTTGGGTTCGGCTTCTTTAGATTTTGTGTTGGTCGCTCGCTTGATTTCGATTGCTCTTGACTGATGCCCTAAACACGATCCACCAAGGCACATGGAATGCGGCCGAAATGAAACATCCCCAAGGCCACACAAGACACCACAGGCTTTAGCCTCGTGGAGTTTCAATTTCGGCCTAACGGCCCGCCCCAAGGCCACACAAGACACCACAGGCTTTAGCCTCGTGGAGTTTCAATTTCGGCCTACTCTTCTCGCAAGCGGGCGCTTGACACCACAGGCTTTAGCCTTGTGGAGTTTCAATTTCGGCCTAACGGCCCGCCCCAAGGCCACACAGGACACCACAGGCTTTAGCCTCGTGGAGTTTCAATTTCGGCCTAACGGCCCGCCCCAAGGCCACACAAGATACCACAGGCTTTAGCCTCGTGGAGTTTCAATTTCGGCCTAACGGCCCGCCCCAAGGCCACACAAGACACCACAGGCTTCAGCCTCGTGGAGTTTCAATTTCGGCCTACTCTTCTCGCAAGCGGGCGCTTGACACCACAGGCTTTAGCCTTGTGAAGTTTCAATTTCGGCCTAACGGAAACTTCCGAGACCAAGGCCTTGACATCAGAGGCTCGAACGTTTGGTTTGGGGATCTTTCGTTAGGTAGAAATTGAGGCTCCACGCGACTAAAGTCGGTGGTGTCTTGTGTGGTCTTGGGAGCGTAGTTAGGTAGAAATTGAAGCTCCACGAGGCTGAAGCCTGTGGTGTCTTTGTGTGGCCCTCGGGGAGCGTCGTTAGGCAGAAATTGAAGCTCCACGAGGCTAAAGCCTGTGGTGTCTTTGTGTGGTCCTGGGAGCGTAGTTAGGCAGAAATTGAAGCTCCACGAGGCTCAAGCCTGTGGTGTCTTTGTGTGGTCCAGGGTGGGGTTAGGCAGAAATTGAAGCTCCACGAGGCTCAAGCCTGTGGTGTCTTTGTGTGTTCCAGGGAGGGTTCCGTTAGGCAGAAATTGAAAGACCACGAGGCTCAAGCCTGTGGTGTCTCGTGTGGTCCAGGGAGGGTTGCGTTAGGTAGAAATTGAAAGACCACGAGCTTGAAGCCTGTGGTGTCAGTGGGTATTTGTGTGATTTTCCAGCTAGGCGGAAGCGGAGAACATCTCGACTCGAGGGTGGCGTATTGTGGTCGTGTCCTATTATTGGGACATCACCCGTATTGTCTCCCTTTGGACAGTGCTATCAAGGTTCGTTACTATCTACGTCGGATTGTCTGGCTTAAATGAACTTGCCGAAAGCCAAGATCTATTTGTTGAGACTCAATCGATTGACGATGGCACTCACCAACCAACTCCAGAATTCTCCGGGTGTGGACCATCGCGGGTAGGCATTAAAGAGTCTCACAGAGTAGCTAAAGGTGTCTATAAAAAGTGTGCGGAATTGTAGGTCTGGTCAGTAACGACACCAAGCCCGTTGACGAGGATTTGCTCGGACGGATGTGCGCAGCTATCCGCCACCGGGGGCCTGACGATGACGGCTTCTACGTCAATGGACCAGTCGGTTTGGGAATGCGCCGGCTTTCCATTATCGACCTCAAGAGCGGCCGGCAACCCATTCACAATCAGGATCGCACCGCCTGGATTGTCTTCAACGGAGAGATCTACAACTATCGCGAACTCCGCGCAAACCTCGAGAAGCTCGGTCATAACTTCTATACCAACAGCGATACAGAAGCGATCATCCATGCCTACGATCAGTTTGGCGCCGACTGTCCTAAACACCTGCGCGGGATGTTCGCCTTTGCCATCTGGGACGAGCGAAACCAGGAACTGTTTCTGGCGCGCGATCGCGTTGGCAAAAAGCCGCTTCTGTATGCACAGTGGAATGGCCACCTTGCCTTTGCCTCAGAATTCAGCGCGCTACTCCTGCACCCCCAAATCAGTCGTGAGATCGATCGCGAAGCGCTTGATCAATATCTCTCTTTCATGTGTGTTCCCGCTCCGCGCACAGCTTATCTCGCTATTCGGAAGCTGGAGCCGGCCCATACCTTACGCTGGCGCCGCGGTGAGATCTCGATCAACCGTTACTGGCAGCCCGACTTCTCAAAGAAGCTGAAGATTGACGAAGCAGAAGCCGGTGAGCGCGCGGTTGAGATTCTGCGCGATGCAGTCCGCGTTCGCCTGATGTCGGAAGTGCCGTTGGGGGCGTTCTTGTCAGGCGGAATCGATTCAAGTGCAGTGGTTGCCCTGATGAGCCAGGAGTCGAGCGAGCCCGTCAAGACTTTTTCAATTGGTTTCGAGGAGCAGGACTTCAGCGAACTTCATCATGCGCGTCGTGTCGCCGAACACGTTGGCGCCGATCACCACGAATTTATCGTGCGACCTGACGCACTCGAAGTGTTGCCCACGCTCGTCAAGCATTATGGTGAGCCCTACGCGGATTCGTCAGCCATCCCTACTTACTATGTCGCGCGGGAGACACGCAAACACGTTACTGTAGCGCTGAATGGCGATGGTGGGGATGAGGCTTTTGCGGGTTACGAACGGTACGCAGCGATGAGCCTCGCGGAGAAGTATCACCGGCTGCCTGCTGTTTTGCGAGAGTCAGTGCTCGAACAGATGGTTGGAATCATACCAACCTCCGAGACGCGCCGCAGCCGGTTTAGAGATGTAAAACGCTTTATGCAGGCCGCGTCATTACCGAAGGTGGACCGTTATTTACGTTGGGTGACTGTGTTTGACGCCGCTGCTAAACAGGATCTTTATTCGAATGAGTTTCATCGGGAAACCTCGCCGAGCAAGGCCGCAGACCTGCTAGCACCATGGTTGTCCCGGGCGAACGGCTCAGGAATTGTCGATGCGGCCCTGATGGCGGATATCATGACCTATTTGCCGAACGACCTGCTCGTTAAGGTTGATATTGCGACGATGGCAGTATCATTGGAAGCGCGTTCCCCATTTTTGGATCATCACGTGATAGAGTTTGCAGCGAGCTTGCCTGAGAATCTGAAGCTGCGGGGATTGACAACGAAATACCTGCTGAAACGGATGCTCAAGCGTTTGTTGCCGGCTGAGAACCTGAAGCGGCGCAAGATGGGATTTGGTGTACCGCTTGGTCACTGGTTTCGTGGCCGGTTGCAGTCCTTCCTGAAAGAGACGCTTTTATCTGAACAGGCGCTGCAACGTGGTCTTTTCAAGCCGGAAGCGGTGAAGCGGATGGTAGAGTTACACACTCGAGGCGAGCGTGACTATGCGCATCAACTGTGGACGTTGTTGATGCTGGAATTGTGGTTTAATCGATAGTGGGCTTTGGTCTTTGGTCTTTGGCCTTGATCTTTGATCTTTGTAAGGTTCGTGATCTTTAGCAAAGCCAAATCCAAAAGCAAAGAACAAAGACCCAAGACCAAAGACCAACAACGGACCACGGACCAACAATAGGAGGAATTGAGTGAAAGGCGTCGTATTAGCCGGAGGATTGGGCACGCGACTGCGTCCCCTCACGGCCGTCACAAACAAACACCTGCTTCCCGTTTACGACCAGCCGATGATCTATTACCCCATTCAGACGCTGATTAACGCGGGTATCACCGACATCATGATCGTCACCGGCGGAAACTCAGCCGGTGATTTCCTGAAGCTTCTCGGCAACGGCAAAGCTTTTGGTCTCAAACACCTGAACTACACATACCAGGAGGGCGAGGGAGGCATCGCCGAGGCCTTGTCGTTAGTTGAACACTTTGCCGCCAACGACCCGGTCTGCGTGGTCCTTGGCGACAATATCATCGAAGGCAATATCAGATCGGCTGTGCGAGCCTATCGGCATCAGGGCGCCGGAGCAAAGATCATGCTGAAACGTGTTCCGGATCCTCAGCGCTTTGGCGTTCCTGAACTCAATGGCCGAGACGTCGTGCGTATTGAAGAGAAGCCGGCCGTGCCTCGCTCTGAATATGCGGTCATCGGCGTCTACATGTATGACGCGGACGTGTTTAATATCATCCGCACGCTGAAGCCCTCCGGACGCGGCGAGCTCGAAATCACCGACGTCAACAATGCCTACATTGAACGAGGCGAATTGACCTGGGAAGAGCTCGAAGGATGGTGGACCGACGCAGGTACGTTTGAAAGCTTGCTCCGGGCCTCGAGCATGGTCGCCGAAACGGGAGCCAACAAATTGGAGTTACAGCATGCAGCCGAGATCGGCGCCAATGTCTAGAGCCTTCATAGAAGGAGAGATTGAGGGCGTTGTGATCCGCGAGCTGAGGAAGTTCAAGGATGAGCGCGGTTGGCTGATTGAGCTGTTTCGTCAGGATGAGTTGAGCGCCGAGTTCTATCCAGAAATGGCTTACATATCATCGACGCAACCGGGCATAACACGCGGGCCACACGAGCACGTCGATCAGGCGGATCTATTCTGCTTTCTTGGCCCTTCAAACTTCATGTTGCGGATGTGGGACAACCGCGAGGGCTCACCGACGCTCAATCGAGTTTTTACGGTGATCGGTGGAGAAGAAAATCCATTGTCAGTGGTGGTGCCAGCAGGTGTGGTGCATGCTTATCGCAATGTCGGCACTATTGACGGAATCGTCATCAACTGTCCAAATCGGCTATATATGGGACCAGACCGGCGCGAGAAGGTGGATGAGATCCGCCACGAAGACGATCCCGAAACGGTTTTCCGGATGGATTAATGGAGACGGGGAGACGCGGGGCGATCGGACATTTTTCATTTGGCTTCTGCAAAAGCCGACACATTTGGCATTTTTCGTTTGACATTTTTCATTTGTCATTGCCATTTGCCGTTTGCCGTTTGCGGTTTGCCGTTTGCCGTTTGCCGGTTCTTCGGTGGGCTCATGCGAATGACAAATGAAAAATGTCAAACGAAAAATGGCAAATGAGCCGGCTTCGGCAATCGCCAATTCCCAATGCGTATTGTCCGCGTAATCGCAAGACTTAATGTTGGTGGGCCAGCCAGGCATGTCGTGTGGTTGACTGCTGGCCTGGAAACCGAGGACTGCCATACGCTTCTCATCGCCGGAACTGTTCCCCCCGGTGAAGAAGACATGAGCTACTTCGCAACTGAAAATGGCGTGCAGCCGCTTTTCATTCCGGAGATGAGTCGCGAGATCTCTTTTAAGGACGCGTTGACCATCTGGAAGCTCTACCGCCTGTTCTGCCGCGAACGTCCTGACATAGTGCATACCCATACGGCAAAAGCCGGTACGGTCGGACGTGTCGCAGGCTTCTTATATCGCTGGCTAACTCCGTCAACTTTGGTGGGCCGGCCGCGCCAGTGCCGGTTGGTCCATACTTATCATGGCCACATCTTTCACAGCTACTATGGTGTACTTAAGACAAGGATTTTCCTTCTGATCGAGAAACTCCTTGCCCGCATCGGTACGGATCGCATCGTCGTTGTAAGCGAGCAGCAACGCCGGGAGATCAATGAGCGCTTCAAAGTCGGACGTAAACCTCAGTTTGCCGTAATTCCGCTAGGGCTGGATCTCGGCGTCTATGCTGAGTGGCAAGCGCGCAGAAATCGCTTTCGTGAAGAGTTGATGGTGACCGACGACGAGATCCTGATCGGGATCGTCGGAAGGCTGACCGAGATCAAGAATCATGACCTGTTTCTGACGGCCGTTGCTCTGATGAAGGAGAAAACTCGGACGCGAGTGCGGTTTGTCGTCATTGGGGATGGGGCTCTGCGCGATAACCTCGAGACTCAAGCACAATCCTTGAAGTTCGGTAATGACCTCATTTTTGCCGGCAATCGGAAAGACCCGGAGAACTTCTATCCAGCGCTCGATCTCGTTTGCCTGACGTCACGTAATGAAGGCACTCCCCTGACTCTGATCGAAGCCATGGCCAATGGCAGACCCGTGATTGCCACCGCAGTTGGAGGAGTCGGCGATCTGCTCGGCGAGGTTAGAAGTGAGAATGGCGGCTATGCGATCTGCGATCGTGGCGTGCGCGTTGTTCCGAACGACGCTGAGAGTTTTGCTACAGGGCTTGCGCGATTGGTTGAGGATCACGACCTGCGTCACGAAGTTGCCCGTCAGGGACTAGAATTCGTACATCAAAACTATGCTAAAGAGCGGTTATTGGACGACGTTGGATTACTTTATTGCGAGCTTCTGGGTGGCAGCACCGTTCCAGTCATGAATCGCGCGGCCGAGAGAAGCGTGGAATCCAGGGTCTAAGAAACTTAAAAGGAGCTAATCACTTGCGGGTTCTGATCACAGGAGGAGCAGGATTCATTGGCTCGCACCTCGCCGACGCTTATCTGCATCGCGGGGACGAGGTCTTTGTGATAGACGATCTGTCGACGGGCAGGATCGAAAACATTCAACACCTTAAGGCAAACCCTCGCTTTCATTACACAATTGAAAGCGTGCACAACTTTCCAGTTACCGCCGAGCTCGTCGATCAATGCGATGTCGTGTTTCATCTTGCCGCGGCAGTTGGCGTGAAGTTGATCGTCGAGAGTCCGGTGAGAACCATTGAGACGAATGTGCGAGGCACCGAGGTAGTACTGACCATCGCCAACAAAAAGAAGAAAAAGGTGATGGTAGCCTCAACTTCTGAAGTCTATGGTCTGAGCACGGATGTGCCTTTCCGGGAGGACGGCAATCTGGTGATGGGGGCAACCACCAAGGGGCGATGGAGCTATGCCTGCTCGAAGGCGATCGACGAGTTTCTCGCTCTTGCTTACTGGCGGGAAAGGAAGTTGCCGACGATCGTTGTGCGGCTCTTCAATACAGTGGGCCCCAGACAAACGGGACAATACGGAATGGTAATTCCGACTTTTGTGAAGCAGGCGCTTGCGGGCCGGCCGATCACGATTTACGGCGATGGATCTCAGACGCGTTGCTTCGGATATGTTGGCGACGTTGTTGGCGCGCTCATGAAATTGATGGAACACAAGGAAGCAGTAGGTCAGGTCTTTAATATCGGCTCGAATCAGGAGATCTCGATCCTTGCACTGGCCCAGCGGATCAAGGAATTGACCAGGTCCAGGTCTGAAATAGTTTTCGTACCTTACGACGAGGCCTACGAGGAGGGGTTTGAAGACATGCCGCGCCGGGTGCCGGACATCACCAAGGTAAGCGAGCTTGTAGACTTTCGCCCGCGTATGCCTCTGGACGGCATTCTCGGTACGGTAATCGAATATCAGAGTGGGCGCCCCACCGCATTGGATGATTGAGGAAAAGACCACCAACGGCAGTTGGTGGATGTGTTCGACCCAGCCTACAGGCGGTGACCGGACAAGCTTTTTGAAACTTTTGTTTCATCGATGCCTGTAGACGGGGTCGAAGGATCACCAACTGCCGTTGGTGGGACGTCCGTCCGCGGAGCTGGTTTTCTAGGTGGGGTCGAACGCATCCACCAACTGCCGTTGGTGGTCTTTGTGTGGTCCATTTTGAACGGGCTCTGTAGGTTGGGTCGAACGAACCCACCAATTGCCGTTGGTGGTCTTTGGGATTTTCACTAAAGCAATAATGATATTTGTTGGCACGAACCCATGCCATTGACTTCACAAGATATTCTCGCGGTTGCTACGGCTTTCGTGCTGGCGGTTGTGCTAACTCCCCTTGTCCGCTTGCTTGCCCACCGGCTGGGAGTGGTAGCTAAACCAAAGACCGATCGCTGGCACAAAAAACCTACAGCCATGCTGGGCGGTGTGGCCATCTGGTTGTCAGTCACCATCAGTTATCTGCTCTTTGCTCCACACACTCCTTACAGTTGGGTCGTCATTGGAGCAAGTACATTTCTGTTCTTCGTCGGTCTGGTAGACGATCTTTTTCACGCCAAGCCTTACCAGAAGTTGATTGGTCAGGTGATGGGCTCCGCTTTCGTAATCTATTACGGACTATCTCTGCCGTGGACGGGGTCTTCCTCACTCAACATGGCCCTGACGATCTTCTGGTTGATTGGCATCACCAATGCCCTGAACCTGCTCGACAATATGGACGGCCTGGCTGCGGGCATTGCCTTTATTGCCTCCTGCTTTCTGGCGTTGAGTTTTGCCAACACCGGGGAGTTTACAGAGGTGGTGATCCTGCTCTGCTTTGCCGCTGCGCTTCTCGGTTTTCTAATCTACAACTCCCATCGCGCTTCGATCTTCATGGGCGATTGCGGGTCAATGTTCATCGGATTCTTTCTTGCAAGCGCGGCTCTGGTTAACCTTGCAGGTGGACGGTCGAGAAGCCTGCTTCCGGTCCTCGCCGTCCCGATTCTGGTGCTCTTCATTCCCATCTTTGACACTACATTTGTAACCATCCTGAGAAAGCTTTCGGGTCGCGCTGCATCACAAGGAGGACGTGACCATACCTCGCACCGTCTCGTTGCCCTGGGAATGTCGGAACGCAACGCCGTCTGGATGCTCTATGGCTTTTCTGCGCTTTCCGGAATGCTGGCGGTCTTTGTTCAGAACGTCCAACTGGATGTCAGTCTTGCCGCAATTGCCGGCTTTACTATCCTCCTTACACTGATTGGCGTGTATCTAGCTGGCGTCAAGGTTTACGACGAAACTGAAGAGGCGCTGGCTCTAAAAGAGAAGCCGCTCTACACATTTCTCGTCGATGTCTCTTACAAGCGGCGAATTTTCGAGGTCTTGCTGGATCTAGTATTGATCATTCTGTCTTACTGGTGCGCCTACGCGATCCTATTTGGCGCCTTCGAAACCGGTGGCGCGTGGACGCTCTTCTTGCGCACGTTGCCCGTCATCGTTTTCATTAAGATGGCGACGTTTCTGGTGATGGGGGTCTATCGCGGTCTCTGGCGTTACACCAGCCTCGACGATCTTGTTGTTTTCGCTAAAGCAATCATCGTGAGTTCCGTCTTTAGCGTGCTGGCTATCCTGTTTGCTTTCCGCTTCGAAGGTTTTTCCCGCACGGTCTTTGTAGTCGATGGCATTTTGATGTTCATGTTCCTGGCCGGAAGCCGGATGGCCTTTCGATTGCTCAGGCTCGTCTTGCCCGCAACAAATGGGCGATCGGGGCGTCGCGTCCTGATCTATGGTGCTGGTGATGGAGGCGAGTTGTTGCTGCGCGAACTGACCAACAATCGGGAACTGGACTATCTCCCTGTCGGGTTTCTTGATGATGATCCCGCGAAGAGCGGGAAGGTAATTCACGGATTGAAGGTATTCTCTGCGAACGGTGATCTGAGTGTCGTCTGCAAACAACAGCGGGCAGACGAGGTCCTGATTTCGAGTAGAAGGATGTCCAAAGAACGTCTGCACGAGGTTATGCAATGTTGCGAGCAAAACGAGATCACCGTTAGACGCATGCGAATCACTATCGAAGACCTGAGCGAAAGTCTTCTGCACGACCGGCTTTAATATGTCTAACTTGATCCATTTCGATACCCGGAAACAGACGGTTCGCGTGCTGCTGGTGGTGGTGGTCCTATTCGCCCTTGTCTGGTCGTTGTTTGTGGTGAGGTGGTATCTCGGCAATATGATGGCCGACTACCTCGATCTGAACGACAGCGATTCAACCGCAGCCAGGCGAGCTGTCTCGCTTGGTCCGAGTGACCCTCTGACCCATTGGCGGCTGGGAGAGTTCACGCAGAGGCGATTGCCTCCGGAGCAGATGCTGGAAGCTGTAAGACAGTATGAGAAGGCGGTAAGCCTCTCTCCGAATGACTATAGGCTGTGGATGGCATTTGGAACGTCCCTTGAACAGATTGGTGAGGCGCAGCGAGGCGAGCAGGCTTTGCAACGCGCCGTAGCATTAGCGCCTTCCTATGCACTACCGCGTTGGTATCTCGGCAACCTGCTGCTGCGCACCGGAAGATACGAAGAATCTTTTGTAGAGTTGCGACAGGCAAGTGAAGCGAACATCGAGCTACGACCGCAGGTCTTTAATCTTGCCTGGGAGGTTTATAACGAAGACTTTGACTCTCTGACTACAGCCGTCGGCACTACACCCGAGGCGCGCGCCGACTTTGCCGCCTACCTCGTTGACCGCCAGAAGGTTGAAGACGGGATTCGACTCTGGAACACCCTTGGCAGTGACGAAAAGTTGGCAAACCGCGGAATGGGCGCGAGAATTGTCACCGCACTCATTGGGGCACAACGGTTTCATAAGGCCATCGACATTTCGAATGATGTGGTTGCCACCTCAGGCTATAACGCAAAAGTTGGCCACCTTGTGAATGGCGGGTTTGAAGACGAGGTTCCACGCGGGGCGGGAGCAGCATTTAGCTGGCAAGTCGGCTCGGTTCAGGCAGTGCAAGTCGGAATCGACGCTCAGCGCGGCCATTTGGGCTCGCGTAGCTTGCGTTTCGTCTTTCAAGTGCGAACGGGAATTGATGCGATAAACCTCTCGCAACTCGTTCCCGTTATGCCTGAGACGCAGTACGAATTAGAATTCTACCTGCGCACATTCAAGTTAGAAGGGACAGGAACACCGGTGGTTGAAGTTGTGGACGCGGTAAACGGCTCGGTGCTGGGCGTCTCTCAGCCGGCGCCAAATGGAACAACAGAATGGCACCGCATCAGCTTTAGCTTTAAGACACCAGCACAAAGCGAAGCTGTAGAGATTCGAATTAACAGATCCTCATGCGAAGACAAAACGCTTTGTCCGATTTTTGGCAATGTCTGGTACGATGACTTCAGTCTCAAGCTCAGAAATTAGCCCACTGCCAACAGCGACGGTTGAAAGCGCGGACCCGGCTCCGACCCGCCATCGCGTCGAGCACTCACTCGCGAGCAGATTCGTTTTTCTGACTCTATGCCTCGCGATCGTGCTGTCAGCACTCGCCTTCGGCACAGTGCATTACTGGGCACTGGGCGCGTTTAGCCTGGGCGCACTCGCAATCCTCATCCTCTGGGCGTGGGACGCCTGGCAATTAGGCACCCTCCGGATTAGTACGAATGTCCTGCAACTACCGCTGATCGGCATGCTCTTGTTGGGCATTGTGCAACTGCTGCCGCTGCGCTCTCACGGTGATACCGCGGTACTCTCGACCGGCGCAGTAAGGAGTCTTTCGTTTGATCCTTATTCAACGAGACTTGTTCTCGTGCAGGTACTCGCCCTTCTCATCTATTTTGCGGCGACCCTGGTTTTTACAGACAGTCCTCGCCGCCTGCGTCAACTCGTAAGAACCATTATCATCTTTGGCTTTTGTCTGGCGATCTTCGGGCTCACGCAGTCGTTTACCAGCCCTAATCGCGTTTACTGGTTTCGTGAGTTGTCACAAAGCACAGCTTTTGGCCCATTTATCAACCGGCATCATTTCGCCGGCTATATGGAGTTGACGCTTGCCCTTCCGCTGGGTCTGCTTTTCGCCGGCGCGATAGAACGCGATAAGAGATTCATCTACCTATTCGCAGCCGGACTGATGGGCGTGGCCTTGATCATGACAAACTCCCGTGGCGGAATTATCAGTTTGGTGGCGCAGATCCTATTCTTAGCCGCCATCGCCGGATTTCGCAGCAGCCATCGCACCCGTCAGGAGAATAAGGGTAAGAATCTTATAAGGAACGCAGCCTTACGCGCCGGACTCGCCCTTGCTTTAGTTATCAGTCTGTTCGCGGGTGTAGTTCTGTTGGGTGGAGAATCGGCATTGAGCCGCTTTGTGGGTACGGTACACTCAGATGATCCCACTCAGGGGCGCAGTCACTTTTGGAGTGTCACACTTGACATCATTAAGGAGTACCCGGCACTCGGAACTGGCCTGGGCGCCTTTGGTGTTGTTTACACTCGATACGATACCCGCAACGGGCTTTACCGGCTCGAGCAGGCTCACAATGACTATCTCCAGGTGTTCGCGGACGGCGGAATCGTGGGCGCCGCTCTTGCGCTGTTCTTTGTGGTGATGTTATTTCGCGTCGGGTTTATGCGGCGCGAGTCTGAGGATCCTTTCAGACGAGGCGTGGCCATCGGGGCGCTTGCGGGGTGTTTCGCGGTGCTGGTTCATAGCTTCTTTGATTTCACTCTGCACACAACCTCGAATGCCCTGCTTTTCTTGATTCTCGCGGCGCTGGCAACGATGAACGGGAGGGTCGAGCAGGCGTATCCGCGTCGACGAAGACGACGTCGCAGCCGATCCCATCTTGAATCTCGTGTAGCGCCCGATAGCGTCTGAAGCTCTTTCTAATTCGAGGTAAAGCGGGCTGCAGCCCGCCCCCCAAACCCTTTTTTTATTTAAGGGGATTTACTTTTTGGCTTTCTCCGTATAATACTGACCGTTCCCCCAGGTACTGTGTACCGAAGCTAACCCCTGCTTTTTAGAGGCCCCTTCCCCGAGGGCGCCAAAGAATTCGCCCAATTTACTTGAGGTTCTCGTGTGGGAGCCCTCGACTATTACCTTGAGGGGCGTCTCCTCTATTCAAACGCAGCTCACTTTAGGAAACCCTATGCGCACTCAAACTGAAACCACTGAATCTCTTGACACAAGATTGCTACTCAAAACATTGATGGCGTTCAAGAAAGGTGATTTCTCGGCACGGCTGCCGGATGACTGGAGTGGTGAGGCCGGCAAGATTGCCGAAACCCTGAACGACATCATCGAACTAACGGAAGATACCGCCAAAGAACTACAGCGAGTAAGTCGAGTCGTGGGAAAAGAGGGAAAGATCGTGCAACGCGCAACCCTCCCCGCCGCCGGCGGTTCGTGGACAAAGCTTGTGGACAGCGCAAACCTGCTGATTGATGACATGGCACGGCCAACAAGCGAGATGGTTCGCGTCATCGGCGCAGTTGCTAACGGCGACCTTTCTCAAAGAATGGCGCTCGAAGTGGAAGGCAGGCCACTTAAGGGGGAGTTTCTGAGGACGGTGAAAATTGTCAACTCAATGGTGGACCAACTTGGCTCGTTTGCTTCAGAAGTGACGCGCGTGGCGCGTGAAGTAGGTACCGAGGGCAAGCTCGGGGGTGAGGCAAAAGTAAAGGGCGTGGCAGGCACCTGGAAAGACCTGACCGACAGCGTGAACTCGATGGCAAGCAATCTCACCAGCCAGGTGCGCAACATCGCCGAAGTCACCACCGCGGTGGCAAAAGGTGATCTGTCCAAGAAGATCACGGTCGACGTAAAGGGCGAGATCCTGGAACTGAAGAATACGATCAACACGATGGTGGACCAGTTGAACTCGTT
>JBGSWR010000075.1:0-4822 GCA_041751855.1 Pyrinomonadaceae bacterium
AGAGTAAGCTCAGCCATTTTTATTAGGATTCCTAATAAAACCGCACCGCCCAGATATGGACCGTCAACTCTTTCATGTTGAACTATTTAGCGAAATTGGGCTTTCTGTTATATTCGGAAGCACGAAGCTTAAACAGTTTTACTAGGAAACCAGATAATCCAAGAGTTCGGCGCTAGCGGGTTCCTATGAAGTTCTCAACCGCCCTGCTCACTTTCATCTTGCTTTGCTTCTTATCCGGCTGCCGAGACCATAGCGTGGGCAGGATCGCTGTTGACGGAGATAGAACTCCACGATTCTCTTCGTAGGATTGAACGTTAGTGGTCTTGTTGTTTACCGGGTTCCACCTGAGTATCTCAGCAAAGGCATTCCCCTTGATGAAACAAGAAAGGAAAATCCAAATACGCTGTGGATGTTGGATGATGGACGTCATAACGCCGCCGAGCCAATCATTTACGGCGTTGTACCCGCGGGAGTGAAGGCACTTGTGCCTGCGAACCCCCTTCAGGAGCACGTGGTTTATTTCGTCTCAGGCTATGTTAACACTCGCGATACTGGAGCGTTTGTCGGACAGTATTTCATAATCAAGGATGGTCGCACGCAAGAGTTCCACGGCGAAGGCGGCGAGAATTCGAATCAGTAGATCTGTGGTTTCCGGCGTGCTGAACGAAGCGCTTGCGGCTGACGGCGCGATAGCATTTTTCTCAAGTAACCTTGTTTCTTCGGCCAGGATGCTGATCGCGCGCCGCAACTGAAGGCCATCATTGGGCGGCTATCGCAATATATCCGCGAAATGACTGAAAAGGAGACTGAAAGATTATGAATGCAACAATGAGTGCGGCTTCGAATCCGAAACGCGAAATGCTGCGCCACACCATCGCAACGCTTGCGTATCGTGGCGGCAAGGCTGTGTTAAATGCACCCGAAGAATTTGCGGTGTTTCGCATTAATGAGACGACCCGCACTCCCGCAGAGATTTTGGCTCACATTGGCGACTTGCTCGATTGGGCACACAACATTGCCATGGGCAGGGACGCCGGACAAAACTCAACTCCTTTACCATGGGAAGAAGAAATTTCGCGGTTTTTCGCTGTCCTGAAAGAATTTGATTCATACTTAGCGTCAGACGCGCCGCTAGGATGTTCAGCCGAGAAAATCTTTCAAGGACCGATTGCCGATGCCCTGACACACGTTGGACAAATTTTGATGCTGAGGCGTATGGCGCAAGCGCCGGTTCGTGGTGAAAATTACTTTAGGGCGGAAATCGCATTAGGTCGAGTCGGAAGAGAGCAATCCACAGAGCGATTTGAATTTGACTAGTGACTTTGCAAGAGCCTCGTACTGGAAAACGCGCCGCCCAACAATTCAGGGCGAAACAGCGACTTTCTTAACACGTTGTCTTGACCCTTTGCTTGCGTGTGCCTGGTTTCGCACCATGTCATCTCAATCGCGACTGTCAGTGGTCAACCTGCGTGAGCGCATGCGTCCTGATACCCTCGCCCGCATCGGCTCGCTTGCGAGGTATGTATTAGCCGTCTAAGTGGCTGAAACGCAGATCTTAGATTCCGCATTATTGCCATGACTCAGCAACTCCGAATCGCCATATGCCAATTTCCCGTCTCTTGTAACATTGCGAGCAATGTTAAGTTTATCCTGCGGTTCATGAAGAAAGCCGTTGGCGCCGAAGCTCACGTAATACATTTCCCGGAAACCGCTCTGTCAGGCTATGAGCACACGGATTTCACGCCTCCAAGCAGTGACAATTGGCAACAACTTGAAGAGCATACGGAAGAGATTGCAAAGCTGGCTGGAAAGCTCAGCTTATGGGTTGTGTTGGGATCATGTCGGAAAGTCGTGGATAGAGAAAAACCCGCGAACTGTATTCATGTTATTTCCGATAAAGGGCAAATTATCGGCACATATGACAAGCAGAAATTAACGCCAAGTGAATCTGCCTGGTACACGCCCGGGAAAGGCTTTTTAGTCGTCAATATCAACGGCGTAAAGTGCGGATTTCTGATCTGTTACGAAGCCTGCTTTCCTGACTTGTTTGAGGCATATCGAAAGAAAGGCGTCCAGCTAGTTTTTCATTCCTGCCATAATGTTTCCGGAAAACCTAAACCAGATCTTCGGGAACTAGCTTTGGCTCAAATCCGCACGCGCGCGGCGGACAATCAAATGTGGGTCTCAGGTTCTAACTCTTCGGCTCGGTATTCATTTTCGACGGCTTGTATTGCACGACCGGACGGCTCTGTTCGCAGTTCGAGAAGACACGCTGCCGGTGTTTTAGTGTCTGATGTTCCAGATAAGAAACTTGGCTGGACCTACGACAATCGAAAGTAGAAATCTACAAGTCATTAGGAGTGAAGCAGAACAGTAATTGTTGCTTCGTCAGCCTTTCGGGAAGTTGCACGGTGAAAGCGAACGCCGCATCTAACGGAGCGGCGGTAGCACGTCTCTCAAGTTGCGTCCATCTTTCAAGGGTTTTTCTAACCGCGCCGCCCGGTCAACTTGTTCGTTAGCGCGCTGAAGACAAATGCGCATTGGGTCCGATTACAGGAGAAATGACGATGCCTAAGCATCAGATATTCGTGATGAAATTTGCAAAGGTCTATCCGCTGTAAAGGCGGAACGCAAACATCGTACAAAAGAAGAAGTCGATCAAATCATTTGCTGGTTGACGGGCTATGACCAAGCGGGATTACACAAGCAACTCGGACAGGAAAGCGATTTTGAGACTTTTTTTGCTCAAGCGCCAAGAATTAATCCGAATAGTGTGCTTATCAAGGGCGTAGTGTGCGGTGTGCGCGTAGAAGAAATCGAAGATCCACTGATGCAAAAAATCCGCTATTTAGACAAGATGATTGATGAGCTCGCAAAAGGAAAGACGATGGAGAAGATTCTGCGGCAATGACTCGCGGGTTCCTCGAATATTGATTGCAGATTTGGTACGAGCAGGGGAAAGCGGTTCGACGGACGCCATATGAGATAGTGAAGCGGCTGTTAGCAATAATGAACAATGTGACAGCAGATGAGATGAATAATCAACTGCGAGTTATGTAAGGGCCGCGCGTCTAACAAGGGCATGGCACCGGAGCGCTCGGAGGGAGTCCTATGAATGGCCAGCATGGCTCGCGCGCCCGGTGATGCCCGACACGTTAGGCTTCTTGAGGGTAAAGACTTATCGCCGGACTACTCGGATGTGGCGTAAAGCGTCTGCCGTGGCACGGATTTCTAAAAACCTCCCGCGCCGACAGTTCCACGGCGGCGCTTTCTGCTGACCACTGACGTGGAGGAGATCATGCTAAAAAAATACTTGTCGCTCGTACTTGTCGCCTTGCTGGTTCATGTAGTCAGTGCCGCGCCGGCTTTTGCCAAGTCAAGAACGGAAAAAGAGGCCCGGTTCGCCGAGAAAGTAAGGGCAAACATCCTGAAATTAGGTGTCGGCCCGGAGGCGCTCGTGCGCGTCAAACTCCGGGACAAGACTAAGCTGGAGGGGTATATCAGCGAAGCAGGGACAGATTCCTTCGTGGTCGTGAGTGCCAGGACAGGCGGGGCCACGACTGTGGCTTACCCGCAGGTTAAGGCAGTCCAGGGCAACAACCTTTCAGCCGGCGCCAAGATCGCGATCGGGGTTGGGATTGTAATAGCAGTGGCGGCCATCCTCGTCCTAAAGGCCCGGCATGACATTCGGAGTAAGTTATAGCCGATGAGGCTGGGCTTCAGGGCCGGAGCCTAGAGCCTTGCAGCGGACGGCGCTATAGCATCTTTCTCAAGTAACTTCCTTCCATCAGCTTGGATGCTGATGGCGCGCCGCAGCTGAAGGCCGACGTTAGGCGCTTAGAATAATGGTCAGGACCGGTCACATGCGGTGCGATGTCCGGTGTGGCGTAGATTATGTAGCGGACGGAAAGTTTTGGTTGAAACGATGGTTGCACGATGGGCCGCTACTCGTTTATGCGACCTACAACTGCGACGCTACAGACCGCGCGGTCGAACCATCTGATGTGAACCAATGGCGACCATGAATTCCCGCGTAACGATCCACATGGCGGCGAGTCTCGACGGCTTCATCGCTCGAAATGACGGAAGCGTGGACTGGCTTGAGACCTCGGACGAGTTCGAAGACGGGGACACCATGGATCCGGAGTTCGTCGCGGAGTTCCTCAAGACGATCGACTGCTACGTCATGGGATCACGGACCTATGAGACTGCGTTGAATTTTGAGGCCAAGGGCTTGGGGTGGGCTTATGGCGACAAGCCGACTTTTGTCCTCACCAATCGCGACCTACCGAAAACCAGGGAGACCGTCGAGTTCTACTCAGGAGATCTCGCGCGATTTGTGAATGAGCGGTTGAAGCCGATCTTCCGTAGCATCTGGTTCGTCGGAGGTGGAGTAGTTTCCGGTGAATGTCTTCGGCTCGGACTGGCGGACGAAGTTCGCTATTCGATCATGCCCATCCTGATTGGGGAAGGGATCTCATTCTTCGAGAGGCTTGACCAGGACGTCGCTCTGCACCTTGTGGAGGTGAAAGCCTACAAGAGCGGCATGGTGGCGCTCCGCTACGAGGTGCGGAAGTAGATCGCAGCAATGATGTTACGGTTGCGGGAGTAGAAAGAGGTCAGACTCATGTTTTTCAACGAATTAAGGATTCTTGTCGCGCGAGTCTTCGAGCCGCGACAAAATCCGGGGTTGAACTGAATCCGCGGACTCAAGTTACGTTATTTGGAATTTCAATGATGGATGGCGTCAGGTGAGTGGGTACACGCCACTTGCTAAAGCGGGATTTGGCTGGGTGAGCCCGCCAGGATAAGAGCGGTGCCT
>JBGSWR010000076.1:0-9993 GCA_041751855.1 Pyrinomonadaceae bacterium
AGAGCCCGACGGGGTAGCATCGCGTTGCGCAAATGAACGGAAACCGTTGAAACGGTTCCCGGAAATAAGCCCGGACCGCAACACCTCACTGAAGTGAGGTGTTAATGAGAGGATAAGCGTGAGGTGCTAATGAAAGAACAAGCCATACAGATAATAAGCACCTCACTTCAACTAGTGCCCTGCGCGGCTAGTGCTGTAACACATGATTCCCACGTTCATCCGCATTGATGGTTAATTTCTATGTATCTATTAGCCGCACAGGACCCTAGCAAGTGTCGAAGAGGGTATCCATCTGAAACTCGAGTGAAGCGTGGCTTGAGAATTGTTCATGGTGAGAAGGAGTCGACTGAGAAACTTGGCCGGAATGACTTGTGTCCATGTGATTCTGGCCGCAGGTTTCAAGAAATGCTGCTTGCGAAAGGGTAGATTCGATGGCTCGCTCCGCCATTACTACTTTTAGGAAGTGAAGGAAAGCGCGCTCGTACTTCGGGCGCGCTTTTGACTCTAACTGATAGTGGATTCAATGGATTTCTATCCCACATTGATCGAGTCAAATCAACGCCGCCTGAGTGACGTGGGTGCGGTATTTCTCCTTATTGTTCTAATCATACTCTTTCCTCTCTATTGGCTGGTGAGCTTCGCGCATCGCTTTTACAGCCTCAGGATGCGCGGCTTCTGGGTAGCAAAGAAAGGACGCCATACCATCGAGTATGAGGAATTGCGTAATGGTGAAGTTGAAAGGCTAGAAATGTTCAGCGAAATGTCTGTCGGAGCTCCTGACGTGGTTTATGTTCCCAGTGAAAAGGAATGGACACAAAAGATGCCGGATTGGGCCCAGACACGCCGCGAAGAGATTCTAGAACGAGTAAAGTCCAAATTGGGAACTAAACGATACGAATACTATTGCCCGCCCGAATGATACGAAAATTCCGCACCAGCAACATATTGTTCGCCAGCCTGGGAATCGTCTCATTGTTCTATTTTTCTGTCGGCTTGGTCATCGCATTGGGCCGAGAGCCGTTGGGTATATGGATGCTCATTACTTCTCCGGTACTTGCCATCGAGGGAATCGTGCTGAATGTTCGTGGTTTACGCCGAATTAGCGACGGCACGGCTGGCGAATACGATCTTGTGTTAACGTAGCCCGCGTTCTTTTGCGCATGCTTCGCTTTTCTGTTTTCGACAGTTGCCTTTTCTGGTCTCTGGGTCGCGCTGCTTATGAGTTTTGAGTAGTCAAATTGGAAAGGGTATTGGTGTGGGCTCGGTTCGTGTAATTTAGTGTGGTTTCGTGGATGTCCTCTTTGGCCTGGATAAGAGATGATCCACGAACCCACACGAATTTACATGAAGGAAATTCATAGAATAGAGTACGATTCGCCACACTTAGATCTTTTTCACGGCTTTTCAAAGAGCGTATAACAACAGCATGTACCCAGCCGATTGCAAGATAAAAGGAGCAGACATGAGAATGATTTTATTGGCAGCATTAATAACTTTCCTCGCACTCGGCATGGCATTAGCCCAAGACGCGAATCAAACCGGCGCGCTTGAACAAGAGATCAGAAAGCTCGACAAAGCAGGGGTGGACGCGGTGCTGCGTAAAGACGTGGCTGCGCTGGAGAAGCTCTGGGCCGAGGACTTTACTGTCAATAATCCGCGTGGTGAGATAACAAACAGTAGAAAAGAAGTTGTCGCACTGATTCGCAATGGCATCATCGATTACTCCTCCTTTGTGAGCGAGGTGGAGAGGGTGTTAATTCACGGCGACACCGTCATAGTTATGGGACTTGAAACAGTCACACCAGTTAACAAGGCGCCCTTGGCCGGACAGACCGTGCGCCGCCGTTTCACTAATATCTGGATGAAGAGAAATGGTGAGTGGCGTGTGGCGGCGCGTCACGCAAACGTGATCTGCTCGAATTGAGACGCGGCATGGGTGATTACAACAAGATGCTAGAGGTGGCCATAAACGAGGCTCGCCAAGGTCTCGCCGAAGGAGGAATTCCAATTGGAGCGGCCTTATTTACTCGCGACGGCGAACTGCTCGGCGGGGGACACAATCGGAGGGTGCAAGAAAATGACCCTTCCGTGCATGCTGAAACCGATGCTTTCCGTAAAGCGGGTCGCCAACGCAGTTACCGGGACAAGATTATGGTGACCACGCTTGCGCCATGCTGGTATTGCAGCGGGCTGGTACGTCAGTTCAAGATCGGAACAGTAGTGGTCGGCGAGTCGGAGAACTTCAGCGGCGGAGTTGACTGGCTGCGCGAGCATGGAGTTGAAGTTATTGACCTGAAGTCACGCGAGTGCGTAGAGATGCTGGCTGATTACATTAGCAAGCACCCCGAGGTGTGGAATGAAGACATCGGTGAGGGATGAAGTGATAGGACCTACGGACCTATGGACCCCAGAGAACATTCAGCGGCGTATTACGATCTCAATCCTGAGCCTCCGAACGATATTCCGTTTTACGTCGCGAGGATTGGGTCATCGAAGACTGGAGTCCTTGAACTGGGTTGCGGAACCGGTCGCGTTCTACTGTCTCTAACTAAATACTGTGAGTACATCCACGGTATCGACCAATCGGAAGCGATGCTGCGTATTTGTCGTGACAGATTGGCTGACAGTAAGGTTTCATCTGACCGTGCTTATGTTCAGTTGGGCGACATTACGAATTTCGATCTAAGGCGTAAGTTTGATCTGGTGATCGCCCCTTTTCGCGTTTTGCAAAACCTTGAGACTGACTATCAATTGGAAGGACTGTTCTCCTGCATTCGTCGTCACCTGTTAGCAGAGGGCAAGTGCATCCTGAATGCTTTCAATCCAAATCGAACGCGTGAAGATATGAAACTGGACTGGTGCAGAGAAGGGGAGAGTTTCCAATGGCAAGTTATTAGGAATGATCGGCGATTCACCTGTCATGAGAGAAGACCGCGTCTGGATCCTGAAAAGTTGATTCTCTATCCAGAACTGATCTATAGGACATTCAAAAGCGAGGGGTTGATTGACGAGACAGTCTTGAAAATCTCGATGCGCTGCCACTATCCGGATGAGTTCGAGGCCCTTATCAAGAGTCAAGGATTTGCTATAACAAACCGCTGGGGTGGGTACAGTGGCGAGCCTTATGGTGAGGGACCGGAACTGATAATTGAGTGTCAATGACCAGCGAGCACTAATCGTCGTCGCTAAGCAAGTTTTTACCCCTCAGAAGGAAGACGTGCGGCTGGCAGAGGGGATCAAACGCTCAGGGGCTCGAATGCTTACCGAGTACGCGCCGGACTTGCTCAGCACACGCATGTACTCAAATTTTCGCGAGATGTGGGAGTGCAGCACCAAGAACTGGTTTTCAGGGGTGAAGTTCTCGTTACCCTTTGCGTTGGTCTGCGTTCTGTTCATGTACTTACTGGCTGTTGTGCCGCCACTCGCTGGCTTGGTGATCGGGATCGCGATTGTGGTGGCGGACCGTGATGATCTTTGGATACTTTTCATCCCCGCCGCTTTGTCATGGTTGCTACAGGTTATTGTTCTGGTAACAGTCAGCGTGCGTGTCAAAGTACATCCTATGAATGCCTTGACCGCGCCGCTTGGTATAGGCTTGCTCTATGCGATGTTGTTTGATTCTAGCATCAGGATATCAACAGGAAGAGGCGTGACCTGGAAAGGACGTCGGGTTTATGAGAGTAGTGGAGTGCGGCCGCCACGGCTTCCCGTTTTTTCACGAGTGAAGGAGTAGGGGGTTGTTGGGGTTTGAGCCGAACCCCATCTTTCTGTCATTTCGTCGATGAGAGATTTAGATCCACTTAACCTCACGAACGAAACACGAGAGTATCTCTTCGAGTCGGAGGAGCTTCTCAGCGCTTCGGGCAGGAGTTGGGCTCATCACCGCTTCAGCGCCAAACAGACTCACGATTGGTCTATGCTATAATTTGGCATTATGAAGTCTGACATCGTGGAACGAACAGGCAAGATCGAAGAGCTTGACCGATCCTTCGACCTGAAATTTTGGCAAGCTCAAAACGATACTGACAGATTTGCCGCTGCCTGGGAGCTTGTTGTTCATTCCTATATCATCAAAGGTAAGGATGCTAGTAAACTCCGACTTCAAAGATCTGTTGAGAAATTTCAACGACTCCCAAGTTAAGTATTTGGTCGTTGGCGGTTACGCTGTTATCAAGTACGCTGAACCCCGCTATACAAAAGACATTGATCTGTGGATTAGCGCAGATAAAGATAACGCGGCAGCTGTATACAAAGCATTACGCGCATTCGGAGCACCTCTCACCGGACTTACGGAAGATGATTTCGCGCATGAAGGCTATTTCTATCAGTTGGGCGTAGCTCCCCTACGCGTCGATATTCTCATGTCTATTCCGGGCTTGGAGTTCGAGCCGGCGTGGGGCCGAAGGGTGATGGTGGATTTTGACGGGCTCATGATTCCATTTATCTCAAAGCAAGATTTGATTATCTCAAAGACGGCTTCGGGGCGGCCTCAGGATTTGATCGATGCAGAGTTATTAAGGGAGATGGGTGAGGATTAAGTGAACCCGGCTGACAACTCCCGCAAGCCGATACACTGATACCGAACTTTACTTAATATCATCAGGTCGCTGCCGAAATCGGAACCGGTCGTTCTAAAGTCGGAACCGGAAGCGAGTCAGAACCGGAAGCGGAGAAGAGGTGAAAAAGCGAGACCCGAGACTTGGTGTTAAGCATGGGCTTGGGTTAGTGAGACCCTTTTTCACCGCTTCGCAGCGACCGGATTAACTTCGCGAGACAGTAATCGTCATCATCTTGAGTGCTTGACCACGATCAATCCGGTCGCTGCGAAGCTGGGGAAATTGAGTCTGAGCTGTCGCGATCACTTTGATCTTTCAAGAGTGTGGTGACGCAATTTCCCCAGCTTCTCCGCTCACCGGTTCCGATTACGCAGCTTCCGGTTCTGATTTCGCAGCGACCGGGGGCTCCTTGAATTAAACATTATGCAGGTCTCGGAGAAACAAATTATGAAATTTGCAAAGCTTCTTTTCACCTTTTTTGTTGCCGCCGCTTCTTCGTCGCTGATGGCGCAGGTGCCGGAGAAGGAGAAAGTGGTCGCAGGGGCAGAGAGGGCATTCGAAAAGGCCGCGAAATCGGTGACGATGCCGGCACCCGGATGTGCCGTGGCTGTCTCGCTGAACGGTCAGACGGTTTTTGAGAACGCCTTTGGGCTGGCCGAGGTCGAGCATAATGTCGCGAATACATCGCAAACAATTTTTGAGTCGGGCTCGGTGGCAAAACAGTTCGTTGCCGCCTCGCTTGTGCTGCTTCAACAGGATGGAAAACTCAGCCTCGACGACCAGGTTAGAAAGCATGTCCCCGAACTTCCCGATTACGGCGCACCGCTGACCATCCGCCATCTTCTCAATCATACGGCGGGGCTTCGTGATTGGGGCTCGGTTATGGCATTGACGGGAGTAGGACGCGGAAATCGTGTGATAACACAGGAGGTTGCACTTGACGTGATCTTTCGCCAAAGGTCACTGAATTTCAAACCCGGCGATGAATACTCGTACTCGAACAGCGGATATCAGCTCGCAACACTGATAGTCGAACGGGTTTCCAAGCAAAAACTTGCGGCCTTTACCGAGGAGCGTTTTTTCAAGCCGCTCGGAATGACGAAAAGCTCCTGGCGGGACGACTATCAGCGGCTCGTACCGGGCCGGGCGCAGGCCTACTCACGTCAGGGACCGAACGCTCCGTGGCAGTTGAATATGCCATTCATGAGCGTTTATGGAAACGGGGGCATGCTTACAACCGTCGGTGACTGGATGAAATGGAACGCGATGCTTGAATCGCGGTCGATGGGAGCACCGTTGGTCGAGGCCCTCGAAACGCAGGGAGTTTTGAACAACGGGCGTAAGATCAACTACGCTCTCGGCCTTAACGTTGATACCTACAAAGGCCTGAAAGACATCTCGCACGGCGGTTCGACGGCCGGGTATCAGACGTTCCTTGCCCGATATCCCGACAATAAGGTCTCCGTCGGCGTGTTATGCAACGGTACTTCGCCGAGCGCCGGCGGACTTGCCGCGAGTATAACGGATGAGATATTAGGGCCGTTCTCACCGCCGCCATCGCAGCCTGAAGGTGTGAAGGTGCCGGAAGAGCAACTGCAAAAATTTGTCGGGGTCTGGCGAGATGAAAAGACGAGGATGCCGAGTCGGTTCACGCTTGAAGGTGGTGTGCTGCGCTTTAACGGCACATCTCTCAGGCCGATGGCGGATGGATCATTCTTAGTTGGCTCGACAAGGCTTGAGTTCAAGACCGACAAAGAGGGGCGGCCTGTATCGGGTGAAAGCGTTGGTTCGGACGGTACAGTAACCCGCTATTTTGCCGAAAAGGAATGGACGCCATCCTCAGCCGAACTTGCCGAGATTGCCGGCGATTGGTACAGCGAGGAGGCCCAGGCGACTATTACGTTTGCCGTTGAAGGGAACAACGCCTTTATCGTTCAGCGTCCGTCGACCAAGCTGCCTCTGCGACCGTTATACAAAGACCACTTTTCCACCCAAGCATTTGTTGTCTGGGTCACACGTGATGCGTCAGGCAAGGTCGATAAGCTGCACGCTGGCGGTGGACGACTGCGTGATATGCCGTTTGTGAAGGCGTGTGTTCGATAAACTTCAGTTTGTCGTTCGGCCGACTTGGGAATGTGGTGGCAACTGGCTCTTGACAGGTTAGCTCGAACTACTACACGCTCTCGACATCGTGAATTCGAGCATTGCAAAACGACAAACTGAAGTTCGTCGGACATTGTCAGATAAACTTCAGTTTGTCGTTCGGCCGATTCCGGAATGTGGTGGCAACTGCGCTCTGACAAGTTTGCTCGAACTATCAAGACGCTCTGACAACTTGAGTTCGAGCATTGCAAAACGACAAACTGAAGTTCGTCGAACTGCTAGAACCACGAAGACAGCCATGAAAGCCTTTGGCCACGCTCCCATAGCTGCACTCCTCCTATCGCTTTCGTTCCTGTTCGCAGTGCTTCAGGCCTGGGCCAACCAGGGCGTCGCCGTGCCTCCCTATAAGAATCCGTCGCTGCCAATCGAACAGCGCGTGGATGATCTGGTCTCGCGCATGACACTCGAGGAAAAGATCTCCCAAATGATGAACCAGGCGGCAGCAATCGAGCGGTTGGGAATCCCCGAGTACGAATGGTGGAACGAAGCATTGCACGGTGTGGCCCGGGCGGGGCATGCAACCGTATTTCCGCAGGCTATCGGACTCGCGGCAACGTGGAATAGCGATTTGATGTTCGAAGTTGCCGACGCAATTTCGACGGAGGCGCGCGCGAAACATCACGACTTTGTCCGTAGAGGCGAGCGTGGTCGCTACCAAGGCCTCACGTTCTGGAGTCCAAACATCAATATCTTTCGGGATCCACGATGGGGTCGCGGCCAGGAAACCTACGGCGAAGATCCCTTCCTGACTGCGCGACTAGGAGTGGCGTTTGTCAAAGGTCTTCAAGGAAACGATCCGCGCTACCTAAAGGTTGTTGCGACGCCCAAGCATTACGCAGTCCATAGCGGTCCGGAGCCTGAACGTCATAGCTTCGACGCCATCTCATCGCCGCGAGACCTGGAGGAAACATATCTGCCGGCTTTTCGCGCAACGATTCTAGAAGGTGGGGCGGAATCGGTAATGTGCGCCTATAACCGAACCAACGGCGAGCCCTGCTGCACCAGCAAACCCCTAAATGACATTCTGCGCCAGCAATGGGGATTCAATGGATACATAGTTTCCGATTGTGGTGCAATAGACGACATCTACCTCCGCCATCACTATGTAAAGACTGAGGCGGAGGCATCGGCCCTCGCAGTGAAGGCCGGGACTGATCTCACCTGTGGTCGCGAATACAGGTCGCTGTCTCAAGCGGTGAAAGACGGATTGATCAGCGAAAAAGAGATCGACATCGCCGTCAAACGCCTGATGACTGCACGATTCAAACTCGGCATGTTTGATCCGCCGGAGATGGTTGCCTACGCGCGAATTCCCTTTTCTGCAAATGACTCCGACGCGCACCGGCAACTGGCTCTCCGAGCATCACGAGAGTCGCTGGTCCTGCTGAAGAATGAGAATAAGACGCTGCCACTAAAGAAAGATCTCAAGACGATCGCGGTCATCGGCCCTTCGGCCGACAGTCTTGGCATCCTGCTGGGAAACTACCATGGCCAGCCGACGAAATACGTCACCCCACTCGCCGGTATTCGCGCCAGGGTTTCGCCGGACACGCGGGTCCTCTATTCGCGGGGGATGCATCCAACAGGGGAGTTTGTCGAACCGGTCTCTTCCAGCGCGCTATCAAGTGATGGACCCGGCCTACGTGCCGAGTATTTCAATAATCGCGAACTCAAAGGGGAGCCAGCCTTGACGAGAACAGACAGTCAAATAAATTTTGAGTGGAGTTCGCTGAGCCCGGGCGCCAACGTCATCAAAGACAACTTTTCCGTGCGCTGGACTGGCAAGCTATCACCTCCTGAATCAGGGGAGTACCTGATTGGGATTTCCGGAAACGGCGGTATGAGACTGGTGATTGACGGTGAAACTGTTATCGAAGAGCTCACCAACCGTCGCACTCGCAGTATTTCGAAGAAGATCTTGTTTACAGCCGGACGTACATACGACATTCGGCTTGAATACTTCGAAAACGCCAATCACTATGCATCGGCTAAGCTCAACTGGGCGCCGCCGCGGGCCGCTTCGAGATTAAAGGAGGAGGCGCTCGCCGTGGCTCGAGAGGCAGATGCGGTCGTCATGGTCATGGGCATCACTCCTTCGATTGAAGGCGAAGAGATGGACGTGCAGGTTGAAGGCTTTCGCGGCGGCGACCGCACTGAGATCGCATTGCCCGGGGCCCAGGAAGAATTAATAAAAGCGGTGCATGCTCTGGGCAAACCGGTTGTGTTGGTGTTACATGGCGGAAGTGCTCTGGCAGTTGATTGGGCCAACGACAACGTACCAGCAATTATTAAAGCCTGGTATCCCGGCCAGGATGGTGGAACCGCGATTGCCGAAGTCCTGTTTGGAGACTACAACCCCGGCGGAAGACTACCGGTCACCTTCTACAAGTCCGTGTCGCAGTTGCCACCTTTCACTGACTACAACATGCAAGGTCGGACCTACCGCTACTTCAAGGGCGAACCGCTCTATCCGTTTGGATTTGGACTAAGCTATACAACATTCACATACAGTGGCCTGAAATTCGAATCTGATCGAGTCAAGGCAGGCGAGAGCGTTAAAGTCACCGCGGAGGTCAGGAACTCAGGAACTCTGGCAGGAGATGAAGTGGTGCAGCTGTATGTCACTGATGTCGCGTCATCCTTTCCGGTTCCCATCAGGTCGTTGGCAGGAGCGAAGCGGGTATTCCTCAAGCCGGGTGAGAAGCGAATACTCTCATTCACGATTGCGCCGGAGCAGATGTCGGTAGTCGACGACAGCGGCAAACGCCTGATCGAGCCGGGCGAGTTCCTGGTGAGCGTTGGTGGCAAACAACCCGGTTTCACTGGACGTGCTGATGCAAAGACAACCGGAGTTGTAAGCGGGCGCATTTGGGTGGAAAGTTCTGTGAACAGCTCCCTTAGACTGGTGAGACCCTTTTTCACCGCTTCGCAGCGACCGGATTGACTTTGCGACACAGTAGTCTCTTTCAAAATGCGCGCTTGTCCACGATTAATCCGGTCGTTGGAAATCGGAACCGGAAGCGGAGAAGGGGTGAAAAAGCGAGACACGAGACTTGGGTGGTAATTGCGGGCTTTGTCTGGTCAGGCCCTTTTTCACCGCTTCGCAGCGACCGGATTAACTTCGCGACACAGTAGTCTCTATCACATGCGCGCTCGTCCACGATTAATCCGGTCGTTGGAAATCGGAACCGGAAGCGGAGAAGGGGTGAAAAAGCGAGACACGAGACTTGGGTGGTAATTGCGGGCTTTGTCTGGTGAGGCCCTTTTTCACCGC
>JBGSWR010000077.1:0-10099 GCA_041751855.1 Pyrinomonadaceae bacterium
CGAGTAATAGAGTCAAAAGCCGGTGATTTCGTTTGGCAGAACGCCGGTACGACCCACGTTATCACCAACATCGGTTCGACCGTTTTTGAAGCGATCGATATAGAGGTCAAATAGGCGAATTGGAAAATGAGATGAATAAGATAAGGACCGGTGATATGGCTTTCGCGTCCACATTTGTTTGAGGCCTTCTTGTCGGCTGTTCATCGACGCACTGCTTCAATTCGACGTTCTCCCCGACGACTCGCGATTTAAGGAACTGTTGAGACGATAAACCTGCCGGAATAAAATCTTATGAAACGATGCCCTGAATGCAGGCGGGATTATTACGACGACACATTGCTGTACTGTCTCGACGACGGCAATTCGCTGCTGGAAGGTCCCGCGTCTGTATCACCGAGCGATGAACCAGCGACGGCGATCTTGTCAGTTCGGGCGGCATCAGCGGGCGGCCAGATTCTCGGCGAAGCTCCCACCAGACATCATATAGGTAGTACTCCGGCATATTCGAATTCGATCGCAGTTCTCCCGTTCGTGAACATGAGCCCGGATGCCGAGAACGAATACTTCTGCGACGGCCTGTCGGAAGAACTCCTGAATGCGCTGGCCAAGATCGATGATCTGAAAGTTGCGGCCCGCACGTCGGCGTTTTCCTTCAAAGGCACGAACACTAACGTCAACGAGATTGGCAGAGCATTAAATGTAAAAACTGTGCTGGAAGGCAGCGTCAGGAAGTCAGGGAATCGCCTTCGCATCACGGCACAGCTAGTGAATGCTTCCGACGGTTATCATCTCTGGTCCGAGCGATACGATCGTGAGATGAAAGACATCTTCGACGTGCAGGATGAGATAACGGTTGCGGTGGTCGATGCACTGAAGGTAAAGCTCTTTGGTGAAGAGAAGGCCGCCGTATTGAAGCGCCATACCAGGAACCCGGAAGCGCTCGAGTTTTATCTCCGAGCCCTTTCCTACTTCACAAGGTTTACGCCGGAGTATTTTCAGAAAGCGATCGAAAGTTTCAATCAGGCCATCGCGATCGATCCCAACTATGCGTCGGCTTATGCCGGGCTGGCCGAGAGTTATTCCGAAATGTCCTTTTTCGGTTCTCCAGGTGAATGGATGCCCAAAGCTAAAGAGGCGGCCCGCAAAGCATTGGAACTCGATGACACGCTTGGCAATGCTCACAATTCGCTCGCCGTCACTAAGATGTATTACGACCGAGACTTCCCCGGCGCCGAGCACGAGTTCAAACGCGCGATTGCTCTCGATCCTGGCAGCGCTCATGTTCATATGTGGTACGGCTGGTACTTGGGGTTGACACGCCGATTTGACGAAAGCCTGGAAGTGATGAGGCGGGCGCAGGAATTCGATCCGCTCTCCCACCTGATCGGTTTCGGCATTGGAGCGATCTACCTTTGGTCGGGACAGTCCGAGCGTGCCATCGATCAATTACAAAGGGTCGTCGAGTTGAATCCAAACTTCCCATTAGCCTATTCATATCTCGCTGAGGCTTATGTGGAAAATGGGGACTTCGCATCGGCAATTGCCACATTTGATAATGCTCCGATCGCGCTGAACGACGCGATTTCCTTATCAGCAGCGGCGTACGTATACGCGAAAGCCGGAGACCGTCCCAGGGCGCTCGAGATTCTCAGTGAACTGGAGAAGCAATCGAGCGAGGGTGACGCGCCGGCCATTCAGCTCGCACAGATCTGCGTGGGACTTGGCGACAACGAGAAAGCTTTTGCGTGGCTTGAAAAGGCTTGCGACGAACGCTCCGTATGGCTGATCTGGTTGGGAGTGGATCCGACATTCAATCCCCTGCGCCCCGACCCGCGCTTTGCAGAGCTGATGCGCCGCGTTGGGCTGGAGTTTGGAAATTTTGGAGATCGCGCGAAGGGATCTCATTAACACCTGACTTTAGTCAGGTGGCCAAGTGCTCTTTTTTCGCGAACCGTTTCAACGGTTTACATTGTCGTCACGGAGCCAGGCTCGCTGCGAGCGCGCCAAACCGTTGAAACGGTTCAGGGCCCATTAGCTGAAACGTTGTCACCGGGCTGAAGCCGCGGTGAGAATGAGATGTTCGATACTTAAACTGAATCACCACAGGATCGAATTCTCTGTAGGAACCGAATCGAACTCAACTGAAAAGGAGACGCAGAACCTTGGATAAGCCAGTCCTTCAAACAGCGGCAATGCCGCAGCAACCTCCCCCGGATGCGATCTTGTCGCAGATGCTCTTTGGGGCGCTGATACAAAAGGGCATCAATGTGGCGGCGAAACTTGGCGTCGCCGATCTGCTCGCGCAAGAGCCGCAAAGCGCTGAAGAGCTTGCTCAGAAGACGGAAACACACGCGCCGTCGCTCTATCGCATTCTCCGCGCGTTGGCGAGCGTCGGAGTGCTTGCCGAAGATCGCGATCGAAAATTTCATTTGACTCCAGTGGGCGAACTTCTGAGAAGCGATACTCCCGGCTCTATGCGCGATTTCGCGATTATGATTGGCAGCGAATGGATTTGGCAGGCCTGGAACGAACTGAACTACACCGTCAAGACCGGCGGAGTCGCGCATCAGAAAGTTCAAGGAATGACTTCGTTTGAGTTTTTTGCCAAAAATGAGGAAGCCGGGCGCATTTTCAATCGCGCAATGACAAGTTTTACGTTGATGTCCGCGCCAGCGATTGTCGAAGCCTATGATTTTTCCGGTGTCAGTAAGCTCGTTGATGTGGCGGGCGGTCATGGTTTACTGCTGGCGGCGGTTTTGAGAGAGAATCCGCATCTCCAAGGGATTTTGTTCGATCTTCCCATCGTAGTCGAAGGGGCTGGCGAGTTGCTCGACAAGGAAGGCGTGAAGGAACGCGTGGAAATAATTTCCGGTAACTTTTTCGAGTCTGTTCCGGCGGGCGCAGACGCTTATCTGATGAAGCACATCATTCACGATTGGAATGATACGAGCAGCATAAAGATTCTCAACAACATTCGCCGAGGGATCGCTGACGACGGGAAAGTTTTGATTGTTGAAATGGTCGTACCGGAAGGGAACGAGCCGCATCCAGCAAAGACGCTGGACCTGGTGATGCTGACAATGGAGAACGGCAAGGAGCGGACGGCAGAAGAATACCGGCAATTGCTTGCTGCGGCCGGCTTGCAGTTAAGTAGAATAATTCCCACGCGCTCGCCCTACAGCATTGTCGAAGCCGTGAAGAGTTAAGTCCTCGACTACAAGTCCGGCCGACGCTTCGTGAACGGATGCGAGTCGAGGAAGATTCGCGAAACCAGATGAGATTCCGGCTCAGACTTGTTCAGTCCATAAGTCAATCAGGAAAACGAATTTAGGGGAAATACACTTTGGAGTTTTATTCCGACCAGAAGCGTCTGTAGAATCTTATTCGGAAACCAGAGATACATAGTTAGGCGCTTCTTTTGCAGGGTTTGGATATAGAGATGTTCAGTGTCGGCTGACTTGGAAAGCGAATTGACATAGATGCATCAGCGTATCGCACGTCGTACGGTCCCGTTGTGCGAAACCACAAATTACCGGACACGTGAAAAACAACTGTCCGCTCACAATGGGTGCTGTAAAACAAACGTTGGACCATAGGGGCGAAAGCGTGTTCTAGATAATTGAAGAAGGCGAAAGCTTTTGACAAACATTAAAAACAACATTCGAGAGGAGATTAACTATGAACAAGCATGTCGTTTTTCGGAGGGCATTAACGTTGGTGAGTGTAGGATTGATAATGTTTGCGCTAGCGGCGAATTTGCTAGTCAACGCCCAAGGCAAAGCTTGTCAGGAAGAATCAAAAGGTTGGACAAATATTGACGGAACACAAATTGACCTAACAGGTACGTGGACTATAGTTAAGTCCACAAATTGTAAAAACAGTTGGCGGTGGACATCATCAATGACTATCACAGAGGGGGAGAACGGTGGCATCGAAGGTAACGCTTGGACAAATAAGTTCACAATTAAGCTTTCCCCAGACGGGATTGAGCTGACGCGAGATCTATCTCCCTTCCCTAGAGATAGAACTCAGTCAGACAAGCAGCGCTTCACAGGTTATGTACAGAGAGCCAAGAATGGGCAGGTACGAATATTTGGTCACTGGAGCGGTGCTTATGATTACATGGTTTCTGAAGACACCCCGGAATACAACCATGATTTCAAAATATTCAAGCAGTAAAGTTTTTGAAGGGTAATTAGTTCCGTAAGTTTCACCCAACAACGGGATGGACCGGACGCGCAATCAGGCTACCTTTCAAACTCTATTCGCCGGAATAACGCCGAAAGGTGTTGGCTAATTCCAGCCCAGGGTTTGAGCGCGAAGCGCAAACCCTGGGAGTTTTTCGCACGTTTCGTTTGCCAATAAATCCTGTAAGGGTTTGGCGGTGATTTGCAGGGCGTTAGGCAAAAGCCGATCGTACGTGCGCGCGAAAACCCCTTCAGGGTTTTAGTGGTTATCTAAGCATGCATTATCCCAGGGTTGCGCTTCGCGCTAACCCTGGGCTGGAATCAGCCAACGCCTTCGGCGTTTATTTGGTCCCACTCGGGCAATCCTCCATGTGTGAGCAAATGTACCGCCGTATGCCTACAGCTTTGTTGACATTGAAGTGGGCGGACTAGTAGCATCAGCGTCGGGAGGCTTAAATTATGAGCAGCATTAACGTTCGAATAAGCAAAGGCAGCTATCAGATCCTCAAGTCTCTTTCTGAGAGCAAAGGACAGTCGATGCAGTCGGTTATCGATCAGGCAATAGAAGATTTTAGACGGCGAAAGTTGCTGGAAGATACGAATGCGGCGTTTTCTGCGCTGAAGGCCGACGAAACGGCTTGGCAGGAGGAATCGAAAGAGCGGGAAATTTGGGAAAACACGCTTTTGGACGGAGTCGAAGAGGAATGAGCCAGGCTTCACGCGGCGAGATTTGGCTTGTTGGCCTCGACCCGACAAAGGGGCGCGAACAGGCCGGCATGCGTCCGGCCCTTATCATTTCGGTCGATATTTTTAACCACGGCCCGGCCGAATTGGTCGTTGTGATACCGATCACGTCAAAAGCGAAGAGTATCCCGCTGCACGTTGAGATCGGGCCGCCCGAAGGTGGCTTGACGATGACGAGCTATGCGAAATGCGAGGACGTGCGTTCGATCTCGACGTCTCGGCTCGTGCGCCGGCTGGGAAAGGTATCGATACAAACAGTCGAATCGGTCGAAGACAGACTCAGAGTCCTGTTAGGACTGTGAATTGATGAAACGCTGTCCCGAATGTGGGAGAGACTATGACGACGACTCGTTGAGCTTTTGCCTCGACGACGGGTCGGAACGTCTCTTTGGTCCCGCAGCGACGGATGAACCCGCGATGACTGGAATATGAAACGCTGCCCGCAGTGCGGCCGTGAGTACGACAACTCGATGAGCTTCTGTCTGGATGACGGGGGCGAATTGCTCTATGGCCCGGCGTCGATGGACGAGCCGGCCACAGCGATACTGTCACAACCGTCTCAGTTAGCTGATGGGAGATTCGGCAGCGAGACTGCCACCCGGGCGCAGATTCACCCGACCGCCAAAGCAGAAGAGCGTTCTCAGTCACCAGCCGTTTTAGGCACCGCGTCGAACAAGCAGAACCTTTTTGCGAATAGAGCCGCAAAGCCCCTGATTTTTACTCTCCTCGGTGTGATTCTCATTGCCGGCGGATTTTTGGCGTACCAGTACTTCAATCCAGTTCCCACGGTTCAGATAAACTCGATAGCCGTCCTGCCGTTCCAAAACCGTAGCGCGAATCCTGATACCGATTATCTTTCCGACGGTCTGAGCGATTCGCTCATTTATCGGCTTACGCAATTCCCAAACTTAAAAGTGAGTCCGACAAGTTCCGTCATTCGATACAAAGACAGCAAAATGGAAGTAGCCGAGATCGCTCGGGAACTTGAGGTAGATGCCGTTATGTCGGGCAAGCTAGCCCAGCGGGGCGATGATCTGACCATCAGCGTCGAACTGATCGATGCGCGCACGCGAAAACTCATCTGGGCCGAGCAATACGATCGGAAGATGGCCGATCTGCTCGCGACGCAACGTGAGATTGCTACGACCATTGCCCAGAAGCTCGAACTAAAACTTGCGGGAGATGAGGCCAGGGGCATTACGAAAAAATATACGGACAGTAACGAGGCCTATCAGCTTTATCTCAAGGGGCGGTTTCACTACGCCAAGCGCACAAAGGAAGACTTCAACAAAGGCATCGATTATTTTCAGCAGGCGGTCAAGCTCGACCCGAAATTCGCATTGGCGTACGCGATGATCGCCGACTTGTATGCATCGATGCCGGCTTATCCGTACCTTTCGCCGAAGGAAGCACTGCCACAGGCTAAAGCCGCGGCTGCGAAGGCTTTGGAGATTGACCCAACACTCGCCGAGGCGCACACGTCAATCGGGTATTCACTCTGCTTCTCTGACTGGAACTGGACAGACGCCGAGCGCAGCTTGCGACGCGCTCTCGAACTCGATCCGAAGAACTCCCTGGCGCATCTTCGGTCTGGAATCTATTTTCTCTCTACCGGCCGAACGGCTGAAGCGGTAAAAGCAACCGAGACCGCGATGGAGTTAGAACCCCTAAATCTTGTTAACGGGGCAAACCTAGTTTGGATGTTTATGGCGGACGGCAGAATGCAGGAAGCGCTTACGCAGGGAAGGAAGACGCACGACCTCGATCCGAATTTCATTCTCGGCCGCTATCAGTTGGGTTTGGCCTACAACGCAAATGGAATGTACGCCGACGCGGTAGCTCTGGCCGACAAGACGCTTCAGGCCGACCCAGACAATCAGCTTATGCTCGGGGTTGTCGGTTACGCTTATGCAAAGTCTGGACGGCCCGGCGATGCCAGGGCGGTGATCAATCGATTTAAAGAGATTCGCAAGACCCAGTATGCGATCTCGTATTTTGTCGCGACTATCTACGCTGGCCTCAACGAGAAGGAGAACGCTTTCGCCGAACTGGAAAAGGCTTATCAGGAGCGCGATTGGCGAATGACTGCACATCTCAAAAAGGATTTTATGCTTGAACCGCTACGCAACGATCCACGGTACGAGGATCTGCTAAAGCGGTTTAATTTATCTAAATAGAGTCTATGAAACACCGGCGGAATGCGGACCGCTTCGGCTAATGCACTTCTTGGCGAAAATGAGAAGGCTCTTGCGGTTCTCGAGCACTTGTCCAAGGGCGGAGAGTTCTGGTTGTTTCAGATCAAATACGATCATATTTAGGCTTGCGTGATGATCCGCGCTTTCAAGCTTTGCTCAGAAAGTTCGACCCGTCGCAATCGTAGAGAAGGTAATGCCGGGGATCCCGGTAGTGATGCAGTTTGGGATATTGAAGAGTCTCATTCACACCGGGCTTCAGCCCGGTGACTGGCAGGATTTTACAAGGGAAACCGTTTAAACGGTTTCCGGTACTTCGTCTTAGAGATCACCGCGCTGAAGCGCGGTGTAATGAGTTCAATTGAGCAAACTGCATCGCTACCTGGGAGATCCCGGCTTATGCACGCGCCGACTTGATTGAATGGATGCTAAAGCAGCGGCGGCCATGAACGAACAACTCAACTCATGCTGACGAGGACACTACTCGACTGTCTCGACGGCGAGTGACCTTGAGGAGAATATCGAAAAGGAGCCGATATGAGCGGGATAATTAGACTAGGGTTTGTCGAGGTTCAGGTGGACGATTTGAGCCAGGCGAGCAACTTTTATAGTCAGATACTCGGTTTGCAAGAGACACAAAAAGAAGACGGCAAACTGTACTTCAAGTGTTGGGATGAATATGACCACCACAGCATAGTTGTGAGAAAAGCCAGCGGCCCCGGTTTAGTCAAGATCGGATGGAAGGTTGAAAGCGCACGAGCTCTGGAGGAGCTGGAGGAAAAGATCGAAGAATATGGCATCAAGACCAGCCGCATTTCCAGAAATGAAGAGGTGGCCGTGGGCCAGGCCCTTTCTTTTACTGCCCCATCAGGCCAGTCAATGATGCTCTACTCTGAGATGGAGCAGGTGGGGAGGGCGGTCGTTCCCCCTGAGATAGTTCCCCAGGAACTCACTGGCATAGCTCCGCCTCATCTTGATCATCTGGTGATCTCAGCGGAAGACGCCGACGAGGCTGTTAAGTTCTCGACTATGGTGCTCGGCTTCCGCGTCAGTGAGCAGATTCTCGATCCAGAAGGGCGCACTGTGGCCAGCTTTCTAACCAGAACAAACACACCTCACGACCTCGCTATTCTGAAGGGTCCTAGTGGGAGGTTTCACCATTTTGCGTTCTACCTGGATGACTGGAATCAAGTCAAACGGGCCGCTGACATCCTGTCCCAAAATCAACAGCAGGTAGAAGTACCCCCGAGCCAGCATGGGATCACGCGCGGACTGACAACTTACTTCAGGGACTCGGCAGGCAATCGCATAGAAACCTTCGCCGGCGGTTACATTACTTATCCGGATTTCCCAACAATCACCTGGACAATCGAGCAGATGGGGCCTGCGTTATTTTATTCAGGTGGTCCAACGAATCTGGAAACGTTCATGGAGTGGGTGTAGGCGTAAGAGAATTACATTATCACCGGGACTTGGAAGGCTTGAATCTCGCGTAAGTCATCCGGCGTGGGATTTCTTCCGGCATGGCTTCGGTCGTTATGGGCTTCATGACGCGAGACTCCTTTCGTTTAGCGTCGGCGATGGCTTAGATTACGTGCCCGACGGCTCTTCGCCATTCCTGCTGAATCGGCAGAGTCCATCAGCGAGAATTGAATTCCTCAACTATGAGCAAGACTTACATTATTTGTTTGATCTTCGGAGTGCGTCGTGTCCAAAGCGATCTTTTTATTGATGAAGAGAAATATGCAAAGAGTATCGGTGATTTGTTCACGTATGAGTTGACGGCAGTGGATAAAGATAGTCTTCAGCTTGGCTTTCTCTTTGCAGTGGGCGCATCTATTGTTATTCAATTCCGAAGATTGGTATTCCGGAGGCGGAGGATTAAGCGCGAGTATGAAGAAGGCGAAATGTACAGGTGAAAACAACGGCAGGTATAACGATTCGTCGCAGGTGAGCGGGGGATAGCACTTTTCTTAACGCCTTGGTCCGAAGCGGGTTGCGTGTAACCGCCCGCGCCAGAACTCATACGTTATGCTTCTACGCTAGGGATAGGATGCGAAACCTACTCTTTATCTCCACTGCGCTATTTATTTTCCTAGTTCTACCGAGTTCTGCCTCGGCTTGCACTTGTCCACACGAATCTTCTCTTCGAGCATTTCGCCGGTTGAGACATGAGGTCGACGTGATTTTTGTCGGTAAGGTTGTTGGATCAACCATTAACGGTGGCGTGAATATTGTTGTGGAAAGATACTGGAAGGGAGCGTTAAAACGGCAAGCATTTGTTTACACCGCTCAGGATAGCTCTTGTGCTGTCGGACTAGCTGATGGCGAGAAGTACCTGGTGTTTGCCTTTGCCTATGCGGATGACGTTGGAGCCCTAAACACCAATCAGTGTCTGAGAACGGGTCGGGTCCGTGATAGGGGGACATACATTAGACTGCTGGGGAAAGGTAAGCGGGTGAAATCCAAATAATGCCCACGGCGAAGCATAACGTATTAAGAATTAGTGTGGCCCGGGGAGTCGACGCAACGCACGCTACACGGAAGTGGCCGCCACACAATTCTGTGTTGAACTAAGCTGGGGGAGGAATGACTCAACTTGGGCTTTGGAGTTTGGATAGGGGCGCTGAGGATGGTAAGAGGAGTTGTGAGGAAGAGAGAGGTTGGCCTGAATAGCTGGGAAGTTAGTAGGACGGGAAACGAGTGGTCTTTTGAGCCTCGCGGGGGAACTCGCTGGCCCGGCGCCAGGATTTTTCGCTAAGAGCACGGAGTGGTCCTCAGCCGCAACCAAACTGAAGTCAATGAGTTGAAAACTTTTCATTCTCCCTACCTTTAGAGGCTGTGTCAAAAATAATGATCGCGCCGCCGATCTGACAATGGTATAAAGATCGCAGAAAGGAGAAAGCGACACGAATGGGATACGTTCAAGGCGAACGGCGTGAAGATGCAGTGCTGTTTCCGGAAGCGATTGACGAT
>JBGSWR010000078.1:0-25262 GCA_041751855.1 Pyrinomonadaceae bacterium
ATCGTCAATCGCTTCCGGAAACAGCACTGCATCTTCACGCCGTTCGCCTTGAACGTATCCCATTCGTGTCGCTTTCTCCTTTCTGCGATCTTTATACCATTGTCAGATCGGCGGCGCGATCATTATTTTTGACACAGCCTCGCTTTAGCGTCGTGGAACTTCACTTTCAGCCTAAACAAGCCTACATATAGACCACGCTCGACACCACACGCTTTAGCGTTGTGGTCCTTCAATTTCAGCCTAACCCAGATCCTCCTCCACTTTCCCGACACCACACGCTTTAGCGTCGTGGTCCTTCAATTTCAGCCTAAACACACCTTCCCGATCTCTGTTCCCTCCGTGTCATCACACAGGACACCACACGCTTTAGCGTCGTGGAGTCGGCGGGGGGATCGTCGCAGGTTGTTAGGTCAAAGTTGAAACTCCACGACGCTAAAGCGTGTGGTGTCGAGTGGTTTAGTGGGAAGTCGTGTTAGGCCGAAGTTGAAGGACCACGACGCTAAAGCGTGTGGTGTCCGGCGTGGTCTGGTGGGGAAGTCGTGTTAGGCCGAAATTAAAGGACCACGACGCTAAAGCGTGTGGTGTCCTGTGTGATGACACGGAGGGAACAGAGATGGGGAAGGTGTGTTTAGCTGAAATTGAAGGACCACGACGCTAAAGCGTGTGGTGTCGTGTGTGATGACACGGAAAGAACAGAGATGGGGAAGGTGGTGTGTTTAGGCTGAAGGGCGGTCGGCATCCAAGCTGAAGGAAGAAGCTACTTGAGAAACATGCTATCGCGCCGTCATCTGCAAGCGCTCGTTCGGTGTCGCCGATGAAGGACTAAGCCGCACGCCTCAGAGACCTTGTTACAGCTCGTGGAAGCTCGACAAAAACGAACCAAGCTGCAGGGTAAAGATAATCTTCACCACTTTCATCGATGACACGAAGGTCGCCATCGCTGGCGGCATCTTCATCGGGGATAACGCGATAGATCTTGTGTAGCTCCAACGATGCCGGATACTCGGCGTTGTTGACGCAGACCGCGAATTTAAGGGCAGGTTTTCTCTGACTCATGGCTTAATCAAGATACCGCTTACGTTTCATCTCTTTTCGGGCGATGCCGTGTGCTTCGTACCAATGCAATTCAGCAAGGCGTATTCTACCGCTGCGAAGACGTACTTTGGCTATTCCTTTCAACCTTCGCCAACGACCCTTGCCATTACAACTCCACTGGCTCAAAGGGAGAGAACGGACGTTTACATTCTGGCAAGTTAGCCAGAACTTCATAGTCACAAACCTCACTGAATCTATTCCACAGAGCCTGAACCGCTGCGTTTGAATGCGCCTCCTCTATCGCAGCCGGAGACTTCCACTCAAATATCTCGACCATTGCCCCACTCTCAGCACTCATCACCAAAGGCTGACGATCAGTAGCCAGACCCTCTCTCCGGAGAATTGGCAGGTGCTCTCGGATAAGGCTAAGAAGGTGCGCTTCCTTTCCCTCATGCGGACGATAAGCAACAATCACCATTTGACCCATTATGAACTCTCCTTTTCTCCAGCCTCAAAATCTATGACTATTAACCTACACTACCCGCAGCGGCCTAACGATGGCCTTCAGCTGCGGCGCGCGATAAGCATTCAAGCAGAAGGAAAGGATCATTTTGAGAAGCATGCTATCGCGTCGTCAGACTGCAGGGCGCAGCGTGGGATGGGTGCGTTACGCCAAGCTACGGGTAACTACACACGCTGCGTGGCCGACAACTCTGTCTCCTTCCTTCAACATTGAAGGCCTCGGTTCCCATCCTACATTCAAACGCGCACCAAGAAGCTCCTTCGCGCTCGGGAGATGATTCCATACGGCAACTGCCGTGATACCACCCATTCACGTTGTGTCATAGACCAGCACAAGCCCTTCACGCCAGGGAATAATAACATCATGCGTAAACTCATCTTGTACGATGACTTCTGCGACAACCTGGGGAATAAATATGCCTGCCGGATGAGACAACGCCCAGTTCATCACGTCTTTGAGGTTCTGCTGATCTTGCAGCTGGCCTTCGATCTCGGCGAGTTTATCCGGCGAAAGATTGGCATGATTCAGAACGCGCATTATCACCTCCCGCCATCTTGAGATTTCGTGAGTCGCTCGGCCAGGATGTCCTGGGCGACCATGACAGCGTCAGTAGTCAAGACGAACTTCTTCTTTGGGGAACCCTGAGGTGACCAGGCAAAGGTCCGCCAGAGTGCCAACGAAGCTGCACCGGCCGCCCTGCCTTCCAGGCGTTCCAGCAAATCCGCGGCGTACGCGCAGAGGCCGACTGGATCGCGAAGCTTTGGGTCGCGCAAGATGTCGTCGAGGACTTGGTCGGCAACAGAGATGTGACGATCGGCGGCGAGTCTAAGAATGAACCTTCGTTTCATCCTCTCGGCAACCCTTTTGTCGCGGGCGCGCACCGTCTTGGCTCTGAGGTGTGGCTTTTGAACCATCCAGCTGCAGATGGGGCAAAAGCAGTGAGCATCCGGCGAATACAAGCGTTTCCCAGGATTGGCGTCTAGGTCGAACGTACTGTCCAAGTATGTAGAGAAGAGATTGCCGAAGGCTCGGAGGTCAGACCGCGCCGGTCGGGCATTCTCTGGTAGGTTGAAGTAGTGCTTGTCGAGCCACGCATGCGCGGCGTCTTCCGAGGTCGCGTAGGCGCCCGCGGCCTCCGGAGTAATGAACCCATCGCTAAGCGCCTTCTCCAACCACCGGAGGAGTTGGTAGCCACAGGCCTGAAGACGGACAGCGCGTTCAACCTCGTCCCGAATAAGCATCAAGCCTCCTCGCTACAGGCCTCGGACGCTAACACCAGAAAAGGTTCATCTACAATGTTGAAAGACGAGCACTGAACGACGGCCTTCAGACTGCGGCGCGCGATCAGCATCAAGCCACGAAGAAAATAATTACTTGAGAAGCATGCTATCGCGCCGTCAGGCAGCAAGGCTTGTTCGATGCCGATCGTTGCGGGAACGCGGCATCCATAACCGCCATTCCATTACAGCACTTCATCATGCGCGTCAGACTCAATTCGCTCCCGCCGCTTGAAAGCACGCTTGAAACCAAGCAGCGCCCCACCCAGCCCACCGAAAACATAACCCGCGAGAAATCCCAACCCAGACAGAACTTCTGACTGGAGAATGACTTCACCCATCAGACCCAAACCGGCAGAACATAATGCCGCACCAAGCCCAGCAAAGAGCGAGACAAAACCAATGTAAGGGGCTAAGCGCGCATGATTCGGGTCGCCAGCGGCCACAAGACAAGCCAAGCCGCCTACGACGATCAGCACCAGGAGCACTCCAAACATCGGCAAGAGCATAGAATCCTCAAAGGCATCGAACTAGTTTCTGGTTTCCGAATAAGATTCTACAGACGCTTCTGGTCGGGATAAAACTCAAAATGTATTTCCCGTAAATTCGCTTCCGTGATTGACTTATGGCCTGAATAAGCTGAGCCGGAATTTCATCTGGTTTCTGCATATCTTCCCCGACCCGACTCCGTTCACAAAGCGTCGACCGGAATCTTCACGCCGCGACCGGGTTGAGAACGTGAGCATATATCATCATCGTCTTGTCGCGTCAGTGACATTAACGACGCTCTCGCGATCATTCAAAAATATTCTTTGCAATTGCGGGGGAAGAGAACATAGATCGGAGACCCTCATTGGATCGAGCTTCTTTCGCTCCTTGTCCTGCTCCAACTCGATTTGCGGACTGACCTTGGTTAACTCCAATTGATTTCTGATTATTGTCCCCGTGATTCATTAGAAACGTACACTCGTAGTTGGGAGCCCCGCTTATTCGCGGTCGGGGCATGCCGTAATCCGGCCCGCGCGACTAAACCACGTGCTGGCAGCATTGAACCGATCGCCGAGTGACAGCAGATTACGGATTTGGTCGCCCTGCGGGTTGCGCTTGAATAGCAGTCCGTTGAAGTGCAGCGATTTCCCATCCTTGCGCGCCTTTCGTCAGCACGAGCGTGGCGACGTTATGCACAGTACCGAAGCCGACTGTATGAACAAGAGCGACATCGGGACATAGAAAGCGAATCGTCACCTCCTCGCGAACCGACTCCGACTCTTTGGGGTCTTCCTTCGGAATTATCCTGAATAAGTTCCGGTGTCCCTCTTCGATAGCTTTGCGACCTTTCAGACGCATGCCGTTGACCACGACGTAATCGGCATCGGTCGTGAAAGGCTTTGCGAACAATTCCGCGTCTCTCGTTTTCCAACCGTCGTTCATCTGCTTCAAGTTTTCGCGGATCGCTGTTTCATCTTGTGCGCGCGGGTTCGCCGGCTTCAATTCTTGAGCCGCCGCACCGACCGTATAGGCTATGACCGCCACGAGAGTCATGAGAGTGTGTACAACTGTGGTTTGTTTCACTTTCTAGCCCTCCAAAAACAATGTCTTGATACTAACTGTATGCGAAGCGGCATAACTATGTATATCGGTTTCCGAATAAGATTCTACAGACGCTCTCGCGATCATTCAAAAAAGTATTTTGTGCAATTGCGGGGGAAGAGGCCAGAGATCCTGCTCGGTCCACTTCTGAACCACCGAGGTCGGTGATTTCGACGTCAAGTTGTCTGGCTTCACCATGCCGGGCGGCGGTCTCCAAAAGAAAGACCAGCAACTGGCGTAGATACTTTCGTGCTTTGTTGACCCGTGGATGTGGCGAGTTAGGGACCAGCGCTTGGAATAGCCTCTGCTGTTCGGCGAAACTCAGTACGCGATCCCTCGCGGTCTCTTTCCCTTTCGAGATCAGGGGATCGTTCTTGTGCAAAATGAATGGTGAGGACGAAAGAAAGTTCCGACCGACCGCAAGCGCTTGAGAGCATTCCCAAAACGTCAAGTATTTTCTAAGAGTTTTTGAGAAATTTAGGCGGGATCCTTTAAAAATGGATTTGAGCCGAGCAGGACTCGAACCTGCGACCCACTGGTTAAAAGCCAGTTGCTCTACCAACTGAGCTATCGGCCCACTTAGAAACGGAGAGCACGCCCGGCGTGCTCATTTTTTATGCGAGGTGCGCGAATAGGGATTCTACATGCGCCGTGAAAGGCAGGCAAGCAGACGTCCGATAAACTTCAGTTTGTCGTTCCCCTTTACTCCGGAACGTACCAGGCAACTCGGATTATCCCCATCATTCGAACGGCGTTGCTTGTTAGTTCCGGAGCGATGAAAAAACGACAAAGTGAAGGAAGCTCTGATTAAGACTGAAAAGCAGTAGAACAGCAGGCTGTCCTCTTGGTCTCAGCGTTTTCCGCGACTCCGTGGTGCCGTTTCTTCCGTTGAACTCGTGTTTTTGCCGTATGAAGAACTCTCGATCCGAGTTTTCTTTTAAGTAAAGGGCGAGGCAAAACGACAAACTGAGGGAACCTCTGATCAAGTTTGGCTTCGATTCTCGGTGGCCTCCGTGACTCCGTGGTGGAGTTCTTTTGAATCGAAGAAACGGCACCACGGAGATCACGGAGATCAAAGCAGAGAATTTGCCAAACTACTTGATCAGAGGTTCCTTCAGTTTGTCGTCTTCATGGGACCTGATCTTCGGGGTATTTCGGTTTTTCGACAGGAACTCTGGGAGTTATGAAGTTTGGAGCAGATTTTCTGTTCTCAGTGTTCTGCTCTGAAAATAAAAGCGGTCCCGCCATCTGCGGTGCCACGGTTGTTTGGGGTAGGCCTAATCCTGCACGTTCCTACCGGTCGCTGCGAAGTGCTGAAAAATCGAGTAGTAATATTTAAGTTTCGTGATCAAACTGAGGCTGTGGTAACGCGATTTTTCAGCCCTTCTTCGCTTTCGGTTCTGATTCCGGCCACCTCCGTTTCCAATGTGCTTGGCTTGGGTAGTCGAAGTTCATGCAACCAGCCGCGCATAGACAGTTTCTCAAAAGTCATTGGGGCTACCCAGAGATTTCGAGTCGGGAAAACGAGAAACTGAAGGAATCGAATCGTCCTGACGAAAACGGAAATACCGTTGAGATTTCGAGCCGGGAAACGAGAAACTGAAGGAATCGAATCGTCCTGTCGAAAACCGAAATACCTTTGAGATTTCGAGCCGGGAAAACGACAAACTGAAGTTTATCGGACTAGCCAGCCACCGAGGGCTGAATCGTGGACGATGATTGTCTGCGAGCGCTCGGGGCCCGTTGACACTAGACCGATTTCCACACCAATTTGCTCGGAGAGGAAGTCGACGTAGCGCCGAGCGTTGGCTGGAAGGGAATTCATTTCCGTGGTGCCAACCGTCGAGCTCTTCCAGCCCGGCAAGGTCTCATAGATCGGTTCAACGTTTCTTAAATCCTGAGACACGGCAGGAAGTGAGTCACATACCTCCCCGTTCAGTTTGTAACCCGTGCAGACTTTTATCTCATCAAGAGCATCAAGCACGTCAAGCTTAGTTAGCGCTACTGAAGTAAATCCATTTATTTCCGCTGCGTACCGCGTGGCAAAGGCGTCAAACCAACCCGTGCGCCGTGGGCGACCGGTAGACGCTCCGTATTCCCGTCCTCGTTCGCGAATTAACTGGCCCAACTCCTCTTCACCCAGCAACATTTCAGTTGGAAACGGTCCCTCACCCACCCGCGTTGTGTAGGTGCGAACGATACCGAGAACTCCAGTGATGCGATGCGGCGCCAGACCAGTACCAATTGCCGCCCCGCCAGCAGTCGTACTCGAAGAAGTAACAAATGGATATGTTCCGTGATCGACATCGAGAAGAGTCGCCTGCGCTCCCTCGAGTAATATTGATCTCCCCTCAATCGCAGCGACATTCAGAAAATGGGTCGTATCGGCTATGAAGGGACCTAAACGCTCTGCCAACTCAGAGATTTCGTTGAATATCTGATCCGCGCTCAACGCCTCGCCACCATAGGCCATGATGATGCGGTTTGCATCCTCAAGATTTCTCTCAATCCGAGACCGCAAAACCTCAGGCTGTAAAGCATCGGCGGTGCGAATCCCCCGACGACCGGCTTTATCTTCATAAGCGGGACCAATGCCGCGTAGCGTGGTTCCTACTCGCTCATTCCCCAACCGCTCTTCACTCGTATGGTCCAGGGCGCGATGATAAGGAAGAATCAGGTGCGCCCGGGAGCTGATCTTGACTCGTTCCGGTGATACCTCGATACCCTGTGAGATTAGCCGATCCGCTTCTTCAAAAAATGCCTTCGGATCAATCACCATCCCGTTACCCAGCACACAAGTCTTGCCCGGATGAACTATGCCGGAAGGAAGCAGGTGAAGCACAAAAGACTTGTCGCCCACCTGTACTGAGTGGCCGGCATTGTGTCCTCCCTGGTAGCGGACAACGATCTCGAAGCGCTCGGCGAGAAGGTCGACAATCTTGCCTTTGCCTTCATCACCCCACTGGGCGCCGATTACGACGATGGTTTTTGACATAAGAGAAGTTTTGATTTTTGATTTGCGATTTTTGATTTTTGATTTAAAAGTTTCATCTCGAACAATCAGAAATGAGAGATCCGTAGTAGTTGCGATTCGTGATTAACAAGCTCCAACGCAAAAAGAAATCAAAAATCGCAAATCAAAAATCCAAAATTCCTCAGCTGGCTTTCCCGAGCCGGACAGGCCTCTCGATGAAGTAGTAACTGCACGAACCGCGCACCTCCTCGATGTCGCGGCGTTCGATCGGAAACAGGCGGCAGGAGTTTGGCCGGTTCTCATAAATGCCGCAGGTTGTTGTACCGTCCTTGTGCCTCTTCAGAAACGGGCATTTAAAGAGCAGTTCACAACAGGCGCCGCACCGATTGCATTCCCCGCGGCGCAGTGAAAGGGCGGCGACGGTCTCCTGCCTGCGAAAGTTGGTGTTGACGAAGCGCCGTAGTTTGCCCTGGGCCTGGCGCGCGCGAAACCTTGCGTCCCCGACTTTGCGCGAACGAAGCCGTTCTACCAGTCGTTCCTCGAAGGAGCGTTGTCTTGCAAGCGCAGCCTGGCGCAGTGATTTCATTCGCTTCTAACACACAACTGGCGCGAACCTTGTATGCAAAAAGTCCGCGCCGCAGGCTTCCCTTTTATGCCAGGGCACTGACATGCTTATCGATCATCCGCGAGATAGCCTCTTTAGAGGTAGCCCCTACTACGCGTTCCTCTTCCTTGCCGTTCTTAAAGAGTATCAAAGTGGGTATCCCTTTTATTCCATAACGCTGCGAGATTGACGGATTGTCATCCACGTTCAATTTAACAACGCGCGCAGAATCTGCGTATTTCTCCGCTACAGCTTCTACGGTGGGGGCAAGCATGCGACACGGCGCACACCAGGCTGCCCAGAAGTCAACCAGAACCGGTTTGTCCGATTGCAACACATCCTTTTCAAAGCTGTTGTCACTTACTTCGTTTACGTAATCACTCATTTACTAAATCTCCTTGGAATTTGATAGAACCTGGGCGGTTAACTTCTCCGGATGACCTATCAATTAATGCAATGACTATGACAGGTTACCAACGTACCGATATAGCTCGGCGTACTTCTGCGCGGCTGCTGTCCATGAGTTGTCCATCGACATACCGTTGCGCTGGATCACTTGCCACTCATTAGTTCGTCCATAAAAGTAAAGGGCTTCTCGTATTTTTTCAAGCAGCGCACCGGCATTATAGGGCTCAAACTTAAACCCGTTCCCTGTTTGACGGGTCGAGTCATAGCCTTCGACCGTGTCGTCTAGCCCGCCAGTAGCCCGCACAATAGGCACAGTTCCGTAGCGCATGCTGTACATTTGGTTCAGTCCACAGGGCTCATATTGGGACGGCATCAGAAAAATATCGGATCCGGCTTCGATCTGATGTACCAGCGCCTCAGGAGCGTAACCCTTGTAGATACCTACCTGGAGCGGCGCGCTATCACGCCAGCTTTGCAGAAAGTCCTCATACTCTCTGGCCCCCGCGCCCAACGCAATGAAAAACGAGCCTGTCTGCAAAATTTCGCTGGCCAACTCTCGTATTAGGTCGTAGCCCTTCTGCGCCCCAAGTCTTGAGATAATGGCAAGAACGGGTCGGTCAAGCTCCTCGGGAAGGCCAAAGCGGCCCAGCAAATCTCCTTTGCAGATTCGTTTACCTGACAAATCTGAAGCAGTGAAGTTAGCGGCTATATGGGGATCAGTTTCCGGGTTCCAGATTTCGTAATCGACACCGTTGGTGATTCCAAAGAGACGATCGCTCCGAGCCCTGAGCAACCAATCGAGGCCATAACCGTGTTCCGGCGTTTGAATTTCGAGTGCATAGCGGCGACTGACTGTTGACAGCGCGTCGCCGGCCAGCAGCCCTGCTTTGAGAGCTGAGGCAGTCCCCTGCAACATGAAGTCATCGCGGTCGCCTTGCTCGCCGAAGCCCAACCACCACAGATCGGAGGCTTCAAAGGCTCCCTGGTAGGCCATATTATGAATCGAGAAAAGCGAGCGCGCGTTCGCAAAAAAAGTGTCAACCTTGCGCCGGCTACGCAATTCTGCCATGGCGAACCCGCAGGGCCAGTCATTGCCGTGTACGACATCCGGCCGCCAATCGATCTGCTTGAGAAGTGAAAGCGCGGCTCGCGAAAAGAAGGCGAAGCGCTCATGATCGTCCTCATAACCGTAGATAGAAGGTCGCGAGAAATAGTCTGATTCAATGAGATAGGCAGGTATGCCTCCGGCATCGCTTAGCCGCACCGGAACGCGGAGCTCCTGACCCCGCCATTCGACCGCAATGTCTTCAATGATCTGATCGCTCAAGAGCGCGCGGTCTACCTGGTTGTAGAGCGGGAGTATGGAAACTGTTTCGATATTGAACCGGCGGAGGGACTTCGGAAGCGCGCCTACCACATCAGCAAGGCCACCCGTTTTGGCGAAAGACACAACCTCGGACGAAAGGAAGGCAATACGCATTCTCTTTGCTGCTGTTTCAAGTGGGGCAATGAACTCACACGAAGCCCCCACGGGGAAGAACGTTCGTCCGCGTGGGGGCTACATGTTAACTTTGCATTGAGGCCAGGAACTCGGCGTTTGATTTCGTCTTTTCGAGACGCTCAAGCACGACTTCCATCTGCTCGACCGGGGAGAGGGGGTTGAGCACGCGGCGCATGACCCAGATACGATTCAGGTCCTCTTTGCTGATCAGCAACTCCTCCTTGCGTGTACCTGAACGTTGCAGGTCGATAGCTGGGAAGAGACGTTTGTCGCTGAGACGACGGTCGAGGTGAATTTCGGAGTTACCGGTTCCTTTAAACTCCTCGAAGATTACGTCGTCCATACGCGACCCGGTGTCGATCAGGGCCGTGGCGATGATCGTTAACGAGCCGCCCTCTTCGATATTGCGTGCCGCGCCAAAGAAGCGCTTCGGTCGCTGTAGCGCATTCGAATCGATACCGCCAGAGAGGATCTTGCCACTCGGGGGAACCACTGCGTTGTGCGCACGTGCGAGCCTGGTGATCGAATCAAGCAGAATCACAACATCGCGCTTGTGTTCAACGAGTCGTTTTGCCTTCTCAATTACCATGTCCGCGACCTGAACGTGACGGGTGGGCGGTTCATCAAAAGTTGAAGAGATCACCTCGCCGTTTACCGACCGCTGCATGTCGGTAACCTCTTCTGGCCGTTCATCGATGAGGAGGACGATAAGGGTCGTTTCCGGGTGGTTTTGCGTTACCGAATTGGCAATTGTTTGTAGCAGCATCGTCTTGCCGGTGCGTGGTGGCGCGACGATGAGTCCTCGCTGGCCCTTGCCAAGCGGTGTTACCAGATCGATGACTCGGGCAGATAGATTGTCTGCCGCGAGTTCCATCTTGAGCTGCTCATCTGGATAGAGGGGCGTAAGGTTGTCAAAAAACACCTTCTCGCGAGCCTGATCCGGTGACTCAAAATTGATGGCTTCGACTTTGATGAGCGCAAAGTAACGCTCGCCTTCCTTGGGTGGCCGGATCTGGCCACTTACGGTGTCCCCCGTTCTTAGATCAAACTTTCGAATCTGTGAAGGCGACACGTAGATGTCATCCGGTCCAGGAAGGTAGTTGTACTCCGGGGCGCGCAGGAAGCCAAAGCCGTCTGGAAGTGTTTCGAGCACACCTTCCGAGAAGATAAGGCCGCTCTTTTCGGTCTGCGCAGCCAGGACTTTGAAGATCAATTCCTGTTTGCGCATGCCGGTGGCGCCGGGCACATCCATCCCTTTAGCGATCTGGGTCAATTTGGAGATGGACATCTCTTTGAGGTCGGCGAGATTAAGAAAACCTTCCTCCCGTGAATCTCTAGGATCGCGACCTTCTTTTTCGGGGACTTCCGCCGTGGCGACTACTGAACCACCAGTTTCGCCGTTGGCATCAGTGTTTGCGCTCGATGAGCGTGAACGTGATCTTTGTGACATTTTAGCTTGTCTCTCTAAGAACTTTCTTTCTGGCTGCCGACCGGTCTGTAGACTGGCAGCCCTAATGTTTATCAATTTAGAAGACCGAATTTAGAAAAATCGGGAATGGTTAGGCGGCTTTATGCAGACCCATGCAGATTACCTGGAACCTTGCCGCCATTCGCGAGGTTTACAAAGAGAATCTCCTCAACGGTAAATTACAATGGAGCGTAACGAGCGGTTCTTTTCCAGCAATCGGTTTGATGTTTGCTGTCCACCGCGCGTGGCCTAATACGGAGCTATAGTTGTTCAAAAGGGGGCTGTTGCGTTTAGGGTGTTGCAATTCCGTTCTGGATTACATTCAAAGGAATTGAAAAAGTGTAACGCTAAATGGCATCCAAGCCCTCAAACTTGTAGGGCAATTTCGATCGCTCGCCAAACTTCATCTCTGCCGCGACCCGTCTTGGCGGAATAAGCCACCACTTGATCCTCGCCGAACACGCCCTTGACGTGCTCCATCTGCCCTCGCAACTCGTTGTTTGAAAGCTTGTCGGATTTCGTGGCGACCAATATTCGTGGCTTTGTATAGTGCTTTAGCCACTCGTGAAGCTGCAAATCCTGTTTTGTGGGTTCGTGGCGCGAATCTACGAGGTGAATTGATAGCACAAGCTGGCTCCGCTTGGCAAGGTAGCTTGTGACCATTTCGCCCCAGGTGGATCTGATGGTTTCCGGGACCCGAGCGTAACCAAAGCCCGGCAGGTCAACGAAACGAAACCGCTTGTTTAGCTCAAAGAAATTCAGCGACTGGGTTCGGCCCGGTGTGGAAGACGTGCGCGCCAGACCACGAACGCGAAGCAGGGAGTTGATCAGGCTCGATTTGCCGACATTCGATCGTCCCATGAATGCGATCTCGGGTTTCAGGTCTGTCGGCCAATCCTCCTCCTTAAAGGCGCTCTTAAGAAACTCCGCGCTCGTGATCTTCATTGTAAAGCTTAGGTCGCAGCCTTCGCCGCCTTCTCTTCACGCAAAGCCATCAGGCGCTTCATCCGCTCCCGCATATCAGCGATGCGTTGATCAATGTTGGGGAGGCGCCGAACCAATTTCTCAAGATTCGCCAGGTATTCCGCTGAACCGAATATCTGCCTGAGTTCACCGAGAAAGGGCTCAATCTTCCCATAAACAAAGACATGCTCACCATTCGCGTCGTTGAACATCTGCTCGTCGATGGCGCCGTTATTGACAAATGACGCAGCCATTTCCCAGTAAGAAACGACCATACGGAAATAGGGGCTCTTATCGCCGACGAGTACGTCAATGAAGTCTTGAGCGCTTTCCGGATTAAAGCTGAAGAACCAGTTACGCGCCTCGCGCATCACGGATTCCCGCCTTAAGTCATACAGTTTCAGAATCAGATCGGCATCTTTACTTTTTCCCACTATCGTCTCTCCTTATAAGTAGAATGAACTGAGATGGTCGGCACGCTACCGCCCCTCTGAGGGAATATTTGCTCCCCTCATCGGAGCAAAAGCCACCACGACGGCAATCCTTAGTCTCAGAGGCGTCTTCATGACGCCCGAGCTTAAGAACTCTTAGGTATAACAGAAACTGACTAGCTTGTTTGAATGCCCTGGGAAGGGGGTTCGGTATTCCAGAGGGGCGGCGCATCGGATCCCTCGGTTGCCTCAGCCCCTGTTGGACACGCATCCTCGAGCGCAAGCGCCAACACCTCATCAATCGTCTCTACCAGATTGATACAGAGCGCATCGCGCACTTCCTCGGGGACCTCAGGCAGATCCTTTTCGTTATCTTTGGGAAGAATAATCGTATCGATTCCAAAGCGGTGAGCGGCAAGCAGCTTTTCCTTAACGCCGCCGATTGGCAATATACGTCCGCGCAAAGTTATTTCGCCAGTCATCGCCACATTCCTCCTCACCGGCATACGTGTCAGGGCCGAAGCCATAGCAGTTGCCATCGTGATACCTGCCGACGGACCGTCTTTCGGAATGGCGCCTTCAGGGATGTGAATGTGCAGGTCGCGCTTGCGAATAAAGTCGAGACTCATCGCCAGACGTTCCGCGCGCGCTTTGATGCAAGTTAGTGCCGCCTGAGCAGACTCCTGCATTACATCGCCGAGTTTGCCTGTTAAGGTGACGCCGCCACGACCCTTTACCAGCGTCGCTTCAATCTGAAGTACTTCACCCCCAACCTCGGTCCAGGCCAGCCCGGTCGCGAGACCGATTTCACTTGAAGCGCCCATGCCTTGCTGGCGAAACTTGATTGGGCCAAGCATCTCGCGAACACGTTCAGCATTGACGATGTCCTTAAAGTCCTCAGCCACCTGTTCTGACACAAACTTACGAGCCACTTTGCGGCAGCATGAGCCGATCTCCCGCTCGAGGTTACGCACTCCGGCTTCGCGTGTGTAGTGCCGAATGATTTCGTATAAGCCCTCATCAACGAAAACCACCTGGTCGCCGCGAAGGCCATTTGCTTCGGCCTGCTTGGCGACTAGATGCCGTTTGGCAATCTCGAGCTTCTCGCGCTCCGTGTAACCGGAGAGTCTCAAAATTTCAAGCCGATCCTGAAGGGCGGGGGGAATCGTGTGCAACACGTTCGAGGTGGCGATGAAGAAGACCTTGGAGAGATCGTATTCTACATCGAGGTAGTGGTCCTGGAATGTGTGGTTCTGTTCCGGGTCCAACACTTCGAGCAGAGCAGCACTTGGATCGCCGCGGAAATCTGCGCCCAACTTGTCGACCTCATCCAGCAGCATAACCGGGTTGACCGTTCCGGCCTTTTTCATCATCTGGATGATCTGTCCAGGCAGCGCGCCGATGTAGGTGCGCCGGTGTCCCCGGACCTCAGCTTCATCGCGCACACCACCTAATGAGAGACGAACGAACTTTCGACCTGTAGCACGGGCTATTGATTTGCCGAGACTTGTCTTGCCTACGCCCGGCGGTCCAACAAAGCAGAGAATCGAGCCTCGAGGGTTTTTCACGAGCTGGCGGACAGCCAGATACTCGAGAATTCGTTCCTTGATCTTTTCGAGGCTGTAGTGGTCATCATTGAGCACGTCCTCGGCCTTGCTCAGGTCCCTGATCTCCTTCGTCTTCTGCTTCCAGGGCACACTGACGAGCCAGTCGATATAGGTGCGGGACACGGTACCCTCGGCAGACATCGGTGGCATCGCTTCGAGCCGATGGAGTTCCTGAAGGGCCTTCTCCTTCGCCTCGTCAGTCATCCCGGCTTCTTCGATCTTCTTCTTGAGTTCTTCGAGTTCAGCCTTTTCGTCTTTGCGACCTAACTCTTTGTGAATCGCCTTGATCTGTTCGTTGAGGTAATACTCTTTTTGGGCCTTCTCCATCTGTCGCTTGACGCGGCTTTGGATGGTGCGGTCGAGCTGACGTTTGTCGATCTCCAGCTCAAGCAGTTCGATAAGTCTTTGCAGGCGCGCCTGAGTGGAAAAAAGTTCCAGCAGTCCCTGTTTGTCTTCGACAGAGATTCGCAGTTGCGAGGCCAGCGCATCGGCGAGGTGCGAGGGCTCATGATTGCGTAGTGCCGTTTGCAGTGCATCTGTCTGAGTATCGGGAGCGAGTCGAAGATGTTGCTCGACCAGTTGGCCGACTTTCTGAATTAGAGCTTCGAGTCGAGTGCCATCTTCGCTTACCACGGGGGCACGGCGAACCAGCGCCTTGAACGTTCCCTCCGCATTTTCAACCCGGACGGTAGTGGCGCGCTCTCGCCCCTCAACCACGACCTTGATTTGGCCGTTCTCCTGTTTTTGTGATTGCAGGATTCGTCCAAGTGTCCCGATCCCATAAATCTGCCCCGGCCGGGGCTCATCAATGGTGGCATCATGCTGAGTGGCGAGAAAGATGGTGCGGTCTGATGCCAGCGCCTCTTCGAGAGCGCGAACGGAACCGGGCCGCCCAATCTTAAATGCAACTTTTGTAAAAGGGAAAATTACGACATCTCGAATAGGTACCATTGGGTACCAGGCCACGTCGGTGGGGGTATGGTCAGAGTATTCTTCCATAAAATTGATAGTTGAAATTTTAACCTGCTGTAAAATAAAGGCGAGCCGCCCAAACTGCCGTCTCGCCCCTTTTCTAGACGCCCAATTCTAAATCATTTCCCGCTGGTGCGCTACTTTTCGACCATATGCGGTTCAGGCAGCCGCGCCATCGACGCCTGTGAGCCCCTCCCCGGGTACAGCACGGCGACGCTCGACCATCTCGCTGTTAATGACAAACTCTTTGATGCGTTTCTGTGATGGTAGCGTATACATCGCATCAAGAAGCAACTCTTCAAGAATCATCATCAAACCGCGGGCGCCTACCTTGCGTTCGACTGCCTGGCGGGCAACAGCCTTAAGAGCGTCCTCGGTAAACTTCAGCTTCACATTATCGAAGTCGAACTTCTTCTGATATTGCTTCACTAAAGCATTCTTCGGTTCCGTCAGAATCTTGATCAGAGCGCCTTCATCAAGTTCGTGAAGCACGCCGCAGACCGGAAGCCGGCCAACGAACTCGGGAATTAAGCCGTAGCGAATCAGGTCTTCGGGCTGGACGTGGGCGAGGACTTCCGAGTGGCGAGCCGGGCCGGACTTGATCTCCGCGTGGAAACCGAGCGACTTATTGCGCAACCGGCGCTCGATTACCTTCTCCAGGCCAACGAAGGCGCCGCCGCAAAGGAAAAGAATGTTTGTAGTGTCAACCGGGAAGAACTCCTGATGGGGATGCTTGCGACCGCCTTGAGGAGGAACGTTCGCAACCGTGCCTTCCAGGATTTTCAACAGCGCTTGTTGTACACCCTCGCCGGATACATCGCGGGTAATCGAGGGGTTCTCATCCTTACGACAGATCTTGTCGACTTCGTCTATATAAATGATGCCTTGTTGCGCTCGCTCCACGTCGCCATTAGCCGACTGTAGCAGTTTCAGAATTATGTTCTCGACGTCTTCGCCCACGTAGCCTGCTTCAGTCAAAGTTGTAGCGTCGACGATCGTGAAAGGAACGCTGAGCATACGGGCTAGCGTTTGGGCGAGCAGAGTTTTGCCGGTGCCCGTCGGGCCGATCAGAAGGATATTGGCCTTCTGGATTTCGACCTCTGAGCGCCGCCGGCCTAATTCGATTCTCTTGTAGTGTTGATAGACGGCAACGGCGAGCCGCTTTTTAGTCTCTTCTTGTCCGATGACGTACTCGTCGAGGAAATTCTTGATCTCGCCGGGTTTTGGAAGCGGGGGACGAGTAGCAACAGACTCGGCCTGTTGATCGTCAGTGATTATCTCATTGCAGATGTCGATGCATTCGTTACAGATATAGACCGTCGGCCCGGCAATGAGCTTCTTCACCTCATTCTGAGATTTGCCACAGAATGAACAGCGCAACGTATCGTCGGTTCGTCTCACCATTGTCTGTAGGGGAACTCCTTAAAAAGTGATCGTACCCGGTCCTACTTCGGGCTCACGGCCGGTTTGCCTGCAACCTCCGCGGCAGTGACCATCTGGTAATAGCGACGAACGCATTCGTTACAAATGAATGCGCTCTTGCCAATCATTTTTCTGGGAACACCGGCCGCACGCTGGGGTGTTCCGGTAATGATATTTGCCACCTCGCCTTTGGCTCGACCGCAAAACGAACAGCGGAATCCTCGAGCTTTCATCTTCGCAATCATCTGCGTGCCTCCGCGCGGTGACCTTGACTTCATTCGCGATGCGCGATTACTTCGTCGATCAACCCATACTCCTTGGCTTGGATTGAGGACATGATCTTATCGCGTTCAACGTCGCGTTCCACGGTGTCATACGACTGGCCGGTATGTTTGGCGATAATCTGGGAAGTTAGTTCACGCATCCTCAGAATCTCCTCGGCCTGAATTCGAATGTCCGTTGCTTGCCCCTGCGAGCCCCCAGTGGGCTGATGGATCAGGATGCGCGAGTTAGGTAGGGCAAACCGTTTACCTTTGGCGCCGGCGGCCAGCAGGAGTGCCCCCATCGATGCGCATTGTCCCACGCAGATAGTCGTAACATCAGGTCGAATAAACTGCATCGTGTCGTAAATAGCCATGCCGGCCGTAATCGAACCACCCGGTGAATTGATGTAGACGTTTATATCTTTTTCGGGATCTTCTGCTTCAAGAAAAAGAAGCTGGGCAACAATCAAATTTGCAATTTGATCGTCAATCGGAGTGCCAAGAAAAATGATGTTGTCTTTAAGAAGCCGTGAGTAGATGTCGAAAGCGCGTTCGCCGCGCGACGTTTGCTCGACGACCATCGGGACTAGGGCCATGTCAAAAAACCTCTCAGGAATCTTTTTGCTATTTTGGGTGGGGGGCGCCACCACCATCGAGGCTATAGAGAAGAGCTTGCGTCCGTCTTGCGCCCTTCCTCGTTATTCTGATTGGATTGCGCTTCGGCTTCCTCGACCGTTGGATTGGTGATTGAGCCCTCGGCTGGTGACGTTTCCTCACGCCATTCTTCCTCGGTTACACGCGCATTTTCAATCAACAAATCGAGCGCTTTTCGATTGCGCAATCTGTTCGCGATGCTACGTTCGCCTCCTTCCTTTGTCAAGGCAGCAACAACTTTCTCTCGCGGCTGCCGAGAGAACTCTGCGATGGAATCGATCTCATTCTCAATCTCTTCGTCGCTAACACTGAGGTTCTCCTGTTCGGCAATCTTTTCGAGAAGCAACGAAACGCGGACGGCGTCCGCAGCCTGGACCCTTAATTCAACCCGCGCGCTTTCCCAGTCCAACTCCTGGGACCGAGGATCGATTCCCCGGCCAATCATGTCGCGGACAACGCCCTGTAACCTTTGGTTCGTCTGGTGATCGACAAGCGTCTCGGGTACTTCAAAGTCATGCTGCGCCAGAAGCTTCCGCATTACATCATTTCGGAGATTTTGGTCTGCATCGGCACGGCTACGATTCTCGAGATCCTTGCGCAACTTCTCGCGCAGGGTTTCAAGCGTTTCAGTCTCATCACCCACGCTGCGCGCCCATTCGTCGTCGAGCTCGGGCAATTCCTTGATTCGTACAGCCTTCACCGTGGCTTTATATTCAACCTTCTTTCCTGCCAGACCTTGTGCTGGGTAGTCTCCTGGATAACTAACGAGAAAGGTCTTCTCTTCATCGGGCAGCGTCCCGATAAGATTTTCCGTGAACTCAACTTGTACGCCTTCGCCTCCCAGAACAACGTCGACATCTTCGACGTTTATATCCTCGTCACCCGCCGGCTCGATAAACTTGCCCGTAAAATCAACCGTTACCGTATCTCCCAGGGCAGCGCCACGATCTTCTATCGGCTGAAGCGAAGCCGACGCTTCGCGCAGATGATCGATCAGTTCATTAACATCCGCATCCGAAACAGGCCGGACGCTCCGGACGGCTTCAACGCCTTTGTATTCATTCAGCTCAACTTGTGGCAACACTTCCAGGTGGACATGGACCGAGAGAGCTTCGTCGCCCGGACGATTCAGGGCGTCGGTGTTATCCAAATGGACGTCAGGTTCGCCGAGGGGTTGAAGTTGTAGTTCAGTGATGGCGTTGTTTATGGCATCCGGAACAATCTCACGCAGTAGGTCCGTGCGAATCTCTGCTTTGAAACGAGTGCTAACAACTGAGCGCGGAGCGTGGCCGGGACGGAAACCGGGCACACTGACTTTCTTAGCGTACAGCGCGCTGATGCGGTCATAAGCCTCGCGCAGAGTCTCGGGTTCAATTTCTATTTTGATCTCCTTGCGGGTCGGGGAGACATCGATCAATTCAGTCTTCATTAAATAAGGCCCGGCAAGCGATCGAGCCGGGCGCCTTCCTTTTAAGATTTGTTGCGACTTTGATTCACGAAACCACTCGACGTAAACACGAGTTCTCCTTTATCCGTGTCATTTCGTGGATGCCAATCCAAGGGAAATCTGTCGGCGTCACGATGGTGCGAAAGGGGGGACTCGAACCCCCACACCTTTCGGTACCAGATCCTAAGTCTGGCGCGTCTGCCAATTCCGCCACTTTCGCGCTTGCCGAAAACTTGCCTTTATCATTTCAACGATCGAAAGAATAGCATGTCAAAGTTGCATTCGTCACAAGGGGGGAAAAGCGAATCCGCAGATTACGCAGCGGGGCCAAAAGAAACGTGAAAACAGATGTGTGAGGTCAACATACACAGCTAGTGACGGTGTAAATCCTGCGTGAACTTTCATCCTCTCAATTCAGGTTGGGACTCAGGTCGGGTTATGCAGGAGTAAGGAACGGCAAACAGCGGGAAACCATTAAAATGGTTCGCTTCATTCCTTTTGCCGCTGAACCCCAGCCTCTAAAGGTTGGGGAGAATGAGAGGTTAATTTTCAAGTCGGGAGTTTCCTATGACTAAAGCTCACCGCTCACTACTCACCGCTCACCGCTCATTGCTCACCGCTCACTGCTCACCGTCACTGCTCACTACTCACCGCTCCACCGCTCACCGCTCACTGCCTACCGACTGACCAAATGCTAAACCACTCGATAGGTAATCTTCGCTTGGCCCAGAAAGTCTTTTCCCGACTCTTTTACGATGAGGCCAGCTTGTTCCGATTCGAAATACGCGCGTTGGATTTCACCCTTATCTACCGAGAGCTGGCGCGCCAGTGCGGCGGGGGAGGGAAGGAGTTCGCCTGACGAGATGGCTTTCTCGCGAATCTGGTGCTCAATCTGCTCGCGAACCTGTGCGTATACTGGACCGGCAGAAAGCTCTTTTAATTCGATCTTCATGAGCGACTCTCCTTTACTATAACGTTCTCGTAACTTTTGATAAAGAACGCGGCGCATCTGGATCAAGTCCCTTTGCCTCTGCCAGCAGGGCCGCAAACATCTGGCCGGGAATAATATAAGGAATAGGCGCCAGGAACTCGTCGATCTCGCGCGGCAGGATGATCGCGCGCGAGCACTTGCCGGCCGTATCCAGGTCGCTCGTGATTGCCAACGTGTCTGCATGAAGTTCGCGCAGTCGCTCAATCAAGTCCTTCACACCAGGAAGCATGACCCCCGGCGGCGCAAAAAGGATCACAGGGAAATGACGCTCGACCATCGCGACCGGGCCGTGCAGGAAATCTGCCGACGAAAAGCGCTCAGCAACAACGTAACAGGTTTCCATCAGCTTAAGAGCCAGTTCGTAAGCATTCGCGTAAGCAAGTCCTCGCCCGACTACCACGCAGTTTTCCATGAAGACATACCGTTGGACGAGTTCAAGAATTGCGGGCCTCTGCTCGACGGCTCGGGCGGCAAAGTCTGGAATCAGATCATAAGTAAGCCGGGGAGTCTCGGGAGCAAGTTCGGAGGCGAGCATATAGAAAAGCATCATCTGTCCCGTGAAAGTCTTCGTCGCAGCGACGGACCGTTCGCGACCGCCATGCATCAGCAGCGTCTCGTCAACGATGCTGGTCATTGATGAGGTTGGTTCGTTTGTGATGCCGATGGTGAAGGCGCCGCCCTCTCGCGCATTTGCCAGAACTTGATTGATATCTTCGCCCTCACCCGATTGCGAAACACCGATTACCAGTGCGCGCTGAAGCTTCAACCGCGCGCCGTACATCGTATGGACAGATGGAGCCGAGAGAGAGACGGGAATGCTTGTCGCAATCTCCAGTAGATATCGACCAAACAGAGCGGCATTGTCCGAACTGCCGCGCGCGACCAGAACGATCAGATCAATATCGCGTTCCTTTAGAAACTTTCCTAGCCGCGCGATCTTAGCGCGTTCCGCATCGATGGTCCGTGCGAGCGCTTGCGGTTGCTCAGAAATCTCCTGAAGCATCAGCGACAATTTTGAATCTCCTCTCCCCGCCTCACAACATTGAACGTTGTAATCCCGCTCGAATTCAGTTAAATAGTCGGTTTGTTCCGGCAGCGCCTGCAAGTTCACAAAATATAAAGCAGGCTAAGATTGATTCATTCAAATACGATTTACTCTAGCACGAACTGCAAATCTGCGTCTGGTTCGTCCCTAACACCTGCTGAAACCATGAGCAAAAATCAACCAGGTGCATCGGGAGACCGGCTCATCTCCCTCGATGTCTTCCGCGGCATCACTATTGCCGGGATGGTCCTTGTTAATAATCCCGGATCGTGGGGGCATCTCTATTGGCCTCTCGGCCATGCTGACTGGCACGGCTGGACCCCTACCGATCTCATCTTCCCCTTTTTTCTGTTCATCGTTGGCGTCGCCATTCCTCTTGCCTTAGGGCCGCGTTTGGAGACGGGCGCCAACCAGCGCGTCCTCATGTTAAAAATTCTGAGGCGTAGCGCAATCATCTTCGCCCTGGGTCTGTTCTTGAGTGGTTTTCCCTACTTCGATTTCACCGAGATCAGGATACCCGGTGTCCTACAAAGGATCGCGATTTGCTATCTCATCGCCTCAATTATCTTTCTACGAACAAAAGACCGAACCCTGCTTTTCATCACGATTGCGCTGCTCGTCGTTTACTGGTTCCTGCTGACTCGCTTCGCCGCTCCTGGGTTTCCCGCCGGCGATTTGAGCAAGGAAGGCAGCCTCGCTTCATATATCGATCGCACGGTGTTTGGTAAACACGTTTGGGCCGCTGCGAAGATCTATGATCCCGAAGGGCTTTTGAGCACGATTCCCGCCATCGCCACCACCTTGTTCGGGGTGATGACGGGTAAATGGCTGCGAACTGCAAGATCGGCTTATGAGAAGGTGACCGGGCTCTTTGTAGTTGGTGCGCTCTGTATCTTCATCGGTTGGTCCTGGCACCCGTTCTTCCCGATTAACAAGGCGTTGTGGACGAGCTCTTATGTGTTCTTTTCTGGAGGAATGGCCCTTCAGTTTTTAGCCTTGTGCTACTGGTTGATCGACATCAAGCGGCATCGATTATGGGCTAGACCGTTTGTGATCTTCGGCGTAAACGCGATCGCGCTCTTCGTGGGGTCGGGTTTGATGGCCCGGTTGCTGAGTTTGATAAAACTCGAAGCGCTGGATGGCGCGGAGATCACCCTGAAGGCCTGGCTCTATCGCAATTTGTTTGCCACATGGGCATCGCCGCTAAATGCTTCGTTGATGTTTGCCATTGCCTTCCTTCTTGTCTGGCTGGGCCTGATGTGGCTGCTTTACAGGAGGAAGATCTTTCTCAAGGTCTAGATGGACTCGAATGCCAAAGGAGAATCACAATGCCTACTTACATCACGCTAATGAAATGGACTCAGCAGGGTATCGCGCGAGTTAAGGACAGTCCCAAACGACTGGACGCCGGCCGCAAAGCGTTTCATAAGTTTGGAGTCGAGATTAAGGACACTTATCTCATGATGGGCCGGTATGACCTGCTCTGCGTTATTGAAGCACCGGACGATGAGACTGTTGCCCGCGCACTGTTGAGCCTCGGCTCACAGGGGAACTTGCAAACAGAAACGTTAAAGGCTTTCAACGAGGACCAGTATCGGAAGATCATCAAGTCGATCTGATCTGACTGTCCAGTGTGGATTGCAATATGAGGGTGGTACGGTGTCGCCTCGGGGTCAAGTCTGTGTAACCTGGGTTAATTCCATCTGCCCTTTTACAGGGGCTTTGATTCGAAACCCGAACCGCAGACACACGACCTATGAGGAGGGCAAAGTAGATACCATCGGGCTTTAGCCGATGGAGTTTCAGTTTCGGCCTAACATTAGTGTGAAACTGAAACTCCATCGGCTAAAGCCCCGATGGTATCCGCCTGCGAGAGGGCGCTTGTGTTAGCGTGAAACTGACACTCCACCGGCTAAAGCCCCGATGGTATCTTCAGCCAGTTTCGCTCTGAAGCGCCATGGTACTCTTATCTTCCGCCCTTGTACCCGGGGCCACGTAGAGTCCTGCCGGCGAGCGCCGGCGTGCGTTTGCCCTTGTCCACACTGATCTGTCCATTGACAATCACATAGTGGATGCCTTCCGGATACTGGTTGGGCTTTTCAAAAGTTGCTTTGTCGATGACAGTGCGCGGGTTGAAGATAGTAATGTCCGCAAACATCTGCTCGCGAATGAATCCCCGGTCTTGGAGGTTGACCCGTGTTGCCGGCATGCCAGTCATCTTATGAATCGCCTCAGTGAGCGTCAGTAGTCCCTCCTCGCGTACATACCGTCCAAGGATCCGCGGATAGCTGCCCCAGCCTCGCGGGTGTGATTTGGTTCGCGACAGTGGCCCATCTGTAGCTCGCGCGCCTGTGTCCGTGCAAAAGCTGACGAACGGCGCCCGCATCGCTGCGCGCAGATCGCTCTCGTCCATCATGAAATAGATTGCGCCGGTTTCGCCTTTATCCGCGAGAATCAGATCAAAAAGAGTTTCTATCGAATCCTTCCTACGTTCTTCTGCTATCTGAGATAAACGTTTGCCCTGTAGGAACTCGAGATCAGGGTTGACGACGGAGCTAATGAGAATACCACTCGCCTCGCCGCTACCGAGATAGATGTTTTCCCAAATGTCCGAGTCAACCAGCAGATGCTTTCTAATCCTTTCTCTGGTTGCTGCATCTTTGAGGCGATCCAACATATGTTCGGTTCCACCTTCGAGAGCCCACGGGGGCAGGCAAGCACGGAGCGATGTGCTGCCGGCGATATACGGGTAAACATTCGCGGTGATATCGATTCCCGCAGCACGCTCGTCTTTGATTCGGTCGAGTACCTCTGGCATTCGCCCCCAGTTCCTTTTGTAAGCCGTTTTCAGGTGCCAGATCTCAGTAGGTATTTGGGCGCGGCGGGCAATATCAAAGACCTCGTCCAGGGATGCGTCGATTGCATTAGCTTCGCTGCGTTGGTGAGTGATGTAGATTCCACCGTATTCTCGGGCCACCTTTGCCAACTCGACAATTTCATCAGTTTTTGCAAAGCGTGCCGGGACGTACTGAAGCGACGTAGAAAGTCCCATTGCGCCATCCTCCATCGCTTCCGCGACGAGTCGTTTCATCTGGTCCAATTCGGAAGCGGTGGGTTTGCGGTCATCGAAGCCGATCACGTAGGCGCGTACCTGAGTCGCGCCAATAAACGTGCCGAGGTTCAATCCGGTCCCATGTGTCTCGAGCCTTTTGAAGTATTCATCCAGCGTGTGCCAATCGATAGTCAGGTTATAGCGTTTATTGAACTCTTCCTGCTCCTTGATCAGGCGTTCGTTCATGGGAGCCGCGGATTCGCCTTCGCCGGTGATCTCGGTCGTGATGCCCATCATAATCTTGCTCATTCCGCGAGGGTCGATGAGCAACAGGTGTTCCGACTGGCCCAACATATCGATGAAGCCGGGTGCCACGATCAGGTCACGCGCGTCGATAACTCGATTTGCCTTGACGTCCTGGAGATTGCCGATGCGAACGATGCGATCGTCTCTGAGTCCGACATCCGCTTTGAATGCAGGAGCGCCACTGCCGTCGATAACAGTTCCGTCTTTAATCACAATGTCGAAGGTCATGGTGTTGTTTTGGCTGGAAGTAGTGAGAAGACCGGTGACAAACAAAGAAGGGCCAGTTTCCTGTCAGCTCCAGACCGTTGGAGCAGTTTTTGATGGAACGAACGCGATAATGCCAGCGAGTTGATAGTTCAGCAAGTTTCGCCACCTGATGGCAAGAAAAACTCATAAGCTACATAATCTGGGATAGAAGATGGGTTGATGGCGCCATCCTTAGAAGGCCTCGGATTGATTTGAACCAAGGGGCTACCAGAGGTTACAGGAAATAGATTAGCAACCACCATAAAAAGGGCGAGGACAAGGATCATGAGTTTAAACATAATGCTTTTTGTACTGACGTCGAGGTTAACTTGCGCGAGTCGCCTCTAGTGTCCTGTGCGGCTAATAGATACATAGAAATTAACCATCAATGCGGATGAACGTGGGAATCATGTGTTACAGCACTAGCCGCGCAGGGCACTAGTTGAAGTGAGGTGCTTATTATCTGGTCTGGCTTGTTCTTTC
>JBGSWR010000079.1:0-4197 GCA_041751855.1 Pyrinomonadaceae bacterium
AAATGAACAGCCTGTTTCCGGGACAGAAGTCGGGCTGTTTTAGGGAAGTGTAGCGGGACTGGATAGGTGAGGAGAATGATCGAGTTTATCTTCAGACTGTGGACCAACGGTCTTATCTGCGCGCAGCGCTTAGTTCAACAACGGCATGCACCCGACGCCCCTCCACGATGCCTCTCATGTACGTTGAATAGGGGCGCGGGTGATGCCGGGCGTTATGCGCTAGTCTCCATTAATCATGAAAGGCATCCTCCCATCTATTCTCTTTCTGTTAATCGCCGCTCCGGTGCTGGCACAGGATTCTTCACGGCAACGGCCCGTCGACTCCATCCCCCGCGATGAATATGGCAATATCCGGTGGCGTGACGAAAAACCAGTTCTCGATCGTTACGCAAATATGCTTAGGCAGTCTCCAGGCAGCGTAGTTTACATCTTCTCTTATGGCGGACTTCGTACTTGCAAAGGCTGGGCGAGAGCCCGCGCCCGCCGTGCTCGAAACTATTTGGTCGCGACGCACGGCATCGCGGCCAATCGGGTCTTTTGGTCCGATGGCGGCTTCCGCGTAGAAGATTCGACTGAGCTCTGGCTACGTCTGCCCGGCGAAACACACCCAACGCCTTACGCAACCGTCAATCGCGAAGCAGTTAGATTAATTCGCTGCGCGCCTGCTCGTCGCAAGCGTGTGGGGCCAGTTATCCTCCTGCTGCGAACCATTTCACTGGTTTTCAACTGGACCTCACACGCGGCTGCTCTTCCTCACAAGTTTGCGGAGGGGTAAATAAACGCTAACCTCGAAACGAAGGTAGACGGCGACTGCCAGAACCGTCGGCAGGGTGAAGGTGACGAGGAAGTGATGGATAGGCAAATGGCGATGGTCATGGTGTTGCGTGAGTAATGCTTGACGTTCTTCAGATAGAGGAAGTACTGGCGCAGCTCTTCCGCGCTGATCAGGGCCGGTGACTTGTGATAATGTTCGCTGAGTGCCGGACCGCGCGGACGTAACTTTCTTGCGTGCGTGCGGACAAGCCGCGCAACTGCAGAGACTCGATCATTCTCTTTCGCAGTTCAGTGATGGTTACACCTCCAGATGGAAAAGTTGAACGGCCCTGCTTCCTTGGACAGAACTCGGGCTGGTTTAGCGCAGTGTAGCTAGGAAATGAGTTGTGAGGAGAATGATCGAGTTATTTCAGACTGTGGACCACCGGTTTTGTCTGCGCGTAGCGCTTAGTTCAACAAACGTTGGACGCGAGTGGCGGGAGCGTGTTTCGCAACTTGATTCATCCGGCGATGCTTGAATGAATTCGCGCCGCCGCTACAACTCAGACGTTCGATTGCTTTCGCTTTCCAGGGGATAGAGCTGTTGTAAGTCATGAACGGGCAGAGACGGGATAGCTATTCCGAAAGCTTGTTGCTAATGCGCGGGCGATTATCTTTTATCAGGTGGGCCTGCCTGGCGGCTGCATAAAGATGGATCGGCTACTTTATTGGCTTGAGCGTGAGGAAGGCGAGAGATTGATTTTCCGATCTTCGTCGAATACCTTGAGAGGGTGCGTGATATTCCGACAGGTTCGGAGAGGCTTGAGTGTAGCCACGCGGCCCTGCGCCGTTATGACGAGCGTTTAGTTTCGCGGCGGTGATGCCGAGCGTCAGGCGCCCTTAAGTCCCGATGGGAATGGAGTCTATATGAGAAAGATTGTCAGCCCAGTTATCGGTTTGTGCTTCCTGGTCACAATGACGCTTGCTGCCTATCCCTGGCTTGCTAACGCCCAGTCTCCTGTAAGTATTCACCAAGCCACACTGATGGAGACTGACCAGAAGGCAAAGGAGGTCTCTACAGAAGAGCTTCGGAAGATTCTCGCGGGAAAAAGCGCCACAGTCTTTGATGCACGCCCGTTCAAGGAGTACGCGATCAGTCACATCCCAGGCGCTGTCAATGTTTCAGCCAAGGCGGGCGTGCCAATGTCATTCTACGTTTCGGACGTTGCCGAAATCGGGCGCGTGCTAAAGGGCAATAAAGCGGCCCCGATGGTTTTATACTGCAACGGGCCTTTCTGCGGAAAGAGCAAACGACTGGCGTCTGAACTGTTGGAAGCTGGCTACACGAACGTCCGCAGGTACCAACTCGGCATACCGGTCTGGCGGGCGCTCGGAGGACTGACGCAAATCGAGCCTGAGGGCATCCGGTATGTGACCGAGAACGACCGAACTGCAGTATTCATTGATGCCAGGGAGGCCGCCGAGTTCAAGGTGGGTAGCGCTGCGCGGGCGCATAACATTCCGCAAAGTGGGCTTAAGCCTGGTAAAGATGTTGGTGAGATTAAGGCGGCCAAAGACGACGGTCGTTTGCCGATGGAGGACCACAACACCCGTATCATTGTCTTCGGGAGGACAGCAGAACAGTCTAGGGCTGTGGCGGAAGCGATTATTGGGGAGGCTTTTCACAATGTGTCTTTCTTCGATGGGAGCTTCGAGGAGTTCAGATCAGCCATGCGGCCTCAGGAGGCCGGTCACCTAACAACGGCATGCACTCGACGCCCCTGAAGCGTGCCTCTTCTGCACGTTGAGGCGCGAATGATGCCTGGCGTTAGGCGAACGTAACGTTCAAGCTGAGTAGCAAATTTATGAATAATTTCAAAGTGACAAGTTTAACCCCGTTCATCCCAGCCAAAGATTACAAATTGTCGAGACTCTTCTATAGAGACTTGGGCTTCAAGGAAGTTGTAACTATTAAAATAGGCTCAAGATTCGAGATTGATAATTTTGGCTTCTGGCTTCAAGACTATTATGTAGAAGAGTGGGCTGGGAATTTCATGCTGTGCTCGTATGTCGAAGATATCCAGTCGTGGTTTTCTCGTTTGAAGAAGATGAATTTAGACGCTGAATATGACAAAAAAGCTCGATTGCAATCCGAACCTCATGAACAAGAGGGAGGAATAATGCTGCAGTTCGCGGACCCATCAGGTGTGCTATGGCACGTTCGCGAAGATGATTAAAAAAACAAATTCTTGCAGCAGGACCAAATCATGCTGTCATGCCTTTTGAAAAAGACGCAGAAGACACGCCATCATAATTTGTCCGCTGAAGAACGGCGTTCGACGCACTGACATCATGAGCCTGCTTGCCAAATTATTCAGAGCCGTTCGAAAAGAAGAAATGGGCGGCATTCACCTCGACACCACTCGCCCTTTCTGGGAAGTGTCCGGCCAAACTGATTTTCCATCACTCCTTCTGGCCCTGCCGGACTTGCTGCCCATGGATTGCGTTCTCTAGTTTGAGGGGGGGTCACCCAGCATTATGCCTTCAGCCAGCCGATGTTGCTCTCTGGTGAGTTGCCGGAACAGAAGGTCAGGACATTTGCAGCCCGATTGGGAATGTCACTGGAGCCCGGCAGTGTCGAACCACGCGCTCCACCGAATGGCGACCCCTCCACGTCAGTTGAGAATTCGGGAGCCGTGGAGGGGCCGCCATCGGTGAACTGAGATTCGTTTGCTTGGTAACTGCGGGGCCCTTGGCTATACTTTCCTTAACTCTCACTCAAGGAGATTCCTCATGATGAATATGAACAACGAAGAATTTGATCGAAGGATGGCGTTTATCGTGGAGCAACAAGCCCAGTTTGCTTCTGATATTCAACTGCTTCAAGAATCCCAAGCCCGAACGGATCAAGTGGTGGCCCAAACGGCAGAGTTTGTTGGTCAAATGAGCGAAGTCGTCACCCGGTTGGCCAACGTAACGCACGCGGGTTTCACCGAGGTGAATGCAAAGATCAACGCCTTAGTCGATGCCCAGATTCGCACAGAAGAGAACCTCCTACGCACAGACAAGAACGTTGCGAGCACTGACGAAAGTCTCAAAAAACTTATTGCAGTTTTCGATCGTTATCTAAGCGGCAGAAATGGAAATTAGCTCACTGCATCGACGGCGCAATCCAACGAATTAAGGATTCTTGTCGCGCGAGTCTTCGAGCCGCGACAAAATCCGGGGTTGAACTGAATCCGCGGACTCAAGTTACGTTATTTGGAATTTCAATGATGGATGGCGTCAGGTGAGTGGGTACAGGCCACTTGCTAAAGCGGGATTTGGCTGGGTGAGCCCGCCAGGATAAGAGCGGTGCCTGGCAATTGCGGCGCGCAGCAGTATCGATTCCTTGACAAGTAGCCTCACAAAAGCACTTCGAGACAGAGAAGTAACAGACTGCCG
>JBGSWR010000080.1:0-41512 GCA_041751855.1 Pyrinomonadaceae bacterium
CTATCGAAACGTCCGATAAACTTCAGTTTGTCGTCTTCGGGGCTCGTAACTTGAATCACAACTCGAACCCCGGCCCCCGGATACTTCCCCCACTTTCGAGTACCCGAGAACGACAAACTGAAGTTTATCGGACAAAGGTTAATTTTTTACAATACACTTGGGGCTTCGCTCAGATAATCTCGTGGGCAATACAACTGAAGGAGATTGAAGGTGAAATACAAGCTTGAACCAGATCATCCAGTAACCAATGAAGCTGCCAAGGCCGCAACAGGCAAGACGCTCGATCAGTGGTTTTCTCAACTCGATAAACAAGACGGTCTAAAACAGGGCCGGCGCGCCATCAATACCAACCTATACGAACAGAAGATTGACCCCTGGTGGTGTACGACGATTGCCGTCGAGTATGAGAAGAATCATGATGTGCGCAAGAAGGATGGTCTATATGAAGGCTATTTCATCTGCTCGACGAAGACCATCGCCGCGCCCGTTAAGGATGTCTATGACGCCTGGACTGATAACAAGAAGCTAAGCGAGTGGTTTGGCGTAGCAACCAAAGCAGATGTTAAAGACGATGGTAAGTATCAAAACAAGGATGGTGATAGCGGTACCTTTCTCCGCGTGCGACCCAATAAGGACCTGCGCTTCAGTTTTGAGAACCCTGCCTTCTCAGCGCCTTCGCAGGTGGACGTGCAGTTTCAAGATAAGGGAAAAGGCAAGACAGGCCTGTTAGTCAATCACGCCAGAATCCAGGAGCGTAGTGAAGCTGACGGCTTGCGGGCCGCCTGGGCCGAAGCACTCAATAAATTGAAAGCTCTCTGTGAAGGGTAGCTGGCGCAGCTACACTCAAGACACCACGGCTTCAGCGTCTTGGAGTTCAATTTCCAGCCTAAACAAAACTCTCCCTGGACCACACCAGACCCGGCAGGCTTGAAGCGTGTGGTGTCTTGTCTACAGAAGACCCCGGAGACGTTTGTTTCGGGTTAGCCCAAACACCCCAACCCCAGCAATCACCCCCAGCCAGCCAATAACCCTCCTGACGACAATACTCCTTGGCGTAATGTAAAGATACCTTGACATTTTGTCTAGTGTGGTTTACTATGCCGATTCTTGAGGAGGTAAATTCCATGAAAACATCTGAAAACTCTTTGGGCGAGCGGCGACACTTGCTTCTGTTTGGGGGTTCCGCCAGCGCCTTCATTCTCGCGTACTTCGGAGCCAGAGCCCTCCTTGAGCTCTATCCGATGGCTACCTGGCTACGGATTGCGGTGGTTCTGTTTCCGATACTTCCTTTCGGTCTTCTGCTCCTGACAATCATTCGGGGGATCAGGCAGATGGACGAACTCGAACGCCGAATCCAGTTGGAAGCATTAGCCGTAGCCTTCCCCTTGACTCTCCTTTTGCTGATGATCCTTGGCTTGCTCGAACTGGCGGTTAAGTTAAAGCCGGAGGATTGGAGCTACCGCCATCTCTGGCCGTTCATGTTCATTTTCTATCTCGTTGGACTCATGACCGCAAAGAGACGTTACGAATGAAGAATCGGCTCAAGGTGCTGCGCGCCGAACACGACTGGACGCAAGAGGAGTTAGCCACTCAGCTTGGGACATCACGGCAGACGATCAACTCTATCGAAACAGGAAAATACGATCCAAGTTTGCCTTTGGCATTCAAGATCGCAAGGCTCTTCGGCAGATCTATCGAAGACATCTTCGTGCCAAATCAGGAAGTAACAGGAAGCAATGAGGATCAGTAGCGCAAGTTTTACGCGCGCGCGCGCCGTCTCTTTTGCACCGGAACTAACACCATGCTGCGGACCCAGGCGCTTAAGCGATCAATCAAAATGACAACGGCCAGCGTGGCGAGCAAGGCTGTCATCAGCCGGTCGTAACGCAGAGATTGAATGTAGCCAAGCAGATAAAATCCGATGCCGCCAGCCCCCACGAAACCAAGGATGGCAGAGGCACGAACGTTGTATTCGAACATAAAGAGCGCTTGAGCCAGCAGAATGTTGGCCGCTTCCGGCAGAAGCGCGTAACGCGCTAATTGAACGCGGCTGCATCCGACCGAACGCACCGCTTCAAGGACTTCGGCGTCCACCGCTTCGTAAGCTTCGTAGAAGATCTTGCCCAAATAACCCGTTGTATAAAAAGCTACGCCCAGGGTGCCGGCCGCAGGCCCGAGCCCAAAAGCAACGACGAAGACGATTGCCCAAAGAAGCGTTGGTACGGTGCGGATAAAGGCAAGGGCTAGTTTAGCCGCGGCAGCTAATGGCGCCGGGAAGAGCAGGTGGCTGGCCAGCAGCGAAAGAGGCAGAGCGATCGCGAACCCCAGGACCGTACCGGCGAAAGCAATCTGCAAAGTCTCGAGCAGAGCGTGCGCGACAGTTCCCAGAACTCCCCAATCGGGCGGAAAAAGATCGCGGCCAAAGAGCGCGATATTCCTTGCGCCGTTGGCCAATCGCGTTGGATCCAGAAGGCCAACATTCCACAGACAGAACAGCAACACCGCAAGCAAGGCTGCAATTAGTGCCCTTTTGACTCTGGGCTCTCGCTTCATCATTCCATCTCCCGGCTGAGCGCCTCGATGTCCGCATCCCGCGGCGCCGCGTTTAAAACTACTTCACCAGCGCGCAGGACCAGCACACGGTCGGCATAGCGCGAGACCAATTCGAGATTATGCGTCGTGACGATGAGGGCGAGCCCCATAGCAGCCAGGCCCCTCATGATCTCCATAAGCGTGCCTCGGCGTCGCGGATCAAGTTGCGAGACGAACTCATCGGCAAGTAAGAGCTGCGGACGTTGCATCAGGGCCCGCGCGATGGCGACCCGCTGACGCTCACCGCCGCTCAGGGCATAGACCTTTTCCTGAGCTTTATGGCCGATACCCAGGGAATCAAGCATGGCCTGGGCTTCTTCTCGTAGTTCATGCGGGAAAAGCCCGAGGCAACTGCGGAACGCGCTGACGCGAGCGAGCCCACCTGTTAACACGTTATCCATTGCTGAGAGGTTACGCACCAGTCCCAACTGCTGGGGGATGTACGCAACGTGAGGGTTTAGCTTTCCGGTGAGCGTGGTTTCAAGCGGCTGATTTAACACCTTGACGGAGCCGCGCTGCGGCGTGAGTAAGCCTTTTGCCAATTTCATTAAGGTTGTTTTCCCGCCCCCACTGATCCCGACGACCATCAACATTTCACCCGAGCAAGCTTGGAGGTTGACACCTTTGAGCACCGGGTGGGATGAATCGTAGCCAAACCAGACTCCGCTCATTTCCAACGCGACAGTATGCGCTCCGCCCACTTCATGTACGGAAGACATGAGTTCGACGGGCTCAGCGATGGGAATATCTTTAATAGGCATACTTGGTGGTCCGTAGTCAGTGGTCAGTAGTCCGTGGTCCGTAGTCCGTGGTCCGTAGTCCGTGGCCCACTGTTACTAAGCTCTAAGACCAAAGACCAAAGACCAAAAGCCAAAGACCACAAGCCCAAAGACCGCATCGGACTACTGACCACTGACCACTGACCACTGACTACTGACAACTGACTACGGACCACTGACTACTGACTACTGACCAATTACCGCAACCGCTCGACATACTGCAATTGCGTTGCGCCGAGAAACTTCTCGAGCGCAGCCAGATGTTCCTCTCCCGTGGTCTGCTTAAAGCCAACAAACAGAGCGGACGTGAATTTGCGCATCAGGGCGCGATGCTCAGGCTGGTTCAGCGCTAACGCTGCCTCTACGAACTGTTGGCGCTCCCCTTCCGGCAAGCGATTCGAAACAGCAATACCGTGCGATGGGATCGGTCCCTGTTTTTCGATAACGCGTGTGTTGGCCAGAACCTCCCGGTAAAGTTGTTCCGGGACATCACCGGCGGTCACCGTCGCATCCACCTGCCCTTGCCGGAGCGACTGCCAACATTGCGCATAGCCACCACCAAAAAAGACCTCGCCAAAAAACTGGCGCGGTTCCACCTCTTGACCCTGCTGTGGCGAGAGCAATCCTAGCTCGATTGCTCGGGCCAGCGGTGCAACGTAGCCCGAGGTCGAGAGCGGACTCGGAAAACAGACCCGCCGCCCGCGTAGATCAGCCAGGCTCTGTGCTTTGTCATCAGGGCGCACCACCCAGTAAGAAAAATAGTACGGTTGTTCCTGCCTGTCCTGATCGATAATCACTTCGCGAACCTCTGCCAGCACCACTTCGGCGTTCGCATTCTTGCGTGCGAGAGCGAGCGGCCATGCGCTCATAAAAGCAACGTGCGCATGCCCGAACCGCAGCGCTTCGATCACGCCCGCATAGTTGGTCGGGAAAAGTAACTCAACATCGCGGTTGAGTCTTCCTTCGAGAAACTTTTCCAACTGCTGAGCGTCCGCCGCTAACTGATCGGCGGTGCTTGTTGGTTGAATTGCAATTACAAGCTTCGTGAGGCCGGCGGGTTGGCTGGAAGTGCATGCAAGCATCAAAAGGAGGCAGAATGCCAAACCTATAATGAGCCTAATACTCCTGGATTGCTTTCTTCCCCTCGTGCGCAAGTTTATGTTAATCATGGTCGGCTGCTTAATCACGTACTCTTTCTTAGATTGCTCCAGCGGGATGTGGCTTAGATATTTAACACATCAGCAAGCAAAACGAAAAAACGCCTGCTCTGAACACGTTAAAACCAGGGGTACCGAGCGGCTCTTCGAGGACCTGTTCGCCAACCTTAGTCGACCATTCTTGCGCCTTATTCCTCAGTAAAAACCCTCCGAAAGCGTCATTGACAGAAGGCCCATCCGGGAGTAGAGTCAGCTCGCATTTTAGAAGTGATTAAGGGATTCCTCGCAAACCAAACCTCGCGACGAGCGCCCGGCCTTAACGAACGAGGGCGTTAACCATGAAACGCTTTAGACTCCAATTAGCCTAGTTGCGCAACCGGCAATGTGGGCCCGAGACCTGTGCCCTAACGTCTACAAGGATTCTGTGAATGACGTTCCGGTGGATTGGGGTTTAAACGAAGAAGTCCTAACAACTATTTCAAGTTAAAAAGGGAGGTTAGTGATGGTCACTAAAAACAAGAAGTCAGGTGGCACTAGGTCCGCTAAGAACGATGATGAGGAACTTGATGAGCCATTTGCCGAAGCTCACCTCAAGGACCTGTTGGACCAGGTGAAGCGTGCGAAGCAGGCGGCCCCTCGGCTAAAACGGCAAAAGGAGAAGCTGGCGAAGTTAGTTGATGCCGACCCCAGGGCTGAGGCTGAAACACGCGTGAAAGAGTATCAGGCGTGCCTTGATGCAGCCACTAAGCGCGTGCAGCAACTGCAGGCCGCTCATGCCCGGCGCACCAAGAAACAGCCCAGCCTGATGCAGCAGATCGAAAAGATGCTCTCGCGAGAACAGTCCTGAGAGAGGAGGTTAATCATGAGAATCCAATTCAGCTTTCGCGCAAATGCGCTGACATTTTCGCTGCCAGCCGCGGACAATCTCATCCTGTGCCCGGGCGGCACTACGCTCTTTACAACAAATCCTGTCGCCGATCCAGTATCGGATGCGGTGAATAATGTCAGGTTCGTCGTTACTGGTTCGGCTCCCAACGGGGATTTCTGCGGCACGCTTATGACCATCCGGACAGTGGCCCGATTTGACTTCCGGCCAACGGAGGCTGGCCGGCTGACTGCAACCACTTTCTTCACGCCGGCATTTCTCTTCAGTCTGACGTGCGCCGGCGAGGGAGGGCTATTTGAATTGTTTGACAGAGCTGGCCCAGTCAGCGTAAGTCTGTTCGTTCGTATGTCAGTGTTGGTTAGGGCTCAGAACAATCAGGTCGTGCTGAACTCTCCAGGAGCGGGTCGAAGGGTTTTCTTTAACCAATTAACGGGTATTGCTGCGCCACGCTCAAGAACAGGGGGTTTTGCTCCTGAACTGATGGACATCCTGGAAACCAGATCTTTTCCCACAATCGTCTTGCCAACCGACACAGTAATAGTAAGGGCCCGTTATGTGTTTCAAGCGTTTGCCAACGATCTCTCAACGTTTACGGTAAATGCCAGCGGTGGTTTGGGTTTAAATGTCCCCATGTCAGTGATCCGCACTGACTCCTGAGAGTGCGCGCTGGACGACCCCTGACTCAACTTGTACGCGAGTTCTCGCGAAGCCTAATCGAAGTATGCGGCAGTGTTAATCCTCGGTGCCTTGTCTTTGGCATACCCTCGGCCGATCGGTCGGAAGCAAAACGTAAAGAAGCCCAGGAAGTTTTGAAGGGAGCGAGGAATCTTCAGGTTATCTTTTTTGAGATGACGGGCCACTGGGTGATGGAAACCGTCCCGAAGAGTTCGCCCGCGTCCTGGCTGACTTCATCTCTGGCCGGCAGTCAACGCATCCTGTCTAGGTTACGCTGCGTACAACATGTAAAATTCGAATGGCACTGAGAGCTTACATAGTTAACCGAAGGTAAGCGGGATCGGTGAGTTTAGGTGGCGTAAAAAGGATTAATATCGGAGTTAAGCGCGTTCTGGGAAGTTTTAGAGTGATGCACAGTAGGCAACCTGACAGGGATGCGCCACGTTGGAACCGATTATGTCAACGGATTTTGAGCAGGACGGGCTGGTAATTACTGAAGCCGAAGACGAAGTGGAGTTGCGCAAGCCCCCCCTCTACAAAGTCCTGCTTCACAATGACAACTTCACTTCGATGGAGTTTGTGGTCTTTATCCTGCAAACTGTCTTCAGCCGCAGTGAAAACGATGCTGTGCAGATCATGCTTAAAGTGCATAATGAAGGTGTCGGCGTTGCAGGACACTATAACTACGAGATCGCAGAGATGAAGGTCGCCAAAGTAACCAGTCTCGCCAGGACCAACGAGTTTCCCCTGCTATGCACGATCGAGGAAGTAAACGACGGTTTTTAAGCTATGCTCACTCGAGAACTCCAAAACACCCTGGGCGCCGCCTTTGAAGAGGCGGTCAAGCGTGGCCATGGTTACGTCACTCTCGAACACCTTTTGTTCTCGCTGCTCAGCGATAGCACGGCAAGCGACGTAATCTACAATTGCGCTGGGAACATCGAGGGGCTAAAGAAGGAGCTGGAAGAGTACTTCAACGAACAGAAGCAGAAGCTTGACGGCGATCAAACCGAGATACCCGAACAGACGCTGATGTTCCGCCGCATCCTTGAATACGCGCTGCTTCAGGCCCAGGCAAGTGAGCAGAATGAAGTCAACAGCGGGCACATCCTGGCCGCACTCTTTGCTGCTGAGCACTCCCACGCCGTCTATCTGCTAAGGAAGCAGGGCATCAAGCGTCTTGACGTGCTTAGTTATATCTCGCACGGCATCTCAAAGATTCAGGACGATTCCGAGCCGGTTCCTGAGGGCGCCGGGGGAGAAGTCAGCGAGGGCGAGCAACCTTTAAAAGATCCACTCAAAGCTTTTACGGTGAACCTGATCGAGCACGCTGCCGCAGGGTACATCGATCCTTTGATTGGCAGGACCGCAGAGCTTCAGCGAACGATTCAGATTCTTTGTCGAAGGCGCAAGAACAATCCTATCTATGTCGGTGAACCAGGCGTAGGAAAGACTGCCATTGCGGAAGGCCTGGCGCTGAAAATCCATCGGGGCGAGGTCCCGGAAGCACTGCGCTCGGCTCAGATTTACGCTCTCGATATGAGCGCGGTGCTCGCCGGAACGAAGTATCGAGGCGAATTCGAGCAGAGATTTAAAGGTGTGCTCGCCGCGCTCAAGAAGATTCCTCACTCAGTCCTCTTCATTGACGAGATTCACACCATCGTGGGCGCCGGCGCTGTTAGTGGCGGCTCGATGGATGCTTCAAACATCCTCAAGCCGGCGCTTGCCTCAGGCGAACTGCGCTGCATTGGATCTACGACTTATAGCGAATACAAGGCTGCTTTCGAGAGAGATCGAGCGCTTGCCCGCCGCTTTCAAAAAGTCGAGATCGGGGAAGTGAGTATTGAAGAGACAGTGAGCATTTTGAACGGACTGAAGAGCTACTACGAAGACTATCACGGCGTGCGTTTTAGTCCGAAAGCCCTGCGGGTCGCGGCGGAATTGTCAGCAAAATACATGCACGAGCGTTTTCTGCCGGATAAAGCAATCGATGTGGTGGATGAGGCGGGCGCGGCCCTCAAGCTGCTCTCGCCTGCACGAAAGTCGAAGACTGTTCGCCCCCACGATATTGAAGTGGTGGTTGCACGCATGGCCAAGATCCCACCGAAGACAGTAGTCAGTTCCGAAAAGGAACAACTCGGGGCGCTCACAAGCAGACTGCAATCAGTTATCTTCGGCCAGGACCATGCAATCAGTCAGGTTGTGCGGGCCATTAAACTCTCACGTTCCGGTCTTGGTCAGCCAGAAAAACCGGTCGGCTCATTTCTTTTCTCAGGACCAACAGGGGTGGGAAAGACTGAACTCGCCAAACAACTCGCCCTCGTGCTGGGCGTTGAATTCATTCGCTTTGACATGAGCGAGTATGCGGAGAGTCATACCGTTTCGCGGCTTATTGGAGCGCCGCCCGGTTATGTCGGATTCGACCAGGGGGGATTGCTTACGGATGCCATCAATAAGACACCTTATGCTGTGTTGGTGCTGGATGAGATAGAGAAGGCCCATCCAAATCTTTTTAATATCCTGTTGCAGGTGATGGACCATGCAACCTTGACGGACAACAATGGCAAGCGAGCTGATTTCAGAAACGTCATTTTGATCATGACGACTAATGCCGGCGCCAGGGAGATGAGCGAGGCGGGCATTGGTTTTCAGAGGGACACAGGCAAAGGCCATGGCAGGGGTGCTATCGAGCGGACTTTTAGTCCGGAGTTCCGCAACCGGTTGGACGCCTGGATTGCTTTCAAACCGCTCGACTTTGACGTGATCGAGAAAATTGTCGATAAGTTCATCGATGAATTGAATGTTCAACTCAAGGAAAAGAAGGTTTTGGTTAAGCTCTCTAGCGAGGCCAGAATGTGGCTTGCCAAGCATGGTTTTGACCCGCTTTATGGCGCTCGCCCGATGGCTCGGCTGATCCAGTCAAAGCTGAAAGAGCCGCTCGCTGAGGAACTGCTGTTTGGTGGCGGGCAGCTCGATGGAGAAGTGCAGGTAGAGTTGGAGGCCGATGATCTGGTCTTGAAGTTTCCTCATCACCGTGTGCCACTCCCAGCATCGCCGTAGAGCAGTTTCGTCCTATGGCCTTGATTCATTTCGTTGACCCTGAATTCGCCTCTCCGGATGGCATAGTAGCTCTCGGCGGAAGCCTAAATACGACAAATCTTGTGCGCGCTTATCGTCGCGGAATCTTTCCGTGGCCGCTCGATGACTATTTCCTGCCATGGTGCTGTCCGAGCGAGAGAGCTATCCTCCAGTTCAAAGACCTTTGTGTTCCCCGCCGGCTCGAGAGGCTGAAACGTCAGAAGCCTTTTCACTTCACAATCGATAAAGCGTTTGCAGAGGTGATCGTTGCCTGCGCCCGGGTCGAGCGCAAAACAGAGAGCGGCACGTGGATTACCTCAGAGATGGTCCAGGCATATTGTGAGCTGCACAAGAAAGGTTATGCTCACAGCGTCGAAGCCTGGGAGGGTGATACTTTAGTGGGCGGACTGTATGGAGTTGACGCGGGCGGGGCGTTTTCCGGGGAGAGTATGTTCTATCTGCGATCGAATGCTTCTAAGTTGGCTCTTCTCTACCTCGTTGAACATTTGCGGGAAAGGGGTCTGGACTGGATCGATATTCAGATGATGACGCCGCATATGGAATCTCTTGGGGCTAAGACAATCCCACGTTCCGCATTTCTTGAGAAGCTGTCATTAGCGCTCGAGAGCAAGAGGGCGTTGTTTAGGTAGATGTGGATAGCATTTCCCCCCCCGAACTAGGCGAGATCAAAAAACAGAATCTCAGCATCCTTTGTAGCGCGGATGTTTAGATTCGGATCGTTGCTAATTGCCGCACCATCGCCGGCGTCAAGAGACGTGCCGTTGACCGTCACCCCGCCTTTAATTACTTGAATCCATGCATGGCGACCGGGCGGAAGCTCAAACGAAATCTCTTCGTCTACTCCAAGCGATGCGTCGTAGAGTTTCACATCCTGATGGATCGTCACTGAATCATTGACACCATTAGGCGATGCGACCAGACGCAGCTTGCCGCGCCTTCCTGTATCGGAAAAGGCTCGCTGTTCATATCCGGGTTGCAAGCCTTCCCGATCAGGTTGAATCCAGATCTGAAGGAAGTGCGTGGGCTCCGTTTCCGAAGGGTTGAACTCGCTGTGACTCACGCCGGTGCCGGCAGTCATGCGCTGCATCTCGCCGGGACGAATCACCGCACTCGTTCCCGTACTGTCCTTGTGAGCGAGTTCCCCAGTCACTACATAGGAGAGGATCTCCATGTTGCGGTGAGAATGAGTGCCGAAGCCTTTTGCCGGCGCCACGAAATCCTCGTTGATGACCAGCAGTTCTCGGAATCCAGACCACTCCGGGTCATAGTACTGGTTGAACGAGAACGTGTGGTTACTGTCCAACCATCCGGTAGTTGTTTTCCCGCGCTCACTTGCACGTCTTACTTTGATCATTTCTTACTCCCCCCTTTTTCCATCTGCCAGCACAGTACCGAGCACGTTCAAGCCTTTCTGCTCTATATGCGGAACGCAGACGGGGAGTGTACGTCGAGGGTCAATTGGACGGCAACTCTTCACAGGGCGTGTGGGCTTACCTACGCTAAGGTCGATTTTCTATCCACGACGGCAGGCTTTTCAGCATTCGAACACCTTCTCTAACCATAGAATTACAGGATAGGATGTTCAGAAGGTAATCGTAAGAAACATGCACCTCGGACTCACAGGTTCGACTTTAAAGCAGTCTCAAGATTTCTGGCGCTACCGGATCATTGCGTGGCTGGCTGCCCTGGTGGTTCTTATGGCGGTTCTATTCGTCGGTTTTCGTTGGCTCGAGCGGGCCATGACATTTCATCCGGTTCGCTATGCTCCGGGCGAAGCCTGGACATTACCGCCGGGCGCCGCGGATGTTTGGTTTACAACCGCCGATGGTGTTCGTTTGCATGGCTGGTTCTTCAGCTCTAACAAGGACGCCGCGACAGTGATCTATTTCCACGGAAACGGAGGCAACATCAGCGATATTGGGTGGTTGGGCGAGCGGCTTAATTCGATCGGACTCAACGTTCTGCTCTTCGACTATCGCGGGTATGGGAAGAGCGAAGGGACCATAAGCGATGAAGCCGGACTTTATGCTGATGCCGATGCTGCCTACGATTTTGTTGTAAAGATGAAAGCAGCCAATCCTCAACGGCTGATCCTATATGGCCAGTCGCTGGGGTCGGCGGCAGTTACGGATCTTGCTTCGCGGAGAGAATGTGCCGGGATCATTCTGGAGTCGGGCTTAAGCTCGGCAAGCGACGTGGCCAGGAGTGTATTCCCCTGGATGCCACGTTTGTTTCATCGAGTTGGGCGCAACCGGTTCGACTCAGTGGCGAAGTTGGCCCAGGTTAAGTGTCCGGTATTGATCACTCACGGAGATCCAGATCCGGTGATACCCAGCGAGCAAGCTTATGCGTTATTTGCGGCTGCCAACGAACCGAAAGAACTTTTGATCTTTCCGGGTGCGGGCCACAATGTCTTTGGCTCGCTTGGCAAGAAGTATCTCAATCAATTGGAGGCCTTCATCCGCGCCGCGGTGAAGACTTAAGCCGGGAATTCGAAATGTCGACCGTAGCCGAAACACTACTGGTGAGTAATGGTGAAGCTTGTCGAAGGTGTCAGAGTCTGGCCGGTGACGTGATCACGTATGCGAATCTCTAACTGGTATTGGCCTGGCGCCAATTCCTGAGTCCCAATCAGACGCGCCAGTGTCAAGCGGTCGCCGGCTTCACTCAGTCCGCGCCAGTCTTCAATCTGGCGACTGATCTCCCGTCCTGATTGCATTAACACATACTCAACATCGACTGACGGCCTCAGGGTTGTTTGATCGATTCCGGCATTATAAACCTGTAGATATATTCCGGCTGACTGCCCGCGCCGATAACTCTTACTGAGATTGGGTACAACTTTATTTCGACCGATCGTAAACGGACTCAGTTCCGGATGCCTTTGATCACGCTCGAGCTTTGAGGTCAGGATCAGACTCGAAACCGCGAGCTTATTGGGTGGGTAAGCGGGTGCCAGAAAGGCATAACTTCTTATTCCAGCCGCGCCGGATTCAACATCTCGGACCATCACATCCAGCCGGTATCTGCCAGGAGCGAGCATTACTGCCTTTGCATAGGCAGATTTGCGGTCTTTTACAGCAATTAATTCACCGGGCAGCGCTGTGGTGATCACAGCGTCTTCGAACCCGCCAACCCGTCGAGCCGCAATGGTTGTAATCTTGCCAATGATGTTCAGCCGTGCCGTAGGCAGGCCACCTTGCTCTTGAAAAACGAGATCCTTGTTGTCTGTCTGAATCGTAAAGGCGGCGAGTACTCGATTATCTGACTGTCGAAAGTAGTTAACCTCAATGTCGAAATTCAAACTGTCGTAATCAACCGCCGGCATCCCGGTTCGCGTTCGGTCAAACGAGCTGCGCTTGACCTCAGGCGGCAGATCCAGGAGGTAATGCAGTTCCGCAATGGCGAATGGCGAATCTTGCTCGCGGCGGTAGCCGCCCATGCCGGCGATGCGGTCCGCTCGGGTTATGCGTCCACTTAACTCATCGAGTGTTGGTCCGGCACCCGGAACATTCAGCAGCGCGTCCTTTTCATTGAGGCTGCGTGCGAGTCGAAACTCGCCGCTTCCTGTGGGATCGACGAACTCGATGTCAATTCCGCTGCGCACGCCCGGAATGTGCCGGTAAAACCACCGCTCAAAAGGATAAGTTGAAGTAGAGCCACCGCCTTCATGCGGTAGGCGCTGATACGAGCCCCCTGTAGGATACGATTCGATCTGATCCGGCTTACCGAACTTTATGTAGATGCGTCCGCGATCAGTCATCCAGCCTGGCTTTCCCGATGCGAAATGCTCGTTGGCATAAGCAATCCGCTCGTAATACTCTTCCTTATACTCGTTCTCTTCCGTGTCCGGATCTGGATCGCGCGCGTCCCAAAAAATCCTGATAAATTGCTCCCGCTCCTCATCAGTCTGAAGCTTCTGATACGCCTTGAGTTCATCTGGAGTGATGATTAGCGATACATCCTTCTCGGGCCATTCGAGAAAGGCGTTATTCGGCTCGGCTTTAGCCCGGCGTTGTTTCTGATCTGGCGTTTGAATTGAGCGAGAAGACTGTGCAGTGACGTTACAGATGAGGGTTGAGAGAAGGAAGACTGCAACCAAACCCGGAACGACTCGTCGGAAGAACATAGACCCCCCTCCGTTGAAGTAGTGGGTGGGGCATCCGGTCCGTGAGTCGAACCGGACGCCTTTGTCACCGGATTGCCGCCTTGATCGAATGTTGAGCGACGAGATCGTGTCTATTGCGTAACGCTAAACTTGGATGCCGGCGCCAAGGTCTGACCGCTCACTCGGTCCCGAATCAGAACCGAAATCTCATACTGTCCGGTCGCCATGGCCGCAGTGTCGATCAACCGCGCCAGCGTCAGACGCTGACCGGAATCGGAAAGGCCGCTCCAATCTTCGGCCTGCCGGCCAACCTCGGCGCCATCTTTCTTCAGTACATATTCAACGTCGACGGCTGGTCTGAGAGTTGTTTGATCGATACCCGCATTATAGACCTGAAGGTAAACGCCAACAGGCTGACCACGCCGGTAGGTCCCTGAAATGTTTGGAATCACCTTGGTTTGGCCAATTACAAACTGCCCGACCGCCGGCTGATCTACGAGGGTTTCGAGCTTGGCAGCGAGCACCAGCGTGGACGTCGAGAGTCTCTGCGAGTCGTATCTCGGTACCGTAAATCCGACCTGCCGAATGCCCGTTGCCCCGGAGGTTACGTCACGTACGATAACGTCGACTTTGTACGTGCCGGGCAAAAGGGGAACGGCCTTTTGATAGGCGGATTTGCGGTTCTTTGCGTCGATCAATTCCTGCGGCGTCGCCGTAGTGATGACGGGATCTTCAAAGATCCCGACGCGGCGCCCTGCTACAGAAATGATTCGGCCAAAGATATTCATACGGGCTGTCTGCAAGCCACCGCTGTCCTCAAATACGAGGTCCTTATTCTCTGCCTGGATGGTGAATGCCGTGATGACTCGTTCATCCGACTGACGGAAAAAATCGACCTGGACATCGAAATTGAGCGGGTTGTCCTCAATTACGCCCGTGTTGACCGCCGTCGCGAGTTCGTTAAATTTGACTTGTGGCGGCCGGCTGAGATCCGCAAGCAGTTGGAGACGTGAGAACGGACTGTCCGCCTCGCGCTGATAGTTTGGATTGCCGATACCGAACGCTCCCGCAACGCGATCGGCCTTGCTGGTAAGCCCTAACTGTTCAGAGAGAGTCATCCCAGCGCCGGGAACCATTAACATCGCATCCTTTTCGAAAGGATTTCGCGCAATCCGGTATTCGCCGCTGCCCGTTGGATCGACAAACTCGATTTCGATCCCGGACCCTACGCCTGGGAGGTACCGGTAGAACCAGATTTCAAAGGGATATGTCGAAGTGGAACCGCCACCTTCCCAGGAAGGCCGTTCGTATGATCCACCCATCGGATGGGTTTCACGATCATGCGGTTTTCCATACATGATCCAGATGCGGCCGCGATCCGTTTTCCATCCCGGTATGCCTGAGGCGAAGTGCTCGTTCGCATAAGCAATGCGCTCGTAATACTCTTCTTTGAACTCGTTTTCGTCTGTATCAGGATCCGGATCGCGACGACGCCAAAACTCTTCGATAAAACGCTCGCGCTCGTCATCCGTTTCGAGCTTGCGAAAGGCTTTTCGCTCCTCGTCGGTAATGATGTAAGCAACATCCTTTTCGAGCCAATCTTTATAAGCTTTCTTTAGCTCAGGCTTGACGTTGCGAGGTCTCTCAGACGGGTCCTGGCCCTTCTGGGGGTTTCTCTGGGCGAGGCTAACGCCGGGGGCCAGAGAAGTCGAAATGAAGATTGCCAGAAGCAGAGCGGCTCCCCTATGTGACATTGCAAACTCTCCTGATTTGTCTGTACGAAACTAAAACAATTTTGGTGGTTGCCGGATTCCCCAGGTACGGGATTCTAAAACTTCGCTTAGAACACAGTCAAGGATGCGACAATTCAACCAGTACGTTGCCCTTTTCGTCAAGAAAAGGGCTGAAAACAGTTGGTTTCTAAGAAACCGTGCGTGGCTTGCTGAAGATCCACGCGACCAAGATTGAGATCAGATACAAGATCATCATTGGCGCCGCAAACAATAGCATGTTAGGGACATCGCTCGTAGGCGAAAGCACTGCCGCGGCGATTAACACAACGATTAGGGCTGTTTTCCAAACTCGAATCAGAAATCCAGCCGTTACGAGGCCAATTCGTGCCAGGACATAGGTTACAGCCGGCATCTGAAAAACTACACCCATCCCCAGCATAACGATAATGATGAAGTCAAAGTAATCGCCCGCTTTTAACAAGAGCCTGAAGTCTTGTCCCAGTCCTAATAGATACTTTGCCGCCGGAGGGAAGAGGACGTAGTAAGCAAACATGGCCCCCAGCACAAACGAAATGGTTGACAGGGCGATAAACGGGGTCACATATGCTCTTTCGTGCGGATAAAGGCCTGGGGAAACAAAAGCCCAAATCTGCCAAAGAAGGAATGGCACCGAGAAGCAAATTGCCGCATACAGCGAAACTTTTACATACAAGGAGAAGGGTTCCAGCGCGGTGGTTACTATTAACTTGTCGTTCACGCCGGCAAAACTATCAGGCGTCGCCTGAAAGTCTACGGGCAGTCGAACGCCTTGGGGAATGACTGCATTGCCTGCATACAGCGCTTCGTCGGTGAAGAGACCCTGTTTCCCATGCGCATCGGTGGCGACGCGAGCCATTACTGACGCTCCCATTGGGATCAACGTGGTGCCAAGCTTTGTTTCATCGTGAAAGACATATCGTCCCGTGTCGCCGTCCTTCAATGAACCTAAAGGAAGAATGGTCTCCTGACCAGTGAGTCCGCCAATCGGTACACTGCGCCTTTGGGCTTCGGCCAACGCGCGTTCGACCGGCACGGCAAGAAAGCTGTAGATACGATCCGAAACGAACCAGCAGGCAGTCGCGGCCACAAAAACGAATGCAAAAGAACGGATCAACCGGCGTCGCAATTCGTCCAGATGATCCAGAAATGACATCTGGCCGCCGAGTTCTTCCTCATTTGTGGTGCCTGAGGCGCGGCCTCTTAGCAGAGTTGACATGGGTTATCCAGACAGGTAGCGCTACAACCAATCCTGTTTGCGTGACGGCTCACGTGCGGGCCACTCGCCGCCGATTTCAGGTGTAGCAACGTGAGCATTCTCCGTTTCCACGTCCTCTGATTGGCGAGCGATTACACCCTCGGCGGGTATTGCTTCGATGGTTGGATCCGACAACTGCCGATAATCTTCGGGCGTGTCCTGGTTGAACCCGTCTTCATCAGGAAGAATACTGCGGTCAGTCTCACGCTCGGCTTCGAGCGCAACCTCTCGTTCCCATGTCTGTTTAAAGTCTTCTGAGGCTCGCCGAAAATCCGCGATGCCCTTACCAAGAGAGCGACTGAGCTGGGGAAGCTTACGAGGCCCGAAAAAGATCAAAGCGATAACGAGAATAAAAAGAAGTTCCGTACTGCCCACTGAATCCAGAATTACGAGATACACTTTCTTAAGTCCTTTAAGCGCTTGATGGAGGTTAGCCGCGCGTTAATTCTCGGTCTTGTCCGTTTCAATGCCTGTGTAATTTGATGGATAGTAGATGACCTCTACGGCCTGACCCCCGGCTCCTTTTGTGTAGAAAGAAACGGAGCGATCGCGATGTTCCTTCAGGGTTCGTCCTTCGCGAACGGCGGCAGATTGCAGGTCCTCGAAAGTGTCAACCCGCAGTCCCATGTGGGGGGGGTGCTTCGATCCTGGGCCGAGGAGTGCGACGCCGAACCCGCGCGCATCCCGAAGCATAGCCCAGTCATCGTAAAGCGTCTCCAGCCGAAATCCGATCCGCTCGTACTCCCCAACGTCCCTCTTGAGGTCCTGCGAATTGACCGCGATGTGATCGACGACGCCGTCAAATCTTTTTCCCTGCTGTTCTTCCATCTTTGTAAGTCTCACCCGAGGTCAGGGTTGTACCGATTGTAACGCGTCACTTCATAAAGCAGAAGGCAGCAGGGCGGGTAACAGTGTTCTAACCTGAAAACCGCGCTTGGTGGTTCTATAGTTCCTGGATTACACCCGGGAGCGCCTAATCAGAACCGGAAGCGTAGAAGCCGGGAAAATTGCGTCACAGCATTTCCGGCTAAGCAAAGTCGCCTCGACAAGCTCAGGCGCAATTTCCCCGGCTTCGCAGCGACCGGATTGATGCTGGGACTGATGCTCGGTGGCAAATCGTTGCTGCGCGCAAACAGCACGACAGCGATCACTCACTAAATCCCCCAAACGTGAGTTAACGTGAGTTTGGGGTATGCTCTGCTGGAATCTGATTGCGGCTCGGCTTTGATCGAATCGATCTGAAAGTACTGTGAGCATCCTGTCCAGTTTCAGTTGGGTGGCGCGTTTACAGCAACGGTTACAGTAACGGCTTTGCCATTCCCGTGCGGTATGCCTCTGGCTTACCGTGAGGCTTTCCTCTTCCCATGAGGCTTTGCCTCTTCAGATGAGGCGCAGCCTCAACTAGAGTCAGGTTTCACGGTAAGCCATAGGCATACCGCACGGGGAGCGGCAGAGCCTCTCTGTTCTCGACGTTGAGCGACACCATTACTTTTCGGCCGCCTCGCGCAACCTCTCGCGATTCAGGATAATCGAAACAAGCAAGTGTGGAGCAGCGTGACTGACGGTAGAAATATGGCAGAAGCAGACCGCCAACCCAGTGCTGAACCTGGCTCAGAGTCATCGCCGGCGACCCTTGATCAATTTGCCGTCGTGGCCGAGGCTGTAGCCGCGACAACAAGGAAACTCGAGAAAGCAGCGCTGTTGGGTGGGTTTTTCAAGACTCTGAACAACACTGATCTGCGACGCGCAGCACGATATTTCGCCGGTCATCAGTTTGCTCTTGCTGATTCACGAACCACGAATGTTGGTGGCAGCATTATCAGCGACGCTTTAAGTGAGGCTACCGGTTTCAGTATTGCCGATCTGCTTCCTCGTTACGTACGACTCGGAGACGGGGGCGAGGCTGCCTATGAAGCTGTAAAGGAATCCAAACGTTCATACCAGCCCCCAAGGATTACTCTTGCCGAAACAGAGTCGTTGATCACCCGGTTGAGTGAAACACGAGGGACTCGCAACAAGACAGCTTTGCTTACCGCGGCGCTTCATCAGGCGACGCCACTCGAAGCTAAGTATCTCGTCAAGCTCCTCTCGGGAGACTTACGAATTGGACTCAGAGAGGGTCTGGTTGAAGATGCAATTGCGCGCGGCTTTGATAAGCCGCTTGCTGAAGTGTCACACGTAAACATGTTGCTTGGTGACATTGGGGAGACAGCGGTGCGCGCGCGTGCTAACGATCTGAAAGACGTCCCCATGCGACTCTTTCGTCCTCTGAAGTTCATGCTTGCAACGCCGGCAGCCGATCTCGGGGATGTCGCGAGAACGATGCCCGATCAATTCTTTGTTGAGGATAAGTTTGATGGGATTCGCGCTCAGGCCCACATCGCAGATGGGCGCGTTGCAATCTACTCGCGCACAATGGATGAGATCACCCATCGCTTTCCTGAACTCATTGAACCGTTGAAGGGCCTCTCCAGGCCGGCGATTATCGACGGTGAGATCGTTCCAGCCCGTGGCGATCAAATTCTGCCCTTTAGCGAGTTACAGAAGCGATTGGGACGTAAGACGGTTTCCGCCGAACTGCTGGCTGAGGTGCCCGCGGTCCTTGTTGCTTACGACCTCCTGTATCATGACGGGGATGTCTTGATCAATAAAACTCTGGCTGAGCGCCGGCGCCTGATGGAGGATCTGGTGTCAGATTGCGATCCGGTGCGCGTGTCGAAGGCGAAACTGATCTCAGAAGTCGCCGTTCTCGACTCCGAGTTCGAGGCTGCACGAGCCCGAGGAAATGAGGGCCTGATGATCAAAAGCCCCACCTCTCTCTACAAGCCCGGTCGTCGGGGGCGCGAGTGGTTAAAGCTTAAGCGCGCCATTGCCTCGCTCGATGTAGTTGTCACCGCTGTCGAAGTCGGTCATGGTAAGCGCCGAAACTTGCTTTCCGACTATACGTTTGCTGTGCGACGGTCCGACGCAGATCTCGAATTCTTGAATATTGGTAAAGCTTATTCGGGTCTGACAGACGCAGAACTGGCGGAACTGACCAAATGGTTTCAGGAGCATACAATTCAGGAATTTGCGTACGGGAGGGTACGAATCGTTGAACCGCAGATCGTCATCGAAGTAACATTTGACCGCGTGCAGGAGTCCAAGAGACACAAGAGTGGGTACGCGCTAAGGTTTCCGCGGATACTGAGATTGAGGCCTGACAAGAGGCCCGACGAGATTGATACCCTCGATACCGTCAGGAGGCTGGTGCAGGAAAACGGCACGATTCAAAGGACGTCATGACGTCCTTTGGTGACAGTAACACGCACCCTTTCGAGGCCGGGAAGCCGATTGGCTATTGCCACCCGGCCGCAAATGGGGGTACGATTCGCAAGACAACGCCACCTTGCCGGGCCTCGTAGTGCTTTAGCGGCGTGACCTGCACACACGTAAGCACGCCGCAACTTTAATTACGGCAAACCTGATTCGAGTTGAGTTGGCTCTTGTTCTCAGAACAGCGTCAGGGCTGTCCAAAACATATAGAGCATGAAATCACTTGAGTAGTTGTAAAAGTCATACGTCTCCGTGGTGGTGAATTCTTGTTGGGTTGCGGTTGCCTCGGTATCAGGACATTGCATTCCGGGCGTTCCGATGTCACCAGTCGCACTAGAGGTACTGGGACCGGTTGGTGGGACGTATCCAGGCGTTCCAATGTCTCCAGCGCGAACTCCAACGCTGAGTGAGCACACGAGGATGGCTGCAACGATGAGACTTTTGATTTTTTGCACGATGTTTTCTCCTTCAGATTAGGTGGTTTAGTACTGAGCCCGACAATCCTGTGACGAAATCGGAATGGCCAGGCAAGGTTGTTTTTGGGTGGATAGTATCCTCCCCCTTGATTGTGGCGCAAGGTTGCTTGCAAATTTAACGAAAGGTAGGCCTCACATGAGTTTACATGAATCGGTAGTTGTCTCGAAGGAAGATAGCGGCTCACTGCCTCGCGTTGAGGTATGGGAGCGTTGTCAGCGGGCGAAATCACTTGAGGAGTTGGGTGATTACGACGGGGCACGTCAGGCTCTGGGCGGATACTGGCAAGGAGTTGGTGAGCGGCCCCTGCTTGAGGGCCATAGTCCACTGGCGCAAGCAGAGTTGTTGCTGCGGACGGGCGCTTTGTCAGGCTGGATCGGGAGAGTGAGACAGCTCGAAGGCGCGCAGGAAGCCGCCAAGGATCTACTCACCGACAGCTCAGGAATGTTTGAGCGTCTGGGGCAGCCGGAGAAATCCGCTGAAGCTCAGATTGAACTGGCGATCTGTTACTGGCGCGAAGGCGGTTACGACGAGGCCCGAGTTACCCTTCTTGAAGTTCTCAGCCGGATCGACGAAGGCAGCGAACAGCGTCTGCGTGCGTTTCTGAACCTCGCGCTCGTCGAAAGATCGTCAACTCGTCATCGAGAGGCGTTGCGGATTCACACTGAAGCAGCACCCCTCTTCGGCCGCAGCGATAACCACGCGCTGCGCGGAAAATTTCACAACGAGTTTGCGACCGTCCTTAAAAATCTTGGTCTGGCAGATCGACGCGAGGACTATATCGATCGCGCGCTCGTCGAATATTCAGCGTCGAGTTTTCACCTCGAGCAAGCCGGACATAAACGTTTCCAGGCCGTCGTCGAAAATAATCTCGGCAACCTTTTTATTAGACTGAACAAATTTGACGAGGCCCACGACCATCTCCGGCGCGCCCGCACATTGTTTGCTGGTCTCAAAGACAAGGGTTACCTGGCCCAGGTGGACGATACCAGAGCCCGGGCTTTTCTCGGTCAAGGTCAGAACGACCAGGCGGAAAAGGTCGCGCGAGCATCGGTGCGCGCCCTCGAAGAAGGTGACCAGCTTTCCCTATTGGCGGAGTCGCTAATTACTCACGCTGTAACTCTGGCGCGACTGAACAGTTATAAGCCCGCGTTCGAAACCATGAAACGCGCAAGTGAGATTGCCCAACGCGCCGGTGATCCCGAAAGAGGTGGTCTAGCAGCCTTGACAATCGCCGAGGAACTAACGACCTACCTTTCCTTCGAAGATTTACGGAAGTATTACCGCCAGGCTGAGGCTCTGTTGGTTAATGCCCAGGATCCCGCGATCACGGTTAGGCTAAGTGAATGCGCGCGCCGGCTGCTCTCAGAGGAAGTTTCGGGAAATGGTTTCTCCGAGGCTCGTGAGTCTGCCCAACCATCAACTTCATCAAGCCTTTCTGCCTGTTCCCTCGAGGAAGAAGTGCTTCGTTTCGAGGGTGGCATTATAAGGAAAGCTCTTGAGGCATCTGGTGGCAGCGTAACGCGAGCGGCTCGGTTACTTGGGCTTACACACCAGGGGCTGGCGTTCATTCTTAATGGCCGGCACCGAAGCCTGCTTTCGGTTCGAAAGCCCGTGAAGCGTAGACGACGAAGTATTATTCGATATCGGTAGATAGCTGTCCGCCACTCCCACTTAATCATGCCGGACTTTGTTCCTCGTTAACGAAGGGCAACGTCATCATTTGAGTTGTACTCTAAGAGTCCACAACCGCAGTATTCCTGACTTTAAAGTCGCTGGACGATTCTCAATGAAATTAAAGTACTCTGCCTTCCTGACCGGCCTCCTTCTGCTAGTTGTTGTTGGCGTGTCGGCTCAAACATCACAACGGCGATCTTCCGCAAAGCCTCCGGCGTCAAAGCCGGCGCCGCCGGCCCAACCGGAACCCACCCGAGTCGTGACGGCAACGCCCCGGCCACCAAGCACGCCTGTGCCGCTCGCCATCGTTAATGGTCAGACCATAACGTCCGCCGACATCGATCCTAATGTGCGCGAGGAAGCAGATGCTCTGGACGATAGTATCGCTGAAGCCAGGCGCCAGTTGCTGGAGATGCAAATCAATACAACGCTGCTCCAGCTCGAAGCCGAACGACGACGAATCTCTATCCAGCAACTTTACGAAGCTGAAGTTGGCAAGCGCGTCACCAATCCGGCTGACGCAGAGATCAAGAAGGTCATGGATGAGAATCGTGAGAGGTTTTATGGAATAGAACCGGCCTCGGTCAGGGCCACGGTCGAGGATGCTTTGCGCAGCGAACGCGAAGAACAGTTAGCAGAACAGTTGGTGGCAAAACTTCGTGTGTCCCATAAGGTTGTGCCCGGCGCGGATCCCGCGACACCGAATCTTGGCCCGTCGGTTGTGCTGGCAACGGTGGGCGGGAGGGCGATAACTGTGGGTTCAATGGCCGAGAGATTGAAGCCCATTATCTACAGGCTCCGGTTTGGCACTTATCTCCTTCAGAGGGAGTCTTTGGACCAAACAATCAACAATCTTCTCCTGCTCGCGGAAGCCAACCGGCGAAACGTTCCGCCCGAAGCGATCGTGAGAGCCGAAGTTAGCGACAAAATAAGAAGGCCGACCGATGCTGAGGTCGCAAAGTTCTATGAAGATAATAAGGCGCAGATTGACAGTGAGTTGGATTCCGTGCGCAACGAGCTGGCGGAGTATCTGGTGGACCAGGATCAGCAGCGGCTTGAAAATGAACTCGCGCGCCGGTTACGGGCCAACGCGAAAATACAGTTGCTCCTCACCGAACCTGAACAACCAGTCCAGATAATTAACGTAGACGGCAGTCCGGCTCGCGGAGAAGTTAACGCTCCTGTCACCGTCGTCAAGTTTACTGATTTCGAATGTTCTTCATGCGCTGCCATGCAGCCCCTTATCGAGGAAGTGCTCGGGACCTACGGCGGCAAGGTGCGATTTGTTGTTCGCGACTTTCCGTTACCACGCCATCAGAATGCCCGCAAAGCCGCTGAAGCTGCCCGCGCGGCTCACGCCCAGGGCAAATTCTTCGAATATACAGCCCTGCTGTACCAGCGCCAGAACGCCCTCGATCTTCCATCATTAAAGAAATACGCGAGTGAGTTGGGGCTGGACCGCAAACTGTTTGACGCTGCCCTTGACAGCGGAGCTCACGAAGCGCAGGTTCTTCGCGGCCTTGAAGAAGGCGAGGTTTATGGTATCGAAGGAACACCGACGATCTTCGTTAACGGGGTAAAGCTAAGAGATCTAAGTGCTGAAGGCCTACGGAACGCGATCGAACGAGCCCTCAAAAGCGCGAAATAAACAACCCGTTTGCTTCAGGGCGTTTTCTTGTCAAGCAGACTGCACGCCTGGTACGCACCCGTCGGGTCGATGGCTGTTCGTCCTTCCTCAATGTGCCGAATAACACCCTCTTTATCGATAACAAAAGTGGCTCTTGCAGAGAAGCCGCTTTCGCCAAGCAAACCGTAATCCTTCACTACCTTCCGATGCCAGTCGCTCAGCAATGGAAAAGTGACCCCGAGGTCCTGAGCATAACGTCTGTTAGCAGCAAAGCTGTCCATGCTAATCCCCAGAATCTGGGTATCGGTCGACTCGAATTTTGCGATATCAGCCTGATACGCTTTCAGCTCCTTGGTTCAACCGCCTGTGAAGGCGAGAACATAAAAGGCCAGTACGACGTTCTTTGACCCTTTGAAGTCCGCCAACTTAACCTCGTTGCCTTCAGTGTCCGTAAGCGTGAAATTCGGCGCCTGTTGGCCCACCTTCAAGTGGGTTTTCGGCGGAGCGGGTTGTTGGGAAAGTGTCACCAGTGGGACCGTAATTAGTAACAAGGCAAACGCTGCTATTCGTTTAAACATTTGACTACTCCTTAGAGTTCAAAATCTACTCCATCGCCCGAATCATCAGATTCCCCCTGTGATGATTACGTGAAACTTTTGTTGCGAGTCTGACAAAGAGTACACCTAAAACTCCTGCCAAAGCGAGTCTCACTGAGCAGGTTTTGCCCCCGAACATTGCCGAGTAGGGGTTCAACGATGGTGGTCTCATTAAAGCCCGAGCGGCTTAAGCGCTACAAGGATGTTGCCTTGTTGCTAATCAAGTACGGACGTTCCGATCTTGTGAAGCAGGCAGGTTGGGAGCACGGCCTCGATCTGGAAGAGCACTTGCCTGTCGAACGTACACAGGCGGCCGACGAGCTGGCGGGCGATCTGGAGAAGCTGGGGCCGACGTTTATTAAGCTCGGACAATTACTGTCTACCAGGGCAGATCTTTTGCCGCCGCCATACCTGGAGGCTTTGGCGCGGCTCCAGGACCACGTCGAACCATTTTCTTATGATGAAGTAGAACGTATTGTCTCAGAAGAACTCGGGGTACGCATCTCCAAAGCGTTTTCCGAATTTGAGATTGCTCCGCTTGCCGCTGCCTCGCTGTCGCAGGTACATAGGGCTTACACGCGGTCCGGTCGCGCCGTTGTAGTCAAAGTTCAACGTCCGGGTATTCGAGAGCAGATAATCGAAGACCTGGAATCGTTGAATGAAGTGGCGCAGTTTCTCGATGAGCACACAGAGTTGGGACGGCGCTACGATTTCCAGAACATGTTGCTCAATCTGCGGCGTAGCCTGCTGCGCGAGTTGGATTTCAGAATCGAGGCTAACAACCTTCTGACACTGCGAGATAATCTCCGAGAGTTTGAACACCTCGTTGTCCCGGAACCCATCGAAGACTTTACAACTTCCCATGTCCTCACGATGGACTACATTCCGGGGAAGAAAGTTACCTCGTTTAGTCCCTTGAGATTGATTGAGATTGATGGCGCCACCCTGGCTGACGAACTGTTTCGCGCTTACTTAAAACAGATCCTGGTTGACGGGTTCTTCCATGCCGACCCGCATCCAGGCAACGTGGTCCTTACCCCTGATCAGCGTATCGGACTGCTTGACGTGGGAATGGTGGGACGCTTGACAGGTGAATTCCAGGACAATCTTCTGCGCCTGTTGCTGGCCATCAGCGAGGGCAGGGGCGACGAAGCCGCCGCTATGTCGATTCGGATGGGCGAACCGAAGCAGGATTTTGACAAAGCTGACTTCACGCGCCGAGTGGCGGATCTGGTAGCCGAACACAAGACTGCTAATCTCAGTCGAATCAATGCGGGTCAGGTCGTACTCGAGATCACCAGAATCTCCGCCGACTGCTGGTTCCGGCTGCCACCCGAGTTCACCATGATTGCAAAGACTCTCCTGAACCTCGACCGCGTTGTTCTTACCCTCGAGCCGACCTTTGACCCGAACGCGGTGATTCGTGACGAAGCGAGCGAGATTCTTCAGCAGAACGTTGTAAAGAGCCTGGCTCCGGGAAACCTGGTGAGCGGCCTGATAGAAACCAAGGAGTTTGTGCAGAAGTTGCCACCGCGCGTGAACCGCATCCTGGATGCCGTCGGTAACAATGAACTTAAGTTAAAAGTCGACGCAATCGACGAGACACTACTGCTCGAAGGGCTACAGAAGGTCGCGAATCGAATCACCCTCGGTCTGGTACTGGCGGCTCTGATCGTGAGTGCTGCCATGCTAATGCGCGTCGAAACCTCATTTCGCATCTTTGGATATCCTGGACTCCCAACAATCTTCTTCATTATGGCGGCCATCGCTGGGCTCATCCTCGCAGCCAGCATAGTCATGAGCGACGTGAAGGTGAAAAAGAAGAAAAAACCGGGCGTCAATCAGTGATTTTTCAGTCGTCCATCGCTCGTTCCCCTCGATAAACGACCCGCAATTCTGCTCTCTCCTCGACTGACGACAGTACCGCCACGAGGCAGTGCTGAACCGTGTTTAAAAACTCAAGAATTACTCAAGCCCCCAATAATATAAACATTTCGCGACGGAGCCCCGCGATCGATTGGTAATCGCCATAGATTGTCGGGCTCCAGCTTTAAAGAAATCTGAACACTCAAAAACCATTTCCTTATGTTTTTAATTGAAACTAACGCCGACTCAGGAACGACGAAAATGCAGCTAATCCTCGATAAAATAGCTATGCCGTCGCCATTACCTGGTATCTCCAGGCCCAGACTACTCGGGCTTCTGGACAAGAGTCTTTCCTCATGCACCTCTACCGTCATCAGCGGCCGGGCTGGAACCGGAAAGACAGTTCTGGCAGTCGAATTTGCTCGTAAATGCGGCCGGTCCGTCGCCTGGTACAAGGTCGACACTCCCGATGGAGAGCTTCCAGTCTTCTTTGAATACCTGGCGGGCAGCATTCAGAACCAGTTGTCCGACTTCAACCGCCAGCCGCTGCTTCAGATGGTGGGCCGTATGGGTCCCGACAACATCTCTCGATTGGCCGAAGCCTTTATTTATGAGCTCTTGCAGAGTGAAGTAAAGCCTCTTCTGGTCGTTATCGAGGACCTGCACCTCGTTTGTGACTCGAAGTGGCTGGTTCCTTTCTTCCATCGTCTATTGCCCCTTTTGCCACCGGAAGTGCACATGCTGATAACGAGCCGAACGATGCCGCCGGCGCCGTTATGGCGGATGCGCTCCAAGCAGACCCTTTCGGTAATTGATGAGGATGCACTCGCCTTCACCAGGGGCGAGGCGCTCGATCTATTTGAGAGTTATGGACTGACCAGCCAGCAAGCATCAATTGCGCTGGATCACACACACGGGCGCGCTGGCGCCCTGGACAACTTTGCCGCGTCGCTCAGTAAGTCGGAGAGAACTGCCGCGCTTGCTTGAGCCGCAGGTCGCTATCCAGTTGATCAGTCACGCATTTCTTAATGCAAGAGAAGCATTGGCGGCTGCCAGAGATGGTGGAATGGAATCGTTTCGCTGTGATAATCTGCGCGGAAATTGGAATCCGACACCAAGGCAGATCGTCATGGCCCCCAAGTCTCGCCAGCGGAAGCCTTTGCAAGAGGCCACTCCAGGAGCATCAAAAACCATGGGCGGGCAGCCTACGTTCTTTCTACGGACAAAATTGCTGCCACCTCGCCCCGCGTCTGAAATGCTCTCGCGGCCCCGCCTGAGTGAGCGCCTGTCAGCCAATCTCGCGAATCCCATCACCCTCGTAACGGCAAATGCCGGATCCGGCAAAACAACACTGGTTGCCGATTTTCTGCGAAATCAAAAACGACAGTTTGTCTGGTACCAGTTGGATCACACGGACGCGGATCCGTTTGTGTTTCTCGGCTACTTGAGCTTTGGCATCCAGCAGGTGGTTCCCGGTTTTGGTCAGGCAATGTTTTCCTACCTTCAGGAAGTGGCCGGTGAGTTGGCTAATTACCCTGAGCGGGCCGTCGATGTCCTGCTAAATGAGGTGCTTGAGAGTGTTGAGCAGCAACTGATACTGGTTCTCGATGACTACCACCATCTGGGTGAAGATACGCAGGTTCACGCGGCACTTGATCGGCTGCTGGCTTACTTGCCCGACATTCTGCATGTGATCGTCATCTCCCGGGAAGTGCCGCCTTTGTCGCTGGCTCGGCTGAAATCGCAGGCTCCGCTTTCGATCATTGACCGCGCGGACCTGCTCTTTACGGATAACGAGACCCAGGAGCTTTTTCGGAAGGTTTTTGACCTCGAGATGACATCCGAGCAGTTGGCCGAATATCGTGAACGGACACACGGGTGGATTACCGCACTCCAACTAGTGCGCCAAGTTGCCCAACGTTCCCTTTCCAGCGCTCGCGAAAATGAATCTGAAGCGCCGAATCTTGTTCAGGTCTTACGGCAATCTGAGCGAGACATCTTTGATTACTTTGCCGAAGAGGTCTTTTCAAACGAGCCGGAAAATGTCCAGCAACTGCTCCTGCGGCTCGCATTGCTTGATAGTATCGAACTCGATAGTTGCGCCGCGCTCTACCCGGGTACAAACTGCTCGCGAGTATTGCCAAACCTGGTCCGGAGGAACGTCTTCATCACAGTGGCGGGCGACGGACGGGGTGAAGAGTACCGCCTGCATCCACTCTTTCAGAGCTTTTTACGGCGACGACTGCGAGCCGAAATTGGTCGCTCCGGGGTTGCTGAGGAGCAAAAACGCCATGCCGCTTATTTTCTCGAGCGGCGGGCCTGGGAGCAGGCAGTCCGGCATCTGTTGGCGGCTGAAGACCATGAACGCGCGGCCGAGATAATCTCCCAACATGGGAACGAATGGATCTTTTCCGGCGCCTTAAGTTCCCTCGCGTCCCTCGCCGATCAACTTCCTCAGTCGGCTGTGGAATCACATCCAAGGTCCCTTGCTCATCGCGCCGAAGTGGCTCGTTTGAGGGGTGAGTACGAGGCTGCCCACAGCATGTTTCGCCGCGCAGCAGCGCTTCTCCAGCAAAGCGGAGATAAAGAAGGGGAGGCGGAGGTGCTTCACTCTCTGGCAACAATCGCCAGACGTCAGGGCGATTACAAACGCGCTTTCACCTATCTCGACAATGCCGCTGCACTCACTGATGACCGTTCCGCCGTAAGAACAAAATGTGGGAACACCCGGGGACTTTGTCTGGTTGCCATGGGCCAATGGACTGCCGCGGAACGCGAGTTTAGGAGCGCTCTGCAATTGGCTGAAGAACGGAACGACGAACGTTATATCCGGCTGATTACACACAATGTCGGCTTACCGCCAATGGTGCGGGGGGATTTTGGCGAAGCTCTGCATTGGCTGCGTCGCATGTTTCGCAATGGCGCTGAACCACCCCTTCCGCAAGAGGCCACGGCTCATCTAAACATGGCGCGTTGTCACCTTTACTTTGGAGACCTGGTGGCCAGCGAAGAGAATCTCGACAAGGCAATTGAGCGCTGCCAGCTCTTCAATCTGATCTTCCAGCGGGCAGAAACCTTTGAAACTTACGGCAATCTGTATCGGGAACGAGGAGAGTTCGAGCGAGCCAGTGAATACTACGAGCGGGCGTCGCGCGCGTACGCTGATGCCGGAGTGAACCTGGTGCGCACCGAACTACTCGAGGAGCGAGCCCTGCTGAGTCTGCAAATGGGTGACGTGGAGGAGGCGCGGGCGCAGATAGATCGATTAGTAGCCGCTCGCTCCGTAGACCCCGAGGATATTGCCTTTAATACTGCCTCACTCGCTCAGAGCCGGATCATGATTGCGCAGAGTGATTTCGAGACTGCCGCTGACCAGTTGCGACGGGCCCTCGACTATTTCAACAGCCACACCCTCTACTATTACGAGGCTCAAGCGTCTCTAGCGCTCGCCGTTTGTGCTTACCGGCTGCGCAAAGAGCCGGAGATGATTGGTCACTTACGACGGACGGTAGATCTGGTGGTGCGGTACGACTATGAGTATTGGCTGAAACGTGAAATCGCAACTTTTCCGGAGCTGTTTTCTGCCGAAGAGGCTGCTGAGCTACTGCCATCGGATCTCAAAGAGCAGGTTACTATTGCGCGCTCAATGCCTCTCCCTGTAGAGGTGAAAGCTCCGGAAGTCACCCTCGGCGTTCAGGCTGTTACGGATCTCACAATTAAGATGCTTGGGCCAGTTGAAATCACTCGGGATCCCAACCGACCCCTGTCTGCGGACGCGTGGACTACCCGGCGCTCTCGGGACATTCTCTGCTTTATCGCATCGCGACGAAACAGGCGCGCTGCGAAAGACATGATTATTGATACCTTCTGGGGCGAAACCAAACCCGAAGTCGTTGAAAGGAATTTCCATCCCACCGTCTCTCATATTCGTAAGGCGCTTAACAGTAATCAGCCCTTAAAGCAGAACTTCCTCCTCTATCGCAATGGCGAATATCAGTTGAACCCCGAGTTCTCTTATTTCATCGATACCGAGGAGTTCGACCGATTGGTTGCGCAGGGCGAGAGCGCGAGGCGCGCACGCCGGTTTGACGAATGTATTAACGCGTACGAAGGGGCCGTCGCACTATACCGGGGGGACTTCTTGCAGGGGAGTTACGAGCCCTGGGTTGACGAGCAAAGAACATACTATCGCGAGCAATATCTCCGACTTCTGGAGTCACTGGCCGGAGCGGCACTCGAATTAGGCGAATGGCCGCGGGCATTGCACCTCGCACAACAGATTTTGCGCGAAGACCAGTTTCGAGAGGACATTCATTGTCTGGTAATGAAGGCCCACGCGGCTCTGGGGAACAGGGGCGCAGTAAAGGAACAATATCAAGCCCTCAAAGGTCTTCTGAGTGAAGAGTTAGGAGTTGAGCCGGAGCCAGGAACTCAGAAACTTTACCAGGAATTGATCGGACAATAAGGGGGATTCGGCTGGTCATTGCTTCTTGCTGAAATTACAAGAATTACGCAACAAATGCAGTTAGGTACCCTACTAAAATGCACGGCCAGATCAAGCCCCTTATTCAGTATTGCAGGGCACCGCGCAGGACGAGCTTTCCGTCGCGCTTTTAACGTTGAGGCGCAAAGAGTCAGGGCAGTATCTTTTATCATTTTTAGCATGACTCCGCCGAAACCCGACTGAGGTGATAGTTTGCCAGGAATGAAGAAACAGCGCCGCAATCTCTTCCAACGAACGCAGTCGCCAGTCGCTCTGCTCCTCGTCTACATTCTGAGCGTCGGTTCGGCACTGGGTGGAATCACAATTACGGGTTCCAACGGCATCACTGCCACCGGAGCGGACGGAGTTCAGTACATTGGCACGTCGGGAATTACTGCTTCAGGCGCCGACGGCCTTCTTACCTTTGCTCCAAACGGAATCACAGCGACAGGCGCGGACGGCATCACAGCGACAGGCGCGGACGGCATTACCGCAACTGGCGCGGACGGAATCACAGCAACTGGCGCGGACGGCATTACCGCAACTGGCGCGGACGGCATTACCGCAACTGGCGCGGACGGTCTTGTCTATACCGGCGCCAACGGTATCACTGCGACAGGGGCGGACACCCTGACAATCAACTCCGCTGACGGCATCACCGCCACGGGAGCCGATGGTATCACCGCAACCGGAGCTGATGGGGTCGTCTATCAGGTCGACTCAATCGATATTCGCTTCCCCAATGGAATCACTGCAACCGGCGCTGACGGAATTACTGCAACCGGCGCCGATGGCATCACGGCTACCGGGGCAGACGCGCGCGATATCGTGCGTGCTGATGGAATAACCGCGACGGGCGCCGATGGGATCACGATAAGCGGCGCAGACGGTATCACGGCCACTGGAGCAGATGGCGGCGTATTCACAATCTTGACTTCGAGCTTGAATCTTACTGGCGCCAACCTGGTGATAGTCGCTGGCGCCCACGGCATCAGCATTCGCGGAGCAGAGAGTTTCACCAATACCGGCGTAAATGCGTTGACCAACCAACTATTGGGACCAGTCGATCAGACCGGACTGCGCAGCGTGGATCCTGAGCTGGCGGCGAAGCTGAACCAACTCACCGATGACAGTAATCTCAACGCGGTGCTTGTTTACCATCATCTGCCAACCGAGGCGGACATAGCGGACTTACAGAAACTGGGTGTGCTGGGCGGAACTCGTTTTCGTGCGCTTCCATTTATAATTGTGACAGTCACGCGAGGCCAGCTAATCGCAATTTCACAACTGCCAGCCATTCGTTCAATCTACGGAAACCGGACGCTAAGTCTTAACAGCGAGCCTGAAGTTCGGGCTCTAACCGGTGTTGATCGCGCCTGGGCGGATCCCGACGTGATCGGGTACAACTCAAACCTTCCTTTGACGGGTCGGAACGTTACAGTCGCGGTTCTAGATACAGGCATCGACGGAACACACAACGATCTGGCGGGTCGGATTACGCGAAACATCAAACTCGCGGATGCTCAGAGCGTCGGCGTAGGCTTTAACTACCCGATCAATTCTGAAAGTCTAGCTAACACCGATCAAGTTCATGGGCATGGGACCTTTGTTGCCGGTGTAATAGCGGGCAATGGGGGCCTGTCAAATGGAAAATACACCGGTGTAGCACCTGACGCGCGTTTGGTGGGACTTAGTGGCGGCGACCTGACTCTGCTTTACGTCCTCAGTGGTTTTGATTACTTGCTCTCGAATCCTCAACTGAGTGTTAAGGTCGTAAACTGCAGTTTTTCTGCGAATACGGTCTTTGACGTCAATGATCCAGTGAATGTTTCAACCAAGCTTCTGGTTGACAATGGCGTAAATGTGGTCTTCTCAGCGGGGAATACCGGCCCTGGCGCTCACACTCTAAACCCATATGCTGTCGCGCCCTGGGTCGTGAGCGTAGGCGCAACAGACACGCAAGGAAGGCTCGCAGGCTTCTCTTCTCGCGGCAGTTTCGCCAGCGGGCTATTTCGCCCAACGCTGGTTGCCCCGGGAGTCGGCGTCGTAAGCCTTCGCGGATCGGGAATAGCCAGTGTCACAAGTGCGCTCGGTCTGGCCGGAGGCGACTTACAACGACTCTCGGCAAACGAGATCTCTAATTACACAACAGCGAGTGGCACAAGTTTCTCTGCACCGCAGGTGGCTGGGACGATCGCGCTGATGATTGAGGCGAATCCGGCGCTTTCTCCAGCGGATGTTCGCGATATTTTGCAGCGTACGGCAACGCCACTGGCCCCGTATTATCAACACGAAGCCGGCGCTGGAATGCTGAATGCTCATGCGGCTGTGCTCCAGGCAGCCTTCACCAAGCGCAGACTGGGCGCATGGCGAAGCACTCTCGATCGCGGCCAGGTCGAGCTTCTGAATGCACCCACTCAATTCTCTGCCACGGTAGCTCCCGGTATCAGTTCGGAAACGACAGTCCAGATTCCCGAGAGCACCGCGGTCGCCTCGATTCAGATTGCCTGGGGGCCGTTGCTAAGCACAAACGACCTCGATCTTCAGGTTTATGATCCCTCGGGAGTATTGCGAGCCGAATCTGCAAATCTGAATCTCCCGGGATTAACCGGAAAACGTGAGCGCGTTGTTCTGACGAAACCTGCGGCGGGCGCTTGGCGTGTCAGGGTTCGCCACAAGGTCTCTTTACTCGCTTCGTCCCAACAATTCACTGGTGTGCTTGAGCTTGGCGAAGCACGTTATCGCCGATTGAATGACGTTGGCGGGCTTAGTCCGGCACTCCGCGACGATATTTATCAGAGCATACGTTCATTTGCGATGCTGCCCGTAGGAGTTCGGTTTAGACCCGACATGGCTATCCAACGTTCTGAACTGGCTTCTGCGCTGGTGCTTGGCGCACGCATACCTCAATACCTGCCGGGTGAACCAACATATCGCGACGCACGCGACATTACGACCATGTTGTTTGTTGAAAGCGTGCAGGCTTCTCCTGGAGGCCCGCTCTTTGTAGACGTGGCTCCGGGAGGGTCCTTCCGGCCAAATGACAATGTCACACGCTTAACGGCGGCCATTGCCTTTGTAAGGGCGGCAGGGCTTCGTGCGAAGGCCGAGGCGAAGTCCGGGACGGCGCTTCCTTATCTTGATGCGGGTACCATTCCTTCAGAATGGCGGGGGTATGTTGCTGTGGCAGTCGAAAATGGCTTTATTCAGGCGGACACAATGTTTCGGCCTCAGGGGACATTTACTCGGGCCGAGGTCGCAAGTGCTCTTGCAGCGATTCAAAGGAGGGTTAGCTAAAACTACTGAATAAGTCGCTTTAGCGCGACCTCCTCTTCTCCTGTCAGAAAACTGAAGACGACTCCAAAGCCTATTCCAGGCTGATAAGAAACAACTTCGCCACGTAGCCGGAGCCATTCGCCAGATTGCAGCCTCATGTCAAGGCTTACAATCTCTCCTACCTGTACCTGCCCTTTCGTATTTACAAAGCATCCGCCGAGGCTGATGTCCTCGATTCTGGCTTCAGCAGCGCCGGATAAACCATCCCATTTTGCCAGTAAGTCGGTAGGGACCCGCTGGTCATCTCGTCTGTCTTCCGTCATTTAATCAATTCCTCTTTCTTTATCCAACCTTCAGCCTGGTGCCGGAAAACAGCATTTAGGAAGATCGGGTTGCGGGACTATAGTACACCCGGGTCGTATAGTGGAACGTTACATTGTTATGCACCTGGTGCGCGTCAAAGATCCTTCTTAGCTCGGCCATCATGGGTCCAAATTCAGGTGCGCTATGTTCTGGGGTGTAGGAGGCCGACTGCACACGACCCTTCAAGCTTTCGAAATCAAAATGTTGAGCGTTGTCAAAAGTGGCAGACCGGACCTGCTCGGGCCAGAAGAACTTGTCGATTGCACCCAAAACCGTCTCATGTCTGACCTGTGAGTAGTCGGTACCGAATCTCAGCAGAAGGTCTTCGTAGGATGATAAAAATGGCGTTGTATCAAGTTGTCGTTCGTTCCAGACAAGCACGATCCAGGCACCAGGCTTTAGGATTCGGGCAAATTCTCTTTTCGCATTCTCACGATCAAACCAGTGAAAAGCCTGTCCCGCAGTTACAAAATCAACGCTACCTGAGGGAAGCGTAGTCGATTCAGCCGTTCCGGCCACACTCTCGAATTTTGGATAGTGTTGCAACAGTCGCTCGGCGGTAAGTCGCATGGCTAAGTTCGGCTCTACTCCTAAAACACGGCACCCCTTTCTGAGAAACAGTTCCGAGAGTATTCCCGTCCCTGAACCAATATCAGCAACTGCCGAGTCGCTGTTTAAGCCACACTCGGCCTCGAGAAGGCCGACAACCGCGGAAGGGTAACCGGGTCGGTATTTTGCATAATTCTCGGCTCTTGTAGAAAAGCGCTTAAGGGGATCCATTTGAGATAAGTCTTCCCACTAAACCTCAGTCCCGAGGGACAATTGTTGCTCCGGGCAAACGGCCGTCAGGCGGAAAGTATTTAACAAACAAACGGTGCCCAAGCAACAGCAGCAGGACAAACGCGAACGTCAAAGGCAGTCTCGTGTCGGATTTAACAAGCATCCAGTAATGAATAACGCCGGCTAAACCTGCGAGATAGGCAAGCCGGTGCAATCGCCGCCACGCCTTGCCTCCGAGACGCTTGACCATTCTGTTCGTCGAAGTAATTGCCAAAGGGATCATCAGGAGTAAGGCAAACAATCCCACCGCAATGAATGGACGTTGAGCAATGTCGCCAGCCGTGCTCCGTAAATCAAAAGACCGGTCGAACCAGATGTAAGTCATGAGATGAAGAGAGCCGTAAAAGAAAGCAATCAGCCCCAGCATCCGGCGAAACTTAACAAGTACATTCTGTCCGGTAATCACGCGAATTGGGGTGACCGCCAGCACTATGAATAGAAACACCAGCGTCAGCATCCCGGTTGTGCGCGTAACAAACTCCAGGGGGTTTGCCCCAACTTTCTGGTAATACACGTCCCAAAGCATTAGGGCCAGCGGCACGAGACAGTTAACGAGAACTACAACGGCCGGAAAACGAATGTTTTTTAGCAATTCCATCTTTCGTTAGGCTTAGAAGTTCCGTTTGAGATCCATACCAGCGTAAAGATGGGCGACCTGATCGGCGTACCCGTTGAACAGTAAGGTCTCTCGCATCCATGTTTCCCCGATTCGGCGCTCCCGGGCCTGACTCCAGCGCGGATGAGGAACAGCCGGATTGACATTCGAATAAAAGCCGTACTCCTTTGGAGCAGCAAGACTCCATGTACAAGGCGGTTGAGCCGCGACGAGGCGAATTTTCACGATCGATTTTATGCTCTTGAATCCGTACTTCCAGGGAACGACTAACCGGATAGGAGCGCCATCCTGCGCCGGCAAAGTCTCGCCATACAGACCCGTAGCGAGAATCGTCAACGGATGCCGGGCCTCATCCAGCCTGAGTCCCTCAACATATGGCCAGTCAAGCACCGCCGTAAGTTGGTTTGGCATACGCCTGGGATCAAACAGGGTTTCGAAAGCTACAAAACGGGCCTGGGAGGTTGGCTCGACTTGCTCCAGGAGCCTGGCAAGCGGAAAACCGACCCAGGGAATCACCATCGACCACCCTTCAACGCACCTGAGCCGATAGACCCGCTCTTCGAGTGGAAAGTTCATGAGTTCGTCAAGATCGAAGATGCGTGGCTTGTTTACCAATCCCTCCACGGAAACAGTCCAGGGTCTTGTAATAAAGTTTCTGGCTTTACTTGCTACGGCCCGCTTGTCTGTTGAGAACTCGTAAAAATTGTTGTAGTTGGTGATGTCTTCCAGGGAGGTTAGTGCTTCCTCGACTCTAAACCCTTTATTAACGGCTTCCACAGGATCGGAAGGTTGGACAAAGTTAAGTTTCTCTCCTTTCGGTAGTTCCACCGGTGGAGGATTGAGTCCGCGATACAAGAGACCCGTAGCTACAGATGTTCCCGCGAGCACGGCGCCACGCATAAACAAGCGCCGATTGAGATACACCTTCTTGTCGGTAATCTCGCTTGGATGGATTTTGCTCATCTTTCGTTAGATCCCTGAGTTCGCCTTTGGTTTGCCCGTTCCAATGTGACCAAACCTTCCATCACACCTGGTCGCGCTTCTGGAATCCTCTCACAGGAGCACCGCACCAAAATTTGCCAACGCTAAAAGTTGTTGCTCAAACACTACTGGATTATCCAGTTGCAGCAAATAAATTATTAAGGCTTGAGTAAGCAGTTGCAAGGTAATAGTATCCCGGTCCGCGTCGCGCGACTGCGCTCGGGTGGGCATAATGAAACATGGGGCCAAAACGTCACACATAACTGATCTGGAGACTGAGATCGTTTTGCGCGTCGAGGCGCTGCCCGAAAAGCGAACTGCCGCGGTTCGCTCGCTTCGAAAGGAGTTCTCGCGGCGACTAGAGAACGCGTCTGCGAAAACCGTTCTCGACTTGAGCCGCAAGGTAATGGAAAGATCCGGCTCCCTCTAGAACTTATTTACCATCACAAAGAAGCCTTCCGACGAGTTCGATGCGCGGATCGCTGCGCGAGTTAAGCGTGAAGTAAATAACAAACTGACGACCGGCTTGAAGAATCCACGTCAAGTGCGCGCGATCAGTTAAACGCATCGTAAGCGCGTCTGAGAGCGCAAGATGTACTCACAATCGCCACTCTCCGGAGTTAGACGGAGGAAGTAACATTATGGCCGGATACTCGGGAACACCGCTTGCTCGAAAGCTTGGGATAAAAGAAGGCTCAGTCATTGCAATCATAAATTCTCCCGAAGACTTTCAAGATAATCTTGGAGCCTTGCCTGAAAACGTCCGTATTGCCAGGTCGACTGTTAGTCGCGCCGATCTGATCGTATTGTTTGCCGAGTCTGAAAAACGTCTCGAAAAATATTTTGCAAAACAGGCAACCAGGATCTACCCGAAGGGAATGTTATGGATTGCCTGGCCAAAGAAGAGTTCAGGACGAACAACTGATCTTACATTCACCAACGTTCAAAGAATCGGTATAACGGCAGGTCTCGTTGACGTAAAAATTTGTGCGATTGACGACGTATGGTCAGGTTTAAAATTTGTGTATCGCTTAAAGGATCGACCTGCGAAGTGATCGAGCTTGTGAATAACGGAGTGGTCGTTGTTGCAAAGTTGTTACGAAGTAACACTTAGGGCGTTTTGCACACGCGTGCGGCGCTCCAACAAAACTAACTCGCTCAGCATCTTAAGCTCCTGGCGTTGCTGAAGAGTCGATAACGACAAATATGTTTCACTTTCGTGAAGCTCTAAGCCACGCGAAAGAAACTACGGAAGGTCTGACATTCAGACCAGGAGATCTTCTCGAAGTCAAACACCGAAGCTCAACTAATTGTAGGACCATCCGGAGGGCGTTCAGTCTGTTGCGTAATACAGACGGCGAACAGTTTGTGGGGTATTCGAAAGAAAGCAACTTTTCTTCGGAAAACGCGAACAGCCCTAAAGAATCGTAAACGCAATTTGAGACAATTAAGACACAAAGATCGGAGTGATGCGATCATCTATCTTCTCATTTGAGAGTTGTTTGCATTACAAAATTTGCCGTTGATCGAGAATGAAAGGACTGATAAGAAGATGGACCACGCAGTTGTCAAAAAGGTGTTGCAAAAAATTTGCCGATAACTATAATGCGATTCCCTCGCAGAGAGAGATGTTGATTGCCACAAGAAAGTGTTAGCGTCGGCACGAGTTTTTTGATTGAACTTGTAGGTTACTTGCTCTTATATTTTTCTCTCGCATCGATCGGCGACCTACCACAACAAGAGACTCGGTTTAATTAACCGCACCGCATCTGGGTTGGATGCGGAGCAGGCAATCCAGGCGATCCCTTTTGCTAAACAGGGTTCACCTCGCCAAACAATCACTTAAACGAGAGGCTCAAGGACTCGGGAGAGTTCCTATATCTGCCCGCGCGAGACGTTTCTCTCCGTTCAGCAGGTTTGTTGGAAGTTTTGATTGCAAGTTGCTGGAGCGCCGAAATGAATGAAGTGTCGTTGAATGAAACCAAGAAATGTCCGATCTGTTCTGAACTCTTGCCTCAGTCTGAATTTGGGATCTGCCGGGCGCGTAAAGATGGACGAAACCTCTACTGCAAGAGTTGCATTCGCCATAAAGTTAGCGAAAGCCGCCGTGCGTTGAAAGAATATAAATCAGCGCGTAAACGTATTGTTGGAACTGAATCTACTGAGTCCGCAGAACTTGCTGGCGATGCACGAGCAGGCGATCGAGTGACCGAGCGTCCGAACGTTAGCAACGGTTACACTCGAGCAGTAGGAAAGCTCACTCCGGTTGACCGAGTTCGCGAGGCGATCAGGAAAGGGGCTCGAACGCAGAAAGAGATCGCTCAGGAGACAAAGTTAGGTAAAGACGAGATTGGAGATGCCCTCGCAAATCTCTTGCTATGGTCAAGAGAGATTCGCACCAAAGTTATCGATAACATCAGGGTCTATCGGATCAGTGATACCCCAGATCACGCGATCCTGGATGAGCTGAGTCCGGGTGTGCCGCGCCGCAAGCGCGACGTTCCAAGCTCGTTCAGCTCGCTGCACGGTTTAATGCCAGGCAGGAACCCTGAAGGTGAACCGGAGAAGATTGGTGGTTGGGTGGCAGCCTGACAACAACGTGATCTTCCGGGGCTAAACTATTCTCCAAAGGCCTCAAGAACCTCGCGCGCATGTTCTTCGGGTTTTACCTTAGCGAAGATTTTCTTAATCTTCCCCTTCTCGTCAATCAGAAAAGTCATACGGTTTACGCCCATGTAGGTTCGACCCATAAACTTTTTCTGACCGTAGGTTCCGTAGGCGTCGGCAATCACATGATCCTTGTCGGCGAGTAAGGTGAATGGCAGGTTGAACTTCTCGGCGAACTTTTTGTGAGAAGCTTCACTGTCTGGGGAGACGCCGAGAACCTTTATGTCCCGAGCTTCGAACTCAGAAAAAGTGTCCCGGAACGAACAGGCCTCTTTCGTACAGCCCGGAGTGTCGTCTTTGGGATAGAAATACAGCACTACCTTCTGACCCCGAAAATCTTTAAGTTGGACCTTCTCGCCGAGGGCGTCGGTTGTTTTGAAGGCCGGTGCAGTCGCTCCTTCTTTTAACATGTAGTCTCCTGTTCCGATTTGCTGTTTAGGGCGTCACATTCTAAGCTCACGTCCTCAGCTAGACAAGATTACCGGAGGCGCCGATGAAGGCAAATAGAAAACCCAATCACTGGATGGTCAAACAGGAACCCGAGACTTATTCGTGGGAGGATTTTGTAAAGGATGGCCGCACTGATTGGAGTGGTGTGCGAAATTATCAGGCCAGAAATAATCTTCGAGAAATGAGGACTGGAGACCGAGTGCTTTTTTACCACTCAGGAAAAGGTAAAGCTGTTGTTGGAATAGCTGAAGTTGCAAAAGCGGCCTACGCGGATCCGACGGCAGACGATCCGCAATGGGTGGCAGTCGATCTAAAACCTGTAAAGGCCTTCACTAATCCGGTGCCGCTTGCCGCAATCCGCTATGACAAGAGACTCGGGAAGTTGCCACTTATTCGACAGTCCCAATTATCCGTGATGCCGCTATCAAAGGATGAGTTTGACATTATCGTCACTATTGGAAACGGCAAGACGCGAAAGAAATAGAGGTGCAATAATGTTCAGTCAAATCGACTACACGATGATTGTTGTATCTGATATGGCGCGGTCGATCGAGTTCTATCGCGACAAACTGGGCATCCCGGTCAGATTTGAATCACCCGAATGGACAGAGTTTGATACGGGAGCCACGACACTCGCGCTGCACGGTGGCGGCATGGTTCCGGAACCTTCCGGGGCCGATCAATCAAAGTATGCGGGAACCTGCTCGATTGGATTCAATGTGAAGGATGTCGATCGTACGTTCGAAGACCTGAAGGCCAGGGGTGTCAATTTCGTAATGCCACCAACACAGCGAGAAGGCGAAGGCATTAAGCTGGCTGTTTGTGTCGATCCCGATGGTCTTCCAGTCTCATTTGCCGAGCTCCTTCATCGTTAATCCCCGGCGACGTTTTTTACTCAAAAAGGTTTGGCTCCTGCGGTTCACGCGTTTCATCAAGTTCAATCAGATCCGAGAGTCGCGGGTACTCCTTGAGCAGGGGAGCCGGAGCAGGCACGGGTTGCCCTTCCAGTATCGACTTTAGCTCGAGGCCATTCACTACTGCTTTCCCACGAAAGTGGTTGTTTGTGATCACATAAGTCTCTTTTGTCTCATCAGCCACCTCTCTAATCCTGGCAATCCACGGCTCGAGCTCATCCAGAGAATAGAGATAGTTGTAGCGTTCGTCGCGGGGCGCTTTTTCCCGAAACCAGTTCTGGTAATTGCGGCCATGTAAGCGGATGTACCCTACAGGAGAGGTCGTGACCGCAGCCGGCCGGATCGATTTCCAGAACAGAGGCTGATCGATGTTGCAAATCCCTACACCTGCCTCTTCCAGCTTCTCGTGGATTGGCGGTGTGTTCCACGAAGAATGTCTGACTTCGAGTACAAGAGGATAGTCCTTGAACTTCTCAATTAGCTTGAACAAGTAGAGGCGTTCGTCGTCACTGTTCTTGAAAGACCAGGGAAACTGAATTAACAGAGTGCCAAGACTTCCGGCATCGGCTAATGGTTGAATTCCCTCGCGAAAGAGTCTCTCATCTTCAGCAGTGGCTTTTCCCCGCTCGTGCGTGAAAACGCGATGAAGCTTTGCAGTAAATACGAAATCAGGGTTTGTTTCGACCCGCCGGACCCATGACCTGGTAGTGTTCGCGGTTGGAGGTCGGTAAAAGCTGCTGTTTATTTCAATGGTGTCGAAATAGTTGGCCAGATAAGCAAGCGGGTCAAAGCTCTTTCCCGGAGTTTGTGGGTAGACGATGCCGTTCCAGTCTTTATATGACCACCCGGCCGGGCCAATACGAATCTTTTTGGAGTGCGACGGCGTTTTGGAGTGCGACGGCCCGGCGTCGCTTTGGTCCTCATCAAACAGATCGACCATTCTTAAATTAAAAACGGCTAAAGGGGAAAAGAAAAGCGGCGCCGGGCCGCCGCACTCCAAAAAGTTGACAATATAGCGCGCCGAGTGTGAGGCTATCACGCGTA
>JBGSWR010000081.1:0-8694 GCA_041751855.1 Pyrinomonadaceae bacterium
TGTGGCTTATCTGAATGGCCAACCCGTAGGCAGTATCGCGGCGTTTGGAACGGTAAAGACGGCGCAGAATGCGGGTACGTGTACGATGATTGGAAATGAGCCGGCTGGGTGCAGCGCGACTGGCAGCGGCTTCGGCTGGCAGGGTAGAATTGACGAGCTGGATGTTTTCAATCAAGCCCTTTCGCCTTTAGCAATCCAATCTATCTATGAGGCGGGGGATGCTGGCAAGTGTAAGAACTAAAAACTGGTCTTATCGCAAGCCAACTTAGGCTGTGGAAGACGATCCCTCGATTTTGGCAAACTGCCGAGGAGCGAGGTCTTTTTTGTATCGAGTGTAAGCAATGAATATCCTGGGAATATCGGCATTCTATCACGATAGCGCTGCGGCTTTGGTGCAGGACGGCAAGATCATTGCTGCCGCACAGGAAGAGCGCTTTACCCGTCGTAAACACGACGCATCCTACCCGGAACACGCGGTAGCCTACTGTCTTGCTGAGGCTGGAATTGAGGTTTCAGATCTAGATGCTGTTGTCTTTTACGAGAAGCCCTTGCGCAAGGCTGAGCGACTTTTAGAGACTTACCTTGGAGTGGTTCCGCGCGGTCTCAAAGCGTTCTCCGTTGCGATGCCCACCTGGCTGAAAGAGAAGGGCAACATCCCTTCGATAATCCGAAAGAAGCTCGGTAAAGAATATCAAGGACCACTGCTTTTCACGGATCATCATGAGTCGCATGCCGCGAGCGCATTCTTTCCTTCGCCTTTTAAGGAGGCCGCCATCTTAACCGCCGACGGAGTTGGCGAATGGTCAACTACTACCATTGGCGTTGGGGAAGGGAATCGGTTGCAGTTGTTGCAAGAAATCCGCTTCCCTCACTCACTCGGTATGCTATATAGCGCCTTTACATACTACACGGGATTCAGGGTCAACTCCGGCGAATACAAAGTCATGGGATTGGCGCCTTACGGAGAGCCAAAATACGTAAACCTGATCTATGACCACTTGATCGAGTTGGGAGAAGACGGTTCTTTCTGGTTGAATCAGGAATACTTTAATTACTGTTCCGGATTGACTATGACGAATGGACGCTTTAGCGATTTGTTCGGTGGTCCACCTCGGAAGCCAGAGGCTCGCATCACCCAAAAGGAGATGGACCTCGCAGCCAGTATCCAGGTTGTTACGGAAGATGCCATGCTCAGACTGGCGCGCCGGACACACGCTGAGACTGGTAAGGATAACCTTTGTCTGGCCGGTGGCGTCGCTTTGAATTGTGTTGCGAACGGTAGGGTTTTGCGAGAGGGTCCATTTAAGAATATCTGGATCCAGCCGGCCGCCGGGGATGCTGGTGGGGCGCTGGGTGCGGCACTGGCCATCTGGTATCAGGCAATGGACAATCCTCGCGAGACTAACGGTACTGACAGTATGCGAGGATCCTGGCTGGGACCTGAGTTTTCCGACGAAGAAGTGGCGTCGCACCTGCAACAGTTCGGGGCGGTTTCTGAAAGGCTTTCGGATGCCGACCTCGTCGACCGGGTTGCGGAATTGCTAAATCAGGAGAAAGTGATTGGGTGGTTTCGCGGCCGCATGGAATTTGGTCCAAGAGCTTTGGGAGCGCGCAGCATAATCGGAGACGCTCGCAGCCCCAAGATGCAATCGGTCATGAATTTGAAGATCAAATTCCGGGAAAGCTTTCGGCCCTTTGCTCCCTGCGTGTTGCTTGAGCATGTGAACGAGTACTTTGATTTGGACGGTGAAAGCCCCTACATGCTGCTCGTAGCGAAGGTCGCAAAGGACAAGTGGCTTCCAATGTCGGCTGAGGCCCAGGCACTCTGGGGAATTGATAAGCTTAATGTGCCGAGAAGTACCATTCCAGCAGCTACTCACGTCGATTACAGCGCCCGGGTCCAGACTGTGGATGCCAAGCGTCACGGTCTTTACTATTCGATGATGAAGCGGTTCTACGAACTGAGCGGTTGCCCCGTTATCGTCAATACGAGTTTTAATGTTCGAGGCGAGCCAATTGTTTGCACCCCGACGGACGCCTATCGCTGTTTCATGTTTACGCATATGGATGCATTGGTGGTAGGGAATCATCTACTGCTTAAGGCTAACCAGCCGGAAATGCCAGGAGCCGCGGAACACCTGGCTCAGTTCGAGTTGGACTAGATTTAGCTTTCCGATTGAAAGCCGCACCATCGCGGTCAGAGGCACCACGAACGTTATGAAGATTTCAGAACTACCCTTTTTTCGGCACGTAAATTTTAGCCCCGACAGGCGCGAGCTACGGAGTTTCGCCATCGCCATGGTCATTGGATTTACTTTCCTCGGCTTGGTGGCTGCTTGGTATATCGGCGAATTCGCCACCCGCACGTATGTCCTGTGGGGCATCGGCACTGCATTGGCTCTTTTTTCTTTCATACCGGGTTTGGGCCGGATAGCCTACCTGGCTGTCTACCTGCCTTCGAGCATCGTTGGCTACGTAATAAGCCACATTGTCTTGGCGGTGATGTTCTTTACTATATTTCTGCCAATAGGAATCCTTCTTCGGCTCACAGGTAAAGATCTGCTCAGACTTAGACCTAAGGGATCGCGAGCCTTATGGCAGCCACTCGAAAAGAAGGCAGGCCTCAAGAGCTATTACCGTCAGTTCTAAGTCTTAACCGTCTTTTGAAGTCCACGAGTGCGGTTCGGACAACATATGCACTCCTTTTTTGAATTAACCAGATACGGAGGATGAATGATGGAACAGAAGAAACCATTGGAGAAAAACCCTGGGTTTTTTCGTGAGCTTGGCGAGTTCATGATTCAAAGCAAAAAATGGTGGCTAATCCCAGTGATCATTGCGACCCTGTTAATGGGTGGCTTGATTATGCTCGGAGGAACCGCCGCTGCACCGTTCATCTACACACTCTTCTAAGAGGTCCTATCGATGGATTTAGCAGAGCGAATCAAAGTGACTTCGCAAAGATCCTGGGCCGCGTGGGGAATTGTAGTACTTCTGTGGGGCGCCTTCGCCTACGTGTGGTTGCTTCCTCTCTTCCGGCCCAGGGGTTTTTACTTGTGGGGCCACTACCGTTTGAGTGACATCTTTATTGGCTTCCCACTTGGGTTGGCAACTATCTGCGCTACGATAGTTGTGTTAATGCCACCCCAGCTTCGGCGCCGAGTCGCATTGCGTCTGGTGACCCTGTGCATTGCAATCCTGGTGATCGTATTTGCATTTGATGCTGCGTATACGTTTGGCTTGCTCAAGATTTGGCAACCTAACATGTATTTTGATCAATCCGGAGTGTCACGGCAACACAACCTACCCGATCCTGATTTAGGTTTTGTTAGGAAACCCAACCTTAGCTGGCATGGGAGCACAAGTCGGCACACTCGAAAAGTCGATTTTCGCACCGATCAAAACGGATTTCGGAATGCCCCGGGTATCGAGCGCGCGGATATTGTGTTTATTGGAGACTCCTATACTGAGGCACCGCAGGTCCCTGAAGAGGAGACCTTTGTTCAACTGGTGGGTGAAGGAGTAGGACAATCCGTAGTAAACCTCGGAATCAGCGCCTATGGACCACAACAGGGAGTTGTTGTTCTCCAACGATATGGCCTTAAGTACCAACCGAAGGTAGCCGTCTGGGCCATATTCGAGGGGAATGATCTAGGCGATGCCCAGAGCTACGCCTTGTTCAAAAACAATCCGGGCAAAGCATTTGTTGGCTTAAAGAAGCGTTACCTGGACAACTCATTGATAAACCGCGTCTTCTCAATGACGTTGCCCGAGTTGCCCGTCGCGGGCCGGGCCCCGGCCACGATGCGGTTTACGGATGGTAGCTCACAGAATGTGCATCTGATATATCTGGCTGCGATGGACCAACCTGTCAAGAAGGCCTTAGGAATGGCTGAGACGCTTAAGTCTATTGAGGCGGCCTATGCCATCTGCAAATCAAACGACATCAAGCTCGTAGTTGTTTTCCTTCCCGCGATGGTCCGGGTCATGGCGCCATACATTACATTCGCCGACCAAAGTGATCATGATCGGTTCCTAACAAATGATGTGGTTCAACATGACACAGACTTTGGGAACAGAGTCAGGAAAGTTGCTTCTGATCTTGGGATCACCTTCATCGATGGCTTTTCAGCGCTTCGGAGTCAGGCGTTAATCGACAACAGGAAGTTGTTCATTCCCAATGACGAGCATCTCGACACTGAAGGTCATAAGATTATCGCGGCCGAAATTATCAAGGCACTAACTACCGACCAGACTTCGATGCAATTGAGTAACGGATCCCGTCGGCAGAATGGCAGATAAAGTGAACTCAGTTACAAAGAACCTGGGCGCCGATGGTCTCAGTGTGGTCCCATGTTTGCTTAGGGGCCGGTTAGTTGATGCACTCTTGTCACAGTTGCTTACAAATGCGTCTCATGTTGTCCAAGCGTAGTCTATAGTACGGATCAATCCCCTTCATCTTTGTAGTTTATATAACTCACAAGTATCCCCCGGTGCTGGTTGGAGTGTGTTAATGCTGGATTATTTCCCGCAGCCGAATCACCGGTACGCATTTTGCTAAGAGGCTTATTGAGACTCGTCCCAACGGCTCTGGGCGGTCGCGAGTGAACTATCGCAACTGCCTTCTCAACGTCGCATAAATCGGTAACAACTGGCCTGCGCGGTCCTCCTCGCGAGGGCGGGATCTGCTGTGCTTGGATGTTACTGGTTATGCGCCTTGCGGGCTGAGCACCCAAACATCGAGGGTGGTCAGCCCGTACGCCTTTTGGTATCCTTTACCGGCCCCAGGGCTTGCTTCAACTTCACGAATTTCATCGTGGTTCTCATCAGGGTGCTGCCCAGTTCTCCTGTAATAGAGCCAGTGGCTCAGGGCGGGCAAGATCCGCCATCAAAGTAAAAGCTGGCAGAATCGCAAGCATCGAGTTGGCGGCGAGGCCGTGATCCTGTTGGTCCCGCGCGCCCTACCATTTCGTTACCATCGATAGAGGTTCTTAGACACCCATGACAAGATTAGAAGCCCTGCACATTGTGACTGTTGATTGCTGCGAGCACACGCTCCAATCTCTCCAGTCGCTGCCTTCTTCTCATCTCACTCCGGTCAGCCCGAGAGATAACGGTAGAATCACGACCCCGAGCGAAAGCGTTGATCTGATCGTCATCGGCGTGGCACGCTTTCCTATGCGACGTCTCTTCATTAGTCAGTTGCGTCGTATATATCCAAATGCACCCGTGCTTATCCTCCGTCGCGAGGAGCTAGGTGTCGGCGTTGGTGAATACGTCGTGAGGGGAGAATTCATTCTAAGCGATCAGCGTTTCAACGATGACTATGATATTGTCCGATGCCTCCGGGCTATTCTACCCCTCACGCCTTGTGAACATACGCTCCAGAGTAAGAATTATGACGTTGTCCGAGAGGTAGTGCGAATAGTTGGTGAGAGTTACGCCGACCCAGACCTGGACTTAAGGAGAGTGGCTGACAACCTCCCGTTGTCGCCGGCGCAACTTTCCCGACTCCTGAATCAGCAGGTGGGAGTGAGTTTCAGGCAACTACTGCGTCGCACGAGAATCGAAGAGGCTAAGCGAATGCTGTCATCACGGCGTTTCAGTGTTAAGGAAGTAGCAGCGCGCGTTGGTTTTACCGACAGCCACTATTTTTCCCGAAGCTTCAAGGCTCATACCGGATTAAGCGCGACGGAGTATCAACAGCAGGACGTAATCTTTGGGTAACGAAGGGAGTGGACCGCTGGTCGGGCTGACTCAGCTCGGCTCACTCTTGTCAGTCCGCACTTACTAAATTCAGCCGGATCGCCTTACGTGTAAGACCGGCAATGCTACGAGTACCCAGCTTGTCCATTATGTGCTCCCGGTGAGTTTTTACAGTGGTTTCGCCTATGCGCAAATGAGCGGCGATCTCTTTCGATGATTTCCCCGAGGCGACAAGCTGTAGAATCTGCTCCTCGCGGCGCGACAGTCTCTGCGTCGGCGAAAAGCCTCGAGGTAACGAGGGATCGGTACTTGTGTTCGGTCTTGTGCGGGGAACTCCTTCGTTGCCCAAGGCAACACGACTAATCGTCTCCGTCAGATCACTTACACTGCCTTTTCTCGAAAGGAAAGCCGCAGCTCTACCTCCCATGATTTGCGCCTCGATGCAGCTCGAGTCGCATTCGCAATCGCCAAAAAGAATAACTCGCGTCTTAAGACTCAATTGGCGAATCTGTTCCGAGTCTTCGTCGTTCCGAAAACCTCGCATCGGAATTCCGACAATAGTGACCACTGGTGTGAATTTTTCCACCAATTCAAATAAATCGGCCGTGCGTGAACATTCCCCGACAACCTGAAGTTCGGGTTTAGCGCTAAGGAGTTCAACGATGCCCGCCCGCACAATCTCATGTTCGTCAGCTAGCACTATCGTGATCAGCATATCCTGGTAAACCCTCCCGGTAGTCCGCACTGCAGAATGATAAAATCAACGAGTGTGAGGACGCCAATTAGTCCTTTCCTATGGAAAACCAAGGAGCCGCCAAAAACGGCGGCCCCGCACTAAAAGGTCATCGAGGGTTGGAATATTACTACGAGTTCGGGAGACCGGCAATCTCCAGCGGTAGGCTGAGGTAGATGCCTTGGCGTGTTAAGGGCGGTGGTGTTTAGCTCGGAGGTCACTCGGTTTAGCAGAAGTGCTTTTAACTCCTTGTTCTAAACGTTGAGAAGGTCTCCAAAATGGGGTCCCCAAGTAAGTCGTTTGTGGGTCCGCTAGGTGCCTTCGGATCCTCAAAACCCGCCCCTAATTTTTCAAGCGGCAGTCTGAAATCTAGAATTAGAGTCTGAGGTTCGGACTGCGGCTGGCTTTAATTGTTGCGTAGCGCCGAATTGCGTGGAGTTTTGAGCCTTATTTTGCTCATTTGCAGAGTCTCAGCATTGGCCCTCCATTTGCTGCAAACGCCGGGTATCCACCATAAGAGGGATATACAATAACGCCTTTGTTGCACTAAAATGCGCGACAAAATTACCTCAAACCAGAAAGAAGGCTGCGAGTCCATTAATTCAACGTGAGTTCTTTTCTGGTTTGTCAAACCTCCAGCTTTACCCAAAGCAACTTTCAAGGAGTACAATCGGATGTCCCATCAGCCCCAGGTTCGCAATTCTTTGCGAGACGACGAACCCGTATTCGATCGCAATCAGGATACACATCATCAACTAGACGACAGCTCTGGACGGGGGTTTGTTGTACCGTTCGGATCTCCAGCCGCCTCCAGAATTAGAGCGTCTCCCCCTTTTATCGGGGAATCGCCCGTTGTTAAGGAACTCTTTTCAGTTATCGATCGAGTTAGCAAGCTCAATAACTCTGTACTGATTACAGGGGCAACCGGAACTGGAAAGGAGTTAATTGCGCATGCTATTCACGCGCGCAGTTCCCGGGCTCACCAGCCCTTTGTAGACATCAACTGTTCAGCTATCCCTGAAACTCTTTTTGAGGCAGAGGTTTTTGGACATCAGCGCGGGACCTTTACTGGGGCTCATGAGACCCGTCGCGGCCTTTTCGAAGAGGCTTCGGGAGGAACTCTATTTCTAGACGAAATTCATGCCCTAAGTCTCTCATCGCAAGCAAAATTGCTTCGAGTGCTCCAAGAGCATCAAGTGCGGCGCGTGGGTGGTCGAGAGAATATCAAGGTCAATGTGCGGATTATTGCAGCGACTAACACTGACCTCCGAGCAACGCTGACGGATGGAACCTTCCGGCCAGATCTCTACTTTCGTCTCGCCGTGGTGCCTTTGCACGTCCCAGAGTTGCGGGAACGAGTAGAAGATATTGAGCTTCTGGTTGATCACTTTCTGTCTAAGAGGCTCTCGAGCGGCAAGAAGCGGCGCTTTTCGGCCGAGGCCATGCGGGCACTTTTTTCTTATCAGTGGCCAGGCAACGTACGTGAACTGGAAAATGCTGTTGAATATGCGTTGGCGGTGAGCGACCGGGATGTGCTTCGAGTTGAAGACCTACCCCGTAGTGTTCTCGCCGAGTCAGGATCGAAGATGAGCGTGGGCGAGCAATGCTTCAGCGAAAATACCACCCTGGCCGAGTTGGAAAGAACTTACATTCTGGCGATGTATGAGCGCCATAACAGGCATCAGATCCGAGCGGCTGCGGCACTTGGTATTGATCGACGAACTCTGTATCGGAAACTAAAGGAGTTCGGAGCGTTGGAGCAACCGAAACACTTCGACGCCTCTGCGTAGAAACATCAAAGCCTCCACCACCCCAAAATCTGGTTTGCACCATTAGCTTGAAAGCACTTGCGGGATACCTGGTTTTAGGGTACCCCGCTGTGCTTTTAGGGCATTTCCAAACCGTGCCCTGTCACCTCGGGCAAGATCGGCACTTCAGGACCAGGGTAGCGAACTCCGATCCGTGCATCACTGGCGCCTTACTGTGCCCGACGGGGATGGAGGGACTAAGGTTGCTCAAGGTAATCTGGACGGGTGCACCAGTATAGGTGCCGGATACAATCGGAGTAGCTAGCGCACTGGGGCCACTATTTTGCTGACTATTGGCGAGCATAAGCTCGGCGTTGCGAATCTCAAACTGGTCGCCGACACGGAGTACGCTGCTTAGGTCCAGGCTGACGGTCTGGCTGCCACTCCAGTTATAGATGACGATGTTGGCCCGGCCGACCTCATACTCATTCGGGTAGATCAATATCT
>JBGSWR010000082.1:0-16734 GCA_041751855.1 Pyrinomonadaceae bacterium
GTTCTCTTCTCTGGTCCATTCTATTACAGATTGCTGTTCAAAGAATCTGATGCGGCACGTTTTTCGTCAAAGACCACCAACGGCAGTTGGTGGATTGTTAGACCTAACCTAAGAAGGTGCCCCCCTGTTCTCTTCTTTCGATTCAAAGACCACCAACTGCCAGTTGGTGGATTCGTTCGACCCCGCCTACAGAAGGCGCCCGCCCTATCTTCTACGGCCGACCACAAAGACCACCAACTGCGTTGGTGGTCTTCTTTGTTGGACCAAGGAGAGGTTTGGATGTGACTGTTTGTAGGCGGGGTCGAACTATCCACCAACTCCGTTGGTGGTCTTTTATTGGCCCAATGAAGATTCTTGCGTGTAGGCCGTGCGAGCCATCCCACCAATTAATCGTTCAAGTCAAGGAATCGAGGCTAATCAGCAGACCGGTCTTCACTTGCATCTTGCGCCATGAGTCTCAGATCGCGGCTAGCCTCGTCTTTGCGAAGAAGCAGCTCCCGGACCGGATAAGGAATCTGAATGCCCCGTTCGCGGAACAGCTCTTCAAGCCGATAGTTGATGTCACTCTTTATCTGCACGTGACGACGAGGTTGATTGCTCCAGACCAGCAGTCGAAAATCGAGCGAAAAGTCACCGAAGCCCAGGAACTGAACTCGAGGAGGAGGATCCATCAGGACATTCTTCACTCCGGCTGCAGCCGCCAGAAGCGTGTTCGTGACAAGTTTAATGTCGGACCCGTAAGCAACCCCGATCGGCACCTGGATCCGCGCTCGGGGATCGCCGTAAGACCAGTTAATTACTCGCTGACTGACAAGTCTCGAGTTGGGCACGATGATCGAAACGCGATCATTCGTAAGCACTATCGTGTTTCGAAAATTGATGCTTTGCACATCGCCTTCGTCTTCATCAATGGTAATCCGGTCGCCGACGCGAATCGGGCGTTCGAAAAGGAGGATGAAGCCTGAGGCAATGTCGGCAGCGATGTATTGGAGGCCAAAGCCAATACCGACAGAAAGTGCAGTAAAGATTACCGCGATTGAGGTGAGGTTGATATTGAATGCCTGCTTGAGAGCCAGCAAGATACCGACCGAAACTACGATATAGCTGGCGAGTCGGGCAATTGTGTAGCGCACGCCCGGATCGATCTGAGCGCGAGTGGCGATGCGGCGATCAAGCAGGGAGGTGAATGTGCGGGAGAGGGCGATCGCCAATACGATGATGATGATGGCGGTGACGAATCCGCTTATTGAGACTTCGAAATTGCCGATCCGAAAAGGATGATTGAGGTAGGACCAAATCTGACTCAACGTGCCGTCGTTCTGTAGAAGAATAAGAACGCCGTAACTGTTGGAAAACTGTAAAAAGTTCTGAAGCATCACTTCACGCGTGTTGTGTGGCGGATCAGAGCGTTAAAGTCTGTCACTCTCTTTATCTTTTTGCCGGCCCGTCTTAGCTCTTCCGCGAATTCCTGGAGCTTCATCAATTGGTGAAACCTTTGGTCCACAGTGAGTCGTAAATTCTCACGATCAGGCTCCGATCGATATCCTTCTATAGGCCTCTATTACCGGATGGCGGCTGGCGACACCTTGACGTCTCTTTTCGTCGATTGGTCCATAGCCTGAATGCCTCGTGGTTATTATAGCGCACTCTTCGACGCGTAATGAGTGGCAAGATTGATGGAGGAATATTGTTAATTAAAACGGCCTAACACAACGACCCCAAACACCACCCAAGACACCACCGACTTTAGTCGCGTGGAGCTTCAATTTCTGCCTAACACCAACAACCCCCAACACCACCCAGACACCACCGACTTTAGTCGCGTGGAGTTTTCAATTTCTACCTAACACAACGACCCCAAACACCACCCAGACACCACCGACTTTAGTCGCGTGGAGTTTTCAATTTCCACCTAACACAACGACCCCAAACACCACCCAGACACCACCGACTTTAGTCGCGTGGAGCTTCAATTTCTGCCTAACACCAACAACCCCAAACACCACCCAAGACACCACCGACTTTAGTCGCGTGGAGTTTTCAATTTCTGCCTAACACAACGACCCAACACCACCCAAGACACCACAGGCTTGAGCCTCGTGGAGCTTCAATTTCTACCTAACACAACGACCCCCAACACCACTCAAGACACCACCGACTTTAGTGGTTGCGGGAGGCTTGTGTTAGGCAGAAATTGAAGCTCCACGAGGCTAAAGCCTGTGGTGTCTTGCTCGTTTCTGGGAGGGTTTCGTTAGGCTAAAGTTGAAACTCCACGAGGCTAAAGCCTGTGATGTCTTGCCCGTTTCTGAAAGGGGTTCGTTAGGGAGAAATTGAAACTCCACGAGGCTAAAGCCTGTGGTGTCTTGCCCGTTTTGGAAGGGGTTCGTTAGGCTAAGGTTGAAACTCCACGCATTATGAAAGGGCGCCCCTAATGGCGTAAGTTGCAGTTGTTCAAATCAAACAACTTTCACCAAAAGGAGAGCCCTATGGACAACGATAAGTATGTAGCAATGGATGTGCACAAGGCAAGCGTGGCTCAAGCCTGTGGTGTCTTGCCCGTTTCTGGGAGGGTTTCGTTAGGCTAAAGTTGAAGCTCCACGAGGCTAAAGCCTGTGGTGTCTTGCTCGTTTCTGGGAGGGTTTCGTTAGGCTAAAGTTGAAACTCCACGAGGCTCAAGCCTGTGGTGTCTTGCTCGTTTCTGGGAGGGTTTCGTTAGGCTAAAGTTGAAAGTCCACGAGGCTCAAGCCTGTGGTGTCTTGTCACATCCTGAAGCTCTCCGGCAAACGCTCGATTGCGTCGATGCCATGGAACTCGTCGCTCAACAGCCTATCGACTTAATCTGTGAAATCTGCGGATGTGGTTTAAAAGTTGGCGGAGGGGACAGGACTCGAACCTGCAAGCCCGCAAGGGCGGCGGTTTTCAAGACCGCTGCATTACCAATTATGCTACCCCTCCGATTGGCAGCATGGACTATACCGTACGCGCCGGTTAACCCTCAACCGACTTCATGCGGCGATGTTTGAGCGAAATGATCCACGAATTCACGGAACTGACACGGAGTGCGTTTCGAGGTTTAGATCTTGGTGAGCCTGTTCGTGTATTGTTCGTGTGAGTTCGTGGATCGGTTTTTGGGCGCGGCATAAAAGCGGTATCCACGAAATCACAAGAAATAACACGAACAAAAGAAAAAGCTAGAAAGGCTAGAAGAGAATCCGAAGCGCTTCGAGGAAGTCAAGCAACCACCGCAGGGATCCACCGCGGTTCGTGTTTTGCTCGTGTAATTTCGTGGATCACTTTTCCTGACCAGTGATCCACGAATTCACGAATTTAAACCAATCACGGACTGTTCGCAGGCGTTGTGGTGCTATATCCGGTCATCCCGCGATTCATCAGAATCTTCACTTCCACGCGCCGGTTCTGCGCGCGGCCCGCCACAGTCGTGTTGTCCGCGACCGCTTCAGTCTCACCAAAACCCATCGGTGTGATGAAACGGCGTAAAGGAATCTTGTGGTTTACCGCAAGATATTGGACCACCGCTTCAGCTCGTTGCTGACTCAGACGGAAGTTCTTTGCCGAAGTCCCTGTCGCATCAGCATGGCCAGTCACTTCAATCATAAAGCCCTTGGCCGCCAACGCGCGGGCTGCCAGATCGTCGAGTTGTTGCTTTGCTTGCGGCGACAATACCGCGCTGTTGACTCTGAAGTTGACGGCGACAGTTTCTCCAACATCGTAATCGTCCAACGCCGAGATCCGTTCGCCAGTCTCCGTCACCATCTTCCTTGCCTCAGCGGCAATGGCATAAAGCTCGTCCATCTGGCCCACCATACGCTGCTGGTTCTCTTCAACCGGTCCCACGCGCGAATCAGTTGTGATGGCGGCTCGCATGTCAGATTCATTGAACCTGATCTTTTCGGCAACGAGCTGGCCCTGCTGATTGCCCCGGCCCTCGACTTCGATTATCAGGCCACGGAGAATGTCAGTGACCGGATATCTCTTGCCGCGGCGCAGAAAGCCACCGTGGGTCCTGATGCTCGTGTTGTCAGTCATTAGGACCTCATAATCCACTCGGTTTCGATCACGCAACGTAAAGACGTCAGTGTCACGCGACAGGACGACCCCTTTAAACTTCATCTTTGCCGCGCCGGGAACAGGTCTGGTATTTGCCGCTCGTTCACTCACGGGTTGGGGTGTGACATCCTGGCCCAACATTTCTGGAGCGCCGGCAAGGACCAGCGCCAAACCGCAGAGAAACATATATGCTCGTATTAATTTGATGTGCCTCATGCTCATAAGAAGCTCCTTCTACCACTCAGCGGAAATGCTAAACGCATCCCGGGAATTTGCGTTTGCGAAATCAGCTCAACGCTTGGTCGGGGCGTCTGCAACGGGACAAGCCAATCTCTAAACTCGGGGACCACTTTATTTGGGGGGAAACAGCGACCAACTCGTCGGGATTAAGGGAGAAACCGGCTGTGCGGCATCAAAATACTCGAAACAAAAACAAAAATCAAAACCCTCTATTCGCGCGCTTCTGAATGCTTTCGTTCAGATTTGATCCGCTTAACAATAGCGATCAATCGAAAAAGGCTTAAATATGCCCACAATAGAAAGGACAGCGGGGTTCTTCACTTGCTTCGAGCCTGAATCGGTTATCGGCGGTTTTCAATAATCCAATAGAATTGTAACGAAAACTGCACGTCCGAGCTCTGTGGCGGACTTTCGGAACTCTCCTTAGCGTCAACTCTTTGGAGACAAAGATCACTCAAAGCCAAACCAACTCGTAACGACCGGATAAGCCAAAGCGATAATCGCAGCCATGGCAAGCGCCAGTACGCTTGACCCGCACCCTACACAGCCACAACCCGCCTGATCCGGCGACGCAGCATACTCGACTACGGTGTCATCGTATTCATCCTGCGCGCGATATGCATCGTCAAGATTGTGATACTGGTCTGTCACGATTGGTTCCAGTGTCCGACGAACTTTAGTTTGTCGTTTGTGACTCAGGAATTCTCGGGTGGATCACGAATTTCTCGACTCAGGTCTTTCCCGACGATTTAAACATGTCAGTGGGAATGTATCTGTTTTTCAATCAAAGATACACTCTCAAACTCCACCTTCAATCTGCATAATGCATTACAATCTCCTTCGCAACATCGAATCAGAACTTCCATCAAAACAATCTGAGGAGAAGGTATGAGTAACGAACCCAAGCCCGTGGGCAGCATTACCTGGACAGACCTCACGGTGCCGAATGCAGATGAGGTCCGAGACTTCTACAGCAGTGTTGTTGGTTGGAAACCGTCGCCGTTGGATATGGGCGGCTACGATGATTTCAACATGACCATGCCGGAGAACAAAACGCCAGTGGCAGGGATCTGCTATGCGCGAGGCGGCAATGCTGGTCTGCCATCACAATGGCTGATCTATATAACTGTTGCGGACCTTGATCAGAGTAAGGCGAAATGTCTCGAGCTTGGCGGTAAGATTGTAATGGAGACGCGCGAGATGACTGGATATGGGCGTTACTGTGTGATCCAGGACCCAGCAGGCGCTGTCGCCGCACTGTTTCAGTTTGTCCGATAAACTTCAGTTTGTCGTCGTTCGCGCTCTTATCTTGAAAAGGAACTCGGGTCTGGTGAAACCCAGTTACATGCCACTCGAGAAGTGCGTTCGAAAGCGAAGCTCTCACCGGACCAAAGTTTTCCACGAACCGGTGTTCTCCTTACAGTTAAGAGCGCGGAAAACGACAAACTGAACGCGCAACCTGCCGAGCCCAGCGGGGATTTGCTGGACCAGCACACTTGTTCTACAGCTTAAGTTGGTTTCCGGCTCCGCTGCTCCGTGCCGCTGTGATGAGCACCATTTCAGGCCGCCACGTCAGTCAGCCGTCCACCTTGCTCCCGGACAGTGAAAGCGAATACCATGCGCTGCAAAACTCAAAACGTGATGCGAAATAACTTCCGACTCATATTGGTTCTGATCACTGGTCTGTTGTGCCTCGGAGCCGCTCAACTCTCAAACGCCCAATCGAAGTTTGTCACCGTCCGGGGTAAAGAGTTCGTGGCGCCCGATGGCAAGCCGTTACTCCTGAAAGGCATTAACCTTGGCAACTGGCTACTGCCGGAAGGTTATATGTTCAAGTTTAAGTCAGCCAACTCGCCTCGCCGAATTGAAGCCGTTATCAATCAACTGATTGGCGAAGAGGAGGCAAAACAGTTCTGGAAGGAGTATCGCGACGACTACATTACGCACGAGGACATCAACTTCATCAAACAGCTCGGTTTAAATTCGATCCGAGTGCCATTCAACTACCGCCTCTTCGTAGTGGAGGGTGACTCACAGAGGCTTGAAGGTCCCGGCTACGAGATGCTGGATCGCGTCATCAAGTGGTCCAGAGCGGAAGGTCTTCTGGTGATCCTGGATATGCACGGCGCTCCGGGAGGCCAGACTGGCGACAACATAGATGACAGTTGGGGCTATCCTTTTCTCTTTGAGAGTGCTGCCAGTCAGGAGCTGACCATCAGAATCTGGCGCAAGCTGGCGGCGCGTTATGCGAATGAACCTGCTGTGGTGGGATACGATCTCTTGAACGAGCCGATTGCGCATTACTTTGAAAAAGAGAATCTGAATTCGAAACTCGAGCCGCTCTACCGGCGAATTGTGGCAGCGATTCGCGAAGTCGATCGCAATCACATTATCTTTCTCGGCGGCGCGCAGTGGAATAACAACTTCAGTGTCTTTGGACCACCTTTTGACGACAAGCTGGCCTACACTTTCCACAAATACTGGATGGAGGTAAACCAACAGGCGATTCAGGAGTACGTCGATTTTCGCGACAAATACAACGTGCCAGTATGGATGGGCGAATCAGGAGAGAATACGGACGCGTGGATTGCTTCTTACCGGGAGCTGCTGGAGCGTAACAATATAGGTTGGTGTTTCTGGCCGTACAAGAAGATGGATGCCACGTCTTCCGTAGTATCAATCAATAAATCCGAAGAGTGGGACGCGATAATCGCCTTTGCAGATCATCCGCGAACAACTTTTGAAGACATAAGAAAGAACAGACCACCACCGGCGACGATCAAGAACGCGTTGACTGCGTATCTACAAAACATCAAGCTTGCGAACTGCCGGATAAATGAGGGTTACATCCGCGCCATGGGCTTGACTCGCTAAGCCCTCCTTATCTCTTGGAGTGCGGCGTCCAGGAGCTTCAACTCCGTGCCGCCGCTTTTCCTTTATGGAACAGCGGGGTCTTTTTCGGCGTGATCTTGAGCCCTTTATTTGGTAGCAGAGCACGAGTAGCGGAAGTACTTAACTACAAGCGGCCCCTCAACGCTACCGATGATCCGTCGCCTACACCAGGGTTTGGGAATTCCTGCGGAGGTACTGATAGGCGAAGGCAAAGCCGCCTGATATTGTTAGCCACACACAACTTCACCGAAAGGAGCGAGAAAGAACTAATGAATCAAGCGAGATCCTCGATCGATACCGCCATCCAGTCTCTGCAGGACAGCATGCAGGGCAGCGTGTTAAAAGCAGCCGATGCCGGCTATGACGAAGCGCGCAGGATTTGGAACGGCAGGTTCGACCGTCATCCAGGCGCAATCGCCAGGTGCTCCGGCACTGCCGACGTAATTGCGGCCGTAAACCTTGCTCGGGAAGAGAATCTTCTGGTCTCTGTTCGGAGCGGAGGGCACGATTTTGCTGGCAACTCTGTCTGCGACGGCGGACTGGTAATCGACCTTTCGCAGATGAATGGCGTCTGGGTCGATCCCTCATCTAAGACGGCACGTGTTCAGGCAGGGACGAAGTGGCGCGCCTTCGATCAGGAGACACAGGCATTCGGCCTGGCGACAACGGGTGCTACGGTTTCAACTGTCGGCGTGTCGGGATTCACGCTGGGAGGAGGAACGGGTTGGCTTGCCCGCAAGTACGGCTTGGCGCTCGACAATCTAATTGCGGTCGAAGTAGTCACCGCCAGTGGAGACTTGCTGCGCGCGACTGAAAACGAGCACCCCGATCTTTTTTGGGCGCTTCGCGGCGGTGGGGGGAACTTCGGTGTCGTTACCTCGTTCGAGTTTCGACTCCACGAGGTGGGCCGGGAGGTTCTCGCCGGACAGATCATTTACCCGTTTGAGACTGCCGCTGATGTACTTCGGTTCTTTCGCTCTTTTATCGCCGAGGCACCCGATGAAGTTCAGTGCTATCCCTTCATTATCCGGGTTCCGCCTCTGCCGGTCTTTCCGGAGAGCTTCCACGGCCAACTGGCGATCGATCTAGTGGTAGCACACGCGGGAGATCCTGCGGAAGGCGAGAGGGCACTATCTCCGCTCCACGGTCTCGCGGAACCAATCCTTGACGCGGTTGGTGCGCAGCCATACCTGACTCTGCAACAGACCTTCGACGCGGGTGCCCCTGCGGGCAAGCGCTGGTACTCGAAGGCGCATTATCTACAGGAGTTATCTGACTCAGCGATTGATACCATCGTGAGTCAAGTCGCGGAACTTCCGGGAGAGTACACTATGGTCTACCTCGAACAGTTAGGCGGAGCGATAGCGAGGATTGACCCGAATGCTACTGCATTTCCTCATCGCAGCGGTGGCTACTCGTTTCATATTTTTCCAGGATGGGAGAATGCGAGCGATGATGAACGCATAATTGGGTGGGCGCGGGAATTCCACCGCGAGTTGAGCGCTCATGCTACCGGCAACGTTTACGTGAACCTGCTAGGGGGTGATGAAGAACGTGGAGCGCGTTCGGGATATGGAGCCAACTACGACCGGCTAGCGGAGGTCAAGCGAAAATACGACCCGCAGAATCTCTTCCGGGTAAACCACAACATCGAACCGCAGCCCTGATCAGCTTCTGATTCATTCAATGGTCCAACACTCTGGCATTAAATTTCAGGTCGGGAAGGGCAGTTTACTCCCGCTCTTTGGAGTGCGCCGCCCCGGCGGCGCTTTAGCCCAGCGATCCTGATGTGAATGGTTTCAACAGTTTAACCTGGTCCATGTCTTCGATGGAGTTCCATGCGAGGGAGTCATCGGAGATCATGCAGATGTGGCTAGGTGGTCCATTCGCCGTCGTACTATGCGGCCGGTGACAGTCAAAACAAGCCAACCTAACGCTATCCATGGTGAGACTCCGATAACCCAAAGCGCAGCGACAGGGTATTGATCGAATGGGAAGTAAATCCAGGGAAGTACTGAGAGTGCCAGGATGGTAACAAAGCTTCCAGCAACTAACGCAATCAATCCCTTAAACAAGTTGCTCTCCCACACACCGACCGCTACTCCCCAAAGCGTGAGGTAAAGTCCGAGACCCGCACTGACAATACCAACAAACTGTCTGTAATCCTTATAACGAGCCTCGTAGCTGTTGTTCCAGATCCTTAGAACTTCGTTTTCACCGGAATCTCGGTCAAGAGCTGGTGGCATGTAATAGTCGCGATACTTGAAACTCGTCGCTGCAACAGCGGCGAGCAAAAGAATGAGATAAAAAACCCCAAAGCCGGTCAAAAGACGGCGAACTGGTATGCTCGAGTTTTTCATAGGCTTCTCCTCTGCAGCACAAAGACCTGATGCGCCCGTTTGTCCCGGGCTCTTTGCGGTGTAAAGTACTCTGCCCAAGCGAGAGTGTCAAGGGGAACCACTGAGCCTTGTACATCGAAGCGAAACACCCTTGGCCGCAGCGGTCCACTGTTTCTGTCAATCGAAACCAGGATGGGCCGCCGCGCCGCTGTTCTCCCAAGCCGCGGCCACGAATGAAATCAACATAAGTATGATCGTCATCTGTGGGCCAGTGGCGCTGAAAGTCATCAAGGTTTGAGCCCCGGAGTAATCGATCCCGATGTATTTTTGAAACCTAGACACGCTCACTACCATTCTTCCGGTCATGGTTCACAATGGGTTTAGCGATAGTGCTAATCCCAGTCGCCTTTGCACTGAACGCCAATCTCGCGGCGACAGTTTACCGACCCGGGCAGTAATTGCTGTCCGCGGAACCGTAACCAGAAAAGTTTTAAAGGCTGATAAACAGTGCAAGCGAGCCTGTGCCCAATCCTGCAGAACGTAATCCGTGGCGGCACGGGCTGCGTCTATCTGGCTCGTGAGTATTCCTACAATCACATCAGGCCGTTGTTTGTGATAGAGATCCGACGACACTACAACAGCAGGTCTCCGTTTGATTTCATTAACGCCGGGAAAATCGAGTAATACTACTTCCCCGGATCTAAGGGTTCTCTTTTTCTTGCTCATGAGGATTCTCGCTGTGAGATAACGCGAAGGCGGTGAGTTCTTGCAGGTCTTGTTCAGACCAGTTATCGCTGACTTGGATTGTTTTTGCAGAATCGGTGAGCTCTTGGAGGATCATCGCTGCGAGTCTTAAGCGCTCTTTGGGCGACAGCCGGCGAACCGATTCATCATAAAACTCCTTGGCATTGGCTGCCATGAATTATCCCTCTCTGGTTGGAAATGATATGTCCTTTATGAGAGATTGAGAAGTGTTTAGGGGAGTCTTCAGCCCTTCTCCGCTTCCGGTTCTGATTCTATGCTTGGTTCGACCCATGAAGTGTCAGGAACGAACACCGAAGGTGTTCGCCAATACCAGCCCAGGGCAACGCCCTGGGAATCAAACGCCCCGGCATTTTCTAAACACCGAAGGTGTTGGCCAAGTCCTTACACTGCGCAACCGGCAAAACTTTCATCGCGTGAGAACCTTCTTGGAATGCTCGTGAAGAACGCTGGTGAATAAGTTACCCTCGCTGGTTCTAAGGAATCTCCTGCTATTTAGCCGGCCTCTTCACTAAGGCATAAACTGCCAACTATCCTTCGGCGCCCGGCTCGAGAACTTCCACCCGACTCTCGGCGAAATGTCCTTACCATTTTTCCCCTGGCTCGCGAGAACCACCGAAGCTTCCGAAGTGCGTTCCTGAACGCTGATCACCTGAAGAATCAGGAACTGATTGCCACGCCGGGACAGATAGAACTTCATTTCAGGAATGACACCATGAGACTTACCTACATTCAGAAGGATCGACGATTCAACTTCTGCGATTGACTGCGAATTTACAGCATACGCGAACCTGATCATCTGATCCGAGGGAATAAAGAACCGCTGATCTCCCCACCGCACGGGAACTAATGACGGGTCTGTCGATAAGGGTTAGAATAGGAGCGAGAGTGGCGATATGAAAGTCAAAGACTTTGTGGAGGTAAATCCCGAAAAGCTCAGTGGCACGCCTGTGTTTGTTGGTACAAGAGTACCTATTGGCCATCTCTTCGAGTACCTCGAGCATGGTGAAACACTCGACGAGTTTCTGAGGCAATTCCCCAGTGTTACTCGTCAGCAGGCCTTAGGTGTACTGGAGTTATCAAAGGAATCATTGCTCTCACACGATGAGATTGCTGCTTGACGAATGCGTAACTGAGGATTTGAAGAAAGACCTCACCGGACACGACGTCGCGACGGTTGTTGAAGCCGGCTTTAAGGGCATGACCAACGGCGAGCTTTTGCGTGCTGCCTCAGGAAATTACGACGTTCTTATAACGGTTGATCGCAGCCTTCCACTTCAACAAAATATCCGCTCTTTCCAGATCGCAGTGGTGGTTCTGATTGCCCGTGGTATTACTTACTATGAGATTAAGCCTCTCATACCTCAAGCACTTAGAGCTTTCGAGTCGATAAAGCCAGGCGAAACTATCCGGATAGAACCCTCCGGAATTTGATAGCGGTTGTCGCGAGTCGGGGATTTGTTATGTGGTCTAGTGAGCCTGTCCATTTGGTTTCATGGCGCACAGCCGCGGCGCCAATTAGCGAGTAAGTGAGATAGTTACTCAAAGCTTTTCTGTTCCGCCCGATAAGCGACGCCAGCCGCTCCACTTTTGGCAGCACCAGCGCACGACCGTTCGGAAACCACCTATTGAAAAGCCTCTGAACATGCCGGTCCGGCTTAAAACCATTCCAACCAAGATTCCGCATGAACTCGCTAACAAGCACATAACTCATCCCCGGCGTCTTCCGTTGCTCATGAGGTAGGTGCACACGCAAATACTTCTCGCCGGCCCAATTCTTCGGCGGCTGTCCCAGGTAACCGACAATGCAGAGAAGCAGTTCGTGATTGTTGAGCGCTTTACCATCTTGGTTCTTTGCCCGTTCCTGAAACGCACAACCAAGCCCCCGCACGAAGCCATAATAGTCCTCAACTTCATCCAGCAGTTGTGCCCACTTCAGAATGGCGCGCGCATCATTGCGCGACGACTGCCCCGGCAGACATTGCTTCAGAAGCTCTTCAGTAAGTTCCCGAGTTTTAACGTCGGCCCTAGTCCAGTGCGGATCATAGTCATTCAAGCACTGGCGCAACTTGGGCTCGCGCTTGATGAAAGAGGCCCAGGTCCGGCTATTACTCCCGAGCGCCCGCACCGCCGCTTTGAAGATGTCCTTATTTGAATAGCAACGCGCATGGGGGTTCTCAACCGGCTTTTGGTCAAGTGCCTCAAGCAATGCCATTACAAACGTCTCCGCGGTGGCCACGCCCTTAGACAAACCATAGTCACGCCGCACCCGCTCTCGAATCAATTCATCATCAAAAAGCCTGGACTTAATCTCGTCAGTATCGATGAACATTTGGCGTAATTAGCGGCGTAACGTTCTTGCGAATTTGGTTGAATAAGAGGTAACCGTTAATGTCCGAGAGGTGGTTTGAATGAAACACTTTCACCCTCTGAACTCATTCTCAAAGTGATACCGCAACTTCTCCAGCGACGGCAACGCTAGGCGATCGTCAGGTAAACGGAGCGGTTGATCGTCCCAACGATAATAATCCCTGCCATTCTCGTACTCTTCACGAATCTTGCGGCTTACTTTGATAGTCAACTTATCGGGTTCGATCGATACATAACCCAGATCAAAAAGCTTGTGGAGATCGCTGCGCAGCAAGAGGCCGTTAGATAATGAATGGTCGCCCCCGCGTGAATACCGATGAATATGAGCGGCCTCCAGTGCCGGGAAAACTCGTTCAGCGGTCATTGAACAACGACGCCCATAGGCCTCCGCGACCAGCATGCGAAATGATCCTTGCCCAAGCCGCGGCGTAACCAGATGAGGCTTGCCGAATCGCGCACTTTCCTGTGCTGCCTCAGTCGCTGGCCCAAGCGTTTTCACCTTCGCCCGTTCCAAGCGCGCCGCAACTTCGCGCCAGAGCACCAGCCCTGTGCCGCTTGCCATGTCGTAACTTTTCCCGGTCTGAATAGCTCTGCCGAAATCAGGAGGCGAAGGGATCCACTCGTCACGTGCAAAGAAGAACGGTTCTGCCAGGAGGATGCAGCCGATCTGAGGATCCTCTCCACGCGCGATTGGCTGGCGACGATACTTACTTATCCGAATGCGCACTTCTTCCAGAGATGTTGCGCCATTTGCTTCACCGAAGGTCTCCCAGGCCATACTCACCGGAAGCCTGAGATACTTCGTAAAGAAGCCACCACCAACGATAAAGTTATGTGGTGAATGAAGCTTAAATAGGAAAGGTTCGCCCCAGTTAAGTGCTCTGAAACTTAATTGAGATGACGGGCGCCAAAAGTTCACCTCTTCCACGTGGTCCTTCATGGCGTGGAGGTTGAACCAGTCGTGATCGGTTATGCCTATGAAGAGTTTCAAGGGAGTCTCATAGGTTTAGTTAGGAGTGGAAGAATACTAGGATTCGTTGGTGGTGTGAAGAGAAATGGCGAACACACCCGAACCGTTCTTCGTCCAACCTCAAGCCCCATCGCAGCCTGCCAATCCCCCAATTTCTGTGATAAAGTACCACCTCTTCAGTCCTCGTCGTCCATGGAATCCGAACGCCTGACACGCAAGAGAAGAATAGATCCCATGCTGAAAAGTCTCGGCTGGGCCATCGCTCCTTTTGATCCCTCAAGGCCTCTAACTGAGTACCATAATTGTGCTGTAGAAGAGTTTCCCACCAGCCATGGTCCAGCCGATTACGCTCTCTGTGTCAACGGTAAGATTGTCGGCGTTGTTGAAGCTAAGAAACTCACACTCGGACCACAGAACGTACTAACCCAAGCCGAACGATACTCTCGCGGACTAAAGAGCGACCACTTTCACTATCACGGTTATTACGTACCGTTCCTTTATTCAACCAATGGTGAAGTGGTCTGGTTCCATGACATACGGCACAAGCATAGTCGCTCGCGCCGACTAGTCCGGTTTCATACGCCCTCAGCCCTGGCAGAACTGCTCGAACGCGATTTCGAAGCCGCATGCGACTGGTTTGCTGCTCACCCAAACAATCATCACCGTTTGCGGCCCTACCAGATTGAAGCAAACAATGCGATCGAAGACGCAATCGCTGCCCGGAAACGGAAGATGCTGGTAGCGATGGCCACAGGCACCGGCAAAACGTTCACGCTCGTAAACCAAGTGTACCGGTTAATGAAGTCGGGAGTCGGTCAGCGCATCCTCTTTCTGGTGGACCGCCGAGCCCTCGCGGCACAAGCCGTTCGTGCATTCGCATCATTCGAGCCGGAGCCCGGTCTGAAGTTCAACAAAATCTACGAAGTTTATAGCCAGCGATTTCAACGTGAAGACTTCGGCGAAGATGAGAAGTCTGATCCAAGTGTGCTGCCTAATGCTTACCTAACCAATCCGAAAATAGGCGACGCCTTCGTCTATGTTTCAACTATTCAGCGGATGATCATCAGCCTGTTTGGCAAAGACGCGATCTTTAACGTCGGCGATGAAGAACTTGACGAGGACGCGGAGAAGATCGAAGACATTCCCATCCACGCTTTCGATGCCATCATCGCCGATGAATGTCACCGGGGTTATACAACTGGCGAACTATCAGTCTGGCGCAAGACTCTCGAACATTTCGACGCGATTAAGATCGGCTTAACCGCAACGCCCGCAGCACATACAAAGTCCTACTTCAACGATGTGGTATACCGATACGAGTATCAACGGGCCGTGCAGGAAGGCTATCTGGTTGATTATGACGTAGTGACGATCAAATCTGATGTAAGGATGAAGGGAGTCTTTCTCAATCCGGGGGAGCAGATCGGAATTGTTGATCCAGTAAGCGGCTCTGAACTTCTCGATCAGGTTGAAGACGAACGACAATTTGACGCGAGCGACGTTGAGCAGAAGGTCACAGCTCCTGATTCGAATCGAAAGATCCTTGAGGAGATTAAAAAGTATGCCCTCGAACATCAGAAGCAATATGGACGATTCCCGAAGACGCTCATTTTTGCAGTGAACGACCTGCCTCACACTTCACACGCGGATTCACTCGTCGATATTGCCCGCGATGTTTTCGGCCAGGGCGATGCGTTTGTTCAGAAGATAACGGGACGCGTCGATCGGCCCCTGCAAAGGATTCGTGAATTCCGAAATCGACCTGAGCCTCACGTAGTGGTGAGCGTGGACATGCTAACAACGGGAGTCGACATCCCCGATCTTGAATATATAGTCTTCCTGAGACCTGTTAAGTCGCGAATCCTCTTCGAGCAGATGCTTGGTCGTGGAACACGGAAAGGTGAAAAGCACCCAGACAAGTCGCACTTTACGGTGTTTGATTGTTTCGACGGTACGCTCCTGGAGTACTTCCGCAAGGCCACTGCCATCACTGCTGAGCCGCCTGAAAAAGAGATCAGAAGCATTAAACAAGTCATCGATGACATCTGGGACAATCGGGATCGTGACTACAACATTCGGTGTCTGGTGCGCCGTCTTCAGCGAATCGAGAAGGAGATGTCCGCGGAAGCGCGTGAGATGTTCGCTGCTCACATTTCCAACGGTGACATAGGTACGTACGCGCGAACGTTACCCGCCAGGTTGCATTCCAACTTTACAGACACAATGGCTTTACTGCGCAATCCGGACTTTCAGGATCTGCTGATGCATTATCCTCGGGCAAAACGTTTCTTCGTCAGAACATATGAGACGGAGGACACGGTAAGTTCGGCGTGGCTTGTACGCGGTCTGGATGGAAAAGAATACAAGCCCGAGGATTACCTGGCCGCCTTTGCTCGATTTGTGAAAGAGAACTCCGCGAGGGTTGAGGCGATCGGCATTCTGTTGGACCGACCGCAAGAGTGGGGCACCGAGGCGTTGGATGAATTGAAACAGAAGTTGAGCGCAACCCCTGAGCGTTTTACTATGAATAATCTTCAGAAGGCTCACCAGGTTCATTATCACAAAGCGCTTGTCGACATTATTTCCATGGTGAAGCATGCTGCTCGGGAGCAGGAACCACTCTACACGGCGGACGAAAGAGTCAAAAGAGCGTTTGAAAGATTAACGACGGCCAAAAGTTTTACGTCGGATCAGTTGTTATGGCTTGAGCGGATCCGGGAGCATTTGATTGCAAACCTTTCACTCGATAAGGATGACTTTGAGGTCGTTCCGATCTTCACCCATTTCGGTGGTTGGGGCCGAGCAAATCGGGTCTTCAATAATCGACTTGAAGAGATGATTCAGGACCTGAATGAGGCAATTGCGGCATGAGGATTAGTAGAAGATGTGAAGATAATCAGACACCACATGCTTTAGCTTTGTGGTGCTTCAACTTCTGCCTAAATTCAGCTCCCCAGAATGCCGTGACACCACATGCTTTAGCTTCGTGGAGTTTCAACTTTGACCTAAAGCTGAAATGCGAAGATACCGCGACACCACATGCTTTAGCTTCGTGGAGTTTCAACTTTGACCTAAAACTGAAATGCCGAGATG
>JBGSWR010000083.1:0-7917 GCA_041751855.1 Pyrinomonadaceae bacterium
GCTGCTGTCTTAGCCGCCGAAATGAACGCCAGTATGGTTACGATTTGGGACGATGTAAGCAAAACTGTTGGGCAGCCAATTGGATCTTACTGGCGCTGGCTATCCCAGGAAACACGCCGCTTATCCCTCGTGACAGACGTCCAACCAAATTAACGCAACTAGCTCCCACTCACCATCCCATAGACCGCCGGAACAATATCGAGACAATCCAATGAGTCTCATTCGACGAACAAAAACTAGAATCACCGCCAAGCAAGTCGGCGAAATACTCGGCTGCTCACATAAAACAGTTCTTAACGGCGGTGCCGGAACCAAACCCCTGACACGGATCCGTAACGGCACCAAACAAGTCCGGTTTTTGCTCGACGAGGTATTAGCCCTCGCCCAGCGCCAAGAGGGCCACCAAGATAACCGCGAACTTGCCATGAAGACTCCAAGTGAGAAAACTTATGGACAGCCACATGCAGTCTCACTATAATTCTGCGCTTCCAACATCCAAGGAAAAAGAGCTGCGAGCAGGTAGTCGCAAACGAAGAACTACAATCCTTCAAGCACCGCCTGTTAACAGCTCGCGCAGACAAATGGCAAAGAATTTCCACCAATACACCGGTCCTGGCGGACAAACGCTCCATCGCTATGAGCGTCAGTACAAAGGCGTCCAATTACGAAAAAAAGGGTTTACGCGAAAGAGCGATGCTGAAAAGCACCTGCGCCAAGTAATGGATGATATGGACGCCCGAGACCGAGGCGAAGTTCGTTGCGATCCAACAACCGCCCAAGAGGCGCTTAATATATATAGACGCACCTTGGATATCCGCGCGCAAAGCAAAGCGAAGCAATACAGCCACAACGTAAATTCAAACTGCAAAGTCCTTCAAGAATTCGTAGACCACTTTGGCCCCAAACGACTGATCCGAGAATGCACCGAAGACGATCTTCGGGAGTTCTATCACATTCTTTGCTTCAAGCCAGGCCTGAACAAAAATAGTGCCGGCGTTTTCATAGGACGCATTCAAGGAATGCTGAAAGCTGCCCAGCGAAAAAAAGCAGATCTCGCCACATGGCTACGCCCCACATTGAAAGTCCATCGCAGCCCGGAGTTTGAACATCGAGTTGTAGAAGATTGGGAATACGCCACGCTGGTTCAAACCCTACTGGATCCTCCCCTAGCGCCATCAAGACGTGAAGAACGAAAAGCACTATGGCGAGAAGCTGGAGATGCCATCCAACTCCTGAGAATGACTGGCGGCAGACTTAACGAAATACTACGAATCAAACTCTGGCAGTTTATGTGGTCGAAAAATATTGTCAGGCTTGAAGCCACAAAAACGGAAAACGAAAGAGACCTTCCATTCTGGACCCCCATAAGAGACTTAGTACAAAAAAGAATCTCAGAAGGCCTCACCGACGACGAATACCTATTTCCCCGCGCTACCACAGAAACATTCGATAACGCCATTGGCCGCGCTTGCCTCAAAGCCGCCAAAGCCGTGAAACTGGACTACGGCCGCGAAGACGGTTTCACCTGCCACAGCCTCCGGCACACCTTCGTCACCAGAATGATGGAAGCAACAGGAAACGACGTAGCACTAGTCATGTCCTGGAGCGGCCACAAGTCATTAGAGTCCTTCAAAATCTATCTTCACCCGACCGAGAAGGGCTGTATACTTGGTGAACAGTCCACAAATACCGTTGCGGACTTCTTGCGGACTTTTGCGGGACGAGCGGGAAATGCGAGCCTTCCGAGCCAAGTCGCCGACTTTCCTAAACGCTTGAAAAGAAAGCAAGTTGTTGTATAGCTTAAACTTAGTTAAAACATCTGCCCGCTTAGCTCAGCGGTAGAGCACTCGCTTCACACGCGAGGGGTCAGAAGTTCAAATCTTCTAGCGGGCACCAATATCTTCAGTAAATCACGGGCGACGCCAAGTCGCCCGTTTTGGCCTGCACACACATTGAAGTCAAAAACGATCATGGATTTTCGTAAAACTTGGCCTTGCCGAAAATTAATTTTCGACCGGAAGATTCTCTGGCTGATAATGCAAGTGAGCATCGGAAGTTTTTAGCGATTCGGAGAGGTTATTGTAATGTCAACACCAAAATCCTCAGTGACGGTCACCCGTGAACACGTACTGACGATGATAGATGCCGTCAATCGACTTTTTAGAGAAACGGGCAGACTATTTAATCAATACCAGAACGAGCCATCGTCCCGATCAATCGCTGCTCAAGAACAGATGAATTTCTCAACACCAGAATTGGTTAGGGATGTGCATTACAGAGGCGTCCTGTCGATGGAAGCGGCGGCCGATCATCTTGTTTCCTTTGCTGACTTGCTGACAGAACCATCTAAGACCGTAGCTCCATGGACATGCGTTCGTGGTCTGTTGGAATCGTCAGCGATTGGCATATGGTTTCTTAACCCGCACATCGATGTTCGCGAGCGCATCGCGAGGTGCTTTGCTTTTCGATATGTGGGTTTTGTTCAACAAATTAAATTCTTTCAAGTCTCGAAGGAGTCTTCACGAATAGAGGATGTCCGGCGCCGAATGACGAAAGTCGAAAAAGATGCGCTTTCACTGGGCTATCCCAAGTTGGTCGATAAGACGGGAAACATTAATGGCATTGCGAAACAGATGCCTTCGATTACGACGCTAATTGGCACCACCTTGGATCGCGAGTCTGAATATCGGCTACTTTCTGCGGTTGCCCACGGACATCATTGGGCGACACAGCAAACAAGTTTCCGCGTTATTGATGTACCGGATGCTCGCGGGAATTCTGAAAAGGCCCTTGAGAAATACGTTCACGCCGATTTCGTCTTATTCGCCGGTAGCGTGGCTGTTACTTCATTCTCAAAAGTGAATTGGAATCTATGGCGGCTTTATGGATGGAATTTGAAGGAGTTGGAAGACTTGCTCGATACAACGTTCGACCAATTGCGTTACAGCGCCAAACTTCGGTTCTGGAAATAATGAGAGTCTGGTGTGTCCTACTGAAGGTGGGCGATTCTTCTCCTGTTCGATTGCTTGCCTAAACGTATAGGCGAAGAACTTAACTACTTCTCCAAAACCCACTTGGGAATGTGGCCGCGACCAAAGTAGTCAAGGCCTTCTTCTAAGGTTTCAAATTTGCCGTCGCCGTCCTCGTCGTAGTAGAAAAGCGTTTCGATATAGTTTGTGTACTTAGGCAATCCCGTAACTCTGTCATGGAAGATTTCATCAACAGTTAATCGGTAACAGAATTTGTGGCCGTTGATGACGCGCTCTTCGATAAGACGGACTTTCAATCCTTCCGATATCCATTTAGCCTCTTCGGGCTTAGGCTTGCGACGAGAAGGAAAAGATCGAGTGATGAACGTCGCAACTTCCGGTTCGTAGTAAGTGAAGTAGAGTTGGATGCTGCGATCGCGCGTTCTTTGGAGCTCGGGGGGCCTCAGCATTCTCGCTTGAGCAAGTCCTGGAATTTCCCATCCTGCATCATTAACTAGTCTCTTCGGCTGAATGTCGGGTGGAAGATCAGACTTCACTATTTCAGTCAGAAGCGTCACATCGCCTTCGTCAAACGTCAGTCTCTTCTTAGCGAAAAGTGTTCCGATATCGATAAGAGCGTGAGTAATGAAGTATGGTTGCTGAATCGTAGGAATCTGTTGCAATGCAGCGTGAACGTTGCCGGCTTCGGCGAATGCGACCACAAAGTTTTTCAGAATCTCTCCCGTGTTCTCAGTCCATTCTAATTTCTCGGTTAATGGTGCTGTACTAAGCAACAGCTTCTGGGCTTCCGCGGAACGCCCGTGTTCCGCGCCTGCCCTGGCGATCGCAACTAACGCTTTGAGTCTTAACTCCTGATTTTCTTTTAGTGGCGTGGTCTGTATCGTCTTTACAATTTTGGCAACCGCATCAAGGCGACCGTTGCGTTGGGCGTGCGCGCCGACTTCAGCAACAGCGTCAAATTGAACTCGATCATAATCACTAAGCGCCTTCGTCGCGTCGATTGCCTTGTCATACAGCCCTAGTTCGCAGTAGGTATTCGCCGCGCTTCGTAGTGCGCCGTAACGCTCGCCGGGCTTCCCCAGATCCTTGGCAGTCTTGAACGCCAAATCCGCCAACTCGACGGCGCGAGGCCTTCGGTCGAGTTGTGAATACAAAACGGCAAGCTCTGACAGTCTTGTAGCTTCGGTTTCGGTAGGTTCATAGTCCGTGCCCTTCCTCGCTTTCGTGAGGAGCGATTCTGTCCGCGCAACTATTTCCAATGCTCTTGTATTATCTCGATGCTTCAGCGCTTCGGATGCAATTCCGACAAGTGCAATCGGGCCAAAGTAGTCTCCCGCCTTGTTCGCGAGTTGTAGCGCCCTATCGTACAAACCAAGTTTCGCAAATTGAATCGCGACCTCTTGTGCGCCATCCTCTCGGTCAAAGTCTTCCTTGAATTGTTGAATGAGCTTGGTGGCGCGGTCGAAATCTCCCCGTGCGATATAGGTTACCGCCACCTTCTTGAGCACACCGGCTTCTTCGCCAGAGTCGCTCAGCGTCTTCGCGATGACAATTGCCCGCGGCAGAATGTCGGGCAAAGTTGAATTGGGGGCTTTCGCTTTGACAAACTCTTCGACAACTTTTTCTAGCGCATACCCAGCCGTGCTGCCTCCGGCTGCTGCCATGGCGTTAACTGTATCCAAGGCAAGATCGAACTGCTGCGCCTGGACCATGTTCTCAATGATGTCGCCCCAAATGTAAATCACGTTTTTGGGGAGTGGAAGATTTGCAACTCTCAGAAACAATGCACGAGCCTTCTCTTTTTCACCGTGCTTCCAATACTCGAGTGCTATTTTCCCGAAAGCTCCCGTCCGCCAATCCTCATCCGAGGCAGACTCGTTGACTCTCATCGCCTGCTCAAAATCTCCAAGCTCAGCGTAGCGAATCGCTATTTCGCTCAAAGCAGATTGATTATTAGATCTGCGAGCGTAGACGACCGCGTAACTCAAGGGATCACTCTCTCTCAATTCGGTAGGACTGGGTGTTTGGGCCTGCTGGCTTGAAAATGAGACGCCCGAATAGGCGCTGAAAAGCGCTATTAATAACCACGTCAACAGGAGAGAGGATCTGCGAACCATATGGCTTAGCTTAACGCCGTCAATCAACTATTACAGGCGGCGAAACCTCATCTATGGGTTGTGGATCGCCACATGATAAGCTCGCCACTACTTCCCGTCCTGACCAAAGATCTGTGTGTACTCAACACACCCCACACCGACCATCCGGGATAACGGTCCACGAATCAGTCTGATTCATCAGGTTTTGTTAACTTCTTGCTTCTTAATCTTATCGATGACCTACATCGGGTATGATGAAGCGCTTTCTATATTCAGACTCCGTCAGTGACCGCACAATCCGTTATGCGAGGAAATGGACCAACCCAACTAAAAGATCGGGCTCGTGGTTGCATCCTCGCCGGCGCTATCGGCGATGCTATGGGTGGGCCGTTTGAAGGACAGCCAGGACCCATCCAATTCCGTGAGCACAGCGATTGGAATATCTCCGACGATACGCAGCTGACCTTGGCAACATCCGAATCGATCATCGAGATTGGCAAGGTCTCGCCGGAGCACATCGCGGGCCGTTTCGTTCAATGGTTCAGAGAGCGACGGATAACCGGCATGGGTTCCAGCACACTTAAGGCGCTTCGTGATCTGGACGCCGGACTCCACTGGGCTTTGGCTGGTGCCAAGGGAGAAATGTCAGCAGGAAATGGGGCGGCTATGCGAATTGCGCCGCTCGCCTTTCATCTCGATCCAGGACTTGCTCAAGATCGTCAGATCATTCGGGACGTTTGCCGAATCACGCACCACAATGAAGAAGCATACGTTGGCGCGCTTGTTGTAGTCGCAGCAGTTCGCTCGCTCTCGTTCGGCCATTCCTCATCACCCGACCAGTTGTTCGAAAGTGTATTGGGGTATTTGCCTGACTCACGTGTGCGGGACCGGATTTTGGAACTTAGCGCGCTTCCTGATGAGCTAACTGTCGCTGATGTCGCAGGGCAGTTTGGTTCGTCGGGCTACGTGGTTGAATCCGTTCCATTGGCGCTCTACGCCGCACGTTCAATCGTTCGCTTTCCGCTTGACGCTGTACTGCGTAGCGCCATCGAAGCTGGTGGTGATACTGACACAATCGCCTCAATGACTGGGCAAATCGCAGGAGCTTGGATAGGTGCCTCACGAATTTCACGAGATATGATTCAGTTATTGCCTAATGCAAGTGGGATCGAACAACTCGCCACCGAATTTGCCGGTACCATCGAAAGCGTGGTCTAGCCTTCTGTCGGCCCTAGATTCAGTGCATATTGGAGGCGCTTTAAGACCAGAACAGATGTCGAAATGCCTGATGGTCTCTCCGAGTTCGCTGAACACTGTCAATGATTCTTTGGCTCGCATTTCATTCAATAATAACTAAAGCAATTATGATGATTAAGCAAACACAATGACTAGCGTTAAAGACGAGACCAGGCCGATTCGAGTTTCCGTTTTGTTACTCGGGCTGAGCATTGCGTTCGGATTAGTCATAGCCTCCGTGGAGCGCCTTTCAGCACAAAACCGAAAAGCGTCCGCCACGACGTATTCCTCGAAGCTGATGGCGGACGGCAAACAGTGGACGACACACAATCTGAACGTCAAGACTGTCCCCTCCTATTGTTACGAAGATGCGGAACCGAATTGCCGCCGTTATGGCCGTTTGTACACGTGGGAGTCAGCGCAGCAAGTATGTCAATCATTGGGAGATGGATGGCGATTGCCTTCGGACGACGAATGGCGACAAATGGCGAAACATTATGGTGGCATCAGCGCGGATTCGGAGGACAAGGGTAAAGCGGCGTACAAAGCGCTCTCTGATGGAGGCAACTCCGGATTCAATGCCTTGCTCGGCGGTGGCCGCTCCGATGATGGCCAGTATGCGCGAAGGGAAGCCCACGGATTCTACTGGACCGCATCAGAGACTGATGGAGGTAGCGCATGGTTCTACAACTTTGGTAAAGGAGGGCAGGCTCTCCACCGTCAAAACGGCGGCGAGAAGCAGAGAGCGTTTTCCGTTCGATGCGTCAGAGAGTGACGGCTCCAGACTCTGTTTTTCGCTTCTTCTGAACTAGCTTGGTTTGCTCTTGCACAACCTGCCACTCAATCTCATAATCGGCCCATGACGGAGAAAGAGATCGTACTTGAAACTATTCGCGCCTTGCCAGATGACTGCTCGCTCGAAGAAATAGCGGAGCGAATTGAGTTTATGGCCGCAGTACGCAAAGGACCTGATCAACTCGATAGAGGCGAAAGTATTCCTCACGACGAAGTAAAGAGACAGCTAGCCTCATGGCTTACAAACTAATGTGGTCTCCCGCTGCACGAGACTACCTCCACGATATTGTCGTTTTCACGCGCGTGACAATCCCAACCGTGCAATGAGCTTCGGATATGAACTGATCTCCGAGACAGATCGGTTGCAAGAGTTCCCAGAGTTTGGTCGCATCGTGCCTGAGTACAGGAAATGACATTATTCGCGAAATCATCTTTCGGCCATATCGCATTGTTTACCGAATTAATGGCTCCTCTCATTCACCCCTACCTTTAGGTTGGGGCCGGGCTGCGCTATACACTCCGCCTTCTTGCACACGCCTCTGGATACTCATGTGCGGTAGAGTAGAAGTTGTTTGAAGGGGTATGGGTTGGAGTGGCGGGCAGAGAGAAACCATTAAAATGGTTGCGTGAATCAGAGGGAGGAGCCGCATTTCCCCAACCTAAAGAGGCTGTGTCAAAAATAATGATCGCGCCGCCGATCTGACAATGGTATAAAGATCGCAGAAAGGAGAAAGCGACACGAATGGGATACGTTCAAGGCGAACGGCGTGAAGATGCAGTGCTGTTTCCGGAAGCGATTG
>JBGSWR010000084.1:0-83672 GCA_041751855.1 Pyrinomonadaceae bacterium
GCTTGCGTACCGGTGGCTACTCTAAATTTACCCGTAGACATCTACTCTTTATGACCCGATCTTTTACTAATTGAGCACCGACAAGATGGCGTGGCGCATGCTGTTAGCTTGCGTACCGGTGGCTACTCTAAAATTTACCCGGAGACAACTGCTCTTTATGACCCGATCTTTTACTAATTGAGCACCGACAAGAGGAGACCTATTTTGCTGCGACCAGAGAGATCTCTTACGCCCGGAACGCAAGCTGACAGCATGCGCCACGTCAGCGCCGTGCAAAGCTATATAGGACAGCTCCAATCAAACCCCAGACAACAATAAGTTCGATGCTGGTCAGGGACTGCTTTGAAATTCTTTCCAGGAAGGTTTGTGTGCGCAACGTATCAACATCCTGAAACACCTGAACAACAATCAGCAGCCCCATGGTAATGACCGACACCACGGCTCCAGCACGTTGGATCGACGCGGGAACCCCGACTGTGATCTCGCTATGGAGTTTTGGATTCCAACGCGGTAGCAGGAGAAAGGTCAAACTGTGCAGAAAGTAGAGTACGACCAGTGCGAAGACTGCGACATTCAGCGCCAGCGCCAGTTGACCACTGATCAGTAAAAGGGCACTGCCGGCGAGTGTGAGAGTCAAGGCTCGGATCGGAGTTGCCGTCACCGGATTGACGAAGCCCAGCCAGCCTGGCGCCAGCTTGTCCCTAGCAAAGATGATCGCCAGCCGCGAAGGCACAATAAGCGACGCATTGAGTGACGTCATGATTGCCATCACCGCGCCGAAGGTGACAAACCAAGCGGCACCCCAGGGAAGATATACCGCCGCCACTTCAGACATTGGAGCAGGGCTGGCTTGCAGTTGCGTGCCGGGAAGAACGCCGAATGAAACCACTGTCATTAGCACGAAGATTAGTGCCGTGGCGCTGATACCTTTCAGGAAGACCATCGGTAGCCGTTTCGTGCTGTCCTTGACTTCACCAGCAGTCTGCGCGAGCGACTCAAAACCGGCGTAAGAAAAGAAGAGCGGAATCAAGCTGGCTGCGAAACCGTCGAGACCATGCGAAATGAAGGGAGTGTAGTTCGCGGGTTGAATAGCGAACAGACCAGGAATAACCAGAACGAAGAGAGATAATCCGAGCAGGGCGCACATTATTACCTGAATCCGACCGAACCACCGGATGCCGGCTACGTGAACCACATAAAAGAAGAGCAGGCTAAGTAGCGCGATCGGTAGTCCCAAACGTGCACTGAAACTCCCAGGGACAAACTCCAAGAGGTAATCGGCGAGCGCACTCGAAAGATATGCGCCGGCGCCGACATAGGAAATGATCTTCAGCCAGGAACCGATGAAGGCGAGTCGCAGGCCGCCGAGAGTCCGTGAGATATGCAGATACTCACCACCGGGTTCGCGGCCCAACGAGGTCGAAAGAAAAGCAGCGTAAGGGACTGAAGTCGCAAGGACTGCCGGCATCAGGACAATGTAGCCAAGGATGACGCTTGGGCCAGTCAGCGCCCATGCTCGGCTCGTTACCGTAAAGATGCCGGCGCCAATCAAGATGCCGATTAACGCGGCATAGGATTCGAGCGTACCGAGATCGCGACGGAGCCGGCCAACAGGCTTTTCGATATTGTTGAGCTGGTCCTGCTTGGTCTGGTTCACGTGCGCTCCCTGAGAAGTCCGTTTTTGCCTCTGGATGATTGCCGACCTGGATACACCACCGGAGAATATACGCGCCCCACCAATCCCGCTGCCCCTTAAAGCGGGTAGTTGCACTCCAGAGGAGTGAATTCATTTATTCTGATCAGCACAATCAGAGCGACAAATATTACCACCGTTGTTGAGAAACTTGTTTTCATGATCTCTTCTTGAGGAGCGATTAAGCATCCGCACGCGTTTCTGACTAGACGTAATTCTTAAGATCTATTGACTTGACTGAGGCCATTGGTGTAGAAGAAGTTGGAATGACTCATTGATATTGCACCTACTAGATATCTCAAGGTTTATATGAATATCCAAGAGATTTTTTTGTCAAAGAGAATCGTAACCAACCTAGCGATTTACGGCCTTGTTGTTGTCGCGGCCGGCGGAGGTAAGGTACTTTGCCAGGAAAGCAAAACGGTTAAAAAGAGCACGGGCTCAAGTTTAGTAATTAGCACCTATAAGGAAATCCCCGAAGCAACAGAGCCGTGTACTCCTCTAGAATGCGAATGGTGGAAGCAGATGCGAGAGGCAGGTAATGACCTTTTGCGAAAAGGCGACGACAAAACGAAGAAGAAATACGCTTTGTTGTTCGTTGAGGGTATAGAAAAAGCCTACCGTATTCCGCTTGCAGATCGTCCACCTCAGCCCTTAGTGACTCAGAGACCGGCTACTTCTCCTCGAGATATAATACCGAAAAATGGAAAAGTAGAATTGTCGGTCGAGGTCAGGGCCGATGGCTCTTTGGGTGAGATAAAGGTGGTAAAAGGTCTGCGCTCGGATATGGATCAGAGCTGCGTTCAGTCAAAGCGGCAGAGCATATACCTCCCAGCTGTAAGAGATCGCGTTTTTGCCACCGAGTGGCAAGAGGCAACATGCAGCTTCTGGTCACGGAGAGGCGTTTAATTTAGTGACACGATCTCCACTTACAGAGGCGTTGAAGATTAATATAAAGACGGTGATTTTCTGGCCTACAAGATGCCGGTCGAAGTTTGCTTTGGCTGTGACAAAAGTAGAACGCAGTAACGTAAGACATCGGAAGATCAAGCCGTTATCGTTTCAGGGTTAATCGCGACAAAAATGTTTGATAGGGGTGCAACCTTTTAGGCGGGCTTGCGCCCCTCCATACTGTTTCGTGACAGCCATTCGCGGCCGGGCGCGCACACACCAAGATAGTTACAGAGGCGACAGTGCGAATCGGGTCGAACCCCAAAATTCTTTGGCTCCTTTGCTGAAATAATCCGAGACATTGCCTCGTCGATCGCTCGCGCACACTGCCCAGGCTCCAGCAACTCAGGACTCAATTCGAACTCGAGATCAGGATCAAGGAAATGGAGCGTTACTTTGATCCGAGCGCCCCGCAATCGATCGCCGAGCAGTTCATGAACCGCCAACGCATACGCCTGCATCTGAAGTTGGTAGTCCCGGGCAATCGCCTCTACCTGGCCGGTAAGCGCGTGATCATTCTCTCCTGGCAATTCGGAAGTGAGTGGGTCATCCGGCGCTGAGAAATCAAAAGCCAGTTGTGGGGCCTCATGAGGTTTGCCACGTTGGTTCGCAACCGCCACAGTTGCCCTAAATCCTCCTCTGCTCGCCTTGACGATACGATTGGTCTTGAAATCGACGATCTCGATATCAAGGCTATCTCTATTCGGGGCGGGAACAATAAGGAGCTTGTCCACTGTGCCAGTGAGAATTCCCAACGGCCGTCTCAAACGAAACGGGAGTTCACTCCACAGTCCCGGTTGCGTCACGGGTAAATCGGAAGATGAACCTTCAACCATCCGGCGGGCTCGCTCGATTCGCTCGAATACTTTGCTCGAGGCGTAATTTCGAGCCAATGGCGCCAACTCTTCCAGTGCCTCTTCCGGATCGATTTCGAGCAAGCGGTCGGCGAACTGAGCTCGTCGCGCTGTGATTACCTCAAGAAAGCTACGCTCCAAGCTGTTATCGAAATTATCTTCCGCGGTATATATATCGCAGAACCGGTGGATTACAGCCCCTTTTAGAGTTGCCGTGAGGTTTGCAGGCGGCTCGGGAGCTTCAGCATCGTTCCAAACGCTTCTCTCATCGTCTGTGGGCACGCGCAGCACGCGATCAAAGTAGTATTGCCGTGGGCAGCGTTGGTAGTTGATCAGTTGAGTGACATTGAAACGCGTGCCCAACCGCTCTTGTTCGGCTGCAACTCCTTTTAACAGCGTGAAAATCTCTTCCGGCTGCCGGTCGAGTGTGACTGATTCGGTTGGAATTTGATCATCCAGATCCAGAGTGCGTGGCTCTAGTATAGATTCAGGTCCAAGATTCAACGTTAAGCGCAGGCTTACATTATCCGCGAGCTCAACAATTCCACTCTTAGCCCCCGGTTGCAGTTCGAGGGCTTGCCAGATCCATTTCAACCAGTTGTCGCGCCCCTTGGCCAAGCGCGCAAGTTCCTCTGTGACGCCGGATAAGATCAGACGGTCGCGCGCGCGCGTAGCGGCGACGTAGAGTAACCGCATGCTCTCAAACTCTTCGCGGTATTTGACGCGTTCACCAAAAATCCTGAACGCGTTTCCGGCAACGTGTTCACCGCGGCCATTCGGGATCCTCAGCGTCAAACCGAGATGGCGATCCAAGAGAACCCAATTGTCTCTTGGGCCTAAAGACCGGTGCAGGTCAGGGAGCAGCACGACCGGGAACTCGAGGCCTTTTGCCTGATGGATCGTCATCAGCTTCACAGCGTCCGCCGATTCGTCCATTTCTCCTTCACTTTCGCGGCTGCCAATCGCCTCGAAGTCGTGTACGTACTTCACGAAGTCCCGAATCAAATAGGCCCCCGATCGCTCAAATCGTTCCGCAAGCGTAAACAGCTTCTCAACATTGGCCAGTCGCTGCGCTCCATCAAAGGTCGCGGAGATCACGGTGACAAATTCTGATTTGGCGACGATATCCCTGAGCAGATCTCCGATCGCATAGCGATTTCTCCTTTCAATGAAGGCTTGCAGCATTTCGAAAACACGCTCGAGCGCCTTATGTTCCTCGGGCTCGATGAAGGCGATCTCGCGGTGAATGCGAAGCGCGTGAAACAAATTGCGAGGCTGCCTCCGGGCGTGCGATCCGTTTTCGGCGATCCGCGGGGCGAGCCGCAGCGCCAGGAGCGTGTTGTCAGAGATGCCGCCGAGCGGCGAGCGCAAAACTGCCGCCAACGCCAGTTCGTCCGTCGTGTTATCAAGAAAGCGAAGGAGCTGAATCAGATCAGTAATCTCTTCCCTCTCATAAAACCCTTTTCCCTGCACAGTCTGATACGGAATATGAGCGCGTCGAAATTGTGCTTCGTAAACTGGCACATCAGTTAAAGCTCGGAACAGGAGAGCAATGTCACCATATTTGAAATTTGAACCATCTTGAACCAGCGAGGCGATGCGCAAAGCCGCCTGATTGGCGTCCAGCTCGCGCGATGTCATGTCCGCGCCGGGAGTGGGAGTGGCGACCATCAGTTCGACCAGCGGTGTAGGATCTCGCGGCTCTCGTTCAGCAATACTCGCCTCGTGTTCGACGTAGCCAAGTTGCGCGAGTTCGTTCGGCGCCAGGTCTTCAGGGGACTCAAACAAATGCTTGAAGAGGAGATTGAAGAAGCCAATCAAGGGTGGCTGGCTGCGGAAATTCAAGTTCAACGGTTGTGATTGGCCGCCTCCGGCAATCAGGGCAGCCGTCATTTCGCGGAATACATCGACATCAGCACCCCGAAAACCATAGATTGACTGTTTGCGATCACCGACAATAAAAAGGTTCGCGCTTCTTTCGTGTTTAAGCGCCAACCGTTCCAGCAGATCGCGTTGTATGCTGTTTGTGTCCTGAAATTCGTCTACGAGAAAGAACTTGTACCGGCGGGCCGCGCGCAGAACCACTTCGGGACGATCCAGCAGTTTGAGAGCACGCAGTTGCAGATCGTCAAAATCGAGCGCCGAAAGCTGGCGCTTCTTCTCTTCCAACCGCTCGTTGACGCGTTGGAGGACATTGATCAGCTCGGCGGCGTATTCCCCGGCAGCAAGATCAAAACGGATGCTCGGGACCAGACCGAATCCCTTTTCGCGCTTTTCGCCCCAAAGGTATTCGTCCAACTGTTTGACGATAGGGCCGACGGGCCCGCGCGCGTCTGGTCGGGCAACCTCTCTGAACTCGGCAATCCGGCGGCAGAACTCTCCGAGAGGTAACTGTTGATCGAGTAGACTTCCTTTTAACTCAGACCAGCCACGCGCCCCCGCTATCCGCTTTTCCTCGGACCTTTCGGGAAGGCGACGCGCTGTGATGAGATCATTCATGCGGGCTTCAAGCTGCGTGAATTCCGCACAATATTGTTCCCAGGTCGAGTGGCTCTCTATGGTTTGTTGGGCCAGTTTAGTTATCGAGAGTCCCTGACCCCTGATCGTGCGATAGAGTTCAACCAAGGCGGCTGCGACCCGGCCGCGGCCAACGCCGGCGGCCAGACGCAAAATCGTCTGATGGTCCGAGGTGATGAATTCCGTTAGAGACTCTTCAACAGCCGCTTCGAGCAGCACTGCCGCTTGATGTTCGTCGAGCAAGGTAAACTGGGGATCGATTCCTGCTTCAACCGGAAAGTCTCGCAACAGGCGCGCGCAGAAGCCGTGAATGGTGGTGATGATTGCACCGTCGAGCGTGCGTTTATATCCCACCCAGCGCCGGCGCTCGGCGGGCGCGGCCGTTTCCAACATCTCATCGAGTTTAACGCGCAGCCGTTCACGCATCTCGTTGGCGGCACGGTTGGTAAACGTAATCGCAACGATCTGATCGATACCAAGGTTCTTATTCTGGCGCAGGATGTGAAGGTAGCGTTCGACGAGGACGGTGGTCTTACCAGAGCCGGGACCGGCAGTCACAGAGATGTGCCGATCCAGCGTCTGGGCCGCCGCAGTCTGCTCGGGTTTAAGTTCTCGTTTCTGCTTTGACACCGACTGCCTTTAAGTCACTTTCTTTCCCTGGATCCGATACTTGTCGTAACGGCAAACTGCCGCATAGTCGCAGAAGCGACAGGTCTTGTAGCCTTCCGCTGGATTCACGACGAATCGCCCCGCTCGCATCCCGTCAAGAAACTCCCAGATCCTGGCTATCGCCTCCGCTCGCAACTGCTGCCATTCGTAATCGGAGAAAACAGAGTTCTGGGCCCGCAGTTTTGTGTACTCTTCAAACTCTTTCCGATACATTCCGCGGTTACGCCGGTCTGAGCCGCCTCGCAGCACGTAAAAGCCCCCACCCGCGATTGAGTGCCCTGGGAGCAAGAGTTTTTCGAGCGCTTCGAGATAAATTGGTAGCTGCAAATTGCGCCCGGTCTTTACATCATCTGTAGAAGCACCGCTCGAGAGTTTGTAGTCGTAGGCGATCAGGGTCCCATCAGCGGCCATGTCCACACGATCGACCTGGCCCTGAATCTTGATATTTTCAGCGTCTCCTCGCGTCAATGTCAGGGGTTCTGATCGAGATAAGGGGTCGGCCGGTTGCTGACCGGCCCTCATTCCAAAAGCAACTTCAAAATAGGCGGGCTTGACATCGGCGGCTGCGGCCTTTTCCTGAACTCCCATCTCGAAAAGAAGAACCTGATCGAGGATCACTTTGCGAATCTCACGATCCAGTTTCCAGATACTGGGATTTAGAGGCGGCACCGTCCGCTCATGTTCATCAAAGACCTGGTCGGCGACCTCAGCCAACTCGAGCCGCAGCGCTTCCAACCTCTTCGCATCCAAGCGTTCCCGCCGGTGTCGCTCAAGAAAGCGACGCAAAACATCGTGCAGGAGTTTTCCAGCATCCAGCGCCTGAAGGTCCAGAGCTGCCTCGCCCCGCGGTTCGAGCCGCAAGAGCCGACGTGCAAAAAATTTGTAAGGACAATTTCCATACAGGCCGAGACCGCTCGCGCTGTGCGTGTATTCTGGACCGAACTGAGCGGCAACCAGTTGTTGAAGATCGGGATCGGTGATCTGACCATCGTAAGAACTAAACCACCGCCCCGCGCGGGTGCGCTCGATCTTGATGCGTCGCTGGGCCGATGAAGAGATAACTCCCGTCTCCCTTGCCCACAAGAGCAGCCCGTCCAACTCGCCAGGAGACAACAAAGTAAGGCGGCTGGTGCGATGACGCTGTCTCTCTTCCTGACGCACGAGCCCACGGGCCAACTCGGACGGCGTCGATGAAGACAAGAGTGCCTTACCGTCGAAATCACGGCGTACGACTTCTGTTTCAATGTTCAACGGTGCTACCGCGTGACGTAATTCGTCGATGTAATAGGAGGCAACTGTTTCAGTACCGTCTTCGAGCCTGACGGGTCGCGTTAAATAGAGACGGTCCATCGCGCGGCAGGCAGCCTGATAGAAGTAATGCTCTTCCTTGAGCAGTGTGGCCGGAGAAATGTCTTCAAGCGTCAATCCGTACCGCTTCAGCCGCTCGCGTTCATCGTGGGGATAGATCCAGTCGCGCGAGAGCCGGAGCGGAAATCCACCTTCCACCAACCCGGCAATGAAGATGGCGCGAAAGCGGAGGCCGCGCACATCCGTAGCTTCAAGAACGCGCAGCCCGCCTGGATCCGCCCCGTGGGCAATCTGTATCTGCGAACCAAGTGAGCGCGTCACTTCGTCGAGAAATGTTGAAAGTCTGAGCCGGGCGGCGCCATCATTAACCGGCAGTGTCGCTTCCGCAATCTCGATGCTTTTGATCGCCGCCACAAAGGCCCGCCGCAATGCTTCAAGGCCGCGGAGGTCGAGCATCACCTGCGGAAGCTCTCTTTCATCGATCAGGCGGCTGATGGGACGCCTGATCTGCCGATCAAGTTGAAGCTGATCCAGCAGCCTTAACAGCCCGAGCCGCAACTCAGCGGGGCTTCCTTGACGCGGCACTCGTTTGATCAGATTCGAAAACTGTTCGATTACCAGAGCGGCCCAGGCGATTGCGGCAGGGTGAACATCGCGTGCGGGGCGGCGTTTCCTCTCAATATCTTTATCCTGAACAGTAGCCTTCTCTGGCCCATCAGTCTCATCGTCGCCTTGACGCTCTTCGCTCTGTTCGGTCTCAGGGGCCGCTACCAGTTCTTCCGTTGCGTTAAGCTGCGGCCAACTTTGTAATAGACGCCGAGCCCGCGTGAGCCAGTCAGTAACTCGCAGTTCCCCACCAACGAATGCGATTACATTTTCGAGAATATCCGGACTCCAGGTCCCGATTCCGAGGTCGCGTTTTCGCCGTGCTTCCCCGGCCGGATCTGAATCACCATTGCTCTCAGAGATATTTAAGAGCTCAGAATAATCACGATGAAACTGCTCGGTAATTTCGGCAAGCTGATCGTCGCCGGGGCGCAGGTAGTCCGATTTTATGAGATTGGCCAGCTCGGTGATCCTGATACTTGCCGGTTCGGAAATGGTCAACTGTTTAAGCAACTCAAAAACTTTGCGAGCCGCACGAACGGCGGGAATGTCTTTGATATCGATACGTTGTTCGAGGTCGCACGGAATCGATTCCGCTCGCATTACGCGCGCAATGGTTTCAGCATAAGAGGCTCGTTCGCGCACGACGAGAGCGATGTCGGCGAGCTTGTAGTCTTCCTGGAAGATCAGACGCTTGATCTCTTTGGCAATAGCGCGAATTTCGGTCTCACGATCCGAACAGGAGAGCAGGCGAATGTTTTGTGCTTCACGCTCCAGGTTCCCGTTGTCAAATGTAAGATTCGGTTTTTTAGAGCTATTGAAAAGTCTCTCACGAAGAACAGAAAGTGCTCCGGCCGCACTCTCCATCTCCCCGGTATACCTGATCTCAAATTCTCCCGCTGCGGCAATCTGGTCTATGGTTTCGCGAAACACACTGAAGATCTCCGTATTTCGTTCGTCACTGTTTAGATTGACGATCACTCCAGGGATTCTCGGTATCAGTTCTCTGATGATCTCGCCCTGGACGGGCGTAAAGTCAAAGAAGCCATCAAGAACAAGGAGCCGCACGTCAGCCAGCCATGGCACGGTCAATTCCTTTCCCTGCCATCGCCCGCGCAGCGTGCCGAGCGCGCGTAATTGATCGGCATCTGCTTCCGTCAATTGGTGTTGCTCGAGAATGTCGAAGTAGTGAGCGTAGACCAGGGCGATATCGCGATCGAAATCACGCTGCAATCGTGGTCCCGCTTCGGATGTTGGTTCCGGCGATTCTTCGATTAGTGCCGCGACGATCTGTCTGAACTCTTCGGGGGTCCGGGCGGCGCGTTGAATTTCGCCCATCAACGTGGACACCGTATTGACGCAGCCATCCCTGTGGCTGAGGGGCCCCAATGCTTTCAGCTCCCCCGCGGCTGTAAGCCGTTTTAGAAGTTGAGAAACTAAACTGCGCTTAAGAGGCAGTTCTTCACGGTCTATGGGGATCCGTGGTCCAGGCCGGCTGTTGGTTTCTACGTCTACTGCGGTAGTGAGTATTCGCCGGACAAACCCGCGGAACAAATAGACAGGAAGCTCGCCCCACAAACCGCGATTTTGCCTGCCATCGAGGAGGCTGTTGGTGGTCAGTTGGAGCAGTGGCTGCGATGCGGCAAGGTAAAGGAAACTATTGGCCTGACCCTGAGAGACAAGTTCAGCACAACGCGCAAGCAGCCGTGAGCGATTACTACTCAGCAGCGGGCCTAACCAGATCTCTTTTGCCAAAACAATCAGTATCTCCGCCGCTAACTATCCCTGCCCTGGGCACGGGCCCGGTCATCAAGTTGCGATTCGTTTTCATCAGCTACTTCGAGTTCCGCCGCAATCAAGTCGGGGAAGAGACCCCCCTCATCCAGCGCAAGTGACCGCGCTGATTTATCGAGGGGCTCGAGAGGGTCGAGATCTCCGCCGGCGAGCGCGCCGCGTTCCTTAAACTTGCGCGCTGTTACCAGCACACGTGCTTCAAACGAACCGACGCCTTTGTTGTACGACTCCAAAGCCCGATCCAAGCCCTTGCCGATATCTGAAAAGTAACCGGTAAAGATTCGGAGGCGGTCGTAGAGTTCCTTACCCAGCTTGCCAACCTCGAGCGCGTTCCGGGCCATCTGCTCCTGGCGCCAGCCGTAAGCAACCGCTTTCAAGAGGGCGATGAGCGTAGTTGGAGTCGCAAGAATGACCCGTTGATCAACACCGAACTCGATCAGTCCCGGATCCTGTTCGAGGGCAGCACTGAAAAAAGTCTCCCCCGGCAGAAAAAGAAAGACAAACTCCGGGGATTGATCGAACTGGTCCCAGTAAGATTTGGCTCCAAGCTTGGTCAAGTGACCACGAATCTGCTTTGCGTGCTCTCTCAGCTTTGAAAGTCTTGTCTCTTCGTCGCGCGCTTCCAGAGCTTCGAGGTACGCTTGCAGCGGCGCTTTCGAGTCCACCACGATGGTCCGGCTGCTGGGCAGACGAATGGTCAGATCGGGACGCATCCTGCCATTATCAGTCTCGATCACTTCCTGCTGAACAAAATCGCAGTACTCAACCATGCCTGCGATCTCGACCACCCGCTTCAATTGAATTTCGCCCCACCGGCCGCGAACGTGTGGAGCCCTTAAGGCCTTCACGAGATTTGCAGTCTCTGTGTGGAGTTGACCCTGGCTCGCAGCCAGCGAGCGCACCTGTTCAGTCAATGTTGAGTAGGCGGCCGTCCGTGCCTGTTCGATCTGACCGATCCTTCCATCCACCTTCTCAAGCGAATCACGGAGAGGCTTGACGATCTCGTCGATGGCCCGTTGCTTTACATCGAGATCACCCTTTGCCATCTCATGATGCTTTTCAAGCGACGCTTTAGCTAATTCTAGAAACGACTCGTTGTTCTCGCGCAGTGCTTCAGCCGAAAGGGTCTTGAAACGATCGGAGAGTTCCTGGGTGGCCTGGCGGAAGGCTTCGAGTTTTTCTTGCCCCGACTTACGTTCTTCTTCCAGCCTCGTTTCGAGGCTGGCGACCGAAGCTTTCAACCGCGAATTCTCTTCCCTTAATCTTTCTACTTCGGCAGCTTCGAGATCGAAAGCTTCCCGCAGATCCTTTAATTGGTGTTCCCGGCCCAGTACCCGCTCTGCGAGCGTCGCGCGCTCAGTCTCGCTGTCCGCGCGACCCCGGGTGTACTCGCTCTTTAGTTTCGTGCGAAGCAGGAACCACACGCTGAGCGCGCCCAGGACGACTCCCAGAAAAAGGATCACGATTAGTTCAAAAGTTGCCATGTCTGATTTTTCTTATTTCTCACTGCATGAATGGATCTGGACTACCTTCCGAAACAGGCCACCATCCGCTCGTATACTTTGCGTGTGAGGCGAACGTCATTCAGATTGTATTCGCGAATCAACTGAAGTTTTCCCGCCTGATACAGCTCAAAGACTTTGCTGCCTTCGACATCTTCTGTCTTGCTCGACTCGATGCCCAGTGCCCACGCTATATCGTCAAGACTCACATTTCGCTTTGCACCCAGCCACCAGCGATGCATTGTGTCGAAAACACCCCGCACCTGAAAATCGCCCAGGTTAACAAACGGGCGCACGGGAATGGTATTGACAAGACACCTCTGAAAAATAAATGGCAAGTCAAACCCGATAATATTATGGCCCACGATTTCATCCATCTCAGGATCGAATCCCTCCAGTAAACGCAGGAAGTCGATTAAAGCGTCTTTCTCGGGCTCTTCGTTGCCCTGCCTGTCGATCCCAAAGACGTGCTCGACCTTATCCGGCGATACCCCTTGAAAATCGATTCCCGCCGCCGGTCCGACCTGAACTGCAATTGACAAGATTCGTCCAGAATGCGCGTTCAGAGCGCCGAGCTGGTAGCAGCGCTCCTCTTCGGCGGCAATGTCTTCGAGATACCTTTGTTGCTGTTCGAGGTGCATTGAACCAAGCCTCAACTGGCGCTCAAGCTTACCTCCAACCCTTTCGCGAAATGCCGGCAGTGCGACGGTTTCAATGTCCAGGGTGAAGGCACGTGGCAAAACCGGGTCTTTGCCCTGCTGCTCGCGATATCCTTCAATACTGATGGCCTGGTACTCTGCTACAACAAACTGCAAGCGGTCCTGAAAACTCTCAAGACGGCCGGCTATCCGCCACAAGCCCGGCGCGATTTTTGACGCATTCTGGGTGTTTTCAGGCCAGATCTTGAGGTTAAGGGTGCCGGTGGCATTACGGGCCTGCGCCTCGAGAAAAACCTTGCCCTGCTGAGTACGCCGCTCGCGCACCGCTGTGACTACGACGACCAGCCAGACGTCCTCGCCGCCAGTGAGTTCGCGAATGGGGACATTGCCTTTCAAGGGGTCTTCACGGCTTTAGCATGAGCGACTCGCTCGATCTCTGCGTTCATCTTGCCTGTCAGCATGAAAGCAATCATCTTGTAGTCGCCCATGAACGACCATAAGGGATACTTAAAGGTGGCGGGCCTGTTCTTTTCAATTGCAAAGTGGGCTAGCCACGCGGCCCCGTATCCGGGAACAAAAGCTAACGGCAATAGCCACCAACGACCTGTGGCGATAAACCAGACCAAAAAAGCAAGAGCAGTGAATGTGCCAAGGAGGTGAAGTATACGCGTGCCTGGCTTGCTGTGTTCGGCAACGTAGAAAGGCCAGAATTCGGCGAACGACTTGTACTCCCGTTGCGACATACTACGAAAAAAGAAGCATGTAGTCTTCCGGCTTTGCTGGTTCTACACGCACCAGTTGAAGGTTCTCTTCCACGTGGGCGCGATTGCTCATACCCACTAGCGCAGTAGTGACCCCCGGGGTCGATCGAACAAACTGGATCGCAGTCTGGCCGTCCGTTGCCAGTGACCCCAGAGGTTCACGCACCGTTTCCGGAAGTCCCCTGGCGACACGGCCCTGAAAGATCGACGCGCTGGAGATCACAGTTACCCCGAGGGCCCCGGCGGCCTCGATGGTCGAAAACTGATCACCCCCAACCGCCTGGTTGCGAAGCGTCAAAGCTTCGGCCATTCCCAGATTAAATGGTAATTGGATAAAACGAAACCCGTGCTGGTTTCCACCGGCCTCGCGCGCGCGTTCGACCATTTGGGCCAACGAATGATACGGGCGCGAGTCGGGCGAAACTCGAAAGCCATTCCAGGTAGCCACGCCGTAGCTTTTTATCTTTCCTTCAGCAATGTTCTTTTCCAATAACTCGAAGGCGGTTCGCAGACGATCTTGAAACTCCGCCTTCGACACGGCGTCCAGTTGCGACTCGGGATTGTGAATGTAATAAACGTCGATACATTCCAGCCCCAGATTGCGAAGCGACTGGTCCAACTGGTTTTGCAGGTAGGCCGGGGTCATGCAATGACTGCCGCCAACGAAGTCTTGCAAGGCGGCGATACCTGGCTGAACAAAAGTCTCATCAATATAGCCGCTTACATCGCTGGGAGGGGCGCCGTCAAATGGCAGATACCCGCCTTTTGTGCAGATCACGAGTTCTTCACGCGAAAACTGTTCTTCCCCAACCAGGGTTCGAAGTGCCTTGCCGATGGCCCGTTCACTACGTTGAAACCGGTAGTTTGCGGCTGTGTCGATTACATTCACCCCGAGTCGCACCGCCTGCACGATTGCCTCGATATAGCGCTTATCGGTGGCGTCGTCAGCATTGCCCAGATAAGTCCCAATACCGATTGATGACAACCAAAGGTTCTGTTCGTTGCGAAAATGATTATACGCAGCCACAGACTTGAATCGATCCCGGTAGGCTGCGGTTGCTTCTCGAGTTGCGTGACCAGGTATTGACATCATGAAAACCAAACTATACGCGGCAGAAGTTAGGAGCCGCAAGTGCGCTTTTGGGCTTAACCGCAGTGTGATAGCTTTGAGTATAAATCCGGTATAAAGGAATGATGTTTGATGAGCAGGTTTTTCGATTGGCGCGAACATACTGGTTCGCAGATGGAGAAGTTCTTCAAGACCACCCTCTGGCGCGGTGATCATGTGATGGTCGGGCTCAACTGTCTGGAGCCGGATCAAATTCAGAGTGTCCACGCCCATCAGGACGCCGACAAGTTCTACTTCGTACTCGAAGGCTCAGGTCACTTTACTGTTGGGGATGAAGAACGCGAGGCCTCGACCGGATCTTTAATTGTGGCTCCGGCCGGGGTACTGCACGGTGTCAGGAACAATGGCGGGAAACGGCTTTCGCTTCTGGTTGGCATTGCACCGGGAATCAAATGAGTTCACCTGCTTATCAGAACGAACTCGAACTGACGCTCGAGCTTGCGCAAAAGGCGGGCGCGGCCGTGCTCGATTTCTACAATGGTCCACTCGATATCGAAGAGAAGCACGACTTCGATCAGCGGGAACCGGTTACCCAGGCAGACCGTGTTGCCAACGAGCTGATCGTTGAGGGCCTTGCCAGATCATTTCCCGAAGACGGCATCCTTGCTGAAGAATCGATCGATACTGCGAGGCGGCTCGGTCGGTCTCGAGTCTGGATGGTAGACCCGCTCGATGGTACCAACGGCTTCATCGATGGCAATGGTGATTTTGCCGTGCAAATCGGGCTGGCCGAGAACGGTCAATGCGTCCTGGGCGTGGTTTATCAGCCGCTGACCGGGGTCCTCTATCGCGCGGTGCGTGGTGGCGGCGCCTGGATTGAGCGTCCCAATGCCGAGCCTGAACGGGCTTATGTTTCAAAACAGAGGGACCTTTCAAAGGTGCGACTGGCCGCAAGCCGGTCTCATCGCAGTCCTCGAATGGATCAGGTGGTAAGGTTGGTAGGTGTCAAAGAAGAGGTCCGCCGAGGCTCGGTAGGCATTAAGATCGGATTGATTGCCGAGCAGCAATGCGACTTGTACATCCATCTTTCTCCGCGGACGAAACAGTGGGACACCTGCGCTCCTGACATCATTCTCCATGAGGCTGGCGGCCGACTTACGGATCTTTTCGGGCGCCCCTTGCTTTACAACGTGCCTCAAGTCCAGAACCGCGACGGCATCGTCGCCAGTAATGGCGTGATGCACGAGACTGTCATTGAGGCCCTGGCGCCGCTTCTCCAACAATTCAGAAGAGTTCCCACAGATTAATTTATCCATTTTTTCTTACCGGGAACGGCAGACATGCGTTAACATCAGCCCGTCGCTCCCATTAAGCACCTCGCTCCACACAGCGGAGTGTGTTGCACCAGCCAGCTAATACGATTGGTGCAGAACTATTTTCCCGACGCATTCAGCGACGAGATATTGTCCCCGTGCACCCAATTGAAGGTTCGTGGGTAACGGTTCTCAATCCGGTCTCGGCATTACCGTTCAAACAGGTTGCGCAATCCGATCTAAAAGTACACCCATCTGAAGGGGGGTGTCCGCCAATTAGATTAAAACTCTTTCTTACCTTTCTGCTCTTTTGCCTCTCTCCGCTTCTCGTGCTCGCTGCAATCAACTATTGGAGTGATTTGCGTGAGAACTGGTCGGCGCGGCGATGGGAACTGTCTAAGGAACTGAGGGCACTTTCCCACGATGTGATGACGGAGGTCGCCGGTCATGATGATGAATTGACCCGAATGGCTCGTTCGCCGGCCTTGCTTACTTACATTCGCTCGGGCCTGCCTCCTCAGGGAGTTCAAAAATCGCTCAAAGACTCGATGCCACGCGTGGCGGAAGCGCCGCCCAGTTTGCCAGTCGAGCTTCAGGTTGGTATCGCGGCAGTACTGGGAGCTCGTAGCCACTTTGCCAAGCTCACCTTGTACGATCTTGCGGGGAGACCGGTTTTGTTAGCCGAACGCTCGCAACAGACCACGGTTAGTCCTTTTGTTTTTCGCACCAACAATTTTCCTGAACCGCCCACACTTAACGATCGGATATGGGACCCTAACGCACCCGTCGTCTTGCACACCCGGTCCACGACCCCTGCTTACGGCGCTACCTTATGTTCGACAATTGCAGTCCTCGGTGACGAACAGGAAACACGGCCGGCAGCCCTGGTTGGTGAGCTAAAGCTTGAATCGATATTTGAAGTGGTGGCAAAACGTTGGGAACTCGCTGCCGGAGCCGAACCCCCGTTGCCACACCTGATAATCGTGCTCGATCAAGACGGACGAATCCTTTATCACCCAAACCTGGCCTTGAAGCATCAGCTAGTTAGCAACTCGTTCCCAGCCTTTATGCCGGTCGCCACACGGATGCTTTCCGGTCACTCAGGGTTTGAGAACTTTTCCGCTACTACGGGAGACGAATACGACACGGTCTTTGGCCCACTGCCCGAACTTGGCGTTTCTGTTGCCGTAGCGGGCAGTTACTCCCAGGCCTCATTCGGCCCAATGCGGAGCGGGCGAGCAGGCATTGTATTTTCGCTTTTAATTGCCGGTGTCGCCGCGACTCTCCTCACATATCACTTTCAGCGCACGAACCGCGGTTTCGAGCGGCTTAAGGAAGGCGTAGCGGCGATTGCCAAAGGTGAATTGGACCACCGTATCGAGATCCAGTCAGAGGACAAGGCCCGCCCACTTGCCGACAACGTAAACCTAATGACTAAACGGTTGCGCGAACAGATTGCGCGCGAAACTGAGGCTAAACAGTTTGATTCGTTTGTAAAACTCTCCGCGTTGCTCACACACGATCTGAAGAATGCGATTGAAGCACTGTCCTTGATTGTCGGAAATATGGAGCGCCATTTTGACAACGAAGAGTTTCGAGCCGATGCGTTAAAGGCCCTCACCAGCTCGACCGAGAAACTGAGGTCTCTCGTAGCTCGGCTAAGTAGCCCCGTCACCACTTTGAGTGGCGAACACCGCCGCGCCGAAACCGTCGATCTGGTGCCGATCCTGAAGCGGGTGGTCTTGCTCCTGGGCGAGCCTTTGCGAGGGGTTCATCAAATTGATTTGCGGCTTACCGAGACGCTATACGCACTGACAGATGGTGAGAAAATTGAGAAGGTCATTGAGAATCTCGTGCTGAATGCGCTTGAAGCAATGGACGATCAACCGGGTACGCTAACTGTTGAAGCGGGCGTCGCCGAGCCGGGCAGAGTCTTCTTCTCGATTAGCGACACAGGGCCGGGAATGTCTCAGGAGTTCATCTCAGAACGCCTCTTTCGGCCGTTTTCTACAACGAAACAATCTGGGGTAGGTCTCGGCATGTATACGTGCCGCGAGGTGGTCCGAGCGCACGAGGGCTCGATCACGGTTGTTTCGACTGAAGGCGTTGGTACGACTTTTCGCGTCGTGCTACGATCGCCACCACTTGAATGCATTGGGCAAACATGATTAAACATACCTAATCCACCTCCACGTGCCGGACGCGCGTGACGTTTACATGGCTGAACACGCCAATCTCAAGGGAACAATTTTGGTCGTTGACGACGATAGCGCCGTCCGCCGCGGTCTCTATTGGACACTGAGCCCTGATTATCGAGTATTCGAGGCCGAATCTCGGAGTGCTGCGCTCGACCTGCTGGAAAAAGAGAATATTGATGTAGTTGTCAGCGACCTCCACCTTCCGCCTCATATTGATGACATAGCCGAGGGCCTCGGAATTGTTCAGGCTGCCCGTGGCATAAATCCCCCCGCCCAGGTCGTCGTGATTACTGCTAGTGATGCCAGGCGCGCCGCTTTGGAGGCTGTTAAGCTGGGCGCCTATGGCTTTTTCCAGAAGCCGCTCGATGCTGCCGAAGTTGTTCACATCGTCAGCCAGGCTGGTACGAATGCGCCGGCTGGAACTCGAGAATGCGCGGCTTCGGGACGAACTTCTGAGCGTCAGGGGCTTCTGCGATCTCATTGGCTCGAGTGAGAGTTTGCAGAAGACACTGAAGCTGGCGCGGGCCGTGGCCGCCACAAGTGCAACCACTTTGTTGATTGGTGAGAACGGTACCGGGAAAGAGATGCTGGCCCGGGCAATCCACCATGAAAGTCCGCGAGCCAGTGGTCCATTCATTGCGGTAAGTTGTGCGGCCTTGCCGGAGTCCTTAATTGAATCTGAACTGTTCGGCCATGAAAAAGGCGCATTCACATCTGCTTCACGCTCTCGCAAAGGCCGTTTCGAGCTGGCGGATGGCGGCACGCTGTTTCTCGATGAAATTGGGGAACTCACCCCGGCCGTGCAGGTTAAACTGTTGCGCGTTCTGCAAGAGCGGGCCTTCGAACGTGTTGGCGGAACAAAGACTGTGACCGTCGACATTCGATTGATTGCTGCAAGCAATCGCGATCTTGAAGCGGAAGTCGATGCGGGAAGTTTTCGGCGCGACCTTTTCTACAGGCTTAACGTCGTGCCGCTGGTGATCCCACCGTTGCGTTCACGACGCGAGGATATTCCGGTACTTGCAGCTCACTTTGCCGACAAGTGTGCCGAGAAATATGGCCGGCAAAAACCCGAGCTTGAGGGAGTGTTGCTCGATGCCTTACTCGAATACGATTGGCCAGGTAACGTAAGAGAACTCGAGAACCTCATGGAGCGCTTAATTGTCTTGTCTACGGAGCCCACGCTGGGACTGGAGTTCCTGCCCGAGAAGATGCTCCGGGTTCTGCCAGATACCAATGTTTCAGACGAGACAACGCTCGATGGCGCAGTCATCGCTTTAAGGCGCCGAATGATTCTGAGTGCTTTGCAGAGTGAAGGTGGCAACAAGGTCGCAGCCGCAAAGCGACTTGGCATCAGCCGCTCATACCTGCATCGCTTGATCAGCGAATTCGGAATCGGGTAAAGGTAAGAGACAAAGTAGCCCGCCGATGATTTCCAAAAACGACAAACGCCTGATAGGCAAATCCGTGCCGCGGAAGGAGGGAAAAGATAAGGTCACGGGTAAGGCGAGGTACGTTGACGATATCTGTTTCCCAGGAATGCTTTTCGGCGCGACAGTGCGAAGTCCTGTGGCTCGCGGCAAGATCAAAAGCATCTCGTTTGCAGACGGACTTCCCTGGAACGAGTTTACTGTTGTCACCACTGAAGACATCCCGGCCCAAAACCATGTCGCGTTGATTCTTGACGACCAACCCTACCTTGCCGAACGGGTCGTGAATCATCCCGAGGAGCCAATCCTGCTCCTCGCTCACACCGATAAGTATCTTCTCGAAGAGGCCCGCCGCTCTGTCCAAGTTGAGATCGAAGAACTCCCGGCAGTCTTCTCGCTGGAGGAGTCATTGGCACAAAAAGAGATCGTCTGGGGCAAAGACAATATATTCAAGAAGTTCCTGGTCGATAAAGGGAACGTCGACGAGGCGTGGGCCAAGGCAGATTACATAATTGCAGATGAGTATCGCACCGGCGCCCAGGAACAACTTTATATCGAGAACAATGGCGTCATCGCCATCGCCAATCCGGATGAGGGCGTGACAGTCTGGGGATCGATGCAGTGTCCCTACTACGTTCACAAAGCGTTAGTGAAACTCTTTGGTCTGCCCGAGGATAGGGTTCGCGTTATTCAAACGGAGACTGGTGGTGGATTTGGTGGCAAGGAAGAATATCCATCGCTAATCGCCGGGCATGCTGCACTCCTGGCTTGGAAAGCAGGCAAACCGGTGAAGCTGATCTATGACCGGGCCGAAGACATGGTGGCTACCACCAAGCGCCATCCTTCACGGACGAGACACCGCACAGCCGTTACCCGTGATGGAAAGCTGCTGGCAATGGAGATCGATTTCGTGATTGACGGTGGCGCCTATTGCACGCTGTCGCCAGTCGTGCTTTCGCGGGGAACCATCCATGCCGGCGGTCCCTACTATTGCCCAAACGTTCGTATTCACAGTCGCGCTGTTGCCACAAATGTCCCTCCGCACGGGGCGTTTCGAGGTTTTGGGGCGCCGCAAAGCATCTTTGCACTCGAGCGCCAGATGGATAAAGTCGCCGCTGCCGTGGGATTAACACCTGAGGAGTTTCGGCGCCGCAATTTCATTCGGCCCGGACAAACTACGGCTACCAGTCAGGTCATTAACGAGCAAGTGGCACTGGATCAACTGCTCAACCGCGCGCTGGCACTTAGTGACTATCACGCCAAACGAGAGAGATTTGCACGCGAAAACGCAATTAACGGTATAAAGCGCGGTATTGGTTTTGCCTCGTTCATGCATGGAGCAGGCTTCACTGGTTCAGGTGAAGTCTATTTGCAGTCAGTCGTGGGTGCCGAAGCGACCTCAGAGGGTCGCGTCCGCATTCTTGCCGCCAGCACCGAGATTGGCCAGGGGACCAACACCATTTTTTCTCAGATTGCAGCCGAGGCGCTGGGCCTGCCTGAAGATGTCATCGAGATCACTCAGCCTGACACCAGCAACGTCCCAAACAGCGGACCGACCGTCGCTTCCCGCACCTGCATGGTGGTGGGCAAACTTGTGGAGTCGGCTGTCCTGGGCCTAAAGCAAACGCTACAGGGATGTGGTTTGCTAGGCGAAAATTACACACAGGAGGCCTTCGCAAAAGCGTGCCGCGAACATATCGGCAAGCTTGGACCACTACGGTCATTCAGTAAATATCAGCCACCACCCGGCATCCACTGGGACGACGAGAAATACCAGGGTGACGCTTACGCCGCCTATGCGTGGGCTGTTTATGTTGCGGAAGTTGTTGTTGATATGTTGACCTACGAGGCGCGAGTCGAAGACTTCGTGGCTTTGCAGGAGGTCGGGAAGGTCATCAATCCGGTATTGGCGGCAGGCCAGATCGAAGGCGGAGTCGCCCAGGGAATCGGATTTACTTTATTCGAGAATGTTGTCTGGCAAGAGGGCCGAATGGTGAATAACCAGATGACAAACTACATCATTCCTACTCCTGCTGACATTCCGCCAATCAGAGTCTTTTTTGAAGAAAATCCATATGCCTATGGCCCGGCAGGAGCAAAAGGTATAGGCGAACTACCAATGGACGGGGCCGCACCGGCTATTTTGAGTGCAATTGAGAATGCCACCGGCATCAACTTCAACTATGTTCCGTTGCTCCCGGAAGACTTGATACAGTCACTAACTTCATCAGCACCTTAATTGTGAAAGAAAAGTCCAACAAAGTCTCGATCAATTGTACGGTCAACGGGAGACCAGAAACTTTCAAGGCCCATCCGATGGAACGGTTGCTCGACGTTTTGCGCATAGGGCTCGGTCTGACAGGAACCAAGGAAGGTTGTGGTGAAGGTGAGTGTGGCGCCTGCGCGGTCTTTCTCGATGGCACGATCGTGAATAGCTGCCTTATTCCAGCCGCACAGGCCGAGGGCGCCTCATTGCAGACAATTGAAGGGGTTGCCACAGAGGATCAACTGCATGCTGTGCAGCAGGCATTCATCGAGTGCGGGGGCGCTCAGTGCGGCATCTGCACGCCAGGAATGGTCCTGGCCGCACTCAGTCTTCTCGAACGGAATCCCTCCCCGGACGAATCCGCTATCCGGGCAGCACTGTCCGGGAATCTTTGCCGCTGCACCGGCTACATGAAGATCTTTGATGCCGTAGTCCATGCGTGCCAAAAAACAGATAGGTCACCTTTGGGCAAGTATTAGGTTGACTCGGTCTAGTCTCCTTCTTCATCTCTGAGCCTCTCACAATTTTTACAGAGGCTACGTTCTGAAGGCTTCTCTGACAACAGCAAAAGTATTCCCTGACGCCGTTTTGGTTGCAGCTTACCTTATGCTCCCATCAACTTCTGCCAGAAGTGCCACGTCTGTCTTAATTGTGTGAAGTTGATCCTATTTTTTCGATCAATGGCAAGGAAGCGTTCGCTTAACGAAGTTTAAGGGCGTTTCTGTTCTGGAAAAAGTCAGCCCATGGATCGCCCTTTCTTTTAATGAGTGCGGGCACATTCTTGACTGTAAAATCCGCAATCCCAACGCCCTGCGCAACCTGTTTCCAGGTCAGTGGCATGGATGCAGTCGCGTTCGGTTTAGCGCGCACCGTATAGACCGACGCCAGACTCTTACCACGCGAGTTCTGTAGCCAGTCAACATAAACCTGGTTTGGCTTTCTTTTTGCCAGGGTCCGCTCGACCGTTGCAATCGCTGGTGTTCGGCGCGCAATCTCTCCCGCCATTAGCCGGGCGAACTCCGCGACCTTCTCATATTCGTTTGTGGGTTTTAAAGGCAGGTAAATATGGATGCCTGACGAGCCCGATGTCTTGGGATAACATCTGATTCCCAATTCATCGCATACCGCCTTAGCAGTGAGCGCGACTTCCAGCACGTTCTCCCAGGGCGCACGCTTCGGGTCGAGATCGAGTGCAATCCAATCCGGTTTTGACAGCCGCTTAATCGTGGAGTGCCAGGGATGCTGCTCAATGGCGCCAAGATTGACAAAGTGAAGAAGCGACGCGGTCGTGGTATAGACCGCATAGTCAAGTTCACGCCCCTCGAGGTTCTGCAGTCGCACGGACTTGATAAAATCCGGGGCGCTTTCCAGATCCTGCTGAAAGAACATCGGAGCCTTGATGCCGCGTGGCCAACGCTGCAATATCGCCGGCCGGTCCTTGAGGAAGGGAATGATGTAGGGACTGATCTGAATGTAATAGCGCAGAAGATCGAACTTGGTGATCTTTTCGTCGGGCCAGTAAATGCGTTCCAGGTGAGTTAATGAAACCTGCTGCCCGTCTACGTTCAGCAGTAATGGGCCCTTGGGATTTTTTAAGGCGAGAAACTCTTCGACCGAAACCGCCGGCCCTTTCTTCGCCGGAGTAAGTTTGACCCCATTGGGCTTGACCACCGTTTTCTTGCTTGATGCCATTCGCCGAACGTACCTGCCGCGCGCACTACTTTTATTCTCTAGAGTCTCACAAGGCCGGATCAATCCTCAACCGGCCCTTATGACAAACCAGACTCTGAAGTTACGAGTTTAGTTCAATTCGAACCAGATTCTCTGCGTTGTGGGCAGGCGTGCCGCGAGCTATCTCAGTGTCCGTTTACTGCCTTTACGAAAGTAACGGTCGACAACGGCTATCAAGTTTTGCAGACTCTCAACAGTGAGGATCTGCGAATCAGCCAGTGAGTCGATTTTTAAGCCCACCTCCTTTAAAGCATCATCCGTACGGATTTGCGAATCAACCAGTGCGTCGATTTTTGTATTCGTGTCCTTGAAGCCTACAAGCGTTGCGTGTGCAAGCCGTGCTACAACTTGCTCGGTTTGCGCCTGAGTTTCCTGGAAATGCGCCTGGACCTCCCGCAAGTGCTGAATATCCGATGCAAACTTCGCATGATGCTCAAGGAGAGAGGCTATTCTTCGGTCGAATTCTTCGTTGCTCATCGTGAGGAACCTCCAATCTAGTCTGTCGGTGTCGCTCAGTTTAGCCAAGGACCAGCGCATTTGACAACTCAGAAAACTATTCTAGTAAAAGTCGGCCAACCGTAGACTCGGCTATGCTCCCGAAGTAAAGGGCGCCATCATGCTCAACGACATTGGCTATCTGCGCGTAACACTCTTTTGAACCATCCTGGAGATTCTCAGTAACACGGCCTTCATTATTCAGACCCAGGACGAAACCATATCGTTTCGGCGCGGGTTGAAGGAAGGCCGGAAGGCGCATCACAACCTTTCTAAGGAAGGGATACGGTAGCAGCCTGTCCAAGGTCTTGTCCCGTGGCGTTACCAGCGCAATCCAGAATCTATCACGACCATTCGAGGAGAGACCGTCGGGAAAACCCGGCAGGTTATCAACGAAAATCTCGCTCTGACCCTGCTTCGGCCCCTCAAGCCAGTAACGGTGAATTTGATAAGTCCCTGTTTCTACAACGAGGACGAACTGTTGGTCCCAGCTCACAGCAACACCGTTTGCAAAGTGAAGTTTGTTCAGCAACACCTGAGTGGTCTTTTTCACAGGGTCATAAACGAGAAACCGGCCGTTCGGTTGATGTTCCAGTATGTCTCCTTTGTAATTGGAAAGCGGAAAGCGGCTCGAGGCATCGGTAAAGTAGATCAAACCGTTCGCGGCGACGTCCAGATCATTCGTGCACTTAAATGGAACCCCGTCAGCACCCGTCGTCAGGACGGTTATCGTCCCCTCTGGGGAGATCGACAGCAATCCCTTCACTGCATCGGCAACGATCAAGTTCGCGTTTCGATCGAATATAAGGCCGAGCGGCCGCCCCGCAGTATTTGCGAATATCTCCGGATTACTTCCGTCCGGTCGGAGTCTAATAATGCGGCCATCTTCTACTCCGGTATAGATGCGACCGGATGAATCGATCGCGACGTCCTCAGGTGCAAAGGCATCGCCGAGTGACAAACGCTGAATGCCGGAGAGGCGATTATTGGGTTCGTAGTCACCTGCAAGCGCAGGCGCAGGCGGCGGTTTCCAGGTACCGGGAACTATTGGCACTGGCCAGAACAGAAGATAGGCTCCGGCAAGCAGTATTAAAGCCAGAGGCACGGCAAGGAAAGGACGCTGCTGGATCATGAGTGTGATCTGCGAAGAGGGAGCGCTAACGTTCGCCACGCTCTTTCTCGACTTGAGTCTCCAGGTTTACGGTGAGTCTGCGAATGCCGGCCTGGTCCATTGGTTCGATCAAACGCAATGCTTCATCGAGGATGCGCCGCTGGTGTTCGGGCCAATCGGGTTTGCCGGCGACACTACCGAGCGACCCATCGTAAAGGCCGGCCCGCGGCGGTCGCACACTTTCAATAATGTCTTTGACAACAGCCAGAGTCATTGTAGGGATTCCCGCTTTTTCGATAGCGCGGGCTGCGAGCGAGACGGATTGATGACAAAGAGCCGATGCGGGTATCAACAGAGTCGCCTGCACTTCATACCGCTTCACGCGTTCGACAAGACGAGGCAGCATCTCTTCGGTCAGGCGCGCTGCATCCGGGATGAAGCCGCAGAAACTCCAGAACACCGGGTTCAGTTGGCCTATGATCCCATTACTTTCAAACTCGAAGAGACGATTCAATGGTACCTGTGAATTGATGTCCCGTTCCACCGCAGCAGAATCATAATCCCGGGCACTAAATTTGAGATCGGCGGCCTCAATCTCGCTCGGTATTTCACGAAAAGTAAGATCGCCGTCAGGCGTCGTTGTATCGAAAGGATCGGTCCCGTCGATATAGGCGCCCGCAGACGAGATCAGTCCGAGGTTGAGCATCGGCAAGGCCCGGCGGGCGGGGGTGAATGGTGCACGCCTGTTGTGAACGAACGGGTAACTCTTCAGGTCATCGCTCGCCGCGCCGCGGTCACTGCTCCATCTGTTAAAGCGGCGGCGCCACTGCTCGATGTCTTCGATTATTTCCAAAATGACACCAGCCTTTCTGCCTCTCAGGAGTTCAAGCGCGCGCGATAAGCAATCAGGAAGAATGCGATTAGAGCGGCAATCATACCAACGCCGAGAGCTTTCACGGAATAACCGTGGAGAGTATTGAAGGCGACGCGCGTTGGATCGTTGGCCGCCAGTTGATCTATTGGCCCACCGGCTGCCGCACGCAGAGCGTGCATTCTGGCAGCAATCACCCATTGTCCAACTCCGGTCGTAAGAGCCACGACTCCCAACATCGCCAATTCCACTATTTTTGACCACGATGCGGATGTTTTCCAGAATGCAAAAGCTCCAAACATCAATAAGATGGCCACGACGAATCCGCTTGTATTAACGACTGACAACGTCCTGGTAACAATCCCACCCGCAATTTCGCTCGCATTCTGGAGTTGGAAGGAACGGGTTACGGCGAAAGCAGCGGGAGCTACAACGACGCTGAAGAATACAGCCGCGCCGAACCACATTCCGAGCAGGAGTAATCTGAAATCGTTGAGAATAGCCATGATGTTAATCGTAGACCTGGATCTCGGGAAGCAATCGGATTCGTGGCGGCGTAAAGTCGGGCTGAACCAGTTCACGAGGATCCGGGACTGTCATGAGCCAGGAAAGCGCTGCATCCAACTGCGACTGGTACTCTTCGAGATCGAGCGACATAAAGTATTGCGTCTCCAACCGTGCGAACTTTTCCTTGGCCATCTGATACATGCGCCGGGCCGCGCCGGGACGGCCGATCTCGAGGTGGTGGAAAGCTACAGCCGATTGAATCATCGCTTGTAAGAAGAGCTTCTCTTTCGGTCCCACCTCGCCCATCCAACGTTCTTCCCACGCATCGTGCGCCGCATGAAATTCTCCGGCGTTGTAAAGATCAATACCGGCAAGGTATTCGACCGGATAAGCAGCTACATGAGCATCGCCGTAAGCCCATTTTTCGCAGTTATCTGTCTCTGTCATTCACGGATCTGGCGCGGTTGACTTCCGGCACAGTCTCCCTCTTCCCAGGTTTTGAAACAGCATACATTACCGAAGCATGAGTACCTGTGAATTAAGATCCGGTTCCTTCTACTTTCTCGTCAGCCGCGAGGCAATTACTTTTGCTGCCGTGGCGCCGTCTCCAGTTGCGCCACTAAGGGTCGGGGCAAGAGGACTGGCAACATCACCGATTGCAAACACGTTGGGCACGCTCGTCTCCTGGCGGCTGGATACTACGATGTAACCCAATTCATCCAACGCAAGTTGGGCTCCAAACAGTTCCGTATTAGGCTCAACGCCGATGCGTATCAAGATACCCTGCACGGCCATCTGAAACGGTTTGATGGCGCCGGCTCGCTGGATTTCAACTCCTTCTAATGATTCGCCTCCCAGAATGCGCGTCAGCACAGACTCTGTGAAGACCGTAATACAATGGTTTGTTTGCAGAGCCTCCAGAAACTCTCGCCTCGCGCGCAACGTCCTGCCGCGATGGACCAATGTCACAGTCGCGCAAACTTCCGCGAGTAGCAGCGCATTCTCAGCGGCCGCATCGCCACCTCCTACAATACAAACGTCCTTACCGGCAAACAGATCGCGGTCACGAGCAGCGGATTCGATTACGCCGCGGCCGGCAAACTCAAGTTCGCCGGGAATTCCGAGTCTCCGGCGTCTGACCCCGGTTGCAATAACAAGACAGATTGCCTTTAGCTCTTCACCGCTGATTAACGAAACCCGTTTTGTTCTGGTCTCGACTGTCTCGATCGCGACATTGGTCCAGAGGTCGAATTCGGCTGCCTCGACCCCTTCAGTAAAGCGCCCGAGCAATTCGCGGCCGTTTGCGGCGCGCAGCCCGAGATAGTTTTTGATCGGATTGTAGATCTTGAGGAGTTGTCCTCCAACCTCCTCATCCTTTTCCAAAACCAGCGCGTCGAGCCCCAGTTCGTCGCACCAGAAAGCAGTTGAGAGTCCCGCAGGCCCCGCTCCGATGATCAGCACGTCATGCAAAGTTAAATCCTCGCCACGACTGCTTCATTATCCGCAAATCTTTCTTCAAATAGTTTCAAGACGTCCTCGGGGTTGAGAATAGACCCCGCATGTTTGCCTGTGTGATCTACCACTTTGGCGGCTGACGTCATCTCCCTGTCATCCTTTCGCCACCGGCCCTGCCCCCGCTCAACTTTATTAAGGCTAGCGAGCAGCTCTTCAAGATCGTGCCGCGGTATGCGTGGTCTGATTATCGTCTCGGCCCAGGAATAGTAAGGGTAATCGATCTGGTAGTACCACCCATCCGTGAACGGCGTCGCGATTATGAAAAGTTGACCGCGCGCATACCGGGAGATAACTGTGTAAGAAATCGAGTGCCGGTTGGGATCAAAGCCGGAATTACCGAACGCATCCGGGCCCATCGTTACAAGCGACAACCCTGCTTGCGCGGACTCTTGAACGACTGAAGTGCCGCGTTCAAAGCTCTCGAGCGCGGTGGCAATCTGCTCCCATCCCTTGCGCCAAAGTGGTTCATACGCTTCGATGTTTGTCAGTACGCGTTCAACCTCAGGCAACACCAGTTCATAAGCGCGCGCGTCATCCTTTACCTCTTCACCCGCCAGGCGCCGGGCAAGCGGCGACCCTGTTTCGTAACTGGCGCCTGCTTGATCCGATCCCTGGATCACAATACTTGCGCGTACAGCGGACTCGTTGGGAAACTCGGAGAAGTCCCCTACCTCGGCTGTGGCAATCAGCTTTTCGCGGAGTTCCAAAGCCCTGGCTCCGGTTAGAACAGTCCAGACAGAGAGCACCCCATCGGTATCAAAATGATTGTTAGTGACGAGTTCTATCCCCCGCGTGAGATGCAATCTGTTTGGAGATGCAACGAGGTTCAAGGCAATCTCCGTCGACGTGTCGGCTTTAACTTCAGCGGGAGTTTCATTGCCCTGCCAATGAGAGAAGTGAATGCTGTTCGGGACAGTTCCGTCCAGGGAAGCTTGGGCACTTCATCGAGCTGCGCGTTATGAAACTCGAATTTCATAAACAGATCTCCGAATAGCGAAGAATATTGCCCTTGAGTTTATTACACCATCACTCATTTTCTGAACCGCACGATCCACCAATTCACACGAACTAACAAAAACTACCAGCTTCGGGGGCATTCGTGCAGCTGTCGCGAACGGTTCCCGTTGCGTTGACTGGGGCACGCCAAATACAATAGCCGCTCTAACTAATCGCTTGGAGGGACTCAGTGAATCAGCCAGCCACACAGGGTCAAATGCCAGAGATTTCCGCAATCGAGCTTCAAGAGCGCTTAGATCGCGGAGAAGATATACAGCTTATCGACGTGCGCGAGGACCATGAAGTGGCCATCGCAAAAATCCCGGGTTCGATGCATATCCCGCTCGGGCAAGTGCTCCATCGAATGGCCGAGATTGATCCTAATCGCGAAACTGTCGTGCACTGCAAGATGGGCGGACGAAGTGCTCGGGCTATTGAAGCACTCAAGCGTTCCGGTTTTGAGGGTAACCTTACCAACCTTAAAGGCGGGATCATTGCCTGGTCGAACGAAGTTGACCCGAGCGTACCAAAGTACTAGCAGTTACTTTTCAATCCCTTTAAGTCTGATGAAGTCGCTCAGGCGGGTAATCTCCATGTCTTCGATTACTTCCATCCGGCAGGCGAGCGCCGGTCTATCAACTCTTTCGTCCTGGCCCTTCAGGTGATACCAGATCTGGCAGTTCGTACATTCGCCGTTCCAACAAAAATCACCATAAGAGATTGTCTCGATTGAAAGGTACTGAAAGCAGCGCAGCAGCCGGTTCTTTTCGGGAACTTGAACCTGCCTGCCCAGTACTTTGATATTGATCAATCTCTCGTAAGGATCCAGTAGATCATTGTCCATCTCGACCAACTGATCTGTGGCAAAGCTCTGCTCGTTCATAGGCGGCGCGGAGTATAACGTCTCTGACGATGAATTAAAACTGCACCCAAGCATTACGATAACTTGTTCCTGATATTTCCGTGGTATTTCGAAAACGAGTTCTTGATCATTCGGCCCTCATGAGAATTTCAAATTCAGGATCTCCCCCACTTGACACGCTTTTGATTTAGAATTAGTCTAAGTTCAGCTCCCGGGGAAAGGGCAGTCAACAAATGCGCAAGAATACCAAAGGACAGGAAACAGAGCAGAAGCTGACACCCCAGCGCGAGGTGGTGCTTCAGGTCATTCGAGACACTGAGCAGCACCCAACGGCCAGCGAAATCTTTGAGGCCGCGCGCAAACGGCTGCCAGGCATCAGCTACGCAACCGTCTATAACTCCCTTCGTTTTTTGAGGGAAGCCGGCCTGGTGCGCGAAATATGCTTTGGCGATAGCGCCAGTCGCTACGACCGGGAGGTCGAGCGCCACGATCATGCGATCTGCACCAACTGCGGGAAACTGGTCGATTTTAATCTGCCGGAAACGGCCGGACTACTGCGCGTGGCCGCCCGCAAGTCGCAGTTTAAAGCTGAATCGGTCCAACTGACGCTCCTTGGTTTGTGCCGGGATTGTCATTGAACAATCACAAGTGAAGTTCTTAATTTTCGAAAGCAACCATCTTTAATTTGAAGACAGGGAGGATTCATGTCAACAGCAACAGCAGCAGCCAAACAAGCCATGGTCGGTCAACCGGCCCCGGATTTCGAAATGGCTTCAACCAAGAACATCGACAAATTAAACGAGAATGTCAAACTCTCGGAGTACCAGGGTAAGTGGGTGGTCCTCGTTTTTTACCCACTCGATTTCACCTTCGTGTGCCCCACTGAGCTCACAGCTTTCAGTGATCGATACGAAGAGTTTGTGGATATCGGCGCCGATATCATTGGTATCTCAACTGACTCGGCCTTTTCGCATCGAGCCTGGCTCAAGACCGGCCGCGATAAGGGAGGTGTCGAGGGCTTAAAATACCCGTTGGCCGCCGACGTCACCAAGACTGTCGCGCGCGATTACGGCGTGCTCATCGAAGACAAGGGTATCGCCCTTCGCGGCCTCTTCGTAATCGATCCGGAAGGGGTCCTGCGCTACAAGGTGGTGCATGATCTCAATGTTGGCCGCTCACCGGAAGAGACTCTCAGAGTCATTCAGGCATTGCAAACCGGCGGGCTTTGCCAGGCCGAATGGAAGCCTGGTCAGGAAACTCTTAAGGTCTGAACAAGTTACGCGATCAACCAGAGTGGCAGGTGACCGGGTCATCTGCCACTTCTTTCCCTAGCAGGAGTTCAGCCATGCCAATGAGAATCGGAACTCAAATGCCCGCGCTAGAAGGCGCCACCCAGTGGTTCAATGGATCACAAATCGAGGCAGAAACAGAAGCAACCGGTCAACCAACGCTGGTCCATTTCTGGTCAGTCAGTTGTGGCATTTGCAAGGAGAATTTGGAGCGGGTCGCGGAGTGGCGTGATCTGCGCCGTTCCCAGGGGCTCCGAGTTATCGCGGTTCACATGCCGCGGTATGAATCGGACACTGATATAGACGCCGTGCGTGAGGCGATTGCAACCAACAACATTACGGAAGCGTGTGCCGTCGATAATCAAGGTCTTTTGCGGCAGTCGTTTCAGAACGATCAGGGCTATGTACCCGCTTACTACTTGTTTGATGGCGAAGGACGACTCAGAAGCTTTGCCGCAGGTGAGCGGGGACTGGATATGCTCAGTTCGGCCCTCGACCGAGTTATGAGTCAGATACAACCAGCTCAGACAACATAAGGATAAGAAGAGAAGCTTTTTGATGCCCCGATGCAAGCCCGCCCCTTGGCGAGCCGTATCGTGGCTTCTGCATTTTACGCGAAGACAAGCGAAGCCAGCCGGTCGCCGATAAGCTTCAGGAGCCAGATGCTCACAACTGTTGCGCCAACCGCCAGGACGACGAGCGACAGAATGATGACACCGACAAAGAGCCAGTCGCTTAATCGTCCGGCTCTTGCTTCGCTGCTCGAAACTTGCGCCCGCTGACGCATCAACGCGACGTTCTTTTGATTCGCCTTCCACCAGGCATCGAAGAGATCGCCAACTAACGGCACGGACCCGAGGACATAATCGAGGCCGAGGTTCATCCCCATACGCAGTAGCGTAATTCGAGGAACCCGGTAGCGTACCGCCGAGACGAGGATATAAAAAGAGGCGAGTGAGGTTGCCGTGTCCCCGAATCCCGGGATCAGTCCCACGACCGCATCCAGTCCGAAGCGCCAGCCCAAAACGGGGATGCGAAAGAGATCGTCCATCAACCAGCTTAAACGTCCCAGGCTCTCCTCAATCTCGACCGGAGACCTGGCGCGCCGAAAGTCGGCGAGCTCATCTACTGGATTCTTCTTATAAGCCCTCATTATCTAATCCGCGTCATCTGTTGCCAAAAGAACTTACCCAACCGCGCGAAGGGTGTGAATGCGTTCCGATCGCCAACCCTGGAATGGTTCGGGCGCGGCAGCCCAAGACTGGCGGCTAATTCCGAATCCGGGGGCGCAATATCTTCATCTCCTCGCCGGCTCGACAACCAGCGATTGAATGTACGAGCTACGGTCCTTCTTTGTTCAAGCGGCGCCTCCGCAATCATTGCTCCACGCAAATCCTCCAGATCCGCAATCTCGAAGAGGTTTGCCTTATAATAGCTCTGCAAGGCCGCAAAAAACCTCGCATCACCCAACAAGCGTTGCAGCTCAAGAAACATCAACGCCCCTTTTGTGGTTACGATGGCAGCATATTGAAGGGAGTTGCTATATTCGCGCGCGGGCCGATCCGCATTCATATCTTCCCCGCCAAAAGTCCGATACAGCCGATAAACACCTTTCACCTGATCCTCAATGATAGTAGCGGCCTTCTTCTCACCATAACGCTCATTGTAGTAGAGAAAAGCTGACCAGGAAGACAACGCTTCATCGAGCACCGGATGACGTGCCGGATCGTTACCGACCGCTGCGCCCCACCATTGATGCGCCACGAGATGCGCGACTGTCCACTCGAGACTCTCTTCGAGAGCGGGTCGTTGCTCCCGAATGATCTCCGGGAGGTTCCGCATAACCGGGGAATCGAAATCGACATAAAAAGCGCTGGCTATCACACTAAAAGCAGCGAACTCGGCGCTACCAAGGCCTGCCACTAATGGCACCTCTGCAATCGTGATAGCTTCGAAAGGCAGCGGTCCAAATCTCGTAGTAAAGATCCGGACCGCTTCAGTCGCAGAGGTTAGCACTTGCTTAGCGACCTTTTCGTGCTCAGGCACAAAGATGGAGCGTACTGTCAGATCGCCGACCCTGGTCTGTTCGAGTTGAATATTGCGTCCGGCGATGATCGCCAGATCACGCAATGCCGTGGCAGAAAATGTGCGAGCGTTCTCAACTCTCCTTCGTTCAAGCGCTGCGGTGTGCACTGCGACTCCGGGAGCTGCTTCGATGGTGATCTCGTAATCGGCAGCTTCGTTGAAGACGGTATCACCAACACTGGGTTCAAGCTTGCGTCGCCAAGCATCTCCGTCTTGAACAACAAGTACGGGGAAGGCTGTCGCAAGCATCATTACACCTCGGCAACGAAAGTTCAGTTCGCGAGCACGCCGAATTTCACGTTCGCCCCGCACAGCGGCACTGACCTGCTTGATCACGTGTGTGGTAAGGCCTGTTTCCTCTGGATCTATCTCAGGCACTCTGCCTGAAAACTTGATCGCAATTTCGGCCGCTTTGCCTGGCGGCACAGCCTCTCCCAAATAGACTCGCAGGGTAGTGTTCTGATCATCGAGGGTGAAAGCAAGTTTCGCTTCTGTCGAGGCGGCGTGCACTCCGGAGACTTCAATGCGCGGCTCATATTCTTCCCCGCCCGGTTCAACACGCAGATTCGAGTAGAGGTGAAAGTAGACAACCGAGGTGGACCGATCCCCCCGATTAATCCAGCGCACTCGTTGAAGTCCGGTATACGAGAGGGCATCAAAATCGAGGTTCAAACTGATTTCGTAGCGATGGCGATCATTCGGGCGTGTGGCGTTCTTCGATTGCGGGGTTGGTGACGCCAGCGAATCAACCAAAGAGAAACTCGCTGTTGTCAACATTACAACAACGATGGGTAGTCCGATCAGGCACGCGATGTTTCGAACTAATGACATTTACTCAGTCTCTTCTTCTTCTGGACCTCGTCGTCCCTGATTTGGGTTCATTGATCGTTATAGAACGAATCAGATCGCCTCGCGTAATCTTATCGACGACTTCCATACCGGCGATTACTTTTCCAAACACTGTATACCCGCCATCCAAATGCGGTTGGGCCGAGTGCGTAACAAACCATTGCGAACCGCCGGTGTCTTTTCCTGAAAGGGCCATACCGACCGCGCCGCGTTCATAAGGCGCCTCATTTATCTCACACCGGATCTGATAACCCGGACCGCCGTTCCCATCGCCTCTTGGATCACCACCCTGGATCACAAAGTTTGGCACCACACGATGAAAAGTCAGTCCGCGAAAATAGCCGCTCGTCGCCAGTTGGATGAAATTATCTACGTTCAGGGGTGCCGCGTCTGGTAACAACTCTATAGTAAATGACCCTTTTGATGTGGATACCACCGCCGTGACGCGCTTACCGATCCGCGATACCGCTCGTTCATAGTCGGTCCCGGTGTTACGGCTTTGCACGTTTCGGGCCCGCTCAGAAAAATCGCCCGCGCCATTCGCCTGGAGCAGCGTCGCAGCCCGTTTCCGCAGCAAATGATCTGAAGACTCGAGCGCCAACTTTATTGCGTTATTCGCATCCGGCGTATTTTGCTTTCCCAGGCCGTCCAGTATGGCCAATGCCGCATCGTTGAGCACGTCTCTCATTGCCTGAGGCAAAGCTGATACAAGAGTCCGCGTGATCGCTTCCGTGGGAGGCAGATCAGCCAGTAGCTCGGCAGCCGTAGCGCGAACAATGACGTCGGATTCTTTCAAATGGTCCAGTAGGACCTTTTCCAGACCTTCAGGCTTGTGAAGAGCGAATGCTCTCAGGACATCAGGTATCCCTTTCTGAGGATTGGGAGCCACTAGTGTCTTGAGTTGAATTCCAGATCTCCGGTAATCGAGCATCGCGCGCAGCAGAACTAACGCGCGTTCGGTGTATGACCTTTTGGACTCCGTTGAATCAGGCAGCGAAGTGATCTCCCCCAAGGCCTGAGCGATGCTTGCTGCCGCCTTCCAGTGAAGTATTAATGTTTCCTGTACTGTTTTAACACCAGCGGTATCTGCTCCCAGATCGCCAAGGTAAGCTGCGGGCGAAACCCGTACGAGAGCAATTTCAACCTCAGGGGCAGTATTGTTCAGGTCGTCGCGCACTCTTCGCAACCACGAAACCACATCTTGAGCGCCGGAAGCCTCTGCCACCCTACCGAGCGACGTGGCGATCCCGATAACCTCGTTTATTTCGGTTGGACGGCCGCGCAACCGCCGCTCGGTCAATTTCTGTCCCTTCATCAGGAGTGGCTCAGTCGCATTCGGATTTCTCAACGACGCGAGAGCTCGAATGGCACTCACTCTCACACGGAGATCCACATCTCTCGTTGCCCGATCCAGAAGAACGGCAAGCGCGGTTTTGTCTTCAGTGGCGCCAAGCGTGCGCGCAGCGTTTGCGCGAACGATTGGATCCGGGTCATTAGCCAACAAACTCCGCATTTGCTCGTTGCCGTCGCCTGCCCGCAGACGAGCCAGTGCATTTCCGGCGTCCGCCCGAACTCTGGAGTCGGAGTCAGAAAGAAATAAGGCTATAACCTTGCCGGCGCCTTCGGGCCGAGCTCGCAGGGCGGCAGTGAAACTCATCAACACTACTTGCCTGCTGTTTGGGCGGTTTCGGCGTTCTGATTCAAGCGCGTTCAGAATTGCTGCTCCCAGAGCCCGGCTGCGAGCCTCATCGCTTCCCGGGAGAGAGGCGGCGATCTTTCCCAGCGCTTCGATTATGCGCGCCCTGACCTCAACCGGCTGCGATGTCTTTGTCAGTTGCGCCACCAATTCGTCTGCTGCGGTAGCGGATTCAATCTCGCCCAGGGCAAACGCCGCCTTCGCTCGCACAGCGATTGACGGATCCGCTCGCAACATTGAGATGAGCGTCGGTACCGCCTTTTCGTCTCCAATCCTTCCGGATGCCAAAGCAGCACGGCTACGCACACTCTCAGAGCTGTCTGACAATAGCGTCTCTAAAGCTGGACTCCATCGGCGTTCATCCTCGGCCTGTATTATTTGAAGCATTACGGAAGGGGACGGCGTGGAGGCCACCTGGTTGGACTGAGCAACAGCGGTTGTGGCCGGACACAGGAGAAGGACAAGGACGATTAGTGTATAAACTGCGCCATCGGGAGTTAACTTAATAACGCGAGAGCTCAGTAATCTTGATCTGGATTTGGACATTGAATCAAAAAGGGATCGTTGCGCCTTGCAACAAATCAGCCGGGCCAAAGTGGGAAGATGCTCCTTATGTATCATGGACAGATACTGGTTGTGTCAAGCGCGCCGGGCTGGGGAAAAAGAAGAGGCGCTTCGCCCGAACCGGGCGAAGCGCCTAAAAATGTGCGTTTGAAAATCTACAGCTAGCTGGCGATATTGGAAACGCTGCTTATTTCTGTCGATTTAGTTGTTGCGTCACCCGAGATCGGGCTCATGGACGTTGTATCGAGTGGCTGGTCTTTCTTCTTATTTTTTTCTGCCGTTGCGGTCATCTGGAGCATTTTGCAGCTTCCTTCAAAGATGGCGCCCTGCTCAATTACCAAAGAGGGGGTCTGAATGTTTCCATTAACCTTGGCAGCGCGGCCCAGTTCCAGCCGTTGCGTGGCAATTACGTCGCCATTTACCGAGCCGTGGATGATCGCCACAGCAACTTCGACGTTGGCGTCAACCTTTCCATTAGCGCCGATAATCAAGGTTCCGCTAGTCGAGCTAACTCGTCCTGACAGATGCCCATCGACGCGCAACATCGCCTTAAACGTCGCCTCGCCCGTAACTATCGTGCCACTACCGACAAAGCCGCCAAGAGTCCCTTCCTTGATGTCCCGGGCCAATGTCTCACTTTCGGTCATGGCTTTGAGGGTGGGAGAGGATTCTACCGCTGGTTTAGCTTCCGTATTCGTTCCTTGATAAGAAGAATAGGTCCTCGGAGTAGTTAATGGCGCCTGCTCCTGTTTGTCGTGGGCGTGATCGTGATCTTCCTGATCCTTCGGGTTCTTTCCTATCCTGAGCATTTGTAACCTCCATAAATTAGGCGGCGCGGTGGGTTTAGTCACCTTTTGGTGTCATCGGGCATAGAAGCAACAAAACAACGCGCTGTTTGTGGATTATTCCTGGTGATCGCTAGGGATCGCTTTCGAGTGGTCCGCTCGCAATGAACGGGCGACTATAATAGACAAATTGAACTGCCGATGTCTACCCTTACAAGTCAAATAGAAATGTATTTTGAACTGTTAATCGATTCAAAGTTATTCTTCAGGCTGCCGTGCAGGTTGCGATAGCCTTTCTCCCAACGGCAGCGTCCGAATCCTTTGCGACGAAAAACGAGCCTTCAAGAATCGCTCCGTCTCTCATTGTTAGCGAAGGCGCTCGGATATCGCCAATGACTTTCGCATTCTCAGCCAGCTCGACGCGTTCGCTTGCTGTGATATTTCCAGCAACCGCGCCCTTTATCAGCGCCACCCGAACCTCAACATCCAAAGCAATCCTTACGTCCTCGCCAACTATCAGAGTGCCCTCTAGTGATTGGATCTTCCCTGACGCCCCGCCACCCAGGTTCAATTCGCCGGTAAACCCAACTCCCCAAATATGCGCTAGCGAATCGAGGTGGAAGGTGACGTCGCGCGTCCCCGGCTGCTTACTGAGTTCATCGAACCATTTCTCAAACGCACCTCTCGTATCGAAGAGCCCCGCCTCAGACGCACCCGGACTTGCAGGGGCGTCCTGGATTGAATTGCCCTCGTGAAAGAGAGTGCTCATCTGGCAGGCGTAGCGACTTGTCGGGGTTTACGAACTTGTTAGTCCGCTCCAGGGTCTTCTTCGATCATGCGGCACGCGCCTTCAAAGATGGCGCCGTCTTTGATCGAGATCGATCGCGTCCAGATATTGCCATAGATCTTTGCGGCTGATTCTATCTCAACACGTTCCCTGGCGACTATGTCTCCATTCACCGTGCCACTGATCACGGCAACGGCAACATTCACACTTGCGTCGACTTTGGCACTGAGATCGATGATCAACGTACCGTTCTGCGAATAGATGGTTCCAGCAATGTGGCCATTGACACGCACCATGTCGCGGAAACTGATTTCGCCTGAAAGTTCCGGCTCGCTTGCCAGAGCCAATCTCGATTTTTGACGCAGGTTAAGCGAACTTCCAGCGGCTCCCAGTTGGCCTGATAACACCCCATCAACGCGAACGGTCCCTCGATAGTGAGCCTCGCCCGTGATGACCGGAACTTTGGCTTGAAATTTTTTCGGTTCTTTAGCCAGTGGACCAGTAGGGGAGACAAAGTGCGGGCGCGTCGATTGATTGTTACTGGGAAGTATACGCAGCGTTGAAGCTTCAGACGCTGCCGGTGGCCGCGCATCAGTAAAGGTTCGGGCTCGCGCCGGGCTGGAGGCGTCTCGGTTGGGCCCGTTTGGTTTAGGGGTAACGTTGAGCATAGTTAAACTCTCCAATTAGAGTGCCTGATTCCCCGGGATTCCTGGCTTAGTGTAGTTGGAATCTTCCACCTGAACAGATGGGCCAGGCAGAACCGCAGAGAGCCTCGATAGCTTTACCCCTGCGCAAATTAACGTCTGCGCAGGATCCCTGCAAAATCTTTAAAATGAAACGTTTACCCACCAGAGCCCGGCGGCTAGTCGAAATTAGCGGAGGCCGGAATCGAGGTGCGTGGACTGGAGCTGCGTTGACTTGTTGTCCAGAAAACTGATGGCCAGAACCTCAGCAGACCCCTGAAGCGCTATCGCCCGGAGTCGCCGAAAGCTCGGCCTCGTTGAGGACAAGAATCCAAAAACAACTGTGCAGTGCAGGCATTATTAATTGCTCACTGGGAAACAGTCAAGGAGTTTTTGTATTGTTTAGGCGAGATTTGTTGTCAATTCCTCCTCTGCGTGGCATGCTCGGAGCTAAACCAGAGTTCGAAAGTTAAAGACGAATGTTTGATGAGAGCAAGATCAAGACAAAGTTGCTGCGCCACATGGGCGAAGCCATTGACGCGTTTGGGATGATTGAATCGGGTGATCGCATCATGGTCTGTCTTTCGGGCGGGAAAGACAGCCATACGTTGCTCGACCTGCTTTGCGATCTACAGAGACGAGCGCCGGTTCGCTTCGATCTGCTGGCAGTCAATCTTGATCAAAAACAGCCCGGATTTCCTGCGCATGTATTGCCGAAATACTTGAGTAACCTTGGTATCACTTCTCGAATCGTCGAGCGCGATACCTATTCGGTCGTCAAGCGGCTCGTACCGGAAGGCAAGACTTATTGTTCAGTTTGCTCGCGTTTGCGACGCGGTATCCTATACAGGATCGCGCAGGAAGAAGGTTGCTCAAAGATTGCTCTGGGTCATCATGCGGATGACATCATTGTTACGTTTCTTTTGAATCTCTTCTATGTAGGCTCGTTGAAAGCAATGCCCCCGATCCTGCGTGCGGATGACGGTCGCAATACGATCATCAGGCCGCTTGCTTACTGTCGCGAGAGTGACATCGCAGCGTTTGCCGAAGTGAAACGCTTCCCAATCATTCCCTGTGACCTTTGTGGATCACAATCGAACCTCAAGCGGGCGCGGTTGAAGCGGCTGGTTGCGAACCTCGAGCGAGAAATCCCACACATTCGCGCTTCGATGCTTACCGCATTAGGTAATGCGATCCCCTCTCATCTTCTCGATCAGAAGATCTTTAATTTCAAGCAACTGAAACCAACGACGGGCGACCTTGCCGCAGAACTCGATCTCGCCGTGGGCCACATAGATGAAGATTTAAGGGCAGCCCTCGTCTCGCTCGGTTGAATGCATGGCCGGAAAGAAGAAATCAGGTATTGATCTCAGTGAGTTTCCGCCAGGCACGGTAACGGAATACACAACCCTCGTTTGTCTCGCCTGTATCTTCGACCTCTTTACTGAGCAACTGGGGCTCGCGCCGCGCACCGCATATTCAGAAATCAAACGATACTCACCAACCATTGATGAACTCACAGCGCCAAAAGCCGTGCGTCCGTTCTTCGATAGCGACGCGAAGAATCCCCATTGTCCTTACTGCACTGCCGCGAAACGATGGCATGCGCGACTGGACACCTATCGCATCGAAGCGGGCAAATTAACCGACATCCCTCGCCGGAAACTTACCAACGCACTTCCCAAAAAAGACGAGCAGTTCAGGGTGGTTGAGGCTCGGTCGGACAAACGAACGATCTTTTTCGATTGGCTCGATACCCTGGTCCACAACCTGAATCTGGACGACGAAGGCTGGTTGATTGAGAGCACGCAACGTTTCCTCGAACGTATTGAGCCAAAGACCAACTGGGAGGAAACACTTTCAGGTGTGCGGTCGGTCAAACGCTCAAAGCAACTTGCGGGGACCTGGGAACTTTCCGGCACAAGGCTGTTCCTAGCCCCTGCGCTCTATCACGAGTTAATGATAGTTCAGTACCTGGTAAGTCGTTCACACAAGCATGGAGGGCGAACTCTGGAAGGTCGCTTGACACTCCTGGAACTAATAAAGCGATTGCGTTATTCGGGTTATCTTGAAGCAGAAGGAATTACTCAACGGAACCAGTTTGAGGTTTTTGAAGAGGTTGTGGGAAAGCTTGCGGGTGGCCCAGGCAAGATCAGACTCTATTACATTGTCGATCGTCGCAATTTCCTCGACAAGATTCGGGGGGTCTACGCTAACTACGCTCATTGACTGAAAAAATAAGGCGGGGAGGGCCAGGGAGTCTCTAGAATACTCCCCTAACCTCCCCCGCCTAGGTCCGAGCCTCAGCGACTTCAAGCTGTTGACCGGGCGAAGCGGAATATATTTGACGCCACGGTTACTTGTCAATGTAGATGCTGTTTTATGTACAGACTGTTTAACAACGATCCATTAAGGCGTACCGGTCGTCTTGTATTTATCAATCAACTGTTGCAGGCCGTCAGTCGATTGATTGTGACGATACTTGTAGTAGCTGGTGAGATCTGGTATCACCTGCTGAATCAGAGATTGATACTCGGGTCGCCCGGTCGCGAGTCCCACTGCGCGAGCATAAAGATCGATCATGTTATCCATCATTCCCTCGATCTTCTTCATGGTCGCCGTCTTCTCATCACCCTCGGGCATAGCTTTGTAGTTAGTGGCCAGGTTAATGTATTCGTCGTTGATCACGTAACCCAGCAGCACGTAGCTCGAAGGCTCTTTTGGATCCACCTGAATTGCCTTCTCGAGCCTGCTCTTGGCTTCACCCGGCTTTCCACTGATTAGTTGCAGCGCTCCCGTCTGCTGATACAACTGCCCCAACAGGGCTTTGTAATTTCCCCAGGCGGTTTCATCTATGCGCTCCGGCCTCTTGCCCGCCTCGATCAGTTCAATTGCTTTCTGTCCGTGTTGCAGCGCCTGGGTAACATACTTGGCGTTCCGGCGTTTTGCTTCTTCTGTGCCGGCAAACGTCAACTGGATCAATACGTAAATGTCTTCGGGTTCTCTGGCGAGCGCAGTTGTACCAACGTTGAACGCATCGTCAACCCGTTTTGCATTCAGGTAAGCATCAAGCAAGACTGGTCGTATAAATTGAATCTCTGAGTCTTCGGTAAACACGCGCTGAAATTCCTCTGCAAGAGTTAGCTTTGTCGCAGCATCCTCGACCTGGGCTACCTGGGTGGCAACGTACCCAGCAACTTGCACTCGCGCTTCGCTCTTCGGATATTTCTTGAGAAATTCGGTTGCCGCTGTGAGTTTTGCCCGGGCATCCGGGGCGGTATTAATTGCAGTAGCCGCCTTAGCTTCCTCTTCGGAAAGCTTAAGCTGAGGCTGCGTCTGGGGCTTCTCCGCATTCTGTGCCACAACACTCGAAGGGTTCGGGAAAATAGCCCATGCAATGACGATTAGTGCGGCTGCCACGGCAGCACGCGCCCAGAGAAAGCAAGTTTTCATAATCTCACCTATCAATTACCTCAGAAGGTCCAGTTTGCTATTAGAGCTTATTCGGGGAATGCAGAGATATTGCTTCAAGGTGGAGCCTGCTGGCAAGCGCCGGTACCACATTCGTTTTAATCCTGAGGCGGCGTCCGCCGGTACCGATGCGTCACTGGGCGCCGTCGCCCAATGCCAATGGCATTTCTGGAAATAATCAGAGTTGGTGGCAACTGACGGCGCTTGAACTCGTTCGCCGGCGACTCAACGCGATTCAGGATGTCATAGACCAGCGCCGGCTCATTTCCCGCTGCGATAATCTCCTCCGGCGTGGCCTTTTGCTCAAAGTAAAGTTGCAGGATCGGATCCAGTTTGCCATAGGGAGGTAATGATTGATCGTCAAACTGATCGGGCGCGAGCTCAGCGGAGGGTCGCTTCTCTATAATGGATAGCGGAAGGATCTCACGGGCTCGATTGATGTTACTCGCCAACGAGTAGACCTCGGTTTTTAAAACGTCCCCAATGACAGCCAGGCCACCATTCGTATCGCCGTAAAGGGTGCAATACCCAAGCGCGAGTTCGGACTTGTTGCCGGTCGAAAGCAGAAGACGTCCTTCAGCGTTTGAGATCGTCATCAGGATGTTACCCCGCAACCGTGATTGCAAATTCTCAGCAGCATTTGAGCCAGCTTCTGATCCGGGCGCCGGCAAATTCAACTGGGACAACAGCGTCTGGAATGCTGCGGTAATTGGCTGCTCGATGACTTTCATTCCAAGACGGCCGGCCAATTCTACAGAATCCTCGACACTCGATCGCGAAGAATACGGCGAGGGCATCATCACCGCCAAAACATTTTCCGCTCCAATCGCTTCACAAGCGAGCGCCGCCACGACAGCCGAATCGATACCACCGGACAGGCCCAGCACGGCTGTATCAAACCGGTTCTTGAGAGCATAGTCACGGATGCCGAGCACCAGGGCACGATGAACCGTCTCGATGTCGTCTCCCGGCAGGCAGCGTGTGTCGGGGATCTTCGAATCGAGATCGACCGTGCCGATGAACTCGTCAAAAGGTGGCGCCTGCAAAATGATCCTGCCCGCTCGATCGGCAACAATGCTTGCTCCGTCAAAGATGACGCCATCATTGCCTCCGATGAGGTTGACGAAAATAATCGGAAGGCCAGCGGTTTGTGCCCGATGAGAGACCATGGCGCAGCGCTGGCCCATCTTTCCTTTATTAAATGGAGAGGCGTTGATCGAGATCAGGAGGTCGGCCCCCAGGTCGATCAGTTCGTCAGCCGGGTCGTGTGCATAGAGCCGTTCCTTCCAAAACGTCTTGTCGTTCCAGAAGTCTTCACAAACTGTAACGCCGAGTTTGGCATCAGCAATCTGAAACAGCCGTCGATCGCGGGCGGGCTCGAAGTATCTGGGATCGTCGAAGACATCGTATTCGGGTAATAGCGTCTTATCGGCAAAGCCCACCAACTTCCGATCGTGAATGATGGCGGCAGAATTGAAGAGCTTCCTTCCTGGCGGCGCCTCAACCGGCCGGTCGGAATGGGGGAATCGGGGTCCCAGCGACAAGTCTGTTGGCCTGACAGTGCCGACGATGGCGGTCAGGCCTTCGGTGGCGGCAATGATCTGGTCCAATGGCTCGAGCGAGCGGCGCACCACGTCGCGATCGAGAAACCAATCGAGCGACATATATCCCTGTATGCTTGCTTCGGGTAATACAACGAGATGGGCGCGGTCGCTTTTTGCCTGCTCAATGGCGTTAATGATCCGGGCTGTATTGCCTTCGAAATCGCCGTTTGTTGTATTGATCTGACCGATCGTGACGCGCATGGTTGAGTATTCGTCTCTCAAGATTGATATTGCGCTACAGAGAGCACATCTTAGAACGTGTGTTCGATTCCCCCAAGCGGTTAAGCATTCACCGCATTCACCTCGCTCCCTGGGGTGTAATTAAAAGTGAGAGTGAAGTATTAAGAAGTATTAAGATAGAAGGCAATCCGGGCAGCTGGCACGGGTTGGAGTGTACCAACAGCCAGTCGGAAACTTCATTCCCCCCAACGACTTATCTCGCCGCGCGCCAATACCGTACGACATCACCAAACGGCAATCGTTAGAATTGGAGTTTGGATTTACTGCTCAAGATCCGAACAGGCTCTGCCACTACCCTTGCGGTATGCCTTTGGCTTACCGTGAAACCTGAACCCTACTTCAGGCTGCGCCTCATCTGACGAGGCATGCCTGGTGGGAAGGGGAAAGGCCACGGTAAGCCAGAGGCATACCGCACGGTAATGGCAAGCCTCATGGAAGAGTGAAGTTCACGCAGTCTAACTCCGTGCCTTCCTATTGTAGTATCACGACTCTCACTTTTAGTTACACCTCGCTCCTGAATTGCTCGTGGCAGTGCCAATTGCCGTTCAGAGACACTTATGTAGAAATCGCACCAATATGCAAAACTTCGGATGAGAATTCAAAACTTTGTAAATCCACGCCCCTATTTCACGCGAAATGCTATGAAAAAATGGAGAGAAATGCAGAAAATTGTGCAGTTGCCTTAGGTGGCTCATTATTTGCCTGATTCGGTCTGCCGTACAGTTTTCCACCGAGTTTCATTACGTTACCAACAACTAAAGCTGCGATTTCCCTAGTGGTTTTTTTCCACTTTCTCGTAGTTCCATAAAACCAAAATAAAAGGAGGGCTAACTAATGCAAGGAGTTAACCACCGCAGAGAGTTGTCCAGCATCCCCGAACCGTCCGTAAAAGGACGCCTCCTCACCGTTTTGAAAAGGACAAGTCTTGCGATGTTTGCAATGTGCTTGTTTACCATGACGGCACTAGCGCAGACGACAGGCAGCGTTGGGGGCACTGTTACCGACCCAAACGGAGCCACAGTAGCGGGTGCGACTGTTACGCTAACCAGCAACACTACGGGTGCGGAGCGTAGTGCAGTAACCAGCAGCACTGGAGCATTCGATTTCCAGGCTTTGCTGCCAGGCAGATACACGATTTCTGTTGAGGTCGAGGGCTTTAAGCGGGCAATAGCTCGCGATATCGTTGTCTCGGTTGCTTTGACCTCTCAAGTGAACATCCAGTTAGAGGTTGGGTTGGTGGGAGAGTCTGTTACCGTAACTGCCGCTCAGGAGGTGATCAATACAACCAGTCCATCTCTTACTAATGTAATTAGCACGAGACAGGTTGCTGACCTGCCGCTTCCAACGCGTAATCCCTTGGAGCTTGCGGGTCTTCAGGCGGGTATCGCAGTTATCGGAACTGACGTGCGCGGTTCGTCTATTGCCGGCCTTCGCCAGTCTGCGACCAACGTAACGCAGGACGGCATTAACGCGATGGACAACTTCGTAAAGACCAGTTCGCTGTTTGCCATCAGCACTCCATCTTTAAATTCAACTGCTGAGTTCACCATCACGACAGGAACGGTCGGTTCCGAGCAGGGAAGAGGCGTCGGGCAGGTGACGCTCGTCACGAAAAGCGGAAGCAATGAGTTTCATGGCGGCATATACTATATGAACCGTAATGACGCGTTGCAGGCCAACACCTTCTTTAACAACGCACTCGGAACGCCACGAGGCAGGCAGAACCAGCACTTTTTTGGTTTCGACGTTGGTGGCCCCATCTACTTCCCAAGGGTTGGCGAGGGCGGACCGGCAGTATGGAGAGGAAAGGATAAGGCTCACTTCTTCTTTGCCTACGAGGGTTTTCGGGATAATTTTTCGGTCACCCGAAATCGAACCGTACTTACGCCCGAAGCCCGTCAGGGGACATTCCGCTACACCAGAATCTGTGCCGGCGACCCGGCCTGTGTGCCCGGAATACAAACCGTAAACTTGCTTGCAATCGGGAACCAGAACGCATTGAATCCCATAACTACGGGGATCATCGGAAGCACGCCCCTGCCGAATAACACGGACGTAGGGGACGGTTTTAACACGGCGGGCTTTCGCTACAATGTTAATGGCGTCAGCAACAACGATAAGTTTGTGGGACGCTATGACCACCAGTTGGTAACCGACACACGGCTCGGCTCACATAAGTTCGAGTTCGTGCTCAACTACTTTAAGAACATATTGACGCCCGATACGTTCAACGGCCTTGAGGCGCCATTCCCTGGACTGGTCAACTCTACACAGGGAGGGCCGCGGTGGTTGGTTACGGGCGCGTTGGTTTCGAACTTTGGCAGCAGCATGACGAATGTTTTCCGCGTTGGAAAACAATGGGCTCCGGTCGGGTTCCTACTCGAGTCGAATCCTACGTCCCCCTTCATCATTACTCCGGGAATAACGACGATATACGCCGGTGGTGGATTCATGTCACAAGGTCGTGACACCCAGGTATGGAATGTCAAAGACGATTTCTCCTGGTCGAGGGGGAAACATTTGATCCGCTTCGGTGGTGATTACCAACAAATCTTCGCCAATACCTTTAATGATGCCGGAATTAACCAGGTTATTACCTTAGGCACACCGGCACACAATTCAGGTGGTATTGCGGACGCAAGTTTTCCATTCTCGAACGCGACTATAAGAACATCAGGCCGCAACACATTTGCTAACCTGGTTGGAAACCTGTCGAATTCCTCGGCGACGCTGAATGTTTCCAGCCCGACGTCCGGCTTTGTTCTTGGCGCTACGCGGGAGAGGTTGTTCCAGCAAAGAGACCTGGCGTTGTATGTCCAGGATCAATGGCGTTTTCGTAGTAACCTGACGCTAAACTTTGGGGTGCGCTGGGACTATATGGGAGTTCCCACGATTCCTAATGGCCTGGCAATCCAACTTACCGACCATCGCCAAATTTTCGGCGTGTCGGGCTTCGGAAATCTTTTTAATCCCAATGCCCCGGCCGGCGCCGCTCCCGCTGTCGGAACGCTTGATTTCGTAAGCGGCGACACCGGAAGAGGGTTGTACAATAATGATTGGAACAACTTTGCTCCGTTCTTCGGATTTGCATGGTCACCCAACTTTGACGGCGGTTTGGGGAGATTTCTCTTCGGTGAGCCTGGCAAGAGTTCCATACGCGGTGGCTACTCTATCAGCTATCTGCGCGATGGCTTCACCGTGATCAGTAATGCAATGGGTGTCGGAACAACCAACCCGGGCCTCATCGCGAGCGCGGCTGTCACCACTCCGACCGGAGTATTAACACCGGCTGGCGTGACACTTCCGATCCCAACGTTCCAGATGCCCATCACCGACAGGCAAAACAACGTGATCAATCCGAACAACTCGTTGTGGGCGATCGATCCTAACCTGCGAACTCCCTATGTCCAGCAGTGGTCGTTTGGGTATGAGCGGGAGATCTTTTCGAATACGGCCTTTGAGGTCCGTTATTCTGCGAACCGTGCAATAAAGGTGTACAGGGCCGTTGATTTCAATGAGGTCAACATCTTCGAGAACGGGTTCTTGCAGGAGTTCCTGAGGGCTCAATCCAATCTCGCGATCAACGCCGCTAACGGCTCTCCGAATAACTTCGGAAATCTCAATCCTGCATTGGGAACCGTCCCGCTGCCCATTTTCTCATCGTTCTTTGCCACCGGAGTTAGCGCTGCGAACGGTTTTCAGAATGCGACTTTCATCAGCCACCTCAACAATAACAACGTTGGTTCGATCGCTTCCACGCTGGCCTTTAGCAACATATACAGGGCTTCGCGTGAGCTCGTAGCGAATGGAATTCCGGCCAATTTCTTTTTGGCAAATCCGAATTCCCTGACCTCGCGTCTGCTGACCAACGACTCAATGTCCAACTATCATTCGCTTCAGGTCGAGCTTAGACGACGGTTCTCGTCGGGTCTGATGTTCCAGGCAGACTATACGTTCAGCAAGGCCATGACGGACGCTCCGGATGGTGTGGGTAACAACCAGAGTACTCTCGAGAATTTCCGAACATTCCGCAACAAGCGTCTCGACTACAGACGGTCGAATGCCGACCAAACTCACAGATTCGTAGCCAATGGCATTTACGATCTTCCGTTTGGCAGGGGACGCCGCTATCTAAGCGGGTCGAACGGGGTCGTCAATCAGGCGCTCGGAGGTTGGACTGTCGGTGCTATCGGTGTCTGGTCGACACAGGCACCGTTCTTTATTACCTCGGGTCGAACAAGCTTTAACTCGTTTGGTAGCTTACTCGCCGCTGACTTGACTAGCTTTCCCGCTCAGCTTGTGGGTATGTCATTCGAGGAGTTCAAGAGAAATGTGGGTGTCTTCAGGACGCCAGGTGGTGTTTTCTGGTTCAACCCTGAAATGCTGAACATTACTCACAACGCAGCCGGCCGAGTGGTCAGCTCAACGCTCAAACCCGGATTGTTGGGACAGCCTGCGCCCGGCACGTTTGGCAACTTCCCGATGAACAGCCTGAATAGCGGGAGATTCTTCAATCTTGACATGAGCGTCACAAAGCGATTTCCGATCGGTGAACGCGTAAAACTCGAATTGAAGACGACGTTCATCAACATTCTGAACAATCCAAACTTCTCATATGGCAATACACAGTTTGATTCGACCAGCTTTGGTCGAATCACAAGCACGACTGGTAGCCAAAGAGTTATCCACTTCATGGGCAGTATGCGGTTCTAAGGCCGTTATTCCTGAAGTCATGAGGTCTCTTATGACTTTGAAGGTTAACTAGCCATTCGAGGCGTTGCCGGTTCAAACCGGCAACGCCATTTTTTTCCGCTTGTCCGATAAACTTCAGTTTGTCGTCGTTACGCTTTAGGATGCCTTGAAGATCGTCCAAGGGCCGTTGTCCGATAAACTTCAGTTTGTCGTCGTTACGCTTTAGGATGCCTTGAAGATCGTCTAAGGGCCCTAACTAAGTTGCTTTCGTCCATGCGGAATGGTATCAAACCATCGACAAACTAAAGTCTATCGGACACTTGATCAATTCGTTAGTTAACGGGTAGTTGCGTAGAGGGAAACGGAGGCACACCTTTATGAAAGTTCACTCAGACCTTAAATGGCTACGTCTCGTTTTTGCCGTCTTCTTATCGCTGTGTTTCGCCGGTTCGGTGTTCGCCCAGATCTCGACTATCCCCGACAGCGAGAGCCAGACAGGTTTAGGTGGTGGTAATTCAATAATCGGGACCGTTTTCGCGCCTTCGGGTCGACCAATAGAGACTCGAGTTCGGATTCGGCTGTCAACAATGACTCGTGGCGACCGGGTCGCGACAACTAACGAGACTGGAAACTTCGCATTTCGCGGGCTCCCGACCGGGAGCTACACTATATCGATCGAGAAGGAAGTAGAATTCAAACCTTATTCGCAATCGGTCGATCTCAGACAATTTCAGGGAGCTCCCCCTCAAGTCTACACCCTGAATATTCGACTGGAGTTTAAGGATCGAGCTGAGGGCAAGCCCGAGGTCGTAAGTGCAGAGTTTTTGAAAGTCCCCCAAAAGGCTCGCGAATATTATGACAACGCAGCAGAACAAGCTAAGAAGAACGATCACCTGGGAGCAATCGAGCAACTGAAACTGGCGATAGCTGAGTATCCGTCCTTTACACTCGCATTCAATGAACTTGGGGTTCAGTATCTGAGGCTGAATCAGTTGGAGAATGCCGACGAGGCATTTCAGAAGGCACTAAAGATCGAACCCGATTCATTTGCCGCCCTGATAAACCGCGGCATTGCAAATGTCATGATGAAACGGTATGGCGAAGCTGTTCCGATTCTTCGTAAAGCCGTGAAGAAGAATGACCAGTCCTCCGTAGGTCATTACTTTCTTGGACAGGCTCTTGCAAATCTGGGTCTCTTTGATGAGGCAGAAAAGGAACTCCTGGCTTCGCTCGAGCTCGGAAAGGAACAAATGAAAGAGGCACACAGGATACTGGCCATCATATACGCGGATCGGGGAGCTAAGACACAGGCTGCGAATCAGTTAGAAGCCTACCTCAAACTGACGCCGGATGCGCCGGACGCCGAGAAGCTAAAGGAGATGATCCGACAGCTAAAAGCATCGAATGAGTGATTTTGGAGAGTTTTTTTAACTTCCAAGGAAATTTGAATCTTAACTCGCGCTCGTAAAATTCCAGGCGTTATTGAACCGTAAACCTCGCCGAGTGCGTAGTCGTCTTCTTCGCCACACGATCGATCGCCGTCACCTAACAACGTCCTCTGTTATGTTTGGCCCGCTTGACACCACAGGCTTCAGCCTCGTGGTCCTTCAACTTCCGCCTAACAGAACCAACCCCCAACATTACCCAAGACACCACAGGCTTCAGCCTCGTGGAGTTTCAATTTCTGCCTAAGGCAAGCACCACGTTGTCCGTTGAAACGGCAGAAGGCTGAAACGAGTTGTGTTCATGTACATCTGGGTCTCCCGTTAGGTCGAAATTGAAACTCCACGAGGCTGAAGCCTGTGGTGTCTTGAAGTGGTGTCAGGGATAGCGGCGTTAGGCAGAAATTGAACTCCACAAGGCTGAAGCCTGTGGTGTCTTGAACCGATCGTTCTGCTTAATCCGAAGTCCTGTCCAAAGGGAATTCCACCGCCAAGTTATTCGGTTGAACTGTTGTAGCTCGCAAAGTTGCGGAAACCTGAAGTTTCGTCCGAATTATTCGATAGGGTTCAAGGTTTTGAAAAGAAGATAAGGATAGCGCTGGACTGGAGAGGCGTAATCCCATCCCGCATGCGTGAGCACGATTGACATTCTGTGATCCCTCATTCGAAGACCTGACATGCTAGAATTCCCGGTAGACCTTAGTTAGGACCAGCCAATTGAAAGCTCTGAAAATGAGTAGTTCAGCCACACAGCTTCCACTGGCCCCACTTGGGGCCGGCGATCTCATTGACCGGGCGATAAGACTCTATCGGCGTCATCTCTTCACACTCCTCGCGATTGCCACACCCCCAGTGCTGGTTACCGCCGCCGGTACAATCCTGGGAGGAATAGCCTGGCGCCAACTTTTCGCAACCGGCAGTGAGACAGCGCTCGCTCTTTATGTTGTTCTTGGCCTGGCCGGTCTACTACTCATCATCGGGGGGCACATCTTCAGCATGATCGTGATGGGTGGCACCGCGAGAAATCTTGTCACCCATCTCTTGTGGGACGAACCGGTAACTATGCGCGCAACCTATGCAGCAGTGCGGGCGCGTTTCTGGGGACTCCTAGGCGCCACCTTGATAGTAATTGCCTGGGTCGCGGTCTCCTTAACAGTAGCCCTTTTTGGCTGGTACTCAGTCGGGATCATGGTCATGACCGGCGCTTTTCTGCTCGCATTGATCTCCCCCTGGCTCGCTGCTGTTTGCGGCATCCTTGGCTCTATCTTTACAGTCGCAGCAACTCTCTGGCTCTTCTTCTTCATGGTTGGGCGCATTGTCTATGTCCCTCAGGTGATGCTTGTTGAAGGCAAACGAGTATTCGAATCCGTAGGCAGAAGCTTTGCACTGGCCCGGGGGAATGTTCGCCGGCTAATGGCAATGACGCTCTTCATCATCTTCGCAACGTACTCTGCTTTGATGATTCTGATTGTACCCCTTGGATGGTATGCATATCTTAACGGCATCAACCCATCGCCATTCAGCGCGGATCCGTGGCCGGCGTGGTATACGATCGGGTATAGCGTGCTTGAGCCGCTCAGCTCGATTGTGTTAACTCCCGTTTGGATCCTTGGCCTTTCGCTCTTATATGTCGATGAAAGGGTCAGACATGAAGGTTACGATATCGAGCTGCTTGCCTCGCGTCACCTTGGCGAACTTCCGCAACTCGGTGTTGAGTCGCCCTTAGGTACGGCCATCGCCGTTGATCCCGGCACGCCTGAACATACTTCGCCCCGCTCTACAGGAAGTATCTTTAAGCTCAGTTGATAGACTAGAACTCGTGGCAATCGCTCATCACTCCCTGTATAGTGCCGGCTCTCAAGAGCCGGTCAGTGTAGTGCGAACCCGAAAGCAACTTTTCCCTTTTTTAGCTGGTGTGCTCGTACTGATCTGCTCGGTTAACGTAGCTACCGCAACGCTCAGCGAATACCAGCAACGCGTTCGGCAAACGGTCACGGCCCTGGAGTCGCTGAGCCAGATCGATGAAGACGACACTGAAGCCACCCTGGCTTTGAGGACCGCGGAAACGCTAAGCGCGATTCGTTCAACGATGCCCTCCACCGAGGTTGTCGAGTGGCGCGGCGAAGAGGTGAGTGTCGACAATCGCTGGTTGCATCAGGCACTGGAAAGTTTCGAGCAAGCTACTGGAGAAGAACGCAGCGATCTTTTGGTCCAGGCATCCGAGCGACTCAAAGCCATCGAGGAACGACTTGATGATGCGCAAAGCGAAGGTGAGGTCGCTTTGTTAACCAAAGAGGAGGCAAACGCCAGACTCGCCGAGATCCTGAAACGGCCACACTATGCCAGAAAGGAGGCAACGAACACGGCTTTAAACCGCCTCCTGGACCGATTTCTGGAATGGCTTCGAGCCCTCCTTCCCCGCCCGCAGCCACTGCCCACGGGCCAAACAGGTATCTTTTCGACTCTGGTGCAGGTGTTTGTCGTCGTGCTGGCGCTCGCGGCAATTGGCTATTCTTTGAAGTTGCTTATTAGCTACACTCTGCGTAAACGGAGATTCTTCAAAAAGAAGTCAAAGCGGCAGCCCAGGATTGTCCTCGGTGAAAAACTGACGCCCGACCAGCGCTCTAACGATCTACTGGCCGAGGCAGAAGCGCTGGCGCGCAATGGAGATCTTCGCGCGGCCATACGGAAGGCCTACATAGCTCTTTTAGTGGAACTCGGAGACAGAAAACTTCTCAGTCTTGAATCCCATAAGACCAATCGCGATTACCTCCAGGCTCTGGAGTCACATGAAGCTTTCTATGAAGGTGTCAAACGACTAACACACTCCTTTGAGGTTCACTGGTACGGCTTCAGCATTGCAACCGAGGACGATTGGCAGGCATTTCTCTCCGGCTATCGCAGAGTCTTGCCCGGATAACGTCCGTTTAAAGAAAGTTAATGCGTCAACGACTCGGCATCATTTTAGGAATCCTCTTTGTTATCGGATTTCTCATAGCTCTCAATCTTCTAAGCTATGAGCCTGAAGGCGGGATGCTTGATTCCGAGTTCTCTCCTAATCGCTCCACATACCATGCTGGCCCAACCGGAACGAGAGCTTTTTACGAACTGCTTAATGAGTCGGGACACAGAGTTCTGCGCTGGCGAGAAGACCCGGCCAAGCTTTTGGCGTCAACGGGACAGAGAATCGATACCTTCGTTGTCATCGGCAGGACGCTGATCCCCTTTGGTGAAGATGAGATCAAAAGTCTTCTGCTCTGGGTAGACCGCGGAGGAACTCTAGTGCTCATCGATCGCCGCCCCGAGGACGGTCTGTTGAGATCCGCGGGGTCGTGGGTAATCACCACGGATTTCAAGCTCTACCCTCCGGAAGTCAATCCAGATGCGGCCGATGTGACAGCAGGGGTAACACCTTATAAACCTTCCCAGCCGACTACATTCACTGCCGACGTGGACCAGGTATTGCCGTCCCGTTTTGCTACGAGCATAAAATTCCCTTTCGTCACACCAGACGATACTGGCTCAGAAGTTGGATATGACCCGGATCTTGCTCCCACCCCGCTTAAGAGTGAAGATACGGAGACTCAATTTGCTTCGCCGGCGCCCGTCGCCCATCTGAGTGACGCCGATGGAGCGCTTCTTGTTGACTGGGCCCGAGGGCTAGGGCGTGTTGTCTTGCTCAGCGATCCGTACATTGTGTCAAACACTGGCATTAGCCATGAAGATAACCTACAACTCGCAGTGAACATGGTCACCGGAAGTGACGGCCTGATAGCCTTTGACGAGTACCATCATGGCCGAGGCGTTACCGAGAATGCTTTCGTTGGCTACTTTAGCGGTACTCCCGTACTCCCGATGGTTGCCCAGTTGGCTCTACTTCTGCTCTTGATGGTATACACGCGTGCTCGGCGCTTTGCACGCCCGCTTCCGTGGCACGAAGTTGACCGGCGGTCGACGCTCGAGTTCGTGGCTTCGATGGCGGAGTTGCAGCACCGGGCACGAGCATTTGGTCTCGCGATAGAGAATATTTACGGAAGGAGCAGACGGGCGCTTGCGCGGAATGCAGGGCTGGAGTACAACAGCCCTCGTTCGGCAATCGCCGGCCGTGTGGCCCAACGCTTTTCACTGGACCCTCAGCATATCGAGTCAGTCATGCGCGAGTGCGAACAAACTATCAATGGAGAGAGTATTAGCGACAGGCGCTCACTACAACTGGTGCGCCAATTGCGCGCTCTCGAACGCAAGCTTCGGTTGCAGCGGTGATAAACTCACGAGAAGGGAGATCTGACTTAATACCAGAATCAAATGCTTGATTACGTATCCTCCACTACGGACCACATCCGGCGCGAGTTGCGTAAAGTCATCGTGGGCCAGGATAACCCGATCGAACAGGTACTGGTTGCGCTATTTGCCGAGGGGCACGCATTACTCGAGGGAGTACCAGGGACCGCGAAAACCTTGACGGTCAGGACACTCTCACGAATCATCAACGCAGACTTTCGTCGCATTCAGTTCACACCCGACCTGATGCCTTCCGATATAACTGGCACCAATGTCTTCAATATTTCGACATCGACTTTTAATCTAAGACCGGGGCCGATCTTTACCGACATCCTTCTCGCCGACGAGATCAATCGCACTCCGCCGAAGACTCAAGCGGCTTTGCTTGAAGCAATGGAGGAGCGGCAAGTAACGATCGACGGCGAGAGCCATCCGCTTTCACCGATCTTTACAGTTCTGGCCACCGAAAACCCGATCGAGTATGAGGGCACATATCCTTTGCCCGAAGCGCAACTGGATCGATTTCTTCTAAAAATTCTTCTCGAGTATCCCGAGGAGGAACATGAACAGCAGGTCGTCGCCAACTGGAATGCCGGCTTCAATTCCCGGCGCCTTGATCAGGTCGACATCCAACCGCTGCCGGACGCCGATGCGATCATGCGCTGTCGCGCCTTTATCCGGCAGGCCCACATGGAACAGGGCGTCCAGCGATATGTAGTTGATATTGTACGGCGCACGCGCTCCCATCCGTTTATCCACTACGGCGCGAGCCCGCGTGCTTCAGTGGCGCTGTTGTTAGGCGCAAAGGCTCTGGCTGCAATTCGCGGACGAGAGTTCTCCACGCCGGACGATGTTCGCGACGTTGCCACCCCCGTCCTGCGCCATCGCCTGATCCTGCGGGCCGAAGCCGAACTCGATGGCGCCACGCCTGATGCCGTGGTTGCCGACATTCTGAAAGCCGCTCAGGTTCCGCGCTAACGAAACAACAAACGAGTTCAATAGTGGGTTTTGTCTTTTCCAGGTTCTTCTATCTGCTGATCGCCGTAGGCTTTATTCCACTCGCGCTGTCGTGGCAAAGGCCATTACTGCGCTGGGTAACAGTCCTATACGACCTTGCGCTGGTAGTTCTTGCGATTGTTGATGCTCGCTCAAGCAAACTACCAGCGAAGGTGAATATCACAAGAGAATTCGGCAGTCGTTTTGCCGTCGGGTCCGCGACCGAAGTTCATATCAAAATACAGAACGGGACAGCACGCACTTTAGCTCTCGTTGTCAAAGATGAGTTTCCACCACTCATGAAGCTTTCGGGCGCTCGTGAGGCACGCCTTAATGTGGAAGCACAGAGCACCGCTACTCTCCTCTACGAACTCACGCCGCCAAAGCGCGGCAGATTCGAGTTTGGAAAGATCGGGATAAGGTTTCTTTCGCGCTTGAAACTCGTTTGGTGTGAAACCTATCTTGGTGAGTCGGTCTTCGTAAAGGTCTATCCGAATATGAGGCGAGCGCGTGAGGTGGAGTTGAAGGCACTGGGAGCGCGTTCGTTGGTGGCGGCTCGCCGGAAGAGTTCCTGGCGCGGTGAAGGGCGAGAGTTCGAATCATTGCGCGATTATGTGCGCGGAGATGAACTGCGGCACATTTCCTGGACCGCCACTGCTCGGCGCGGCAAATTGACAACTCGCCAGTATCAGATCGAGCGAGACCAGACAATTCTGATCGCGCTTGATGCAGGACGCTTGATGACGGCGCGGATCGAGCAGGAAAGCAAACTTGATGTGGCAGTACATGCGGCGTTGGCTTTGATGTCAGCGGCTGCCAAAGCCGGCGACAATGCAGGTCTCGTCGTCTTCGGCCGGAAGATCAGAAGTTTTTTGCCGCCAGGTCGCGGGCGCGATCATATCGAATCCGCTCTAGAAGCCTTGTATGCAGTCGAGCCCGAGATGATCGAGCCGTCCTACGCCCGGGCCCTCGAGTTCATCGCAGCTAACAGTAAGCGACGGTCACTGGTGGTGCTGTTGACAGATCTTGTCGATGAAGAAGGCTCGCGGGAATTGCTTTCCTCGTTGCGACTGTTGCGGCCCCGGCACCTTCCGCTCGTGGTAACGATCGCAGATCGTGACCTTAAAGCCGTGGTTGGTGAGGCGCCTGAAACTGTGCGCGATCTATTCACTCAATCAGTCGCGGAAGAGATCATTCATCAGCGTGAGGCCGCGCTTCGACTGGTTGAATCGCAGGGAGGGCTGGCGTTGGATGTTACAGCGGCCCGTTTGGCGCCGGTTTTGTTGGAAAAATATTTGCAGGTGAAAGAAAGAGGGCTCCTTTAGTCTATCGGCAAGCGAATCGGATCCTAACAACGGTTTGGAAAACAACGGATTGAAAATCAATTTGCCATTTTTCATTTGACATTTTTCTGGCGTTGAGGAGTCCCGCTGTCAACAATGAGAAATGAGAAATGACAGATGTCCAATGAAAAATGTTCCGGAGTAATGGCATCCTTATCACTGGTTGGAAAATCAATTTGACATTTTTCATCTGACATTTCGTCTGAATGAGGGACCATCCCCGACATTCTTAGCTCTGAACGTCCTTAGTGTGCCCAGCCAGCAACAAGTATGAATACAGAGCCACACCCGTGAGGCCGGCAGTAGCGAACTTGAATCCGGGATGGATCAGGGCCGGCGAAATGAAGCCCTCGATTATTCCCGCAATTACCAGGAGCGTCGCAACCCCCATCATCAAGCGAATCGCATCCTTGCCACGCGTCTTTAAGGCATCAGCTCGTGACAGATCTCCCGGGAATACCATCGCTGTGCCAATCAAAAGCCCTGCACCACCGGCCATGAAGATACAAGAGAGCTCAATCACTCCATGAGCGGCCATGAAAGTCAACAGGTCATTTCCAAAGCCGGCGCGGTAAGTCAGGGCCAGGACGGCGGCGATATTTGCTCCGTTGTAAGCCAGAACGTACAACGTACCCAGACCAAAAATAGCTCCCAACGCAAAGGCATAGATTGTGACCTGAATGTTGTGAGTGAGGATGGTGCTGGCGCCCACCTGATTGGCTTCATTGAGCCGCTCCCACCAGTGCGTTTGGGTCTCAATAAAGAGTTCACGAAAAGCAGGTGAGACGCCCACTAGTTCTGAGAATTCGGAATCGTAATAGCTGCCAATGAATCCGATCAGACTGAAAAGCATAAAAACGCTGAACGACGCAAAGGTGTAGCGCCAGCGGCGGCGAAAAGTTTGCGGGAACTCCTGCGTAAAGAATACCCGAAGGCGCCTTTCCCCTTGCGGATCGGCGCGATAGATCCGGCCGTGAGCTCTGATAACCAGATTGTTAAGGTAGTTAAGGAGTCGTGGGTCGCGCGCCTCGGCCCTGGCAATCGCCAGGTCAGAAGCGGTTCGCCGATAGATTCTGCCCAATTCCCGTACTTCTTCTCGACTCAGCCGCTTCAGGCTGGTGTTGTCCAAAAGGCTGAGCAGATCTTCGAGCCGTTGCCAGGTATTTTTACGTTCGTCGATAAAGCGGTTAGAGGACATTGGGGATTGGGGATTTGCGATTTTAGATTTGCGATTTTAGATTTGCGATTTTAGATTTGCGATTGCCGATTTGCAATCGTAGCTTGGAAAAGCTTCACTAACAATCGGGCAATCGGCAATCGACAATCGGACAATCGGGCAATCGGCGATCGGACAATCGGCAATCGGCAATCGGGCAATCGACAATCGGCAATCGACAATCGACAATCGACAATCGGGCAATCGACAATCGGCGATCGACAATCGCAAATCGGCAATCAGAAATACCCCTATGCATCGTATCGTCGAATCTGTTCCCAATTTTAGTGAAGGTCGCAAGACGGAAACTATTGTCCGTTTGTGCGACGCTATTCAATCCGTACCCACGGCCTGCGTGCTTGATACACATCAAGACCCCGACCACAACCGTTCAGTAATTACGTTTGTGGCAACGCCTGAAAACGTGGTTGAAGCGGGCGTGCGGGCCGTAGCTCTTGCCGTCAAGTTGATCGACATGCGCAATCATACGGGGCAGCATCCCCGACTGGGAGCCACCGATGTGATGCCTTTTGTTCCCGTGCGGGGCGTCACAATGGAGGATTGTGTAGACCTGGCACACCAGGCGGGGGAACGGATTGCCAACGAACTTTCAGTACCCGTCTATTTTTATGAGCGCGCAGCTCGTCGCCCCGAGCGCTTCAAGCTTGAGGATGTCAGGCGTGGCGGACTTGAGATATTGCGAGACCAGATCGCCATCGATCCAGCCCGGGCCCCGGACGTTGGTCCACTTAGAGTCCATGAGACCGCCGGCGCGATTGCGGTTGGTGCTCGCCCGTTCCTGATCGCCTTCAATATCAACCTGAAAACGACCGACCTGAGTATCGGAAAAAAGATCGCGAAGACCGTGCGCACTCGAAGCGGAGGGCTTCCGTTTGTAAAGGCTCTGGGCTTTGAACTGCACACCAGAGGGTTGGTACAGGTTTCAATGAATCTGGTGAGTTACGACGTTACGGGAATGAGTGCGGCTTACGAGGCGGTGCGTCGCGCGGCAGAACATGAGGACGTCGAAATCGTCAGCACGGAGATAGTTGGCCTGGTTCCTCAGAATGCGCTCGACCGGAATGCCGAATACTTCGCAAAGCTTGAGAACTTTTCCGAACACATTGTGTTTGAAAGGCGCTTAGAGGAATGCTTGAAAAATAAGCCCTAGAACGGATGCACGCAGACGAGGCCGATGACTCGATGTGAAACTCAAGATCCCAACTTGAGGATCGCTTCGCGCAAACGTCCATGATGCTGAAGTTGTCTCAAATACACGGTCTCGTCACCGGCAGCCTTGGCTCGGATGACCTTTGCCAGCGCATGCTTCTCCCTGGCAGACCACCGCTCCAGGTCGGGAATGAGCGTCAATACCGGGGCCAGCTTATTGAGCGCGCTCAGCTCGGCCTTCCTTAGACTCTGAGGCTTAAGACCGGTCATCTGTGATACTAAAGTTCTCGCAGTGGTGCGGAACAGATTGGCATCTTCCTTAAACTCCGCCGCCATGCGCCGTTGGACTGCGAGACCGATAGTGCGCACCTGAAAACGGTCCCAGTCTCCACGCTTTTCATTAGCAGGTGCAAAGGTCAACGGGCCTTCCGCAAGCTTGCGCAGTACTCTTGCCGGTGTGCGGTACCCGGAACGCGCCGCAAGTCGCTCCTCCTCTTTCTTTACGATTTCCAACAGGTCATGCCTCACTGGACGAAACCCCAATTTGCGATAAAACCAGAACGCCCCTGACTCGATGCCCTCCTCATTCTCGTAGCCGATCTGATAAGGATCGATCGTGAACGTATTTACGCCCAGCAATCGGTGAAAGAGCGCAAGCGTCTTTGCATAGATCCAGGCAGTCTCACCTTCACGAAAGCTGTAGTAAAGGTTGAAGCCGCTTTCCATCCGCTCAAATAATGATAGTCCTTCGAAATAGGCAACGGGAACGCCATTCTTGAAAATCAATGCAGCGTGATAAGCGCGCAGTGGCAAACGATGCTCGGGCAGAAGCCCGATCACGAATAGATCCACTCCGCGACCAGCACTGACCCTGACAACTCTCTCCGCATCGCCGTGCGTGAATCCATAGAGCTCGCGATACCGAACCGTCGAAGTTTCGCGTGCCAGATTCAGGATCGACTCACCCTTCCCTTTTGAAAGACTCTGCACCGAGAAGCTGGTACTGCGCAATTCATCCTGGAGAGAGACCTGGCGCCGGCTGATGAGTGTCTGCCGATGATAGAAAACCCCACGGGTCGCACGTTTCATCCCGGTACGGGTCGAGCGGTCCTCAGGTGCCCAGCGAACGTACAGCTTCTGTGAGTCAAAGAGTTCCGCCTTTTCTTTCTCGGTAAGGGGCAGAGACTCAAAGCGGGAGAGCAACCATGCTACATCCCGGCTCTGTCCCTTCGCCGCCTGCAACCATCTCTTATAAGGAACATTCGCCTCAACGTAAGCGTCCTCTTCCAGTAAAGGTAAGAATCTAGGCCAGGTAGCTGCCAGCCGGTTTTCATCCTCAAACCATTCCCAATCAAGGGCGATTTGCGAAGGGTAACGCCGTCGCAACCAGCAAACGGTGTAGTAGCTAAAGGTATCTGTAACAGAGGTTCCAGCGATACCCGAGACTTCAGGGGGCGCGAGCGGCGAAAGATCGCGGCCGGACTTGCGAAGCGCTTCAACTCGCTCCCTAAAGGTCAAGAGACTGCTCTCAACCTCACGCAACACTCCGGCGGTGGGAGGATACGCGCGAAAGAAGAGAAGCGACTCGTGAAAACGGATTAGTTCTTCCGGAACGCTAATGCGGCGATGGGCCAGGAGTTTGAACGTCTTCTCAAGTCCGGAAATCTCTTTATGACCGAAAAGCCGCTTTGCTGCTTCGAGCCTTCCGAGGAGCTTGCTGATGTTAGCTGGCATTCAGTTTAAGTCAGAGAACGTTGGAACAACTCGCGCGATTTTTTGTCTAACTATCCATCATGCAGTTGAAGGGCAAATGGTACACGATCATCAGGGCTTGTTGGTTGGCGGCGTCAATTTCGTTGCTACACCTCGGACTAGGTGCTTGCCTTCCGCGGGGTTGCTACATCGCGGAAGTAGAATTGCTGCCTTTTATGTATCTCCTGTCTTTTCCTGGTGGCTTGATCGCGACTGCGTTTGTCGCATCGCTCGACCTGCTGCCTTCAATGGATTTCCCCGTCTACTGGCTGATCGCCTTCTGTGGGGGATACCTGCAATGGTTCTGGTTGATACCAAAGCTTACCAGCCGCCCAGAAATAGTCACTCTTTGCTTGTCCCCGCCCCCGCTGGCTCCGCCAGAGATTTCCGCGTTCCCCTTAAAAAAAAGGGCTGATCTTAAAAGGAAAAGGAAGCCAAGGCGCCGGATAGTTCACTTCGATAGACACGGGCTGACACCTCTCGAGCGGGCTTTAAGAATCAACCGGAGTTGAGGGTATTCATAAGTGTTTACGAAAAAAGGTGGCAATCTTCCAGGCGTCAAGAGCTTTCCAGGGCATTTCGGCAGTGGTGTAGTGGCCGCAGGGCAGCCAGACTACGTCAGGGCTGAGTCCATGCTGATTAGCTTCTGCAATTACCTCTCGGGTAAGCTCCACCGGGAAGGTTAGGTCGTAGCGAGCCGCGATGAAACGGATTGGACGTGTTCGCATCCTGGCAACGCGGGGGATATACGGCACTGGACTTATCGGCATCCAGCAGTCTCGGAGTTCATCGAGCGTGAGATGGTTTGCGAAACCTTCCCGCACGTGACGCGTCGATAGCCCGTGCCAGGCCACGTCCGCAACGTACCCGGACACGTGATTGAAGGTTCCGACATCAATGGCAGGCTCGTGGGCGAAAGTGAGAAAAGCAATACAGGAGCCGACGCTGGTCCCGAGGATGCCAATGCGATCATACCCTGCATAACTCTTCAACCATCTCACCGCAGCCCTTGTATCGAGCACTGCCTGGCGAAACGATTGAATGGTGCGACCTACGTTTGTCCCGACAAGATAGTCAGCGCGTTCGAGTTCAGGGGGCCTGCGCTCTTCGTGATAAGGCAGCGTCAGACGGAGTGCTGAGATACCCAGGAAATTGAAGATCCGGCAGGCTTCGACGTGACTGTCACGCTGGGCATTCCACTGGGGCAGGACGACGATTGCTGATCGCGGTCGCGAGCCTCTCCTCCTCGTGGCTGGAAACAACCGCGCACGCGCCAGGTTGTTTTCCGCAGAGGAAGTGCGGACCGCACTGGTCCAGGTCAAGCGATTATCTCTGAGATCGAAGTCAGTCGTCTCAGGTAATGAATAAAAGTGATCGCTGCGGTTAAGCGCCTTTTTGGTGTGCCGGCGAAAAACGTCGCGTGGGTCGTCTCCGTTTACATGATCAGTAATAAAGGAAAGGCCCCACTCGAAAGGCCGAACGACGCGGTTTGTGTCACGTTCGTAATAGGCGCGTTCGCGCCGGTGCATGAAAGCTTTGAGCAAATTTCCTGGTACCTCGGCGATATCACGTCGAAAGATAGGCTTTGCCATGGTAATGGCCGGAGAGTAGCTAAAGCAAGTAGGGTGAGGGGCAAAGTAGCTTGTGGCAACGCAGAGTCACGATCTGGAGCGACATGGACCACATTAAGACCACCAAGGGCATTTTTGGCATTGTTTGACCCCTTACCAAGAGGTGATCCGATCAGGATGCAAACGACCACGAACGGGCGAAAGATGACCACCGGCGTGGAGTCGTTCGACCCGGCTTACAAAAGGGCGCCGCAGAGAAAGACCACCAACGGGCAGTTGGTGGATCGTTCGACCTAGCCTACAAAAGGTGCTCACCCCTCGTTCTCTTCTACGGCCCACCACAAAAGACCACCAACGGCAGTTGGTGGATTCGTTCGACCTGGCCTACTGAAGCTGCCGCCCCCCGTTTTCTCTTGAAGTTTAGATAAAGACCACCAACGGCAGTTGGTGGATTGTTCGACCTAGCCTACTGGCGAACGAGTGCGAAGAGGTGGATCACAGCGCTTGTAGGTCAGATCGAACCATCCACCAACTCCGTTGGTGGGCTTTGTGTGGTCCATCTGAACGGGTCCACCCATCTAGCTTGCAGGCCCAGTCGTATCAACCACCAATGGCTGGGGCTTGCCGGGCTGCAAACGAAACCGCGACCGGGACGGCTAAAGCAGCGGGAACAGGAAAATCGGTCGGAGGTTTGGATACTGTAGATGTTGGGGGGGTACGGACGAACCGTACCCCCTGTAAAGTTATAGATTTAACCCGCAGCCAAACCTCTGCGGCACTAAGAGTCCGGAAGGTAACCTTCTAGAAGCTAATGGTCACATTATTCGAGCAAGTCGAGGTGTTAGCCTCGCAAACCCGGTAAGTGTAAGAACCACCGCCACGATTGTTGATTGGATCAGTGTGGAATCCATCGTTAGGCGTAGTTGTAATCTTCACGTTGTTACGCCATACGTCAACGTTAGACGATGTTGCGCCGGACCAGGTTAGGTCTGCCTGCTGTACTCCTCTTACTTTGTAGCCGCTCACCGAAAGGGATATCCCGGGTGCAGGAGTTGGAGTTGGAGTCGGTGTTGCTGTCGGCTCAGGCGTCGGTGTCGGCTCAGGCGTCGGAGTTGGTGTCGGCGACGAGCCACCCAGAAGTGAATAGAGTAGCCGGTTGGGCGATCCCGAACCCGCACTCGTCACCTTGTTCGGCGTTGAGTTGTTGATAATTGCCGCCGAAACTGTGGCGACCGAGGCGCCTGGATTCGATTGCAAATAGAGCGCTGCTACACCAGCAACATGAGGCGATGCCATTGAAGTGCCCGAAATGGTGTTTGTCGCTGTGTTGCTCGTATACCATGCAGAGGTAATGCTCGATCCAGGAGCGAATATGTCCAGGCACGTTCCGAAATTTGAAAATGAAGAGCGCGCATCCGAGCTTGTTGTCGAGCCGACCGTCAAAGCATTTGCTACCCTTGCCGGGGAGTAGTTGCAGGCATTTGCGTTGCTATTGCCCGCCGCTACGGCATAAGTAACGCCATCATTGATCGAGTTGTTGACAGCCGTGTCCAGGGATGACGAGGCGCTCCCGCCGAGACTCATGTTTGCGACTGCCGGAGTGCCCGCGGAGTGGTGGGATGTAACAAAGTCAACTCCGGCGATCACCCCGGAAGTTGTCCCTGACCCCTGGCAGTTAAGCACCCGCACAGGTACCAACGTCACGCCTTTTGCAACCCCATAAGTCGAGCCGCCTACGGTGCCGGCCACATGCGTGCCGTGACCGTTGCAGTCATCCGTACCACGACCATCGTTGATTGAAGTAAAACCAGCCGTTACCCGGCCACCAAACTCGTTGTGAGTGGCGCGTATGCCGGTGTCAATTATGTAGGCCGTTATTCCAGCGCCAGTAAAGTCGTAGTTGTAGGTTCCATTGAGCGGGAGATCGCGCTGGTCGATGCGATCCAGACCCCATGTGGCATTGGTCTGAGTGGCGACAATGGACATCTCACCATCCTCTTCCACGTAGGCCACGCGCGGATCGCGACTCAGGGCAATAGCCGCCGCTTCCGGCATAGTTACTGAGAAACCTTTAAGCGCCCGGCTATAGACATGGCGCGCGGAACCTCCGTAAGCGAAAGTCATACGCAGAGCAGCCTCGTAGGGATCACCTGCCTTTTCGTTCAGGACCACTATGTAGTTCCCTGGAATGGCCCGCTCGGCTCTCAATAGTTTTCCCTGCTGGCGTTGGCCGGCAGCGGCAGATACAGCGATGTCTTCAAGTGTTGTGCTATAGGCAATCGGCAGGACCACTACGACGGACGCCAGCGCTAGCGCCAGAATCACTCTCTTTTTCATTTGATACCTCCCCGGTTTGTTGTTTGACTCGAGTTTGTAATCAGATATCCGGCTGTTGTCCGAGCCGGGCCTGTTGCTGCGAGAAGACGAAGCCGTCGTTAAAACGCTCCCTCGGTCCAAATACACAAAACACAGGAAGTAGAGGAAAGCTGCACGCGGCACTTTCCTGCCATATTCAGAAGGGGAGCTCTATCGATATGTTAGAACCCGGAATGTATAATGCGCACCACCATTGTTTGTCAATCTTAATCCGTAGTTTTTATCCTAAAAAATGAATCTTAAAAATTCGGCTTCCTAAATGCCATCTTCGGTAGCCTGGGAAAACCCTTCCGGCGTTCGGCCGTAATTTCCTGATAATGCTTGTTTTGTGACGACGCCGGAGAAAAAGCTTTCCGGCCAAAGCGGCCTTTAAAGCTTAGACAACTACTCGTTACGGAGGAGAATGTTCAGATTTTTGTATCTTTACGCAGCTCGAGAAGGCGGCGGATCGCTTGCGGCAGGAGCCTGGCAGTTCTCACTATCGAGCCGGTAGTAAAGTGGATTGCTAGCGCGTCGAAGAGTTTTGTTGCGGGCGTCGAATAGCGATACCACCAGAGATCGGGAAGGAAGGAAAATCTATTAACGTGGATATGTTGGGGCGACACAAGCTCCAACATTCCCATCCGTCCGTGGGTTCTGCCATAGCCACTTTCCTTTACTCCGCCCCATGGTGTTTCTGCGATTCCGTGTGTATAAAGCACTTCATTAACCATCACTGTGCCAGCGTCAATCTTTTCAGCGATACGGCGTCCTCGCTTGATGTCCCTGGTCCAAACCATGGCAGTCAGACCAAACGAGCTCTCATTTGCGAGTTTGATCGCCTCTGCTTCAGTTTTGAACGACATGACGGGCAGCACCGGGCCAAATGTCTCTTCATTCATTACCGTCATGCGGTGATCGACGCCTGTCAGTACCGTCGGCTGATAGAATAACCCATTCCTCCCTTCGCGCTTCCCTCCTGTAAGCGCACGCGCTCCCTGTTCCAGCGCCTGGTTCACATGCTCCTCAACAATCCGCAACTGGCGATCGTTTGACATGGCCCCGATGTCGGTATGCTCTTTTGTCGGGCTGTCCTGCCTGAGCGCTCGAGTTTCCCTGATAACCAGATCGAGAAACGGCCCGACCACAGACTCGTGAACGTAGCAACGTTCCACTGACGCGCAGGCTTGTCCGGAATTCGCAAACGCGCCCCATACCGCAGCGCGAGCGGCATTCTCCAGATCGGCATCCGCGAGCACAATCATTGGATCCTTGCCGCCCAGTTCAAGCACGACCGGTGTGAGATGTTTGGCTGCGGCTTCGGCAACCCGCTTTCCGGTAGCAACACTTCCGGTGAACATGATCTTGTCGACCGGAGCGTCAATCAATTCGGTCCCGGTCGCCCCGTCGCCAATAATTACTTTCAGAAGGTCCTGGTCCAACCCGGCACGTTTGAGAATCTCCTCAAGCTTGAGCGCGGTAAGTGGCGTAAGTTCGCTTGGTTTCAGGACCACTGAATTCCCCGCCATCAAAGCCATAACGACTTCGTGAGCCGGGGTAGCCAGCGGAAAATTCCAGGGAGAGATGATGCCGACCACACCCATGGGTTTGTAGACTATCCTCGAAGAGCGCCCCAGGAATGCGTACTGACCAAGATCGATTTTCTGTGGTCGCAAGAGCTGCTGAGTCTTGCGAGCAAAGTAATGCATTGCAGCTAGTGTAGGCACGACTTCCATCGCGAGAGCTTCGGCGACAGGTTTTCCGGTCTCGCGTGCGATTAGCAGGGCGAGTTCATGCCTTTCCGCCAGCATGATCTCGCGCGCTCGCCGTATTACCCTAGCGCGCTCCTTGTAGGTCATTGCGGCCCACGCGGGTTGGGCCAGGCGTGCGCGCGCGACTGCCTCTTTTACTTCGTCGGTCGTACACTGAGGAGCCCGCCCGACCTCCTCGCCCGTAGCTGGATCGTAGGAGATGATCTCTTTCTTCTGGGCTAGTTGATTGTTAAGCGTCTGAACACTCATGACCTTTATCCGATTATCCACCAAAGCGACTTCACCGCCTAGTGTCTCCGAGTGGTGCATCCTGGTGGTGCATCCTGGTGGCGCATCCTGTTAGGTTGAGTTCCGTCGGCAGCTCTAAAATTCCAGTTGAATATTTCAATCTGAGAAATTTCTGCGCCATAGCATTTAACGTTGAATATTCACTTCGAAAGATCTCTTGTCCCCGAACGCAAGCTAACAGCATGCGCTACATTGCTCACTCGGGTACAATGAGTCCCGAAATACCCTTGTTTCTTAGGAGACACCCTTATGATTCGACCGCAAATCGCGGAATTCATGCGGCGGATGGACCAGAGATCCGTCGCCATCATTCCGAGCGCCCGTGAAGCAACCCGCTCAAACGATACGCAGTACAGGTTCCGCCAGGATTCAGACTTCCTCTACCTGACCGGTTTCGAAGAACCGGACGCAATCGCCGTGATTGCTCCTGAAAAGGAAGAGAAGTTCGTAATGTTTGTCCGCCCGCGCGACCCTGAAAGGGAGATCTGGGATGGCCGCCGCGCCGGTGTCGAAGGCGCCAAAGCTGAATATGGCGCCAACGAGGCTTATCCGATTGCGGAATTTGACGAGAAACTACACGACCTTCTCGACGGTGCTGACAGACTCTATTACCGGCTCGGTGTTAATCCCGACCTCGATAACACGATAATTCGCCAGATTGCGCGCATGCGGGCCATGACCCGCAAGCCGATCCATCCGCCGCAGACTATTATCGATCCGGGCACAATTGTTCATGAGCTGCGCGTCCTGAAGACGGCTGAAGAGATTGAGATGATGCAGCGTGCTGCTGACATTGCCGCAGAAGCTCATTGTGAGGCGATGAAGGCTGCGCGACCCGGAATGAAGGAGTACGAGATCGAGGCTCTAATTGAACACTTTTTTCGGCGACATGGAGCAGCCGCCCCGGCGTACACTTCTATTGTTGGCGCCGGCGTGAATGCGACCATTCTGCACTACATCAATAACGACGGCGAGTTACGCGATGGCGACTTGTTGCTCATCGATGCCGGCGCTGAATACGAGGGTTATGCTTCCGATATCACGCGAACTTTCCCTATCAACGGCCGGTTTTCAAAGGCCCAGCGTGAGATTTATGATCTCGTCCTCGAGACGCAGATGTCCTGCATTGAAAAGGCGCGGCCCGGGATCAGGCATGATGACTTAAAAAATTACTCAATAGAAATGTTGACGAAGGGCATGGTCCGTCTGGGCTTACTGAAAGGCGATCCGGAAGAGCTGATCAAGGAAGAGAAGTACAAGCAGTTTTACATGCACGGGCTGGGTCATTTTCTGGGCATCGATGTGCATGATGTGGGTCGTTACTACTATGGCGCAGAGTCTCGGGCGTTGGAACCGGGTATGGTGATGACCGTCGAGCCGGGTCTTTATATTGCCGCCGACACGAAGGACATCCCCGAGCAGTACCTGGGTATCGGCGTGCGTATTGAGGACGATGTGGTCATTACGCAGAACGGCGCTCGTGTTCTGACGAGCAAGGTGCCCAAACAGCCGGACGAGATTGAAGCGTTAATGGCGAAGTAGTTTGTTTTGTTAAACTATACGGCTTCCGCCAGCAATTCATCGAGGAACTGACTCACCCCCGTTGCCTGGTACTTCACGGCAACGAGAAGGTGACGAACTGCTTCAGAATCAGGGAACGCCCAACCACCAAGTCCGGTCGAATCGACTAATTCCAGAACTACTTCGGTTTTCGAGTGCGGCTCTCCCACTGAAAACCATTCAGAGTAGGCCTTCTCATGAGGCGCGCGCCGCTCGTAGAGCCTTAGTGTCTTGCCCCTGTAGTCTGTCTCATAAATCAGCTCAACATCCTTGTTATGTTCGACATGGGAGTCTTTTGCTGATGTCGGCCGCCAGAGCAACCGGCGCTTCTGGGTGAGTTCAATCAACTTTCCAACGGCATCGATCCATTTATTCCTTTGATGGGCCATACTTACTTCTCCCAGGGAAGGTCCTTTTGATGATCCTTAAGTTCCTCAATAAGCTTGATCAGCTCAATGTAAACGTGTCTGATTCGCTCCTTATTCTGAGACATGATCTCACATTGGTCAACGAGCTTTCGCACCCCCTTAACAGAGGACCGCTGATTGCCGCTCAGTTTTCTTTCAAACATTTCAGCTTAACTCCAATCCGGCCAAGTTCTTCGGCTATTTGCGGAACCGAATCTTCAAACTCAAGCACGTAGTTAGAGAGATTAGAGGCTGATTTAGATAACTCTCTTATGAGCGAAGGCCCCCTCATTCGCAGTATGTAAATGCTTCTAAGTTTGCGAGTCTCAACTAAGACAAAAACCGTTAAGACGAAACTCGCAATGGAGAGTATGTCACCGACGGTCGATATGTGGTTCCAGGTTAAGAGGCTCGAAATGGTTGAAGTGAGGTCATCCATTTAGCGGCGATTCTAGCTCTATTGAACTCGAAGTACAACGTAACCACCCCGTCACAAAAAGCTTGCCGGCAGCATTCAAACCACACCTTTGACGCTTATCTAAGCAGAGTTGATTAGCGCTGGCGGGTCAACTACGCGATTGGCTCTTTGAGGACTCAAGAAACGACCGATAACTCCTGCACGATCTCCTTCATTGCTGCGCGGGCTTTCTCCACCTCGTCGGGCCTGAATGACACGGCGCCCACCACCGCATGTCCGCCGCCGCCGTAGCGCTCGCAGATCTTTGCGATGTTGTGACTACGGGGCACAGGCGCCCAGGGATTTGAACCAACCGAGATTTTGGTGCGATGCTGCCCTCTGGTAAGAGCTACTGAGTAAGTAGTATCAGGATAAAGGTAGTAAGGAATGAACTTGTTGAAGCCATCGTAGCCTTTATCCACCAGATCAAATTGGACCACACCGTGTGCGAATGATGCTCGCTCCCTTATTGTTTCGAGGGTTTCCAGGTGCTGTGCCAGAATCGGGCGAAAGCGACGCTGTACCTCTTCGCTGGTAGCGACCTGCTCGAGACTTTTGATTGTCAGGTCACGGATCACTTGCTCAATAAAATCATCATCGGGATCAGCTTCGATGACCTGCATCAATTGCAAAGCAGGCTCCTTAAGCTCGACACATTGGGCCGGCGATTCATAAAGGGCGCCATCGATAATGTGAGCCCAATGAATCAGGGAATGCAAAGGCTCATCATCAAAACCAAATTTGTCTCGTGCAACGTCCGCGATAAACTCGGTGCAGGATTTTCTGGTGGAATCGAGAAACTTCTTGCCTGAGTTGTCTGCGCGGAAGTGCGCTTCGTCTTCCGGTGTCAAAAACGCCGACTCATGATGATCAAACCACCAGGTAAGCTTCTCGGAAGCGGCGTATTTGAAATCGACTATGGCATTCTCGTCGCCATCAAACATATCGAGGTCGAAAAGCGTGCCGGGGCGATGCAGCAAGCCGCGATAACGAACATCAGCATCGGTGCGAATGCGCTCTTTGTAAAAGCGTGTAAAGGTGGCGGCCGAGGCAACGCCGTCGAAGCAGTGACCGTGATAGAGCAACCGAAGTTTCATGAACGTACCAGTAATGAATCAGTCTTAAATAAAAAGCCCGTCATCTTAGCAAGTACAATCGTCTTTAGCCAGATGCCCTTGTGTGGTTTGCTTGCAGAGACACCTCACTTTAGAAGCTGGTGGAAACTACCGAAGAGATGGGGATGGGTATTCGTTTGATTTCAAATCGTGTATTTCGGGTGAGTTAGTGGATCATGCCCTAGTTCTCACACGGCACGATCGCAGCAGCGGTTGGACCAAGTCGCTTGCCAATAAACGTGTCCACTTCGGATTCAATCAACTCTCCACTTACGACCCAGGCCTTTTCGGTGAGTACGTCTCCGTTTTGATTGAGCCTCGCCGGCTCGAGGAATATATTCCAGGGTGAGCCCCAGCGTCGTTTGTCGCCGGCGGCTTGGCGGTATTCGTAATGCGGGGTCTTGTCTCGATCCTCACGGGCCTCGGTATCGCAAACAACGGGGTAAGGTGGGCCGGAAGGGCCAAAGAACTCTTGCACTTCGTCGCGCGTCCCATACACACTGACGCCAATTACTTCGAATCCCTGGCTCTTGTATTTCTCGTATAGCTTCGCGGCCACCGGCGCCTGAAACTTCCAGTTCTTACACCAGGGAGCAAAGTAAACGACCATCACCAGCTTCTTGCCTTCGACCAGCGAGCGTAGCTCAACCGGTTCATCGGTCTTGAGGTCCTTCAGAACCCAACTTTTGTAATTGACGTTTTTCTCTTCAAGTGGCGCGTATTCGTGACCACCCTGGGCGAGAGTCACAGCAGGCAATAATGCGAATGCAAGCAGGATAATGGCAAAGTATTTCATATGGGCTGATCCCTGAACTGCGAAAGCACTAATCGTGGCGTTGGGCCGTGGCGCTGCTCTCCTCGAGCAAGGGTCTAACGGCGGCCTCAAATGTGTCACGCTTCCGTTCACCAATGATTTTGGCTCTTATATTACCTTCGCGGTCGATGATGAAAGTGGTCGGCAACCCGCTGACCGCAAATTTAGATTCGACTCCACTGTCGCCAACCAGAGAAGTATAGTCCTGGGGAATGTCCTTCCAGAAATTTCGTACGTCATTAGCGCTGTCGTAAGTTGAGACACCAACGACCGAGAGCCCCTGCGATTCAAGATCCCGATGCATTACATTGAACTCAGGAATCTCTGAACGACATGGTACGCACCACGTGGCCCAGAAATTCAGAAGAACGACGCGACCGCGGAGACTGCTCAGTTGAAAGCTCTGACCATCGAGCGTCTTCAGCTCAACCTCAGGAACCGGCTGAAGATTTTCCTTATTCAGACCGGCTGCGACCGTGGCCGGATCGGCCGGTTGCACTTTAATCCAGGACTCGGCGTTTGGCATGATGGCCGCCAACTGGGAACTGGCCAACAAAGTAGCATACCCACTGGCCACCAGCAGACCAACTGCGATCAGGATCACGCCCGATACTACCTCGACCTTGTGCAGGTGCTTCCGAAAGTTCGAATAGAAGCCAAGAAACTTATTTATCCCGAGACCGGTGAGCAGAAAAGGTACTGCCAGACCTGCGGAGTAAAATGCCGAAAGGACCAGGCCACTGCGCCAGCCGCCACTCGTTGCTGCCAGCCCGATGATCCCTCCGAGGATTGGGCCAATACATGGCGTCCAGCCAGCGGCAAAGGCAATTCCCAGAGTAAATGAACCAAGCATGCCACGCGGCTTCTCTTCGGAAAAGACTCTCGTATCCTTATAAAGTGCGCGGATCTTGAGCAGGCCAATCAACTGCAAACCAAAAACAATGATTATGATTCCGCCAATGATTCGCACCCAAGGATTACTGGTGATTGAAGCACCCACCCAGCCGGCCGTAGCTCCGAGGGCGATAAAGATCATGGAAAGACCGATGTTAAAGGCAATCGAATTAAAGATAACCGCGCGTCTGGCTCCCAGGTGGGACCCATCGGCCTTCAAACGATCAATACTGACGCCGGAGATAAGCGAGACGTAACCCGGCACCAGCGGCAGGACACAAGGTGAGAGAAACGAAAGTATGCCTGCCAGGAAAGCGATGCCGATAGATATATTTGAACCTTCCATTAATACCTTCTACAACTCGAATAGGCTTTGATTATACGGTTAACTCCGCGCGGACCGAAGGCGTCAATCATTGTGGGGTCCCGTCCGTTTCCGCGACCGGTTCCGCTACCAATTTCTCAATCATCCTGCCGAGCGCTGCAATCTCTTGTTCGGCGGCCCCCATTGAGATAAAGCGCACAGTCCCTCGTCGATCGATCAAAAACGACATTGGGAGAGAAAAGACCCCGTAATTAAGATCATTCTGCGGATTATCAGCGATAACGAAGCCGTAGGGCAGCCGATTCTTCTTCTTAAACTCCCGCAGAAAGGCCAACTCGTCTTTCTGGCTGAGTTCGCGCCCCTCCGCATGACCAAAGTAGTTTGTCAAACCCAGAATAACCAGACCTTTGTCTTTATAGGTTTCGTGCCAACGTTGTAGTTTGGGAAAGGTGTATCGACACGGGCCGCACCAGTGGGCCCAGAAATCGAGCAGCACGACTTTACCGCGCAGTTGTGAAAGTTTCACGGGCTTCTGATCGATCCACTCAGCACCATGGATCTCGGGCAGAGGCTTCACTTCACCACCTGCCGAAGTGAGTGGCTGACGAAAGTCTATAGAAGGGTCCAGCGAGAGCAGCCGAACGGTTGCCATCTTGTAGAGATTTGCCGAGGGGATCCCGAGAGCGAGTTTTCGTAACTCCTGGATCGTTGAAACCGCGTGCTCCCTGCGGTCAAGTTTGCCGTAAGCTTCAGCAAGAAATGAGGCCGACTTCAACAACATGTCATCTCGCTTAATGGGCGAGATTTTCGCTGTTTCAGCCGCAAGCTTAGCCGCGCGAACCATCTGCTTTGCATGCACCGCCATGCGGTCATACTCCTTATTTCGATAGAGTGCGTCCGCAACCAGCGTTGCCATACCATAAAGCTCGACCGCATCGAGTGGTCCGTTTTTACTGTAGGCTTCCAGCGCATCTTCGGCCTCGGAAATGAGTTCCTTCCTGGTCGTATAAAGAACCACGACGGCGCGGGCGTTCTGACTCTTCTCACCGCCGGGGTGATCTGCCAGATACTGTCTCATCGCGGCGAGTGCAGCGTCGGAGTTTCCTGATAAGTGATAGAGCATTCCCGCGTAATAGTAATCATCCCCCGAAAGTGGGCTACGGGCTTCGATGACGGCCGCATAACGACCGGCAAGCTCCTTCTGTTCATCCCTGGTGGTTGCCTCGAGCTTCGCATCGTAGGGAAGCTTTTTGTTGTTAAACTCTTCGTACTTCTTCTCGATGTAGGAGTCAGCCTCTTTGTAAAGAACCGCAGCCGCGCGGGTTTCTACGCTTGCTGGTTCCTCCTTGAACGCACCCGATTGTGCATGCGCACCGGGAGCGCCCAGGACGCTGATCAACAATGACAGCAAAATGCCCGAATAAGAACGATTCATTCGAAATCCCAGTCAGCTAATAGCCACAGAAGTGAAGCGACCTGGAGAAAAGGCGCCAAACCGCGACGAATCAAAGTTACCCATGATCGCGTCCGCGATCAACTCGCCCGTGATCGGGGCAAGTAAGATTCCATTCCGGTAGTGTCCGGTTGCATAGAAAAGACCGTCGATCTCCGGATCGGGGCCAAGGACGGGCAAACTGTCCGCGGCCCGCGGTCGCAATCCAGCCCACGTATCAGTTATCGCCAGATTCGCGATTCTGGGAGAAATCTCGAGCGCTCGCGACAGGATTTTGTAGAGCCCGCCGGCAGTGACCTGCCGTTCGAATCCAGCCTGCTCGCTCGTTGAGCCAGCCAGCAAGCGACCGTCAGTTCGCGGAACAATATAGCCGCGCGGGCTGTAGATAACGTGACGACAAACGCGCTCACCGGCAGCGAGACAGACCATCTGACCACGCACGGGTTCGATTTCAAGCGACGGCAGTCCACGAATAGTTGAACTCCAGGCGCCGCCCGCAATCACCACGGCGCCACAGCCTATAAACCCGCCTGAGCTTTCAACACCATCAATAACTCCGCTCACTGTTCGCACGGCGTCTACAGTCTCAGCCGTAATCAAAGGAACCCCGAGGGCTTGATTTGCCGCAACCAACGCCCTGAGAAGCCTACGATTCTCAACTTGAATATCGAGCGGGAACCGTAGTGCGGCGCGAACATCTTCGTTAATAGCCGGTTCAAGCTCTCGTGCTTCGTGATTGGTTAGTTTCTCGATGGGCAGGCCGGCGTTACTCTGCCACTGAAAGCGTTTCTGTATCTCTTCCTCATCATGGTCCGTCAAAGCAAGGTAGAGAGTTCCGGTCTGATCGAGTTCGATATCGATGCCTGTTTCGTCGAGTAAGGCCGCGGAGAATCCAGGGTAGAGATCTCGGCTCTGCCGGGCGAGATTGAAAAACTCGTCCGCGCAGTCAGCCTCAGCCTGGGGCGCCAACATACCGGCGGCAGCAAAGGAAGCCTCCGTGCCAATCTCTGACCGTTCAATCAAGCACACATTCTTTACGCCGCGTAGTGCTAGGGCGCGGGCAACCGAAAGACCAATGACGCCGCCTCCCACGACAACGATATCGGCTGTCTCTTGCATATGCATTAAGGTCGTCATCCCGTGGTCCGTTGCCAGTTGTCAGTTGTCCGATGTCGATTGCCGGTGTAGTTGTTGGTTGTCAGTTTTGGTCGACGGTTGTAGTCTTAAAGTGACAGCCACAACCGATAAAGACAAACGAACCACTGACAGGACAACTGACCACGGACCAAAACTGACCATTATGCAGCATACTATCACACTGATTCCCGGGGACGGCATCGGCCCTGAAGTGGCATCCAACGTCGTCCGGATCATTGAAGCCGCAGGCGTAGATGTCGTCTGGGAAACGCATTATGCCGGAGCTCAGGCTCTCGAAAAATTCGGTAACACTCTGCCACCTGAACTCCTTGAATCAATCAAAAGGAATAAGGTCGCGCTTAAAGGACCAATCACCACGCCTGTCGGAAAAGGCTTTACTTCCGTTAATGTTGGTTTACGTAAAACTCTCGATCTATACGCCAACCTTCGGCCCGTCCGCGCGTTGCCGAATGTTCCCTGCCGTTATCCAGAACTAGATCTGGTTGTTGTCCGTGAGAATACCGAGAGTCTTTATTCCGGGTTGGAACATGTTGTTGTTCCGGGTGTCGTTGAGAGCCTGAAGATCATCACTGAAAAAGCCTCCACCAGGATTGCCAAATTTGCTTTTGAGTACGCGCGGCGCGAGGGGAGGAAGAAAGTTACCGCGGTCCATAAAGCAAACATCATGAAGCTTTCTGACGGTCTCTTCCTCGACTGCTTCCGCAATGTGGCGCAGGACTTTCCAGATATTGAAGCCGACGACAAGATCGTCGATAACGCCTGCATGCAATTGGTGATGCGTCCCGAACAGTTTGATGTGATGTTATTGGAGAATCTCTATGGCGACATCGTATCGGATCTTTGCGCGGGACTTGTGGGCGGCCTGGGGTTGGTTCCCGGAGCCAACATAGGCGAACTGGGTGCGGTTTTTGAAGCGGTTCATGGCTCGGCTCCGGACATAGCCGGCCAGGGAGTCGCGAATCCAACTGCTCTATTGCAATCGGGCATCCTGATGCTTCGTCATCTTGGCGAACGCGAGGCTGCCGACAAAATAGAAAACGCAATGTTCGCCGTATTCGAGGAAGGGAATGTGAGAACGCGTGATATCGGCGGCACCGCAAAAACGGCCGAGTTTGCCGACGCAATCATCGGAAAGATGTAGACTTTGGAGTGCGGCTTCCCAGAGTTCAAGTTACATCTCAGCAGATTACTCAACCAAACATGCCAAAGCGGCGCCGGGCCGCCGCACTCCAAAGCCATTCTAAAGTCAGCGTGTTAACCCGCCATTCTCAAGGGCAACATAAGTCTCAGGCGAGAAGAGGCCCAGCCATGGGTCGCTCCGCGGTGTCAGAAAGAGTTCCCTGTAAACCTTCTCATTGAAAGCCTCGAGATTATTACGCGCCGAGGCAACCATCAGCCATGAGTGTAGCCTTGTCCGCAGCATGTAATCATTCCTAACCGTATCGAGTGCGACGCTGAGCTGAAGCGTGTCAATCAGTTCTGAGAGATTGATTCTTTCGGTGGCATTCGGCTCCAGAACTTCGCGGAGTTGGCGCCGGATTAGTCCCAGGCTTCGGTTATCCAACCGGGCATCGTCGATGTGTAGTCGAGCGATACTGGTCCAGGTTTCGTCGTCAGTGACAGCGCCGAGCGCCTCGGCATCTCGCGTGATTGCTCGGAGGATACTGACTTCGGTTACCATCTTCGTGACGGCCAATGGCGCAGCCTCGAGTGCCCTGGGTGCATCCGGAGTTGGCGACCGCCGAATCAGGTGGGCCGGAACCTTTCCACCAACGCTTCTAACATCTGCAAGCCAGTCATCTGTGATCCTTCTGATTGAAGTACGATGATAGTCGTCAAGGACCGGGCTCCGCGCCGAGTCATTCAGACCATGCAGCTTCACAAACGTGTCTCTCGCGTTGTTCAAGGCCCGACGAAAAGCCACTGGTCCATATAGTCCGGGCAAAGCGTCAATCACGCGGCCTTCTGAATCAATGATGTAGTGGATGCTGTTGCCGGTTAGAGTACGCTCTAGTTTTCTTCCATCGCCAAAGTCGATTGTTACACGCGGCGCTGGTCGCACCGATTTCCAGTGCAGAACAAATCGCTCCCGTAAAAGCGCCGACACCTCAGCATTTGAATACAGAATGGCGCGGAAGAATCTGCTGTTTGCGCAGCTATATTCTTCACTTAGTTTGCCGAGCAATCGCAATGAAAGTATCGGTTTGCCAGTGGACCTTGCCTCATCGCGCGCCTGCTCAAGGTCTGTATACCAGTACAGCCCCGACAAGTAGCTGTCTCTTTGTTGGCTAACCGAGTCGATAGCAGAGCTCAAGCGATGCCAGTCGGCAGTCGGAGGCGTAAACGGCCCGTCTGTATACCGATCAATCTCAGTAGTATGCGATCTAATCAGGGCCTCCAGGCCGGCTGGGCCCATTGAGCGCAGTTCGGCTATCGCTGGAGCGGATTCCGAGGCCCGCTTGGAGATGGCTTTCTGGGCGAGCACCTCAAGGCTCGTAGTAGCGTAAGTTGTTTGATCGAGGGCGAGGAAGAAAAGCGCAGCGAGCAGGCCCGAGAAGATGATTCTCATTGAGAACCTCCCATTGATTTGGAATGACAATACAAACTACTTGAGGAGGACGCTCGTTGGAATCAATAGAGTACAAGGCGGGTTGTCTGAGAACTTTAAAAAGGGTTGAAAACCCCTAACTGGCAACTTACTGATCCAGCTTAGCCCGGAGCTTTTTTGGCAGCTTCGCCAGGACCAGATCGTAGGCGTTCCTCAGCAGCGCTTTTAACTCGCGATCGGGTAGCGCATCAAAACTCTGTAAAGCAACCCAATGGTAGCGGGCTACATAAGGCGCCGGCACGATACCAGGCTGTTCGGTTAACTCGGCAAATTTCTCGGGCGTGCACTTAAAGGACAGCACATGATCCGACGTTGCGTCCAACGCCATGACTGCAAACATCTTCTCGCCTATTCGAAAAAGAAGATCGTTCCCCCACTGCACCTTCTCATCGACATGGGGCAGCGACAAACAGAAACTCCTGACTCCTTCAATGTCCATGTATTTGCCTTCCTGGTCAAACTGGCTATGCGGGTGGCCTAAGGCGCGCGCTGGCTTGGTCCCAGCGCCAGATGTTCTCACTGAAAACATGCACACCGCCCAGCCATTGGTCGATGCCGTTTACTTCAATCGCATCCGCGTCGCCACTTAACACTTTCTTTCCCATCGCCGTGATCTCGAACGTAGCTTTATGAATATGTTCTGGGGTTAGCTGTCCCTCAAGAGCGACACTGTTCGCGGGCACAACAAGCGGTACTCTTGCGGTTGACATTCTCGTGAGTGCGATCCAGAACTGAGAATCGCCGAGGCCATAGATCGGCTCAGCAACACCCCACGCTGAAAATAATGGGTGAAACTGGTTGGTTCCACTGTCAATGAGTTCCAGAGTCCGGCTTTCAATCCTGCCCAGACCGTTCCGGACTGAGGGGAATCTTTGAAGATGAGACTGGAACGCGTCTTTTAAGAAGGGCAGCGCTGTGGTATCACCTTGCAGCAAGCTCTCGATTGACCTCGGATCGGGCGAGCAATATGCTTCCCAAGCAGTTTGTGCCAACGCCAGTTCGGAAGACGATACTTCGTGGCGATTGTCGAACAGCGAGGCCATCTGCGTGGGTGTCAACTGGCCCAACCCGCGAAAACTCTCGATGCCGGAAAACTCTCCCACACACACCAGGCTCAGTTTTGTGTTTCCCAGGTCCCGGCCGGCAAACCAATTCAATAAATACAGAAGGTTTGTTTGACAAAAGAGGTCATGCTCGAACCAGAGCGTAACCTCTTCGTGTTGATTAAACCTCGCCAATTGCTCTTCTTGTGCGAGCAGTTCGTTCCGACACTCTGAGACATCCCCGCCGTAGAAATCCGCCAGATGCCTGGCTCGGATTGCTTTCCACTCAACAGCGGCCACATCGGCCGGCGTGGGCCCGGCGATTAATGCTTCCCGCCAGGGCAAGTGTTCGCCGCCAAGTTCCGATTGTTTCAATAGATTTGCCGATGAGTCACCGTTGTGAACGTGAAGCATGGTTATCTCTTCATCAGGTCCAGGACGGCTGAGGTCATCGCCCTGACTCCGGTGCTGATTGTTTTGTCGGGCACGGGCGCAAACAACGGAGAGTGAAGCGAAGGTAGCGGGGCTCCACCTTCTCGACTTGCTTTGGCTTTTGCGGGATCAACGGCGCCTAACGAGAACATGGTTGTAGGAATCGTCTGATCGAGCCCAAAGTATCCAAAGTCTTCGCTGCCCATGACCGGTGGTACCCTAACGACATTCTCCTGTCCGAATGTTTTGACGAAAACGGCCGCCAGTCGCTCGGTTAACTTTGGCTCGTTGTACGTTGCGGTCGTAAACTCCGTTTCGCTGATCTTGATGATTGGCAGCCGGTCATCGGGAACGCCCGCCGCGATCGCGGTGCCCCTGGTGATCCGTTCAATAGCCTTCAAGAGGCGTTGTCGCACCTCTTCTTTGTATGCGCGAACGGTGAGCTGTAGGTTAACCTCTTCGGGGATTATGTTGTATCTGGTGCCTCCGTGAATCGCTCCTACTGTGATCACGGCAGGATCGAGCGGCGACACCTCGCGACTGACTATCGTTTGCAAGGCGACTACTACCTGAGCCGCAATCACAATCGGATCTTTTGCTCCCTCAGGTCGCGAACCATGGCCTCCCAGCCCACGGATCTTAATGTCCACTGAATTCGAACTCGCCATTGCATAACCGGGTGAGTAGCCCACCTTCCCTGCTTCCATGTCGGAGGTATCATGAAGCGCGATAACATAATCAGGTTTAGGAAACCGCTCATAGAGTCCGTCGCGCAGCATTGCCCTGGCCCCATCGATAGTCTCTTCAGCGGGTTGTCCGATTATTACCAGCGTGCCGCGCCACTGGTCCTTAAGTCGCACCAACGTCCGCGCCGTGCCAATCATGCTGGTCATGTGAATATCATGCCCACAGGCGTGCATCACTCCGACTTCCTGCCCGGCGTCATTGCGAGCTTTTACCTTGCTGGCATAGGGAAGACCGGTCTTTTCCTCAATGGGCAATCCATCGAGATCAGTTCGTAACATCACCGTTGGTCCATCGCCGTTCTTCATCACGGCGACCACACCGTAAGCAACCCATTCCGGCCGTTCGTACTTTCCGACGCGTTCAGTTACGGTAAAACCGAGGCTGCGCAGTTGGTTTGCGAAGAATGCTGCGGTCTTTTCTTCGAAGTGAGAAAGCTCGGGTGCGGCATGCAGAGTCTTATAGATTTCAACAAGTGGACCGATCTCACTTTCCATAAACGGGTCCAGGCCCTGTTGGGCGCTGCTACTGAAGTTCAGAGAGAGAATCATAACGATCAGGAGGATAGTTTTTGACATAATTTATTCACCGTGGATTGGTTACCTTCGAAATCAACACACCTCGATTAAGGGGATTCTACCGTCGTACAGCACCTGCTTAACTTTACTGCCTGAACAGGCGCAAGAGTTCCGAAATTCGGGCAAGATGGTAATCATCGTGCTCGGCCTGAAAGAAGAGCATATCCACAAGTCGCATCGGCACGTTCAGCCTCGGATGCAGTGCCACTCGTGAGAAATCCTGCGGTTCTAAATTATCAAGGCGTTCTATCAGGGCCATTCGAGTGGCGCGAAACTCAAGTAAGATCGAACCGGTTGCGGCGTCGTTATGGGAGGCTTCAAACGTTTTGCGGTTTGTCATGTCCGCTGCATGCAATGCCGGTACTCCAGCCAAATATTGATCGAGCCGTTGACTGACCAGCGATTCCAGATCGAGCAGATGGCCGGCATTTTCCTTGATGGACCATCGTTCCATTTCTCGTTGGCTCAACACGGCATCGGGAACCAACTTGAAGAGGTCTTCCAGTCGCGCCGGAGTACCACGGAGCCGCTCGATCATCTCCGGATAGAGATCGACAGGAAAACTAAAATCAAAATGACGATCCGTCCACTTGATTCTTGGCATTGCTTCTTTGCTATCGTGGCATTAGAGCTTCGGTACGGGCCGCTGGATCATTGTCCTCGCAGACAGCAGTCGGCTGTAGAACTCTCTGATGTCACAATATAAAAAACAGAGACAGAATTGACCCTCTGGTTCTTCGCACAATAGGACACCTCGCTGTTGGAACTCAGTCTTAAGAATGAGGTGCTGTCGTGCGAACAAAGGGATGATTATTCTAGAGGAAATTCCGGAGAATGGAAATTGAGCGAAGGCAGTGTTCCGCTTGCGCACTCGGCGTTGGGGACAAAAACTCCCACAGTTACGTGGCTTACAAAATAGTCGGCGACTATCGCAGACCTTTCCGTCGGTACAATGGTGTTCACGTCGAAGCTTTCATGCTGTGAGATCTCTTCCGCCCGAACGCAAGCTAACAGCATGCGCCACAAACGACATTTGCAATAACTTCGGTTTATAATGACAAAGAAGGAGACTTAACTGTTCAACTGATGCCTGAGAAGAAAAGCGGCAAAAGACCCAATCACATTCGCTTCAGCGGTAGAATACTTTATTTGACTGAGGACACTTCGCTTGTTCGGCGGCAGCTTGAAGCAGGAGCCGAGCAGTCTGCAAAACTCGAGACGGAGCTTGCCGAGCGCGTACTCGCCGAAGATCTCTCGCTGATGAACAATATCTCGACCGACGAAATCACTCCTGGTTGGGTCTGCTTTTATTATGACGAAACGCTTGGAGAGTACGTCTACGTGGGAATGCGCGAAGGCGCCGTCCAGAAGGACGAGGTCAAAAATGGCGGCTTTGCGGTAGTCGTCTCGGGCCTTTCGAAGGGTTGCGGCTCCTCGCGGGAAACGGCGCCTTATGCCGAGAAGTGGGCCGGCATTCAGCTTGTCATCGCCAAGAGCATTGAGAAGATTTACGGACAGAACTCACAAAACATCGGGCTGTTGACCTCTACCGATCTGGGCTTGATTGAACGTATACGCCGCGGCGAAGAGATTCCTCTTTCCGAATTCACGCGTGGGCTCGATCCAATATCGCAAGCGATTGTCGAATATGGAGGCTTGTTCAATTACAACAAGGCGCGACTGGCAGGAGAAGTCTCACCCCCACCGCTTGTAACCGAGAAGCGGCCGATGACTATTGTCGAGAAGATCATTGCCAAACACGTCTTTGTCACCACTGGAAAGATCGGCGTCGCAGCCGTCAAGCCGGGCGATGCGCTCTTTGCCATCGCCGACGTGCGGTTCTCGCATGAGTATGTAACGCCAATGGCCGACTCTCTATTGAAACAAGCCCTTGGACCAGACGCCAGAGTCTCGGAACCCGAGTCCGTCTTTGCCTTCCGCGATCATCTGACCTTCCTTGGCCGCGTGATGTCCCAAAAACATCGCGAGCTGGGCCTCCTGGAAAAGGCAGACGGACTGGCCACGACCCAGGCAGAATTCACCACGCGGCAGGGCATCCGGCTCTACGGCGAAAGTGCCGAGGGTGGATCGGAAGCAATCTGTCATAACGCTATAGTTGAGGACGTCGCACTACCAGGCCAGATTGTGATTGGTACTGACTCGCATACCTGCATGGCCGGCGTGCTGGGGTGTTTTGCTTTTGGCGTCGGCTCAACGGATATGGCTAATGCCTGGTACACCAAAGATATCCGCATTCGCGTGCCGGAGACGGTGCGGTATGTCTTCACGGGTAAGAAGCGGCCGGACGTCTCAGCGAAGGACGTCATGCTCTATATCCTCGCGACCGAATACATGAAGACCAGTCAAGGCATTGGGAAAGTACTCGAGTTTGCCGGTGAAGACTTGAAAAACTGGTCGATGGACGAGCGCGCGACGTTGACGAACATGTCGGTCGAAGCGGGCGGCACTACCGGCATCATCGAACCTGACGAAGTCACCCTCGATTACATTGTGAAGATGCGCGGCCTTGACGCGGACGAAATTCGCAAAGGATTTGTTTACAGTGACCCTGACGCCGAGTACGCGGCTGTGTTCGAGATCGATCTTGATGAGGTTCGCCCGATGGTGGCGCTGCCAGGGGATCCGCGCAATGGAATCCCGATCGACGAATTGACTGAAGAAGTGCGCATCGATGCCGCCTATGGTGGTTCATGTACCGGCGGCAAAATGGCTGACATGGATATGTATGCCGAAGTATTGAAGAACGCCCTCGAGCGCGGTCAACGGGTCGCGCCGGGTGTAAATCTTTATATCCAGTTTGGCTCACAGAAGATCAAGCAGTACGCGCGCGAGAAGGGTTATATCGAGATCTTTGAGCGGGCTGGAGCTGAATTGATCGATCCCAGTTGTGGCGCCTGCATCAACGCTGGTCCAGGGGCTTCTCCAAGCGCGGCAACTGTTACAGTGAGTGCTCAGAATCGCAATTTTCCCGGCCGTAGTGGTCCAGGCAAACTCTATCTTGCTTCACCTTATGTCGTCGCTGCTTCCGCAATAGCCGGAAGGATCGTGGAACCGTTTGAATATCTGCAACGGGACTCGGAGCTGGTCGAGGCACACTGAGATAGTTAGAACGAGTTGGTGTGAAGTCTTCTCATTGCTCTCTGTGTCTTCCGTGGTGAATTACTGTGCACTCGAAAAGGGCACTACCGAGACATGGCGCAGCGAAAGCCGCAGCCAAACGCTATGGAATCAATGATCCTTGAGACCGAGCTAAAGACCACTCGCAAGGCAATGAGACGTCTTGAGTTTGGAAACGAACCTCTCATTCTCCCCAACCTTTAGAAGCTGTGAAGAAAAGCGTTTTGCGTTACCAAAATCAAAGGTGTCGTACCGAGTAGGCAAATCTTCTAAGAGTTGAAAATTTCGCGAACAGGTCTAGCGGATACTCATCTGCTTGTTTACGCGATTCTAGTTG
>JBGSWR010000085.1:0-82973 GCA_041751855.1 Pyrinomonadaceae bacterium
CGAACCTTCCCAGAAACGAGCAAGACACCACAGGCTTCAGCCTCGTGGTCCTTCAACTTCCGCCTAACCAAACCCGCCCAACACCACCCCAGACACCACAGGCTTCAGCCTCGTAGAGTTTCAATTTCAGCTTAAAAGCATCCGACTCCGCTCACGGTCATGAGTGAGGTGAGTCAGATCCTCTCCAATCCGACGTGTTGAATCTCGTCCCGTGAGGCAGAAATTGAAACTCCACGACGCTAAAGCGTGTGGTGTCATGCGTGGACTTGTGGGGAAGTCGTGTTAGGCAGAAGTTGAACAACCACGACGCTAAAGCGTGTGGTGTCGGCTCGGTCCTTGAGAAGTTTCTGGTGAGGTCGAAATTGAAAACTTCACGCGACTAAAGCCTGGGGTGTGGGCGCCTGAAAGCACGTGTGGTCAGAGAGGTGAAAGTCCTCTTCAGGTCAAGACGCTCTCCGGGCCTGTAACTGAGAGCAACTGCGTCGCCGCGAGGCGGGGTGGGGAGCAGCAGGAGGTGAACGACCAGTCCGTAGGATAACGAACTCGATTCGGCCGGGTAACCCTGACGAGCCTGCACACCTAGGGCGAAGTCTGACCGGGGCAAAAGCACCGGGGAGCTGTCGTGCTGAGGGGTAGCGTGACAAAGCAGCGACAGTGGGGGCCAGGTGGTTGGAGACGGAATGGTCAGGAAGGCCAGGCGTGTGAATCAGGGAGAACTGCGCACGAGCAGAGACGGTGTTCATGGACGACAGTCCCGAAGAGCCGGTGCGCAGGAGTCAGAGCACCCATAGTAGCGAGGAAACTCTCTAATCGGAGTGGAGCGAAGGGAGCGCAGGAAGGTGGATACGACGAGCGCAGAACGATGATGGCGAACCCAACGCGAGTGCTAATTAGGCTAAGCAAGCTGGAACGCCTGCGGTTAATCGATCGCTCTGGGTAACTCGGATGCTGATGCTCATTGAAGTACATGGAATGCTCTCTTTGTCTTCCCGGTACGCGCATCAGTCCTTTACGAGGTGAACCACCAACTGGAGAGCCGGATGCGGGAGACCGCTTGTCCGGTTCGCAGGGAGGGGGAGCGAAACCAATCGTCTCTCCCTACCCCCTATCTGCCTCACAACTCCAACAGGCGACGGCGGACGTAGTCTTGCTCAACCTGATTAGCGGTTAAGGTAAGAGCACGCGAATAAGCTATCCGGGCCTCTTCCGAGCGCCCAAGCCGTCTTAGCAAATCGGCCCGCGACGAGTGGAACAGGTAATAGTTGTCGAGCCTTCCAGACGCTCCGGCGGCCTCGATCAGTTCCAGGCCCCGCTCGTATCCCGCGCTCATCGCAACCGCAGCCGCATGGTTTAGGGCGACGATTGGTGAGCGATTGATCCGCTTTAGCTCAGCATAGAGAGCCACAATCTGCCGCCAATCCGTTTCAGCCGCCGTCTTCGCCTCAGCATGAACCGCAGCGATCGCAGCCTGCAACTGGTAAGCGCCAACTCGGCGCAAGCCAAGCGCTGTCTCGACCAAGTGTACCCCTTCTGCAATCTCTTCCTGCTCCCAGAGAGAACGGTCCTGCTCTTCAAGAGTCACGAGTTCGCCCCGATCGTTGATCCGAGCCCGGCGTCGCGAATTCTGAAGCAGCATCAATGAAAGCAATCCAATGTTTTCTGGATCGTCTGGTATCAACTCGCAGAGCATCCGGCCCAGGCGAATTGACTCGGCGCAGAGATCCTTTCGGATCAGGTTCTCGCCGGCCGTTGCCGAGTAACCCTCGTTAAAAATCAGGTAGACAACTGTACGCACCGCCGCAAGTCGTTCGGGCAGGACCTCCAGCGGCGGCACCTGATAGGGAATGCGCGCAAGGCGGATCTTGTTTTTCGCCCGCACGAGTCGCTGGGCCAGAGTTGGTTCGGGCACAAGGAAAGCTCTGGCAATCTCTGCGGTAGCGAGGCCCCCCAACGTGCGCAGGGTCAAGGCAACCTGTGCCTCCTGGCTGAGAGACGGATGGCAGCAGGTAAAGATCAATCGTAACCGGTCATCCGGATACTGCGAGTTCTCGTCGAACAGTAACTCAGGGTTCTCGCTTTGCAAGTGGAGTGACGCGTACTCCAGCTCGGACTGGTGGGCGTTCTTCGTCTTTTCGCGCCGCACCATGTCGATCAGCTTTCGGTGGGCCACTGTTGTGAGCCAGGCGCCTGGGTTTACCGGGGTGCCTTCCTGTTCCCACTTCACGACTGCTGTAGAGAGCGCTTCCTGCAATGACTCTTCGGCCAGATCGAAGGAGCCGGAATGACGGATCAGAGATGAGATGATGCGGCCGTACTCTTCACGAAAGACGCGCTCTAGTGTCTCGCGTACCTGCGGCATGCGTGAGATTTGCACGCAAGGAAGCCACGAAGCAAGCAGAATCTCCTGTTTTTTCGGAAAGTTTTGGAAAGGTCATCACTCGCTGGACTCGGAGAGGTGAGATCTTAACGATCGGCGAACCCCTCCCCCCCACCATGGAGGGTTGGCTATGCGGAAGCGGGGGCGCCTGTCTCGGCCAATGGACGCACTTCGACAGTGCCCTCCCGCACTGACGGAATCCGGGCAGCAATCCCGATCGCCTCGTCAAGGTTGCTGGCCTCGATCAGGTAGTAGCCTCCCAGTTGCTCTTTAGTTTCTGCAAAAGGACCGTCGGTAGTCAGCAATTTACCATCCCGGACGCGGACGCTGGTTGCCGTCGAGACGGGATGCAACTCCGAACCTCCCACATAATGCCCGCTTGCCATAATATCCTGGGTAAACTGCCCGTACTCGCCATAGATTTTCTGCCGTTCCTCTTCCGTAAGCCTGCCCCACCCCTGCTCTTCATGGTAAATGAGCAAAATATATTTCATTTTTAAGACCTCCTAAAGATTTCAGACTCTGACTCTATTGCGCCTACAACCCTACGACGTCCGACCCAATGCGAGATCGACAGTCAATCGTAGAAGTTTATTATCCCACCACTTCTCAATAACAGTGCCCTGAGGTAAATTACCCAAAACGCGCACGTCAGACCTGGATACTGGATGCTCAGAAGAGTGAATGGAGGGGTTTGCAAGATCAAAGAGAACAACTTAAACGGGGCTTTCTGAATCCACATCTGGTACGAACTATCTCCTTCTGGATTACAAGCGGCTGCATTTTGGTGGCAGTTCTAGCTTCCCTCCTGGCCATCTGGAGATTTGCAGGTACCGACATCCTCTGGCGTACGGTCGCGACTTGTTTGGTTATAGGCAGCGGCACAGTGGCGTTTTATTGGATCAATGTCCTTTTTGGGAAAACATCGGAGTGAGATGCGCACTGAGTGGTAATGGGCTTCGGACTCATTATCTCGCCAACATGAGTAAGAGTTTAGCGCCGGTTACGGCCTCGGGGAGAATACAGTGGAAAAAGATCGCAGGTTGATTTCGGTGCTGGTTCTGACACTGCTCGCGACTGGCTGTTACTCACGGCCAGATCCGGGCGGAACAGGTGCAAACCCAGGCAATACGCCGGCGGCGAGTCCGGCCTCTCAGGAAGGCTTGTGCTCGCTCTTCACTCGTGAGGAAATTCAGGAGTTGCTCGGCACTCCTGTTGAGAATGGAGACGTCGCAGGTCCATTGGGAACTGCTTGTCAATGGAACGGCAGCGCGGATGACTCGGCGTACGCTCAGGTCCAGGTAATTAGCGACACAACTTATTGGGAAAAGCCCACTCTGGCTAAGGGCTATGAACAACTCGACGGCATCGGCAAGGAAGCGTTTGTAGTACCTGAGATGGGAGGTTGGCGCGCCGGAGCTCTCACCGATGCGTCAGTAATTATGGTTTCTGTAAGTGGAGGGACGTCGAACCGCGATACGGCGATTCGATTACTGCGCACTTCCCTCGAACGGTTATAGCCCGCTGACTCAGCGATGAGTCTCCAGTAATGCCTGCTCCGCTAGAGCAAGAGCTTCTTTGATTTTCTTGAAATTTTTGCCGCCGCCCTGCGCGAGGTCCGGTTTCCCGCCGCCTCGGCCTTCGAGAAGTTCGCAGGCTGTCCGCATGAGCTGGTTCATATCGCCCAGGGCGTCCCCGGATCGAGCGAAGACCAGACGCGCGGTCTCCTTATCTTGAGAACCAAGCAGAACGATCGTTTGCGGCTGCAAGATGAGCGCCTGCGCCAGGCGCTTCAGTGATTCAGCGTCCCGATCGGCGAAAGTGGCTGTCACCATTCTGCTGTTGTCTGGGCCGGGTTTGGCTTTGGCCATTAATTCGTCAGCCTCAACGCGCGCGGCGATCTCTTCCAGGGCACGTACCCGGTGGTGGAGTTCCTTGTTCTCCTTCAATAGCCGTGCTGTGAGTTCGGGCGCGTCATCGCGACCCGCACTGAAAAGGGCGGCAACACTGCGGGCGGTGTGGTTTGCGCGATTGTAATCAGTGAGCGCCCGGCCGCCAGCGACGAATTCAATTCTTGTCAAACCTTTAGCCCGCTGCCAGGAACGCGCAGCAATGACTCCGACTTCGCCTGTCCGATATGCGTGTGTGCCACCACAGGGGGTCAGATCAAAATCCTCAATCTCAATCACACGTAACTCACCTTCACGTGCCGAATCCTTTCTCAGCGGCAGTTCAGCCGCCTCTTCAGGAGTTACCTGGCGAACATTTATCGATCGGTCTTCCCAGATGACGTTATTGGCGAGACGAATAGCGCGATCGATGATTTCATCGGAGGGGCTTGCCAGGTCGACGTCTATCTCGTTCGAGTGTTCGAGAACACGGAAGCTCTGAGTAGGCGCGTTGTATAGCTTGATAAATGCTTGCGAGAGAATATGCTGCCCCGTGTGCTGCTGAATGTGATCCAACCTTCGCGCCCAATCAATTCGACCGCGGATCACGGCGCCAATCTCGGGAGCGCGGCCCTGAACCACATGCAACACCAGGCCGTCGTCCTCGACACATTCGACAACGCGAGCTCCGTCGAGTGTTCCGGTATCACTGGGTTGGCCACCTCCGGTTGGGTAAAAAGCGGTACGGTCGAGCGTTATTGCGGTCCAGTCACTAACGCGTTCGCTTTTGTCGATCACGCGGGCTTCGAACTCGATCAGGTGTGAATCGTCATAATAAAGACGTTCGGTTAGAGGCATGTTCGACTTAATAGACGAATCAGAACTCGGATGCAAGGCGACAAGGGAACAGAATTAAGCCAACGAATGCCGACTTTCAACCCCGGTCACGCCGTAATCAAGAAACCCACCATCCGCACAATCCGGTATACTCACTTCCTGGTTTCGGATCGCTTTCGTCTGATGTGTCTAAATTGGTGATGGTTGAAAACGAACTCGAAGTTCTCCGTGACGTTTCTAGCCGCCTCGAATCGGCAGGCATCGCATTCATGCTGACCGGATCACTAGCGTTGAATTATTACGAAGACCTCATCCTGTCGAAGCTGTACTGGGCGAAGGAATCGAGATCAGACCTGCAATTAGGCGATGTCCGTAACCTATTGGCGCCCGAGTGTGACCTCGACTACTTGCGCAGCCGCGCTCGGATGCTCGGAGTGGAGCCGTTATTCGAAGAGGTGCAAAGCCGGAATGAATGACACCACCGCTGAGATTGCTCGGATCGTGCGCCAGAGATTGCTGGCTCGATCTGGAGCTGAACGCGTGCTCATGGGCAGTCGGATGTTTGACGCAGCGCGGGCAATAGTGCTGGCCTCGTTTCCACCGGGGCTCGACGAGATTGAGATCAAGCGCCGGCTCTGTGAGCGTTTCTACGGCAACGAGGTTTCAGTTGATGCCTTCATCGACCATCTTCGGTCCAAACACAACATAGAATGAAGATATGTGGGTTAACACTTTGCTTAAGCCGGGGTCATATCTGACTCTGGCATTCCTTTTACTCGTATTCCTCAGTGTCTCTACGCAGGCCCAGGAAGCGACGAAGCTGCGCGCGATCAGCTATCGACTCTCCATGCCGCGACCGCAGTCACACCTTTTTGAGGTTGCGATCGAAGTGGAACTGGACGCAAAGATAAACGACACGGCAACACTCGATTTCCAGATGCCAAAGTGGTCCCCGGGACGCTACGCGGTATTCGACTTTGCCAAGAACGTCCAGGAAGTCAAAGCGCTTACTACGGTCTGCCCCCCACCCAGCTCCTTTTCACATCTCAATTGTAAGGATTCACCCTTACCTATCACGCGCCTTGACCATCATACGTGGCGAGTACAGTCCGATAAGTCGGGCAAAGTTACAGTGACTTACAAGGTATTCGGCAACGACCTGTCAGGTACCTTCTCACAACTGGACACGCGCCATGCGAATATTAATGGGGCGTCGGTATTCATGTACGTTGTTAACCATAAACAGCTCCCCGTAAACCTTCGGATTGAGCCGTCCCCAACCTGGCGAATAGTCAATGGCTTAACCAGCAGAGCCGACCAGCGGGAATGGCAGTTTCCAAACTACGACACTCTGATTGACACACCAACAGAGATCTCCGCCGACTGGACCAAAGACGAGTTTCAGGTTGACGGCAAAAAGTACAACGTCATCGTGCACTCCCTTGGTGATGAGGGTGGGAAGCGTTCCGCGCTGGTCCATGACATTGAAAAGATCGTGCGGGCCCAGATCGCGATGTGGGGGCCGCCAGAATTCGATTCGTATACGTTTCTGATTCACTTTGCTGCGGATGATCGCTCAGGTGATGGCATGGAACACCTCAACTCGACTCAGATCATCGAACCCGGCGCCCTGGCCGAGCCGGGCGTGTATGAGAGTACCCTGGTAACTGCATCACATGAGTTCTTTCATGTTTGGAATGTTAAGCGGCTGCGTCCTGTCGAGTTGGGGCCGTGGGATTGGACCCGGCCCATTAATACTCGCGCCCTCTGGATCGTGGAGGGGATCACGAACTATTACGGACACTTGATGTTGCGCCGCGCAGGAATCTGGAGTGAGGAGCGATTTCTGGAAAGGGAGAGCGAAACAATTACCGAAATCGAGAGTGCTCCGGGAAGTCGATTGATGAGCGCGGAAGAATCTTCACTATCTGCCCCGTTCATCGACGATGCCCCGCACGCCCAGCGCACAAATCTTGGCAATACAGCCATCAGCTATTATTCGAAAGGAGAACTGCTGAGCCTGGTGCTGGACCTCTTAATTCGCGGACGCACCAACGGCAAGGCCTCACTCGATGACGTGCTGCGGCGGATGTATTCGGAGTTCTATCTCAAGAGCCCGAACGCTTCGTATTACCTTCGTGGGCGTGGTTATACGCCTGAGGACTTTGAGCGCGTAGCTGCGGAGGTTGCGGGTCTAGATCTGAGTGATTTCTTCAAGCGGCATGTGCGGGGCGTAGAACCGCCGCCTTACGACGAAGCGCTTCGGTACGTAGGGCTGCAACTCATTCGGGCGCCCGCGGCTGAACCTTACAACGCGGGGATTGCGGTCGACTGGGAGAGTCCGGGTATGACGATTGGGACTGTGCAGCATGGTTCGCCCGCGGAAGCTGCCGGTTTGCAGCAGGACGATGAGATCGTCTCGCTGGGCGGCAGGAGCGTTACGATCGAGGACTGGCGCAACGCCTTAAGTCGTTATAAGAAAGGGGATCGAGTGCCGGTGACGGTGAAGCGCGATCGGCGAACGATTCAAACCAATCTTGTTCTTGGACCACCGGAGCGTTTTGAGTATCGAATTGAAGAGATGAAGGATGCCAGCGTGGCCCAGAAAGCCCTTCGCGCTGCCTGGCTAAAAGGTAATTAGTCAGTTGTTCAGGGGTTCGTGGCAGAAAGCCGCCACCACTGACACAACGGACCACGGACAACGGACCACTGACTACTGACCAATCTTAGGTACGATGATTTCGATCGACTCCGGAGCAATCGTGAATGTCATTGGCAGGTTGCCTATCACTTCGCCATCAACCTGCACCGGAGCCTCCCCGGTAGCGTGCGCGCTTGTGGCCCGCAAGAAGCAGACTCCTTTCTTGTTTGTCGGGATGCCACTGCGGAGTGCGTAAGAGAGCAAGTGAAGATAGCGCAGGCGGCTCTGTGATTCGATAATGCAGATCTCAAATTCCGGTCGATCGAGTTGTGCCCGAGGTGTTACGGAAAGCTCACCGCCATAGCGCGCCGCCTTTCCAATCGTGACGAAAGTTGCCGCATAACTTTTGCCATTCACCTCGATAGTGAAGGGAGTGGGTTGCCAGTCGGCAAGTTGACTCAATCCCGAAATCCAGAACGCCGCCTTGCCAAAACGCTTCTTCAAGTCAGGATTTACCCGGCGCACAACTGAAGCGTCCAACCCAATGCCGGCCATCAACAGAAAATAGCGAGATGAGCCTGTCGTGTCGTCAGTCGCGCATCCCAGATGAACGCGGCGTGTGAGTCCCCGCGCGATTACAGCCGCGGCCTGTTTGTAGTCCAGCGGCATTTCAAGTTCTCGAGCAAGAACATTCGCGGTACCACGTGGCAGGACTGCAAGCCGAACATCCGTACCCACCAGACCTTGCAAGGCCTCGTTGATTGTTCCGTCTCCGCCTGAAACTATCACTGTGGAGACCCCGGCTCGAGCGGCCTCGCGGGCAATGTCGGTGGCATCGCCCGGACACGTTGTATTCATCTGTTTGATCTCGACGCCGAGTGACTGAAGATGCGCGCAGACTGCTTCCACGGCAGGTAGCCGTTGCTTCAGATATCTTCCCGTCTTAGGATTCGAGATCAAAACCGCCTTGGTGTTAGACATTGGATAGAAATCCGAGGGCAAACTGAATGCCGTGGGATTGGGCGGACTTTAGAGCAACGTAGGAGGGACAAGCGAAACCACAAAACGACAACTGTCCGGTTAATAAACCACCACGTCGGCATTACTCGAGCCGATAGTTCGGTGCTTCCTTGGTGATAATCACGTCGTGTACATGCGATTCTTTCAGGCCGGCTGAAGTGATGCGGAGGAAGCGGGTGTTCTTCTGAAACTCCTCAATTGTGTGGCAACCTGTGTAACCCATTCCCGAACGCAGGCCGCCGACTAATTGGGTAACCATGTCGGCCAGAGTTCCCTTATAGGGAACGCGTCCCTCGATACCTTCAGGGACCAGCTTTGAGTCACTCTCAGCGAGCTCCTGCGCGTATCGATCGCGAGACCCGTCACGCATGGCCCCAATCGATCCCATGCCGCGATAGGTCTTAAAAGAGCGGCCCTGAAACAAGATCACCTCGCCTGGAGCTTCTTCAGTGCCGGCAAACAGCGAGCCGATCATCACAACATCTGCGCCCGCAGCGATAGCCTTAGCGACATCTCCTGAGAACTTCACACCACCATCAGAGATGACTGGTACTCCACTCTTTTGAGCGGCTCGCACGCAGGCTTCGATTGCAGTGATCTGCGGCACCCCGGCGCCGGTTACTACGCGCGTGGTACAGATCGAACCGGGGCCGATCCCAACTTTGACCGCGTCGACGCCTGCGTCGATCAACTCCTGCGCACCTACGGTTGTGCCGACGTTGCCGGCAATCAACTGGGTGTCAGGATGGGCGTTTTTGATTTCGCGGACGGCGTCGATCACTCGGGATGAATGGCCGTGAGCGGTATCGATTACCAGGCAATCGCAACGGGCGCTTACCAATTCAGCAGCGCGTTCGTGGTAGTCGCCGGTAGCGCCAATCGCAGCCGCCACGCGCAACCGTCCGAGAGTGTCCTTTGCGGCGGACGGATACTTGATCGCTTTCTGAATGTCTTTGACGGTGATCAGGCCCTTTATTCGCTTGTCATCATCTACAACAAGAAGCTTTTCGATTCTATGTTTCTGTAAGACTGCCTTGGCCTGCTCGAGTGTAGTGCCCACCGGGACTGTAACGAGCGGCTGTTTTGTCATGACGTCCGAAACCGGAATCTCAAATCTCGTTTCAAAACGCAGGTCGCGATTCGTGATGATGCCGACGAGGTGGCCATCTTCATCCACGACGGGAACGCCGCTGATGTGATAGTGCTCCATTACTTGAAGCGCTTCTCGGACGGGGCGATCGGGACGAATGGTTACCGGGTCGACGATCATGCCCGATTCAGAACGCTTTACCTTATCGACCTCTTCCGCCTGACGTTCGATTGAAAGGTTTTTATGGATCACGCCAATGCCGCCTTGTTGCGCCAGAGCAATGGCCAGAGCGGCTTCTGTGACGGTGTCCATGGCTGCGGAACACAGTGGAATCGTTAACTGAATATTACGAGTGAAGCGGGTCGACGTATCTGTTTCGGACGGTAGAACATCGGAACGGGCTGGAATCAACAACACATCATCGAATGTGAGACCTTCTAAAATATCAGATGTAATCATAATGACGATTAGGGCGCTCCTTAAAGTAAAGCCTGCATAGCTGGTAGGTTATCAATATAAACGAAACTGCCCGCCATTTCTAAGCGGGCAGCGTAAGAACGATGTTTTAAATCTCCATCATGCGATCAAATTGTCAGCTCCAGGATCGTTCCTGGCCGTTTCTAATATGCCTGGCGCTTGGTCTCTGCCGGCCGTCCGTCGCTGATACCAGTGTAAGGCTGCCAGCGCCCCCAGGGTCAGCATAGCCAGAATTAGAATCGTGAGCACCACGGTAAGCCAGGGGGACCGTGTCGCTGGAGTGTCAGTATAAACCTTTGAATGGTGTGGGCTGGTTGGTAAATCGTCTGGGGACTCGCCGTGCTCGCGCAGGTAGCGAACGTAGCCCTCGATAGCCTCTTTCTCGTCATACCCGACATGATGGGCGTAGGCCCGGATGAAGCCCCGGTTATAGACTCCGCCCGGCAGGCGTTTATAGTCGTTCGCCTCGATAGCTTCCAGATAACGAATTGAGATACGGGTTTGATCGGAGATCTCGCGCAGCGGAATACCTCGCTCTTCCCGCGCGAGTCGCAAGCGTTCGCCGATAGTTGCAGCTAATGCCAATCCGCGTTAGTCCTCAGGCCTATGGTTCGGTTGGTTGTTAGCCTATGCGACGCCAGTGGGAGAACTAATTTCTTTACTTGATCCGGGAGCGCAGGCTGCCGATTGTCCCAACTGGGGCTAACCTGCCAAGTGGCCGCAATATAGCTTGCGTGATTAACCATGTCAAACCTTCAAAGTTTGCTTGCATCTGCTTTGCACTGGAAGATTCAGATCGAACCTACGAGTGGGGAGCAACCCGTCGTACTGGCCAACTGCCACCACCAAACGGTCTGAGTGGTTTTCGGTCCGCCTTTCTTGATTCTTCTTGCGTGCGGTGATACGTTGACGCCTTAAAGACCCAAACAATCGTTTTTATTTTTACAACAGAAGAAAAGTGAGGACAGGACAGATGCCCCTAGAAGCACTCGGAATGGTTGAGACCAAAGGTTTTGTTGGTGCTGTTGAAGCAGCCGATGCCATGGTCAAAGCAGCTAATGTTCAACTTTTGGGAAAAGAGTATATCGGCGCCGGTTACGTTACGGTGTTTGTGCGGGGAGATGTAGGGGCTGTGAAGGCTGCTACCGACGCGGGTGCAGCAGCCGCACGCAGGGTCGGGGAGTTGATCAGCGTGCACGTGATCCCCCGGCCGCACGCAGAAGTTGAACGCGTTTTGCCAGTAGATGGCCGGACTGGGTTCAGCCCGGATGAACGAGCGATACAAGGTGGCGCCCGGGGACAGTTAAATGCGGGTGAGCAGGGCCGGTCACTGCAAGGCTCGCGGGAAGCAAATAAAGAACGGGCCAAGTAATTGCCGATTGCCGATTGCCGATTTTAGGGATTTGCGATTTGCGATTTTAGATTTGCGATTCAAGGGATTGCCGATTGCCGATTTAAATATGAGCGGACCTACTTTGTCCTGGTACAGAGCGGCAAATCAGCAATCGACCATCAATCGGAAATCGCAAATCGGCAATCTAAAATTCCATCAATCGGCAATCGCAAATCTAAAATCGGCAATCTCCTGGGGGTTCGCGATGTCAGCGGATAAAGACCTTCTATCAGTACAGCAGGCACGGGATCTTGTAGAAGCAGCCCACCGCGCTCAGACGGAATTGGCCCAGTTCGATCAGGCCCGGATAGACCGAGTCTGTGAAGCTATGGCTCGCGCGGCTCTGCGCGAAGCTGCCCGCGTCGGCGCCATGGCAGTGGAAGAGACCGGTTACGGAATACCGGCTGATAAGCAGGAGAAGAATCGTTTTGCTGCCGAGGACGTCTGGAACTATTTTCGCGGCCTGCGTACGGTGGGCGTGGTCTCCGAGTCCAAAGACATCGTAGAGATTGCCAGTCCGCGGGGGGTCGTTGCTGGTATTGTTCCGTCAACAAATCCCACCTCAACTGCAATCTTCAAGATATTGATCGCAATCAAGTCCAGAAACGCAATTGTCCTCTCGCCGCACCCGTCCGCTGCGCGGTGCATAAATGAAACCGCTCGTGTCATGCGCGAGGCCGCCGTAAAGGAAGGCTTGTCAGGTGATGCAGTTGCCTGCATGACTACTGCGACCATCGAGGGCACGGAAGCCCTTATGAAGCATAAATTGACGGCGATTATTCTAGCCACCGGTGGCATTGGTTTAGTGCGCGCTGCCTATTCGTCGGGTAAGCCGGCTTTTGGAGTCGGTCCGGGAAATGTTCCCGTCTTCATAGAGAGAACGGCCAACGTGCCTAAAGCAGTGCAGGACATCTTGACCGGGAAGTGCTTCGACAATGGGACCATTTGTGCTTCAGAGCAGGCAGTAGTCACTGACGCCCCGATCGAAAGCGCGGTGCGTGAAGAGTTCAAAGCACAGGGGGCCTATTTCCTGTCTGCTTCCGAGGCCGATCAACTTGCGAGAGTAGTTGCGACGCCACAGCGTTCACTTAATCCTGCAATTGTCGGCAAGTCTGTCGAGGTGATTGCTAAGCTTGCTGGTCTAAGCGTGCCGCCCGGAACGCGTTGTCTAATGGCGGAAGTCGGCGGGGTCGGCCGCGACTATCCTTTGTCGATGGAGAAACTGTCCCCGATCCTTGCGTTCTACGTATCAGACGGTCTCGAACGCGGCGCCGCTCGCTGCTACGAAGTCCTTGGTTACGGAGGGATGGGTCATACCGCCGGTATCCACACCCGCTCGCGAGAAGCCGCGATAAGTTTTGGAAAAGAGATGCCCGCATCGCGGATAACGGTAAATACACCTACAACGCACGGTGCAATTGGTTTTTCGACAGCACTGCCGCCATCAATGACCCTGGGCTGCGGCTCGTGGGGTGGAAACGTTACCTCCGACAATGTTTCACCGCTTCATCTGATGGACATAAAGCGGGTCGCATTCGAAACGCGACCGGTCAAGAGCGTGCGGCCGGCAGTTGCGGCGCAGCCTGCTGTTCGAACACCGCGGATTCCTTCCGAGCGCCCGGAAAGAGCGCCGGTATCAGTGGGCGGCAAGAAGATCAACAGAGAAGAGATCGCTGCCATCGTCGATACTTTTTTGGCCGGGCGCGTACCCGCTCCCAGCGAATCACCGACCAGCCAGGAACCTTCGGAGACAGAGGTTGGAAGCATGTACTCGCAACCTGCCACCAGAACGGAAGCCACCGGTCGGGCAATGTCCAGGACCGGTGCAGGAAACGGTGAGAAATCGGCAGAGGGGCGCGAACGTCAAGCGGGCGGCGCCCAGACTTCGACCAACGGACGTCAGGCTGTCGATTTTGTCAGTGAAGACGATGTCAAGCGGGCTCTCCAGAAAGGCGAGAAGATTTATGTCAACGGCCGTACAATAATTACTCCTGCGGCACGAGATATTGGCGAACCGGCTGAAATATTTGCCAGGGTCTGAGTTTTCGGCAGGGGTACCAGTATCTTCCGAGACCGCGAACTCTCGCAACCAGAAAGCTCAAAACTCGAAAGCAATGTTCTTAGGCAAAGTAGTCGGTACCGTTTGGTCCACAAAGAAAAGCCCGGATCTGGAAGGCGTTCGTTTCCTGATAGTCCATCCTTACGATCTCGAGAAGGAACCCACGCGAAACATAGTTGTGGTTGCCGATCGGCTTGGCGCCGGCGCGGGTGAGATAGTACTGTGCGCTTTTGGGAAAGCAGCACGAACGGCAATCGGGAATCAGGATATGTCTATTGAAGCAGCCGTGGTTGGGATTGTGGATCGCGTGGATATTCAGGATACCCAGTCAGACGAACTGCGCGAAGAAGCGATTAGATTGGCCCGCGACAACGGACAGTCTTGAGGCTGACCTGGCTTTGCAAAGATCAGAATCCTCCATATACATTCCAACTGATGGCAAATGAAGATCTAATCTACAGAATAACGCGTGCTGTTTACGGTCGTCTGGGGACCGGGGCCGACGAACAAACCGTCGAGCAACTGGTTACTGACGTCTATCGTGAGATCGAGCCTCTCCTGCCGGCCAATGGCTTTGCAGAACCATCCAGTCAGGGCTTCGCTTCCCGCGGATCGAAGCCTGCTCAAGCGCCTGGCGAAGGGTCGCCGGACCGCATGATCATCTCGGTGTTTGGCGTCGACCATCCCGGAATTGTGGCAGCGGTAGCTCAGATCCTTGCCGAAGCTGGTTGCAGCATCGTCGATATTAATCAGACGGTTGTGCAGGGAAAATTTGCGATGGTGATCATCGGAGACACCTCGAAAGCCCGCGAGAGCGCTACTGAATTGAAGGAAAGACTAAGGAGCGCAGGCGAAAAGCTTGGGGTGCGTATCTATGCTCAACGTGAGGATCTATTCAACGCAATGCATCGGATTTAGTAAATGGTAAATGGTAAATGGAAAATGGTGAATGGTGAATGGTGAATGGTGAATGGTAGATGGTTAATAGTGAATCTGACACCATTTACTATTCACCATTTACCATTTACCAGGTAGGCCATTTACCAGTAGTCGATGAATAAGATCGAAATCGCCCGTCGTTGTCCTTCTTGTGGCGCGTCCTTTCGCGTGCAGGCGTTCTTTTGCCCTCAGTGCGGAAATCAACTCGAAAGTGCGATCAGCGACCAGGCCGACACCAGTGGCCCGCAGAACCAGCCGCGCTCGTGGGCAGATCGGTCCGAGTATCACCTCGAGTCTCCCACCTTGATGCTGGATGAATCCGCCGCGAAGGTCCAGGGATATCCCGCTTCGCAACCTGCTCCGCGAACACGTAGTGATACCAGCCCTACAGCGGACTTAACTCAGAAACAACCTCTCGAGAAGTTGCGGCAGGTTTCTGGCGATGTTCTAGAAGGCGCTTCGCATGATCCAAGCTTGCGTTTTCTGCTGGTGGCTGCTGTGCTCTTTATTATCTTTCTCATTCTTCTCCTCCTGAGTAAGCTAATCGACTGATACAGAGCTGCTTTCTTATGGAATACACGCAAGCTGAGATTCTTCAGACAGTCGCGATGACCGAGATGGAGCATCTCGACGTCCGTACAGTTACGCTTGGACTCAGTCTGAGAGACTGCGCAAGTGAGTCGATTGAAAGGACAGCCGATCGGGTTAGTGAGAAGATCCGGCAGGTTGCGGCCCGGTTGGTTGAAACCGTCGACCAAGTTGGAGACGAGGTCGGCATTCGTGTGGCAAACAAAAGGATCTCCATCACTCCGGTTTCATTGCTTACCGAAGCTGCGGCCGGCAATCCTGTGTATCTGGCACGGGCGATTGACGAGGCCGCCGGCGCGGTTGGCGTGGATTTTATCGGTGGCTACTCTGCGCTTGTGCATAAGGGCGCGACCCGGTCAGAGAACAATTTCCTTGCGTCGATTCCCGAAGCGCTGGCTAGCACAACTCGCCTCTGCTCGTCCGTTAATGTTGCCACGACGCGCGCCGGAATAAACATGGATGCGGTGCGTCTGATCGGATTGATCGTTAAAGACGCTGCCGAGCGGACGCGGGAGCAGGGTGGAATAGCGTGCGCTAAATTCGTCTGTTTTGCGAATGCTGTTGAAGACAATCCCTTCATGGCCGGGGCTTTTCATGGCATCGGCGAACCTGAGGCAGTCATCAACGTCGGCGTTTCGGGGCCAGGCGTGGTCCATCATGCCGTGAGACACGCGCCGCGAGACCTGCCACTTCAGGAACTCGCAGAAATAATAAAGAAACTATCTTTCAAACTCGCGCGCGCCGGCGAGTTGGTTGGGCGTGAAGCTGCGAGGCGAATGGGTCTTCCATTTGGCATTATCGATCTTTCGCTGGCGCCGACGCCTGTGCCCGGCGACTCAGTAGCCAACATCATCGAGGCCATGGGATTCGAACGTGCGGGAACGCATGGAACCACCGCCGCGCTGGCTTTACTTACCGATGCGGTTAAAAAGGGTGGCGCGATGGCCAGCGGTTCGGTCGGGGGAATGAGCGGCGCGTTCATCCCGGTTTCTGAGGATGCAGGGATGATTGAGGCGGCGCGCGTCGGAGCCTTATCGATCGATAAACTCGAAGCCTGGACCAGTGTCTGTTCGGTGGGGATCGACATGGTGGCGGTGCCCGGCGACACATCTGCGGAAACTATTGCCGCAATCATCGCCGATGAGATGGCAGTGGGGGTCATGAACAACAAGACAACGGCCGTCAGGATTATTCCGGTGCCCGGTCGTAAGGTTGGTGAGATCGTTGAGTTTGGCGGTCTGCTTGGGAGTGCCCCGATAATGAGCGTAAACGCCTTCGCCTCCGCAGACTTCATACGCCGTGGCGGGCGAATACCCGCCCCGATTCATTCGCTCCGGAACTAATTGCATTCCGAAATTGTGATATTCTTTCGCCGCTCCTGCGCCTTTGGTTCGCAGTGGTTCGGTAGGGACAAACCCTGATCCTCAAAGGTGTCGTTATGGAAGAAGCTCTTGGAATGGTCGAATGCCGAGGCCTGGTGGCCATGATTGAGGCGGCCGACGCGATGGTAAAAGCGGCAAACGTGCGTCTGGTTGGTTACGAGAAGATCGACGCGGGGTTGGTAACTGCAATCGTCCGTGGTGATGTTGCCGCTGTGCGCAGCGCCGTGGATGCCGGCGCGGCCGCCGCCCGCAAAGTAGGCGAAGTGGTTGCCATCCATGTTATTCCGCATCTCCACGGAGATGTGGACGAGGCCATCACCGTACTTCGTACTGGTGAAACAACCAGAAAAAAGATCAGCGGCTCGGTTCCTTCCCGGTTATGAGGTTTCCAGCCCGTGGGCTCCGGCCCGGCAGTCGGAGAAATAACTTATCAAGAGAGTGATGATAGTCGAGGATTAATCTATGTCTACAGAGATTGTTTTGAGCGAAAGGGCTGAAAGTCTGTCGAACGTCCCGTTGTTTCGGCGCCTCACGCCCGTCGAACTCGAGCAGCTTGCTGCCGAAGTAGACCAGGTAAGATTTAGTGAAAACCAAACCATTTTCAACGAGCAAGATAAAGGCGATGCTCTGTACGTAGTAGATTCCGGGTCGGTTCGCATCTGGGTGCTTGACGAAGATGTAGAGCCGGTGACCCTTGCGGAACTGAAGCCAGGTGAATTTTTTGGCGAGTTGGCCGTATTAGATCGAGGCCCGCGTTCAACAAATGCGACTGCCATTGGAGATACGGTCCTGCACCGGCTGAGCAGTGACGACTTTCAGAAGTTTCTGATCGAACATCCCGATGTAGCAATCGATGTCATTTGCGAGATCGGGGCCAGGATGCGTCAAACCAACATGCTCGTCTCACACCGAGTGACACGCAACATCAACGAGGAAATCGAAGAGAAATCAACCATCGGTCAGCGGATTGCCGACAAGGTAGCGTCCTTTGGTGGATCCTGGACCTTCATCTTTATCTACTGCGGGTTTCTCGCGTTATGGATATTGGCTAATTCGCTAGTGTTAATCTATTACGGCACTGGTGAAGACGGCGCCCAGTTTGACCCTTATCCTTACATTCTGTTGAATCTGATGTTATCGATGACGGCTGCATTACAGGCGCCAATCATCATGATGTCGCAAAATCGGGCCGCGGAGAAGGACCGGCTCGCTGCCGAGCAGGATTTCAAGGTGAATCTAAAGAGTGAATTAATGCTCGAAGAGTTAATGCGCAAGGAACGAGCGCGGGACAATCAGATCGAGCAGTTGGTTGAGGTAGTGAAGTCGATGAATAGCAACGGCAAGCCTTAGCGGTCGTTGGTCATGTTAGGGAAAGCGGTCGAGACGGCGTTGACGAACTCAAAATTAAGGGGAGTTTCTGGCGCCGGTGGTTGGCTGGCCGCTTCTTGTAGGGGTGGGCTTTGGAGGTGCTGTCCCCGGTTTAGCAGCAACCCGGCCAGTTCGCGTTAGAGCGATCCTCCTATCGCGACCCGGAGCGTCGGCAACGCTCACTTTGATGCTGCGGAAAGATCCGTCGTGAGTCTTGTTGGTGGGATTGTAGCTCATCACATACTGACTCCGAAGATCGCGAACTATCTCACTGGCGATTTGTGGCAGTTCAGTCAGCGAAGTGGGGAAGAAGGCGCGGCCTCCCGTTTCGCTGGCAAGTTTGTTTATGAGGTTGACGGCCCTTTCCCGAGGGCTCTTTCTGATTAGACCACCTTCCTTGTCTAGCTCATTCACGAAGCCTATCACAAAGATCTGAACGTCCGCCTCACGCAGTCGAGCGAAGAGCTGCTCCTGCTTGTAAAAGCTTGCACGGTCCTCGCCATCCGTAATCACGATTAAGGCGCGCCGGCGGCGGTCGCCATCGTCCCCTTTTTTGTAGTCGGCTACGTGCTCGGCCGTTAGGTATACGGCGTCTATAATCGCCGTCTGGCCACCCTCAACATACAGACCTTCCATTGCATCAATGAGCAGATCCTTGCTCGGAGTAAAATCCTGAACGGTTTCGATCTTGTCACTACTGATAAAACGCACAAGGAACGTTTCGTCACCTTCCTTGTTGCTATTGATAATGGTTTTTCCCGCCTCAATGACACTCAGCAACTGGCTGCGCAGAGACCCTGAAGTATCGATTGCAAGTCCATAACTTACCGGGACCTCCTCTATCGAGAAGTACTCGATAGGTTGGGTTACACCATCCTCGTAAACAGTGAACTCTTCCTGGCGCAGGTTTCCGATCGGACGATTGTTGCGATCGATCACTCGTACGTTTAGCGTCACAAGTTCAGTATCGATCTTGATCACAGTCCCAGGATCGACAAATTCGGCATCACTGGGAGGCGTTGGTGATGGTTTGGGAGGCGGTGGCGGCGGCTCTCCAAGCTCGGGCGCGATGCGATCGACTGGTGTCGGTCTGGGTGTGGGTGGCGTAGGGCTCGGTGTTGCCTGGCCGGCCGTATCAGAGTTGGTTCGTGGCCTTATCTCTTGATCGGAGGCATCCGAGCTTTGCCCCGCAACGAAAAGGACAAAGACTGCCAGGGTGATGGCTAACAGCAAAGTGATCGGACGATAAATGGTCGAATACCCCTTTTGATTCATCTCTGGGATTTTCCCTGACCGGCAAGCCTTTAAATTCATCTGGGCGCCGAGCGCTTAGCTAGTATAAGGTTTGTGTCGAAGCACGCGAAGCGCTCCGCGAGACCCCCGCTCATTTCAGGGGAAGCGGAGCGCTGAAAACATGCTGTCCCACGATCGTTACGTGGAGCCGGGGCAAACAGCGTTGTGAACGGCTGCGTCCACTGCGCACACAACAAAAAGATGCTCAAGAAAGTTTTGACGTTGCCGGGGAAGGTTCGGGTAAACCATCAGCGCGGGTTTGGGATAGCGTAATATCCTTCCTTCGATCTTACAAAGAGGCGCGGCAGGCCGCGTGGAGGCGTTACTTTCACTTTAATGCGTCGCCATTTACCGTCGTTTGTGAAGTTATGCGGGCGGTAACCAATCGAGTATTGGTGTCGCAGTTCGAGGGCGATCTGTTCAAAAATGTCATCCATTTCGGCGTCCGACCGAGGGAAAAAGGCTTTACCGCCCGAGACATTCGAAAGTTCATCCAAAATGCCCTGTCCTTCCATGCCGAGCGAACTGCCGGCGTCACGTCCGCCAAGAATCCCAATTGCGTAGAGAACAACATCCGATTCTTTCAGGAGCCGGCGGAGTTCATTGAAGGTGTAGCGGGAGTCGTTGTCCTGGCCATCGCTGATTAACAGCAGCGCCCTTTTAGGGTGGGCGCCGCGCTGAACCTTCTCGACCCCCAAGTAACAGGCGTCGTAAAGAGCGGTGTTGTTCTTTGTTTGAACGAAGGTCAGCTTATCAAGGACGGAATTCCCATCACGCGTTCTATCGAGGAGCAATTGCGCCCGGGAATTAAAAGCGATCAGAAAATACTCGTCCGAGTTATGGCTGGTTTGAATGAACCGAGATAGAGCGTTGCGAGAGCGACTGATCTTATCGCCGCTCATCGAGCCGGAAACGTCAAAGATTACGCCAACAGATACGGGCGAATCGTCGTCGCTGAAATAAGTGATCTCCTGGGGCTTCTTCTCATCGAGGACGGTGAACGCATTCTTACTCAAACCAGACACGTAACGGCCATAGGTATCGGTTACTGTCACGGTGAGCGTGATCAAGTCGGTATGGACTATGACCGGCCCGTCCAGCTCGGTACCCGGCTTCTGGCCAGGCTTTGCAGCTCCGGCTGGCTTGTCTTGATCTTTCTTCTGTTCCTGAGTTCTGGCACTGTCTGATGCGGTGAGCGCGATGAGCACGACAAGGCCAAGGAGCGCGATCCTGGCTCTGCAATTCCTCGGTGAATACATGTGACCCCCAGCTTCTTTCGCAAGCAGTTCGAATCAGTTGGTCCAAGGCCTGATACTCGCTGTCAACACAGATGCTCAGTCGAGAACCCGTGATGCCCGGTACGAGAGAATTTATGAGAGCTACCTCGGAGAATGCTTGCGTGGGAGACAGCCGCATCATTTCCTATGCTTCTGTATTGACGGCAGCATTGTAGGACAGGGCGGCACGAGGTGCAAGAGAAATGGCGTCATGCAGTGCAATTCTGAACATCAGACAGGCGATCTCTTCTATGCTTGGAACCAACTGTCACGCCAGGCGTTTGAAGGATGGAATCGGGGGCGTGGCGCTTCTTCTTCGGACAGGATGTCTACGCCACGCGTGCTATACTTTCCGGGCCTGACCTCCGTAGGTTTCAGAGATAAAAATCGATGGCTGAGTTTATTTGTCGCCTGGGTACGCCCGCGGGCGAAGTCGTTACCAGAACCGTAGAAGCATCGGGCGTCACCGAAGCCCGAGCGCGTCTCGAGCGCGAGGGTTTCAGGGTTTTCAATGTCACTCCACCTAAGACAAGTGGCGTGGCAACACTGACGCGGCTCGGACGTCCTGGAGCTCACGCGCGAGTTAAGGCGAACGACTTCCTCCTCTTTAACCAACAACTGGCCGCGCTGGTTCGCGCCGGCATCCCTATTCTCCAGGCGATAGCCATGCTAAGAAAGCGGGCTGCCTCTTCCCGTCTCCGAGCCGTACTCGGAGACGTTGAGGATCAGATCCGCGGCGGCGCGGCGCTTTCGCAAGCATTCGCTGCCCAGGGCAGTATCTTTCCCCGGATCTATACGGCGTCGATTTTGGCAGGCGAGCGATCCGGAGCTCTCGACGAAGTTTTAAATCGGTACGTGACTTACATGCGGCGCAACGTCGCATTGCGCCGCAAGATTCGCGGGGCACTTGCTTATCCTCTGTTTCTGCTCTTTGCATCCGGCTGCATGGTGACCTTCCTTACGATTTATGTTGTCCCGAGAATGTCCGAGCTTTTTTCGGGGTTTGGCAGCGAGCTTCCAACAATAACGCAGATTGTCGTGGGTCTTTCCTGGTGGCTCTCTTCGAACGCGTTTTGGTTCGGTCCCCTTGTAATCGGAGGGGCCGCCGCGCTATTCATCTGGTCGCGCACTCCCCACGGCCGGTTAAAGATTGACGCGTTGATCTTAAAAGTGCCGCTGGCGGGAAACCTGGTGATCCAATTGTCGGTGGCGCAGGCCACCCGCTCTCTGGCCACGCTGCTCGCCGGCGGTATCACGTTGGTTGAGTCGTGGGAGATAGCGGCCGAATCGATTACAAATCGAGAGTTACGTCGAGTCAGCTCCGCGATTCTGCCAATGATTCGCGAAGGACGGTCTTTCACCGAAAGTCTGGAGGCTGCCGGATGGGTCCCGGCACTGGCTCTTGATATGATCGGGATAGGTGAGCGTTCGGGAAGTTTGCGAGAGATGCTTGATGAGGTTGCGGTCTTCTACGATGCCGAGTCCGAAGTCAGGCTCGAGCAGTTGACGACTACTCTCGAGCCTGCGATTCTTGTTGTGATGGGTGGCGTCGTGGTGACGATTCTCCTGGCTATCTATCTACCAATTATTCAGTCTATTTCGGGTGGCGCGGGAATCACGCGGTAAGCCTCGGTTCCTCGTAATTCAGCCGCCAGTTGCTTTTTATGAAACCTTTGACCACAGAAGAATCCGGGAATCCGCCGGCGCCGACTCTGGTAGGTTCTGCGACAATTGAGGATCATCAATTAACCCTCGCTGCTGAGGATCATGAGCCGCCGGAACTCCGGGCGGCGAAGGATCTAGCCCACCGTTATCGTCTTACCTTTGTCGATCTCCTGCCGCCGGAGGGCGAGTCACCCATTGACTATCAACTGTTCAACGACATTCCCGTCGATTTGATGGTGCGCTACCAATTCCTGCCACTAAAGCGGGATGGTAAAGGGTTGCATATCGCAATGGCGGACCCCACCGATCTCGAACGCCTGGACGAGCTTGCCAGCGCGTTGCATTCCCGGCTCGTTCCGAGTGTCGCTACTGCTGGGGCCATCGAGGTGATTCTGCGTCGCGGTGATGCCACGCAGCGCGTGTTGCAGGAAGCGGCTTCCGGCTTTCGGATCTCGCTCGTTCGGGAGACCGAACATGGCGAAGAAGTTCTCGATCTGGATCGGCTGGCGACCGATTCTGAAATGTCGCCGATTATCAAGCTGGTAGACACGATCATCTACAACGCGATGGAATCGCGGGCTTCGGATATACATATCGAAACGCGCGACACTGAGGTGCAGGTCAAGTATCGAATTGACGGCGCGCTCTACGCCAAAGTGGATCCAATCGATCTCGCTTACCATCAGACTTTGATCTCTCGTATCAAAGTAATGTCGGAACTGGACATCGCCGAGCGTCGCGTGCCGCAGGACGGGCGCTTCCGCGTTCGCTACAAAGGCCGCAACGTTGACTTTCGCGTCTCGATTATGCCGACCATTCACGGCGAAGACGCCGTCATTCGTATCCTCGATAAAGAGCAGATCAACGAATCGTTTCGCAATCTAAACCTCGATGTGGTTGGTTTCGCCGAAGAGGACGTGAGGAAGTTTCGCCATTATATTGCCGAGCCCTACGGCATGGTCCTGGTTACTGGTCCAACCGGCTCTGGCAAGACCACCACGCTTTATGCTGCGCTGAATGAGATCCGGAATGAAGAGGACAAGATCATTACGATCGAGGACCCGGTCGAATACCAACTGCATGGCATAACTCAGATTCCCGTCAATGAGAAGAAGGGGCTAACCTTTGCCCGCGGTCTGAGATCGATTCTGCGTCACGATCCAGACAAGATAATGGTGGGTGAAATCCGCGACACCGAAACGGCTCAGATTGCTATCCAGTCCGCGCTCACGGGCCACCTTGTTTTCACCACGGTTCACGCAAACAATGTCATCGACGTGATTGGTCGATTTCTTAACATGGGCGTCGAGCCTTACAACTTTGTCTCGAGTTTAAATTGTGTTCTGGCCCAGCGGCTAGTGCGGATGCTGTGCCCCTACTGTAAGCGCCAACATCTGCCTTCACCTGAGGAGCTTATCGAATCGGGCCTGAGACCCGAAGAACACCAGGGCAGGATTTTCTATGCAAATGTGGGTTGTGATTCCTGCAATCACACCGGCTACCGTGGTCGAACGGCGATTCATGAACTACTGGATCTATCCGATAATATTCGCGAGATGATTGTCGAGCGGCGGCCCGGATCCGAGGTTCGGCGGGCAGCAGAAGCCGAAGGCTTAAATAGCCTCCGTGAGTCGGCCCTGAAAAAGGTCTTTGCCGGTGTATCAACCCTGCATGAAATTAACAGGGTAACTTTTGTTGAAGAGGTTAGCAGTACTGCTTAGTTCCGGCTATAATGCCGCCGCCTGTTGATGGAGGAGTGTGTCCCACCGCTCCCCATCGTGATTAAGGAACTGAAATTTATTGGCTGCGTGTAAGAAAACGGGAGCACGAACTGTTGCATCTTGACCCGGCCAGCGGCATTATACTCCCGGCACCCGGCTCAGAACTGTCCACCTCCCCGCGAAAAGAGATTGTCATGAGATTCAATATGAAAGCCCGTGTATTCGTTTCGCTACTGCTCACCTTCTGCTTCCTTGCGGTCCCGGCGACGGTGCTCGCTAAGAAAGGGGAGAAGAACTTCAAGCGAGGACTTCAGTATGAGAAGGCCCAGCAGTGGGAGAAAGCCGCGCAAGAGTTCACTCTCGCAGTAGCCGCTAACCCCTCAGATGTGGAGTACCAACTGCACTTTCGCCGCGCCAGCTTCAACGCTTCGCAGGCCTACATGCAGCAGGGCCGCGCTCTTGCAGAACAGCGAGACTACATTGGGGCCTATAACGCATTTCGCCAGGCTTACGGATACGATCCCGTAAACGGGTTGGCTGTCTCTGAGATGGAACGGATGCTGCGTCTCCAGAGCGTTAAGGATGGGACAGCAACGCAAGCTGGTGGTAACGGCTCCGATAGCAGTGACTACCTGGAAAACAACCTCGAACCAGGTACGGGCGCCGTACAGGATCCGCTACCGGCCCCTCGTCAGGAACAGCTTAGGGTGATCAATTTCAGTGGGGATCTCAAGTCATTCATTCGTAGCCTTGCTGAGCAACTGAATCTTAACGTGGTTTTTGACCGTCAGTCATTTACCCAGTCCCGTACAATCGACATAAATCTTCGTGAGGTAACAACCGCGCAAGCACTCGACTATGTTTTCTTACAAGAGAATCTCTTCTTCCAAAAGCTGAGCCGGAGAACGATTATGGTTGCCGACCAGACAAGGCGGCCGCAATATCAGCAACTTGTTTTACGAACCTTCTTTCTCTCGAACACTGACCCGAACAAGGCGCGCACGCTGGTCCAGCAGGCAATTCCGCCATCAGTTGGACGTCCGCAAACGATCGTCGTTCCTGACCTTGACACCAACAGTCTTACGGTCAGGGATACTGCTGAGAACGTCAGGTTAATTGGCGAACTGCTGCGCAGCATTGACAAGGATCGCGCCGAAGTTGTCATGGATGTAAACATCTATGAAGTGTCACGCACGGATCTCATGCAATTCGGAAATCAGCTTGGAACAGACACTACCTTGACTAATCTTGGCGGTCTCCAACGCGGATTCTCGATTTTGCAGGGCGCCACCGGGACTGTGGGAATGCCCACCGCGCTCGGAACTGCGCTCGTATTCCCCTCGTCGTCGCTAGCGGCCCTTCAGTCGCGCAACCGCACCAAACTGATTGCTTCAACACAGGTGCATGCTTTCAACGGTGAAGAGTCGCAGGCGCGTATCGGGCAACGAGTTCCGGTGCAAACAGCCCAGGCATATCCGTTTGGCGTTCAGACGGGCCAGCAGCCGCAACAGGGGACCGGGCAGCTCTTTCCGAGTGGTGGCTTTCCCGTGATCAATTATGAACCAACAGGTCTGACGCTGAAGTTCACCCCTCAGGTGTTTCCTAACCTGGACGTCCAGGTCAAGATGTCCATCGAATCCAAGGATGTTTTGGGCGCCGGCACGCTGACCCCGACATTCACTGAACGCACCATTACTGGAACGGCCAGAGTTCAGAACAATCGGACCATGATGCTGGCCAGTGTTGCCCAGGATATTCAGTCGAGCGGGCGTAAAGGTCTGCCGTTGCTCGGGCTTATTCCGGTGTTTGGGAGATTGTTCACGGCGCCAACACGTGATGATCGACAGGTGGACATTGTGATTGCAGTAACTCCGCGGGTGCTGCGGGCCCCTTCGGTGACCCCTCGCGATGAAGAGATGCGTCCCAGCGGCACGCTGCAATCGCCTACTACCGGGTCGCTCGAAGCGATGATGAGGGAAGCCGACCGCGAGGAGCAATTGGCAGCCGCGCGACGGTTGCCGAGAAACGTCGTGGTCCAGATTCCGGATGTCGAGCCTGCTCCTTTTGATCAGGGAGCGCCGGCTACGCAGGCAAAGACGAACCGCCTGACAGAGCAGTCGGCGGCTGCGGCGGCCGCCGCAACCGCTCGTCGTGAAGCGCCGGCTCGTCGTGAAGCGCCCGCTCAAGATGTCTCGACAAACACATCAAGCCAGGCTGCGACTGCAAAATCGAACGCAATAGTAGATGAGTTGCCCGAATTCGTGCCTGCGCCGAAATCTCTGGTGAGTGATAAATCTGCGGCTGAGGTTGCGGCAGTTAATACGAGTAGTGCTGGTACCCAGAATGCCGCTCTTACCAGTTTGCCCAGCCCTATTGAAACCGCGGTTTCGACAGCGCCCGGGTCCAGAGTTGCCACCATCAGTCTCTCCCCCGGAGTTGAGGTCCTGAATATCGGTGAGACGCGACGTTTTGCCATTGAGTTGAGGTCGGATGTGCCGCTCGGGCTCGCCGTGCTCGCGCTGCGGTTCGATCCCAGGATCGTCCGCGTCAAGAACATCTCAGCCGGCAATCTGTTTGGCGATAACAGCGCTTTCAAAACCCCGGCGTTTACTCAGTCGATCGACCCAAGCGGTTTGTGCTTGATTTCGATCTCGTCACTGAATGGCGCTGGTCCACTACGAGGAGTGGGAACGCTGGTATTTATAGATGTCGAAGGGGTGGCAGGTGGAAACGCTGGATTCTCTTTTGCTAAAGAGTCGATGCATGTGGTGGCTACTGACGCTCGCGATGTCATCCTTGAGTTGACACAGGGACGCGCTACAGTTCAGGAATAGATGATTCAGCCGGCAAACAGACTGAAACAACAGACCGGGACACGCGGCGACACGGTGATGAGAAGTTGGCTTGCTGGTCGCCGCGTAGCTCTTTCTACCGGACGAGGTCCCCGTGCGCAGGGTTTCAGTTTGCTTGAATTGGTTATTACCATCACGGTCATGACTATTCTCACTCTCGGAGCTATGCCGCTCGTTAAGGTTGCTGTCAAACGACAAAGAGAACAGCAGTTGCGCGAGGCGCTACGGAGCATGCGGGAAGCTATCGATCAATTTCATCGCGAAGCAGTACGTTCCCCTTGCGCTACCCAGTTGGGCGTCCCGCAGCAGCAAGGCGGACAGCAGGCGATGCAAGTGCCCATCGATCCAAGAGTCAAGGTGGTAATTTCGGACTGCACAATCTTTGGAGTGGATAATCCTGATCGGTATCCACCGGATCTCGAGACGCTGGTTGACGGGGTCAACGTGGTTCCTTACGGCGCCGCAGGTCTTGGCCAACGGGGTAACCTTGCCGTAACAGCTTTGGACGCAGCAACCTCAGAAACACTCGCCACCAAGAAAAAATTGTACCTGCGTTCGTTGCCTGTCGATCCGATGACCGGGAAAGCCGAATGGGACCTGCGCTCGAGTTACGACGAAGCGGGCTCCACATCGTGGGGTGGTGAGAACGTCTTTGATGTCCGGTCAAAGTCGGACGGGACCGCATTAAATGGAGAGAAGTACAGTGACTGGTGAATGCCGGACAACCCGAAGACGGTTGTGGCAAATTTGTATTCCCGGTCGTGATCCGAAGGGGTTTACGCTGTTGGAGTTGATGATCGTAATTACGATCATCATCATTCTCGCAGCAATCGCTCTACCGCAGTACCAAAGAACAATCATGCATGCTCGCGAGGCCGTCCTGCGCGATAATCTGTTCAAGCTGCGGTCCCTGATCGATCAGTATGCTGCTGACAAGGGAGAGCTTCCGCAGTCGTTGGACGAACTGGTTTCTGCCGGCTACCTGCGTGAGCTTCCAGTCGATCCTTTTACCGGTGAAAAGGATTGGGTCGCAACTTCGGGTGACGATCCTAACTCGTCCGACGGCGCCCAGGGGGTTATCGACGTACACAGCAACTCTGGAGACATCTCGTCCGAAGGCACGCCGTATAGTGACTGGTGACGGGTTACTCAGAAGACTTTTTGCCTGCTTCCCCGTCTGACTTTATTGATGAATCTGTTTTCGAGACTTGTCAGCCCCTGGTACCCGTCTGTGGCTCTCGGTTTGGAGAAGGGTAGGGCGTCGATAGTTGATCTGTCGCGTGGTCGCGGTGGTTCGTACAGTTTGCGCCGGGCTGCGACCATTGGCCTCAGTGATTCAGTTCTCAAGCCGGGATTCGATGAACCCAATCTACTCGATCCCACTGAGTTGGCGAACGCCCTGCGCGAGGTAAGCAGAAGTGCCGGTCTGCTTAACCAGAAGCGGTGGTCGGCAACTTTGCCCGAGGCGACGACACGTTCTCTCATCATTACCCTTGAGACAAGAGTCGGCGCAGGCGAACTCGATGAAGTGTTAAGATGGAAGCTCGAACGAGGTTTCGGCGCTCCCCCAGAAGAATTGTCGATATCGACGATCCGGCTCGATCCTGAAAACGGCAAGGACCGCCATCTGGCAACAGCTGTTCGTTCTACGGTGCTCGCCGAATATGAAGAAATTTTTAAGAGCCTGGAGTGGCGCGTGGGACTCGTGGTCCCCCGGCACGTCGGAGAGGCACGATGGCTTAGCCGCAATGCATCGGCCGGGGACTCCCTGCTGATCAGCACCGCCGGCGAAGGCTTCACGGCACTTATTATTAGAGCCGGACAGCCGATCATTCTACGCACGGTCCACTGTGAGCCCGACGAGTGCGAAGATGAACTCTATCGGTTGCTACTATATTACCGGGAGCGGCGCGGCGGGCCGAGTGGGGTTCCTCCCGTTCCCTTGCAACGTCTCCTTGTGCTTGGCGAAGGATTAGATAGGGAGCGCGTCGCCAACCTGGTGAACGATACGCTTGGACTGAATCTGGGGATTCTGGAACCAGAAGACCTGGGTCTCGAACTGCCTACCAGGGATCTGAGTTTTGATCAGATTGCGGCCCCGGCAGGACTCGCCACTCTTTCAACTGATTAGTCCGGTGACGGATCAGTCCGGTTGTACGACCAGTGAAACATTTTTCTTTTTCGAAACGTAACACCCGAGCGTCATGAACATGAACGCCAGCGCAGTCGCCCTAAAAGATCCTGGTTTAGTGACTGACCGGGAATTAGTGCAATCCGCGATTCGTGGGGGTGACGGCGGCTTTGAGGAACTGGTCAGGCGGTATCAGCGCCCAATCTCGGCTTATGTCTACCGGATGGTAGGCGACTACGAGGCGGCGCTTGATTTAACTCAGGAAATCTTTATCAAGGTGTATGGCTCGCTGTCTCGCTACCGCCCGGAGTTCAAGTTTTCGACCTGGATCTACAAGATTGCGCATAATGCGGCCGTAGATCACTTGCGGCGAAATTCAGTGCGCGAGCATTCATTGGTCAACGGGAGCGAGGGCGATCAGTACGAACTACCGATCGAGAGCGGGAATCCTAGTCCAGAGCAGGAAAGTGAACGGGCCGAGCGGCGTCTCGAGATAGAAGCCGTTGTGGGCTCGTTGCCGGCCCCGTACCGGGAGCTGATCATTTTGCGGCATTCCCAGGATCTCACTTATGAGGAGATTGTTGAGGTGACGAGCCTGCCACTCGGAACAGTGAAGAATCGCCTGTTTCGCGCTCGGGAGTTAATGCGCCAGCAGCTTGCAAATCGGGGAATCACGGGAATGTGACGGGCAGACTGATGAGTAGCAGTAATTGCCAACGAGAACTGATAGCTGCGTATGCAGACGGCGAATTGGATTCCGCGTCGCGTTCTCTTCTGGAACGACATCTTGAAAGTTGCCTGTCGTGTGCGTCCGAGTTGAGGGCGCAGCGCCGGTTTCTTTGTGAACTGGATGCTGTACTTACCGGGGGACCGGACTATGCGGTTCCCGACGATTTCGCTCAGCGTGTGGCGGCGTATGCGGAAAGCGACATGAGCGGAGTTCGTAACCGCGCGGAGCACAAACGAGCTTTGCAATTCTGCGGCCTATTAGGGCTCGCAGCGTTCGTGTTGCTGGGCGCCGCTGCTGGAGAGATGATTGGCTCGACCGTCTCCGCCCTTATCACCAAAACAACCAGTCTGGTGGGTTTTGTGGCCGGCACTCTGTACCATACGGCTGCTAGCGCCACCGTCATCTCGAGAGTTGTGGGCCAGTCTCTCATTCTGCAAGCCCAGCTTCCTGGCATGTTGCTCCTCCTGCTGATCCTCGCCAGCCTGTTGATGTCACTTCTAATTGCCAGTTATCACCGAACGCGCGTAATGGAATGAGTTTGCGTGTTGGTATGGCTATCGCTCATCTACAGACCTCGGATAACTTGCTCATCCTGCCGCGAGCGCAATTATTTGCTGGAGTAGGGCTAAGAATTGCGATCCTGATCTCGGTCCTGCTTTTGTTTGGAGGCGCGATCTACGCTCAAAGCAATGGACAGGTAGGCGATCCCGCTGCACTTGTGATTAATGGCCCTAATGACTCGACAGTCTTTGGGATGGGACAATCGTTACGGATCAAAGGGGTGGTAAAGCAAGGGGCCATCTCTTTTGGCGGCGATGTCATTGTCGAGGGTACTGTGGAAGGTGATGTTGCTGCAATTGGCGGTTCAGTGATTCAAACGGCGGGTGCTCGGATCGGAGGTGACGTTATCGTCCTGGGTGGCGCCTACACCCACATTGATGCTGCGCCGGATCGCGACCCCGGCAGCATGACAATGATGTATGCGGGATATGAGCAGGAACTGCGCGAATTGATGCGCAACCCGGGAAGTCTCCTAACCCCGCGGTGGTCTTCTGGATACCTGGGACTGCGAATCCTCGTCGTGCTCTTCTGGTTTATTGTTTCGCTCGCCCTTACTGCAGCCATGCCTGCAACGGTAAGCCGTGGAGTAGCGCGTCTTCAGCTAACCAGCTTGCGCGTGGCCGTCATTGGACTCCTGGGAGCGTTTGTGATGGCCGTTGGCATTCCGTCAAGTTTATGGCTGTTACCGGCGCCATTTAGCGTTTTGGTTGGGGGACTGGCGTTGGTGCTTCTGATCATAGCAGGCATCTTTGGCCGGGTCGTTATTTACGCTGCTACAGGGCGATGGTTGCAGCGCAGGTACTTCCAGGCGAGCAAGAATTCTGAATCGGTGGCTCTTTTGCTTGGTACTACTTTCTGGATCACGCTCACTTCTCTGCCTTACATCTGGCCGGTCTTTGTAGGGGTAGTTTTCATCCTGAGCCTCGGATTAGCGTTTACTGCGCGCTACCGAGCCGGCTGGGGCCGTGCGTAAAGAAGCCCGGCAAAAATTCAGTCCAAACCTGGTGCTCGTGCATCCAAAGCTTTCCGGTGCGCCGGACCAGGGGTATTTCTGCAACTTTTCAGTACTCAGGGCGTGGGAAGGGCCATTTTTGGGCAAAACTTTTTATGGACCGGAAGCGTAACCAAATAGGCCGGGCCGGTGTCTTTAGGGAGGGGTACTGTCAAACACCCCAAATTCTAAGCTTCGCAGGGTTCCGATTTTAAGACGTAAAGATGGAGAAGTGATGAGAGCGCTGATTCTAGTGTTTGTGTTGGGTTTTGTTTTCGTTCCAGACTCCCTTGGGCAAGCTCCTCAGACAGATCGAGATGCGGGAATTACTCCAAATGGGGCAATTGGTGAAGTCAAGGCGATCGATGCCACGGCAAAGCAGTTGATCATCAAGACCGACGCCGGTTCGTTGGTAAACGTTACATTGGGCGACAAGACGGTTTATATGCGCTTGGCCCCGGGGGCAAAAGATCTTACAAACGCCACCACCGTCACGTTTACCGATGTAGGTGAGGGAGACAGAGTTTGGGCCCGTGGCCGCCTGGGAGACGATCAACGATCCGTGCCTAACGCTTCGGCGCTGATCATCATGACAAAAGGCGACATCGCGCAGAAGCAAGAGGAAGAGCGCGCGGAGTGGAGGCGGCGAGGAATTCTCGGCGAGATTCGCGCACTCGATCCAGAGAAGAAGGAGATAACAATCTCAACGCGAACTATGACTGGAATCCAGTCCGTTGTGATCCCCGTAACTGAGAACGTCGAGATGCGACGTTATGCTCCTGATTCAATCAGGTTTGCCGATGCAAAGGCGGGAACTCTTGAAGATCTGATGGTTGGGGACCAGCTTCGAGCACTCGGCGAGCGCAGCGCTGAGGGGGATCGATTTACCGCTGAAAAGATCGTGACTGGATCATTTCGTACAGTAGCGGGCACCGTTAGCACTGTTAACGCCGAAACCGGTGAGATTACGATCGAGGACCTCCAGACCAAGCAACCCTTAACTGTGGTTATCAAGCAGGATGCAGTATTGCGCAAATTCCCGGTACCGGGAGAAATGGGCGCAATGCTAATGCGTGGGCCTGGCGGCAGCGCAGCTCCAGGGGATGCTCAAAGTCGCGGACAAGGTGAAGCCGGTGCGCGCCAGCGTCCGCCGGGTGGTGGACCAGGTGGTGGTGGTACTCGAATGGGAGCAGGCGGATTTAATATTCAAGAGGTGCTTGAACGGGTCCCCACGATCACGCTCGCCGAGGTCCGCCAGGGTGATACGATAATTGTCTCCAGCACCAAAGGCGCCGACCCCTCGCGGCTTACTGCAATAACCCTCGTCTCGGGAGCTGAGACACTTCTAAATATGATGGCAGCAAGACAAGCCCAACCGGGCGGACAGGTGCCCAACCCCTCCGCGGGATTGGGATCAGGCATTCCGCAGTTTGGTATTGGCTTGCCTTAACTAATGAGCCCAATGAGGCCTAACAAGGGAATGAGCTTCTAATTGGTCACTTCCACAGGAGATTCGTTAATTGAGTTTGCGAAACATTTACCATAAAAGTTTGGGCATCGGAATTGTCGTTGTCTTATCGGCTTTTGTCATTGCGGCCCAGCAAGGGCGCGGAACGCTCCGCGGCCTCATCAGCGATGAGCTTGGGGCTGCCATCGTGGGCGCGAACGTAACAATTACCGACGCCAACGGAAGTCAGAAAAATACTGCAACGAACGGTGAAGGCATTTATCAATTCAGCGGGCTGACCCCGGGAAAATATTTTGTTCAGGCTTCGGCTGAAGGGTTTTCTTCAGAGGAGAGTGAAGTTGACCTCGGCGCCGGCAGGGAAGCAGTCGATATCGTTCTGCGCGTAACGATTGAAGAACAACAAGTCACCGTTGCTGCGGAGACGCCATTAAGCACGGAAGCGACGAACAATGCTAACCAGACATTAATTACGGGCAAGGACCTTGATGCCTTACCGGAAGATCCGGAGGAACTTGCCGCAGCGCTGCAAGCACTGGCTGGTCCCTCAGTTGGACCTAACGGCGGTCAAATATTTATCGACGGCTTTTCCGGTGGCCGGATGCCGCCGAGAGAAGCAATCCGTGAGATCCGGATCAATCAGAACCCGTTCGCTGCCGAGAACGATCAACCCTCCGGACGTATCGAAATCCTGACACGTCCTGGGAGCGACCGTTTTCGCGGCAGCTCTTTCTTTAACTTCGAAGATGAAAGTTTGAACTCCCGGCATCCATTCTCCGACAGCCGTACACCTTTCCAGGTGCGCCAGTATGGAGGAAATTTTGGTGGTCCTTTGGTAAAGGGAAAGGCCTCTTTCTTTTTTGATTTCAATCGTCGCGAAACTGATGACAACGACATCATAACCGCGACTATCCTCGATCCTGACCTGAACCGCGTTAACCTGGGCTTTGGCGTTGTTGTACCCCGGCGAAACTTGAGCTTCAGTCCGCGCTTCGATTATCAGATCAATCAGAACAACACTCTGATAGGCCGATACAGCTATAGCCGATCAAACACGCTGAATGCCGGCATCGGGAACTTTTCACTCCCGGAGCGAGCCTATGAGATGGGTAACCATCAGCATAATTTTCAATTTACCGAGACGGCAGTGCTCAATTCCTCGATGATTAACGAGGTACGCTTTCAGTTTACCCGTCAGGTCTCAGAAAGACTGGGTGATTCTTCAATACCTACACTTAACGTGAGCAGCGCTTTTATTGGTGGAGGTTCACAGGTAGGCCAGGCGTTCAATACCGAGAGTCGTTGGGAGCTACAGGATTTTGTCTCGTGGCAAAAAGGGAACCATTCGCTGAAGTTTGGGGGTCGCATTCGTAGCGTTCGCCTGTCGGATTTCAATGCGAACAACTTCGGTGGGACCTATGTCTTTACAGGTGGATTCGTTCCCGTGCTGGATGCTAACAACCAGCCTGTCGTCGGGGCCGCCCCGGTCTTCGTCGACAGTCTTGAGCGGTATCGCCGCACTCTGCTGGGTCAGAGACTAGGTCTGACCCCACTTGAAATGCGTGCGATAGGTGGTGGCCCATCCCAGTTCAGTATTTCAGCCGGTGACCCCGAGGCTTCGATCAGCCAGACTGACCTTGGAGTTTATGCCCAGGACGACTGGCGCGTGAGGCCGAACCTGACTCTTAGCTACGGACTGCGTTACGAGAATCAGTCCAACATCAGCAGCAATTTTAATCTTGCGCCTCGGGCAGCTTTTGCCTGGTCGCCCGGCGCTGCTGACAGCACTCGACCGCCGCAGATGGTGATTCGGGGCGGAGGCGGCATCTTCTACAACCGCTTTAGTGAGAATTCCTCTCTTCAGGCGATTCGTTTTGATGGCGCCACACAACAACAGTTCTTCCTCAGCGAGTCCCCGCTGTTCCAGAACGGTGTTTTTGTGCCGCCGCAGGCAAGCCCGCTTGACGTCTTCCCAAACCTGCCCCCGCTCGCTGGTCTGACAGCGGCTCGCCAGGTTACCTGGCGTGTAGATGACGATCTGCAATCACCCAGAGTCTATCTTGGCGGCATCCAGGTCGAGCGCCAACTGCCACACCGGTTCACAGTCTATTCAGGCTTTTACACGATTCATACCCGAAATGTAATCCGGGCGCGAAATATAAATGCGCCGTTGCCGGGGACGATCTCGCCCGGTAATCCCGGAGGCGATCGGCCCTTTGGAAATGTCGGAGAGATCTACCAGTATGAATCGACAGGCAAATTCGATCAGAATCAGTGGTTTGTCGGATTCAATAACCGCTTCAACCGGATGATCTCTTTCTCGTCCAGTTACTCGTTAAGCAAATCGCAAAACGACACCGATGGATTATTTCCCGCCAACTCCTACGATTTGAGTGGGGAATATGGGCGAGCGGCTTTTGACGTTCGCCATCGCTTCAACTTCTTTGGGACCATCAATCTGCCATGGTGGAACGTCAGTCTGAATCCTCTGGTCTTTATCTCATCGGGCCGGGCTTTCAATATCACGACTGGTCAGGACACGAATGGTGACCGCTTATTTACAGAGCGACCATCCTTCGCTCCATCTGGAGTCGATTGCAACAATCCCCCGCCTAACATCGTGTGTACGCCATTCGGGAACTTCAACTTGAGGCCTGCCGTGGGTGAACCGATGATTCCCCGCAATTTCGGTGAAGGCCCCGGTTCGGTCTCGGTAAATCTTCGCATTAGCAAGACCTGGAGTTTTGGTAGCCTGCCATCCAGTCGGACCGAGAGCCAGGAAGGCGCTGGAACCGGTGGCCCAGGTGGGGGCGGGCGCGTTGGTCCTCGCGGTGGAATGCCCGGTGGCGGCGGCGGTCGGGGTGGTGTGGCCGTCCGCGGCGGCGGCGGTGGTGGTGGCTTCAGCCCAGGCGGAACCGCCGAAGCGAAGCGTTACAGCATGCAGTTCTCGATCAATTTCCAGAACCTGCTGAACCGTGTCAACCTTTCACCACCCGAGGGAAATCTTTCATCACCTTTCTTCGGTCAGTCGCTTTCGCTTAGCGGAGGCTTTGGCGGATTTGGCGGCTTTGGTGGGGGCTCGGGTGGGAATCGGCGGGTGACTGCTCAGGTTCGATTTAACTTCTAATGAACATGAACTACAAAACCCTTCTCCTGGCCCTGGCGTTGTCACCAGCGATCGTAGTAACAGGTTTCGGGCAGAACACGGTCAAAGGCCCAGTAGCGTCGGTTTCATCTGACAAAAGTCGAACAGGACCTGCTATTAATGCTGCAACTACGCCAGTAGACCTTGCCCATATCGCCGTCGCCGCTCATGGTGGAGAGAAGTTCAGGTCACTTAAAAGTATGGTGCTGCGCGGATCGGTAAATCTCTATGCGCCCAACTCCACGCAATCGATTCCCGGCGGCTTCGTGATGGTAACTGCCGGCGAAAAACTGCGGCTGGAAGTTTCAGCACCGCCGGCAATCAGCTTCAAGCAGGTTTACGACGGGCAACAGTCCTATAGTTCGCTTCCCGGCGTCGATCTGCCACCGCTCAGCAAGTTTGGGTTGTCGGTGCTCAGCAAGTTCGATCAACCAGGCTACACGGTTACTGCCCTTCCGGATAAGAAGAAGCTGCGCGGCTTTAAGATCGCGGATCTCGAAGGTAATGTCACTGAATTTTATATCGATCCGGTCAAAGGGCATGTGGTGAGTTTTATCATCCCGTATCGAGGCTACATCTTCGGCACTGAGAACAGGAAGATGAAGGAGGTCGATGGTGTGCTTGTGCCGACGGCCTTTACACAACGTCTCGAGATGAGGCAGGGAACGTTCTTTGCCGAGTACAATGTGAAAGACGTTAAGCTCAACCAACCGCTCGACGAGGACGTGTTCGCGATTCCATGAATTCGGTTTTTTGTGGATGGTTTTAGAGGCCGCCTTAACAAGGCGGCCTTTTCTATTGTCCCACCCGCTGGCTGATAGAAGATTTCTGAAACATTTCGTTTGTGACTGTCACTTACTCCCAAACCAGCCCGGTCAGCGGAGGCAAGGCAATGAAACTCGAACGTCTGTTGTCAGTGGTCCAACTGGTGTTAGTGCTGCATCTGATGACTATTGGAGTGTTTGGGCAGAGACTCAACTCCCGGCTTGAAGCGGCCGAGTATCGCGCTCAGGGTATTCGACAATATGAATTGGCCCAGTATGAACTTGCGATCGACTCATTCAGGCGGGCAATCGTAATCTCTTCCGATTATCCGGAGGCCCATAACGATCTCGGGAGCGCGCTCTCGGCATTGGGCCGTTATCACGAGGCAGTAGAGCACTTTAAAGAAGCGATACGTCTCAACCCTGACTTCGCCGCCGCCCACTGTAACCTCGGGTCTGAATACTACCACCTCGGCGAAGTGAAGCTAGCGATTGCTTCTCTAAAAGAGGCAGTCAAACTTCAACCCGGCTACGCGCTCGCCTTCAACAATTTGGGCGCCGCCTATTCAGATGCCGGGAAGACCAGGGAATCAATTGCCGCCTACGAAAGAGCCCTCGAGCTGAGACCCGGCTGGGTCGAAGCGCATCGCAATCTGGCTCTCGTCAGCGCTCAAGCCGGAGATTATGGAAGAGTATTCAAACATCTGGAGAAAGCCATCAACTTAGAGCCGGATTATGTCGAGGCCTACAACAATCTGGGTGTGGCCCACTATTACAAGCGAAACTACCGAAAGAGTGCCGAAGCTTTTCGGCAGGCGCTGCGAATCAATCCACGCCACGATGATGCCGTTTACAACCTTGGCGTTCTGCAACTGGCACTCAAGCAACGCGGTGAAGCCCTCGCGCAGTACAACCGGCTAAAAAGCTTGAATCCGGTTCTCGCGAATCTTCTGCACGAAGGACTGTATCGCGGGATGGTCCTTGATTTGAGAAACAGATGAAGTCGTCTGGTCGTTCAGTACTGTATACGGCAATCCCGAGATCGGAGCATACGCTGCCCGGATGACAGAACAACCGGCGATAGAGTTGAGTGAGTTGCAGACGAATCCGGTCGGAGCGCGGATGAAAAGCCTCGAGGATCTCATTGAGCGCGCCCGTGCTGGTGACGAAGAGGCATTTCGCCTGCTCTTCCTGAGATATGGTCGGCCCGTCTTAAGCTTTACTTACGCGTTTGTAGGTGTGCGCGATCTGGCTGAAGAATTGACCCAGGAAACATTCGTGCGCGCGTTCAAGCAACTGCCGAACATGCGTGACAAGACGAAGTTCTCGACGTGGCTTTTTGGGATCGCCCGCAACGTCGCCAGAGAAGCACTGCGAGCCCGCCGCAAAGAGAGCTTTGAACAGCAAAATGGTCCGGTCGTCGAAGCAATTGATCCGAGCGGTTCGCCTGCTGATGAGTTACTGCAAAAAGAGCTGAACATTGCCATCCGTACCGCGCTGGCCGCGCTTGATGAAGATAAGCGAACTGTGTTTGTCTTGCGGGTCTTTCAACAGCAAACCTACGAGCAGATCGCGACCATCACCGGCTTCTCAACGGCTAAAGTCAAAATGGACCTCCACCGCGCACGTTCTCAGGTGCGACGGAGAATCAGACCCTTTATGGAGATGAGATAGATGCAGTGCAAACAAGCTTGGTTACTTCTCGACGACTACATGGACCGCGAACTCAGTTTCGAAACGGCGGCACAACTCGGGTTACACCTCGACGAATGTCCTGGGTGCGCTGCCGAGTTAAAACGACTGCACGCCGAGAACGAGGTTTATGCTACTTATGAACGCGGCTTCGAGTTTGACCCGGCGCTGTGGGGTGGTGTGCGGTCCCGTATCGCAGAAACCACCCTGCCAAAAAACTTCTCTTCCTGGTTAATTGCGTTGTTTGCGGCGCCACGGATTAGCATTCCGGTTACGGTAGCGCTCGTGCTACTGGCAGTTTTAGTTACAGCGAAGTTCATGAACACAGCGAACAAGATGTCGCCGGAACATGCTGTAGCCACTGCGGACGGACACCAACTTAAGGTCGAGCTGGAGAAGGATTTTGGCAGCGGTTCTGAAGAGAAGGAGATCCGACCGCGGGAGACGATGCTCCCAATTCGCCAATCAACGCCTCGTGCAGAGCCGCGCCGGCCCCTGAAAGCTCCGCTGAAAAGCAGCCAACCTCCATCTCCGCAGCAATTGGTGCGGGAAGCCGAAAAGAAATACCTGGCGGCAATCGCGATTCTTTCTCGCCGTGTTGCAGAGCGGGAACTGACTCTTACGCCCGAAGCCCGACTGAAGTTTGAGGAGACACTGGCAGCGATTGATCGCAATATCGCGGAGACCACGCAGGCAGTGCGCAGGCATCCGGAAGACCCGATGGCTGTGCACTACATGCTGACTGCCTACGCTCGCAAGGTTGAAGTAATGAGAGAGATGACGGGTTTTTAGAGTAGTTTTTGAGGACTTGTCACAGAGAGCTGATGGAATGATAAAACAGTTGATTGTTGGAAAAGCGCTTCTACTTGCCAAGACGATTTTGATTTTGCTGGCTCTGCTGGAGCCGGTGTTGGCTCAGGCGCCAATTCCGCCTCAGGCTCCGGAACATCCGCAACCACCACAGACTCGCGAGCGCAAATTCGGACGCGCCGTAGTTGCCGTTGAGAGGCCGGTAAGACTTGCCGTCGACAACCGCACTACGGGTCGGATTAAGGTTAACGGTTGGGATCGCGACGAAGTCGAGGCCCGAGCCATCAGCGAACGTGGCGAGGAGGTTGTGATTCTTGCAATTAACGAAACGGAAAAGGGAAAGCTGCTGTACTTCAAAGCGGATTACGCGGACCTCGATAATGGCACGGATCCTTCAGCACGCGTTTTGGACCATCCCCCGTCGTTCGGGTTTCGCACCTTACAGGTCCACCTTGAAGTCAACGTCCCGCGCTATGCCGAGATTGAGCAGATCACAGTGATCCGTAGTGATGTGGAAGTCGTGGGCGTGAATACTCGCGTCAAGGTCTTTGGCAATCGGAGCACAGTGGTGTTGAAGCAGGTGGGAAGCGCCCACGTATACACCCGTACTGGAAATATTGAAATTGAGAACACGAACGGTTTGGTCGAGATCGCCACCAGCACGGGAGCTGTTCGCGTGACAGGTTCAAAGGGAGCTGCGCGAATAGTTGCGATTGCCGGGCCGGTAGAGGTGAAGTGTTCGCGGGGACGGATCGATGTGGCCAACACCCACGGCTCGATTGACCTCATGAACGTTGATGGTGATGTTGATGCTGTGGCCACTACCAGCAGCGTGAGGTTTACCGGCCGCCTCGGGAATGGGAGGTATCTTTTGAAATCGATGTCGGGGAGAGTCGAGATGTTCCTACCCATCAACACGGCAGGCTTTGATGCAGTCTTGTCCTCTTATCTGGGAATGGTAGAAACCGATTTTCCATTCGGTGTAGTTGGAGAATCGGCGCCGAATCAATCAGAGCGGCGTCTGGCAGGAAAGTTCGGCAATGGCGGGCCTCAGATAACCCTCGATTCATTCGAAGGGCTGGTCAGGTTAACCAAGTCCCAACCAGAGCCCTCAACCTGCAAGTGACAGCCAAGTCGCGCATCCACCTTCTAGCTAGCGCGGGACCTGACGGGCAGGTCATTGCAGACAATTTAACAAACAGGTAATTCCTTTGTTTTCAATGGCCCGCTTTTTGTTACTTAAGAGGCTGTGTCGAAAACCAATGCCGGGGGCCGCATTCAGGTAGGCTCTGTTTTTAGCAATGCTTTGTTTAGAGGAAATCCCCGACACGTGAGTCTGGGGATGGTTCGAGTCCGGCCTACAAGCAGAGGAACGCGGTCCACAAATCCCCCAAACGTGAGTTCGGGGATTCGTTCAGGTCCAGCCTACAACAGACATGAGAACGCGTTCATTGCCGTCGCTGGCGCAGGCTGTAGGGCGTCGCAAGAAGCCTCTGTGTGACTCTTCTCATTAACACCTAACTTCAGTTAGGTGACCCAGAAACGACCAAGAACCGGAGAACCGTTTCAACGGTTTTTACGACACGCTAGACGTCGTCGCTTTGTGACAACGAACCAAACCGTTGAAACGGTTCGGAAAGCGCTGAGGGACCTGTCACCTAACTGAAGTTAGGTGTTAATGAGAGGGACTCGAGCGGTAGCAATAAGATGGCGAACTCCAGCCCCAAACTCACGTTTTGGGGGATTTGCTAACACTAACTGCGCATCTTCGTTCGGCTCGTCTGGTTGCGGTGTAAGCCGTATGTAATCTCCGAAGTTGCAAGCTCGGCGATTTCCAGGACCCACTTATTGATCAACTTCCTATTTCACGCGCGGCTCGGCGGAGTGTCTCGTACCACTTTGTGGGAATTTTGGAATCAGCATCCCGATTAAGCTGGGTGTCTGCTTGTGCAAAGGCTTCCAGGATATCTGCATAAGATCTTTGCTGAGTCCTGGTCCATGACTCGGTAAATGCCGCTACAACCTCTGGCATGTAGGCATTGATCCGGAGGTAATCGAGAATAAGGTCGTGATTAGCGTGAAAGGAGTCATAGAGGTGCGGCAACTGTTGCCTCGCAAGCGCGCCTAGTTCCGGCTGCTCAAACATCAGCCTCGCCACACAATAGGATAGGCCCTGCGAATGTGCGGTGAGTCGGTCGTGTTCGTCTGGGCTAAATGAAACTGTAGGGATATTGAATTTGATATAGAAGAAGGCAGCAATCTGGGACACTTCCTCCGTTAACGTATGTTTGGCGCCCTCGACAGTAGCCGTGAGGATATTTCGAAACGTCCACGCGTCCGGCTCGGTTGCTTTGAAGCCGTTGGGCCCGTACATCGGATGCACGAAAATCGCCGAGAGATAAGGATTGGCTACACTCTCAAGCGTTGCCGACACCGCTCGCCAGACGCCCGCCTGCACTGAGGGAATTAGCCACAATGTGGTCGGTGTTTTAACTTCCGAGCAGTAGTGTACGAGTTCGCATGCCTGTTCAGCGTAACCTGCAATAGGGGTGGACAGAACAACATGACGAGCCTGTTGAAGCCGAGCGAGATAGACAGCCCGCGGAGTTTCGCGGTCAATACTCACTATGCTGCTGACACCAAGACCGGGCAGGATTGCATGCTGTAGGAATCGACCGAACTCTCCTCGGCCTCCCACGAGAACTACGGCGCCACATTCATCAAACTTCATCACTGGTCGTAGCCAAGCGCAAGGGCCTTCCACCGTCTCTGAACGATCATAAGGACTACGCAACCATCAACCGGCGGTCCTCCTGAGGACGTTTAAGCCGCCAAAGAGGAGAATGAAAAGTGGTGGAACACCGAAGGTGTTCGCATTGGCTTTGACAAAGTCTCTGAAGTCGGTGGTGTCACGGCGTGTTGCGGAGGTGCTTCTTCCTTGAGGCCCACAACCGTAATATCTAGCATCAGACGCTTGTAATCTCGTGTTCTTTACCTTTGGTGAGTTCGTCGATCTTCGCGATGTACGTGTTGGTAAGTTTCTGAACTTCATCCAGTCCGTCGCGTTCGGCATCTTCGGAGATCTGTTTATCCTTTAGCATCTTCTTGAGGCGCTCGTTGGCATCACGCCGTATATTGCGAACGGCGGTGCGATGGTCCTCAGCGATCTCATGTACCTGTTTTGCAAGCTGTTTGCGCCGCTCTTCAGTGAGGGGCGGAATTGGAATCCGGACGAGCTTGCCATCGTTTGAAGGATTCAATCCCAGATCTGCGGATCGGATCGCCTTCTCTACATTCGCAATTTGCGATTGGTCCCATGGCTGCACAGTTAACATCTGTGGCTCGGGAGCATGCACGGAGGCAAGCTGACTGAGAGGCGTCATGGTGCCATAGTAATCAACCATCACCGCATCAAGCAGATTAACGGCAGCTCGACCGGTCCGCACAGTGGCGATCTTGCGGCGAAAATCATCGATCGCCGATTCCATCCGCGGCTTTGTTTCTCGAATGACATCCTTCTCACTCATTGCTGGCTCCGTTTTTCAACTGAGACTCTCGTGCCGATCCCGGCTTCACCCAGGACCACCCGTTTGATATTTCCCGGGTTCCTCATATTGAAGACTACGATAGGTAAATCGTTGTCCATGCAAAGCGAAATGGCAGAAGCATCCATCACCCGCAACTGGCGCTCGAGAACCTCCTGATAAGTGATTGTATCGTAACGCTCGGCATTCTTGTCCTGCATTGGATCGGCCGTGTACACACCTTCAACCTTTGTTGCCTTCAGGATGACATCGGCTCTGATCTCGAGTGCCCGCAGCGCAGCCGCCGAGTCAGTCGTGAAATAGGGGTTACCTGTGCCCGCCGCAAAAATGACAATCCGGCCCTTCTCGAGGTGACGGACGGCACGACGGCGAATAAAAGATTCGGCAAGCTGAGGAATATCAATCGCCGACATCACCCGAGTGTCAACATCGAGCTTCTCCAACGCGTCCTGAAGCACCACGGCGTTCATTACCGTTGCCAGCATGCCGATGTAATCAGCGGCGGATCGATCCATATTGCCGGCGCTCTTTGAAACGCCCCTGAAGATATTCCCACCGCCCACGACGACTGCAACCTGGACTCCAAGCCCATGAACGGCTTTCAACTCCTCAGCGACAGTACGCGCCACATCCACGTCAATGCCGTAGTTCTGCTCGCCCATGAGGGCTTCGCCCGAGATCTTCAATAAGACCCGGCTGTAGACGAGAGCGGGAGTTTCAGAGTTGGTTCGTCGTGAAACCATTAGCTTAATAACGAAGCTACTTCGTCGCTGAAATCTTCTTCGCGCCGTTCAAGTCCTTCACCCATCTTATAGCGTTGAAACCGGCGGATCGTAATCTTCTCACCCGTCTTTGCGACCTTCTCGGTAACCATCTCGGCTACCGTCTTAGCCGGGTCCTTAACAAACGGCTGGTCCATCAGAACGGCTTCTTCGTAGAATTTGTTCAGCCTGCCTTCCACAATGCGCTCGATGACCTGCTCCGGTTTATTGGCGTTCTTAGGGTCGTTCAAGGCCTGAGCGCGGGCGATCTCGCGCTCTTTTTCAAGTGCTTCGGCCGGCACAGCCTCTCGTGTCACGTAGCGCGGTTCCGCGGCGGCAACATGCATTGCGATGTCCTTAACCAGTTGTTGAAACTCTTCGCCGCGCGCTACGAAGTCCGTTTCGCAATTCACTTCGACCAGAACCCCAACCTTTCCACCCATGTGAATGTAGGAGCCCACAATGCCTTCAGCTGCGATCCGGCCTTCGCGCTTCTTGGCAGAGGCCAGGCCACGTTTGCGCAGGATGTCGATTGCCTGGTCTTCGTTTCCGCCGGCTTCTACCAGAGCGTTCTTACACTCCATCATTCCGGCCCCGGTCTTTTCCCTGAGCTGCTTAACCGCGGCCGCTGTTATTTCTGCCATGATGACAAATCTCTCCCCAACAATTCCGATTTTTACCGGCGACTGCAATTAAGCGGTCGCAGCTGACTTTGATGAAAAAGCGCAGCCCGGCGGAAGTCCCGCTAAAAGGCTGCGCTCGCCGATGAGTAAATCTTGTTTCGACCTGAGCTTAACTCGCCGCGACCACAGACTCGCTACTCTCTTCTGGAGAAGGAGCGGCCGGCTCGTCCGCTTGAGCTGGCTCGCCACCTATTCCCGGCGTGTCCTCGGTCTTTGTTTCGACCGGCGCCACGGCCGGCACTTCCAAAGACTGAGTCGCTGCCTCAGCGCCTTCCGCCGCTTCGACCGCGGCCGTTTCTACCGCCACCGCGCCTTCTGTAGCGATCTGCTGGCCTTCAAGAATCGCGTCGGCGATGCGTGATGCAAACAGTCGGACGGCCCGTAGAGCATCGTCATTGCCAGGAATCACGTAGTCGATTCCGTCCGGTGAACAATTAGTATCGACAACAGCGACGATTGGTATTCCGAGCCGGTTAGCCTCTGCGACTGCGATCTCTTCCTTTCTTACGTCAATGATAAAGATCGCGTCGGGGAGCCGCGACATACTCTTGATTCCCGACAGGTTCTTATTCAAACCCTCGCGCTCACGGTCGAGTTTGATTCGCTCCTTTTTGGTCAGCTTCTCATAACGACCGTCAGTCTGCATTGCTTCGAGGTCCTTGAGTCGCTTAATCGACTTTTGGACCGTCTGAAAGTTTGTCAGCAGGCCCCCCAGCCAACGCTGGTTCACGAAATACTGGCTGCATCTTTCGGATTCCTCACGGATTGCGTCCTGTGCCTGTCGTTTCGTTCCCACAAAAAGAACGGTTTTACCGCGATCCTCGGCAATGAGATTGGTGACGAAGGCGATTGCTTCGCGAAACATCCGCTGTGTCTTTTGCAGATCGATAATGTAGATTCCGTTGCGCTCCCCGAAAATGTATTCCTTCATTTTCGGGTTCCAGCGACGAACCTGGTGGCCAAAGTGTACGCCGGCCTCCAAAAGTTCCTTCATCGTAACTGAAACCAAACTTAATCTCCTTCTCGTAAACTGGTTTAATGTACTCGCCGCGGCTTACTGGACTCTTCTCAATGGAAGAGCAACCAATTCAAACCGCGGCAATGGAATCAAGGGAATTGCGATTTTCGATTTTTGATTTCCAATTGCGCGATGCCCCTGTGTGCTGGCCCATTAGTTTGTGCAATCGGAAATGGTCTATCAAAATATCACCGCTTCGAGAACTGGAAGCGCTTGCGGGCGCCCTTCTGCCCGTATTTCTTGCGTTCTTTGATACGCGGATCACGCGTTACAAGTCCCGCCTGCTTCAATGTCGGGCGTAGATCTGCATTGAATTCTATCAATGCACGAGTGATGCCATGTCTGATCGCGCCTGCCTGGCCTGACGGGCCCCCACCCGAAACGTTTACCAGGACGTCAAACTTATTGGCCGTCTCGGTTAACTGCAAAGGCTGGCGGATTATCATGCGTAGAGTTTCGTTGGGAAAATACTTGTCAAAGGACTTTCGATTAACCAACACTTCGCCTGCACCTGGCCGTAAGTAAACTCGTGCAGTTGACGTTTTTCTCCGGCCAGTTCCGTAATATTGTATTTCAGCCACAGCTATTGCGTCCTCTATCTACTTTCCGGTTCTTAGTTTTGATTTGCCTGCGAGGTTAATGAATGGACGTGGGGGCGTTGGGCGCTGTGCGGATGGTCGGCGTCGGCATAAACTTTAAGCTTCTTCACCATTGCTCGGCCGAGCTTGGTCTTAGGTAGCATGCCCTTGACCGCTAATTCGATGACGCGTTCTGGCCGCTTTGTAAACATCTCTTTAGCTGATACCTCACGCAGACCGCCGGGATAACGTGTATGGTGGCGATAAACCTTTTGCTCTGCCTTCGAACCTTTCAGGACTGCCTGCCGCGCGTTGATTACAATTACGTGATCGCCCATGTCGAGAAATGGGGTCCACTGCGGATTACGTTTACCGCTAAGTATTGAAGCAACCTCAGACGCCAGATGGCCGACCGTTCGGCCGGCTGCATCTACCACGTACCATTTTCTTTTACCAGCGAGATCCTTCCCGCTGGGGAAGTATGTTGACATAGGCTAACTATCTCTATTTTAAGGACCTAAAAAGCGAACGGCTAGAATACAGAAGCGCTCAGAATATTGTCAAGCCAAGCTCCATTTCCATTTTGGTGGTGTCTTAATTCGTAGGGGTGGCGCTCCGAGGCCGCCCGCACTGAAAAGACTGTTTCGGCGGTTAAGGGTGGCTATGGAGTGCCACCCTTACAAATAAAGATACGACTCCCATTTTGGATACGTTACAGCAGAAAGGCCCCCGCGCAGTGACCGCGCGGGGGCCTTTCCCGGTGATTACCCCTTAGCCTTCGTCAGGGCTGTGTATCAGGCTTCGAGCCTGATTCGGGGACCTCGTTCCTTTTTAGTTTAGGTGGCCCCTGCTGTTCGCCAGGCTTCTGTTCGCTGCCATCAGGGGTCGTAGTCGAATCGTCGGCAGAGGGTTGCCGGCGTTTAAGTGTTGGCCGGCCCGGACCCCCCTCTTCCGCACCTGGCAGCGCTCCGGCGGTCGAGGCCCTCGCATTTGAAAGCCGCAGCAACCGTGACTTGACTCGCTGAAACTCCGAGGTGCTAATCACATATTCTTCGCGCTCAGGAAACCTGGCCGCCAGGTTAAGCGATGCTGCTCGCCGGTCTGGAGGCGCCGGGTGGCTAGAAAACGCGCGAGCAATGAACCCGGGTTTCTTCTTATTCTTGGCCTCCAGCTTTTCGAACATCGTAGCCATGGCAGTTGGGTCGTAGCCAGCCGCATACATATACTGGACTCCCAGACTGTCTGCTTCCTCCTCGGCGCCTCGGCTGAACTTCATGAATGCGCCCAGTAGGCCGAGGCCCGCGGTGTTCTGAAAGATCATTCCAGGAACGCCACCCAGGAAGATAGAAGTGCCGATGGCTAAATACTCAAGCAATCTGCCCTTAGCCTGGTTTTCGACAGCATGGCGAGCCGCCACATGAGCGATTTCATGCGCCATCACACCAGCCAGTTCCGCTTCGTTATCCGCTGCGAGCAGTAGGCCCTTATTCACATAGAAAAAGCCACCCGGCAAAGCAAATGCGTTCACCTCGTCTGAGTCGATGACTTTTATAGTGAAAGGAATCTTCGCATCCGAATGCAGCACAATGTTCTGCCCGACGCGATTGACGTATTCAGTGATTAAAGGATCTTCAACAAAGCGTGCCTGCCGGTCGACCTCGGCGGCCAGTTGCCGTCCAAGTCGTACTTCCTTTTCCGTCGAGCCGGCCATCTTGGCGCCAAGGCCCTTATTGATATTCCGCTTGCCGATCATGTTCGGGTCTTCATTGACCGATAATGGCTTGCCCGAAGAAGCCGGCGTTGCTGGCGCTTTTTGTTCAGCAGTCTTTTGAGCTTTGCTCTGATCTGGCTCCTGGGCTTGTGACGTTTGTGCGAGAGTCACAACGGAGCTCGCCAGCAGTGACATTGCGAGCAACATGCTTGTTGCCACGCGGGAGAAGCGGTTCATTTCAAAACCTCCTAAGACAGAAAAGCCGGGCCTAAAGGAAGGAGCCTGGCACCACTTTTATGGCCTTCAACAGTGATTCAGACGCTTCAGGGGACGAAAAAGTTTTCCAATCTGTTTTCGCTATTTGCGAAGGCGAAACCTATGATGCGCGGGTTTCATTCGAAGGTTGCGTCTCTCAAAAACTACGGTTTTTGCGCGAAAACATCCCGCCTTGTTCAATGAATCTGGAGCCAAAGCAGGCGCCACAATCTTGGCGAAGGTGGTGTGACGGGCATTATAATGCACGGAAACGGAAAAGCCCAAGAAATCCGGCAGATCTTGGTAAATCTTGAACATTGTCCCAGCCTCTGCATGGCGAGTCCACTTTTCAAAGAGGAACCTTTGACGAAACCCAAAGCCAGAAAAAAACCTTCAGTGTCGATTGTCGGGGCCGGCCGACTCGGAACAGCGCTGGCACTTGCCTTGGCAAAGGCAGGCTATCAGATTCAAGCGTTGGTCTCTCGTCGCTTAAGTCGGGCCCGAAAGGCGGCCGCGTTACTGGGGAGGCCGGTCTTCGCATTGAGTGCGAGTAGATTGGACCAAATTCCACCTACTAACTTGATAATTATTGCAACGCCTGACGACCATACTGAAAGTGTTGCGCAGGCCCTGGCAGAGCTGAAAGGGCGCCCATCCGGTCTCCGAACCGTCCTGCATACCAGTGGCGCCCTTTCAGCGGAAGTCCTTAATCCAATCGCAAAAACCGGGATTAGTGTCGGCTCGCTGCATCCGCTTATCGCTGTGAGTGACTCTCGTTCAGGAGCCGTGGAGCTACGAGGCGCGTCTTACTGCATCGAAGGCGACAAGGGCGCCAACCGGGTGGCTCGGTCCATCGTCAGCGATCTGAAAGGACGAAGCTTCTCGATTGAGTCAGGCCAGAAGGCCCTTTATCACGCGTCAGCGGTGATGGCTTCAGGCCACATTGTAGCTCTCTTCGACATGGCTCTTCGGCTGCTTGTGCATTCCGGAGTCGCTGAAAATCGCGCGCGCGGCGTTTTAATTCCGCTGCTTCAGAGTACTGTGCAGAACCTTGCTATCGCTCCTCCAGGCCGGGCCCTGACAGGGACTTTCCGACGCGGCGATCTTGCGACGGTGAAAAAGCACATGGCGGCACTGAAGGAGATTTCAGAACCTGAGGCGCTTGCCGTCTATAGTCTCCTTGGCAAATTATCATTGAGGCTGGCCCGGGAACAGGGTCTGGATCCTGAAATTTGGAAGACTATTGAAAGGCTTTTGGACGAGATTGAATGAGAGAAGCTGTAATTTCGTGGAGCGTCTCTTGGGCGGTGAAGAAATTATCCACTAAATCACACGAATGCGAAATCAGACTATTATCGGATCCCACCTCCCCGAATATTTTCACAGCTTCGGCAGGTGGTGATCTTTTCGTTCACAACCCTCCTTGAGGATTAATGCGAGCTGACAAACACCGGCTGGGTCCAGGCTAAACCACCGTTCGATTCCAGAATCCGTGCGCGCACATATCCTTCATCACCACGAAACTGGTAGACAGCCGTGTTAGTTAAGACTTCACTGAGAACGCGCCCGCCATTGCCAATGAACTGCACGCGATACTTACTATCACCGGACTGCTTAATCGTTATGGTTACCGCTTTGTCATTTGCCTGGTAATCCTCCAACTCAACCCCGGTCGAAGCATAGAACTCGCCCCGCTCCATTGCTTCAAGTATCTCTTTGGCATTGAGTCGGCCGGCTCGAACTGCCACCCACCCACGTCCAGGCCGGGCGCTGTTGCGATCCCATGGGCGTTTAAAAGTGTGGGCGTCGTCAACGGCAATTCCATAGAGGAGTTTGCCGCTCGACAGGATCAGATCCCAGACCTCCTCGAGTCCGGGAACCCCGCCGCCGCCTTTATTGTTTACGAGGGGATGCCCGTTAAAAAACTCGAACAGCTTGTTGTTCTGAACTTTCTTGAGGTCTTCGGCAGTGATTGCCCAGCGAAAGTTTGGATGGTTGATGTGCGGAACTCCGGAGACAGCTCGAATGGCATCAACATTGCGCTGAATGGTCTCGACTACACTCTTACCCCCCTGCGGTTGGACCACTTTCTGAACATTCAGACCATTGACATGGATCGGTTTGTCACCGAACTTGTCCGAGACCTCTTCGCCCTTGATTACCAGAAACTTTTCGTCGGCGCCATGCAATGCATTCAGACCATCAACACTGGTCAAAAAGTTGTGATCGGTAAGTACGAGAAATTGATAACCGTGTTCGCGATACCAGCGGACGACCTCGTCCGGAGTCGAGTCACCATCGCTGTTCAGCGTGTGCGTATGAGTATTTCCCTTGTACCAGCGCAGCGTCTGTGTTGGAGCGGGAGTTTGCTGCGGATTGCCGCCTACTGCCAGCGTGAACTGGAGAAGAGCGAGGATTGATATGAAAGCCAGTAGTGTTTTACGCATTATTATTCGTTCACAACCGCTCTCAAACCGCGTGCGATTAATGGCACTATCCGGCGCGGGACGTCGATCGCCTGCTTGATATGCCGCGCATGAGTGAAATGACCGACAACGTAGATTCCACGCACGTTGGTCTCGAAAGTTTCAGGATCATAAACGGGAACTTCGGTTAAATTGCCCGTCTCTGTTTTCACTCCCAAGCCCTTAAGCAACGTCAGATCGGCATCGCTGCCAACCAGAACAAACACCACATCATTGAGGATTCGCAGTTCCTTATCATCCTCGGTGATCATTGCGACCTCAGTCTCCGTAATCTCGATGATGTTCTTGAACAGCACAATCCGCAGATGCCCTTTTTCTACTTGCTGTTCAAGTGGCGTGCGCACCCAGTGTTTCATCGCTCCTTTTTTTGGATCGCGATTTTCCCAGTCGTCACGCCAGATCGCCATGGTGGTCCGGGCGCCTTCTTCCGCCAAAAAGAGCGCAGCTTCGGCGGCACTGTTGCCGCCCCCGATGACAAGCGCATCCTTACGCACATACGCGTAGGGCTCGACAAACAGATGGTGCACTTTGGGAAGGTCTTCACCCGGAATGTCCAGCCGCCGGGGATGGGCCATGGCGCCAATCGCAAATAAGACTCTCGCCGCCTGGTACTGTTCCTGGGTGGTCGTGACGAGAAAGCCTTCGCGTTCAAGTGCGTCGATGGCTGTGACTTCTTCACCCGTATTTATTTCGAGGTCCTGAGCCAGCACGAACTGGATGTAGTGCGAGAGCAACTCCTCGCGCGTCGGCTTTTCGTGCACTGGTTTGAGAGTGCCTGCGCGCATTTCAAGTTCGTCAGGAGTAGAGAAGAGCGTTCGACCAACCGGATAGAGTCGAATAGTGTCGGCGATTGTCCCTTTCTCGATAACCTTATACTTCAGGCCTTCGCGGGCCGCGACGTCTGCGGCAGAAAGCCCTGCGGGACCGGCGCCGATGATCAACAGATCGAGCTGTTCACTCATGAGTATAAACAGAGTCTAGGGTACGAAAGGCCAGGAATGAAACGCAGAGGCTCCTTCGTGTCATCGAGATTTCTCTTTCAAAGAATTAACTCGCCTTGCATGACGACGACTGATGGGCCACCAACGCGCACCTCGGCGATCGAACGTGTGTCGCCTGTGACATCCAGATGTATCCGGCTGGGCCGATGAATGAAGTCGCCCTGCTCGATCACAAACTCGAACCGGCCTTCCGTGGGTTCCATGCCCACGGCGCCATGATGCACAAGGTAAGCCCCTAGAGCTCCGGCGGCGCTCCCTGTTGCAGGGTCTTCAGGAATGTTGTAATCCGGAGCAAACAACCGCGCATGCGCCCGCGATTCGCCGACTTCGATTGTTTCTCGCGAAAACGCATAACAGGCGGTGGCGCCGACTCGGTTATATAGATCTGAGAGCAATGCCGCATTGACGCGACAGTTCCGCAGATCGGCCAGAGAGCGAATGGGCACTGCCAGCGATGGCAGACCTGTCGAGATCACTTGAATTGGCAGCGTCTCATCCAGGTCCTCGCGATTGCGGCCCAGCGCCCGAGCGATCTCAGCTTGTTCGTGCCAGTCATCAATCTCGGCGGGGATCTCAAACTTTCCCTGCGTCATTACTACCTGAACTGGTTGGCCGTCCTTGAATTCGATATCAACCGGTAACACTCCAATGCCCACTTCATGATAAACGCGAGTCCAGCCGCTTCCTCCTTCTGGCAAAGGCACAACGCCTTCGCGGGCGAGAGCGTTCCAGGTGCCGACAACAGGGTGGCCAGCAAAAGGAATTTCGTTTACCGGAGTAAAGATTCGGAGATGTCGCAAGGTGTTCTTGTCTCGCGATGGCAGAACGAATACGGTTTCCGAAAGGTTTGTCTCACGGGCAATCTTTTGCATCTCTTCATCGGTGATACCGCCGGCTTCAGGAAAGACAGCCAATGGGTTACCGTTGAGCGCTTGATCGGTGAAAACATCGAGTTGGACGAATCGGTATTTGCGCAAGGCAGTCGCTCACTTTCAGAAGGTGGATCGGTGAACATCTTCGAGGCAGAACATGGCTGCGGTCAAGACGGGGGAACGGGGGGACGGGGAGACGCCCGCCCGCCGCGTTGCCGCTGATCCATCGCCGTCGCTATAATGCGCCAGTTGAAGCAATCAAGCCCTCAAACCCAGCAAGCGGCCCGTATCCGTTTCTCACTGGAACGCATGCGCGGCATCCTTCTTCCTTTTACTACTCCTTTTACGCCAACTGAAGAGATCGACCGCAACGGTTTGCGAAAGAATATTCGCGTGTGGAATGAGACTGGAATCAATGGCTACGTCGCCCTTGGTTCCACCGGTGAACGAGTTAATCTCGACGAGCGCGAATACCGTCTCGTAATCGAAACTGCTCGGGAAGAAGTTGGGGATAATCTAACCTTCATCGTGGGCGCAGGGCAGCAGAGCACTCGTGGCACAATCGCGGAGATAAAAATTGCCGCAGCCTCCGGCGCCGATGCTGTGCTTGTGCTGACGCCGCACTTCTACCGGCCAGCAATCACTCAGCATGCCCTACAAAGCCACTTCAATGCGGTAGCCGACAGATCACCGCTGCCTGTGCTTCTTTACAGTATGCCGGCATTGACCGGTATCAAGATCGAACCGGAAACCGTGGCGCGTCTGAGTGAGCACGAGAACATCGTCGGCATCAAAGATAGCTCACACGATGTTGAAGGTTTGCGAATAACGATGGGAATGGTGCCGCAAGACTTTGCGGTTCTCACCGGCAACGGAACGGTGCTCTGTAAAGCACTAGGAAATGGAGTGCTGGGAGGAATTCTTGCAGTTGGCTGCGTTGTCCCGAAGCTTTGCCTGGAAATCTTCGAGGCCATGCAAGTGGGTGAGAAGGACCGTGCGGCCAAGCTCCAACAAACATTGACGCCGTTGGCGCAGGCGGTAACAACCATCCATGGCATCGGTGGTTTGAAGGCGGCGATGGACCTGCTCGATTACACTGGTGGAGCTGTTCGCGCGCCTCTCAAGTCGCCTGATGAACACGCACGTCACGAGATTGCTAATTTGCTTCGCGCAGCCCAAGCACTGTAGCGGCACCGTGGCGCATCTTGTCCAGCTTGCGTTTGGTGCATTGCTCTAAAATGTCGTCTAAATCTCTCAAGCTCCGAGAAACACTCTCACGGTTTTCGCGCAAGTCCCTAATGCAAAGCTGGACAGTAGGCGCTACGGCGCTGTCGCTGGCACAACCAGCCTTGCCCGCGTAGAATGTCCCGGCAGGAGCAACCAGAAAATTGAGCACAGCAGAAACTGCCTGTTACAGCACTCCCGAAGAGGCCGGTCTCCGGGTCGAAACTCTGTCGTTCGATCAAGTCCCGCAGCAAAGCCGTCTCTTCCTTGATTATCTCCGTAACCCCCTGGCACTCCGAGAGTTTTATCCGTCTGCCATCCGATTTCATCACGAGCTACCCGAGCGCGCCTCCGAGGTACTGGCCGCCTACAAAACAGACCGTGATGAACTCTGTAACGCTCTCAGTGAAATGAACACGGCCTGGGGTGCGGGAAACGAAACTTTGATCAACATTGAGCTATTGAGACAGCCCGACTGTCTCGCGGTGGTGTCCGGGCAGCAGGCAGGGCTGTTCACTGGTCCGCTATACACGATCTATAAGGCCCTCTCAGCGGTTAAGCTCGCCGCGTGCTTGACACAGCGCAACACAAGAGCCGTTCCGGTTTTCTGGATCGCTACCGAGGATCACGACTTTCTCGAAGTCGCAAAAACAGAGTTCATTAGCCGTGACTGCCGGTTGGCAGGAGTCGAAGTCCCACCCGAACTGCATCACGAGGGGCAACCAGTGGGACGCGTGATTCTCGACAGCACAATCGAGCCGGTGCTCGACCGGCTACTTCAACTCTTACCAGATTCAGAATTTATTCCCGAACTTAAACCCCTTTTGCAAGATGCCTGGAAACCGGGCCGCAGCTATGGCGAAGCCTTCGCCCGCACAATGACCGCGCTGATTGGCCGGTACGGTCTGATCTTTCTTGATCCCCTCGATGACCGGTTAAAGAGACTCGCTGCGCCCCTCTACAGCGAAGCCGCCAGGCAGGCTTATGAGATCGCTACCGCAGTCGAAGCGCGCAGCCAGAAGTTAGAAGCGAGTGGCTACCACGCTCAGGTCGTGACATCGTCGCAGTCTTTTCCGCTTTTTATGCATGATGAAGCAGGAGCGCGGCATGCCATGACGCGCACTGAGGATGGCAAGTACCGCGCAAAAGATGGCAGATTTGAATACACGGCTGAAGAGATTGCCGAGCTTGCATCAAAGGCCCCGGAGCGGTTCAGTCCCAACGTGACGCTTCGGGCGGTGGTTCAGGACTATCTGCTACCGACCATGACTTACTATGGAGGCGCTGCGGAGGTTGCTTACTTCGCGCAGACCGCAGAGGTCTATCGCGTGTTAGGACGACCGGTTACTCCGATTCTTCCACGTTCGAGTTTGACGATGATTGAACGGCATACCGGTCGTCTGCTGGAGCGATATGACTTGAGTCTCGCAGACTTCTTTTCAGGATTGGAGGTTTTGCTCTCGAGAGTGGTCGAGGAACACCTGGGCGCGGAAACAGCTCAGACTTTTATCAAAACTGAAGAGAAGATCAATGGCGAGTTGGACTTACTGCGCGAACAGTTGCGCGCAGTCGATCCGACGCTTGCAGATGCGCTTGAAACCGGGCGACGGAAGATCAATTATCAGATCGAAGGGTTACGAACGCGGTTTCACCGGGCGCAGATGTCTCGCGACGAAGCTGCGCACCGGCAACTTCAGCGCGCATTTGAACAGTTGTATCCAGAGAAGACTTTGCAGGAGCGGCGGGTAAACATCACCTCACTTTACGCGCGCCATGGGCGCTACGTTATCGATTGGATTTATAGCGCAATCAATCTTGGTTCCACGGATCACCAGATTGTTTATCTCTGATAATCTTTGGTCTTCGGTCTTCGGTCTTCGGTCTTTGGCCTTTGGCCTTGGGCCTTGGGCCTTAGAACTTGACCTTGAGGAGGCAGGGAAGTAAACCTCAACGAAAGACGAAGACGAAAGTCCAAACAACAAAAACCAAGACCAAAGATCAAAGACCAAAGACCAAAGACCAACCTTTCAAATGTCAAAGATTCGCGTTCTCTCCGATCAACTAGTAAACCAAATTGCTGCCGGTGAGGTTGTTGAACGACCGGCTTCGGTTGCAAAAGAACTGGTAGAGAACGCAATTGACGCCGGCGCTACCAGAATTGTCATCGACGTCGAGGCTGGCGGTCGACGACTATTAAAAGTGGCCGATGATGGTCTTGGAATGGTACGCGACGATGCAATCCTGGCCTTTGAGCGTCACGCAACATCAAAAATTGCCAACGCCGATGATTTGCATAACATTGCAACACTTGGGTTTAGAGGCGAGGCGCTGGCTTCAATAGCTTCCGTCGCTCGAGTCGAGCTCATCACCTGTACCGGAGAGGCCGCGGCCGGAACCCGCGTTGTAATCGAAGGCGGCCGAATGCGCGACGTGAAGGACGCGCCCCACCCCCGCGGCACAACTGTCGTAGCTCGCGATCTATTCTTCAATGTTCCGGCCCGGCGAAAGTTTTTGCGCTCTGAAGCAACGGAAAGCTTTCACTTAACAAATCTCGTCACGCACTATGCACTAGCACATCCAGAGATTGCTTTTACGCTCACCAATAATGGACGCGAAGTCCTGAGAGTGGCGATGGCAAAAGATCTTCGCGAACGTGCCTATCAAATTTTTGGCGCAGAGTTTTTAGAGAATCTTCTCGAAGTGGGAGGCGGGCAACCGCAAATAGCTCGAGTCCGAGGTTATGTCTCGGCGCCGCGGGACCGGCGCACATCGCGCGATGCCCAATATCTTTTTGTGAACGGGCGGTTCGTGCGTGACCGGTTGATTGGCCGTGCACTATCGGAAGGCTATCGATCCGTTCTGCCTCACGGCGTCTACCCGGCCGCTCTCCTGTTTCTGGATACTCCTCTCGAAGAAGTGGATGTCAATGTTCATCCGGCAAAGACCGAGGTTCGTTTCCGGCGGGCAGCCGCAGTTGCCGATGCAGTTCGTGAGTCAGTGCGCGCGGCCCTTGCGAGCGCAGGTTATCTCCGCGTCGAGGCCCAGGAACCTTCCCGAGAAGCGGAGTCACCAGGACAACCTGATCCTCCAGCAATGAGTGTCGCAGTTTCGGCCTCGGGAAATCAGCCGACAAGCTCTCAAGTCGAATACGGCGCGAGTGCAGCACGGGAGCGTGAGATTGTTAATCGGCAGACGCCGATCGAGTTTGTGGTCACGCCGATTGAGCCTGACGATGTGATCTTCGATAAAATTGGCAACTCAGGAGTTACGCCCACGACCGAATCTTCCGAGCCACCATTAATGGAAGCGGCTTCGGCCTTTACTGAAGCCTTTGGGAAGACAGAAGTACTGCCGCCGCTCAATTCAGCCGACAAATTTATCCGCGAGCTCGCTCCGGAATCGCTTTCTCCTAACATCCGTACGCTGGGCCAGCTTGAAGAGAGTTTCATCGTGGCGGCGGACGATGAGGGATTGCTCTTGATCGATCAGCACGTCGCGCATGAGCGAATTCTATTCGATAAGTATCGAGCGTTAGAAAAGACGAGGCAGCCGGAATCGCAGAGTCTGTTGATTCCCGAGACGTTTGATCTGACACCTGCACAGGCGGCAGCATTCGATCTGATTCAGGAAGAGCTTGAGAGTTATGGCTTCAGCCTGATGCGCTTGTCGGGAAGAACGGTGGCCATCAAAGCGACGCCGGCTGATCTGCCTGCGAGTGAAGCCCGTAACATGTTGGCGGAGCTGCTGGAAACTGTTGATGCCGAAAAGAAGGGGGCGGCGCGTGAAACTCTTCGCGATGAGATTGCCGCATCGCTGGCGTGTCATGCAGCGATTAAAGTCAATACCCCGCTGGCGGCTGAGAAAATGCGGTGGCTGATCGATCGGTTATTGTCGACATCGTCACCGACAACCTGTCCTCACGGCCGTCCCGTCATATTGCGACTGACAATTAAAGACATTCTCAAAGGCTTTCACCGGATTTAGGCCTGACTAGCCCAGGTGGGCCAACGTTTCCAGCATTGTCGCCGTATCGCTCAGATCAGCAAGGATTGCGTCGGGATTGCACTTGATCAAATCATCGTATGAATAGAGCCTGCCAGTTGCTACAGCGACAGCTCGAGCTCCAAAGTGTCTGGCGCAGGCGATATCGTTTGGGGTATCGCCAATAACTATGAATTGGGATGGAGACAAGGCGTAGCCGACCTGCTGGCTAATCCTTTCGGCGGCGATTGCGGGAAGGTCGCGGCGGTCGTGCGACTCGTCGCCAAAAGCCCCTCGGTAATGAAAGAAGTCGGTTAGACCAACCAGTTCCATTTTTAGCTGAGCAGCCGGCTCAATATTGCCGGTCAGCAGCGCCGAGCGGTACCGCGGGTAAGCATCAAGTGCAATCAGAATTTCTCTCGCCCCTGGTAAAAGCTGAAACAACTGCGCTCCGTTTCCCGTAGCTTTCCGCAATTCCTCCATATAGCGTTCGCGCAAAATATCAATCCGCTCGCGTACATGCGCGTGAGTGAAGCCTTCCTCGACCAGAGCTTCGCCCACAATCTGGAGGTCGGTCATGCCGGATACAGTCATCTCTGCCAATCTGCCGGCCGTGCCGAATACCGCTTGAAGCACAGGAATGGTGTAGTCCTTGAACGCTCCCGTCCGCACTGATCGAATCAGCGTGCCGTCGATGTCCCAAAGAAGAATGCGCAGGTTCTCGGGTCGTGATGTATTGTCGAGTGTTGACATGAAACCTTATTCCACGACCGCCAGCACATCACCGGCATTGACTGTGGCGCCGGTATCTGTGCGCAGAGAGATTACCGTCCCCGCAATTGGCGCCTTTAACTCGTTCTGCATTTTCATTGCTTCCACCACCAGCAGGCCGGCACCTGCTTCAACTCGCGCTCCAACTTCAACCAGTACGCGGACCAGCTTGCCCGGCATTGCGGCAACTATCGAGGCCGAACCGTGGCCGTATTCCGTATTGTCCTGTGCACTTCGGAGAAGCCGCGGGTCTCGAAGCGTCAAAACGTAGCTGTTGCCACGCAGATGAACAGTCATTTCACCAGGTTCCCTGCCTGCCTCGACACGACACCGGTGGATGAAACTTCCATGCTGGATCAGGTAATCACCCGAACCTAAGTCTCGAATCTCGAGGGCATAGCGACGATCGTCAACCTGTCCGCAGAAGCCGGCGCTCGCGGTCTCTAATGCAACCGTGTGTTCGTTACCGCCCAGTTCAGCCTTAATCTTCACCTTAAAATGGGTTCCTTCTTGTTTAACGTGCCGATTCAGGAGATCCCTGCCGGTTAAGTAAGGCAGCGCGACCTGCCAGCTTCCATTTGCTCTCATTCTGATTGCCCGTGGCGCTTGAAATGCTCTCCTGTTGCCGCCTTCTGTAGTGATGGGCGGCAGCGAGCAAAGCCAGATCGCGGAATTTGAGGTCCTCCTGACCAGTTGACCCAGAACTCATTTGCCTTGTGCGCTCCTGGAAGCGCGCAATGAATCCAGTATCTAACCTTCCGGCGGTAAACTCTGCGTCCTGGACGACGGCACGGAAGAAAGGCAATGTGGTTTTAATGCCTTCGACGTGATACTCATCGAGCGCCCGCCGCAACCGTCCAATTGCTTCCGTGCGCGTTGGTCCCCAGACTGCGAGCTTGGAGATCAGAGGGTCGTAGTGAATCGAGACTACGGAATTCTCTCTTACCCCGCTGTCGTCCCGAACTCCTGGCCCGGATGGTGTCTCGATCCGAGTTATCGTTCCGGGCGATGGAAAGAAGTTGTTTTCCGGATCTTCTGCATAGATCCGGCACTCGATGGCGTGTCCTGTCCACCGAATATCTTCCTGTTTCATCGACAGCGGCGCTCCATCAGCGACCATGATCTGTTCCCTTACCAGATCGGTCCCGGTGACAAGTTCGGTGACGGGATGTTCAACCTGAAGGCGCGTATTCATTTCGAGGAAATAGAACTCACGGGTTGTATCAGATACGAGGAACTCCACTGTTCCGGCGCCCACGTAGTCGACGGCCCGGGCAATCTTGATCGCCGCTTCACCCATTCTGTCCCGTAGCGTGGCAAGGGCATGACCTTGATCATCCGTAACATCTTTCTCATCGATTATCGGCGAGGGACACTCTTCGATCACTTTCTGATGCCGCCGTTGAATCGAGCACTCGCGCTCCCCCAGATGCACTACGCTGCCGTGAGTATCAGCGAAGATCTGGATCTCAATGTGTCGTGGCCGCTCGACTGCCTTTTCAAGATAGAGAGACTGATCGCCGAAAGCACTATCAGCTTCGGAACGTGCCGTTTCGAAAGCAGTTCTGAGTTCCTCGGGCAGGGTCACCAGGCGCATGCCTTTGCCGCCACCACCCGCCGCAGCCTTGAGCATTATTGGATAGCCAAAACGTTCGGCTGTTTGCATTGCTTCATCGAATGATCGCAGTGGCTCGACTGTTCCCGGGACCACCGGAACACCGGCGGCAACAGCAGCCTGTCGCGCGCTAATCTTTGACCCCATGATCTTCATTGCTTCGGCTGATGGACCGATGAAAATTAGACCGGCTTCTTTGACTGCGCGAGCAAACTCGGCGTTCTCTGCCAGAAAGCCATAACCCGGGTGGACCGCTGCGGCGCCGGTCTGTTGGGCCGCAGCGATAATCGTGGGAATATTCAGGTAGCTCTGAGCCGAAGCAGCAGGCCCAATGCAGACTGCCTGGTCCGCCATGCGTACATGGACTGCATCCGCGTCCGGTTCCGAATAGACTGCGATGGGGGAAATGCCGAGGTCGCGGCATGTCCGAATGATCCGAACGGCGATCTCACCACGATTGGCTATGAGAAGGTGTTGAAACATAGTGCTTAGACCACAATTGAATTTCCTGGCTGGTGCGGGTCGTAGCGTACAACGATTCGCGCCCCCGGGGCATAGTCGATACCACGGCTCTGTTGCTCAGGACTGAGTTCCTGAGACGACTCGTAATCCACACCGGCGATGTTGTAGCGGTAGAAAACGTGTGTAATCAGTTCGGAATTCTCTGGGGCAACGTCTAGGATCAGGCCTTCGACGATTCGTCCTGAGCGCAAGAGACGGGAAATACGGCCTGCCTCGTCCTCCTTCTTGCGTCGGAAACGATCGAGGAACGACATCTCGCCGCCCCCCTATTATTTGGTGGGTTCCGTAGAAAGACGTCGCGGGAGCGGGGGCGCCTTCGTAATCACACCATCGCGCAGCAGCCAGTCGTCATCAGTGCCCAGGAGCCCGTCTTTGCCCGGCAAACGAAGCTCGTAGTTTGTGAATGATAGACCGTCGGTGAGGGAGTCATCGCTGAGATCTGTAGCAGCGGCGTTGCGGATAACGGCGCCGCGCAGCGGGAGCGGCTTTTTCTTCGGCAGCGCAGCGACGTCAGCGGTCGTCTTATAGGAGACAGCATCAGAATCAAGTTCCCTCAATAGTCCTGCGATTGAACCATCGGCATCAGGGAGCCGTGTCAGGTCTTTCAATTCCGTGGGAAGGGTCTCAAATCTGGCCCGGTACTCGAGCAAGGCGCGCGCATATGTATAACCCTGGGCATGAATCAAAGCTTCTTCTGCCTCCCGGCGCTGGCGCAAGCGTTCGGGAACTGTGATCCCGATTAAGGTCGCAATCAATAGACTAACGGTTGCTGACGTCATCAGTCCCCGGCGGGCATAGCGCAGACCGCAGTAGCGAGCCGGCTCCCGCAGCATGGAGCGATAGATCTTTCGCCCACCCCAGAGAACAATGATCGTCGCCGGGATGGCTGCCCACTTCAGGCGCCAGGCGGCCGTTTCCGCGGCTGCTATCCAGGACCAGAACCCGAGAGTCAGTTCTTCCTGCTGGACCATGGCAATAATGATCTGGGAGACAAAGGCGAGTACCATTAGCGTGCCTGCAACTGCGAGCAGCAATGAACGGCCATAGAGAGGAAGTTCGTTTTCAGGTCGGGGAAGCGGTTCGCCCACAGCGCGGGCGCCGCAGTCGGGGCAACCTTCACCTAACGTACCCTGGAATTCAAAGCCACAGCACGGACAGATCGTCACTATGATTTACCTCAAACGCTATTGCGCGAGAATGTAAAGCTTCGTTAAGCATCGGAACGGAAAGTCAAAATCAGCTCGCCTTGTGCGCCAGTCTTTGTTCCGGCGTAGCGTCCTTTTCCGCGTTGGTTTTTAGAGAAGGCTCTTCCTTTGTCGCTATCGCCGCGACCTCTACCTTATTCAACTCGCGCCACGTGTGATACATGCGATGTGCGAATGTCCAATAGGAGCCGATTGCAACCACCCAGAGAACTGCCGGCATGCGGTTCGCGAAGAAACTTGTCGAACCCGGATGCGTGCTAAGTGCGCCGATAATAAAAAGGACCACGCGCTCTGGCCGGCGCAAAAATCCAACATCGCATTTTGGAATAACACTCTCGGCCCGGGCGCTCGCGTAGCTTACCATAACCGAGCCCATTAGCGCTGCGCCTGCCAGAAAAACGTTAAGAGTTGAGTGAAACGGGGTATCCCTGGCATAAAATACCATCAAGCCGACAAAGACTACCATGTCCGACAGCCGGTCCAGCGACGAGTCAAGAAAGCCTCCGAAACGTGTCACACGTCCGGATAGGCGAGCCACCTGCCCATCGAGCATATCAAAGAGGTTGGCAATGATTAGTACGATTCCGGCCCAGAAAAAGTGGCCAAAACCAAAGAGCAGTCCGGAGCCGACATTGATCGAGACCCCGATAACCGTAAGGACGTTGGGGTTAATGTGCCCGTGGGCAAGCCACCGAACCATGCCATCGATGATCCGCTGCCCGGCGTTTCCGATGCTTGACCCGAACATTCCTCCTGGTTTCTCCTCTAAGCCATTATGCCCCAAAAGCGTTCGTGTTTAACAGCCTCTGAGCCGAAGCGGCGAATCATAGGAGGGGTGCTGGGGGTTGTCAAGGAAGGTTTTTTTGAACAAGGATTTCCGCCGGAAAGCAGGGTGCAGCCGACACCTGAATTACTGTGGGGCTTCGTCGTGAAGTGTCGTCATACGCCGGACCTCGAAGCGGCGGGCCCCGGCCGGAGTGCGCACCTCAACTTCGTCACCTTCTTCCTTGCCCATCAGACTTTTGCCTACGGGTGAGATCGTCGATATCAGACCATTTTGTGGATCGCTCTCCTCGGGTGTGACGAGCCGGTAAGAGATCTCTTCATCCCGCTCAGAATCGTAAAGCACCAGTGTTGAACCATATGACGCTTTGTCGCGAGGCACTTTGTTCAAGTCGATCGAAGCAATCTCGCTGATCCGTTGTCGCAGTTCAACGATCCGCGCTTTGACCATGTTCTGGCGATCGAGCGCAGCGCGGTACTCCGAGTTTTCACGGAGGTCGCCGAATTCCAGCGCGCGTTTGATCTCTTTCGGCAGATGCACCCGCAGCTCAGCTTCCAGCTCATCCAGTTCGTGCTGCAATCGTTGTTTAACTTCTTCCGGCAAGCTCGCCCTCGCTCTTGTTTACAGTTGAAAATGATATGTGATGCCGGGCCTCGTCTAAAGCTCCAAATGATATACCCGTGTCGCGCGCGGTTCGGACGAGTTGCCCCTCGGGTGGAACGGTCTTGGTATTGGCGATCGCTTCCGAGATTGGGACCGTCACAACATCACCTGCCTGGAGCGCTACCATCACCCCGCATTTCCCTTCTGCGAGAGAGCGGACCGCACAGGAACCATAATTAGTAGCCAGCATACGATCGAAAGCATTAGGCCTGCCACCCCTCTGGAGGTGTCCCAGCACCACACAGCGAGTTTCCTTCCCCGTCAGCTCTTCAAGTCTGTGCTGACAGTAGTTGCCAATTCCGCCAAGCCGGGGGGCGTGGTGAAGGTCACCCGGATCCTGATAGATCTCGACTCCACCTCTTTCGACCGCTCCTTCTGCAACCACAATGATACTGAAGTTGGAGCCCCCCCGGTCCCGCGCTCGGATCTTCTCTGCCACTGATTCCATTGTGAAAGGAATCTCCGGAATCAGGATCACGTCCGCACCTCCGGCGATACCTGAATGGAGAGCTATCCAGCCCGCATGGCGGCCCATTACTTCAAGAATCATCACTCGATCGTGAGACTCAGCTGTAGTGTGCAACCGGTCAAGCGCCTCTGTCGCGATATCGAGGGCCGTAACAAACCCGAACGTTAGCTCGGTGCAGGCCAAATCGTTATCGATTGTTTTTGGTACCCCACAAACCTTAACGCCCAGCCGATCTAGTTCGGTAGCGATGCCGAGAGTGCCCTCCCCGCCGAGCACGACCAGTGCATCGATTCCCAGGCGACGAAGGTTGCTAACAGCTTCCTGATAGACAGCATCAGGCTTCCTCGGCACTCCTTCTGGCGATATCTCTACAAAACGCCCGCGATTGCGCGTGCCAAGTATTGTCCCACCACGCGGGAGCAAACCTCGAACATCCACGGGGCAAAGGGGCCGGGTGCGGGTTTCTCCCAGGAGACCTTCGAAGCCGTCTTCAATCCCCACGACCCTAATTCCGTATTCGCCGGTGGCCGTCTTAACCACGGCACGAATAACCGCGTTCAAGCCTGGAGCATCGCCACCGCCGGTCACAATTCCTATGGTCCCAAGCATAAGCCTGATCGTCTCGATTTGAGGTGTGGTTTCAATGGCCCGGGCAGAAATCCGGTCCCGGACGGACTCTCTCCTTTAGTGGGACGAAAATACATACTACAACTCGGAAGTCGAAACCGAAACCCAAAAATCAGCATACGCCACTTTTCCGTCGCTGACCTCCGGAATTTTGAGTTGACCCTGCCATAGTGGTCACGTAGCATAAGTCGCACGACAAGAATGGTGGGAGCGGGACCATTTTCTGGAGAGCCGCCTAGTTTTGGATATCGACGACGAAGCAAAAGAGATCGTTCGCGACATTGGGGCCGCGATAAACGAGTCAGTTGAGAACTCTACGAAAGTTGCCGAGGCGATTGAGCGTTTGCGCAACGCCGGCTACGAGATGGAGTTAACACTCCGACTCGAGATTGGGTTGCGACCTCACGCTCTTGACGATGACAGTAGCGCCACGCTTGAACTAACCGATGAAGACCTTCAGGTTCTGCAGCGAATGAAGATTCGCCTCGATCCGGAAGAATAGTTGACAGGCATTCGCTGTTCCGACTTTCACACCACGTGCCCATCTCTGGTAAAGAACAACCTAAGCCGTGAGTTTGAACGCTTCGTGTTAATTTCGCGTGATTTCGTGGGTCTTTTTTTGTTGACGGTCAGGACGCTCCACGAAATGATAGGCACACACACTCACACCGTCTCTTTTGCGCGGCATTGACCTGTATGTTATCTTGTCTGGCTTTTAATCCTGCCAGTTTGTCGCCTTCTTAGGCCCGAATAGGAGTTCAAACATAGTATGGCTACGCCCAGCGCGAATGCGAGCACCAACGGGAACGCCACCGGACGGGTGGTGCAGATTATCGGTCCAGTGGTCGACGTCGAGTTTGACGAGAAACATCTGCCCTCGATCTATCAGGCCTTGAGGATAGTTTCCGACGGCTTCGAGGTCCCTCAGCCCATTGATGTCGTTGTTGAAGTTCAGCAGCATCTTGGAGAAGGCCGCGTGCGAGCCGTTTCAATGCTGCCAACTGACGGTATGGTTCGTGGTATGACCGCAATCGACACCGGTGGTCCCATTACTATGCCCGTCGGCGAAGGCACTCTCGGTCGGGTGCTGAATGTCATTGGCCAGCCAGTAGATAACCTTGGGCCCGTCAAACACACGGAGCGGTACCCCATTCACCGGCACGCCCCTTCTTTTGAGGAACAGTCAACCGAATTGCAGATGTTTGAGACCGGTATCAAAGTTATCGATCTTATTCAGCCCTTTGTGCGGGGCGGCAAGATCGGTCTGTTTGGCGGCGCCGGCGTGGGCAAGACGGTCATCGTAATGGAGTTGATCAATAACATCGCGAAAGCCCGCTCGGGCTTCTCAGTTTTTGCAGGCGTTGGCGAACGAACGCGCGAGGGTAACGATCTGCTTCGGGAAATGGTCGAGTCAAAGGTCATTAACTTTGGTGAGAGTTTCTATAAGAACTTTGAAGAGACCGGCGAGTTCGACATGACGAAGGTCGATATGACCGCCATTGAGCAGTCTAAAGTGGCCCTCATTTACGGCCAAATGACGGAACCACCCGGCGCTCGCCTGCGCGTGGCTCTTTCGGGCTTGACGGTCGCAGAATACTTCCGCGATCGAGGCCTGGACGTACTGCTCTTCATTGACAACATTTTCAGGTTTACCCAGGCTGGCTCGGAGGTTTCGGCGCTCCTCGGGCGAATGCCTTCAGCGGTAGGGTATCAGCCCAATCTGGCTTCCGAGATGGGTGAGATGCAAGAGCGCATTACCTCAACCAAGACAGGCTCGATCACCTCAATTCAAGCTGTTTATGTGCCGGCAGATGACTACACGGATCCCGCGCCGGCTACAACGTTTGCGCACCTCGATGCTGTGACTGCGCTTTCACGACAGATAGTAGAACTGGGAATCTATCCGGCGGTCGATCCCCTGGCCTCCTCATCGCGCATTCTTGATCCCCGGGTTATTGGTGACGAGCATTACAATACGGCCCAGGACGTGAAGCGCGTACTTCAGCGGTATAAGGACCTACAGGACATCATCGCGATCCTGGGCCTTGATGAACTTTCAGACGAAGACAAATTGATCGTGTCGCGCGCGCGCAAGATCCAGCGCTTCTTCTCACAACCGTTCTTCGTCGCGTCTCAGTTCACCGGTCTCGAAGGCAAATATGTGAAGCTTGAAGACACTATCAAGGGCTTCCGCGAGATCGTTGAGGGCAAGCATGACGATATGCCGGAGCAGGCTTTCTACATGGTAGGTACGATCGAAGAAGCAGTAGAGAAAGCTAAGGTCGTCGCGGCAGGATAAGCTTGGATAGACTTCGGGGGTCTGTTTCGCGAGTTTACGCAGACCCCTAACACCCCTAACCATTCGGTTACTGATATGGCCCAACAGCTTCAACTGGAAGTGGTGACGCCGGAACGACGCCTGCTCGCAGAGACGGTCGACATGGTAACTGTGCCGGGTTTGGGCGGTGAACTGGGAATCCTTCCCGGACATACGCCGCTGATTTCCCAGCTTCAGACGGGCGTTCTCTCTTATTCAAAAGACGGGAAGGCGGTGCAGCTACACGTCTCGGGAGGGTTCGTGGAGGTCAGGGACGATCGCGTCTCAATTCTCGCGGAGATTGCCGAACGACCCGAGGAGATCGACGCCGCGCGAGCGCGTTTGGCCCGTGAGCATGTGGAAAAACAGTTGAGCGCCTGGAGTGGTACTGAAGAGGATTTTGAGAAGGCCCGCGTCAAGCTCGAGCGTTCAATGGTCCGCCTGCAACTCGCCACCGGTAAATCCTGAGAGCAACTGGCGCATGTTGTCCAGCTTGCGTTCGGAGCCTTGCTTAAAACTCATCATGAAACAAGCCCTCTGGTAAGGCTCGCTACACAGTTCGCATCTTATTTGCCCCTGAACGCAGGCTGAACAGCGTGCGCCACACCGCTATTTATTCGGAAAAGATTCCCGCTTATAATTCTGGGGCGCTGCATTCTTGCAAACCCACTCTCCAACCTGGCTCTTGTAGCAGGAGTATTCATTCGTCCACTCGGTTCGGAAAGTCGAGTTCAGATCTTTCTCGCAGGCTACAAGCTTTGTTTTGAGCGGATAAATCGTTGCGCCGATCGGGGCCGGGTCAACCTCTTTTCGCCCGTTGCCAAGCGCCCTGTTTTTGAACGCTTTACCCATCTTGAAACCTTCAAACACTAAGCCGAAGTCGGAGTATCGATTGATTGAGCGGTTCCATTCAAAAATCACGCTCTTAAAAAGCTCCGCGGAAGGCGATGCTGAGTTTGAGGCTTTTTTGTAATCTTTATAAAACTCGCAAGTCGCGTATTCAGGCGTGGTGCTTCCGTCGTTCAATGGACGAATCCAAATTTTACCGGGTCGGATCAATACGCTCATCTCATTAAAATCATCCAGCACCACGACATATCGCCCGCTTTTCAGGTCAACAGCTCTCACGGTTGCCTTTTTCCAACTCGAATCTTTTGGATCGTTTGCCATGATCGAGTCAACCTCGACACGATCCCCGACCTTAAATGTTGATGGATTCGCGTCTGCATCCTTAATTTTGGAGGGTGGATTAACCTGATTATCATTCGGAGTGTTTTGGGCGGATTCCTTCAACGGACGCAAATGCCTGGCAGCAAGCGTGAATGTTCCGCCATCATCGGTTTTGACGTGGATGCCGGAGATTTTCCCCTGCCACATCATCACCTCGACGACTGTTGCTTTACTCCAGCGAGCGTTCTCCCCGCCGCTTGACATATTCACGTCGGCGTCGACGCGGTCTCCCGCTTTGAATTGTGGTTCATTTTGTGCGGCAACAAGCGGTGCGCTGAATAGAAAGGCGATTGCTATAAGCACGGCCGTTATTGATTTCATCATTATTTCTCCTCTGTTAGTTACTTACTCACGTACATAAGCATTGTTTGAAATTCTTCCGCTAGACTGTTTACACAACAGCCCCGAATTCTGTTCTAGTTTGGTCGGGAAGTTCAGCTTCGTCTTCGGGAGGGGTATAGAGATCAACCTCACACGGCCTGGCGGAACGAGCCAAGACGGATAGCTTCGCGCATTTCGCGAACGGCCTGATCCAGACCCGTGAAGATTGAACGGGAAATTATGTTGTGGCCAATGTTGAATTCAGTGATCTCGCCGATAGCCGCTACTGCGCTAACATTACGGTAGGTGAGACCATGCCCTGCCGCCACGCGCAGACCATACTGAGTCGCCAACGTAGCCGACTCTCGCAGACGCCTCAGTTCGTGAGTTGCCTTCAGAACTCCTTCTCCATGAATGCCGCGGCTTCCCAGAGTAGATTCCGCGTAAACCGCCGTGCACAACTCGACCTGCTGCGCTCCGATCTCATGAGCAACTTCGATCTGTCGCGGATCGGGATCGATAAACACACTTGCCAGAATGCCCGCCTGACGCAAACGACCCACTGTCGCGCGGACAATCGATATATTTGCCTTTACATCCAAGCCGCCTTCAGTCGTGATCTCGTTAGGGTTTTCGGCAACCAGAGTTACCGCGTCAGGATGCTCGTCCAGCACCACTTTCAACATGTCTTCGGTTGCCGCCATTTCCATATTGAGGTAGGTGGTGACGCTCTCGCGCAGGATGTGCAGGTCCTGGTCCTGAATGTGGCGGCGGTCGCCACGGAGATGGACAGTAATGCCATCGGCGCCCGCCTGTTCGCAGATCATGGCAGCCGCAACGATACTTGGTTCGGGGGCGCGCCGTGCCTGACGGACGGTGGCTACGTGGTCGATGTTGACGTTAAGACGGGCCGGCATTGTGGAGATTATATAAGCAGCAAAGGATTTCTACACGCGCACAACTTCAACGGGCAGTCAGGGCTCGAGCGGCCTTCAGGGCATTATCGTACACGCCCCGGCGCGCCTGGCGGCGAATCAACCCGACCTCGCCAAGAATCTTGAAGCTATCGCTCATAACGTTGACCTTACTACCATCGTAGTGGTTCCAGCGCACAGGTATTTCACGCAATTTCAATCCGGCCCGATGGGCCAGGTAAAGCAGTTCGACGTCAAAACCAAAACGGTCAATAGTAGCCCCTTCGATTATTGGCCGGCATACTTCCATCCGAAAGGCTTTGAAGCCACATTGTGTGTCCCAAAAAGGGAGTCCGGTTGCCAGACGAACCACAAGATTGAATACCCGTCCACCCTGTTCGCGTCGCCAGGGCTGATGCACGCCAATGAGACCACGATCGAGCGCACGCGATCCAAAGACCAAGTCGCATTCACCCCGCTGGACCGGTTCGATTAGCTTCGGAGCCTCGGTGATAGGCGCCGAAAGATCCGCATCCGAGAAAAGCGCCACATCCCCTCGGGATGCAAGTAAACCCAGCCTTACGGCCCGCCCTTTACCGAGATTTGACTGGTAGCTAATGACCGATGTGCGCAGCGTCGGTGAGTTCGCTAAGGTCGCACGAGCCAGATCCGCAGTCTTATCAGATGAACCGTCGTCAACCACGATCAATTCGGCGTCAGGCCTGTGCTGCTTGAGGTAATCCATTACCGTCCTCAATGTAGTGCCAAGACGTTCAGCTTCGTTGTAGGCGGGGATTACTATGGAAAGGGACACAGACATTCAGAGGCTCTCAAGCGGCAATATAACATAACATAATCGTTGTCTCTTTAGCCCTTTCGGATCACAGGTGCCGCCTGTGTTATATTTTGACGGGTGGGAAAGAACGTAAGAGAATGACCGGAAAATTTGCCATAGTTGCAGGTTCCCTGATTCTTATTGCCGCGATCATCGGCGGCACTCTGGGTAATTCCAGGGGGCTGCGTCGCGCTGTTTCACCCGGAAGCGCCGAGGCTGCGACGGCTGCAGATGATATCGAAAAGGACTACAACGAAGCCGTGGGGGCAATCTCGACGAGTTACGCCGGCGAGATCGATTATGAAAGGGCCACGCAGGCGGCCATCCAGGGAATGCTTTATACCCTGGATCCGCACTCGATGTACTTTACACGGGAGGAATTCAGAAAGCTGAAGGAGGATCAGAACTCCCGCTTCTACGGCATCGGCGTAACCATCGTTCAACACCGAGACGGTGTCTATATTCAGTCGGCAGTCGAAGGCACGCCGGCAGGTCGAGTCGGGCTTAAATACGGGGATCGAATAGTCGAAGTTGACGGCAAAGACGCGCGGAGTTGGTCGAGCGAGCAGGTTTCAAGGAATGTTAGGGGCGCTCGCGGCGAACCGGTAAACCTGAAGATTGAGCGAGCGGATTCCGAGGCGCCTCTCTACTTCACAATTATTCGCGATTTGGTGCCCCTACCGTCCATCCGGAATGCTTACATATTGCGTTCCGGAACGGGTTATATCGGCTTGACGGCTGGCTTTCAGCATACCAGCGATAATGAGCTCAAAGAGGCACTCACCAAACTGAAGGGGCAGGGCATGCGCCAGTTGATTCTCGATCTGCGCGGGAATCCCGGCGGCCTGCTTGAACAGGCTATTGATGTTGCCAGTGAGTTTTTGCCGCTTGGGCAGGTCGTAGTTTCCGTCAAAGGCCGCCGCGAATATAGTGAACCACAGGTGTATAAATCTCGTGGTTCAGACCCGGAGGACGTGCCCCTCGTAATCCTCATCAGTCGTAACTCTGCTTCGGCTGCTGAGATCGTGGCAGGCGCGGTTCAGGACCACGGCCGCGGTCTGATCGTGGGCGAGACGAGCTTCGGTAAGGGGTTGGTCCAGCGCGTATTTCAATTGCCGTTTAATCATGGGCTGACGCTCACTACTGCACGCTATTACACGCCTTACGGCCGCTCATTGCAGCGGGATTACTCGAGCGGTTCGTTTTACAGTTACTACACAAGGCAGGAAGAGCCAAAGGCGGTACCTTCACCGTCATCCCGAGACCTGAATTCGCCACTGGCCCAATCGTCTCCAATGGTCGTCCCCAATGGTCCAGCAGTTAAGACGGCTGCCGGTCGAGTTTTCTACGGAGGTGGCGGTATCACCCCGGATATCGAGATAAAGCCTCTGGCAGCAACTCCCGTTCGCTTGCGGATCGTTGAAGCTGCCTTTCAATTCACGCGGCTTCTGGCGGCCGGCGTCGTCCCGGGTCTCGAATCGCATAGGGTCGAGAAGATCCAGTACGGCCGGAATCCAAAGGTGAGCGATTACGCGATCACAGAGAGAGTAATCGAGGCCTTTCGCAACTTTGTGCGTACAGATGTTGAATCAAATCTCACGACCGCGCAGGTAGATGAAGAACTGGAGTTCGTGAAGCTCCGCCTGCGGGAGCAGATTGTGACTGCTGCATTCTCAAACGACGCCGGCGCCCGCATCCTTCTTGATAGCGATCCGCAGATCATTCGTGCGTTAGAAGCTCTGCCTGATGCCAAGCGTCTCGCGGAGAGCGTTCGCAGCGAGGCATGGCAAAGCTAGCCTGTCACCTCACTTAATCACTCGGACAATCACACACTTAAGGTAATACGTCTCGGGCACGGTCAGGAGCACCGGGTGATCACTTGCTTGCATTCTTTTCTCGACAACCTGCACCTGGCGATGAGCGTCGTTCGCTGCCTCGGCTATTAGATCGAGAAACAGGGATTCTGATACATGATAAGAGCAAGTGCAGGTTATGAGGATGCCGTGGGGATTCAGAAGCTTTAACGCCCGCAGATTTATCTCCTTGTATCCTCGGCGCGCGGCCGGCAGGCTGGCGCGGTTCTTTGCGAATGCCGGAGGGTCGAGGACGATTGTGTCAAACCGTTCTCCGCTGGTCTCGAAGTCACGCAAAGCGTCGAAGACGTTCCTCTCACGAAACTCGACATTTGCGATCCCGTTAAGCTCCCGATTGCGTTTTGCGCTTGTAATCGCCTCTTCCGAGCTATCGATCCCAAGCACACTGTCACAAGCCTCTGCTAGGTGAAGGGCAAATCCCCCTGAGAAAGTAAAGCAATCAAGCGCGCGCCCATGAGCCACGGTAGCTGCCGCCAACCGGTTTTCCCGCTGATCAAGAAAGGCCCCAGTTTTTTGCCCACCGAGTGGCGCAACAATGAACTTGATTCCGTGCTGTACGATCTCGAGATCAGCGGGGGCGTCGCCATACAGGATGCTGGAGATTATCTCCAAACCTTCGAGTTCCCGCACTCGAACATCGTTACGTTCGATTATCGCGCGGGGCTGAAACTCTGCTACCAGCAGATCGACGAGCATCGACTTGACGGCTTCTGTACCCTGCGAAAGAGTTTGTAGAACATAGACGTCGTCGTAGCGATCGATGATCAATGAGGGAAGCAGATCGCCTTCAGAATAGACCAAGCGATAAGCATTTGTATCTGCGCTGATTTTCTCGCGACGCGAGGCCGCTTCCAGGATGCGTCTGTGCCACCAATCACGGTCGATGGGCTCGTCGATCTTGGTCAAAACTCGAAGCGAGATTTCGGAGGCGCTGCTGAAGAGGGCCAGAGCGAGAAAGTTGCCATGCGGGTCACGAATGCGGACCACTGCGCCATCCTCGACGCCTTTCGTGGGGGTCACGTCACTCCGATACACCCAGAGATGTCCGCTCCGAATCCTGTCCGCACCGCGCTTCGACACCACCACGCTCTTCATACGGAATACAGTTACACCATCAACCCAAAATGACAACTTTTCGGAGTGCGGCGGCCCGGGCGCCGCTTGGGCCCCGTTAACGCTCGCGTTGATGGAACCTCAGACTAAAGCGGCGCCGGGCCGCCGCACTCCAAAAGAGGTGCAATTGCCGCGTCGCTAAACCGTATGTTAGGCTTCGCACGAACATCTGCTTTATATCGAATCCTGATGGCATCCCGGATAAACACTGAACGGCGCGAGCGCTTTGAGACCTCTTCCGGAATCGAGTTGCCTGTCGAATTCAATCCGGCGAACACCGATCCTCTCGAATGCGAAACCGATCTGGGAAGGCCGGGGGAATTTCCTTACACTCGGGGTATATATCCCAATATGTATCGGGGTCGTTTGTGGACCATGCGGCAGTATGCGGGTTACGCAAATGCCGAAGAGTCAAATGCACGCTACAAGTATCTCCTGGCTCAAGGTACTACTGGACTTTCCGTTGCTTTCGATCTCCCTACACAAATAGGCCTGGACTCAGACGATCCTCTTGCCGCAGGCGAAGTAGGCAAGGTAGGGGTTGCCATCGATTCGCTCGAAGACATGTTGAAGCTGTTCGACGGTATTCCCCTCGATACGGTCTCGACCTCAATGACTATCAATGCGACGGCTTCAACTTTGCTCTGTCTTTATCTGGCTGTCGCGCGAAAACAGGCGGTCGCCTTCAATCGAGTCAGGGGAACGATCCAAAACGATATTCTGAAGGAATACATCGCGCGCGGTACATACATTTATCCACCGGCTCCCTCGCTGAGATTAATTACCGACACCTTTGCATTCTGTGCAAGGGAGGCGCCTGAATGGAACACCATCTCGATCAGCGGCTATCACATTCGTGAGGCTGGGTCGACGGCGGTGCAGGAGTTGGCCTTCACGCTCGCAGACGCTATTGCTTACGTCGAAGCGGCGCTGAATGCCGGGTTATCGGTAGATGAGTTCGCGCCCCGGATCTCATTCTTTTTCAATGCGCACAACAATCTGCTGGAAGAGGTTGGAAAGTTTCGCGCCGCCCGCCGCCTGTGGGCGCGGATCATGCGGGAACGGTTTCACGCAGAGGATCCACGCTCTACTATGTTGAGATTTCATGTGCAGACGGCCGGTTCTTCCCTGACCGCCCAGCAGCCGGATGTCAACGTCGTGCGCACGACGGTTCAGGCGCTTGCGGCGGTCCTTGGAGGCGCTCAATCGCTTCATACAAATGCGATGGACGAAGCGCTCGCATTGCCGACCGAACGATCTGCCCGCATCGCCTTGAGAACGCAGCAGGTGATTGCATACGAGTCGGGAGTGGCCGACACCGTCGATCCTCTCGGCGGAGCCTATGCGATCGAACAACTTACTACTGAGATTGAAAAGAGAGCGATCGGCTATCTGGAGAAGATTGATGCGCTTGGAGGCATGTTGCGGGCAATCGAAGCGGGCTACGTTCAGCGCGAGATTCAGGAGGCGGCCTATCGTTATCAGCGGGCGATTGAGAGCAACGATGCGATCGTTGTCGGGGTCAATCGCTATCAGATCGCGGAGGAACCACCTGTAAAGATCCTGCGCGTGGATCCCGAAATCGAAAGGACGCAGATTGAAAGGGTTCACGCGCTGCGAGAACGCCGAAACCAGATGGCGGTGGACGAGGCTCTGCGAAAACTCGAAGAGGGAGCTCGGGGCACGGAAAACCTTTTGCCACGAATTCTTGACAGTGTAGAAGTGTTCGCCACCGTGGGAGAGATTAGCAATTGCTTACGTAATGTTTGGGGAGAGTACCGCGAGTCACCTACAATTTAATTGGGAGCTTCAACGTGAAGAGATTCTTACTATCGTTAATCTTGATCTGCTTGTTTGTACCATCGCCCTTCGTTCTCGCTCAGGGAGGGGGCACATTGCCGGTGGCTCAATCCGGGACACCCGAGGCGGTCGTTCGCGGCTTTTATGGGTGGTATCTTCGAAATCTGAATAATGACAATTTTACTCCGCTCAAGCAACGGTCAACGGCTTTAAAGTACTTGACGCCGGAGTTGTTAGCGAAGGCGCCGCGCCTGACGCGCCAGATGAATGCAGACATCTTTATCTGTGCCCAGGACTTTGACGCGGAATGGGAGAAGAACATAACGCTTTCAGAAACTCGGACCCAGGGTACTAAAGCCTCGACGACGGTGACGCTGCGCGGGGCCGAGGTTGGCAATACGAGCATCAAAGTAGGTTTGAAACGGCTGAACGCGGGCTGGCGAATGGAGTCAGTCGAGTGTGTGTTCGAGGATTGAGCAATCATGAGACGAAGACATTTTGTAAAGTTGTTAGGCGCCAGTGCACTCCTTGTTGCTGTCGACGACGTGCACTTTGCGGCTGGAAGATCGGCTCCCGAAGTTGCAATCACCATTGACGATTTTCCCTGGAACAATACCCTGCTACTCTCTCCCGCCGAACGCAATCGGGCGCTGCTAACAGCACTGCGTACCCGCGGTGATCTGAAGACAGCCATTTTCGTTACTGGAAAGAACCTCGATAATGATGAAGGAAAAGAGTTATTGAGTCATTGGGATCAAGCAGGTCATCTAATCGGCAACCATTCCTATTCACACAAGTATTTTCACAGTCCGAAAGTAACCGTTGAGGAATACGCTGAGGATATTCTGAAGGGGGAAGCCGTTCTAAAGCATTACTCGAATTTTGAAAGATTATTTCGTTTTCCCTATCTCAAGGAAGGAGATACGGCAAATAAGAGAGATCGGGTCAGGAAATTCTTGAAAAAGAATGGTTATCGCAACGGTCACGTAACGATTGACGCTTCGGATTGGGCTATCGAAGCTCGTTTGCGCGAGCGGCTGACGAAAAACGCGGCGTTGGATCCAAAGCCCTATGGTGAATTCTATCTGGAACACATGTGGGAAAGAGCGAAATTCTACGACGACCTGGCCGTGAACGGGCTGGGCCGCACCGTCAGGCACACTATGCTGATCCACTATAATCTGTTGAACGCACTCTTTCTTGGCGATCTAATCGATATGTTCAAGCGTAAAGGCTGGCGCCTGATAGACGCTTCGGAGGCATTTAAGGATCCGGTTTTTTCCGCGCTACCCCAGATCGTACCCGCCGGTGAAAGCATCATCTGGGCCTTGGCGAAAGAGACAGGAAGGTTTGAGAAGTTGCTGCGCTATCCGGGCGAAGATAGCAAGTTCGAAATCGCCAGGATGGACAAGCTGGGCCTGTAATGCCACACCTGCTCGAAGTAAAGAACCTGCAGACGCATTTCCAGACACGCGCCGGCCTGGTCAGGGCCGTCGATGGTGTGAGTTTCTTCCTCGAACGCGGTGAGTTGTTGGGGCTGGTCGGCGAGTCGGGTTGCGGCAAGTCAATCACGGCCCTCTCGATCATGAGATTGATCGCCCCACCCGGAAAGATTGTTGCGGGCGAGGTCTTCTTTGATGGTACCAACCTGCTCGCCATCACGGACCAACAGATGCGTCAGATCCGCGGCGACGACATTGCGATGATCTTTCAGGATCCGATGACGTCCCTTAACCCCGTCTTCACGGTGGGCGAACAGATCGCTGAAGCCCTCCGGCTGCACCGCAAACTCTCGCGCAAACAGGCAAAGGCCACAGCAATTGAAGCGATGCGGGAAGTTGCGATTCCCGATCCCGCGCGCCGGGTAGACGACTATCCCCATCAGCTCTCTGGAGGAATGCGGCAACGCGTCATGATTGCAATGGCACTTGCTTGTAATCCGAAATTGTTGATTGCCGATGAACCAACAACAGCACTTGATGTCACCATTCAGGCGCAGATCCTCGAGCTATTGGATGATCTTAGAAAGACACGCGAGTTGGCGGTGCTGCTGATTACGCACGACCTTGGAGTAGTGGCGGAAGTGGCGGATCGAGTGGCTGTTATGTATACGGGAAAGATTGTGGAAGAGTCTCCGGTGGAAGAACTCTTTACGCGGCCAAAACATCCTTACACCGAAGGCTTGTTGCGATCAGTACCAAAATTGACGGCAGAGCAGGTTGCAAAGAAGGAGCGCCTTGAGACGATCGAAGGAGTTGTGCCAAGTCCTACTAATCTTCCGCCCGGGTGTCATTTCGCGCCTCGCTGCTCGCATCGCATGCCTCATTGCACTGAAGGGCCCATTCCGCTTTTCGATCTCGAGGGTGGCGTGACAGTTCGGTGTGTGCTTTACGATCTGGCAGCGGCAGTTGCGGCCGACAGATGATTTTGGAGTCCTAAAAGGGGTCGCCCCTGAGCACCGAGGCCACGAGAATACAACCGAACATCGCTCGTAGCCGAGCGAGCTTCAGATCTTATGGCAGGTAATAACGCTCTGAATTCAAACAACAATTCAACACTGGTTAGTGTTAGCGATCTGGTGAAACACTTTCCCGTTGAAGGTAGCGACGATGTGGTACGCGCAGTCGACGGGGTCTCTTTCGAAATCTTGCGCGGCGAAACCCTGGGTCTTGTCGGCGAATCCGGATGTGGCAAATCAACCGTGGGACGGTGCGTGCTACGGTTAATTGAACCCACGTCCGGAACCGTCAGGTTTATGGGGAAAGACGTTCTATCAATGCGCAAGGAGCAACTGCGCGAAGTGCGCCGCGAAATGCAGATCGTCTTTCAGGATCCTTACGCTTCGCTCAATCCGCGGATGAAGGTCGGCGATATCGTAGGTGAGCCGCTGGTGATTCACCGGCTCGGAGAAAAGAAGGATCGGCGTGAGCGTGTAGCCGAGTTGTTACGAAAAGTGGGGCTCGACCCGGACTACATGAATCGCTATCCGCACGAATTCTCCGGAGGCCAACGGCAGAGAATCGGCGTCGCCCGGACGCTGGCCCTGAATCCGAAATTGGTTGTTGCCGACGAACCCGTTTCGGCTCTCGATGTTTCCGTCCAGGCCCAGGTGGTCAATCTCTTGCAGGACCTGCAGAAGGAGTTTGGCCTTACGTATCTCTTCATCTCGCACGGTCTGGCTGTAGTCGAACATATCTCGACGCGCGTTGCGGTTATGTATCTGGGGCGCATAGTCGAGATTGCAAGCGCCGCCGACCTCTATGCTCAGCCATTACACCCTTACACGAAGGCGCTGCTCTCAGCGATTCCAGTGCCCGACCCGACGCGCAAGCGCGAGCGCATCGTGCTCCAGGGCGACGTGCCGACACCGATTAATCCTCCTTCGGGTTGCCGTTTTCGCACCCGTTGCCCGATTGCTATTGCTGAGTGTGCGCAGATTGATCCGGAGTTGCGCGAAGTTGTGCCCGGTCATAGTGTGGCGTGCATTAGAGTGCCGGGTTGGGCTGAGGCGCCCGTTGCTAAGACTGCGACTTAGACCGATAGTGAAACATCTTCATTCCCTGAAACGTATGATCCCACACTCATTAAGAACTGCGGAGCTCTGTAGGCATTCTTAGGAACCGTATCAAAGAAGGGAGTCTCCCCATGCGCCCTATCGCTGGTGTGATCGTTTTCGTTGTTGGTTTGATTCTTGCTATCCTCGGTCTCTTAAAGATTGTGCCCGGCGTCACACAGTCCGGGTTTTTCGGCCTCCTGGTGGGCGCGGTTGTCTTTGGTCTTAGCTTTATCAAGCGGCCGGAACCCGATCCTGACGCGCCACCGCCTCTGAAACCGACCGACAGGATCATAGGCATCTTTTTCGAGCCGGCACGTGTCTTTCAAAACCTCCGCTGGCATCCGCGATGGCTTGCCGCATTCTTAGTGATCGCTCTCTGCTCCGTTATCTACCACGTTGCATTTGTTCAAAGGGTTGGTCCTGAAGTTATTGCGCTTGCTCCAATCGAGAAGACGATCGAGGGAGGATGGATTCCGGAAGAGGCTGCAGCGCGAGCGAGAGAACAGGCCATCGAAGCGGCAAATGCTCCTATGTCGAGAATCACTGGACCACTCAGCGAAGTTGGCGGTGTCTTGCTCTTTATGCTCTTCTTTGCCGCTATTCTCTTCCTGTTGGTGATGATGTTCGGTGGTCGTCTAAACTACTGGCAAGCAGTCTCCATTGCTTTTTATTCGGCACTACCCCCCACCGTTATTGATAAGGTTCTGAGTCTTGTCTTGCTCTACCTCAAGTCTCCCGATGATATCGAGCCTATCAGAGGCCAGCGGAGCCTGGTGCGAGCAGATTTGGGTATTCTGTTTTCTCCGGCAGAACATCCATATCTTTATGTGTTAGGAAGCTTCTTCGGCTTATTGACGTTCTATGGGCTGTGGCTAGAAGTCGTAGGTCTTCGGAACACCGGCGAGAAGATTAGTTCTACCTCGGCATGGTCCATTGCCCTGCTTCTCTGGGCCATTGGTCTGATATTGGGGTTGAGTATGGCAGCGCTGTTCCCGACATTTATCACGTAGCAAATCGTGACTACAGGGAAGGCTATTCGTAGCGAAGGGATTCGATCGGATCTAACCGTGCAGCTTTCCAGGCGGGCCAGAGTCCGAAAATTAGGCCGATCCCAACGCTCGCTACCAGGCCGCCAATCGGCGCCCAAAGCGGAACGTACGAGGGGAGCAAGAGACGCAGGAGGAAGGTTGCCCCCCAGCCGACTGAAAGACCGACAATTCCGCCGATGCCTGTAAGCGTGGCCGCTTCGATCAGGAACTGCCACATGATATCGCTGCGGCGGGCCCCGATTGCTTTTCGGATGCCAATCTCTCTAGTACGCTCGGTAACCGAGACCAGCATGATATTCATTACGCCAATCCCACCGACCATCAAACCAACAGACGAGATCACTACCATCGCTATCGCGAGGCCGGCGGTGATCGAGCGGAAGTTCTCGAGAAATCCTTCCGCGGTCTGCATGCCGAAATTGTCCGGTTGTGAGAAAGGAACCTGGCGCCTGACGCGTAAGAGGTCGCGAATCTGGTCCTTTGCTTCTTCCATCAGCCCGGCCCTGGCGACCGCGAGAATGTAGACATCGTCTTCGTTTGGTTTCAGTTTTTGCGCGACATTGTAGGGAAGATAGATAACGTTGTTCTGGTCGTCGCTTCCTCCGGTGAAGAGAAATTGTTCGCGCTTTTGCAGCAACCCAATTACGCGGAACTCCTGCTCGCCGATTTTTATGGTTTGATCGACTGGGGAACCAAACCGAAAGAAGTCCTCACCAACCCTCGAACCGACGACGCAGACGTTCTGGTTAGTGTCGTTCTCGAATTGGGAAAAGAAACGCCCTTCGATCACAATCTGCGTGCCTGCGCGCTCGAAATCCGGAAGGGTCCCCTGCAAATTGATGCCCGCTGATGATTTCCCACCCCCCGAAACCATAATCTTCTGTCCGAACCAATTATTCGTCACATCGAGAAAGGGAACTGCGAACTCAACTGCCGGAAGTCCTGAAAGAGCGACGGAATCATCATAGGTCAGTTCTTTCCGCATCCGCTCTTCCCGTGACATTCTCCCGATGCGAATTCCCGGATTGAATTTGCTGAGGTAGATCGAACGCGTCCCAAAGGATTCAACCTCTTTGCGCACGGACACGTCGATGCCACTGATAATCGAAGCTATCAGCATCACCGTAATTACGCCGATGACGACGCCGAATACGGTCAAGAATGAGCGAAGCTTATTCGCGCGCAACGTGGATAGCGCCATTCTAAGATTTTCGTAGATGTCACTGCGCAAAAGCTTCATTATTCCCTCACTCAGCACGCAACGCTTCAATCGGATCAAGGCGGGCCGCTTTCCATGCCGGAAATACCCCCGCCATTACGCCAACTATCGCTGAGACTCCCACTGCAAAGACTACCGCGATGACTGACAGGTAAGTTGGAAAGAAGACCGCAGTCAGCACGCGACCAATGATCCAGGCGATCAATACCCCGACCGCGCCACCAATTGCTGACAAGGTAATGGCCTCAACGAGAAACTGTTTAAGGATATCGATCTGCCGGGCGCCAAGCGACTTTCTAATGCCAATCTCCTTGGTCCGCTCGGTGACCGAGACCAGCATGATATTCATGATTACGATCGCCCCGACCAGCAACGCGATGCTGGGGACGGCAATCGCAACGATGAAGATTGTTCCAAACAACCGATCGCGAAGTCCGGTGATCGCATCCGGAGTAACGATACCAAAATTGTCCTTTTCATCTGTTCCGAGCTTTCGCCGCACTCGCATGAGGAAGCGCGCTTCTTCTACAGCGTCATCAAAGAATTCGTCTGAGCCGGCAGTGGCAACAAATGAAAGGGAACGCTGACGAGTAAGAGCACCAAACTGTATGGCATATGTTTTCAGAGGGACGTGAATAAAGTTGTCCTGGGGAATCCCAAAGACCGTCCCTTTAACAACTTCGACCCCGATCACCCGGTAAGGCATTCCTGAAATCGTAATCTCTTCGCCAATCGGGCTTCCCGCCGGAAAAAGTTTGCTGGCGACATCGGCGCCGATATACGCGACGCGCTGAGCCGAGTCGTTCTCGAATTCTACGATGTAGCGTCCCTCGGCAATGTCGCGATTTTCGATATCGGCGATGTTAGCCGTTGCCCCGGTGACGAAAATGTCCTGGAGCACCTGGCTGCCCCGCTTGATTTCAGCAGGCCGCGGGCGAGCCTTCGCGCCGATCCTATTGACTAAACTGGCCCGCTGTTTCAGATACTCGAAATCGTCCAGCGTCAACTCTTTGTTACGGCGCTGCGCGGCAGCAATCGTGTCCGTGTCTTTGAAGTCCTCCAGCGGATTAAAGCGTTGAATCGTGAAAGACTTAGCCCCAATACCGGCAATCTTCTCATCGACATACGTATTAAACCCCTGGATCAGTGAATAGACCACAACCACAGCCATCACGCCGATGATCATACCCAGCAATGTCAATGCGGAACGCAGCTTATGCGCCCAGATTGCTGAGATCGCTAATTTCAGGGTTTCGATGAATTTCACTGCTTTTTCTTACTACGGGTCACATGCCGGCTTTGTTGCAATTCCGGCTATTCTCTCACTCCCACCGCAGAGCTTCAATTGGATCAAGTCGGGCAGCTTTCCAGGCCGGCCAAAGACCAAAAACTATGCCAACTGCTGCTGAAATGCCTACCCCCAGACCAATGGCCCACAGCGGCACATAGGCTGGAAGGGGGGAATATTTGTTCATTAACAGACTCGCTACTTCTCCAACAGCGAGCCCTGCGAGTCCTCCAATAGCTGTTAGAACTACAGCCTCGATCAGGAACTGCGAGAGAATATTGAAGCGAGTGGCTCCCACGGCCTTGCGAATACCGATCTCTTTGGTCCGTTCGGTAACCGAGACCAGCATAATGTTCATCACGCCAATGCCGCCAATCATCAAGGCCACAAAGGAGATTGACGTGAGGACCAGCGCCGTTGCTCCAGTGAGTTGATTATACACATCGAGAAGCGAGTCCTGAGAAGAGATGCCGAAATTGTTGGGTTCGTTCGGTGCTACGCGGCGGCGACGGCGCAGAATGTCACTAATCTCATCCATCGCAGATTGCACATCTGCTCTCGATGTCGGCCTTATGATGATAAAGAATACAACTTCAGGAAAAGGATAGTCGCGATAGTACTTATCGAATGTGCTGATCGGGACAAAGATGGAATTATCTCGTGACTGCCCGAAGAAGTCCCCAAGTGGTTCCATGACCCCGATCACCCGAAAAGGATTGCCGTTGATCCGGATCTCTTTATCCACGGCCTCTTCGTGAGGAAAGAGGGCGCGCATTACATCCACTCCGAGGATGCAGACGTTGGAACGGCCCTGCATGTCAATCTCGCTCACAAAACGGCCGTTGGCTACATATTGCGTGTGTACAAACTCGTAGGAAGGAGTCACGCCGAAAAGGATTGGCGTATCGGTCTGTTTGCCCTGATAGCGCACGGTCGAGGCGATCATGCGGCGAATGGGCGAGACGCCGGCAATCGACGGCCCTTCACGCTCGAGGGCGGAGGCGTCCTCAACCGTCAGGTCCTTGCGATGAATCTCCTCGGGACCTGGGGGCCGGCCAAAGCTGGGTTCGAACTTTGACACAAAGATAGTGTTCGAGCCGAGCGACTCGATCTGATCGGCAAATGCCCGGTTCAGTCCCTGGATTATTGAAACCATAAAAATGACCGTAATCACGCCCACACTGACACCAAGAATGGTGAGCGCCGAGCGAAGCTTGTTCGCCCGCAAGGTATCCAGGGCCATCAGGGCCGACTCTTTTACATCATCGAAACGCATCAGGAGATTGGCGATTTTAGATTTTAGATTTTAGATTTCTGATCCCTTTAGTTCAGATACTCATTTCAACTTAATGGAATCGCCAATCAGCAATCGCCAATCGGCAATCGGCAATCGGCAATCGGCAATCGGCAATCGGCACTCGGCACTCGGCAATCCTGGTCATTCTGCACGGAGCGCGTCTATTGGATGCAGACTTGCTGCCCGCCAGGCCGGCCACAGTCCACTAATAATTCCCACAATCGACGAGACA
>JBGSWR010000086.1:0-20406 GCA_041751855.1 Pyrinomonadaceae bacterium
CAATCGCTTCCGGAAACAGCACTGCATCTTCACGCCGTTCGCCTTGAACGTATCCCATTCGTGTCGCTTTCTCCTTTCTGCGATCTTTATACCATTGTCAGATCGGCGGCGCGATCATTATTTTTGACACAGCCTCTTTAGCTTAGGGAGTCTCAGTTTCAGCCTAATACTACGCTCACCATTTCCATTTCTCTCGCTTGCACACACGCCCGACTGATGAAGCGATTCGGGAGGTCGCTGGAAGCGAAAAGCTTCTCTTACACATACAACCATGAAATCTTTTTCCCTTCTCGATCAGTATTGATTGAAGGGTGATAACACGCGGGAGCGGAATGTCAACGGTAGCAATTTGAGCAGCCAAACCATAGACAAGTGTGGTCCTGGAGGTAACGCAAACGATGCGATAAATCAGCGTGGCGTGCAACAAGAGTTCGTCAGTAGCTCGCTCTTTCGTATCCGTTTGCGAGTGAAGATATTCAAACGGAAACAACTTTGAAAAAGTCAAAACTCTAACCTTTCTTTTTTCAGTTTTTTAATCATCTAAACGCTTTTCCCTCCCAGTAAGTTAACCAAGTAGAACGGGTTGTTCGTTGACGATTGGTTGAAGTGGGTGTCGACGTACAGTGCTCAGTGTTTGAAACGCGACCGGGAAGTCTAACCAAGTCTCCAAATGTGAAATGTTTCCTTGCTTACCGACAGGATCGATAAAGGGCGGCGAAATCGATAACTGGCAAAGACTAAATGAGAACACGAAAAGCGACGGAATTCACCAAAGGGTTGCTGATTGCTCTGGCTCTGATAACGAACTTGGGCACGTCAGCGATCGCACACAGTCGAACCCTGGAAACACGGTTTGGCCTCTCTGCTGATCGAGGGAGCGAATTCAGTACTCGATTTCCGGTGCTCAGTGCTGGTCGAATCGTTGTTGAAGCTAACTGGAGGTCTTCTGGTCCGCGTGCGGTCAATCTAAAACTCCTATTGCTTCAGCCAGATGGAGTACCTGTAACGACCAAGGCAGGAAAAAGCACTCTCACCTTAGAACACCGTGTGCTTGACAGCGATGTTCAGGGTGTTTTCGGGGATAGAGAATCACGGTGGTCGGTCAAGATCATCAACGATGGAGAAGATCGTAGCGAGGTGACTGGCACACTTCGAATAACTGTTCCAGTGGTAAGTCGCACGCTCGAGGACACACAGTTCACATTGCTTGGCTCTGGCAACGCGCAGGAGATTCCGTTCAATGTCCCTGCTGCTGGACGAATCGATGTAGAGGTCAACTGGCAACCGGACGTCCTCGAGAGCCCTCAGGACACAATTCCGTTGTTAACAAGTCTGATCCATCCCGGAGAAGACAGGATCTATGTGAAGCGTCAAGGTGCTAGTCCAATTCGAGTGGAGCAACAGGTCACTGAACTAATCCTCGATCGAGGGAGTCGTTGGATAGTGAGGGTGCAGAACGATTCACAGACGAAGGTGAAAGGTCGATTAAAGGTCACCTATACGCCAAGCCTCTAACTGAGGCTAACCAACGCGAAAACAAACCATCGCTTTGAAAAAGGAGTACAGAGATGAAAAGAAGAACAAGTTTGCCGAGCATGTTTAAGGCAATCATAGCATTGAGTATAGCTACGATCTTCATTGCCTATCCTGGCATGAAGACCTCGGCTACGACACCTACAAATGCGGCACCGACAGCAAAGAGTGAAGCACAGTTCAAGAGTGAGGCAAGCAGCTATGAACGGGCTTTGTTGGCTATATCACGAATCTCTTCGGCCAAGCTCGATACTCCCGAAGCGCTGCAAGAGGCAATCGAGCTTTTTAAGAACCAACGGACGAACATCAACTTTCACCGCTCAAAGTTAGTTGTGAAAGCCACTAGCGATCCAAATTTCGTAGCCGCGGTAAAGCGGGTTGCGAATAATGTCAAGAGCGCTGAGAGCCTGCTGAAGGAGTTGAGTGCAGATCCGAATAGAGTTTTGAAATTAGACGGCACGAAGACGGTTATTGCTGCGTTAGACCAAAGTAGTCGTGCGGATGCAGCCATACTGCAACAGGTCGGTGAGAAGCTGAAAGCGGCTGCGGACAAAATCAAAGAGTCGAACACCGACAGAGGGGCCCTGCTCCCTTCACGCACAGGATACAGCTTCATCAAAACAAAATTCGCTGAGCCAGGTCTGCCAGTGATGCCATCTCATAATGCCGTCATGGTGGATCCCGTAACCGTGATCGCTATTGTCGCCATCGCTGCAGCAGTAGTTGTCACAACTGTGTTTGTGGCAACGGCTATCAAAAACCTCTATGAAAACCTCTTTACTGAAGATGGCCGAGACGCGGTCACCCAGTGTCAAAGACAGGCCGATGAACGTCTCGCCGTTTGTCTCAGGTCGGCGGGAAGGCTCTCCTTGCTCCTAAAGCTAGCCGCTGAAGGCCTCTGCGCTTCGCAGTGGGCCTTGGACCAAGCGCAGTGTCTTGTAAAAGCCTAAAGCGTCAACCAAGCTAAGGGAAGGCCGTCATCTTAATCAGCCTATCTAAGGAGGAAAAAATGACATCAAGAATCTTCGTAGCTCCTGTTTTGATTGTTGGGTTGCTCAACCTCGCAATCCCAGTCAGAGCCGTAACAACAGTAAATCGACCTACACCAACCGATCTGAAGTTACGCAGCGAGTCACAAGTAAGAACTGAGGCTGATTGGTATAACACTGCAATTCGGGAGATCACACGCGCAAGCTCGCTAGATTTAAAACAGCCTCAAAACCTGAAAACAGCCAACTCCATTTTTGAGAAGCACGTACCAAATCTTAGGTATAACCGCTCGAAATTGGTTTCGCTGGGCTTAAGTGATTCGTCTTTCATTAGTGCCGTTCGAGCCAAAGTGAGAGACAAGATCACGGCTGAGCAATTGGCCGTGGATCTAGTCAAGGATCCTACATTGATATTCAGAGTTAGTGGAGGTCAGTCACTAGCTGATCGTGTACGTAGGAGCCTTGAAGCGGATGCAACAAAGTTGCGTCAAATCTCGACGCAACTGCAACAGGCTTCACTGGACATCAAAGAGACAACCAAAAACCACCACGCTTCGCGAACTGTCAAAGCGAATTCTACACTCGAAAGTCACCCGACTACGGGTTCTTTGCTGGTTCCGGAGCTCACGGCTGTCGATATAGCGGTTATAGTTGTAGTCGTAGCTGTAATCGCGGTGCCTCCGCTGGGGTTTGCTCTTCTTCACACCGCAAACGCAATAGCAGGGGTTACGCTTCTCGCTGCAGCTATCGTCGCGACAGCCGAACTTGTCGTGGCAGCAGGTGTCCTCATCGGCCGTCTAATTTCGAATCTTGGTACCGAGGAAGGTCAGGACAAGATTGCAGCCTGTCAGCGTCAGGTAGATACGCAATACCGGCGTTGCATGAGGGCCGCAGCAGGCATGGGCATTTTCCGAGGAGCGGCCGAACTTGCTTGTTATGCTGAATGGCTAGTGTCTTCAGGAGCCTGCTTAGTTACACCTTAAAAGCCAACTCTTGAAAGGAGGCAATATGACGAGAGACGTGAGGTTAATTCCAAGAGCGTTGATGGCGTCCGTGCTGTGTTTCGCCTTTGTTACTTCTCCTGGTTCCAGGGTCTCAGCATCACTGAAGACATCAGCTATCGATGACATTAAAACGGAATCGCAGTTCAGGGGCGAAGCACGTAGCTACGACGACATGCTTCGTGCAATCTCTCAAATTTCTTCATCAAAACTCGACACTCCTGAGGCTCTCCAGGAGGCCATTGACAGATTCCAACGCGAACATACGAAGATTGGCTTTCACCGATCCAAGTTGGTCTTGAAGGCTCTAGCTGACCCAACCTTTGTAAACGCAATAAAGCGCACCGCGAATTCGGAGGCGGCCGCCGAAAGGCTGCTAAGAACAATCAACGCGGATATAAATAATGTCCTGAAAATAGACGGCGCAAAGTTACTTGCGAGTAAATTGGAATCAAGTCTTCGAGCAGATGCTGAAGTACTACGCAAGGCCGGTGAACAACTGAAACTAGCAGGGGAAAGATTCAAGGAGAGAGCGGCTTTAGATCCTGCTGGAAACAAGTTCCGTATGGTTCCAGCCATGTTTGTGGATCAACCCTCCGTAGAACTCAATGACGCGTTGTTTGCGAGTGGAGCATTCATAGCTGGCTTTGGAATCATTCTGGCCATCGCGATAACTGTAGCCCTTGTTGTGGTGGCAAGCTATGTCACACAAACGATAGTTAATCTTGTAAAGAGCCTCTTTCCCGAGGAACAGCGTGACGAAGTAGTCGATTGCCAGAAGCAGGCAAACGATCGCTGGGTGGTCTGTATCAGAGCAGCGCGAGGGCTCGGTTTCTTCGAAAAAATGGCTGCTGAGACTCTTTGTAACGCGACATTCTTAGCTGATCAATCAGCGTGTCTTCTGAAGGGAGTTCGTCTCTAATTCAGCTTTGGAGCGCCCCCGGAGTTAAAGATGGCAGGAATAGGAACACTTCTGACGCCAGTCTTGTTGCTCGCTTTTTATACGCCATCAATAGCACTCGTGAGAATGACAGATCATTCCACATCCAGCGATAATCCGCTAGCAACTAACTTCACTCACGGCAGGTCTTCCGTGGTTATGAAAGCGCCGCAGACGGCGCCGCCCCCTCTAACAATCAGAGCAACTGTGGAAACTGCATTCGAATCAGGGCAGGTGGAAGGAGTCTTTGTAATTGTTCGATCACGAGAAAACATTTCAGAGCCCATGCAGGTGCGGCTGCACATTACTGGGTCGGCTACAAATGGAGTCGACTACCAGACAATTCATGACGTGGTCCAAATTCCTGCGGGCTCAACTGGTGTCGAGGTTCGCGTTAAGCCGATCGACGATACGGAAGCCGAAGCTGACGAGCTCGTAACTATAGGTCTCGCAGATTTACCAACAAATCACGAAGTAAATAACACCCGCGCATCGGTCGTAATAAAAGATAACGATACGATGGTGCAAGTTTTTGCTGATGCTTCTGGTTCAGAGGCTGGCCCTAAACCAGTTGTCTTTAGATTTACTCGGGTTGGAAATCCCCGGGCCATAATCACCGTTAACTACTCGGTAAACTCACCCCTTTCTGGTGATGGATCTGTCAGGAATATCGGCATCGTTGACGGTACTTCGAATACGCTAATCTCGACCGTTGCGACAAGCGGTGTCGATTTCAATGCCCTGCCGGGGTCGATCACATTCAACGTTGGCGAGTCCTCTAAGACACTTTCTGTTCTTCCTATTGATGATTCAGTTACTGAACCTCGCGAATCAATAACCATTACGCTCTTGCCAAGCCCCTTGTACACGATTGGTACGAGTAAAGGCGCTACTGGTTTTATTGAAGATAACGATACTGAAGTACAGATTGTCACAGAGAATGCTCGGGGTGCGGAGGCGGGTCGGGTACCAGCAACCTTCAGATTCACTCGCAACGGTGATGCAAGCGTGCCGCTGACAGTAAGCTACCGGGTGGAGCCCGTGGCTCCAAACGTGGCAGGGATTCCAGATGGAAGATCAAACACAATCGTAACGGGAGAATCATCCTCGAGCAGTGGGGCTGAGAGCGGATTAGATTTCGTTCCTTTGCCGGGAACACTCACTTTTCAACAAGGAGAAGACTCGAAACTTCTGAATGTTATCCCTATCGACGACACAATAGTTGAGGGCACTGAATTCTTTAAGATTACACTCTTGCAGAGTTCCCTCTACAAGCTGGGGCAAAACTCTAGTGCTACGGCTTCGATTGAGGACAATGACCAGTTCAGCGAAAGCAATCAGCCTCAAGTGAGCGTTGTTCGCATTCAGGCTACCGTTTCCGAGGCTCGCGAAGAAGGACCAACCAACGGCGTTGTAACAATCAGCCGAACAGGATCAATTAGTGCTCCACTTACTGTGCTTTACGGCATTAACGGCCCAGGGAGTGGCGGCAATCTCGCTAATAATGGTGTGGACTTTGAAGAACTACCCGGGCAGATAGTAATTCCTGCGGGCTCTTCTTCGGCCACGGTTACCGTGAGGCCAATTGTCGACGACTTAGCTGAACCTGACGAAAGAGTAGTCTTTCAATTATTAAGTTCACCTAATTACACGATCCAACAAGGCGGAGGTCAGGCTACGGTGAGAATCAAAGACAATCGTCGCGGCAGACCTTGAGTTAACAAAGAATCCCGTAATTTGTTCAAGACTTGAAATTGCAAGTTCGCTGCGGACTGAAGGAGAACCGCCAGTCTCTAGCCCTGCAATAACCCTGCCTACATTGCCCTCCCAACCAGTTCGGCGGTGAGGAGAAAGCGGCGAAATGTTTTTTCGTACTTCAGCAGTATGGGTAGGAGGGTTCACCCACGAGTCCATAGTGTGATTCACAAAAGGTTGTTTAGTTCTAAATCTATAAACGTCGGGTTTGGGTGATAGAAATGCTTGAGCAGATATCATCTTCGCGCCTAAGCAACAGGTTATCCGGGTCGCTGTATTCGATGATACGGCTTGCAGTAATTATGGCCTGTTGCCTGGGTGGATTTGAAGTTCCTACGGCCTCGCAGGATGCGATTCGCATTACTCCAAAATTTTCTGGAGAAACTGCGATAACTCCTAACACGCCTTTGGAGTTAGAAACCTCGCGACCGCTCGAGGAATCTGAAGGTCACTTAGCTATACTCATTGGTGATTTAGATGTTACAGATCTCTCAGAGAGAACCTTGAACGGCTTAACCTACGCTCCCCGTTTGAGTCCCTTACCTGCTGGCGAAACCAGTGTCATCGTCTATCTCGTATCGAGAGCCAATCATTGGACCGAGATTGGACGTTTTCCGCTATTGGTGGAAGGGGATGATTCAACGTCGTCTGGCAATGATGGCTCAACAACAGGCACCGACAATTTTCCTAGTAATCCCACAACCGGGAACGGACCAGGCCCATTTAGCTTCAACCCCAGTGTTTCAGTGAATGTTAAGGCACAATCTGTGGCGCTCTTCTTTCCTGAATCGAGCCGGCCGAATCGGATTAACTTTACAGACGTTGCCGTACAAGCAAGCTTGCAAGGTAATTACTCACGCGAGCACATACGGATGCAGAATCAGTTCGATTTATCAGGTACAAGCGTGCAGAACGAAGCTCTACGATTCGGTGAGTTAGGTAACAACGCACTTCAATTGGACCTGGCAAGCTATCTCATGCAGTACCAAATTGGTAAAGCTGCTCTAAAGGTAGGCCATGTCTCTTTTGGCGCCAATCGTCATCTAATTAATAGCTTCTCCAGTCGTGGTCTAAGTTTTACCGTTCCAATAAACAAGCGTTTTGATGTTTCGGCTGGAGCTGCCAATGGTACCAGCATTGTTGGCTTCAATAACTTCTTCGGACTAAATCGAACTAAGCATCAGATCTTAAGCGGTACTTTGGGTATAGAGCTTTTTGAAGAGAGACCTGGTGGGTTGCGTGTTGAAGTGGGAACACTTAAGGGGTCACTGTTGCCCCTGGCAAATTTTAATCAAGGTAACATAAATGATGCCGAGACCAGCCGTGGTGTAAGCTTCCGCGTCATGGGGTCAGACAGTAAAACTCGGCTTAGGTTCGATGGTGGTTTTGCCCGCAGTAGATTCACAAATCCTGCCGACCCCCTGTTGTACCAGGGGCGAGATGTAATCCCTGTGAAACCCGCATCACGCAACGCTCACTACCTCGACGTCAGCTACGACATTCTTAGGGCATACAAGCTCTCAGAAAGCCGGCCGCTTAGCTTAGCAGTGTCTTATCGTCACGAACGAGTCGATCCGCTTTTCCGCAGCATCGCCGCATTTGCCTCGGCAGACCGTTTGAGCAACCAGGTGGACGTGACTGGTAGCCTTGGTGATATCAGCTTTGGATTTAGTGACGCCCGCTCGAATGATAATCTCGCCGGCACTCTTTCAATACTGAAGACCTTGACTCGACGAAATGCGTTTCAGACCTCGTTTTCCACCGCTTCCCTATTCGGCAATACCAGCAAGCCCCACGCTTTGTTGCCGCGGCTGTCTTATAGCTTCGACCGTGTGCATCAGTTTGCCGATTTTGTACCTATTAATGGCGATTTCAATTCACCATCAAATGTTCCCGACCAGGCAAGCATATTCCACAGCTTTTCGGCTGAATGGCAGTTGTCGGAAAAGATGAGGCTTGGCTATCGCTTCAATCACTCTTTCCAGGATAGCCGGCAACCAACCCGCGAACGTTTCGACCTGTTAAATCAAATCAACGGAGTTACAGTAGGCTTCGCTCCCACGCGCAAGCTTGATCTGAATTTTGATATGAATGCTGAGAGAGCAAGCGACTTTGACAGAAACGCAATCACGACTACGCTGCGGTTTGGAACTGGCATCAACTGGCGCATGACCAACACCATGGTATGGGCTATCAATACGTCCACCACCGGTGCTGGAGACCGTGCGAATACTAACGATCGACGAGACATTGATTTTGACATTCAGTACTCCTGGCGTTTCCTTGCGACGGAGAAGAGTCGTTGGCAGAGGGTTCAAGGTCAGTTCTTCATCCGTTACGCAAATCGCTATGCGTCGGCGCGGGATAGACTCTTTGGTTTTGATAATCTAACCAAGTTTCAAGTCTTCAACGCTGGTCTGAATTTGGTTTTCTTTTAGGAGGTTGTGGTGAGTAGATCGATCCCGGTGCTTTCTCGAGTGTTGCCGCTAATGCTCTTTGCCATGTTCGCGGTTGAGGCTGCGGCGCAGATTCGGGTCAACCCATCTGGCTTGAATATCAGCACGCAATCTCCGACCGCGGCTTTTTTGACCTATGGAAACTTGAACAATCAGGTTCCTGCCGAAGCTACGTGGTGTGGTGAATTGATTCCCGCAACTCCAGATATTGGGCTGAAGTGTCATCCTGCAACTATCTTTGGAGTGATACCAGCACGTTATGATCGCACCACTCTCAGCGGTTCCGGAGGTTATACCGACATCATGAGTCTCCCTGCATCGGTTGCAAGGCGAGCCTATCAAGCCGCTAATGAAGGCGCTGCTTCCAGTTTCTTCTTTGTCCGCCGCTTTGTTAGTACTGTTGGTGGGCCTGACGAATTTGTAGTGGTGACCTGCAGGATGACGGGTGGTATGTCAGGTAGTCCGTTTTCCCTGACAAGCGTTCAACTCGGTTTCTCAGGGGTTGATAAGCCGATAATTTTTGCCAGAGAAGGTCAAAAGTTACCGCCGATAAAAGCTGAGATTACTTACACAGGATCAGGCAGGCTGGTGGGACGGTGGGAAGTGGTGATGCCGGGCGAGGAACCTCCTGAGGCACGGGATCTCTTGACAGAAGCTACCCTACCAATCGAACAACGAAAAACTCAGCGACGCTATACGCAATTGAGCCGGTTCAATGTCTTCCTAAGACCAGGTGATAGGTATGCCCTGGCTGGTCCTGATCCTGCCACTTTACCGGTTCAGATCGCAGGAGAATATCTGCTGCTTCTTAGGATTGAAGCGTCCGACGATTCGGGGGCGAGGTCAGACTTGGCTGCGGTTGGAGTTGGGCCGGGCATTGTGAACAGTGGCGCTGTTTCCGCAGTGCCGATGCCCGTACTCAGGTACTTTGTTGGAGCCGGCCATGCCACATCGACCATGATTTCTCAATTAACTCCGGACGAGAACCGTAGGTTCACAAACGCCGATGTAATCGAGTTCACTTGGATGCAAGTAGAAAGAGCGTCTCTATATAAGGTTGAAGTGAGTGGGATTGATGGAGGAACAATTCTTTCGGCTCTGCTGTTGCCAGGTACAGGCTTCTATCGCGCTCCTTCTTGGTTAGAGGAGAGAGCCGAGACGGGTGTTCTACGATGGCGGGTGCTGGCTTTCAGCGAGACGGGAGCTCTACTTGGCGAATCAACTTGGCGCAGTTTCCATGTTGAGACAATCAGTTCCACCAAACAAGACCAATAATCAAGAAAAGTTAGCAATTCGGCTAGTTCTATCGCGGAAGCCGCGGAATGGTGAGCCGCAAACAGACCAAATGCAGAAGCCTTTTTGGATGATCTGGCAAGCGCTCTGAAGCTCATCGCCCCTCCCTCACCCAGGCATTGACGCGAGAGCAAGAAACGCGCAAGTGGAAGATGTCCGCCGTGTTCACTTGACTCGTGTTGTTATTATCTTTACTACCATAACACCTGAGCCTGCTATCGAAGTGTTGGCTTTGTGGCACACGTCACGTTTAAATGGTATTGAAGATCGTTATCCGCTCCCGATCACAAAGAGGAAAGCCATGGTAGAGAAGGTCGTACCCATGATCCACGTGCTCGACGTGCGCGCGACCGTCGATTGGTACCAAAGCATCGGCTTCACCGTCAACGATACGTACAGCGATGACGGTGACGGACTTAGTTTTGCCATGCTGTCATTCGGGAAGAGCGAAGTCATGTTCAACGAAGGCGGCCGAACCAGTACCGAAGATCGTCGGGAAGTTGACCTCTATGTCTATTCTGAGAATGTTGACCAGCTTTACGACCGGCTTAAGGATCGCGTCGAGGTTGTTCAGGAACTCTACGATACCTTCTACGGAATGCGGGAGTTCATAATTCGCGACATCAATCGCTTTTGGATCACGTTTGGGCAGACCAGCGCTTTCCAGGTATTAATGACCGGCGTGCGTGAAGGCAACCCTGAAGTTGTTAGGGGTGCACTTGAAAGCGGTAGCCTAAAGCCGGACAGGCTTACGATTGCCCTGGCGGTTGCTTCCGCCGCCGAAAATGTGAATGTTCAGATTGTAGAGCTGCTCGAGAAGGCAGGTGCAGTACTACCGCCCGAAATTGACGCTCAAACACTGCAATCCTACGCCGGCAAGTACAAAAGCGAACATGGATCTGAGGTGAACGTTACTCTTGCCGCGGGCAAACTCTTTGTTGCCTGGTTTAGCGGCCAAACGCCGGTGAGTTTAATTCCGGTTAACGACAACACTTTCAGACCCGTGGCCTTTGATGATGTGACACTCACCTTCAGGAGCGAGGCCGGCAAGACGGTGGGCTTTGAACTCAAACAAGGAGCGGAAACCATGCAACACAAGCGACTGGAAGAAAGCAAATAACCTTGAAGGTCAGGGATCAGTTGTCACCAGACTCTGGTCTTGGACCATCAAAGACGAACGGGTGAGGTCTCGCAAAGTATGACGTCATAACTGTCAATCAGACATTGCCGCACCATCTATCCATGAGCTCGGATTGCGGTTCCGTTTTTGGCCGCCGGTTTCCCCTCTTTGAATGCAACCTCGCCGTCAACAATTACCAATTCAATTCCCGACGAGAACTGATTTGGATTCTCCACGGACGCATTGCCGCGAATAGTGCCAGGATCAAAAACAGTTAGATCTGCAATTGCTCCCACCTCCAGGACGCCTCGAGCCTTCATGTAAGGATGTACGACGCTTCGTGGCAACAAAGTCATCTTCTCTATGATCTTTTCCAGCAGCAAGCCAATGTCGAGACCGTGACGAACGGCCGTTGCAAAGCAACCGGCGCCGCGCGGATGGGAGTTCGCTCGTGGCTCGAATTGGATACCACCATCTGATCCGACCATGCAGAACTCCTCTTGCAACGCGAGATTCACAGTCTTCTCGAACGGCATCGTGCCTTCAGGAACCGCCGCCAGCTTTGACGATTTGCGGTACCTTGCAAAACTCTGGGCCGTCAGTCGCTCACCACTGCCAACGATTCTTAGATCCCCGTAGGAAATGCCATAGCGTTGCTGCCAGCCTGGGCCAAACCGGTTGTTATAAAGATAGGTGGCCCAGTAAGAGTAGGGATAGACACAGGTGGTAATAGTGTGGCCCTGTGCTCTAGCCGCACGGATCCTTTCTAACGCCGCTTCCATATGAAAAGTACCACCTGTCGAGTGAAGGTGGGAGATGTGCACCCGCGCGCCAGAATCTTTGGCTAACTGAATTGCCTCGTCCACACCCTCAAGCTCACGCTCTCTTGAAGAGTAGCGGAGATGCAGGAACAACGGACGATCGTATTTGCTCGCAAGCTTTGCATATTCCAGGATCTCCTGGTACGGCGTGGGCTGATACTCAATGCTGTGCGACACACCGAGGGCGCCTTCGTCCAGATTCTTTTCAACCTGTCTCTTGCGGCCTTCGAGCGAGCCTGTGCGACTGCGAATCGCCATCACAAAGGTCGACACTCCGTAGTTAATCAGGTGCGGCACGGCTCCAAAGCGCCGGTAATAAGCTCCGCAATCTGCGCTGCCCCCGTGCATTTGTAAGGCAGTCGTAACGCCGTCAGAGACCTTATACTTTTCAAAAATCCGAAAAGTAGATTCCGGCTGAATCGAGTTGTCTGCAAGAATATCGATGAACCCAGGAGCGATGACCTTCCCGTTTACGTCAAGTGTTTCTGTAGCAACCAGGTTGCTTCCAAAACGAAGTCTGCCGGCTGAATCGATACCGATATCAATGGTTTGCCAGCGATCCTGGTAAAAGGATCTACCGCCTCGAAGGACGATCTTCATCTGCTGTGGCTCAATCGGAGTAGCGATTCGTCCACGACAATCGGGAAGGATCAATCCGGCGGCGGCAAGGGGAACTGTTTGGAGAAAGGTTCTTCGCTTCATTATGGCGGCAACTCTTTGGAGTGCGCCTGCCCGGCGGCGCTTTTTTATTCGCTTCAAGATCCTTTTCAAGTTGAAAAATAATCTTTTAGCCGAAGTCTACCCTGTCGAAGATTGGACCAAAGCGCCACCGGGCCGGCGCACTCCAAAGAGTAGTGTAATATGGACAAAAATTTACGAGAAAGATTCTCGATGTTTGTCGATCTGGCGCTCCGTCGTTCGACTTATAGAAGGAGAATGCCCTTCAAGGGTGGACCGAGCATACCGTGGATACTACCTTAAATAGGAGGAAAGCCGATGAAGATAATCGATACGCTAATTACTGAGTTTGATCACGAAGCCGCTACAACGCGCAAGCATCTCGAACGACTGCCTAACGATAAACTGGACTGGCGGCCGCACCAAAAGTCATTTACCGCAACGGGGCTGGCTTCGCACATCGTTGACTGTATAGGCTGGGCGGATTCGATATTCAATCTGGACGAACTCGATATCGATCCCGCTACGTACAAGTCCTATGAAGCCGCTTCAACGGACGACCTGCTCAAGACTTTCGACGACAAAGTCGCTAAGTGCAAGCAAGTCCTGGCTGCCTCTGACGAAGAGAGATTGAGCCAACCCTGGCGTTTCAAAGTGAATGGTCAACTGTTCTTCGAGAGATCGCGGGCGGCTGTCTTCCGTGACTTCGTTCTCAGCCATCTGATCCACCACCGCGGCCAGTTTTCGGTATACCTGCGGCTGCTCGAGGTTCCGGTGCCTGGCTCCTATGGTCCGTCCGCTGACGAGCAAGTAATGTAGGAGGAAGCATGAACGAAACAAACCGACCGCGCTATCTCATTCGAAGCATCGGCGCTGTGCTCGCCGGAGTAATCGCGATCATTATTCTCTCCCTCGGCACGGACGTGGTTATGCACGCGACGGGGATCTATCCCCCGTGGTTCCAGCCCATGAGCACGCCACTATGGCTCGTCGCGACGGCCTATCGCATCGTATACGGCATATTGGGTGGTTATATTACAGCAAGGCTTGCACCGGCTCGGCCCATGCAACATGCGCTGGCGCTTGGCATTGTTGGAATTGTCTTAAGCATAGCTGGTCTTGTGGGGACGTGGAACGCTGGTCCGGAATATGGGCCAAGGTGGTTTCCACTCGCCCTCGTCGCGATCGCACTGCCCTGCGCCTGGTTGGGTGGGAAGCTTCGTGTCATGCAGTCGAGGTAGCACGTTCCAGGTAGGGCTCAAGTAAATCCTGCCACAAATCCCGGCTGGTGGGTGTTTTCTCCTTTGAAGGCTAAATTCAAGCATAAATTCAAGGAGACTCGTCTAATGTCAAAGAAAATCTTGCTGCGCTTCTTTATCAGTTTAGCTCTGGTTACTAGTTTGGCTCCGGTTAGTTCGGGCGTCAGTTCAAACGTTGTCGCCCAGAACGTACTCACCGGCGATTGGACGGCCTCAGTTAAAGAGTCCGGGAAAATCCATCTGAGTTTTGAGCGGCTTTCCGCGAAGGGCAGCAAGAATCAGATGGGCCAAAGCTATGATTTTTCCGATTTGCAGGGTCTCAGCCGCGAACAGGCGTTGAGTGCGGGCCCGGTTAAATTCAGCCTCATGCGCGAAGCCGGAACTATCGAATGCGAAGGCAGCTTTCAAAAACGGCAAGGGCTCCGGCACATTCCGCTTTACCGGGAACCAGAACTTTGTCGCGGCCATGAAAAACCGTGGCTTTGATTTTGAAAAGGACTCGAGCTCGCGCGCAGGTCATCAGGAGGATCAGCTGTTTGCGGCGACCACTTTGAACGTCACCACAGCTCTGGCTGATGATCTGGTTTCGGCAGGTTTCGGTAACCTTCAGGTTGGAGATCTTTTCAAGGCAGCGATCTTCAAGATCGACTCCACATTCATGCGCGAAATGAGAGCGACCGGCTTTGCTAACCTCGGTATGGAGGAGTTGGTCAAAGCGCGGATTTTCAAGATCGATGCGAGCTTCGTTAACCATGTAAGTCAAATGGGGTTTTCTCAGGAACCATTTGAGACAATAGTGAAGATGCGGATCTTTAAGATCACACCGGAGTTTATTACGGAAGTTCGCAACGAGGGATTGACGAACATTTCGATTGAAGATGTTGTAAAGCTACGCATCTTTAAGATTGATGGCGAGTTTATTCGGCAAGCAAGGGCTGAAGGCGTGCCGATCGAAGTTGAGAGACTCGTGCAAAAGCGCTTAGGAGTGCGGGCGCAAGTGATCAGATAGAAGCATTCACGGCGCCTTAAACCAACCGCCAGTCCCGGCATTCAACCCGCGAGGCAATTTGCGTTCAGAAATGAACGCCTGCCTTGCGGATTGAGTGTCGGGACACTGCTTCTAAGGCACTGAAGACACCCTGAATTGGTTGACTCTCCTTTCGATTTAGCGTAGAAATCATTCACCCTTACAGAACAAATTCTTCCCAAAAAGGAGTATGAATATGTCTGAACAAGAGAATGTTCGTATCGTAAAGGAGGCATATGATGCCTTCCAAAGAGGTGACATTCAGAATCTGCTCGACGGGCTAACGGACGATGTAGCGTGGGTAACTCCCGGACCACCCGACATCATGCCTGCGGCCGGAAATCGGCGTGGTCGCAACGAGGTGGCGCAGTTCTTTTCCGACCTCAGCGGTTCTGAGGATGTCGAATTGTTTGAACCTCAGGAGTATATCGCCCAGGGCGACAAAGTCGTCGCGCTCATCAAATACCGCGGTCGTGTGAAAGCTACTGGACGCGCGTCCGAGGCCGACCTGGTCCACATCTTCACAATAAACGAAGGCAAAATCGCGCAATTCCAAGAGTATTTTGATACGGCAAAGGCTTTGGATGCCTATCGACCCGCCTCTCAGACCAGCAGCGCAGGCTAGAAAAACATTCACTCGAGCCGCCCCGCCAATTAGCAGCCCCGGTTGTATTTGACAGGGAAAGCACTTGCGATGGGCGGCTCAGTTTCATTTCACGACACAAATCCAACGCGACGCAGCAGATCCTGAAAGCGCGCATCGGCGCGTAAGTTCTTCCACCTAGGATCGACTAGCAGAAAAGCCATTTTTGGGTCCCGCTGTTGATAACCCTTCTCCAACCAGGCAAACGTCTCATCGTGTTCGCCCAGTCCGTTATAAACCAATGCAAGGTGATAAGGCGGTACGAAACGCTCTTTGGACAGTTGCAGTAGTTCTTCAAGGACGGCCCGCGCTTCATCACGCTTGCCTAACTTAGCCAACGCATATCCGGTTATGGACTTTGCTAAGGTTTGTCTTGCGGAAAGCTCTGTAGCCCGGCGTGCTGACGCGATTGCTTCCGAGTACATTCCTTTCTCAACATAAGCGCTCGCCGCGAACCCGTGAGGAAGCCAGAAGTCAGGGGCGAGTTCGAAGGTTTGCTGCAATCTGGCTAACGCTTCATCAATTCGTCCCGCGTGCAAAAGGAATTGCCCTTCGACTGAGCTGACGAACGGAGAAAGTGGATCCAATTCCCTCGCCCTTTGAATTTCGGTAAGCGCTTCATCATGCCTTCCGGTATTGGACAATAAATGTGCATAGAACAGATGACCGTCCGAGCTGTTCGGATTGAGTTCGAGAGCCCGCTTATACTGGTTTTCAGCTCCCTGCCAGTCCCAGTCGTACCAAAACATGGCGACTCCAAGAGCGGTATGAGCTTCAGCGAGCGCATCGTCTATTTCGAGGGCTTTTTCGGCGGCCGCTTTTGCTTTTGGGAGAAACTCGGTTGGAACCATTTCACCGGCGAGGGCCAGCGAACGATACCCGTCAGAGAGTCCTATGTAAGCAAGGGCATAAAGCGGATCGATCTGAATAGCTTGTTGAAAGTATGAAATGCCGATTTGCGTTTCTGGCGGTGTCAACTTAGAAACGTGATAGCGACCCTTGAGGTAAAGCTGGTACGCCTCAGTGTTTGCCGTGTAATTCCTGGCTAACCTCTTCTCTTCTGTGCCAGTTAATCGAACCCGCAACTTATCTGATACATCACGAGCAATCTCGTTCTGCAAGGAAATGAGATTTGTCATCTGCCGGTTGTAATCGGTTTTCCAAAGTATGTTCTCGGTCGCTGCATCCACCAGCTCGACGTGCAAGGTTAGATCATTGCCGCGCTGGACCACGCGGCCGATCACAATCGCCTGCACGTTAAGCTCTCGAGCAATTTGTTGAGGAAAGATATCCTGGCCCTTATACCGAAATACGGAGGTGCGGGCTTTAACTTTGAGTTCGGGTAGTTGTGAGAGACTGCTAATCAGCGACTCTGTAATTCCGTCCGACAAGTACTCGACATCAGGATCGCCGCTGGCGTTAACAAACGGCAAGACGGCGATTGAATTAAGCGCGGCTGAGGTCGGCCGGCCAGTTAAATACCAGGCGCTCAGGGCAATTGCCGAAATTAATAGAGCTGAAGCTGCAACAACCAGCCCAGTTTTGTGTTTTCGTATCCCTTCGGTCGCGTGCGGCGCGCTTGGTGTCGGACGGTTGTCGGGTACCTGTCCTGACTTCCCACTTTGCGCTCTGGTTAGCGAGGCTGTGCGTTCGATTTCACTCTGGACTTCTAGCTGTTTCTTCAATTGTCGCAGGTCAATAAGCAAATCCTTCGCAGTTTGGTAGCGCTCTTCGCGGTCCTTAGCCAAAGCTTTGCCCACAATTCTCTCCAATTCCATCGGAACTTCTTGATCGTGGAATGGCGCGGGGTCGGTCTTCAGAATAGCCGCCATCACATCGCTCGCTGTCTCGCCTGCAAACGGTAACTTCCCGGCGAGCATCTCGTAGAGCAAGGTACCTAAACTGAAAATGTCGGTTCGTGCATCTACACTGGTCCCACGCGCCTGTTCCGGAGACATATAAGAAATGGTTCCCATCACGACTCCTGGGGACGTCTTAAGCAGTACGCGTGTAGGGGATTGGGTATCGAAAGGCCCATCTCCTTTCTCCTCGGTCAGTTTCGCCAGTCCGAAGTCCAACACTTTCACAAGACCGTCCTCACGCACCATGATATTGTCCGGCTTAATGTCGCGATGAATGATGCCCTTGCCGTGGGCGGTATCGAGGGCGGCTGCCACCTGGATGGCTATGTCCAAAACTTGATGAACACCAGGTGGCGTCTGCCATTTCTGGCGCAGGGTCATGCCGTCAATAAATTCGGTGGCAATGAAGTGGGTATCGCCTGCCGAATTGATTTCGTGAATGGTGATGATATTCGGGTGATTCAGCGCAGAAGCCGCTCTTGCTTCCTGTTCGAAGCGATGCATTCGTTCTCGATCATTAATTAAGTCTGCCGGCAGGATCTTGAGTGCGACTTTCCGCTTAAGCCTTTCATCATACGCCAGATACACTTCGCCCATGCCGCCTGAGCCAAGCGGCTGGATGACCTTATATTTGCCGAGCATCTGCTCAGGCTCCATTCCGCTCATCTGCCGGGCCTCATCGGCTGAAGATTCAATAAAGTTTCCCAACTGTTAGAGATCCAGGCCATTCTATTGGGATCCTCCCTATCTAACAACTCTCTCAACCCAAACACACGAACCGTTACAACTTTCACAGATTTTGAAAACAGATTGTTAATTAGGGCAGTACTCAATCTACGTAAAGGCTTGTCGGATTGCGGGCCATGTCAGGAGTGCCATCCTCAACAAGCTCAAACCAAGGCGTTCCAAAATTCTTTAGACTTTTCCCTGTGCTCATCTGTATGATTGGCCCCCGCGAGTAATACAGGATTTAAAAATGGAGAGATGAGATGGTAAACGCGATTGTCCAACCCCGGCAGGGCAAAAAGCATTTACGGAAAGTTGGTCTCGGGTGTTTTGCGTTGGGAGTACTGTTGGTTCACCTCGCTGCACCTCAAGTTTTTGCGCAACAAGCATCTAGCTCGCTTCCATCCCATCCACTAAAGTTTGGCGCGTTTACCGTCCGCTTCGACACCGGCGGCACATTCACGCTTCAGGGTCAGGGTTGGCTTGCCTTGAGCGGCGCCTGGAAAAGCGAAGGTTCTGAAGTTGTGCTGTCGATGACAGGTGGCCCGGGAGGTTGCGATGGTCCAGGACGATATCGGTATACGGTCAAAGACACAAAAGTCAGCTTTGCATTTATCTCGGATGAATGTCGTGTCCGACGAATGATCTTAGATGGCAGCACCTGGATTCCTGCTGAAGAGAAAACGACGCCCGCTGTACGGGAGATTGTGCGAACGGCGGGCAAAACTGCTCCTACCCGTCGGACGCCTCCAGGTAAAGGTAATTGGCCGTCCTTTCGTGGGTATGAGGCGTCGGGTATTGCAGAAGGTTTGAATCTGCCCGATCAGTGGGACGAAAAAACAGGCAAGAACATTCTCTGGCGAACACCGATTCCCGGGCTGGCCCACTCGAGCCCAATTGTATGGGGTAATCGAATCTTTCTAACGTCTGCAATCAGCAGCGATCCTAAAGCGACGTTTAAACCAGGCCTCTACGGGGATGGCGATGCATCACCGGATCGAACACCTCACCGTTGGGTGCTTTATTCCATCGATCGGCGCACTGGAAGAATTCTTTGGGAGCGAGTGGCCCATGAAGGTCCTCCCCTTGAGAAACGGCACATTAAAGCAACGTATGCCAACTCCACTCCAGCAACTGATGGACGGATAGTAGTAGCCTGGTTTGGCTCGCAGGGCGTGCATGCTTACGACCTGAACGGGCTCTCTCTTTGGAAAGTCGATCTCGGCCCCGTAAACATGGGCGCCTACGACATCCCCACATTCGAATGGGGACCCGCCAGTTCGCCAATCATTTGGAACGATCTGGTCATCATTCAATGCGATACGCAGACCGATTCATTCCTGATCGCGCTCGATGCGGCTACGGGCAGGACTGTCTGGAAAACTGAACGAGAAGAGTTGCCGTCGTGGGGGACGCCGACTGTAGTCACCACTGACATTGGACCGGTATTGGTCACGAATGCTTCAAATTTTATCCGGGGCTACGACCCCAGAAACGGAAAGGAGTTATGGCGGTTGGGGGGAAGCTCAAAAATCACAGCTCCGACTCCAATCTTCGCGGACGGTGTAGTCGTAGTTGCGAGTGGCCGTGCTCCTGAACGCCCCATCTTCGTCGTTCGCCCCAACGTTCGAGGTGACATCACACTGGCGAAGGAGCAGACCAGCAGTGAAATGATTGTCTGGAGTCGAACAGGGCGAGGATCGTACATGCCGACTCCGCTGGCTTATAAGGGAATACTCTACGTGCTCGCTAACAACGGTCTTTTCGACGCCTACAATTTGAAAACAGGCGAAGAGATCTACCGGCAACGATTGCCCTTAGTTGGGAGTGGATTCAGCGGGTCACCGGTAGCAGCAGACGGCAAAATCTATTTATCGAATGAAGACGGGGAGATCCTGGTTATCGCGGCGGGAGAAAAGTTCAGTCATATCTCTACGAACTCGATGGGGGAACTTTTAATGGCAACGCCTGCCCTGGCGGACGGCATGATGTATGTGAGGTCAGCATCGAGTCTCTTTGCAATTGGCCGTAAACGGTGAATGAGAATTGTAATCAGATCCGGAGGTTGATCGTCTCATCAGATTCATTTGACCACAAAACCACCAACCATAGATGGTTGATCGTTGACCTAACTTACAGAACTAACCGCACGAAAAAGAAAAACCACCAACGGCAGAGACTGTGTCAAAAGTAGTTGCTGTTAGCGAAAGGGTGAAGCGAAAAAAGAAATAAAGCAAGAGCAGCTAGTGGTATAAACAGTCAGCACAAGAGAGGAGCTGACTGGATGGGTTATGTAGAAGGAG
>JBGSWR010000087.1:0-56205 GCA_041751855.1 Pyrinomonadaceae bacterium
CGGAAATAAGCCCGGACCGCAACACCTCACTGAAGTGAGGTGTTAATGAGAGGATAAGCGTGAGGTGATAATGAGGCGACAAGCGTGAGGTGTTAATGAAAGAACAAGCCAGACCAGATAATAAGCACCGCACTTCAACTACTGCCCTGCGCGGCTAGTGCTGTAACACATGATTCCCACGTTCATCCGCATTGATGGTTAATTTCTATGTATCTATTAGCCGCACAGGACACTAGTGACGAGCAACTGGTTTGGTTGGCTCTAACCAACTGGAAAAGTTCCATCTGACTCACTCTAATCTGAAGACTTTAAACCGCCGCGAGTTGGTCCGAGACATTGGCGCTGTGGCCCTAGCCGTTCCCGTCATCCTTTCGATCTCGGCGCCAACCGCCGCCCAGAAGGGTTCGGGTTTGCCTAACGGGGAGTTGTTGCTCGAGCAACTCAGATGTCAGTCTGGGCTCTGCGTCGACACCGACAACACGGAATGTGAATCCGGTAGGATCTGTGTACCCAGCGACAACTTCTAACTCCTGGGAGCTCGGGACCGTTCCGGTAACGCCTAACTTCTACCCGATCTCAATCCGTACGGTTTGCACACCCTCGTGTACGCTTATCTCTTTTACGCAAACTTCCTTATCTTTGGTGATGAAACTGATATCCCCGCTCCGCTCGAAATGCGCACTCTTTACACTATCAAGCTCTGAACTCCCATTCATTCGTAAGGCGCCCATCAAGTCCTTCTTGCTGATGTGACTCTTCTGCATCTCGTCCCACAAAATCTCGCCCTCCTTGACCAGTTCCCGCTCACTGCCTTTAATGAGCGTGCCTAACCAGTCGAGGTGAAAAGATCCGGCTGCCATCGCCCAGTGCAGACCTACGAGAACGAAACCTGCTCCCACCGTTGGAAAAAACGGGGCACTTCCGGTGATCGCCCGACTGATCACAGAACCAAGAACAATTCCCAAAATTACATCGAAAGCCGTATTTCTTCCGAGGAACCGTTTCTCACCGAGCCGAACCATCGCAACCGCAGACGCATAAACAATTAGAGCCCGTATAGCCATTTGCCAGAAGGTTAACTTGTCTTGATCCAGTCCCAACACCACGCCCACAAATTCCAATAGATTGTCGATCATATTTTCCTCCCCTAACAAACCAAGTTAGGGGTAAACCATCTTCTTATTCTCACTTAATACTCACGGTAGCTTGACATCTGTAACAATAACTGTTACAAAATGGCGGGCTTTTATGGGCGGCTACCCGTTTTCCGTATGACAAGCAGCAGATTCGCAGTAGCAGTTCACGTTCTGGCGCTAATGGCCTGGTCTGAGGACGAACCGTTGAAGTCTGAGCAGGTGGCTGCGAGCGTTAACACCAATCCAGTCGTCATTCGCAGGATGTTGTGCGAGTTGGCGCAGGCTGGACTGGTCGTTTCGCAGACAGGGTCGCAGGGAGGCTCCCGGCTTGCTCGAGACCCGGGTCAAATTACCCTGCTGGACATATACGGTGCGGTAGAAAGCCGCGGTGTTTTTTCTTTACACAAACAGCCTCCAAATCAGCGTTGCCCCGTTGGGGTCAATATCGAAACCGTTCTTGAAGAGGTCTTCGGGGAGGTTACGACGGCGGTGGAGAACGTTTTGGTGACAATCACTATCAGAGACATTGTGGCGCGTTTCAAGCCCTGCGACAGCCTTGAAATAGCCACTCTCGAGTTGGTTGAAACGGGCTGATTGCTTGTAATTGAACTAGTCGCAACGGTATAGCGTAAGGTTCGGGTCGAGTATTTGAAGAGAGGGATATGATTCAGGAGTTGAGAGATATGTCGCTGGAGTGGCTTTCGAGCGATAGCGGGACAGCTTCGAGCATTCGCGGCGAGCAGTCGGACCGGGACGACGAGCTAATGGATGCCTATTCGCGTGCGGTGATTAGCGCGGCCGATAAGGTGAGTCCCTCGGTCGTTTTTATTGAGGTTCAACACCAGCTTAAGCCACGGCATGGAAATTCCCAGCAAAAACCTCGTGAAGCCCAGGGCAGCGGCTCCGGGTTCATCTTCACCCCCGATGGTTTTATTCTGACGAACAGCCATGTTGTGCATGGGGCGAAGAGCATTGAAGTGACGGTTTCTGATGGGCGGCGTTGCCGGGCAGACTTGATCGGAGATGACCCGGACACCGATTTGGCGGTAATCAGGATCAATGCGCCAAATCTCGTGCCTGCTCATCTCGGTGAGGCGCAGAAGATTCGCGTAGGTCAATTGGCTATTGCTATTGGTAATCCTTATGGCTTTCAATGCACGGTTACGGCTGGAGTGGTAAGCGCGCTTGGTCGGTCGTTGCGGGCGCAATCGGGAAGGCTGATGGATGACATCATTCAAACGGATGCGGCCCTCAATCCGGGTAATTCGGGGGGTCCTCTGGTTAGTTCCCGGGGAGAGGTAATCGGGGTTAACACAGCGATGATTCTTCCGGCTCAGGGAATCTGTTTTTCCACCTCAGTCGATACGGCCAAGTTCGTGGCCAGCCGGTTGATACGCGATGGTCGGGTCAGCCGCAGTTACATCGGCATGGCGGGTCAGAACGTCCCCTTACCACGGCGAATCGTTCGTTATTACAACCTGCCTGTTGATAGTGGCATCATGGTTGTTTCGTCCGAGGAAGGCAGTCCGGCAAGACGGGCTGGTTTAATTAGTGGAGACATCATCGTTGGGTTCGAAGATCATCCAATTAGCGGCATTGATGACCTTCACCGGTTGCTCACAGAGGACCGGATTGGGAGGGAATCATCGCTTGTGGTGATCAGGCGCACAGAGAAATTGGCTCTGACCGTTGTCCCAGCGAATTTTCAGAGCGGTCGGGGCAAGTAGAAGGGTAAGTTACAGCTAGATAAAGCTTGAAAGGCGGGTCACGAATGGCCAGATATGAGAAAGAGCAAGGGGGTGCGGGTCTGATGGTTTCTACTGGGCGGGCATTCACAGGTACCGACGAGGAGCGCCTCGAGGAAGCTATCTCGATGGAAGAGATAGATGAAGTTTTGCAGAAGCTCGAGACGCCGGGTCTAGGTGTAGCTGAAGAGGACGAAACTTCTGTCGAGGAGGTTCAAGCTGCACCTTCTTTGGGCGACGAGGATGCCGAAGGTTTGAGCGAAGAGGTAGAACTCGACCTGTCGGCAAGTGAATTCGACAAGACATCTGACCCTGTTCGCCTTTACATGCGCGAGATGGGGGTCGTGCCGCTACTCACGCGCGAGCAGGAAGTGGCTATCGCCAAGAGGATAGAGTGGGGTGAGAAGCGCTCGCAGAAAGCAATCACCCGGTCGCCAATTGCCGTAGTTGAACTCCTCCGCATTGCCGACGAACTGAAGAACGGCAAACTCGCAATTCGCGATGTGGTGTCCTTCTCCGACCAGATGGAGACAGAGGAGCACGAGGATCGGCGCGAGGAGTACCTTAACTGGACGCTCGAAGGCATTCAAAACGTTCAGAAGATGTTCGCAAGGGCACTTAAGGAGTTTGGTCAACTTCGCACAGAACAAAAACGGCTCCGCGGCAAGAAATCCAGAAAACTGCCAAGGCTCAAGCGCAAGCTGGCCCAGACGCGACTGGAGATCTCACGGGAGATCGGCAGCCTGCAACTTAAGCCCGAAGCGCGGCAGAGGCTGATTGATGCCATTGGTGTGGTCTTCAAAGAGACTCGCACGCTTGAACGTGAAATCGAGACATCTACCGCAAAGCTTGGCAACAAGCGCTTGAAGGCGGACGATGCGAAGGAACTCAAGCGGAAAGTCTCCGGAGCACGTCGTCGTCTACGAGAAATCGAAGCGGAGCGTCATCTGGCGCCCTTGGAGATCAAACGGTCGTACCAGATGATCCTGAGTGGAGAAGCACAAAGCGCACAGGCAAAGCATGAATTGACCGAGGCGAATCTGCGGTTAGTCATCTCTATAGCCAAGAAGTACCAGAACCGGGGCTTACAGTTCCTGGACCTCATTCAGGAAGGGAATATCGGACTGATGCGCGGCGTCGAGAAGTTCGACTGGCGTCGTGGCTATAAATTTTCGACGTATGCGACGTGGTGGATTCGGCAGGCAATCACCCGCGCGATTGCTGACCAGGCGCGTACGATTCGTATTCCGGTTCATATGATCGAAGTAATGAACAAGCTAAAGAACACCTCGCGTGAGCTTGTTCGTGATCTGGGGCGTGAACCAACAACTGAAGAGATTGCGCGGAGGATGGATACGTCGGTTGAGAAGATCAGCAAGGCAATCAAGCTGATGCAGCAACCGGTATCTCTCGAGACGCCAATCGGCGAAAGCGGAGATTCGCAACTGGGCGATCTGATCGAGGACAAGTCCAGCCAAAGTCCTGCGGAGCGAGTAATCACCTCGAATCTGCGTGAGATCACGGGTGATGTGCTTCAGACGTTGAGCCCTCGCGAAGAGAAGGTGATTCGCATGCGGTTCGGTCTCGACCATGAAGGACACGAGCGCACTCTCGAGGAAGTTGGACAGGACTTCAATGTGACTCGTGAGAGAATCAGGCAGATCGAGGCAAAGGCGCTGAGGAAGCTTCGGCATCCTTCACGGGCTCGTTTGCTTAAGAACTTCATCGAAGGCCAACGCGAGTAGTTTGACGCTACCGGCTTGATGCTCATTCCTTGAAACGCCGGGCCTTATTAAAGGCCCGGCCCCCCAACGCCAGTTGGGAAGGTTGAAGTCCCATCTAAAAAAAGAATCAAAAGTCTCGAGCAATGGTAAGACGACAAACTGAAGTTTATCGAACATTGTCCGACACACTTTAGTTTGTCGTCTTCATAGCGCGAAACTCCTCGAGACACTAGGCCCGCTCGGCAGTTGCTTCGCGCGGCTCCTTGTACCAGGTAAGGTCTCGCTGTCCGACACACTTTAGTTTGTCGTCTTCATAGCGCGAAACTCCTCGAGACACTAGCCCCGCTCGGCAGTTGCTTCGTGCGGCTCCTTGTGCCTAAGGTCTCGATGTCCGATACACTTTAGTTTGTCGTCTTCATAGCGCGAAACTCCTCGAGACACTAAGCCCGCTCGGCAGTTGCTTCGTGCGGCTCCTTGTACCAGGTAAGGTCTCGAGTAATGGAAAGACGACAAACTGAAGTTTATCGAACAGCGACTGTGTTTCAACGAAATTTCGCTTGACGTTCTGGCGCAGTTCCCCTTTACTACTCCGCCATGCGTATACGGTTTAGCGTCTTTCTTATCACTCTTTCAGGCCTCGTGCTCGAGGTAGGCCTGACTCGAATCTACTCCGCGAGCGTCTGGTATCACTTCGCATTCGTAGCCATATCTGTCGCGCTCCTGGGATGGGGGCTCGGCGGCTTTATGGTCCACCTCTTGAAGCGAAAGATGCAGCTCGACATGAATGCGGCAGCCTTCATTACCGCGCTGTATGCCCTTGCAGTTCCGCTCTGCTTGTGGTTGCTGGGTCAGTTTCCATTCGAAACTGAAAGGCTACCCCTGTACTTTCTGCTCCCTTTGCTTCCTTTCCTTCTGGCGAGCATGGCCCTGTCGATCGTGTTCGATCGCCATCGTAAAGAGGCCGGCTCTTTGTACTTTGCGGATCTACTGGGGGCAGCGCTCGGCGCCGTCCTGGTAACGCTGCTGCTCCATTGGCTGGGTGGTGAAGTGGCCTTGCTGGCAGGTGCGATCGCTCCAGCAATCGCCGCTGTAACCCTGGCGACAGACGGGTTAAAGGTGCGAGCCGTGGCAGTCGCTGCTGTGCTCATAACTGCGGTCCTCGCATTCTCAGCAATTCAGTTTGAGATTCTGCGGATCGTTCCTGGAACAACCAAAGCTATGCGCCGGCAGATGGATGAGAATCCAGAAGCCCGGATCACTCAAACGGGATGGAATGCGTACTCGCGAATCGATGCCGTTGAAGGTATCGACCACAGCGAACTGGCGCGGCTCTTCATCGATTCGGATGCCTGGACCGGTGTACGCGAATGGGATGGTCGCATCGAGAGCGCCACGGATCTGCAAGACTCCTTCCGCGCCCTTCCCTTCCGACTTGTGCCAGGCGCTGAGACGCTCATTATCGGTCCGGGTGGCGGTCCAGACGTCGTCGCGGCGCTGGCTTCGGGCGCTCGCAAAGTCACGGCGGTAGAGATGAATCCGCTGATGCTGAAGTTTGTTCGGAACTATGGAGCGCGCGCGGCCAACTTATACGACCGGCCCGACGTGGAAGCGGTCGTGAGCGAAGGGCGCAATTTCATCAGCCGCACCGACCGAAAGTTCGACATCATACTGCTCGGATTTGTTGATTCCTGGGCTTCGGTGGCTTCAGGCGGCCTTTCGCTTTCAGAAAACTACCTCTACACATCTGAGGCTTTTCACGCTTATTACGATCACCTGACTGATAACGGAATGTTGGTCATTCTGCGTTGGGACTCGGACGTTCCGCGGTTGGTATCAAACTCAGTAGCGAACCTTGGACCCGAGGCTGCTTCACAACGAATCGTGACGCTCATGGAAAAACAGACCGTAACTGATCAGCCTTCCCAGATGTTGTTCATGCTGCGCAAGCGTCCATTCACTGCTGCCGAAACCGCTGAAATCAAAGAGAAGTGGAGTCAGGCTAACCCAATCGTCATGCCCGGAGGCCCGGCGCCTCCCCTCATTGGCGATGTGTTGGCAGGCAAGTTGACTTTGGACCAATACGAAGCACAGTCACCACGATTCGTCGGGCCTGTTGATGATGACAGTCCCTTCTATTTTGCTGTCGAGCGTCCCTTTGGAATGCCAGAGGCCATTGCCAATTCCCTATTCACATGGTTGCTCGGACCCAGCGTCGGCATGCTTGCAGTATTTGCGCTGTTCGGGCGCCCGCGCGAGACGACAATTGGACCATACGCGAATTCAGTGGTCTACTTCGCGGCTCTGGGCTTCGGCTTTATCACGGTAGAACTGGCGCTATTGCAGAATTTGATTCTGCTTGTCGGCCACCCGATCTTTACTCTTTCCGTGCTGCTTTTCACACTACTCGCGATGGGTGGAATTGGCAGCGCCCTGAGTCGACGAGTGCCGATGTGGATCGCATGTATTAGCGTCGCAGTTATTGGAGGATTGCAGGCAATCGCGTTGCCTCAGTTGGTGCCCGAGCTGCTGTGGTTACCTCTCTGGGGACGGATCGCCTGTGCCATCCTGTTGATTGCGCCGCTCGGTCTGGTGATGGGAATGCCGTTTCCCAGCGGGTTGCGTCAGACCGGTGGCTCGCTTCCTGAGCCACCATTCTATTGGGGGTTGAACGGAATTATGTCCGTGATTGGCTCGATAACGACGGTATTTGTGGCGCTGATGTCAGGATTTCAAGCAGCAATGCTGATGGGAAGCGCGTGCTATCTGATAGCAGCTTTTGCTTCGAAGCGCGCATTTCGGGAAGCGTCTTAATTTAAACGCCACCAAAATACAGGAAGAAAACGTCCTACGGACCACTGTACTTCAATTCGAACGGTCGAGTCATGTTGCAGGTCATGCCTCCCTGCGTCACCTGGGACTTCAGGTCGCCCACGATCCACTCGCTAGACTTGAGTTGCCAGGTGAAGTCTATGGTCATCGGTATGCCATCCTGTGCACCACCTACGGACCCCGTGTAACGACCGCTAGTTCGATCCACCGCGCGCATTGTTATCGCAGCCGTGCCCTGGGCCATGCCGGTCCCGACCACGGTCCACCCGCAATCCCTGATCTCCAAGGTTCCGGATTCCCGAGACGGTTTCAGCGGCATGTTGATCAGGGTTCCGCACACCATCCGCCCCGTTTGATTCGTGACGTTCCAACGCCCGGCTTTCGGAACCTTGTCGACCGGTAAACATCGCTCAGGTTCGCCCGGTTCGCCCGGTCCCCCCGGTTCGCCCGGCTCGTCCACATCTCCCGGCTCTTCCGGGTCCGGATCCCCCGCGTCGCCCGGCTCCGCTGGATCGGTACGGCCCTTTTCACCGAGACGTCTGCCGTGATAGCGGAAGACGCAAGTAACAGTTTCGCCCCGGTCGATCTTGAACGTGGCCGTGCGTGTCGCAGTGCTGCCAAGGCTAGGTGTCGCACTGCCGCCGTCGTTGCATGTGATGCTGACTAGCACGAGCTCGGATACCATGCCCAACCCAACCGAAGTGTAGGTGCCTGGCTCGAGGTCGCGCTTCTCGAGAATGCTGCCAGCAGATGTGGTCCCGCCCGGCACGCCGGTGAAGACGAAGCTGCCTGGTGCACCTGCCGGGAGCGTTTCAACCTTGACGATGGCTGTACCGTTCACATCCCGAGCGGGCTCTTGAACTGCCGCACCGCACACGATTGCCAGGGTAGCGATCGCTGAAGCTGCCATGGTGCGAATCATGGTCCTCTCCTTTATCGAGCCTGATTAGAGTGAATTCAGGGTAACGTGTTCGGGAATCAGAGTAAAGACGATGCCGCCACTTAAAGTATGGGACGCACTACTCGAGCGCCTCAGCCTTACGGTAGCGGACAACTCGTTGAAGAAAATGAAACCAAAAGTTACTTATGGCTTCAGTACGATCTCGATGCAAGCGTCTTCCTTCTTCTTCAATGTTTCATACCCGCAGGGTGCATCGTTCAGGCCAAGCCGATGAGTTATCACAAAAGAGGGATCGATTGCGCCTTTTTGAAAGAGTTCCAGCAAGGGACGCAAATACTCGTGCACGTGCGTCTGGTCCATCTTTAGTGTCAACACTTCGCCAATGCCGCCCCAAAGGGCAGAGGGGCTGCCATTCTTTAGTGTGGGGCTACGCTAAGACAGTAGATCTTCTGGCAACTCTTCACGCTCTAGAAGGGCAGTTTCCAAGGCTTCATCAAGGCGCTTCTCCACTTCTCTTAACTCAGTGTATAAGTCGATGCGAATGTCGTCCGCTTCTTTGAAATGCTCTCGCGCCGCTTTCATAACACGAGCTGCTTCCACGGGCTTCCGCAAACGACGGACCTCGGCCACCAGCCGCAAAATCTCTTCACGAGCCTGTCTGAGAAACTCTTCATCGGGAGCGGTAGCCGCTCTTTGCTCAATCTCGTCCAACTCGTTGTCTGTCATAAACTATTCTTCATTTTCAGGTTGCCATACCGAGCCATCAACAAATAGAACTCGAGAGATTATAACCTTCTCGTTGTATGGGAGGGGATCTCGCTTGCTGAGCATTCCGACACTGATAGTCTTCACCGGTTGGACCAGGTAAAGAACGCTAATCTCCTTTTTCTTTCCGGGTTTTACCGTCTCGTCACTGGTAAACTGGTGGCGCGCAACTTCACTTTCGTTTTCCGGATCGATAAAGATGTAGTCCCAATCAATCGACTTGATTGCTTTCCCAGTGTCGTTTCTGAGCGTGACCTTGTAGCGATAACCATCCCGCGGCGGTTCAGTCTGGCTTGCTTTTGCCGTTGCCTCGTTCTGCCGGTTCATTGACGTCTCGACCCGGGCCACTCTTCCGGCATCTTGAGCATTTCGTGCTTGGGAAAGCTCAACCTCCCGTCGGCCTTGCTGCGCCAGGGCTTCAGAGGACTGCAAACTTGCGATGGACGGCCGATGGCTGATTCGTTCTCTCTGCCAACTGAACTTAATAATCGCGACCTCGGCCTTTTCTTGCGTGAGTGCCGTCATCGGATTTGTGAGTAAGCCGATGACCAACAAGAAAAGCGCGACTTCGAATGCTCTCATTTCGTCCTCCCTTTCAGTCCAGATCGCGATGCGGGGCGCGAATCTTAGCACGAGACCGTAAGTAGGGGCTAAAAAGCTGGAGGGCATCCCGTTGAAGGATGCCCTCGCCCGAAAAGCGTGACTGGATGCACGCTAAGCTTTTGAGTTAGAAGGTGAACTTCCAACCAACTGTAATTGTTCGGCCGCCCCAGTTGTTAAGGTTCTGGCCGAAGCTTGCGCTGTTCAGATTATTCACCGGGATGCCATAGTCATCCTGGTTGAACACATTGAGAAAGTCGGCTCGTAGGGCGCCGCGAACGGTTTCAGTAATGTTAAATCGTTTCTGGAGTCCCAGGTTCGTATTGAAGAACGCGGGCGCGCGCAGCGTATTCCTGCCGATGTTGCCACCATTAGCCATGCTAAAAGTGAGTATGTTACCAACGGCATTTCGCGGCACCAGAAAACGACCAGGAGCAGTGAATGTCCTGAGGTTACCGGTCACGGGATCCGGAATGAGTGGCTGGCTGGGATTAATATCTGCTCGATCACCACCAGCACCGTTACCATTAGTATCCAGGCCCGTGAGGATCGTGAAAGGCTGTCCTGAAGTTCCTGAAGTTATTCCGGAGATCTGCCAGCCTCCAAAAAGGTGTCTCAGCCCGCTGTTCCGAGCGAATCCCGGCGTAGGAACTTCGAACAAGTAGTTCACTACGAACCGATGGGTTCGATCAAAAGCCGAAACACTCCACTCAGCATCAATGTTGCGAAAATCCTGAGGAATCTGAGGCGAACCTCCAGTGATGGCAGCTACGCCGAGTGATTCATCGTTATCGCTCATTAATTTACTGAATGTATAAGCCGCGCCAAACTGAAGGTTGCGCAGCCAGGTGTTGCCACCGAATCTGCGATTAAGCGAAACGAAACCAGCGTTGTAGTTCGCCTTAGCTGTCGTTGCTATGAGCACGCGATTTCCAAATTGCGGAAACTGGCGCCGTGCTTGAACGCTTGGAATCGAGAGGGTGTTCTCAGTCGCCCGCACCGTTGCAGCCTGCGCTTCAGTTAGAACCGCATTATTGCCTTGCAACTGGTTGACACCATGCCTTGACGTGCTACCGCTGTAACCAACCTCGAGCACGTAGTTGCTTCCAAGTTCGCGCTGAACTGTGAAGCTATAGATATGCGACATCGGATACTGCGAGTCCTCTGGGGTGTTGACGTACAGGGCCAGCGGGTTGAAGACTGCCGCACCGGTCACGGGAGCGATGTTTGGAAAGATGTCGACCGGATTGCTCGTTTCGCCGGTCACTACGCGTGGATAGTTGGAGGCGTTTACCGTCAGAATGTTGTAGAAGAGGACGTCATAGTTTATGCGATAACCGCCGCGGATTGCGGTTCGTCCGTCCCCAAACAGCCTATCGAACAGTCCCCCTCCAGTCATGCGCGGGCTATAGCTGAACCCTATTGTGGGGCCAAAGTTGTTCGTGTCCCTGGGCACAGGTCCCGGTACCAACGCCCCCAGCGATTCGGCATCGGTGGCGCCAAAGAAGCCGAAAGGATTGTTGGCGGTCTCATACCGCAGTCCCAGGTTCAGAGTGAAGTTCGGAGTTATGCGCCAATCATCCTGAACAAAATAATATTGCTGCCACTGACGGGCATCGAAGGACGACACCTGTAATGCCTGGGTGAAGTTTGTTCCGATGTTGTTCACAAAATTCGCCAGGTTAGCAAAGGTAAAGGTGCCTTTCGAGTTGAAGGCTGCCTGGTTGAATAGGTGGATATGGCGAATGTCCACGCCAAACTTCAGCGAGTGCTGGCCGGTTTGAACGCTCAACGTATCAGACAACTGATAGCTGTTCTGAATGCGGCCCTGCGGAAAGTTATTAAGACCGCCAATAGTGAAGAATCCTCCAATGGTGGTCGTCGGAGTGCTCGGGTCGTTTTCGGGAAAAGCCAGATTTCTTCGGACGTACGAGCCACGAAACTCATTGATGACTCGGGGTGAGAAGACATGGGTTTCGCTCAAGGCCATGTTCTGGTCAATGACAGTTTGGTCTCCTGCGAACAGTGAGCCGAACTGCGTGTTGCTAATCAAGTTGATGCTGTATGCGGCGTCGCGTGAATAACGAAATGTCAGGTTATCGCTCTCCCCGATTCGATGGTCGAAGCGCATTAAGAAGTTGTGACCATCATCGGGTCGCGTGCGCGAGAGATTGACCAGGCCGGTTTGGATTGGAACGCCGTTGATCAATGTATTGTTGTTGACGCTCGTGAAAGTCGGATTTTCTCCGTAAACCTGGTTCAGGAAGTTGAGAGAATTTAAAACGGCGGTTCGGCTTCCCTGCGGTTGTGTTCCGACCGTTCCGGTTGCGGGTCGCAGCGGCACATTGGCGAGTGCCGCAAAACCCGCGGCTGTCGGTATCCGGATCGAAGCGCCAAGGGCTGCTCCGGAGCGGATCAAGTCAGCCTGATAGGCGACAAAGAAGAACGTACGATCTCGCCCATCGATGATCGCTGGTCCACCTTCGCCAAAGCGTGGCAAGTGAACTGGACCACCTACGGCAAACCCGAACTGATTACGCGTGAAGGGTGTTGGTTTCGTGCGTCCTGCCCGCTTCTCGACATTCGTCATGGCATTCAGACGGGCGCCACGATAAAAGTGGAACAGATCTCCATGGTAGCGGTTGGTTCCTGAGCGGGTGATGATGTTGATCTGCGCGCCTGAATTTCGTCCAAACTCAGCGCTATACGCATTGGTTAACACCTGGTATTCGGCGACCGCTTCGGGGATGACCGTGGTCGTCTGAATCGTAACGCTGGCATCGTTGTTATCGGTGCCGTCGATAGTAAAGTTGTTATTTCGGGCGCGTTGGCCATTAACCGAAATTCCGGTAGAGCCCGGCGCCGGAAAGGCATTCGGCGATAGCAAGGCAATGCTGTTTACATCACGGCCCGCTGAGAGCGGCAGATCAACAGCCTGACGACCAGTGGCGGTCAAACCCAGGGTAGGATTTGTTTTGTTCAGAGTAATGCCCTCAACACCCGCGGTAACGTCGACAGACTCCGCGATGTCGCCGATTTTTAGCTGTACATCGAAGGTAGTCTCTGTGGCGGTGCGAACGACCACCTGGCGATTTTCGGTTCTGGCAAAGCCAGCCCGCTCAACCACAACGGTATAGGTACCCGCATCGAGTGCTCCAATACGGAAGTACCCCTGATCGTTAGCCGTTACGCTTCGCGAAATATTGGTGGTGGGATCTGTCACGGTGACTTCAGCACCGGAAACCACGGCGCCTTGTTCATCTCTTACTGTTCCCGCAATGGACCCCCGAGTGATCTGACCAAACGCAGAGAGAGGCAGTACCAGAACTGCCAGCACTGCGATGAAAGCCAGATAGCTGTCGGAACGGTGGGATCTATTTGAGATCATTGGTTGCTCCTCGTTAGTCGCTTGTGCTCTTCGGAGTAAAGAATCCGCTCACGTCTTCGAGACACACCATTCCCTATGTGCCAAATGGACCACACATGTGAAAAGTGTTTAGCGGAACCGCTAGGTGAAGACGTGGTTGACTTCGCAACCATCGTGCCGAAACAACTTTTTGAACTTATCTTCAAAGAATAGAGAACGTTATGTTCGCCATCGTTTCGTAACCACGACGTGAAGTATTGGTGAATTTGTTTAATATCCGAATAGATGAATTGACGGTCTGAAATGGCGCACAAAGCGATGCACAAACGTTCGTATAAATGTACGAATTGATGGACACTCAGGGGCGTTGACCACCCTTGGACCAAGACATGGACCAAGGCTAAATCAGGCAGACAACATACGAAGTTTTGGAAGAGTGTACGAATGCTCGTCGGTTGTTTCTTACATCTTAGTAGCGCAGGGTCTGTTCATTTCCAAAAACCTGGATCAGACTTGGCGAAGATGGATCCGATGCGGACGAATGTTTGGATTAGTTTGCGATAACTCCTTTATCTCAGTGTTTCGAGGTGATACCTCAGAGTCGGAATGCTTATTGCACGGAAATAAAATAACGCACTGATGTGCGCACCATCTACCAATCAACAATGCAAAAGGGGAGGAGATACTGATGTTGCAAGTGAGTTCATATGTAAGACAGCCAATCTCGCCCTCGCGAATGCTGAGTTCTCTAATTGTCGTAATTTTTGCCTTTCTGGCAGCGACAACGTTGACTTTCGCCCAAGGTTCCCGCGGCACCATTGCCGGCACCGTGAGCGATTCAGCCGGAGCAGTGATTCGCGGAGCGAGCGTGAGGCTGATCAAGACCGATACCGGTCAAGAGGTCCGGACCGTTCAGACGAACGATGAAGGTGTTTACCAATTTCTTGAAATCGAGCCCGGTCCTTACGAAGTTGTAGTTACGGCACAGGGATTTGTTGAGACGCGACTCAGCAGGATCAATCTTGAGCCGAACCGTGTTGTGCGTCTTGATGCAACGCTCAATGTCGGAGGTACCACCGAAGAGGTGATTGTTACCGCATCGCAGGCCATTCTCGATCGCGAAACCCCAACTCTGGGCACCACAGTTGAGGGTAGGCGAGTGCAGGGGCTTCCGTTGAATGGACGTAACGTGCTTGACCTCGCTCTGGGGCAGCCGGGAGTAACTCCTGCTGGGGCGGGATTCGGCGGCGGTCTGGGCATTCGCGTCAATGGAGCACGCGGCGTCGAGAACAACATTACGCTGGACGGTGCGAACAACAATGAGGTCGCCGTCGGCGGCTCAACAGGTGTTCAACCGCGGCCTGATGCCGTACAGGAGTTTCGGCTTCTGACTTCTAACTACGAGGCCGAGTTTGGCCGCAACACTGGTTCTGTAATTACTGTGGTCACGAAAGGCGGAACCAATGAATTTCACGGCAACGTCCGTGCGTTCTGGCGTCCTACCGTCCTCTCGGCGGCAAGGTTCTTCGATCAAAACGAAGCGAGTGATCGCCCGCGCCCGGGCACTACTGATGACTTCCGGCGCCGCTTCGAGCGCAAAGAGTTTGGCGGCAACATCGGTGGTCCAATCTACTTGCCACGCTTTGGCGAAGGTGGACCGGTCTTCTTGAGCGGCAAGAATCGCAGCTTCTTCTTCTTTGATTATGAAGGACGCCGCCAGTTGGTTGGTGATACTCGTACAGTCTCTAATCTGCCAACGGCCGCGGAGCGAAGTGGTCTTTTTACACGAAGCGCGGCCAATGCCAACGTAAATCCTATACCGCTACTGGATCCCGCAACTGGACTGCCGTTCCCGATAGTTTCGGGGACCGTCGCTCCAGGTCAAACTATTCAACAACAGATCCCTGCGGCGCGCTTTTCGCCGATCTCCCAGTTCTATCTGGGCTTTCTTCCGATTCCAGGTCCAACCGGTTCAGCTTCGGTGGGAGCGGATCAGGTTACAAACTTCGACATCATCACGGCCCGAGTGGACCATCTCTTGAACGATTCACAGAGCTTGAATTTCACGTTCAATTGGTTTGATTCCGTTGACGAGTCACCATTTGCTTTTGGTGGTGCTTCAGTTCCTGGCTTTGGTGCAGTTAATCTGCGTACTACAACGAACATTATCGCGCGCCACACCTACACGATTACGCCGACTTTGGTGAACTCGTTTCTGGCCGGTTACGCGCGAAACAATCAGCCCGGCGTTGCGCCGGTGAACACCACTACGCCAGCCCAGATTGGCTTTGTCGATAACTTCGTCGCCAATCAGGGTCTCGCCGGTCCGCCTTTTATTTCACTTTTTGATCGAGGCGTGACTCTTGGCAACTCGATTCAGGGACCACAATCACGCGTCTCTGAGAACTTTCAGATTCAGAATTCGTTGAGCTGGGTGCGCGGCGATCACCGCTTCAAATTCGGCTTTGATGGAACGAAGTATAAGCAGGACCAACTGTTCTTGTTCATCAACCAGGGAATCCTGACATTCTCGGGAAATTTCGGCGGCAACACAACGAATAACGATTTCGCCGACTTCCTGATCGGCAACTCGCCCATCGCGCTGCAATTCGGCGCTAACGGCGAACGCGACTTTCGCCAAATGGCCGGCGCGCTGTTCGCTCAAGACAACTGGAGACTTCGTCCAAATCTAAGTCTCTCGCTTGGTCTTAGGTACGAGTACACGTCGCCGTTGACCGATAAGTTCAACCGCGTCGCCTATTATCGTCCGGGCGCGATTTCACAGTTGCTCACGAGCGGTCAGCTCACAACACTCGAAGGCACCCCAATTACCGTTCCCGCCGGTGGTCGAGCTCCCGTTGGACTTGTCTTCCCGGGTGATCCCGACTCAGTGCTTGGTGGAACGGTACCAAATGGGGGGGTCCAAAAGGACTGGAACAACTTCGCTCCGCGATTCGGTATTGCCTGGTCACCAGAGCCGGAGACTGGATTTTGGCGTACGCTCTTCGGAAGCAATGACACGGTAATCCGAGCTGGTTTTGGCGTGACTTACGGGGCTGTCATTGGCGACACGGCGTTGCAACAGTTGACGGCGCCAGGCTTCAACGGCACCAACTCGTTCTTCTTCCCATCGGGTGGTCCGCTGGCCAATATATTTGGACCAGATCCCTTCCCGAACTTCAGGGGGGTACAACCTCAGACGCCTAATCCGTTCCTGGCAAGCTCCTTCAGCATCACTGCTCCGCTGACTCAGTTCTCGCGGGCAGTCGATCCGAATATTCGCACGCCCTATACCTACCAATACAATGTGACGGTCGAGCGTGCTTTCATGGACAACTATGTCGCCAGCGTTGCGTACGTAGGGAATCGTGGAAAGAAGCTTTATGCTCTTGAGCAGGTTAATCCTTCTCTGGGGACCTTCTTCCCATTCCCAGCGACCGATCCCAGGGCAGGCATCGTTCCCACCCCGACAAACACTAATTCGCGCCGGCTGAACGATGACGTACGTCTTGGCATCTCTCAGATGGTGACCGCGGGGAATTCAGCATATGACTCCTTGCAGACCCAGATCTCGAAACGCTACACGGACGGACTACTCCTCCAGGTGGCTTACACTTTCTCCAAGTCCCTGGCTGACTCCGATACCCTCCGCGATACGCTCGATCTCATCGACCGTCGCGCGGGATGGGCACTCTCGTCTCAGGATGTTCCTCACCGCTTCGTGGCGAGTGTCATCTATGACCTGCCATTCTTCCGCAACAGCGGTGGTTTCGCACGAAACGTGCTCGGAGGCTGGACCATCGGTGGCATTTACACCGCTCAGTCCGGAACTCCGTTCACAGTGAACAACCCATTCGATACAGTGGGTACTGGCGGCGGTGTCCTGAGCTTTTCCGACATTGGTGCTCCATTTACCCACGTCGATCCTCGCCAGAGCAACAACCGGGCGTTTAATGCCGATGCCTTCATGAGGTTTGGTGCCTCGGCCGGGTTCCCGGAACTTCGGCGTGGAACTTCCGGTCCGAACCAGTTCCGACTGAAGAATGGTCAGAACAATTTCGACGCCATCCTGGCGAAGAACATCAAGATGGGGGAAAGAACGAACTTCGAACTAAGGTTCGAGGCTTTCAATGCTTTCAACCATACTCAATTCACAACGGCCGATTTGAACCTCAACAGCCCTAACTTCGGGAGGTTCACTGACGCTCGCGAGTCTCGAGTTATCCAACTCGGCGCTCGCTTCTCATTCTAGAGGCGGTTAGGCTTCCTCAAGAAGATGGGCCTGCCGAGTAATTCGGCAGGCCTTTTTTTTAGGGAAGCCTGTCCGATGAACTTCAGTTTGTCGTGCTTGATTACCCTGAATCCTGAACTGGAATGGTCAACTTGGGAATCACACTAGCCCCGCTCGCTGGTATTGAGAATACCTGAGATGGTAACGCGTTTGATTACCCTGAATCCTGAACTGAAATGGTCAACTCGGGAATCACACTAGCCCCGCTCGCTGGTACTAAGAATACCTGAGATGGTCGCTGGTACTGAGAATACCTGAGTGACCAACGCGACAAACTGAAGTTCGTCGGACAAATGAGTTATTATGCTCCATCAATTGTCCTAAAACAGAAGAGCGCTGTTCATGACCACTGCGTTTAAAACCTGGTTAGTAGTAATCTTCATTTTCTCTATTTCGCCTGTAGCTATGGCGCAGTCGGACTCTTCTACTGTCTACCACCAGATCGAAGGCCGTATACAACACCAGAGCGGACGCGTGCCAAATGTGCGCGTGCGACTCTTAAAGCTACCCGAACTGCGCCCCATCGCGGAGACATTCAGCAGGCCCGAAGGTCAATTCACTTTCAATCAGGTTACCGAAGGTGAATACAGCATCGAAACTCTCGAGACTGAGGTCTTTGAGGCCACACTGACAAACGTTTTAGTGCGGCCAATACCGAGAAACAGGCCGTCAGTTTTCACAGTCTTTGTGGACCTTCCTCGCAAGCCGCCGCCCGACAAGGCCAAAGCCGGCGAGCTGATGGCAGACGTTGATCTCAACGTACCGAAGGAAGCGCTCAAGCATTATCGTGAAGGCATGAAAAGGCTTCACGCGGGAAAGTCCGGTGACGCTATTCGCGAGTTGCAAGAGGCGATCAAGAAACACCCGACTTACTATGCGGCTCGTCTGGAGCTGGGGCGTGAATTGCGCCAGGAGAAGAGATTCGCGGAAGCCGTGGAGATCCTCCGCCCGCTTCAAGAGATTGCGCCCCGGCGTGCCGAACCACGACTCGAACTTGGGATCGCACTGCTCTCGCTCGGACAACGCATAGAAGCCATTAACCTCTTGCGCGAGGCGCTGCGGCTCCAGGAAAATAACTGGGCCACTCACCTTTACCTGGGCTGGGGACTTCTGGAAACGGCGGATGCAGACCAAGCCGGGACTCACTTCGAACGAGCGCTCGAGCTTGATGAAGCGAAGGCCGCTCGCGCCCACCTCGCGCTCGCAAGGCTCGCCGAATCCCGGGGCCAGCGCGAGGTGGCAATTTCTCATCTGGAAGCCTATCTCGCAATAGCTCCCGACGCGCATGATGCGAACGCAACGCGCAGGCTGGCTGATCGCCTACGCTCGCCAAACTAATTCTTTAAGCGCTATTTACTAATCTCAAAATCTATCCATTGGAGTGCTGAGCGTCGCTCCTGGGGGGCAAGTGAGTCAGTGACCGTAACCTGTAGCACGTAGTTGCCAGGAGTCAATTCCGGGCCCAGTCTCAGGCGGCCAGCGGCACTCAGCCTTTTTAGATCTGTTTGCCCGGTGGTGTCGAACTTGAGAGTTCGTCCGGTGAAAACCGTTTGCCCGTCGCGAAAGAGGCGCATCTGCGTTTCCAGTTGAGGACCCTGCGGGCCGCGAGGATTTGCGTTATAGATGATATAGCGATAGTCCAGTGTCATTCCTTGCCGTAGCCGACGTATTGCCGGCCCTGCCTGTGGCTCCGTTTCGGCTTCGACTGCGCTGAGCACGATTCCAGATAGTGCGAGCCGGTTCTTGCTCAGGTCAGGGGCTTCGACGAACTGCATTGCGGCGCCGACGCGTTCAGTCGCTCCATCGCGGACAGCGACCCGCATCTGGTAAGGTCCACCACGCTTAATCGGAAAGTTAAGCACGTAGATCAGACCGTGCTTCAGTACTTCCTGATAATCCGCGTCGTTATCTACTTTGACAGTCTGGGGATAACCGAACTGATCCACAACCTGACCGTTGTCTCCAAAAGCGACCGCAAGCATCTCGAGTTCGGCAGTGTGAGCGCCCCCCGGACTCTTTTTGAATTCGAGATGGCTTGCATCAATATGCAGGAGTGAGCGCATATAAGTGCCGCCCCCGGGTTCGTCACCGAATAAAGACGTTAGGCGGAGTCCGATCTCATTACGTGCGAATGGCGAGATAATGGCCGCTGTCATCTGTTCTTCGCGCGTGCGACGCTCTGGTGCAGGAACTTCATCACTGATACCGAAGTAGCCGGCACGAGTGCGGGCGTTAAGTCCCGAGCGTTTCATCTTTACTTCCAGATTGCGAAGGACTCGCGCTCCCGATCTGGGTGTGATCGTGAGCTCGTCCGGTCGGTAACCAATTAGATAAAAACCTTGCTGGTCATCGAGAATTCGTTTGATGCCCGCGCCGACATCGTTGCGGTTACGCAGGAACAGCCCCCCCGTTCGCTGTGCCAGATAGGAGAGCACCGTATGCGATTCCTGATGCTCTTGTTCACGTTGGTTCATCAGAGCGCCCAATCTTCGAAAGGCGGCGTTGGAATCCTGTTCCGCCCGGGCGCTTAATGAGTCGGCGCGCGGTAGTGTACGGGGCGGCGGATTTGGCACCACACCGCCGAACCCACCCGAGGCGGCGAGCAGTTCAGGATCGATCACATAAGAATACCCTGCGACCCTATCGCTTGCTTCGAAGGTATAGGTTTGCAGGCCGCTGGCATCAAGTGTATAGATCGCGACTGAATTGGCGTTAGCCAGGTCCGTGAGCTGGCGCAATGCCTGAATCAGTTGCGTGTTACGACCCTGGGCACTGAACATCCGCAACGCCTCGGAGATTACAACCATTGATTTCCGCCCGGGCATGTCTCTCATGCCATCGACAATGGCGTTCAAAGCGCCGAGCGTACCAACCGAGAACTGGCCCGCACGGCTCTCTTCCATCTCCTCAGTGAATTGAATGCTGTCTCTGATATCCGCGCCAGTACTTTGCTCGTTCATCTGACGCATTGAGCTTATTCCCGCCCGCCCTGTTGGAACCCAACGCACGTTTTCAATCGCTGCGTTGAGTTGACGTCTATCTGAGGTGAACTGTTGCAGCACCCCGACCCCACCGCTGGTGCGCAAGACAGCAACCAGATCGTTTGGTTGCATCTGCTCAACCACGAACTTTGTCAATGCATTACGCACGTAACTCAAACTCTCGAATGACAGGCCAAGGTCATCTACCACCAGGGCATACGTGCGCCGCACGTGCTCGCGCGGCAGGCGCGCTGGTTGGATCCTTGGAGAACCTGATTCAGCAGATGCGGACGTTACTTCCTTGTTGGAAACACCGGGGGCCTGCGCCGGAGAGGCAGCTGTTACATAAGAAAAGTTTGTGATGCGTTGTTCTTTTCCGCCTTCGCGGATCTCAAAGTCTTCCGGCTTCAGATCAAGAACGTGTTTACCGTCCTTGTCCGTCACGACAACATCAAGCTGTACGAGATTCGTTGTGACCACGACAACGTCATCCTTGGGCTTATCCTGCTTTTGCTGCCCGCTGATCGAGGCGAGTTGTGAAAGGATGAGCGTAAAAGCTAGCAAGACTCGTTTTTGCATGTTACCTCTCTTCCGAAAATCGGCAGAATCATAGCCCGTTCGGCAATTGGCAAAACCTGGGGATTGTTAAGGATAAATCACTTGTTCGTCGGACGACAACTTACACAGCTCAAAGCTAATTCCGTGAGAACTTGTTTCCAGCGCTCTGCTCTATGACTCTTGATTGAACGTATTGGCAGGAGTATTTTAGTTCTCAAAATCACGAGACAATTCCAATCCCTTAGGAGGCAGGCCATGCAGCAACATCGCGCCAGGCTCACAGTCACCCTAACCATTCTTTTCGCGCTGGCTGCCAGCTTCTGGATTTGTCCGGCCACCGACCTTTTCGCTCAACAACCGGGCCCTCGTAGGGGTGATCGTCGGGAAACGCCAGGGGAGCGTTTACGGCGCGAGAGGCACGAGCGTCAAATGGCCGAAATGGAACTCAGGAGCGTCGAAAAACTTGGAAAGAACCGGCCCGCCGAGAAACCGCCGGAACGTCTACTCTACCAACAGATCAACGAGGACTTTCGGCGCATGCAAGAGGTTAACAACCAGATGATGCGAGCTATTTTTCAAGCTACGCCCAGCAACCCCTCGAACACTATTGACTTCAAGCATCTCACCAGGTCACTGACGGAGATAAACAAACGAGCTTCACGTCTGAAGTCTAATCTACGACTGCCCAAAGAAGAAGCTGAACGACCACCGCACGCAACCCACGATATTTTAACCATCGAGCAGCTCAAACAATCGCTTTTAATGCTTGATGACCTGGTTATGAGTTTCATCGACAATCCCACATTCGAGAATCCCGGGGTGGTTGACCTAGAACAGTCAGCAAAGGCCCGGCGCGATCTCGAGGGGATTGTTGAACACAGCCAGCTAATAAAAATGAAGGCAGAGAAGCTCGGGAAAACCGATCAGCCTGGGAGATAAGTTTCCTGCTAGTTGAACGCTTCCGTGCGATGGGTTAGAAATTCGTCGTCCTGAGTTGGCCCAGCTTCTCACAGCTCGAGGTGCTCACTTTCAAAAAAATGGGGAACCCATTCCTGGGTTCCCCAACAAAAGGTCCTCTATTGACCGGAATCAGAAGATCAACTTGACCCTGATTTGGATTACACGGCCCGGAATAACTCCCAGACTGTAGTCATTAAACCGTGCACTCGTGACTGTGTTGAAACCGGTGTTAGTTGGTCCAACTGTCGAGATTGTTCTTATGCGCTGATTGAAGACGTTAAAGGCTTCTGCGCCAAATTGGAGGTTATACTTCTCTTCTCCAAAGCGGAAGTTCTTCAAAATAGTGAGGTCCGTGCGGTTGAACCCTCTCCCCCGAATAGTATTACGCCCGGCATTAGCGTTTGCCATTGGGCCTGCCTGAATGTATTGAGCAGACGGGTTTACCGCCACATAGGCCACGGCGTTGGTCGGACTATAAGACGCCATGGTACACGTTGCCAGCGTGACGGGTGAGCCGTCAGGATTTGTCGTTGAACCCGGGGCCAGAAAGCCACCAGCCCGAAGTAACTGACCTGCCGCGTTAACCCCGCAAACCCTACTTGCGGTTCCATGTGCGCCAGCCGGATTGAAGATGGTGCGGTCCAGACCGTCGAAATTCTGATTACTATCAATGCCCGACACTGGAGTCCAGGGTTGACCAGATTGAGCCTGGAAGATACCCGCGAGTTCCCAGCCACCCAGAGCACTGCGAACGAACTCGCTGCTGTGGTTCTTGAACAGAGGTATTTCGTAATTTGCCGCAAAGACGAAGCGATGCGGAATGTCCAGTGCCGACAAGCTCCTTTCTAGATCCATCCGATCATAGTCCTGTGGCCGGCGCGGATTTACGACACTACTGAACAACTCATTGGTCGAGTTGTCAATCGTCTTGCTGAAAGTGTAAGCGCTTGTGAAAGCAAGCCCGTGGCTGAAACGCCTCGTGACGCTCACGGAGCCTGAATCGTAATTCGAGTTACCCTGTGCAAGGAAGCCAGTGATACCACCAAAGAATCCCTGGGCAGCATAAGGTTGAACCAAAGCGGTTGGACTGGCGAAGACAAGTGTTTCGTAGGTTGGAAGTCCAGCCAACTGCCCCGCGGTGGGCATGCTAAGGAAGGTCGGCATAACGCGTTCGGATACTGGAACGGTACCAAGATTGAGCGGTATCTGAACGGGGAGGTGACGGCTGCGAGTGCCGAGATAACGTATTTCAACACCTGTCGAAGGCGTCAACTCACGTTGCAGGCTCAGCGTGAAGGAATAGGTCTCAGGAAGTATCAGAGACTCGCTATTTGTTATACCCCCCACCCCAGCCCGGATACCAGCTATGCTCGTCGGTGGAATCGGAGTGTTTGGAAGCCCACCACGCTCGAGAAATCCTGGCGCGGTGTTGAAGCCCAGTCGAGCAACCGCCTGAGAGATATCGAGTTCCTGTTGAATCTGCGGTGGTCTGCTGAATAGAACGAGATTCTGAAAGAGGTCCGAGTGAGTCATGCTGAAGTTCGCGCGAATCGCGCTCTTGCCGCGTTCCCCAAACAACCGTCGTAGAAGGCCGCTCTCGAAGCCGGGCGACCACGCAAAGCCAACTCGGGGCTGGAAATTATTTTTGTCCGCTTCAAGGTCCTGGAAATTGAGACCGGGAACGCTCACCCCAGCAAAGAATGGCACGTCATCTGCAGAAGCCCGCGGAACTCCGGAACGCTCATAACGCAGACCCAGATTTAGCGTAAGACTGGGCGTGATTTTCCAATCGTCCTGACCGAAAAGGTAGAATTTTGTCACATTACCAGTAAAGGTGCCATTGCCCACACCGCGCAATGCATTTCTCCCAGTGGGAGTTAGGTCCTGGAGCAACTCATCAAGGGTATTGTAGATGTAATCACCGCGCTGACGTGCCAGGAAGTTACTCGTGGTGAGAATGCGTTTAAACTCACCGCCGAACTTAAAGGTGTGCGCGCCACGAATGTAGCTTACAGTGTCGAACACTTGGTAGACATTATCGCCGCCGCTTTGAGGCAGGTTACCATTCGGACCTAAATTGAGACTAAGAGGTCTTACAGTAATGTTCGGAAAGGTGAGATTGTTTGGATCCTTTAAGGGAAAGTTGCTGATCGCTTGACGCCACGACAGCCGCAGGTCATTTACCAGGCTTGCACTAACCGTACGAACCCATGTGGCGGAAAACGCCTTGGTATCGTAGGTCACGAGATTGTTGAAAGTAGTGTTGCCACCACCCGCCTGTTCCTGAGAAAAACTGTCTGTCCCATAGCGATAACGAAACTGATCCTTTGATCCGCGCAGGTGATCGATATTGAGCTGGTACTGAGTATCGTTAAACCCCACCGGAATGTTGAGCGCAACGGTGCCAAATGGAATGCCCGGAACGCCCAGGACTGTTTGAGTGCTGGTTTGTGATGGCGCCAGCGCCAGATTATTTCTAAGTAAGTTTATTACAAAAGGACGAGCGCCCGGTAGCCCCGCGATCTGCCCAAAACCTGCCGTGGTCGGAGCATCAAACTGGGCACTGGCCCCTGCTGCAGCGTTGACATTAAGCTGAAGAGCTCCAAAGAAGAACAGCTTGTCTCGAACTATTGGACCTCCAAGGGTCGCTCCCCAGATGTAGTTCCTAAAGCGTGGCTTCTCCTTAATTTGGCCAGACTTAAGTTGTGCCTCCTCTGTCGAGGAAGCCGCATTTAACATTTGGTTCTGAATGTAGGCGAAGCCCGAACCATGAAACTCGTTTGTACCCGACTTAGTGATGGTTACGAATTGTCCTCCGCCGCCCGCGCCAAATTCAGCATTGTAGTTGTTAGTCAAAAGCGTGAACTCTTGAATGGCATCACCGATGACACTAACTGCGGGCCCAGTGACACTCGGATCATTGTTGTCAACACCATCGACGATAAAAACATTAGACCGTGCGCGGGTGCCGCCCACAGAACCACCAGATCCTAAGACACCTGACGATCGGTCTACCACATTAGGTGAGAGCAGGGCGAGGGCATTTTGATTTTGGAAGATCGGAAGGTTCCTTACCAATCGCTCTTCATAACTCTTGCCAAGTTGAGACGTATCGGCTTGTACCAGTGCCTCGCTAGCGGCGGTTACCTGGACCGTCTCTTCCACGCCTGCGGCAGCCAACGCAACGCCTACACTTGTGGTCTGGTTAAGCGTGACCTTCAATTCGCGTGTGGTGGTAGCGAAATTAGCTGCTTCAACTCTCACGCTGTATTCCCCAACTGGGACGTTTGGAAAGCTGTAGGAACCAGATCCCGTCGTCTGTGTAGTTAGCTGTTGCCCGGTTGTCTTGCTTATAAGCGTTACTGTGGCGTTGGGGATCAATGCTCCCTGGGCGTCGGTGACATTTCCAGTAACGGCGCCACCAGTCGTTTGCCCAAGTGCCGTAATGACAAGCATGCCAAGTAAGGTGACGGAAGCGAACGCAAAGAAAATCCTTCTGTGCATTTTCTAGTCTCCTTTTTAATCGTGTTTTTGCTTTTCCATCGCCAAAAAGTTGCGTTGGAATCGGAGGGCGGAACTCACTTCTAATCTATGAAATCGAACCTTCGTCGGGGGGAAAGCGCAATTGCAATTGCAATTACTATTCCCATTTGCTTTTGGCGGTGTAACCTCTTAATTATCAGTGCTTGGGTCTCGGGCAATCAAAAGGAAGATCCAAAGCGCCGTGCGAAAATCCGAGATTTTGGATGACAGGAGTGGATTGCACCTCTGATTCAATTATGAAGAAATTGTGCCGGTGGAAATCTTAGCTTCTGAGAGGAACGAGCCAAGAGTTTTTAGATCACACGGATAAACGGGCCGAGCCAGGTTCTGGCGAACCTCATCTAAACTCATTCCGTCGAGCATGATCTCCGCATCACTCTTTAACGTGGTTTTAGGAATAATGACGAAGCTTCCGGTTATTCTATTTCTGGCCGATAGAAGATCAGCACCGCTAAGTAATCCGGCAACGGAAACATCGCCGCCAAAGTAACTATTTTCGACTGCTTCCACTGCAAGGCTTGTGGCGAATCGACTATTTAATCTCCCAACTAGCTCTCGGAGCACTGGTGCGAATAGGACTCCTGTCAGGATAGTTCCCTGTAGATTTGCCGGATGTGTTGGGGGCCGTTTTTCAAGTCTCCGCAGCAGGGTTGCGAATTGCTCCTTGAAATTCCGCACCATGCCGACGCCATCCTCGATCTGTGGATAACTTCCATAATGGGCGCGGCCCGGAACAGAAAGTCCCGCTCGCAGGTAGATCTCGTCGCCGAGAAAAGCGAACCTTGTCCCCAGCCGCTCGCGCAACTCGGATTGAACGGGTCTCAGATCACGAATAACCTTTTGGCAGAACTCTGGTGTCACTGGCGTGAGGCGCGAATCTGTGTTGTAGCGTGTCAGACCAAGGGGAACGATTGCGACACTGCTGATGCGAGGATACTCCGCCGAGAGCTCCGTTATGGTTCTTTTCAGAATCTCACCATCATTGATTCCGGGACAGAGGACCACCTGAGCATGAATCTCAATTCCGGCATCAAGCAGCCGCTTAACCTTTTCAGAAATATCGGCGCGTTGTCGATCGACGCCGAGGAGGTATGCGCGGACATCGAGGTCGGTCGCGTGAACCGAAACATACTGCGGGGTGAGCCTTTGCTCAATAACACGCAGAAGCTCATCCTCGGTGATCGAAGTCAGGGTCGTGTAATTGCCGTACAAGAATGAAAGGCGGATGTCCTCGTCGCGAACAAAGAGCGACGGGCGCGCCTCTTCAGGATTGCCTTTGCAGAAACAGAAGATGCATTCGTTTGCACATTGGCGCGGGACAATCGGATCGAAGCTGAGGCCAAAGTCTTCACCTTCGCCACGCTCGATTACCAGTTCCCAGTCTTCGCCAGTCTTCTTGCGCACCTCGACGATCAACTCCGACTCACCGCTTGTGTGGAAGCGAAAGTCGAGGTAGTCGCGTACCGGGCGGCCGTTGACTTTAATTACCCGATCACCAGGCTCGAGCTCGAGTTCGGCAGCCAGGCTGTCCGGCTCCACTTCTGCAATTTCGACCCCGCGCCGGCGGATACCAGTCACGGCCGGAGTTACAGCAAATTCGTACATACTTTTCGCTCAGTTCGTTACTACTCACAACCAAGGTTCTGGTCAAACTCGAATCCTACACCATTGGGAAGAAGCCGGCTAACGCGCCAGGGATAAGTGGCGCTTAATTGGGTTATGCCGGGTTTTAGATAAACCTAAGCGAGCCCTGAAGGATTCCCGAGTCAATTTGTTAAACTGGCTGTTGTCAACATCCAGGTCTTCAAGGAGAAGTAGTGCCCATACTACGCATCACTCTAATTCGCGATCAGGCACGGGATATCCGTTCGTTTGATCTTATGCCTGAAGGCAGCGTGAATGGACATGGGGTTTCGTTTTTGCCCGGACAGGTGGCCGTACTGGGAGTGAAAGATGAGGCGCCGGCATATTTTGCGTTCGCAAGCGCGCCCCAGGATTCGGAATTGCAAGTGCTCGTAAAAAGGAATTTGGGCGCGAGCAATCGAATCTTTGAGATGGCTCCTGGCGACGAGATTGAATTGCTGGCTGTTGCAGGGAATGGATTTTCCCTTGATGACCAGAGGGGAAAAGATCTGGTTTTTGTGGCGATGGGCACGGGGGTGGCGCCGCTTCGATCAGCGCTGCGACATGTGCTGGCGTGCAAGGGCGATTTCGGGCAACTGGTCGTTCTTTACGGCGCGCGCACGCCTGATCACTTTTGCTATCGCGACGAGACGGAGGGATGGGAAGAGGCGGGGGTGGAGTTGCGCCAGGTGATTTCACGACCCGATGGCCACGATTGGTCTGGCCCGACTGGTTATGTTCAGTCGCTTCTGGATCACGTACTGCCGACATTGACCTCGCCGGTGGCATTGATTTGCGGGTCACCCGAAATGATTGATCAGACGCGCGACCGGCTGGGCCAGATGGGATTTGCTCCGAAAGAGATATTGACGAATTATTGATCCCTGGTCCGTAGTGCGTGGTCCGTAGTCAGTGGTTCATAGGCAGTGTCAGCAGTTCGTAATCAGTCATCGGTCGGCACTTCGTTGGTGTTTTGGAACTCCGTGATCTCCGTGTGACAAGTCCGCTCTTGTTTTTTAAAGTTTTAGTCAGAGGGAATCCCGCCACTTTAAAATTCACCTCTCATTCTCCCCAACCTTCAGGTTGGGGGCCAGGCTGGCGCTTTACTTCCCGAAACCATTTCAATGGTTTTTACTCATTCTCACAAAAGGAGTCCCTCACATGAGTACTCATTCTTACACGTATCTCTGGATAGTTAAGCGGTATCGCTTGGACTGGCGCTCAGAGAAAAACCATTAAAATGGTTGGCATGAATGAGAGAGATGCCGCACTTCCCCAACCTGAAAGGTCGGGGTTCAGCTGCAACGAAGGTTAGCCAACCATTTTAGTGGTTTCCCTCTGTTAGGCCATTTGGAGAGAATGAGAGGTTGAATTCTCAACGCAGGCTCTTTAGTCTGGGCAACCGACCGATGTGGGTTCGGGCATTAAGTGAAAACGCCCCCCACCTTAAATCAATAACTTACGGGCGCCGTTCGGTCATTAAGTGAAATTTTGTTCGGGCATAACGTGAGAATTTCCTACAGTTTTCGGGCATAACTTGAAAGTTTCTCACCGTCCGTTTGAAAGCCTTGTAAACAGGGCCTTTCCGCCGATCCGCTAAGGCAAAGATTTCACAGTAGCCTTGCGTTCAGCTTGCAAAAGAAACTCCTGAAGGTGGCTCTCAGCTACGATGCGACGATCCCCAATTTGATAACAGCCAAGCTTGCCCGCATCGAGCAGGCGCAAGATGGTTGTGCGATGAACTCCGATGAGCTCGGCTACCTGACTCATTGAGAATTTGGTCTCCGTTATTTGTGATTTTCCTCTTTGCTCTTGCATAGCAGATTTACCTCGGTCATGCGATGATCTGTTGTTACACCGAGTAGCCGCCGCTTCTATTCCCCAGTTTTGTGGCGAAAGTCAGTCTTGGCTTCCTTTAGACGCACGTAGCTCATCGCCCGAAAACGGTCTACTTTTCAATGGTCCGGTTTTTGCGGAGGGTTACAAATGAGCCAACGAGAATGGCATGCTGAACTGCCGAATGATACTTAGGGGCCAGGACCTCTCGTAGTATCACGGTGTCACGGTGTCACGGTTCAAGACGCTAGAATTTCGTTACCTTTCAAAGAGCACATCACCTACTTGATTTCCAGTCATTTGGTAGGCCCGTATTACAAACTCCGCGAGATTCGGCACACTGTGCTCGATACACATCTCAGCGATTGCATTAGCCACACCTCTTTTCTTCTTTCGTTCGGCGAATGGATAATCTTCCATCCTTAGGAACGTTTGCTTACCCCTCGGCTGAGGTTTGTAAATGGTGCTTCCGGAATTTATTGGTGATAGTGAAAGGCTATTTGAATATTGTCCCAGTAATTTGGCAGTATCAATCTTGAGCACGCAATGTGTGCGGTTCCTGTATTCCCGCGCTGAAAGGAGTCGCATTAATCGCTGCTCAGTTGCCCAAAAGAATACTCGGCTGTTTAAGAGTTCGTACCATTCTTGAGGGGACATACCCTCTAAACACTTCCGTAGTGAACTCTCTCTCATTGGCTTTTGATCTCTGATTACGACCGTCCCATAGTTCGGATGTTCGAGCCTCACGCTACCGGGTCGATGTTGACTCTCAATCGCAAATCGACGCTCGCCTTTGATTTCAAAGAGGTCGAGTAACGCGCTAGTGCTCATTAAACCTCGCTGTCTAATGTTCTCCCAACTTCCATCCTCTGCCATGTGGTAGACAAAAGGATAAAGGTTAGCCAGTTGCTCGGCTCTAATGCCCACTGCTTACCAGCGCCTCCGGTCAATGATGCTTCGAAAGTCGAATCGGGTTGAAATAAGAGAGACGGGAGCCTTTGCAACGCGTTCCACTTCTCCGATGAATTTGATCGTGTCAGTGGTTAGTTGTTCATAGCGTCGGGCTTGTTCATTTTGCGCATCGAGATAGTCCGTAAATGTGAGAGCTATATCAGTTGGGCCATCGATCACCGTGGCCTGGCGCAACAGGTCCCAATCGAATTCGCCCACCCTGCGACGACGGTCGGTTGTTGAGGTTCTTTCACTGCGATTGAGCTTCGCGGCGTTGAGACCGGCCCTCTTCGCAACTGTTGCCCAGGAGATCTCTTGTTCAAGCGGCCCCGAGGTACCGCCTTTCGGATCTTGGACCCTGATAGGGAAAGTTCTGCAGACCATCACTACTTTGCGCGTTCTTGTAGGAGGAATTCCTGCCTCCGCTAGCGCGCCAGCTGTAGACGTATCGCGAGATGTCACATAAGGATACTGGCCATGATAAATACTGAGCGCGATGCCCTGGGTGCCCTCCACCAGAATTCGATCCCCATTACAATAGGCTTCCTCCAAGAGATCGGACGCTTTTCGTTGCGTAAAGGGCTTGAGTTCAGGAATCATCCCAGCAAGGTTAATCTGTTTCCCACGATCGGTTATTCGTCTCGCCGTGGCGAAGCCGACACCTTGACCGGTTGAACTAATCCGCTTCTTTAGGCCAGCTTCTTTCTCAATGTCTTCTTTGCTAATCACCATCGCCCGTGGGTCGATGAAAAGCCGATCTTTGTTCACGTTGCACTCCGCAATTTCCTTCATCAATCGCTCTACGTTGACCGTTGCCCCTGGTCCGATCAAAAGTCGCGCGTTAGTTCTAAGTGTTCCCGAGGGCAGTTGGTGATGGGTATAGGGACCTTCGTCAAAGAACACTTTATGGCCGGCGTTCGGACCGCCTACTCTCACGATCATGGAGTACTCGCGCGCCAGATAGGAAACGATGTGTCCTTTTCCTTCGCTACCGTATTGGCCACCTACCACAACGTCGACAAGCCGACCGTTGTCTCGAGCGTGAAACACGAGGTACCGAGACGCCTTGGCTAGTACATCTTTCTTCGTGCACAACTTGGTATCGATTACCGCATCGGCTATCTTTTCAAGTTCACCGACACGAACTTCGGTGCTGTCAGCGGCGACATCTGAAAAGGATCCCAACTCTTCAAGGCCACTGTCCTTCCTCCTCTTGTATCTGCGTTCCAATGTGTCAACGGGCGTCTTTAGATGGATGTGCCGGACTAAGTAGCCGTAAGCCTTGCGAATGGCTTTGATCTGTTCGCGGATGCGAACTGCGTCGATGACCACTATCGCCTCAGGATCTTCGGAATCGACTTTACTAATAAGTTTGCGAAGCGCATCGCGAACCCACTGACCTTTGGTCTCCTCATCTAACCGCGTGCCGAATTCTTGAAGCGCTCGTCGTTCAGCCTCGATGTCTTTCCCAAGTTTTTTGCGGGCAAGCTCCTTTATCACTACTTTAGTCTTAAGAACGTAAATGTGATCGTATTGCAAACGCAACGATTCACTTAACGTCGTTTTTCCCGAAGAGACGTTGCCGGAGAGCAAAAGTATTTGTTGAGGCATCAGGAAACTCCTTCGCTATCACCAAACAAAAGCGATGGTTGTCGCGGGGTGATTCGCTTGGAATCGGGGATCTCGTAGACAAATACCCCAATACCTCTGCTACAAAGTACTTCGTCGACAATTTCGCGGACGATGTCCCATGAGCCACCAGACTGTCCATCACCGATTCTTGGCATGTGAACCGTTGCATCGTAGTGAAGAGAAACTGCTGCTACTTTCTCAAGGCATTCCGTCAATGCTCGGTATCGAATGCGTGGCTTCGGCGACGGACCATACCCGTGTTGCGCTACGAGACTCGCTAGATGCAAGGTTGGTTCGATCTCAGCGACATGAACTCCACCCAGTCTGAAATCTGGAGTGCCACTCTGAACCCACCGGGTGAATGCTGACTGGAGCTCAGGCCACTTGTCCCGCACAGCTTTGGCGAATCCCGCACCCCAGGTTAGCGCCTTATCATTCACGAGCTGCAGAATCATTCGGTTACCGGTACCGCGAGGCTTCCTGGCATCGCCTCGCAAGTAGGTGATCTGCGCCGCCGGTTCCGCTTGCATTGTTGTGGGGAGCGCTATGCCGAGTACCCGCGGAAAGAGTTGTCCTAGGTAGGGCGGGATTCCAAGGTACTCAATATTCCATTCATCCAATGAGGGGAGCCATTGTTCGCGCCCCTTTGCGGTCCACCCAATCGCTGTGCATTCATGCGCTTTCGTTGTTTTGGGCAACCTGAATCCTTGTCCGAGAAAGTTTCGCCACGTCCGTGATGCGAGTGAATAATCTATGTAGTACTCGGTTCTTTCTGATGCCCGTCGCGCGGCGAACGCCATGCACGGGGTTGCTGTCAGTCTCATCAAGCGAAGGAGGACGGCCTCTGAGGACACGCGATACTTTTTACGAAGATCCCATACGGAAGCCACGGAAACTTCTCTAATGTCCTTTTGCGCTAGAGATCCGATCGGCATCAAAATCTCAGAGGCAGCAATGTTGCACAGCATTTCGAGCTGCCACTCATCAGGTGCCATATGGAAATGGGTGCCACGGTTTCGTACGGCATGTGCGCAATCTGCAAACAAGGTGTGAGCGATTTCGTGCGCGATTGAGTAGTTTATCCGCGCAGGCGGTCGGGTTGGGTTGAATTCAACAGTAAACTTGCCGGTCGCATTTGCCGTCGTCCGCGCATCAACGACATCTTGAGTAGGCACCAAGCGTATTCCGCGAAGTTCTGCCAGCTCGAAAGGATCATAAGGTGGCCCACTCCAGCCTTTTTCAAGTGCTTGCATCACGATGTCGCGAGCTCGTTCTGTAATAGCGTCGACGGGATTGTGAGTACTAGTGAGCAGTAATACAGAATGATGGGTCCAATACCTTTCTAAGAACTCGGAACGTGAGTGTTGGTCAGGACCTCTTTGTGGCAATACAGGTATTTTCAGGAGTGCGGCTGGCAACTGCGGCCTGTTGGCTTCAAAGGCCACTTCAGCGATCTCAACTTGTGTTTCCGTTACTGGGACAAGCCATCCTTCGTCCGTCATGGCTCGTTGGATCGTGATGTCAATTCTGTCGTTGTCCAGTTTCTTCATAGCCTTCTTAGATGTTCATCGAAATGTCGACGGAAATAGTTTCTCACCTTCGCAATTGAACGGACACGTATCTGGCGAACGTTGGCGCTACTTGTCTTCAGATCAGTTGCGAGATCTGCCATGGCTCTGTTGGGCAGCCGCTGTTGGCTGGCGCCTGGTTGATACCAAAATGCGGTAGCTCTCAAGACCTGCTGTTCCCTCTCGGTCAACGTTTGCATTGCCTCGTTAAGTATCCTGACTCGATCTGGTTCTACCGGTTCGCCCTCCTCATACGTAGTACTCGTTTCGTATGAGTGGGCTTCGAGTACTTCATCATCTACAAAAGTGACCATTGGTTCGTCTCGGAAGGAATCATGGACCATGTTTGCGCTTATTTTACCTAGCCAGGCCCTGACGGCTCTTCGCTGGCGATCGGCGTCTAAGGTTTGATCCAAGACAAATGTCCTGGCCCTCTCATAAGCTCGAATGAGGACATCCTGAACGAGGTCCTCGACACTGTGGGATCCCAGAGCAGTTGAGAAAGCTCCCCTGCAAACGAAGTACAGATATTCGACATGCCGTCGGTAGAACTCTTCCCACGCCGCGTGCGATTGAGCATCCTTTCGCGCCATCGCAAGCAACAGGTCACCATCTGGCACGCCAGCTAGCGAAGTCTGAGGTTGTCGTTGTGAGCCTTCACTGTGCACTTCTTGAAATATAGAACGTGAATGCGTGACATCCCGTTTGTCAGCGGCATTTGTCACGCTTTTTCGTCTTCTATGTGGAACGCACTGTAGCAAGTCAAACGAGCGAGGGGAAGGAGCAAGCAGGCGTCGTATAATTTTCTGTTTTATCCGTTGCACAGAGTTCTGAGCGTGATACAATGGTGATCGATCATGTCAAACCCGAACGAAGCTGAATTGGAGGTGTAAGGATGGCTAGTTACTACGTAAACAAAAACGCGCAATCTAATGGCGACCACGAGGTCCATGTTCCAACCTGCTCGTTTTTCCCAGAGTCAGAGAATCGATTGTACCTTGGAGAGTTTTCTAGTTGCCGTGGCGCTGTGACCGAGGCTAAGAAGACGTACCCGCAATCGAATGGGTGCTATTACTGCTCCTTGGAGTGCCATACGAGCTAGCTAGGCACGTGCGTACTGAATTGAGCAAATAACCTGCCGCTCTTTTGGCTGAGCAGGAGAAAAAGCTTCTGCATTGCAGAAGACCGGCAGAGTGAACGTCTCGTCGTCAGTCCGAGCGTATAGATTGAATGCTGGTCACGAAAGACGAGCAAATGAAGGGTGATTATGAGTATCAAGATAACCTGCATAAGCAAAGATAGCGGAAACCACGAGAACCCGTACGTTGCGATCGAAAGTCTCACTTGGATTAATGAAGCGGACGGTAAGACAGGAACTACCACGCGCGAAACGATGTATGATTGGGTCGTGAATAAGAACGGCGTCGCTTATGTAACGGACGCACTTGGCAATACAGCGTATCTTGTTGGGGCCATATCCCCTCGGGGTACTCGCTATGTGAAAACGGTCGCCGACGAAACCACAACTGACAACCTCTTGACGTTGCCGGAGTGTCGCTAACCAAGAAATTTCACTAACGCGTGGATGTGCTCTGGCGTCCACGGTTGAGCTTGAATCATAGAAAGGAAAGAAATGTCCAAAGCAAAACTTCCGAAATTCACGCTGACAAAGAATGAAGAGAAAAGTCGCTGGGACCTTGAAACAGACAAGAGCCACAACGTCGTAAAAAGCTGGAAAACGAAAGAGTCTGCCACGGAAGGTGGTGTCCTCAAGAAAGCCGTTGGCCAAGAAGGTGGATCGGTGAAGATCCAAAAAGAAAACGGCAAGTTCCAGGAAGAGCGCACGTTCCCTCGGAGCAGAGATCCCCGCAAGTCAAAAGGGTGAGAGCTAAACTTAGCTCTACTGGGAGCTACTACTGCCACGGTTTGCAGCACATGAGTTCGGAGTAAACGACATGACTAAGAAAAAGGGTAACGAAGGCTGGTTGATAGCTGGTCTATTGGTAGCTGGTCTAGGACTACTGTATTACGTGCAAACTGGCGTCGGAAAACAAAACGATTCCGCGCTTCTTCCGAACACTCTCGAGGGCAAGATAGACGCCCTAATCGCCGCGCTAAACGACAGGTTCGGCAAGCGTTGGGTAGATCTCGGCGTAGCGGCTCTTAAGTATTACCTCCAAAACGCGCTGCCGGCTTCTCTCGTAACTCTGGTGGACGTAGTCGCGGCAGTGGAGAACATGTCAGAACGTAGCCCGATGACTAGCTCCGACAAGCAGCGGCTCGCAGTCCAAATGACACGCACCAGATAAGAGATACAAAACGGATGTGCGAGAGGGTAAGGTTGCCACACGCTGCATGCTTGTTCTCCTCATCAAGCGTACTATCCAGACCTGTCAGGTCCACTCGGTAGCTCCCTCAATGTCTGCAATAACTTTTCGGGCGGCATCAGCGTCGAACTTAATCGTGTAGTAACCATCTACGGCTCTTCTCGATTTAGCTTGTAAGTATCCTGACTTGGCGAGTCTGTGTATCACTTCGCAGTCCACTCCAAGTTGTCTAGCGAGAGTCCGAGAACTTATGGCATGCTCGAATTTGTCTTTCACGTTTTCGACATCGGATAGGCGAAGGAGATATCGCAAGGCCATTCCTTCATTCCTAATTACAAAATCAATCTCGCCGGTTCTAATCAGATCAAACATTGCGCGGTGAGTAACCTTGAGTAGTCGTCTTGCTTGAGCGACTGAGATGTAGCTGTCTGAGCCGTGCGAAGTAATATAAGGCCCTGTAGTCCTCGGCTCGGATTGCGACTTCACTCTGTTCGTCAAAAACTCCGCGAACGTCTCGCGGATGAAGTCGAATTGGGGCTCACGCAGATCCTCGTACAATCGCTCATAGAAGGAACCGAACTCTCTTTTTAGCGCCGTATGGAGTTCACCGCCGTGAGGATTGAACCTCTTCTTACCTTTCGACTGCACTTCGACAAACTGATGAAAGTTATGCGGCCAGTTCTCAAACACCTTGTGCGCTTTGGCAAAGAGGGTGTGAAGTTGTGTGTTTCGCAGTTTTATTGATCTTGATGGTCTACCGGTCGCCCACGCCAGTTTCCCGAACAGTCCGGCGATGAAGACCATGACGATGGTAAAGTCCTGGAGACCCAGGCCCCGCAACGGACTCTCGCATTCATTTGCCAGCTTTTCTCGTGGAAGGGCGCCGCAAAGTTGATAAATGCGACGCGACACAGCCAACTGCCCCTCAGGTATAGCCGTCAGATTGCGTTCTCTCCAATCATAACTGCAAGAGCAAATGCATAGCTTGTTCCTAACGCACTTAATACGGCGATTGCATGCAGGACAAGTGTCGAGAAGCACGCATTCGTGAATGGGACATGCTGTGACAAGAGAGCAGTCCCAGATGCGAAGTGAATAGCCGGACTCGGCCAGACATTTAGGGCAAACCTTAGGACAGTGCGGACGGATGATCGAGCGATTGAGCAGAGCTCCGAAGAAATGATATTCGTGGTCATCTTCATCATGACTTTGCGACTTGGCAGGCAGGTACAAGAGTGGTAGTAGATCGTCGAGCGTGCTGCCCGTGAGTTTAGCCAGGTTTTCGAGTCTCTCAGATCGGCTGAAAACGAACGTGAACTTCCATTGAAGTTCCATATAATCAATTCCGCTCAATGAGAATATCCAGGACGGCGTTTCATAGCCGTTCGCCTCAGTAAGCCGCACAATATAGCTAATGAAACTCTCCTCCTTTTCAGGATTCAGTGTGATCAAGAGTCTCATTGTTGAAGGGTTTTAAGAGAGCTTCCTTGGGAACTAGAGTTTCCTAGTAATTTTGGACGCGGGTGTGTAACCCTAAATATTAAGTTCAGGCGGTTACGACTCGGTGTTTCGATCCGGAGAAGAGGATTGACGGTATTTGCCGTCCGCCCATTCGCTTGCAACTCACGATCTATATCGTGAATGTGTAGCGAACGGGGCGACGGAGTTTTGAATTATTTGTTTACGCGAGTTATTGGCAGGCGGGATGCAAGAATGAGATTTCGTTTTCTGATGGACAGCCGGGGTTTTGAACCCTTCCTTGTGTACAAAACCACTTCCCTGTTGCTACCCCTGAGACTCTCGACGTCGGCCCGCGAGTAGATGGGATTCCAGTAGGCGCGTGGATAAGGATTACGAATAGGTTTAATTAGTCCTTTGTGCGCGAACCTATCAATATGCCACCAAGGTACGCCGAGGAGAGCTGATGCCTCTGCACGAGTCACAATCGAGTTCATGAAAGAGGCAATTCGGTCAACACGCGACTTGAGCAAAAAACGCGTCTTGCAGTCTTTTGACGTCTCATACGACAAGTAGCCGGTTCTTATCCATTTCTTGTAGAGTTTGGTTTTGGCTAGTTGAAGAATCTCCGCTGCAACCGTCGGAGACAACAAATTTGTCAGGTCGCTGAACTGTCCTCGAAGTCGTTCAACATATGTACGGTTAAAGAGATATTGCTCTGGTGTCTTCCCGGATTCAGAATAGGGTCTTAGGGTTCCATTGCGGACCAGTTGAACTACCGATCCTTTTGTTAGCGAAAGTATCTTGGCGGCTCCTTGTGTATCAACGGTGTGTGACCGCTTGCGCTTGTCCAGGCGTAAGACTGGCAAAGCAATCACTAGATCCCTTAGGCTAAGAGCAGCGAGGTCCTTCCTTCTCAGAAAATATTGCGGACCACCATCGATCGATGGACCTGAGATCGGATAAATCTTGCGAGCCTTGAGCGCCTGAATAAGATGCTCTGTTCGGGTGCCTACCTCGCGCGCTACACAGCCTGCCGCTACGTATTTTGATGTGAAGATGAGGACTGCCTCACTAGAGATTATCCTGCATAGCAAACCTTTATGGGTTCCCACTTTTGTCTGAAGTAAGTTCTTGCGAGCCAGGAAGTGAAGTGTTCTTGGCTTGAAGGGCAGTCTTGTACCTTCTGTAGCCAGCTGAAAAGTCTCATTGGGCTTACCACTAAGTTTTGTCTTGAGGTACTGTTTTATTTCCTGCTTAGAAAACAGCAAGCGAGCAAGACCACTCTTGCCTGGTGCTTCCGCCCGCGGAATTATTGCTCCTTCTATAATGTCTCCCACTAGATGTTGTACGCCCCACCCCATGCTTGATAGCGTAATTGTGAGTGAAACCAGGACGTCGTTGAGGCCGCGCAGGTCTTTGCGGGTCCTAGGCTTCGACTTTACAATTCTGATGAAAATAGTCGAAAGAAAACCATCGATCGTGGTCTTTTCAAACTGCCAAGTATCGTGATTGTCGACCGATGGTCCTCGAGCTGCATTAAGAAGTGAGTGATCAACCAGTCTCAAGATATCCAATTGTCTTATACCCAGGAGCTTTGACACCTTCTTGAGTGAGAGATATCGCTCGCGTTCCGCTTTGAAGGTTTCGACACTCGCCGCTTCGACTAGAAATACTCTTCTTCGTCCAGAACTTCTTATCAGTCCTCTTAACTTGCCATTGGTTATGAGATTTTCGAGCACAGGCGCATCCAATTTTAGGATAGCGCACGCAGCTACCCGAGAAATATACTTGCCATCAACTCTCGCTATGAACCATTTATGCGAACAAACATAACCGTGGTCCCAGCGCTGTAAGACGTAATTCTCAAATTCTCTGCGTAAGATAATTCCTATGGGTGAGGGAAGATATTTTTGGTTATACAACCGTTGATAAAGAGGGCCGAAGATCTTCCTAACGCTGGTGGCGCCTTTCTCTGGTCTACGAGCGGTGGTTAGTTGATCCAGAAACCCGTGAAAATTAATAGGCCAGTGGTTGAACACTGAAAACGCGGTTAGGAGCCGTCGATGAATCTCAGCGGAGGTTGTCCCAGGAAAAACGTGTTTCCCCACGGTATCTGCATGGAGACAGTCTTGCTGGCTTGTAATTAGGAATAGTGCACTCAGAAGAGAGGGTAGATCCAGGTTGTACAGAGGATTATTGTCCGGTGGCTTCTGGATTTGAGGGCATGAGAGTCGAAATTCTTTGTATATGAGTCGCGAAACGACACTTTCAGCTTCTGACAAGGATGCTGTGTGTGTTTGACGCCAATCGGTCCCGCAGGGGCAATGACTCACGCTTTTGCGAAACCAGGTGATTGGTTTCCCGCATCCGGGGCACTTTTCGAGCAGCATGATCTGATGTATGGGACATGAAGTGATCGCATAAAAATCCCATTGCTTCCGATAATACTGTGATTGATTCAAACACTTTGGACACACTCTGGGACGGCTAGGTTTAAGCAGATAAGGTGCAACAGGGTGGCCGAAAAAGGATATGAGATATTTTTCCGGAACGGGGTTGTTGAACAGCGGGACCAGGTCTTTGACATTCAACCTGGTTAACGAGGCTAGTGGAAGGCGGAGCCTGGCTAAGCACGTGCGAACCGAGGAAGGGCTGGCGCCCATTAACTTGAGTATCCAATAGGGCGTGTCGAACGAGTTGATTTCAGCGAGCCTAAGCAAGAAGCCCGAATAGCTTTCATCCTCTTTGGGCTTTGCTCGAAGGACCAAGGTCTGGCCTGCTGACAGCTGGTCAGCAATGAGTTTTTCTCGCGATTGTTGAAGTGGCCGTCCCACAGCGCGTAGGTTGAGCTAATGGAGTTTGCGGTTGATGGTCAAATTACGCGACGAGAGCAATATCGCCAAAGGGATTGCGTTTGGCGGGATTGTTAGCAGCGAGTCGTTCTTCGTAGGCGAGACTAAGAATTTCCATGGTCAGTTTCTCGCGGTTTGATTCTAAGGCGATCACTGTCGCACGTCGTATTAATTTCATTACGTGCGCTACCACGCCGCCAGTTGCTTCGTAGACACAAAAGGCCGTGGCTGGATCTGCTAAGTCCGATCCTTCAGCGAGGGGAAGTTTTTCATCGATGATGCTGAGGAACCGCCGGAAGTCTTGTCGTTCGCGAGACGTGTTGAAACCAAAAGGTGCAAGTTCAATTCTAAGGGCGAATCTTCGTCGCAGTTGCTCATTATTTTCGTCGTCGAGAACGGTATGTGAGTAAGGCAACCCCGCCAGCACGATTGGTACTCCAGTTTCATCCATCAGGACCTTTAGCCAATCGGAGACAGTCTTGAGCACCCGTAGAGATTCCCGATCCTGAAAATGTTGAAACTCGTCCAATATTAGGAGTTCAACCTTGCATGCTTCTATGTACCTCTTCAATCGCAGAGTCTGCGTAACCTGCGTTCCCTTTTCTGCCGCCGGATCCCCGATTGCGGTAAGAAGCGCCGTTACTAAACTCTTGCAGGTAGCCGGTACAGGAACGGTGGCATACAACACAGGAACGACTGTTACTTCTTCTGTGACGATTCTTGGATGAGAGCGCATATATAGTTTGACCACCGTAGTCTTACCAGCTCCAGTATTGCCCAGAATCAGAATCCCTTCGGGTTCTTTGGAGAGTTTGACGTGTGAGTGGCAGTTCCCGATTGCGTTAAGGGCGGATTGGTTCCGTGGAAAGTTTATGTAGAGACTTTCCACCATTTGAATCCGATCCTCGATAGGCACCTTCTTGTAGGTTTTGCGATCAGTTGTTTTCTTTGTCATTTCGAGAAATTTCCTATTTTGGAAGGTTGTAGTCACCGCTCCAGCCGGTCATGTCGAGCTTGTCATCAGGCTGATCAGCCGGCATCGGTGTCTGCTTGCTGGCCTCGTGTTTAGCTGTCTTCTTTTTCGTTCCCGAGGTTGAATCTCGTTTGGTAGCCGACTTCTTGTTAGCCGGTTGTTTGTTCGCTCTGCGATTCTTGCCGGAGCTCGTTGCGTTGGGAGTTGCTCCTGAACTCTCTTCAGGTCTGACAAGCTGCAAATTCGTGGGCGCTTCTTCTCCATCCGTGTCAGTCGGGTTCCATTGAGTTTCGATGTCTAATATTCCGTTGTCTGAGGAGTCGCCAGGTTGAAGCAGCAGCGTAGGCTTCGTCGGCGAGCTGACTCGAAGGGGTACCGGTTCTCCATTAACGCCGTGTGGACGCTCGATGCCTTCGCGGTTGTTTTGCACACCTTCTTTCAAAAAGCGAGCCGCTCGTTTCCGGCCTAGCATCTTGCCACCTGCTGCATTCCACTCGCGTGCGACGATCTCCTGGACCTCTCGCTTAGCCCGAGCAAGGGCGAAGACATCCACACTGCGCTTCAATCGCTCGCGGACATATCGACTTATTACAGTGTGTTGATAGAGCGTGAGACCTTTGGTGTAATCATGATCTACAGCAGGAACCGGCAGATATTTATTATGTTTCTCGTCATAAACATGTATCAGTGACAAGTCCGAGGGATTGCGCTTGACGATAACCTTCTTATGCGGTTCGAGTGTCCGACGAACCATGGCCAGATCTTCGTCGTTGTAAAAAAGGTTATCCAATTCAATGCCTCTGTTGGAGACAACGCGCTCTTCTGTGTATCCGAGAGCGACATCGAGGAATTGGTTGTTGACTGGCAACGCAGGGGGCCACTCTGCGATGCCTTTCTCCCAACGCAAGGCTGGAACGTCCCTTATGCCTCGATGTCCAGACACTTGGTAGATATCCGCGATCCATTTATGCGTGATTTCATCGAGAACATCAGGCGTGATTATCGCCGTCTTTCCCGGTTCATAATCGGCTCTCTCAAAGATGTTCGAGAAGGTTGTACCCGGCAGTTGGTGGTGCAACTGGGTCGCGACGGTGCGATAGCTCCGCTCAACTGTCGTTCTAATCCACGGCTTACCCCTCGGGCTAAATTGAAGCACAATGCCGAGTTGATGACAGGCATCTTCCAGGTTTCGTCCGTGAAACTCTCGCGCATTATCGACCACTAGCAGTTCGGGAATTCCGTAGGCATTCCAATCATTCCTAATCCTTGGATACTTTCGTTTCACGTACGTCTTGGGTCTGATCGCATGCTTTAAGCATTCCATCACCGTAAGATAACTGGGTGGGTTAAAACTGATGTAGAACCCAAGGATCATCTTGGTGTAAACGTCGATCAGCCAAGTAAGGAAGGCCCGACCGATAGGCAACATCATTACTGGATCGACGACGAAAAGATCAGTCGTAGTGTGGTCGCCTTCGACTCGCTGAAGCGGTCTGGTGGGCCTGGCTCCCTGAAGGACGGCGCGATACTTTTCATCAGCGATCTTCTTGCCGTAGCGTGCTTCGATCACATCGTAATCGTCGAGTTTATTTACCACGTCATGAAGACTGCTCCTGTCCGGGAGCGGGAGTTGATCGTCGAGCTCTCTAAAACGATTAGCGTCATCGATTTTTGCCGTCAAAGCGTCATGGACTGCCCTGACTGTGAAGCGCTGATCCTTGAGGTAGACTTCGTCGATTGCACTGTCGAGCAGCTCTGCGACTCTAGAGGCTCGCTCTTGCACCTTCTGATTATTTTTCAAATCACCTTTTTGGGCGCGTCTACCCAGGAACCGGCGTTTGCGGTTCCCACGGGCCTTGGTTGCAGGCACAAGCGCTCTCGCATCTCGGCCGGCCTCGTCGTAGAAACGCAGCCACCTGTAAAGAGTCGCGGTCGAAGGAGGGTTACGATCAGCCGTAAGCGAGGCGACTTTTTCAATAATCGGTTTGAGTGTCTCTTCCGTCCGCTTGTCTACGCGTGCCGCATGAGTTGCTTCTACGTATGAGAGACGCCGTTGCAACCCGATCTTTCTTGGATCATCTTCTTTAAGTGTCGCAATATCGCAAACGCCAGTTTTTTCGAGGCGCTCTTTCAGTGCATCCTGATTGCGATTGTGACCGAGCAGTTCCGCGCCCTTTTCGAATAGCGCATCAATGAGCTCCTGTTCGGGCATGGCGGTACGTTCATCGGTGAGAACATCCTTGATTCGGATTGTCCTGTCAGGTAGGCGCTTCTCAATCACGTACTCCCGGCTCCGGAGTGTGATGTGCATGTTTCTACTAAGCCTGTGCTGTAACATTTAAGAAGCCCTCGCAGTCGCAGGCTTCGAGGTTGTAGTCGAAGGGAGCACGATCGGACTACACTGGTCGAGCGGCTGCATTACATCGAAATCAAGAGCTCCCCAAAAAAGAAGTGAGTAGAGGGTCTGCGTGGGCAGATGTTTCCTCGTGAAGAGCTGAACGAGATCACCGAGTGTAACCAGTTCATCCTTTTGGCTCTGAAAGAACTGATTACATATGAGTTGGTGCTGTGGGAGCACCGGCGTGCGTGCGTACTTCCAAAGTAATTTTATGTTCTCAAGCCGCGGTTGCTTCCTGATGATTTCGTCCGTGACAACCAGGAACTGATAACCTTCTTCCTCGCAGATGGATGAGGCTGCTCGGAACAGAACATTCCACTTGCCGCTGTCTACTTGGTGTCTGGGCTTTACCTCGATCAGTTGTTTTTTGCCACCCTTATGAACCTCCAAGTCAGGCGTATAACGGTGGACCTTCCCTCCATGGCTAAAGCGAATTCGCAGCGGCTGTTCATGCCAGTAACTCACGTCGCGGTCATAGTCCAGCAGATACATGAAATCCTTCTCGAGGAGTGACTCGTACCAAGCCTCACGACCTGTCTTAACACTTGCGAACTTGCCAAGATTTTTATGCCCCGCGCCGTATCTGGGAATTTGTCTGACTGGCATCCGTTGTTACCTCTCGTTGGCTTTCAGTTTCAGGCTCCCTACAGGAGCTTGCCGCTCGGTTTTCGAATTTGAAGCAGCCGGGTCTAGTCTGTTGGTTCACTTGCGACGCTTTTAGAAACAGAACGAGATGCCTTCAACTTTCACCAACCACGAAAAATAAGGCTTCTAAATGTGACATATTTGGTGCCATAATTAATCGAACCGCTCAGTGCCTATTGGGCCCAACTGCCAGAAAACAGAAGACCTTCGTCACCTGCTTCAAACTTCGTTGGACTTCTACTGAAATTAACTATGCCGAGACGAGAACGAACAGAACTCGACCACGATTTCCTGTATGGCGGGTGGAAAATCTTCGGGAACTGGCTAACCCTGCAAAGGCACCATAGAGGCTTCACACAAGACCAGGCGGCGAAAGCTGTGGGGATATCGACGCATCAGTGGCTCAGGTATGAATTGGGAGCGAAGGTCCTGAGAAAGAGGATGCCGGCGATGGCAACGGCCCTTAATGTCCCGCTCGAAAAAATGCTGGACAGAGCGGGTTACAAAACCTCTCCAAAGCGTAACGCTGCGAAGGACCGCCTCGGCCGGATCTATGACTTACTCTGCGCTGGCAAAGTAGACTTGGCAATACTCGAATTGCTTCGGCTGAACGATAGGATCGCAGGGAGTAGAACCGCCGTCGGGCCAAGAGGCGGCGGTGTAGCGGCGACTAATTTTGCCAGGGCAGTAGTATTGCTAGACGGGCTACCGGATTGGCTCTTGGAGGTAATTCTGAAAGCTATGCAAGAGCGAGTTATCGACAACAAGCATGAGCCTGCGACGCATCTCCGCGTCAAGAATCTGATTCGGAAGAAATGCATCGAAGCACTTCGCGACAAATAAATGATACATGTTCACGAGGTCCCCTTACTTCCGTTGCCGATAGCGAGGGGCTGAACCCTCGTGAAACGCAATGAATTCAAGGAGGGCTAAACATCTGTCAATCTATAGCGCTAGCTCTTGTCGCTTCCGAGGATGGCTACAAACAGTTCGGCTTGTGCCTTTGCATCATAGAGAGCTGTATTGAATTTCGCTTCGGTTGCTTTCGACATGGCTTGGATTCTACTTGCCTAGCAGGTTTCCTCGCGTCAAAGCCGGCCTCCGGCGCCAGGTATTATTGTCGATTATTTGATTGACGATGTGCTTGCTTTTCCTGGTTCTCGGCGAACGCTAATACTTCTTCAAGAATGAAACGAATCTGACGGGTACCGTTGCGTATGCGTGTGAGTTTCTCAGTGCCCGCGCCGCGATTGAGCACCGTTTTTGGAGAGCAGCCGATAATCTCGGCTACCTGCTTGGCGCTGATACGCGTCTTTTTCTTAATTAAGCTCATGGTCGGATTCCTATGCACGCGGTTCAACCAACCTCCCGCGAGCCTGATTAAATGATCTGTACTTGGTTGTTGGATTGGGGTAGTAACTACTGTTTTCCGTCCCTAAACTTGCCGCCCTTCTTCTTCTCCAGTGTTCGCCGGAAGCATATGAAGAGAACAAACAAGAACACTAAAGTGAGAACTCCAAACGCGGAAGATAAACTGAGGTACTTCAAGTGGCAGTGACTGTGAGACAACGAGCAAAGCGTTGCGGCATAGTGCTGACATCGTGGGACACGAGCAGTCTCCCCTCGTCGGCAGCAATCGCCAGTACTGTCGCGTCATTTAGACCAGCGAGACCAGCATCATGAGCGTCCTGAAATCAATAGTTGGCTCGCGGCGTCTGAGGCCCGCGATGATGGTCGGCGCAGATCGGCATCTGCTTGAAACCGAACCTTCAAGACCGAACCTCTGGTACTTCTTCAAGCTTCTGATACAAGAGTGGGTGAGCTGCACGCGCTTGGAGACGCAGGTCGTCAAACTTGGCATGGTTTCGCTGCAGGTGGGCGTCGACTTCAGTGCGGTGCGCGAGATAATAGGTGATCGCGCCGTAAACTTGCTCAAGCGTCAGGGTGTCATAGTTATCGGCAATACGCTCCGGAGAAAGACCGCTCAGAAAATCATAGACAACTGAATAAAGCGAGACACGACTGCCGGTGATCCGATAAGCGCCATCAACCCCCGTGACGTAGCTTGTTTCCATTGCGTCATCTCCTCCTTTGCTCATTCTAATGCCGGACCCGACCGCTATCAACGTGAGTTCTGGAGGTTCAATGTGATGCCCGCTGCCTCGTTCTCGTTGATAAGTTGTGTGACTCGTTAGCCGGATGAGAAAATGAGGGAAGGTTGACTTCTGCCTTCCCGCCTCTTTCCAAGCTCGGCCAGCCTTTCCGCGCCTAGAGTGTCTTCTGTATAGAACGGCATCCACGTCTTGCTACCACCGGAATCCATTGTTGGTTTTCTCCTTGGTACAGGCTCCCAAATACCAGCACTCTAATTGCCGGGTTTGGGTGATGAAAACTACTGCTCCGAGGCCTGGCTAATTCTCTATAGACGGGAGTTCCATCCCAAAATTCCAGCGACACTTCAAAAAAGCCGAGGCCATCCGAACGACTAGATTTCCTTAGCCCTGAGGCTCTCTCTTTTCCAACCCACCAATCATAGGCGGCTTTTGTCCCACTCTTGAAGATGGACGAAGATCAAGGACGTGTCGCGCCGAGCCGCCGCCGCCTACTACCAAGAGTCTCCCGACAGAGCCCTACAAATTTATGAGGTGTCAATACAGGTTGCCAATAAGCTGGGTGATACTTGGTCATGATCTCCTGATACAGATCCTCTGCGTCCTGATTGTGAGGGTTTATTCCGCTTTGATCGACGTAGAAGCCAAGCTTCTGCCTCAGAGCTTGTCTCACAAGCGGCACCGCATGGACCAATAGAAGCTCGTCGAGGCGTTGTTGCCTCTCCGACTCATCAGACGCCTGAAGGTACGGCAACAGAAGTTGGTCCATAAGTAAACGGGCGCGAAAGCAATGTTCAGCCTGAAGTGTACCAAACCCGACACGCAGTCATATGATGCCGACCATTCGGAGGAGGTTGATGGATGGATGAGAAGGGCCAGGAGCGGTCGAACTGTTGTCAATCTGGGCCTCGTTAGGGAAAATAAGTGCATGCGGAAGTTTGATCTCAACATTGAGAAAGTCTTGGAAGATTGGGATGTTTCTGACTCGTTGAGAGAGATTGTTGCTAACGCCATTGACGAAGAGCTGCTAACCAATACCGACAAGGTGAGGATCTTCAAGGATTCCAAAGGGTGGCATATTCGAGACTTCGGGAGGGGTTTGCAATACAAACACCTAACGCAGAATGAGAATCAAGAAAAGCTTAAGAGGCGAGACTTAGTCATCGGAAAGTTCGGCGTCGGCCTGAAGGATGCACTCGCGACATTGGATCGACATAAGGTTAAGCTCTCAATTGGATCAAAACACGGCGATATTTCGTTGGGAAAGTCTTCGAAGCAAGGATTCGACGATATCGTCACACTGCACGCCTTAATTTCGGAGCCGGCAGATCCCAAGTTCATAGGCACTGACTTTATTCTCAAGGGAATAAATGCGGAACAGATCAAGCACGCTAAGAACTTCTTCTTAAGGTTCTCGGGTGAAGAACTACTGGAGGAAACAAAATTTGGCCAAGTGCTGAAGCGCAACAAGCGGAGCGCTCGAATCTACATTAATGGCGTCAGGGTTGCTGAGGAGGAAGACTTTCTTTTCTCGTACAACATCACATCGTTAACAAAGCCCATGGAGAAGGCGCTGAACCGCGAACGTACCCACGTCGGACGAGCTGCATACACTCAAAGAGTAAAAGACATCCTCCTGGAATGCCGCGAATCCGCTGTAGCTGAAATTATCGCTAAGGATCTAAAGAACTTTGAAGCCGGAAAACTGCATGATGAACTGAAGTGGCTCGACGTCGCAGTGCATGCCTGTAAGCTCTTGAACGCCACGGGTAAATACATATTTCTAACGCCGATGGAGTATCGCATGGCCCCAATAGTGATCAATCGTGCTGAAGGCGATGGATATACGGTTGTAACAATCCCTGAAAACGTCAGACAGAAACTGCGAGGCTTGAAGGACTTATTCGGGCTGCCAATCAGGGATCTCAGCGAGTATATCGAACAATGGAATACAAGCTTTCAATTCACATTCGTGAAGCCAAGTGACTTGAAAAAGAATGAACGTCGCATCTTCGATAAGACCAACGACATCCTGCGACTTCGTGGCGGAAAACCATCTTTAGTGAAGGAGATCTTAATTTCAGAAACTATGCGCCTCGAAGGCCTTGAAGAGGCTGTGGGTTTATGGGAGCGAGATGAACAGCGAATCATCGTGAAGCGTTCACAGCTGCGAAGTCTTCGAGACTATGCGGGTACGCTGTTGCATGAGGTGGCGCACGCAACTAGCGGCGCATTCGACGTATCTGCAAGATTTGAAGACGAATTGACTCGGGAGTTAGGTTCAATTGCTTCAAGTTCTTTGAATTGAGGCCCAGCAGCTTTACTTATTCATTGTTGCTGCTAGGCTAAGGATCAGATTAGTCGCGCCCTGAACATTAGGTGCTAGACCATCTTCGTACTTGTATTTGTGATAAAGCCTCTGCCGCAACGCTCTTTACTCGAGGGGCTGGATCATTTTCAGCCAACGAGGATAACTCCGCTTCTATGGCTTCACCAGATGTGTAATAAGCGATACTTTCGGCTGCTTTTCTCCGGACGTATTTCCAGTCGCTTTGAAGACACAAAAACAGTCCTCTAGCCAAAATAGAACTGTTCATCGATGCCAAAACCCTCGCTGCTTCTTCGCTTACCACGTTAAAGCCTTTGAGCTTTTTGAGGAGACCCTCAACCGCCAACTCTGCCTCTGCCTCTGCCGCTATGTTACCCAGGGCTACTATTGCGGCAATTTGAGCCGTCGGATCGGAGTTTTCCAGAGCTTTCGTTAGACCTTGCACGGCAGCTTTGCCGCCGGTTCGGCCCAAGACATTAATGGCACCTGTAATTCGCGAATCACGATAGCCTCGTCGGCTATCCACTATTGAATTCATCGCCTGAACTATTGGTTCCAGATCATTCATTTCCAAACTCAACAGGACATTAGCCAATGCTATTTGTTCATCATCATCCCTTGCATCTTTGAACGCTTGAAGCAAGAGGGGTGTCATCTCACCAGCGCCAAATTTCTTCAGTGCGTACGCCGCGTATTTGCGTTCTCCCGTTTCCCCACTTGATAAGGCTTCTAGGAGTACGGGCTTTCCACGTTCATCTCCCAACTGAACCAGCGCCGCAGCAGCACGAACTCTTACGTAGCCATTTATCCAGCCTCCTAGTAGATATGAGAGTGGTTCCTTCTTTGTATCATCACTCTTATATTTCTCCAGTAGTTCATAGAGCTTAGGGATTGCCTTAACGTCTTTAGCTCGACCCAGCGCTTCAGCGGCCGGCCCAATGATCTTTCCTGAGTGGTTGTCGAGAAAACCAAGGAGGAAATCAACCACTCTTTGGGACGGAGAACGCCCAAGCCACTCCAGCGATTCTTCAGCTACATAAGAATCTGGATCATCGGTGGCCTTCATCAACGCATCCAGAACGTTCTCACCGCCCAATTCACCCAGCTCTGTAACTACGATTCGCCGGACCCAAGCATCCGAATCCTCCAAATGATCGATCAATATCGGAATAGCGGTTGCGCCCGTGAGACTTGATAGCGCCTCTAATGATAGCTTTCTAATAAACTTGTCCTCGTCTTCCAATGCTTTCTTCAAACCCTCGATAGCTCGTTCGGTTCCGATTTGCCAAAGTGCATAGACCACCTCCTCCTTCAACTCGGTGTCCTCAGATTTCAACTCTCCGATAAGCGATTCCACCGCTGAGCCATTGTCGTTTACACAGATAAACAACGCAGCTTCGACTCGGACCGATCCATCACTATCTTCAAGAGCCCTATGAAGCAATCGCGTCGCAGTTTCGTTCTCAAGAAATCCTAAAATCCGAACAGCATAACTACGATAAACGGCTGCATCATTATTCAGTTCGTCTGCGACCACCCTGGCAATCGTTTCAGCGGCGTGACTTGAGGCTCCTCTGAAGGACTTCACAATCGCAGCGAAATACCCGAATTCAACCTCTTCCCCGGTTACCATTTGCTTTAATACTTCAGCCAATCCTGTAAGCACGTTTTCGGGAACAGAACCATACCGGAGACTTCTTGCCTGAAGTCGGAGCTTTTTGAAATCCAATGACTCCGATAACCCGCCGAGTACTTTGAAAAGACCTTTGTCGTTAGCAGCCATGACCAATGTCATTGGCAAAATCTCCAACTCAGACAATGTCGGATCGAAATATGCACGACAGAAGTACTTCGCGCAGTCCTCATGCTTGGACAGCACTGTTGCGGCCAGATACTCTTGGATCGTCAGATGAGCAAACGCATAGGAGTCAGTACCGATTTGACTGAGCAATGGAGTTGCTTTCACATCTTCCGCCAGGAGATCCGCTTGATTCGAAATTCGCTTCGACTGGCAATATCGTTCCGCTTCATCAAGAATTTCCTGACTTGAAAATACCAGGCTGTGAGGCAGGGGCTGTTGCTGTAGGTTTAGCAGTCTGCCGAACGCCATATGCGACAAAAAGTCTCTGCGTCTACCTTCTGTTGTTTGAAAGGCTCGTTCGACTCCTTTCTCCTCGTCCCACTGACTTACTAACTCATGGACCACTTCGTCATAAAGCCCAATGCGGTTTTCGGGGGCGCCTCTATGCTTCCGATATAGTAAAAGGAGAAAGCCTAGTAGCGCCGGAACTCTTGCTAGTTCCCGCAATTCTGGCCTTCGCTTTAACTCCACTAATAACTTATTCGCCTCTGGCTCGCCCGGATAATAGTGGCCAACAAATCTTTCGATCTGTTCTTGATTGAAAGGTTCAATCTCCATTTCTTCTGCCTCGTCGCGGCTGAAGCGATCTTTGAATGCATACGGTCGTGTTGAGATAAAGAGGCGCGCATTCTGGTAATCGCTATCTTGCAGAAACTCCCTAACGGAAAGACGCAAAGAAGTGAAGAACTCTTTTCCACTAACCTCATCGAGACCATCCAGAAATATCGATACCTGACCTTTCTTCAATCGTTCCAAAAACTCTTTGCGCATTGCTCCGCGATCTGATTCTGACTGGCAAACTAGGCGGTCTATCCCGACCAAAAAGACCAGATTTGTAAACTTGCCTTCGGCAGAATCAAATGTAGTTTTTTGAATTGTCTTGAGTTCAAGGAAGACTGGCAGGCTCTCTGTTTCCTGGAGAGTCTTGTATGCGAGGTAACGCAGCATTGTCGACTTACCACTTCCAGGTGCGCCAACTATGATGGCTCGTCGATGGTCTTGCAATAATACTTCAGGTTGAACTGTGTGCCCCTTCCGAAGGCGTTCCTGGCCTTCTCCATACTCCCTTGACAGTGGATTACGTCGACGTCTTAGTTCTGCATCCATCAAACCCATGTACTCTGCCTGCGTTTCAGAAGATGGCCACTTAGGGTCAACTGTAACCGTGAGGTCGACGAATACTTCCTCTAATTTCCGTGGCACCGAATCACCCAGGATGCGAACGCTGCTAACTTGGCTCTCGACCTTCTGGAGGTACCTTGTCAGGAGTTCGTCGCGGCGAATCGTTTCCTGGGCCGCGCGTGTTTTCTTCATCTCTTCGAGGTGATGATGGCATAACCAAAGCACGCTGTCGTTTTCGCTATAAAGGCTCAAATTGCCGCACGGTTCATAGCGTTCGAATACTCTTTGCAAGAATACCAACCCCTGTCCGTGAAGTACGCGATAGTCGCTCTTACGAATTCCGACAAGCCGCAATGGAGCTGAATCTGGAAGAGTCGTGCCAGCATTTGATAGTAGGTGACTCTCAGGAACGGGTAATTCTGATGTGGTCTTGCCGGCAGTCTTTAAGATCTTGGTCACGTTATCCTTCTCGAAGGACTCAAGAAGGGTTGCGACTTTTGGAAGGAGCTTTATTGCGGCCTCGTGTTTTTTTGCCCACCTAAAGATGGGTCCAGTTACACGCCCAAAATCTTTCAGGCAATACCAGCCTAAATCTGGTCTCGTAACGCCTTCGCGTCCCTCGTTATTGTCATCGAGAATGTGTTCTGCACCAGGAGCCATGCAGCAAAGTTTCAGCATCCATACGCGCCGGACGATCATCGATTTGAGATAGCCTTGATCAATCGGATAGAGCAGGACCATTGGAGGAATCTTTGTTGCAAGGTCAGCCTGCCGTTCGAGGTGCCTAGATAACGCCTCGTTTAATTGACTATTGTCCGTATCTCTCACCTCCAACCAAGTTCTCCTTGTCCGTTGTCGCTGGCGTAATTACTCTTTCCGGCGCCTTGCTCGGTAACGACTAGAAGCGTCACGTCGCGCAGCTTTGACTCCGCACTTACCGCAGTAATTGTTTTGACCATGTTTGGGCTTGCGTTTTCGTGGTCCGTACATCTTGCCGCAAGCGCTGCACACGGCGACCCCGTGACCAAGCGCGATAGTCATTAATTGACAAGCTAAATGTGCGAACAGAGAACTGCCCCGAAAGTGATCCGTTTCGAATCTAATATGAGTACCTTCTCGCAGTCGCGGCGTATCTGCGACCTTCATACTTTTCCATTCGTGGTCAAAGGGGTTCCAGTCGTATACTAACTGCGGTTTCAAGTCGGCAACTCTAAGCCAGGTGTTAACCACGCTGACACAATCTAATCGCTGCTGCACAATATTCTGTCCGATGCGATTCATCGTCGATCGCTCATATAAGACGTTCCAGTCATCCTCTCGCCCGAGTTCGTCCTGATTCAGTTTTGCCACAATATCGATCAAGGCCTTTGCCATTCGAGAGATTTGTCGCCAGTCGGAGATCGGTTCGTAGCCTTGATTGTCATCGAGAGCCGAAGTTCCTAATGGTCGACAGTACGGATACCTCTCTAATACGTAAGCAGAATCTTCGCCGAAATAAACTGAACCGTATGGTGAATGGCTATGCGTTGCAGGTAAACCATGCTTGCAGAGCCGCAATAGACCCCAGGATCGTGCGAAGTCGAGAATTGCCTCTGGTGTGGCGCTCCCCAACTGAAGAAAGGTATTTAGTACCTCAGCTGTGGCTAATACAGTTCCGGCGTAGTCTGGTGGAGAATTGAAAACCCAAACCAGCCGATCCTTGGTGTTATTTAGGTTGACTTTGGCAGGCACCGTAAGAAAACCGTATCCATCGGAACGACCAAACTGGAGACCTCCAAGTTCCCACTCTTTCTGCGCTGCCGTCATACTTAAATAATACTTAATATATTTGCCCTGGTCGAGATTTCGCGTAAGGTGCACTTCATTAGAGGCGATTGAACGTGACACAACACGCAAGAACATCAAGCATTCCAATTCGGGTAATGGGAGCAACAGACTGCGCGAGCGGTTTCTTTTCGCCAGCCACGGGCGGGGTTTCTGAATTCTTCGAGGGTGCTATGGCCGAACGAGAGGGTATCTGGCGCACCCACTCTCTAACTGCTACCGTTCAAATATAGCTCGCCGTGAGCCAAGAAATGGCGAGGGAAATGCGTGGTGCTTCAATCTCCTGTGGCGTAATCCCAAAAACCTCACCTCCAGGCCCGATAAAGAATTCGGCTTGGTGAGCCAGAAGACAGCGAAAGCGAGCAATTGCTAAAAATGAACTTTCCAAAAATACTCAAACTTCTAAGAACGGCATGGCGCTCTGTTGCTGGCGAGTCGGATGGATTCTCCCTCATCAGTATTAGAATCTTTCACAATCCGGTTATCGTCCAACAGCTAGGGTCCAACAATGGCTGCAAAGTAACGCATGGTCCGAGAGACAATGTGACAGATCCTGAAGAGTCTCAAATAGCCGGGTCTAAGCCGATGCGAGGAGAATTGGACACCTAAAGGGGGGTATTGCAATGACCAAAGGGTATATCATCCATGCTCTGCGTAAGGATGAGGACTTTCCTTATATCCTTAACCATATGTGCAATGCCGAGTTCGTAAAAGACATTCGACGATCATAAGTCGCATGGGATCAAAGCTTGCACAAGAGATTGAGAAGGTTATGGAATGCGTATCGACCTTAGTCAACGCAACTCACAGACATTAGACAGCCTTGTTATACAGTTCTGATGCCACGTCTCTAAGTTTGCCCACTCGTTCTTCAGCAACCTTGAGAGAGTCCACACGGGCAACTAATTCCCGATATAAGCGGCTGGCTTCATTCCAAGAGTTCAATTGTTCGTAAAGCTCGCCTCTAAATCGTCTTACAATATCCTCTTCAGTTCCCGTGGTACGAACTAAATCACACCTTCGGCAACTACTATCGCACTCTCTGCGAGAGTCTTCCGCGCTAATATTTCCGGAAAAGCCATTGGCCAGCGAACCAGTCAGGATTTGATAGATGTGAACCTCCCCGGTACATCTCTCCTGGTGCCAGGAATGGATCCCCTTATCTACTCTGGTGCTGTTTTGCTTCGGGAATTTAGATTCGAGTGATCGCATCACCTCAATAGCGGTAACTTTGACATTCGTAACACTCCCGGAGACTTCAGCTTTTAAGCAATCTTGAAAATACAGCTTGTAATAATTGAAGGTTTCCTGTTTTAGTTTTTTACTCTTTCTCAATAAGTAAACTAGATCCGTCTCTACCCTCATGGCATAGCCAATAGTGTTGTAGTTGGCATAGCCGTATTGCTTCGAAAACGCAACAGCATCTTGAATGGAAAAAAGCAGCTGCTGCATGGTGTTTATATTTGCGGGTAAACTCGGCTGTGCCGCAAGATCTGATGCGTTGCGAGCATAAACCTCAGCTTTGGCAATTATTTGAAAATCAGCCGCCTGAGCGAATTCGCGTCGATAGAGGACTTTTAACTCCTCAATTGCCTTTTGCACAGTCTCTAAAGCACTTTGTATCCTCGTCAATTGATCGCTTATCTTGGTAAGCCAATCCCCCGGTTTCTCATTACCACCTCCGAACAAGCCATATATGAAAATACCGATCTCGACGATGGTTTTGATCGTGCTCGGGTCAATCGCCATCGTGAAACTTTGGCCGTCGACAGTGAAGTTGATTTCGCGAACGGCACGGCTACTTCTCACCACGCCCGGCGTTTCGTTGAGTTCATACAAATTGGGTATGCTTGTTACAGGAAGGGTTTTTCTGATTATTATGTCGCCCTCTGCCGGCTCCGGAGTTTGCGCGGATGAAGGAATTGAAGCAACTGCACCAATCGAAGCGAAAGCTACTGATTTTACGGAAGTTGAAAGGAAAGAACGCCGAGGAAGGTGAGCTTTAATGGTCATCGAGGGCTCCTTTAGGTGGACCAGAAGGCTTTGGCCTAACCGGCTTCTTGAACTCTAAAAGGATTGTGAGCTTAATCACCACCCTTCTAAGTTCGAATTGGCGTATTTGCAAATGAGCTGCCGCCTTATATCACCTTTAGAAATCTGAAGTAAAGGTCTCTTTGTTTCCGCTTCGCTCCATCGCAGAATCGGCGCGCTCTGGCACGTTGAAGCCAATAGTGGCGGCCGATTCGTTTGCTCGCATCCGGGGTGAAGAAAACGGCGGCGGATGAAAGTCCGCCGCCGTTTTTGTTGCCGCATATTTTGGTTGTCAGGTTGATTAGTCGTCGTCAACCACGGAGCCTTGTTTGTTCATTAACTTGAACTAGGTCAGAGCATCCGGCTTAGGCGGTCTTCGATTGCTGACGACTCGGCTTCAGATAATCCAGCCATCACATAAAACAGTCGGTCGATCAGGTCTTGGTAGGGCTGCGCTTTCGGGTCTAGAGCAGACCGTGCAGCGCGCGGGATGTCACCCCGCTCGACCTCAATCTCAATGATCTTCTTTGACGCTTCGCTAATCACGTTTTGAATAACAATGCTGTATGGATGCTTCTCCAATATTGGTTCGACTACCTTGAAAACAAGGCTCAAATCATCTCGACTGAGAGCATCCATTGCATCGTCTTCAAGCGAGCGCTCCGCGCTCACAAACGTTGAGGCAAATCTAGGACAAGGCAAATTGTAGAGTTGATAATGACTCACAGCGGCGTTAGTGCTTCCGAGTCGGAAGTACCAATCGGCCATTTTGGAGTTTAGTAGAGCGAGCAAAAAATGGATCGAGATTCGCGATTTTGGCTCTGGTACATAATTTATTTTGTGATTGCAGAACTCTCCGCGTGGTATGTAGGAAGCGATAATCCGGCGAAAGTTGTTTTGAGGGCTACTCTCCTGCACACCTATACGAGAAAAGCGATGATGAAACGCTTTCGTTTCGGACCCTTTGCCAGCTAGGAACTTGTCAACATTCAACAGCAGGTCATTTCCCTGGGATGCCTGTCTCGTGACGTACAAACAGATGGAAGCGCCTCTCGTTACGAGCTTTCCAGCAGATCGGTCGTCTGTGAGATTGCCCTTAGCGCGTTCATTCGTCTCGTTCACCTCACCTTGAGAGAACTCGACGAACTCTCTAAGCCTCGCCATTCGCCCCGTGCGCATGAGCCGTGTAGCCAAATCCCAATCGTCTTGAGAGCAACTAACAATCGTGAAGTTCTCTGGATCGTACAACGGGATGCTCTGT
>JBGSWR010000088.1:0-44244 GCA_041751855.1 Pyrinomonadaceae bacterium
GTCCGACGAACTTCAGTTTTGTCGCTGCCCATTGCTCGAACAGTCAGCTTGGACCACTCAGCTCTCCGCAGGCCTGGAAGCTACAGAAGCTAATGCGAGGGAAGCATACATCTTCGTTTAGCTCGAGTTGAAGCTGATGAAAAACGACAAACTGAAGTATGTCGGACATCGTACGTCCGACGAACTTCAGTTTGTCGCTTCGCATTGCTCGCACAGTCAGCCTGGACCACTCAGCTCTCCGCAGGCCTGGAAGCTACAGAGGCCAAGGCGAGGGAGGCCTATACACCTTCGGTCTTAGCTCGAGATGAAGCTGATGAAAAACGACAAACTGAAGTTCGTCGGACATCGCACGTCCGACGAACTTCAGTTTGTCGCTTCGCATTGCTCGCACAGTCAGCTTGGACCACTCAGCTCTCCGCAGGCCTGGAAGCTACAGAAGCTAAGGCGAGGGAGGCCTATACATCTTCGGTCTTAGCTCGAGTTGAAGGGGGACGAACAACGACAAACTGAAGTTTGTCGGACATTGGCTTCAATGAAGGCCAGGGCAAAGCTAACCGTTACGCGATCACTCCGCCGCCGGTAGCTGCACCTGCGCTGGCTCCGCTTGCAATGGCCCCCATGGCAAGCTCCTCATGACCAGGCACCCCTGGGCAAGTAAAGTCTCCAAAAGGGGGTGAGGTTCCAATGGGTTTGACTTTTTTGTACCAGGTTGTTACGGCTGGGCCCTTTTACGCAGAGGTTGCGCGAGCTTCCGCATGTGAATCAGGAGTTACATGAAACAGAACAGGCTCGCAGAAAGCGGAACGGTTATTGCCGGATTCTAAGTAACGTCATGACTGGCACCACTCAAGTTGGGAGCGATTTGTATGTATATCCATGAGATGAGTGAGGCTGAATGCCGCCAGGCTCTAAGGGAAGCATCACACGGGAGACTCGGATGCGCGAGTGACAATCATCCCTACGTTGTTCCCATCTATTTCTCTTTTGATGGAGGGCATCTCTACAGTTTTACCACGTTGGGACAAAAGATCGAGTGGATGCGCTCCAATCCATACGTCTGTTTGGAAATTGACAAGCGATACAGCCACGATGACTGGATGAGCGTTATTGTGTTTGGACGATATGAGGAGTTGCCGGATGAACCTGAGTTTGCGGCGGCGCGAGCTGAAGCGCACGAACTGCTGCAACAGCGGGTCATGTGGTGGGAACCTGCTTATGTTGGGGCGATGCATCGGGACCAGCCCCATTCCGTCACTCCCATCTTTTACCGAATTCTCATTGATCGGATGACTGGTCGTCGAGCCACGCCTAATGAAGTTGAGCCAGCATCTTCAATAACTGAAGCGAAAACAGAGCCACCGCGCTGGTGGACGAGCCTGCTGCGGCGCATGCGGGCTGCCAATTAAGTGTTATTCAGTATTCAGCGATTCGTGTTCGTGCAAGTCCGTGTTTTGTTGATCGCTTCAGTCTACCAATGACACGATCCTTAAGGACGGCATACTTCAACCGAACAGTGCGCGCGCGCTGCCACCGTTGCTGAGACGCTGCCGAGCAGCAGACGATCAACACCTCTCATGCCTTTCGCGCCAACAAAGATCGAGTCTGCGCCCCAGCTTTCTGCTTGCTCACTCAGCACAAGTTTCGGATTGCCCTTCTTGAAAAGCACCGAAGCATTCAAACCTGCATTCCGCAGCTTATCCACCGCTACTTCCTGGAGTTGCTTCAGCGAAATTAGATCGCTTTCATTGTCGACTTCGAACCATTTCACAATTGCAGGCTCAGTAGCAATCGGCGTCGCTGATATCACTGTGTCCAGGACCATCACCAATCGCGCTTCACTTCCCCTGGGCCACACGCGGGAGACAACGGCATTCAGCGCAACGTACGAGTCGGGCGAGCCGTCCCCGCCAATAACAATCCTTACGGGACCCTCGTCTACAGTCAACCGGCCACGCGCCACACGCACGGAAGCGCGCGCCTCATAGAGAACTCGTTGCGATACACTTCCCAGAATGAGACGTCCTCCCATTGCCGTGCGGCCCTCAGAACCAACGACTATCAGGTCCGGCTTCCAATTATCCGCTTTTTTGATTAGCCCGCCGGCAGGAGAGTCGGCGCAGGCTTCAGTACTTACGCGCCATCCCGGAAGCAGTTTTTCAACTTGCTGCTTTGCTCTTTCGGACAAATCACGTGCTTCTGCAACCGCTTCGGCTGCCAGTTGGTGCGCACGCCAGACACCGGCCCGCACAGACATTGGGAATATGTCATCCTCTTCCTTGATTGGGGGAGGCTGAAATACATCCGCGACTGTCATAATCAGGGCCTCGCCGCTGGCCGGCAGCCCTGCCCGGGGCAGATCGCGAAGCGCCGCCTCAGCACACTCGGACCCGTCGTACCCGATTAGAACCTTCATTCTGCGGTTCTCCAAAACAGAATCCTCCTCTCGATACGCCTTTTGCGATGTCTGATAGCGAATCAACTGCAATACCCATACCCGCCGCGCCAATAGACTTAATCACTGGATTGAGATGGAGAGCTTACTGTTTGGCTTGGTGAAGGCGCGGGTTTTCCCCACATTACTGGGTAACTTCTCGCACTCCGGCAGCACCACTTAGACCTTCGTGAAGACTTAAATAGACCGGTGGAACGCTGAAACTGTGAAGAAACAGCTAAACCCATAATAGCTACTGCATCTGAATACAAGTTAAATCCAGCTCGGCACGCTCGTTGCCAGATGTCGATACATCCGGGTGTCTTTGTGGTCGATGCTAAAAACAGAATGATTAAAATTAAACGCATTCTCTGTCCCACTGATTTGTCCTCGGAATCCGATGAAGCGCTCCGTTATGCCATAGCGCTCGCCTGTGCTTACGAAGCAAAGCTCTTCCCGCTTTATTGCAAGCCGACCTACTCCGAAGGTAATGAGGAAGCCGAGCAACAGGAAGCTCAGACGGGATCACTGTTCACCGAGTCTCTCGCTGCCCATCTCGGTCTCACTAGTCTGTGCGATTTGAACTGGGAAGGCCTCGTCGCTAAGAACGTAAATGATGTCGGAAAAGCAATTGTCCAGAAAGCCAGGGCTCATAAGATCGATCTGATTGTGATGCGTTCCCGGCGAAGACCTCGTGCTGCGCTCGTGCTTGGCTCGACTGCCGAAACGGTTTCTCGCATTGCGCCGTGCCCGGTGCTTGTCACGCATCCACACGAGCGCGAATGGGTAGGCCTTTCGACCGGACAAATAGATCTCCACCGCGTGCTCGTGGCTCATGACTTCTCGACCGACTCACAACTCGCACTGGATTACGGGATCTCATTGGCTCAGGAGTACCAGGCTGAGTTGCATGTTTTACACGTGCTGAGTCAAACGGAACCACTGGGACCCGAACTAGCCTGGGTGCCTGGGGCCAGGGAAACTGCCTACACTCAGGCGGCGCAGAAACTTCAGCGCGCGATACCCCAGGAAGTGTTTTTGTGGTGCAAGGTCACGAATGCGGTGCGCCACGGTAAGCCTTATCAGCAGGTTCTCGATTATGCCAAAGAGCAGCAAATCGATCTGATCTGCATGGGCGCAAGCGGGAGCGGCTTGGCGTTGGGATCCCTTCTTGGCTCAACAGTCGATCGGGTGCTGCGGCAGGCCCCTTGCCCGACGCTGGTCGCACGACCTATCGCTTGATTAGTCGTCGGTAGGCGGTTCGAGGTCTAAATCATATTCCTGGTTTAACTGAATCGCGGCGGGAAATTCTCAATCTCTTGCAGAACCTGCCCGGCGAGTCGGGCCTGCTGGGATTCATCTAAAAGCCTTCCAGGCCAGCGATAAACAAGCTCTTCTTCGAGTTCATTATGCTTTTCCAATCGGCTGACTAACGAGTCGATCCTCTGTTTCACAGAAGAAAGTTTTTTCACTGTCTCCTGGCTGGAAGGCTCAAGCTGCACCTCTCTCATCGTTTTGATCAGCTCTGCCAACTCGTGCATGAAAAAATTGTGATCACTGCCCAATAGCGCGATTGCCTCATTTGCTTCTGCTAGTGAGGGAGGCACATCGCCGCGATTACTCGAACCGGCTCCCAGCACGTTGAGTATGGCAGGAAATAGGTGCAGGTTTTCCGCACGAATATGCATTGCCAGGCGCGCCCAAATGAGATCAAGACGGGCAAACGCCTCCGTGGCATCGCCGGCGTTTAGCGATGCGATAAGCTCGTCAAGCAGTTCAGCGAGGGCGGCATGATCATCCGCGAGCAATCGCTCCACTTCCTTTGACTTGTCAGATAGACTCATGCGCTTTACTTAGTGTGTTTTCGTGGATCATCTCTTTGACCTGACCAAGAGACGATCCCCGAAACCACACGAACATTTACACCGAACAGGGCCCACTAGAATGCCGAATTCCGGCCCTCACTGGTCACCGGAATAGGTTTGAACAATCTTGAGACCTGTTAGCTGCCGGAGCTCGCTCTCGGTCCGCTCGATCTCCTCACTCCCTATTGTTTTGGCCCTGATTGCAGGGACCGAGTAAGAGGTATTGTTGCCGCGCGCTTCAGCACACCACGCGAGTGGTCTCGGCCTTGAAGGCAAGTTGAGTTGCACCTCGTCCGGTCTGATCTCGTTGAGCAGTCGGGCCAACCCCTCGATATGCTTTCGGTGCTGACGCTGGAACATTATCTGAATCGCCAGATACCCAGAATACTCTTCTCGGAGCGCTTTGATGCCATCGACAATGCTGCGAATGGTAACTCCTTCGACTGGCCGGTTTATCATTCGCAAAGTATGATCGTCTGCTGCATCGAGTTTGCAGAAGATCTTGTTTGCTTCGTCAAGATCGCGCCTTACCTTTCCGTCGTTTAAATTCGCGGCATTGGTAAGCACCACCACTGGTTTGCCCGTGAACGCTTTGACATAGTGAATCACATCGCGGATGTTGGTAGCCAAAGTAGGTTCGCCGCTCCCTGAGAAGGTAACGACATCCGCATTCCGCCATCGGCTGGCTTTGAGGTCAGCCACTACCTTTTCGGTCGAAACGTAGATGCGCCGTTCCGCAGTGTGAACATTGATCTTTCCTAATTGACAGTAATTGCAGCGAAACGAGCAGATCGAGTTGACACACAAAAGATCAACGCCGAGTGAGCGGCCCAACCGCCAAGAATTCACCGGACCGTAGACTGATGAGACCGAATTCATCTTTAATCCTTCGCGGGAGCGGGGCCACCACCTTGCCCGCTGCTATCCACTGTCAGTTTCAAACGCGTATTTCATGCCAACCAGCGGGCTGTGACCTAAGTCGCAGTACTGGTAGTATCGGATGGGGGCGTTGCTGATATTTCCAGTATTAAAGAAAGCGGCCCACCGCGAGGACAGTCAATCTTTGAACCTTGCAACAAAAATCATCCTCAACGTCATCGGCACTATCTGCGTGCTGCTCGGTATTCTGGGAGCTATCCTGCCGCTCCTTCCAGCAACGCCTTTTCTGCTCCTCGCATCGGCCTGTTACATAAGAAGTTCGGACCGACTTTATCGGCGGCTAACAACCAATAGATATCTTGGTCCCTACATTCTGAACTTCAGGGAAAAGAGGGGGCTACCCCTTAAAGCAAAGGTCTACAGCATTATCCTCCTATGGGGTTCGCTGCTCTTCTCCGCTTACAGACTCCAGAACAGCGTTCTGACGGTTACTCTGCTGACAGTCGGGCTCGGCGTTAGCATCTTTATCTGGTCCACTAAAACGCTAAAGGATTGAATCACAATGCGCCGATTGCGTCCTCCATCTCAACCGCGCGTGGAAACAGCACGTTGTTCTCCAGATGGATGTGTTGATGGAGATCCTGTTCGAATGCTTCCATCGCCTGGTACAGGGTCTGATAACTGATGCAGCCATCCGGCGGCACGGTGTAATCGGAACTCGTCTCACGAAGCTTCTTCAGCAGATCTCCAACAGCGTCATGTTCCATCATCATCATTCGCACCGGGTTGCGCACAGTGCCGAACGGCGACGGCGGCATTTCACGACTGTTTCTTCCGGCCTGTTCCATCCGCTGGATGTACGGGAAAAGCACCTGCTCCTCCTTGAACATGTGAGGCACAAGGTCGGCGCATAACTCTCCGAAGAGTGCCTGAACCCTTAACAGTTCGGGATGGTTCTGACCGTGCACGGAGCAGACCTTATCGAGCAGAGAGCGAAGCCGGTCCATCTCCTGCCGTGTAAAGAGGTGGTGCTTATCTACAATGTAGGTCATCAGTTCCGTTAGCGGCGCTGTCTGAAACTCCGTTGTTGCGCCGTTTTGCAAGCCCGCCTTCGCAGACTCCTCAAGCAGCCGCATAACGCTATCGACTGCCACGCCGGCAGCGCTGCATGCCTCGTCAAGCGGAACGCTTCCACCGCAGCAGTAGTCAATCTTCAATTCTTCAAAAATCCTTGTCGCGTTTGGCATCTCCAGAGCCACCTGGCGAACGGTTGTTGTCGCATTAAGTGTCATTTCTATCCCCTCTCCTTCTCATGCTTAAGCTTACACTATCCGCCAGGAAGATGGTTCTCTAGAGGTCGGAAAGCGGAGCAATTGATGCCTGGCAGAAGCTGTTGCCACAGCGGACTGTTGTACGGTTCCGGTTTTACAGCCTGGATGACGTCCGGAAGAATAATAGCTTCTTCACGAACATCTGGCCTTCTTAGCTTCTTAAACCCGGATCTTCTGTATGGTGATCGTGACCATTCCCGGCTCGCTGGCGGTGCGATTGTACGAGACCCAAAATCCGAGTTCCTCGTAACGCACGATCTTATATATTGAGCCGTCGGCTCTCACATCGATCTCAGGGCCAACTACATTTCGGTAATCCGGCGCGCCTACGCCACCCGTGTAATCAACCGAAATACAGACGACTTCGTGGGCCTCGTCGTAGGCAATCTGCGCCATTTCTTTGTCCGAGAACAAGTAGTAGTCCTGGTCGTCACCTTTCAGCTCGGGCTCGCCAAGTTTGGCTCGCGCCTCGGCTGCCGTCATACCAATTCGCACACCCTTGTATTCTGCGTACAAGGGCTTTTGAGTTGCCGCCGCCTCCTTGAAAGAGGTGGTGATCGGCGTCCGAGACTTCTGTCCCTGAGTTTGTGCCGTCACTATCATCCCTATGCCAAGCGCGCCGATGGCGAAAACTAGTATTGCTAAGTCAGAAAGCTTGCTGATCATCTCTCAGTCACCTCCGTTCGAAAACAATCGAACTTATCTCCTAAAATGATGGGCAACCTTTGTGCCGACGCATCGAAGTCTGTTTATATCGGCAATCTCTGGTATTTCATTCGCACGGTGTGGGCTTTTCCTCAGGTCGCCCGGTGAAATTTCGCATCTTGAGCGCGATCGAGGCTGCCGCGATGAGCGCCCCTTCCTAATAGGCAAGCTAAAACTGAACTCTTTGCTGCTAATGGTGGTGGAGTGCGCTCCGGCATGTTTCTTGCCCTTTCTAAACCTGGCGAAAGGAGCATATTTGCGTGTGCCTTATTCCAGGCGCTAATTACGAAGGAAGAGAGCCGCCGCTGAAGATTTCAATCAGGGGACCAGCTCTGCTCGACACCCCAATATTCAACAAGGGCACCGCATTTCCCGAAGACGAACGGCGTGAGTTGGGCCTGCTGGGATTGCTGCCATTTCATTCCTCGAGTGTCGAGGAACAACTAGCCAGAACGTACGAGAATTATCAGGCCAAGGACTCGGACATCGAGCGGTACGTGTTCCTTACCGCACTACAAGACCGCAACGAAACGCTCTTCTATCACTTGGTGCTGGAACACATTACCGAGATGATGCCGATCATCTACACCCCGACCGTGGGTCTCGGTTGTCAGCGCTACAGTCACGTATTCCGCAGGCCGCGAGGACTCTACATCTCTTACCCCTATCGCAAAGAAATCGCGACGCTGCTCGACAATGCACCGCCGGAGAAGGTGGAGGTCATCGTCGTTACGGATGGCGAGCGAATACTTGGGCTTGGTGACCTGGGCGTCGGTGGGATGGGGATTCCCGTAGGCAAGCTTTCGCTTTATACGTTGTGCGCCGGCATCCATCCGCAAACCACACTGCCGATCCTTCTGGATGTCGGGACCGATAATCCCGCGCTGCTTAACGATCCGCTCTATTTGGGATGGCGACACGAGCGCGTACGCGGTGAGCAGTATGACGCCTTTATCGAATCGTTTATTTGCTCGGTCGAGAGAAAATTCCCGGACGTCCTGCTCCAATGGGAGGACTTCTCCAAAAACAACGCTTCGCGACTGCTTGAGCGCTATCGCGATCGGCTTTGCACCTTTAACGACGACATTCAAGGGACGGGAGCGGTAACGCTTGCAGGGCTGCTGGCGGCAATAAAAGTAACCCGCTCCCAATTAAGCGAACAGCGAGTAGCAATTCTTGGCGCCGGTTCCTCAGCGATCGGGATCAGCGATCAGATCGTCGCCGGCATGATGCGCGAAGGGCTCTCCGAAACAGAAGCTCGTTTGCGGATCTGGTTAGTTGACAGTCGCGGTTTAGTCCATTCGGCGCGATCCAATTTGGAACCAACCAAGCAGCGGTACGCGCAGCCAGTTGAAATGCTGAACGAATGGAAGTTGGAGGAACCCGGCCAATTCACCCTCAAAGATGTCGTCGCAAATGTGGGACCGGCGATTTTGATAGGCTCATCGGCCCAGCCGGGTGCTTTTTCCGAAGAGATCATAAACACGATGGCTCAACGCACGGAGCGACCCGTGATCTTTCCGCTTTCTAATCCGACATCAAAGTCTGAAGCCACGCCTGCCGATATTCTACGATGGACTGAGGGGCGAGCGTTGGTGGCAACGGGCAGTCCCTTCTCTCCCGTAACGTATAAAGGCAAGACCTTCCACATCGGACAGTGCAACAACGCGTTCATCTTTCCAGGAGTCGGCCTGGGAGTTCTGGCCGCACAAGCCAAACGGGTTAACAGCGAGATGTTTGTAGCCGCAGCCCTTACGCTCAGCGAACTATCACCGGCGCTTAGTGATCTGTCCGCGCCTCTCTATCCTCCTCTTGAACAAGTGCGCGAAGCTTCGCGCAAAGTTGCTTTGGCCGTCGCCCAGGAAGCACAACGTTCAGGTCTCGCCAAACCAACTAGCGTCGATGAGCTCGAGCGACGCATCGACGCGAAGATCTGGCCGCCCAAATATCGCAGACTGACAAAGTGAGAAGGAGAGATGAAGTTACATTCAAGTCGCAAGCCGTTAATCGCTGGGGGTGACCCCTAAACCGTTTCTTAAGCGAAGGATGAACACGCCATGAACGAGAATACCTTGACGGTCACTGACAACCGCACCGGGAAGAACTACGAACTACCGATTGAAAACGACACGATTAAAGCCATCGACTTGCGTCAAATAAAGGCTTCCGAAGGTGACTTAGGCCTGATGACCTACGATCCGGCTTTCATGAACACAGCCTCGTGCCGGAGCCGGATCACCTTTATCGACGGCGACAAAGGGATCCTGGAGTATCGCGGCTATCCGATCGAGCAACTTGCCGAGAAGAGCACCTATCTGGAAGTCGCCTACCTGCTGCTGCATGGTGAACTGCCGAGTGAATCCGAACTTAAAGAGTGGAAGTCCAACATTACATCTCACACCTTCATCAACGAGAACATCAAGAAGGTCATGGATGGATTTCACTACGACGCACATCCGATGGGTATCTTCGAGTCGACGATGGGCGCGTTATCAACCTTCTACCCCGATGCGAAAGATATCTTCAATCAAGAGCTACGGCGCAAGCAGATATATCGCCTCATTGCTAAAGTCCCAACGATTGCGGCCTTTGCTTATCGTCATCGAATCGGGATGCAGTACGCCTACCCTGACAACGACCTCAGCTATGAAGGCAACTTCCTGAACATGATGTTCAAGACGACGGAGTTGAAGTATCAACCGCATCCCGTTCTTGAACGAGCCTTGTCGGTGCTGTTCATTCTGCACGCCGACCACGAGCAGAATTGCAGCACTAACGCGATGCGCAGCATCGGCAGTGCCCACACCGATCCTTTCTCTGCCATCGCGGGCGCGGCCGCGGCCCTCTATGGCCCGTTGCACGGGGGCGCGAACGAGATGGTGTTGCGCATGCTCAAAGAGATAGGCTCAGTTGAAAAGGTGCCGGACTACATCAAACGCGTTAAGGCCGGCGAGTTTCGGCTGATGGGCTTTGGTCACCGAGTTTATAAGAACTACGATCCCAGGGCGCGGATCATCAAAAAGATCGCCTACGAGGTGTTTGAGGTCACAGGCCGCGATCCGCTGCTTGATATCGCGATCGAGTTGGAGCGCATAGCTCTCGAGGATGAGTACTTCATCAAACGCAAGCTCTATCCGAACGTAGACTTCTACTCCGGGATCATTTATCAGGCAATGCGGTTTCCGGTAGACATGTTTCCAGTGCTTTTCGCGATTGGGCGCACTTCCGGCTGGCTGGCCCAATGGCTCGAGATGCTGGAAGACTCGGATCAAAAGATCGCCCGCCCACGCCAGATCTACCTTGGTTACCGCACGCGAAATTACGAGTCTGCCGCAAGAGCGCAGGTAGGGCGCTGAACTGAGACACGGAGACGGGGGACGGGGCGACGGGGACAGGGAGACGGGAGAAAGGCTCAGACTTGCGCCAACGGTAAATTATCCTGAACTGTGAATCGTCACGGAGGAATTTCTCGATCATGCTTGCGAGTAGCGTTTCGCACAAAATAACTCTGACTGATCAAGACAACCAACACCTCATTGCAGCAATTCGAGGTGTAGAGCCCGGTCCTACGTTGATCGTGGTCGGCAGCATTCATGGCAACGAGCCGGCTGGCGCCCTGGCTGCCCGGAGGATAGCGCCCGGTATTCGGACTAAGAAGTCGCTGCTTCGCGGTGAGGTCGTTCTTCTTTCGGGAAACACAAGAGCACTCGAGCGACGCGTCCGTTACATAGACTCAGACCTGAATAGACACTGGACTGCGGAGAATATTTCTGCCGCGAAGTCCGATAGTTACCCCGCTCCTAAGTCCGAAGACCTTGAGTTGCGCGAACTGCTTGAACAGTTCGAACTGGCATCTGAGCGGTCAAAAGGCGAGCTGTACTTCCTTGATTTGCATACAACCTCAGCGCATGGGGTTCCGTTCGCGACGGTCGGAGACACGCTTCGCAATCGCCGATTCGCTCTGAATTTTTCGACGACGATTGTGCTCGGCCTTGAAGAACAGATTGAAGGCACGATGCTTGAATACGTGAACAATCTCGGAGCGGTGACCATGGGTTTTGAGGCTGGTCAGCACGACGCGCAAACTTCGATTGATCATCACGAGGCAGTAATCTGGGTCGCGCTGGTAGCGGCGGGACTCTTGCGGCGAGAGGATGCGCCTGAGTTTGAACAATCCCGCGCAGTCCTTGAGCGGGCGAGTGGCGGAGCGAGAATCGTAGAGGTGCGCCAGCGTCATGCAATCGCACCGAACGACGAGTTCGTCATGGAACCGGGCTTTGAGAATTTTCAGCCGGTGCGGCGCGGACAAATTCTGGCCCAGGATCGGCACGGCCGGATCACTGTAGCGGAAACAGGGATGGTGCTGCTGCCTCTTTACCAGAAGCTCGGGGACGATGGTTTCTTTCTCGGAAGAAAGGTCAACCGATTCTGGTTGAGGCTTTCGGCTGTCCTCAGGCATCTTCGGGTCGGCGACTACGTGCATCTCTTGCCGGGGGTGCGCCGGTACGATTCGGATGGCCGTTCCTTCATCGTCAACACACGAATTGCCCGCATCCTCCCGCTCCAGGTCTTTCACTTGCTGGGCTTCCGCAGGCGGCGTTGGAGTGATGACGTTCTGATCGTCAGTCGGCGCCGCTATGATCTAGCCGGACCGAAACCCCTGGTAGACCGTTGCTTGTCGTGAGTCTGCCTATGAGCCCTGTTTGAGCACTTTCGCGCAAGCCCAGCGGAAGTTTGCGCAGCATGACCCTTCCTTATCCAAACTTTCCCGGCAATTCCCCCCAGATACGCTCGGCATAAGCATTGCTCTTGGCTAATACCAGATTCATTCGGCAAAGCAGCAGCGAGGCTGCAGGGATTAATTGGAGAAGTGAAGGTTTAGTCAGAAAGGAGGTTCGTCATGACCAACGTGGCTTATCTCATCTTCACTGTGCTAGTAGCAACCGCAATCTTCTTCGGGATTCGCTATTTTGTGCGTGCTCTCCTGCGCTATGGAGGCACACAAAAAATCATCTGCCCGGAAACGGGAAAGACAGCTTTGGTCGAGCTTGACGCAGCCCGTGCTGCATTAACTTCGGCGGTAGGTCAACCGGACATACGCTTAAAGTCTTGCTGGCGTTGGCCGCTCAAGGAGAATTGCGGCCAGGAATGTCTGACGCAACTCGACGGGCTCCCGGCGGATTGCCTTGTACGCGGCGTCCTGGCGAAGTGGTACAAGTCAAAGTTTTGCGTGTATTGCGGCAAACAGTTTAGCGAGATCCATTGGACTGACCACAAGCCGGCCGTTGAGAGTCCCGGCGGCCCATTGTTAGAGTGGCAGCAGGTACCGGTGAAGGACTTTGAGAAGGCACTCTCGACCTACGTGCCGGTTTGTTGGGACTGTTACATAGCGCAGTCCTTTCAACGCGAACACCCTGAGTTGGTTGTCTACCGACCACGACAAAACACTATTCCCGTAGGCGGGAACCGCTCGTCGGCGGGAACTTATCACTGATCATACAGTGAGACAGGAGAGGTTATGATACCGAGAAGCTTTTTGAATCCATCCACTTGTGTTTTGCCATTCAATATGTTTCGGTCATTTGGTCCCGTGCTTGGCCAGGAATGGCAATCCGCAGCCTGGATACCACCGTGCGACATCTATGAGACCGATAAAGAGATAGTGCTCAAGATGGAGCTTTCGGAGATGGAGAAAGAGGACGTGCACGTTACGCTCGAGAATAACGTGCTGACGTTGAGGGGCGAGCGTAAGTTTGAGGAGACTGTCAAGCGCGAAAACTATTTCTTATTAGAGCGCAAACGCGGCGAGTTCAGCAGGTCCTTTGGGCTTCCATCACTAGTTGACGGAAGTAAAATCCTTGCCGAGTTCAAGCAGGGAACGCTCACAGTGACCTTGCCAAAGAACCAGGCGGGAGAGGCCAAATAAGTAAACGGCCGAAGTTTCGTGTGCTTTTCGTGGTCCGTTTTTCACGTCGGTAAAGAGCGATCCACGAAATCACACTAACAGATTAACCTGGATTCCTGGCGTCTCTTCAGTCGCATTTGTGTGGTCTCAGTCGCACGGAGCTTCAGCTTCCACCTGGATTTCTTCGTGTGGTTTCGTGTGTGTTCGTGGACCGTTTTTCGCGTCGGTCAAGAGCGATCCACGAAATCACACGAAATTACACTAACAGATTAACCTGGATTCCTGGCGTCTCTTCAGTCGCATCTGTGTGGTTTCAGTCGCACGGAGCTTCGACTTCTACCTGGACTTCTTCGTGTGGTTTCGTGTGTGTTCGTGGATCGTTTCTGTCGTTTCCGGCGGTCAAGAGCGATCTACGAAATCACACGAAATCACACTAACAAGATTAACCTGGATTCCTGGCGTCTCTTCAGTCGCATTTGTGTGGTCTCAGTCGCATGAAGCCTCAGCTTCTACCTGGATTTTTTGTGTGGTTTCGTGTGTGTTCGTGGATCGTTTCTGTCGTTTCTGGCGGTCAAGAGCGATCCACGAAATCACACGAAATTACACTAACAGATTAACCTGGATCCTGGCGTCTCTTCAGTCGCATTTGTGTGGTCTCAGTCGCACGGAGCTTCGGCTTCCACTTGGATTTCTTTGTGTGGTTTCGTGTGTGTTCGTGGATCGTTTCTGTCGTTTCCGGCAGTCAAGAGCGATCCACGAAATCAAGTCATTGAGGTGCTTCACCTTCGATGACGAAGAAACCGGTCTCGCCGCCGCCCGATGTGACGTTAACTATAGGCGAATCTGAGAGGCGCACCATCCCACCCTCGACCCGCCCGCAGAAGAGAAACGGATTCGTGTCAACGTACATCGGCTGCAGGGACCACCCGCTTTCGTCGAAGATGGGGAAGTCCTCCGTCCGGAGCGTGACCTTCTCCTGCACAACGTAATCGCCCGCAAGCGCCTCCGAAAGCGCCGCCTCCCATTCCGATTCGTTGGTCCGTTCGCCGACTGAGATTCCGCGGCCGCCATAATCGTCGTTGGGTTTCAGGACGAACGTTTGCCGGTTCTTCCGGATGTGTTCAATTAGGTCTACCTCCTGCCCTCGGTACTGCGTCTTTCTGCGAGCAACACGTCTGGTCCAGGGCACTGTGCGTTGGATCACTTCCCTTTCGCGTGGCGTAAACCAACCCGCGTTCCTTTCGTCAGTCAGCAGTTCGAATGCTGCCTTTTTGTGAAGCATCTTGCAGCGAAAGGAATTCACAACACAGACGCCGCCCGCGCGGTAGGCGCGAATGAGCGGATGCGAATCGTCGCAGCGTGTCAACAATTCGTGGATCACGACACGCTTGTAGACAACATCTATCGGGAAGTCGCCACAACGCAGTCTGCCCCCTTGATACTCGAGTCGCTCAGGTGCGCAGATGACCGTCGGCACGCCGCGATCAACGAAAAAGTCCCGCAACAAGACGAACTCGTCCGCAGTCGGTAAGCCCTCCCAATCAAGTATCGCAACATTCGGCGCTCCCACTCCGCCCCACTCGCGGAAGGTATCGAGGAGCGCCCGGAGCAAATATTCAACCGGGCTGAACTGTCGAAGTTCGTAGCGCTCTGCCAGGGCTTGCATCGCGGGAACTTCGAGAAGCACCTCGTTCAGTCCCGCCTGATCTGTGATACTGGAAGGATTTTCGGCGTTGTACTCGACGAACTTGATTTCGTCGCCGTGAACGAATGCATCGAGCCTCGTCGTCACCGCGGGCGCCGCATATTTTGGATTGACGATCGCTAGACTGATCTCGCGCTCCGTGAGTCCAATGATACTCATTCTCGAGGGTTCAGTAAGAAGCGCCTCGGCGACCGTTAGGAACGCTCCAGCGAGAACTTCAGATGCGTGGGTCAGGAGATCGTATTGGGCTCGGGTAAGTAGATGGGGGCGGAGTGCTACGCCAATTTGGCGCCCGTCGTAAACCAGGTGTCGGGCGCCCATCAACTCCTTCAAGCTCGCCAGAAACCCACTTGTAAGGCTCTGGTCCGTTGCGAGCATGGCATGGTACTCGGCGATCAGTTTTTCACGCATTATTGTAAACCGACATCACCCTCGTGAGTGGCAAGGAATCAGTGCCCTCACGTGGTAACGTGGGGCCATCACCCATCACGCTCCGCGGTAAACTGAAGCGCTACTGTAACAACTTTGCTGATAGGACTAAAGAAATGAGTACCGTTTCAAGCCACCCCTGCCAGCTCCTCATTTTGACTTATATGCTCTAAATCTTAAGATTAGCAACAATGGTCTCTTTTCGAATCACCACTTACAACGTTCACAAGTGCCGAGGGCTAGACGGCCGGGTGCGCCCGCAACGCATAGTTAACGTTCTAAAGGAGACCGATCCTGACATTATCGCCCTACAGGAAGTCGTTGGCATGGATGAAGACCAACGCGAGCGCAATCAAGTCCGCTATATCGCCGAAGAGCTGGGATTTGATTATCGCATCGGCGAGAACCGTCGCCTATATGGTGGGGCATACGGAAACGCAGTAATTTCCCGCCTCCCAATCTTAGGCGATCAGAATCACGACATCACCTGGCGTAAGAGAGAGCCACGTGGATGCCTGGAAGTGACCCTTGCCTTGCAAAGTCAACAGCGGGTCCCGCATTTAGTGCGGATCTATGGCGTGCATTTGGGCACCAGTTTTTTTGAGCGCCGCTATCAGGCAATGAGATTGCTGGAGGTGCTCGGTAATCAGTCCAATAATGCTTTACCGCGCCTGATACTTGGAGATTTTAACGAGTGGCCGCGTGGGCTCGCGTCCCATCTGCTGGAGAAACACTTCAACACCGCTGAGCCGCTGCGCAGAACGCGCCGAGTGCGGAGCTATCCCGGCATTCTGCCGTTAGCACACGTCGATCATATTTATCACGATTCCACTCTTGAAGTGAAGAAGGTCACAGTCCATCGCAGTCGTCTTGCGCTGCTTGCCTCCGATCACTTGCCGATCGTCGCGGACTTCACTTATGGGGGTTGAGGTCATCGGTAAACACCAAATCCTCGCTTTCAAAGGTTAAATCTGGAGTGGCCTCTGGCGCGCGGATCGCAACTTTACGGCAAAAGGAAATGATCGCCCTCTTGTAAAACGTCCAGCTCCGTCGTTAGCGCACAACTTCCACTGAACAATGGGCGCGGGAAACAACAGCAGTAGCAACGCTGCCGAGCAGGAACTGTTCAAGTGGATTAAGCGCGCTTGACGCGCCGATAAAAATGCATTCTGCTCCCCACTCTACCGCATTGGCGATGATCAGTGGCTTAGGATCCCCTTGGTCAACCCTCGTTGAGACCACCAGGTTTATCGCCCGCAACTTGTTGGCTGCTGCATCGAGGAAGCCCTGGACCCAGGGACGGGAGGCTGCATTGGAAGAATCTGGCGACTTGCGGGAAGCGGGTTCAGTTACGCCAGCTCCATTTGAAGAATCGACTATCGTGATCAGCCTAACCTCACTGCCTTGGGGCCACATGCGCACAGATACAGACTGAACTGCCGCTGCCGAACCTGGCGATCCATCCAACGCGATGAGAATGCGTATTGGAGATCCATTTTTCCAAGCAGTTCCGCGAGCTACCCTAACCGAGCAACGAGCTTCATTGATCACTTTTTGCGACACACTGCCAAGAAGAAATCTTCCCAACCCTGAGCGGCCCTGGAAACCGACAGCAATCAAGTCAGGCTTCCAATCAGATGCTCTACTCAGGATTTCTCGGGCCGGCGAACCCGAGGACTCTTCCGCCTCTATGTTCCAATCAGGAAAATGCTTCTGCAATCGTGTTTTGCCTTCGAGCGCAAGGGCACGCGCCTCCGTGACCGGTTTGGCGCCGGCCGGAGCCGCGCGGTCTCTTCTTCCTGAACCGGCGCGGGCTTCGGAAACGGAAGGTTGCGTCACGTGGTTGTCTGTAATGTAGGGCAACCAGAGTTCGGAAACGGTGAGCACGATAGCTTTCGCTTCACGCGGCAAACCGGCGCGCCGCAGATCATCGAGCCCCGCGTCGGCAAAGTGAGAGCCATCATACCCGATTAAGAACTTCATTTTTTCTTTCATGCTGTTTTTCTCCGCACAAGTTCTGAACAGCCTTCATCGGTTGCTCGCTTTAGCGGGATGATGACGAGAGTCTCTCACCCCGCCACAAAGCTCTTCTGCGCTCCCAGGTCTAAATTCCGCCAACTACGACTTATCCTTTGGCGGGATCTTGTGGTCGGATTCGCACGATCTCAACCGAACACTTCGCATGATTAACCACACTGTTTGAGACAGAGCCCAAGATTATGCGATCCCACGTGCCAAGACCTCGCGAGCCTATGACAACCAGATCAGCGCCCCAGCTTTCAGCTTCATCCACGATCGCTTGTTTGGCTGAACCCAGAATAATTTGGCTGCTGATCCGGAGCGTCTTATCGTCAGTTGTCTTAAGCTTGACCAGAGCACTTTCGATCACGGCCCTTGCGGCATCACGGCCTTTCTCTTCCAGGGTTTCAAAATAGTCTGGGGACATCCCCCAAGGTTCCATGGCGGGCATCACAGGCATTTCAACAACGTTAATGACTCTGACCTCGCTTTGCGGCGGCCATGGCCGGCGAGCTACTTCTTCAACTGCTGCATCGCTGTACTCGGACCCATCGATCGGTAGTAAGATCTTCATTTGGACACTCCTCTCCCGTCTTCTGTGTACCCCGCGGGAACAACAGAGTACTCCAACCCGCGAGCCTGCGTAAAAGCACGACTTCTTCCCAGTGCACCGCTCGTGCCAGTTTTGAACCTACCCATTTTCTGAGGGGTTTGAGCGTTCAGGAAATTCGCAGATGCGAAGTCTTACGCAACAATCCGGGCTTTTACCCAAAAGCGCGGATATCTCCTGCCGATCTTCCTCCCTCCAGGTCAGCTACGACGGGAAGTTGAACGAGACTCAGTTCGCCCGCGCTCAGATTCGGTGAATTCTCGAGCCTGATGGGTCGCCACAACCAGGGTTTTCCCTCACACAGTTGGTAAGCCGGCGCGCTTCCACGCGCTCATCCCACCTAGCACATTGGCGATGTTTTGATAGCCGTGGTGAGCGAGTAAACTCGAAGAAACGGACGACCGATACCCGCTTCCACAGATGACGGCCACAGGAACATCCTTTGGGACCTCATTGATACGCTGCGGCAATTCCGCCCCGGTGATATGTCGAGCGTCAGAGATGTGACCGTCGGCCCATTCCTGTGGCTGGCGCACATCGATTATCACAAGGTTCATGTCGCGCTTGATACGTTCCTCCAGATCCCACACTGACCACTGCGGCAACGTCTCGAACGGTTTGGCAGCAGTCCGCCAGGCCAGCATCCCGCCTGCAAGCCAGCCTTGCGGCAGGTCGTAACCTATACGCAGAAGTTCCCAACAAATTTCCCACAACTGATCCGCCGCTTCGAGCACGAGGATATACGGGGTATCGGGCGGCAAAACCGTACCCGCCCAGGTCGGAAAAGATGAGCCCGCTCCGGCATTCAGCGCGCCGCGAATGTGAGCGCCGCCGAACGCTTCGGGAGAGCGGCAGTCAAGCACAATGGCTCCTCTATCGCGTGCGTTCTCAAAATCCGGTACTCGCAACGGCGGAGGCTCCTGGAGCACGCCGAGGAGTGGTGGTCCTGCCTGATTTTGCTTGCGCATCCGTTTCCAGTAAGGAGGCACGGCGGGTAGATTCTCGAGATTAAGACAGTTCTCGACAAACTCTTTCTCAGAGCCGAGCGCAGCCAACATCCGGTTCATGCGCCGTTCGTAGCCAATGGTGGTGGATAGTCTGCTGCCGATGTGGCCGCCACACAAAGAGCCAGTGACATGTGTCGGATAGACTTCTACATGATCCGGAAGAGTCAGTATCTTCTCTTGCAGCGTGCGGCACATATCGGCCGCGAGCCTTCGCGTTTGTTCTCCGCCGCCGAGGAGATCAGGCCGCGCCACATCGGCAACGAGCAGTGCGCCGCCTGAGAGCAGGAGCGCGGGTTCATCGCCTCGCGAGCGATCGGTTACCACGATACTAATATGCTCCGGAGTATGCCCCGGCGTCTGAATTACTTCAAAAACCACCTCACCTACTTCGAGGCGATCTGCTTCCCCCAGCGGCCGCGCTTTGTATCCCAGCTCAGCGCGCGCACTAGCGAGCAATTGCACTTCACCGCGCACCGGCAGTTCACAGATTCCGGTCAGATAGTCGTTATGCTGGTGAGTGTCGGCAGCATAGGCTATCCGCATCCCCTGCGCGCGAGCTTCTTTGAAGTAGTTATCCACGTCCCGGCGCACGTCCAGGACCAGGGCCTCGCCCGTCTGCTCCGAGCCAACCATATAGGAGGCATGCCCAAGGCTTTCAAGATAAAACTGTTTAAAGATCATCTACCTCTCCGTATGTGATTGAGCTCATAAGATTAGAGAATTAGATTAGCGACGCACCCCGAGTAGTGGCGGAGGCTCGACGGCTGCGATGCTTCGTGGTTTGGACCGCCCAACGATCAGTTGGTGAACAGCTTAGCCAACAGCTTCGGCGTTGCATCGACTCTTGAAGCTTGCTGGCCCCAGGGTGCTATCCGGGGCTGAATTGGTGAACAAATAACTTAATTCCATGACGCCGTGCCACTCAAGAATCGCGAGCGGGACCGTTCAGATCGTCAATGTGCCTCCCGCTGGCGTACGATCTCGACTGAACACTTAGCATGATGAACTAAGGCGCTTGATACCGAGCCAAGTAAAAATCGCGAGACTGCGCCGTGTCCCTGGGCCCCTACAACGATCAGATCAGCGCCCCAGCTATCAGACGCATCAAGGATGGCCCTTCTTGGCTCGCCCTCCAAGACTTCTGTCGTCAGGTGGATACTCTTCTCAAGAACCGAACTAAGCGACGAGTGAGCTCTCTCGACAATTTCCTCTGCGGACTTTTGTAAGTGACCTCGCGCCATCGTATAGGTTTCACGGGACGTCATTCCCCATACCTCCGGGGTAAAGTGTGGCGGTGGGTCATAGACGGTCACAACCTTGATGTGACTGCCCTCTGGCCAAGGCCTGCCAGCAACCTCCAGCAACGCTTGTTCGCTTTGAGATGAGCCGTCAATGGCTAAGAGAATCTTCATAACTGTCTCCTTTGAAATCTGGATCGCTGGTTTAGTCTCGCTCGTCAATCTTTCAATACTATTACAAGGCAGCAAGTTTTTTCACATAGTTATTGACTGTGCGGTGAGCGTTACGATCCCTTCGCGTACTTCCACGCCGATTTCCGACCAGCCAACTCGTGAATCCCACTTAAGCTCGCGCAAAACTTGCAGTGATCTCACTGTCACCTTTACTTTCGCCTAACCTCTTCCCTTTGGTGGACAAAGCAACCCCTCCAAGCACCATTCCGTGCTGCGGCTTGCGAAAATCCCCCAGTATTCTCGTTCGACTTGTTAGACGCCAGCGGCAGATCGCGCCTGCTGCGCTGGAAGCCGATGTTCACAAATTCCCTTATAAGCCTTTATCACGTCGGCGTACGAGAGTTCCGGAGCCTTCTTTTCCCTGCTATCTTCCGCTTTGAGAACGAGATCGTTCATCGAAAGCACGCCTTCCAAGCTTCCATCAGCAGCGACAACTGGAAGCCTGTGCACCTTGTTTTGCGCCATGGTCTTGAGCGCGGTACGAACGTCATCATCTGGGCCACAAGCGAACACTTCTCCCGAAATCACTTCTTCTACCGCGATATTGCTCAGATTCCGGTTGTTAATTTGCGCCGCCATGCAGATGTCGCGGTCAGTCACCAGGCCAACCACCTTTCCACCTTCCTTCACTACCGGGACTATTCCGCAGTCGTTGTCCCACATGAGTCCTGCCGCATCAGCCAGAGTACTGGTTGGTGTGCAAGCGCTGGGATTGGGTGTCATAACTTCTTTGACTTTCATGATCTTCTCTTTTCCTGGAAATTCGTTCTTCGGACCTCCCGTTAAGAATGGGCGCCCTCTGAACTACAGATTTCGATTCTTCCGATAGTCTCACTGCACGCAACGAACGTACCGGGCTTGTGTCTTACAGATTCTCAGTAGTTTTCTCCGTTGAGCGTTGACCGTTGTAAAAAGTCCCCGCAACGCTGCGGGAAAATTCGCATGTCCGACGAACTTCAGTTTGTCGTTTTCGTCGCTCAGGTACCTCCGAGTGCAAGCGATATCTGCCCCTGGTTCGCTTGCGAATTCTGGTTCCCAACGTTGACCAATCACACCTCAGCTTCCGCTTATCCCAAAACGACAAACTGAAGTTTATCGAACATCATGTCCGACGAACTTCAGTTTGTCGTTCTCGTCGCTTAGGTACTTCCGAGTACAAGCGATATCTCCCTGTGGTTCGCTAGGAGTTTTCCCAACGTTGACCAATCACAAACCAGCTTCAGGGAAATGGAGACGACAAACTAAAGTTCGTCGAACAGCTTCACTTCAGCCGGAAACTACCAGCAATCGAGTCCATCTGGCTGCGTAAGTTGTCAAGCTTGCCGCGCTCGCCACTAAAGTGGAGGGTATGGAAAGTCCGGCTGTCTATCTGCAAGTAGTAGATCCGCCCTGCCATCGCGCGGCCGCCACTTGTGTATTCGTAAGCAAACACCCGCCCAGGGAGTCGACCAATGAACTTCTCTCCCTTGCACTCGCCGCAGACAATGTAGCCCGGGAGTGACTGCAATCTCCATTTCTCGTCATACCGAAACAGATCCTCCTCAGTAGTACCGGCGGACACCTTGTTTTTTCTAAGGCGTAAGTATCCACTCTCGCGGTCACCCTCATACATGAACTCGACATGATCATGAACATCAAGGCGTGAGATCACCTGCCATTCTGGCGAAGGGAGCTCCAACACATATTCAATCCGTTCCCTGGTAAATGTTTGCGTCTGGGCCATCCCGTTAACACTAACCAGCGAAAGACCAACAATCGTTAGTACCACAAGTTCACGTAATGAAATTTCACGGACGATCATAGAATCCTCTTAGTCATAGATAATTACTTCGGTTCCACCAACCAGGTGTTCCTAAACTTATCATCCCTGTTTCTCATCCACTGCCCTCACCAGAACAGAACCAAACATTCCTGTCTCAGACGATTCGCTTCTTTTGAATCGTTTGGAGTATTTAGTTAAGAGGCAATGGATATGCCGGGAGATTCGAGTGAGAAACGCATTCAATATGAAGTATTTTCAACCGATCATGAGGAACATTACGGACTACAAAGACATCCAGCGGCGCATCGAGAGCGATTGCAACCTCAAAAGCCACTGGCACGCCCCCACGCGGCAGGCCCAGCACGATTGGCTTCTGATCCGCATATTTGCTGAGTCTGTACGCCAGTACCTGACCTGCCTCTTTTCGATCCTGAAAATTTATATCAACCTCTCTCACGACCTTGTCCTCCCTTTCAATCTCGGTAGAAGCCTCAAAACAGATTGGCCAACGACTCATTTGCCATCTCAAACCGAGAGCTTCCTTCGTGTGTCCTTTCGAGCGCAACAACCATGCCCCCATTCAGCCACCGGGATAGCGCTCTCAAATTCTCATTTTTGGGGAACCGAGAGGGGCCGACCAAATTTACAGCTTCCAACAAACTGAATGGTGAGCACTTTGCCAAGTGCGATCCGGGCGCCTGCCGTCTTTGATCCTTCTGGTCCTATTGTTGAACAGCCTGGGCGCCAGGTCACACACTCAGTTTGCAACGACCTTCGGCGCGAGAAGCTTCCATCCTCACGCAAGCTCGACTGCCAGCATCACATATCCAGTTCGGCCCGGGTGACGAGGAATTGAAGGATCCGGTCGCGCGAGATGACTCCCTCCAGGCGTCCGCCGGATAATACGGGCAACTGATTAATGTCCGCGCGCCCGAGTATCTCCAGCGCCTCGGAGACGCTAATCTCCGGCTCCACTGTCTTGAGCTGATCAATTGGCACCATTGCGTCATAAACAGTCGTGTAAGGCCACTTCGCTCGCTCGACGGATTTGACCTCCTGCAGGGTGATGAGTCCTTCCGGCCTGCCGTTCGCAGCGACGAGGTAACAACGACGCCCGCTGTGTAAAAGTTGATTATCAACAAACGTTTGCAGGTTAGAACGGCCATCAACTAGTGGACAGTCGCGTGTCATCACATCGGCAACACGTACACCGCGCAGCCTTTCGCCCATCTCCATTTGAGCGTAACTCGCACGAGCGGCGTTCAACAAAAACCAGCCGATAAAGGCAATCCACAACCCACCAAAACCCAGGCCATAAAAGAATCCAATGACCCCCAGGATGATGAACCCAAAAGCGATGGATTGTCCTGTTATTGCCGCCACCCGGGTAGCGAATGCGGCATCGCCAGTCTTCCACCAGACCAAGGCGCGCAACACCCGCCCGCCATCCATCGGGAACCCGGGGATCATATTGAAGATGGCGAGCACAATATTGATGAATCCAAGCCAGACCAGCATCGCCATCAGCGGCGTTCCAGGTTCGCCAAGAGTGGTCCACCCGACTGTCCACGCGAGTCCCAGACAGAGAAATCCGATCAAGGCGCTAGTGATTGGGCCGACAATACCCATCCAGAATTCAGTATTCGCATCCGCCGCCTCCTTCTCGATCCGCGCGAGACCGCCGAGCGCAAAGAGTGTGATGGAATGCACCGGCAGGCCGCGCATTTTCGCCACCATGGCGTGCGACAATTCATGTACAACGATTGAGACGAAGAAGAGTGCGGCGGTGATAATCGCCGTCGCCCAGGCAGTTCCGCTGCCCCAGTGAGGATTCAGCGCCTGAAAGCGCAAGGCGAGCGACAACGTGATCAGCACTGCGATGAGGATCCAGGAATAGTGCAATCCGATTTGGACCCCAAATATGCGCCCTAACTTGATGTCTGATTCCATGCGTTCCTCTTTATTTTACGGAAAATGATTTTGTCCCTAAGTTGCTGCTCTTTAGGCGTTCACTTCAGGGATGATCACACCATGCGGACTGGTCAATCCGTCAATGGCTCGGATTTCGCTCTGGCTCAGCAACTCTTCGCGTGGAAGATCAAGCAACCGTGCGGTTTCCATAACGCAGTGCGCCCAGCTACAGCGATTCAAAAAATGCATACCGGGTGTACTGAGCGTTCCGCCATTGTTAATGTAGCCAAGCGCACTCGTGCGTGGTCCGGTATGGAGCAAGCCGAGGAGTCCCAGCAATGGTTCGGGCCGCGTGTGCGCTACAAACAACCGCAGCTGAACTTTAGAGGAGAACAGTCGCTCGATGATAGCGGGCGTAGCTGCATGCATCTCTTCATTCCGGCTGCGTGGGTGGCGAAACCGGCCCGGTTCAAGCAGATAATTAACCAGAAGCGGAACTCCACGGTCGGCCAGTCTCACTGAAGCTCTCACCACTTCACTCAGTTGATAGGCCCCCACCGCAGTAAGAATGATGCGCGCGTTCTCTACATCATGACTCGCCCAGTCCAGACGTAGTCCGCCATCAACCACTAACTGTCGCGCTTCATCAGCAGTGAACAGATCGGGAACGGCGTCCTCTTTGGGAACCACCAGCGTCCAGATCTGGCCGCGTGTCTGATAGATCGCCTCCATCACCGCGGCCGCCGTGTTGAAGTCCGCCGCAAACAACACGCGCGAGATGTGGGAGGGCTCTCCAAGTAAAGCCTCAGCGAGGCTAGGGTCCTGATGCGACTGCTCATTCTTGCCGTTCTCCCAGGTATGTGAGGTCAGCGCGAGCGGAATCGAGAGCCAGCGTTGCGGGCGGCCCGCTTCCCCACAGTGATTGGCGAAGATGATCTCCTGTCGCATGATGCCATGCATCTTGGTCCCGAAGGCTTCATACGTGTGAAAGAGATTGATGCCACCCTTGTTTGCCAGGGCCGCCGCTGCGACAGCTTCTTCATTCAACGCCGTGATGACGGCGCCGTAGACGCTTTCGGGAATGCCCGGCTCGGGAGCAGTGACGCGGAATTTAAGAGACTCTAGGGTTCTGATCAACCGATTCGATCGCATCTCATCAGGATTACCGACGCGCGGGCGCAGTTGTGGATTGGCCTGGATGATGGCCGTGAACACTTCGTCAACGGCAGTCATCGGCGATGCGGTCGTCCACAGAGCGGGCTCCCGGAGTTGTTCTGTGTTGACAGGGCGGAATGGCGGAGTTGGAATCTTGGGCGCCGGCACATCACGATGCGCCAATTCATGGTCACGCTCTTTGGGCCGGTGGGAATTGCGATGCTGTTGCAGCTTACTGATGGCTTCGCGCAATTCCGCCGGCGCAACCCATAACTTCCCAGCCCCCTCGTTGAAAAGCGCCGCCGCGCGCGCGTCTGTATGAGGGTTCGCCATCAGCGGCAGGTTGTGCGCGAGGTTGGTTCCTTCTCCCGGAAAACCTGCGCCTTTCGGCGCGACGGCCACGCCATAGGGCAACGCAACGGGATAGCGGCTGCTCCCGTTTTTGACGGATGCTGCTGCCGCCTCGAGTCGATGCTCGATCTCAAGGATCGCCCATACGAAAGCTGCCGGATCGCGCCCGTCAAAGACCAGCGGATCGAAACCGTGCAGCCGCAGGTGTGCGCAGAACCATTCGACGCCGCCCTGCTGCGACATCGTGGTGCGCTGATCGATGCGCCGCCCGTTCTTGATCATGATTGGCGCAATTAATCCCGAATCTTCTGCCCGCCACCAGCGCGGCGCCCAATCGCTGCCACGCTGCTCTTCAAACGCGCCGTCAGAGAGAAAGACCACCAGCCGTTCGCCCACGAGCGGCATATGCACATATTGAAGCTCGGCGAAACCGAGATATCCGCCCTCGGCCAATCCACCCGCTGTATGTGCGTTGACGTGGCTGCCGAGCGGCGAATCCTGTTTCCCATCTTCGCGCAAACGATAGGAATAGAAATCCCGCACGTAGCGCGTCAGCCCTTCATTCGTGAGTGAGTAGCGCTCGGCGTGGGCTGCTGTCAGATTATCGACCAGCAGATTGAGCGAATCTATCGCTGCCACGCAATGGCCCTGGCCCATAAGCCACGCCCGCGTGATCCCCTCGAGCGCATTGACTGCGAGATAACCCGCGTAGGCGGGAACCATATTGAGCGATCCACCAGTGTGACCTTCAGGGCGCACTTTGAAATCTTGAGGTGAAAGTGGCCGGCCATCCAAATACACGTTGCGCGCATAGGTCTCGTGAACTACCAGCCACATCCCGCTACTCGCCACGCGGTCCAGCGCAAAGAGGAGATCATAAAAATTCACCCCGTCACCGCGCTGCCCCAGTGCCGCAAGGCGTCGCTCAAGCTGATGAATCCGTACTTGCGTGAGGTCCGTGTGCCGGATCGCCCCATAACCTCGAGCCCACCGCGCAAGCTCTGCATTCTCACCTCGAATTCTAGCCGCCAGCGTGACGACGTCATCAGGTCTCGTGTTATTCTTAGGTTCGTCTACAGTCACTGCTGATCTCGACACTCTCTCCTCAACCGCGCTCCAGGCTGAGGCGGCATTGATCTCTTTTTCTCCGGCTGCTGGCTCGGAATTACCTGTTGGAATTCGTTGCCAGTATAGCGCGTTCGTGGATGGTCCGGGAGGTAATCAATTTGCACCAGGGCGTTGAGAAAGTGAAGAAATGTAGACTGAAGACTTTTTGCCAAAGCGACGACGGCAGGATAATCGCGCTGCGTAGGCCGAAATCAAGCTCTATCGAGTACTGCGAAAAAACACGCATAACATCGATAAACCTGGTTCTAAAACCCGGTACGCATGTTGCTGTCTGCTGCAGAGATTATTCAGAACCACGATTTTGGCGTCCGTTGCAGACGCACCGCGCTGTGATTATTGATGAAGGCTGGCGAACAGGCAGTTTTGCTGCTGACCTTTGATCAAGGCCGTTGCGCTGGCGCTTCATGAAGTTCCAGAGCTAAACTCCATCTGGAAAGACGACAAACTGAATCCTTGTGCCGAGATTAACGTTGGGGTAGCCATATCTTTGCGCCAGGGCGGACTCGTCGCGCCAGCATTGCTGGGAACAGATCGTCAGAACCTGGACGAGTTGATGAAAAACTTTCGCGATCTGGTGCAACGTGCCCCGTGCCGGATCACTGCGAAGCTCCGAACTATCAGAACCCACTATCACCATCACCAGCCTCGGCGAACGTGGTGCTGAGAGTGTCTTTGGAATTATTTATCCGCCGCAGGTGGCAATCGTCGGTTTTGGCAGGCCCATTGAAATTCCGCGTGCGGTGGAAGGACGAGTTGTTTCCTGTTCTGCTATTAAGGCCACGCTCTCCGCCGATCATCGCGTGAGCGACGGCCACCGCGGCAGTCTGTTCCTCGCGGCAATCGACCGATTACTCCAGGATCCGGATAAACTATGACACGAGAAGAGATCAAAGCGACGGTTTTACGAATCCTCGGCGACATCGCGCCTGAGGCTGATTTATCTCGCCTCAAGGCAGACGTCAGCTTCCGCGACCAACTCGACATCGACTCGATGGATTTCCTCAATTTTGCGATTGCGCTCGATGAGGAACTCGATGTGCAGATTCCTGAGTCCGACTATCCGAAGCTGTTGACTTTGGAGGGCTGTATAGAAGTCCTGGCCTCTCGGATTCGCAGCGAAGAACCTTCCCAAACTGGACGAACAACTTAGGTTAAATCGGATGTCAACCCCGCTTTATGATCTTCTTCAGTTCTTTCAACAAAGTACCCTGCACGGGCGCTTCCCCATCTACCTTTTCATACTGCTGTTGATGGCAAGCATAGTCATCGCCGCCTTCAACCTCGTCAGAGACTCCCGGCAACGGACGGTCCAAAATCTTTATCTGTGGCTTGCGCGAATTTCTATCGGTGGTATGTGGTATCAGCAGATGCTCTGGAAGTTGCCCCCGACTTTCACGGACAACCCAGATGGCAGCGGCGGCTTGCGCTATTGGATGGAGGAGATGGGGAAATATGCGGCCTTCAAGCCACATGCCTCACTTGTTAATGACCTGATACTCCCCAATTTCAAACTATTCGCTTTCCAGGTCTGGGCAGCAGAAACGTTCATCGCCGTTTCGCTCCTGCTTGGTCTGTTCACTCGACTCGGCGGCCTGCTCGGCATGTTAATGGCAATGAATCTGTGGCTTGGCCTCTACAATAGACCCCACGAGTGGCCCTGGACCTACTTCTTTCTTATCCTGCTCAACGGTTTCTTTTTCTTCTTTCGAGCAGGCCGCGCGCTTGGCGTTGACGCAGCGTTCGCGCGCCAACCAAACTATCGCGACGGATTTCTGGGACGTGTCATTGGATGGATCACCTGAATCGCGATCGGGTGCCAACCCCTCGCTTCTTGAGATAAACTCTTAGTCACACGTAATGGATCTCGAGAAAACAGGACTATCTGCCATGCCGAGGGCGACCCCCGGTTTCGCACTGGGCCTCGGGCTGACGAACGAATGCAATCTCGCCTGCTCTTTTTGCTATCGCGATCCTGAGCGAGTTGATCGACTGACACTCGATCAAGTACGCGCTGTAATTGAACGTCTTCCTGTGCGCGCGGTGAATCTCGGGACCGGCGAGAACGGGATGCATCCTGATTTCCTCTCAATCGTCGATTTTCTGCGCACTCAAGCAATTAAGCTCACCATTACTTCGAACGGTCACAGTATCGCCAGTCTCGATGACGCTCACGTGCGCGCCTTCCACGATGTCGAGTTCTCCCTCGACTATCCCACCGAAGAGGAGCAGGACGCGCAACGTGGAGTGGGAAACTGGGATCTGATTCACGAACAGGCTGAGCGCTGCCGCCTTCTTGGTGTTCCCACCACAATCATCGCGGTCATGATGAAGCCCAATTATCTGAAACTCGCCGACGTGGCTCGCATCGCTAAAAGATTTGAGGCCCCCTTGCGGGTGAATGTATACCAGGCGGTGCGAACCGATGCGTACGCTCTAGGTTACGACGAATATTGGGAAGGATTTCGTCGGTTGTTCGCCGAAACGTATGTCATTGCCATCGGTGAGCCGCTGGTGCGAGCGATGGCAGGACTGCCCCCTCCTGAAATCAATTGCGGCTGCGGTATTACCACAGTGAGAGTAACTCCGCGTGGTACCACGCAGCCTTGCGTGTATTGGCCCGGCAAAGGTGAACCGTTAACACATCTGCTGGACGCCGGTGAGAATATTCTTCGAACTTCTGCATTTGTCGCCGCCAGGCTGTTGCCTCAGGCTTGTGAGCCCTGCAAATTCCGAGAAACATGCCGCGGCGGCTGTGCTGGGCGCCGAGCTCTGCAGAGGGCTCTGGACGAACCTGACCACTATTGTCCCGTGTTAAGAAGTGACCAACCCCGGTTAGAGATCGAAATGGCGCCGTCACGCGATCTGCCAAAGATTGGAAGTGCTTGTACTACCGTCGTGATTGCACGCGACTGAACCTGGCCGCTAAGAAATCACCGACGTTCTAAAGCCACGCGTGCGAAGGTTGCGAGAATGCGCGCTCCTGCTTTGAATGTTCCACTTAAAGTGCCGGAAACCTTCGACTCTCCTCCAGCTCGACGACGACTGCTCACAGGCACTTCGAGGATTGACAGACCAACGCGAGCCGCCCGCATCTGCATTTCCAGATTCCACCCGTAGGTCTGCTCGCGCATCGCGAGACGGTCCAGACTGGGACGGCGGATTGCGCGAAAAGGACACATGTCCGTAAAACGGACTCCGTAAAGCGCACGAAGCAATAATCCTGCCGCCCGTCCGGCAATGATCTGCTGGACGTTCAGGCTCCCGGGCTCGCGATGACCGCGGGTACGCGACCCGATAACAAAGTCGTACTGCCTTTGCGCGATTGGTTCTATGAGCTGATCCAGCATCTCCGGACAGTCGCTTCCATCACCATCAAGAAAAACTACGATATCGCATTCCGGAGTGAGAGCCAGAACTCCTGCGGCACAAGCACGACCATAGCCACGCCGCGGTTCGTGAACAACTCGCGCGCCCGCAACCTGCGCCCGTTCAGCCGTGGCATCATCGCTGCCATTGTCAACGACAAGCACCTCGTCCACGCTCTGACAAAGGACAGCGCGGACCACATCACCAATCGTTTCCTCCTCATTCAGGGCAGGAATAATAACGGAGACTCTCATCAGTGCTTCACTGAATCTGTCGCACGACCCCTTTTGCTCGCAGTATAGCGCCAGCCTCTTTAAAGTAATCTCGAACGTCGGTCTGCCCACGAATCCAATCCAGATAGCGCTCGATCCCGGTCTCCAGATCTATTTGAGGAGTGAACCCGACTGATCGAATCCGGGTAATGTCCGAAGTCAAATGACGTATCTCGCCGGGCCTAAACTCTCCCGGGGCCACCGGTTGAATAGAGATCTTCAGCGCCGCAGAGATAATTGCTGCTACCTGTCGAATGGTTGCGGCTTTGCCGCTGCCAACATTTACGGCGAGTCCATCCAGAGCGTCACTAGAGGCGGCCAGCAAGTTTGCCCGGGCAATGTCTTCAACAAAGCAGAGATCGCGAGTCTGGTATCCATCCTCATAAAGCACTGCCGGTTGCCCATTGAGAAGCTTGGTGCAGAAAATTGCAATCACCCCGGTATAAGGATTGAAGATCGATTGGCGTGGTCCATAGGTGCAAGAGTAACGTAAGGCAACGGCCGGAATGCCGGTCTGCCTCGCCCAAGTCAGGACGAGCCGCTCCTGATCCACTTTTGTAATCGCGTAGACAGTTTCCCCGCCCAATGGAGCCTCCTCCGGTGTCGGTACCGAGGATGTTTCCAGGTCACATTGAGGACACCGAACCGAAAAGTCTCCGCCACTGAGTTGGTCAACCTCACGAACACGGGGAAATACCAACCCGTGTCGCGGACAAGTTGCGGCCCCTTCGCTATACACGGCCTGAGACGACGCGACTACAACTTTCTTCACCGGCAGAGATTCATCGCGGATGATCTCAAGCATCTGGGCAGTACCAAAGCTATTGACCTCAACAAACTTCGCAATTTCCGGCATGTACCCACCATAAGCGGCCTGGTGGAAAACAATATCAATGTTGCGTAACGCTGCGGCAACGGCAGCTCGATCGCGAATGTCGGCCTCAATAAACTCCGCCGTTTCGGGTATCCAGACAGGCTTCCCTCGCTGGTGAGTTTGCGGCTCGAGATTATCTAAGATCCGAACCGACCAGCCCTCGCGAATCAGCAAGTCGGCGATATGCGAACCGATTAATCCGGCTCCTCCTGTTACAAGAGCTCTCATCGTCCCTCTCAATCAAAGGTCACTTTGTCACGTGGCGGAGGAAACTGCCCTCGCCGCAAGAATTGTTCAATCACCACAAGGAGCACAAACGGCAGATATATTGCGCTGTTGATCAAAAACATTTGATCGGCATCATCGCCCAGCCATGTCGCGTAAAGGACAAAACTTGCGCAAGTAAGATAGAACAGCGAGGCGACGGGAACAAAACACAGGAACGGGACGAGCCAGGCGAAGTACCAGGAATAGTGAGGCGCAAATAGGACCATCGCCACTGTTGCAAGTACCGTGGCACGCTTAATGTAGCAGAGCGCGCCGTGTTCCACTTTGAAGACTGACCATGCAGCAAGACCAATCATGACGAGAACTGAGAAGATAAGGAACGCTGCATTCGGAATGCTTATCAGTTTGCGCGTCAGACTGAGGAGATAGAATTGTTCGCCGCTCGCCAGGCCCTGTTCCGTTACATAACCGGGGAGAAACCCCAGCACTGCCATTGGACCCACATTCAGGTAAGGAACATAGGCAATAATAATAGTGGCGGCGAATGCAAGCGGCATCCTCCAGCCCCAACGCTTATAGAGAGCGGGAAACAGAACCAGCGGAAATAGTTTTACAAGGGTCGCGCCTGCCAGGGCGATTCCAACCACAACCTCGGAGTTTCGTTGCCTTGCTAACAATGCCAGCATGACAAGAGCAACGGTCACTGCGTCGAGGTGTCCGCTGCCAGCAAACTCCCAGACAATCAATGGATGCCAGGCGTAGAGCAGGACCCGCTGCCGCGACAATCCGAATGCTGTGAGCAATTGAATAATGGCCCAGATACCGATGGCCTCGAAGCCCAGCATCGTCACCTTCATCCAGGTAATCGATTCGCTTATGCGCGTTGTCAGGAAAAAGATAGCCTGCGCCACCGGTGGGTAGATCGTGTGGGCATAGTCGCGACGGTTGATCTCCGGATAGATAGCTTCATCCCTAAGCTGTGCCAACGCGGGGTCAGCGGGAACGTAACGGTAGGGATTGGCGCCTGCCGCCTGGACCCGCCCGTCCCAAACATATCGGTAAATATCATCGGAAAGGAAAGGCGGGGCAAACAGGATGCTCAACCGAAATAAAGCCGTGAAGACAATCACGATCAGAAGGACTGACCGATTTGGTCGAGATCGCAGAATTACCCAGGCTGCCACCAGATAGAGTATCGCCTGACCGGCAACCAGTTGAAGAAACCAGGTTATATCGCTCGCAGCCTCGGCTCGGAGACAAAAGCGATAGAGCACAACCGAGGACACACCCAAGACGACAAGCACGAGCGTCGTCCAATTGGAGTTCGTGCTAGCGGAACTGGATTCCATTAACTTGTGGTCCGTCCGGCGAACTTCGGAAAGATGCGGCCTGACTCGATGAGTTGCGCAAGGTATCGGCGGGTGTAGGGCGCTGGGTAATTACCGTTCTGTGGCCCTGCCAAAAATAGTTCTTCGCAAAGTTGTTCGAGGGTCAGCGCGTCGTCCACATCGTACCAGGGGCGCAGCAGCTCAACTTGGAGTCCCAACATATCGGCGCGCTCGAGGGTCTGGACCAGAACCCTGTCTGTGCTCCAGGCGATTCGCTCGAAGAGTTTGGGATGAACCTGCTTAAGGCCAATCAGGTAGTAACCGCCATCGGCTGCGCCTCCGATAACGATCCGATCTCCCTCTGGCAAGAGGGCAGCGACCGCTGATTCGATTACGGACTGAGGAAGCGTGGGGCTATCGGAGTTGATCAGGCACAACGACTCAAATCCCAGTGCCAATAGATCCCTGGTTGCATTGCAGAGCCGGTCGCCAAGCGACTCTCCCTGCTGGCCCAGCAGGTTGAATCCGGCTGGAAGCATTTCCCGAAACATCGCTTCAGCTCCCAGCGGCGTATAGACTACAAACCCTGTAACATTCTGCCTGACAGTAATTTCTGAAAGGCTTGTGGCCATGTCACGGAGAAAGCACCTGTTCAGTTCCGCCGCCTCTTCGGGAGTCAGTGGTGGTACAAGCCGCGTTTTGACCGCTCCTGCGAGCGGCGCCTTGGCCATCAAGCCTAGAGCGCAGTGCTTCAGTGTCCGCAAGCAGCTTTTTCTCCGTTAGCTCTCACGAGCGCATCCGCTCACATGAAATTAGGGGTGTGCAGTTCTGAGATCCGCTCGGCCTGTTCAGGGGTGAAGCCGGCGTGTCCGAGCCTTTTGATACGACTCAGGTGCATAGTTTCAAGTAACTCCCGATAACTTTCGTGTCCTCGGGCTATTGCCTGCGGTTCCGACCCGCCGGCAGCGAGTACCGTCAACGCATCCTGAAGTGGTGCTGGGACTCCGTCAGCCCCGTGCAATGCCGTGGCTCGCCTTCGCACTGCACCTTCCAGCCGGCCGTAGAGGGCAGGGTCCTTTGCGAGTCCCGTGCGCAGATGGGCCAGGCCAAAATGGACGTGCCGCGATTCATCGTTTCTTGCCCGGCGAGTCAGTTCCGCCGTGGGCTCGTCGGGCGCATGGCGCTCAATGAAACTCAACAGATCCAGAAACGTTCCTTCACCGAGAACCGATAGTAAGAATGTCGCTTCAGTGAAATCGTCTGTTTGCATTAGCGAGAGCAGCGATCGTGAAGTTGTCACCGAACAAAAGCCTAATCCCCCCCCGCATAACCGCGCCCTTTTGAGAAAGACATCGATGTGCCGCGCCTCATCGGCAAGTTGCGAGGCCAGAAACATTGCCGTTTCAGCGTAAGCCGGGTGTATCCGTGCAATGAAACGTGATGGCACATAAAGAGCAGACAACTCATTCTCGGCAAGAAAGGTCATGACTTGCGCGAGTGCTGTTTCCAAAGAATCGGGTAGAGGCTCCACTTTGGACCAGGGGATGTCCCGTGTTGCGTCCCACTGAGCACTCACCGCCTGGTCGTAGAGCGCTGCGACTTCTGGAGGAGCGACGTGGTCACGGTCGTTTACTGTAAAGGGATATAACTCTCCACCGGGCTCCACGAGCGCCCCCCGCGGCGCAAATCCTGTCGCCGGATCCGCATGCGAGGGCAGCGGCGCTGTCGCCAACATATCCGCCGCTGTTAATTTTCCGTCGCGCGGTTTGAGCCGGCTGTTCTCCTGACCGGTTCGACGCGGCTGCGAAAACTCTCCCCGAGCGATCAGGTGCCGCTCAACGCCGTCAGCCACGTTTTCAACACCAAGATACTCGTGTCGCTGAGCGCGGCACCATGAAGGGAGATCCTGGCGCACGCTTTGCGCGCGCGAGAGCAGCGCCAGCATTCCACCCGGCTCCAGACTATTTATTGCTGGACGTACAAGGGCGAGCAGCCCACCTCCGAGCCTCAACTCACCGCCGTCAATCGCAATCACTGCCGCCTGGGAGCTCATTCGTCTCAATGTTGCTCCAAGGCCGCCTCGAGACTGCGATAGCCTTCTTCGCGCGGTGGCAGCCACTCCCGCAACCCCTCTAGCTCGAGCAGTCGACGATGCTTTGGATTGTCCCAACGCATTGCAAAGAGCGCCCGGCGAAACGCTTCGACTTTTTCAGAATGCAGAGCCGGATGAGCGTCGAACATACAATGGTCAAATCCAGGGGTGGTCCACAACACCTCTATCCTGGCGGGGTCGATGTGTCCGGCGGCCTGTTCGTTTACCCACACGAGATCGCCCACAGTTCCAGCATCTGCGAGTCCCTCTTGAAGCGCTTTGAGCACATCGAGTTCACTAGTACCCGTGTCGCCGTGTTTCCCAAGATCGGTATCGAACGGCAACAGATTGACGCGACTCAAATCCACCCCTTCATTTCTGAGAAAGTAAAGGGGCAGAATGCGGGCCTGTGTTGAATCAGAGCTACCAACTGCCAGCGTCTTCCCTTCAAGATCTTTCAGCGACTTGATTCCCGCATCAGTTCGCACAATTATCTTAGCGCGGAAATCGCGGTCGCTGTCGCGCATCGCGAGTGATAAGGACTCGCCCTTCGTCTGCTGCCTGACACGCACATGAGCAAGCGGTGTGTTCCAGGCAATATCGATGTGGCCCTTCAGCAGCTCCTCGACCTGGCGCTCGTAGTTCGAGAACAGCGCAAAATCCATGGGCACACCTTGCTCGTGGAAATGTTCGCGGATGCCCTCCCAGATCGTAACGACCTTGGGATCGTAGGCGACCGCTCCGAGCAGAATGGTATTGTCGTTATCCATCTTCAAAACAGCGGTAAACCGGTTAAGGCCTTGCCAATAAAGTCGTCCAGGTGGTCCACAGTCGGAGCCATTACCCAGCCAGCACGCGCGTCACGGAACAAGCGCTCAATTCCCAGATGGCGCGAGAATGCCGCGCCACCACACGCCTTCATCGCCAAATCCGTGACTTCGACGGCTGCCTCCATAGCTGCGCGGCGGCTCTGGAGAACCGAGAGCGGCGTCGTCGCATCCGGTTGTTCCAGATGGTTCAATGTGTATCCCAATAGGCTGCGTGATTGTGCTGTGTGCACGCTCATCTGAGCGAGGCGGGCACGTAGATTCGGCAGATCGCGCAGCTTCGAACCGTCGTGGGTGAATTCTGTTCCCACCAGGTGCGCGGCAGTCCGTTGTACGGCGGCTTGACATAAGCCGTTTGCCATCGCGGCCGTTCCGATCGCGAACCAGGGCAGGACAACCTCGAGGATGACTCTCGGTCCTTCACCAGGAGGTGAAATGAGGTCGCTACGGGACACGGTGATCCTTTCAAGCGACACTGGGGCCGAATCGTTGCCGCGAAGGCCGAGTCCGTTGAACGCTGAAGTGATCTGCACACCCTTCGTTTTCGTGTGAACCAGATAGACCGTGGACTCGAGCGGCGATACGGCGCCTGGTTTTTGCGCTGTTGAGACGTAAGAGTCAGCATGTCCGGCCGCCGTCACCCAGGATTTGGAAGCCGACGTCACATAATCGCCATTGATCTCTTCCAATTTTGAGACTGGAGCCCAGAACTGGGATCGCGATCCAGTCTCGGAGAAGGCGAGTGTTGTCAGATGCTTTCCCGAGGCGATCGCGCTCAACATCGCATCGCGTTCCGCAAGAGTTGAAGACGTCCTGATTGCCTGCGCCGCGCTGACGTGCATTACATAGACCATCGCGGTGGACCCGCACGCGCCGGCGAGTTCCTCAACAACGCCGGCGAATGCGCGCATTCCTTCGCCTTTTCCACCAATCTCCTGCGGCAGACAGAGACCATAAAAACCTGCTTCAGCGAGAGCGTCCATGCTTTCGGTCGGAAACCGTCCGTTAACATCGACATCACCGGCATTAGGCAAGACGATATCCTTGACGATGCGAGCAGCTTTAGAAACGTGCTGCTGCGCACTTTCGGACAGACCGTATATGTGAACCATCACATTTTCCTCTGGCTTAATCGGGAACGGGGCAAGTTAATCATCTGCAACGATCCGGGGTCAAGCAAGAAGATGTTTTTACGGTTTGCATTTGATCAAGGCGGTGGGTCCTGGTCTTCAAACTCTCAAGCCTTAAGCCGGTTCAAAACGCCGTTCGCGATCTCGACATCGAATCGCGCGGCGTCCAGATCGTAGCCAAGCCACTCCTTCATAGACTTGTGCTCGGGGTTCGGACCCTTCAAAGTGATCTTGAGCTGATAGAGCGGCTTCCCGTCGAGTCCAAGGTTTTCGCTGACTTGGCGTTTCCGCTTGTGTGCCGCTTTCTGATTCTCAACGCCGGGTAACATCCCTGGTTGTTTGGTTTTCGCCGGGTCAAGATCACACAGAGGGAGCTTGCCGCAGTGGCCAGAAATGTGTGTGCCTCCACTCTGACACCAGTTGTGTTCATGGGTCGCGGGCTAGTAATTTAACACGGATGAATGCTCGTTGACTGGCCGAAGTGGCGAACCTCCCGTATAAACAACGGTTGCGGCCCCGAGAGTCTTTTGCTTTCACTTCCGCCTAAATATTCTTCTTGACATTGGAACGAATTCCAAGGTTTAGCATGAAGATCTTGAGACGAGACGCTTCAAACAAAGACTTTTGGAGAGTTGGTGAGTTGGCAAAGTTCACCGGCGTGAGTACCGATACTCTCCGTCATTACGAGCGAAAGGGAGTATTGCACTCACGGCGCGGTAGTAATGGATATCGCGAGTATCCGGAAGGTGCGCTTGAACGAGTGCGGACGATCAGACAAGCGCTGGCGGTCGGATTCACGTTGAATGAGTTGGGTGCCATCTTTAAGGTATTTGACAGCGGTGGGGCGCCTTGCGAGCAGGTCCGGAATCTGGCGGCAAAAAAACTTTCCCAACTTGAGATGCACTTAAAGGAAGTGACCGCCTTGCGTAATGATTTAAAAGAGACTTTGCAGCGTTGGGACAAACATTTGGCAAAAACCGATCCCGGTCAACGGGCCCGTCTGTTAAATACGCTTCCAGCCCGCGCTGGCGCACGTTCATCAAGCAGTCTCCTCTTACCTAAACCCTCGATAGAGAAGAAAGGAAACAAACATGAGTAATCGGAAGTTCTTATTTCTAGTAGTCGGTCTCCTCGCGATTGGCTTGACGCCGGCATTGCGCGCGCAGGAAGAGGGCGGTCGCCAGATGACGCAAAAGCAAATGGACGAAATGAATAAGCGTGGCGATAAACATATGGGTTTCGACCATTTGAAGACTACGCACCACTTTTTACTGGCAACTAATGGTGGGGCCATTCTGGTTGAAGCGAACGATGCAAAGGATACGAAGAGTCGCGAGCAAATCCGTGGCCATCTGCGACACATCACCGTGATGTTCAGCGAGGGAAACTTTGAGGTTCCGATGCTGGTTCATGAAAAGACGCCTCCGGGAAGCGAAGTCATGGGGAGATTCAAAAGTGAAATCAGCTACAAATATGAAGAGAAAGAACGCGGCGCCCTGATTCGAATCTCCACCGGCAACGAGGAAGCGCTGCAAGCCATTCATGACTTTCTGCGATTCCAGATTAAGGAACACATGACTGGCGATTCGCTGGAAGTTAAAGGAAGGAATTGAATCGGAAAGGTACGCTTCCGGGTGATTGTAACTATGAGCCAAGATTAAACGCTGGGGTAACACTCGAATACGCAGCCACTCGCGGTTTCGCAAAGTATCACGTCGTAACTCTCAATCAGCGGCATAGCTATGGCTTCAAATTCGTTCTTCCAGATTGGACCTTCATTAGCAGCATGGGCCAGGCTGCGGGTGCTCCAGTGGGGTAGCATCACTCGGTTTCCATAGTAGTCATGCGTCGACCTGCTGCACCCGTTTGGGAGGGCTCTGGTTTGCGCCAGAGGTCGCGGGAATCGAAAAAACAGCCTGAGTGTGGCGGACCATCATCGTTCGGGAGCTCGTTTACGGTAAACGCAGCAATCTGCCACCACGAACAGAGAACACATTCCTCCTTCAGTCATACTCTGAAGGGAACTATGAAATACCTCGTTCACTAATCTCTCTTCTGGAAGATCAGAAAGTATGATCTATCCTCCTGAATGAATGTGAACTCCTCTATCAGTTTGAACCCAGCCTCTTCTGCTTCATTGATAGCTTGCTCGCGCGAAAGCAACTCCTCCGGTTTATGCGGACAGAGCCCTTTCTCATGAGCTATGGGAGGAATATCCAAAATCGCCATTCGACCTTCCTTTTTCAGAGCCTTACTCACCTTCCGATAAAAATCGACTCGATTAGCGATGTGATGCGTGGTATCTGCGAAAAACGCCAAATCTAAGCTACCTTCAGCCAACATGGGGTCATCCTCTTTTGAGACAACGATCTCGATGTTGTTGAGATTTTGCTTTCGAGCCTCTTCTCTTAAATATTCCAGAATATCCTCAGCAATGTCGACTGCGAAAACCGTCCCCTTTGGGGCGACAGCTTTTGCTAATCTTCGAGCGAAGTACCCGCTACCGGCGCCGATATCTGCGACGACCATTCCATTCCTAAGTCCTAAGGCTTTGATAACCTCATCGGGCTTTTGCCACGCGTCGCGCTCCGGTCGCTCGAAAGTTGCGATTCGCTCCTTAAGAGGCCGCTCCCCTGTCGGCCGCGGCATGGCAGTCTGCTGCGCAAAGCTCGCCGGGCATAACAAGAGGATCGACAGAGCTATTATCCAAAACGTATTCACTACAATCCCAATGCTTTTGGTCATCTTCACGCTCTCCTTAATTATGCACTGAAATTAATTTAAGCTAAGCATCCAGCTTCAGCAGACTAGTTGAATCTCTTAAGGATTGGCCGGACGAAATCAACCACCGTGGAAGAATACATCACCTACCTCGTTTCTTCCCTTCACCGCCGTTAACATGGCCATACACCCTTCAGAGCCGTGTCTCTTAAGTGCCCACGAATGCCTTCATGTTCTCTGATGCTCTCCAATAGGCGGCCAAACAAACAGCAAATGTGCGATGGTTGGATCCCCTTTTCGCGCACGCCGCCCTTTTTTAATTCGTCTGTTGGCTATGCGTTCCTGCTAATCCTTCAGCTCGTATAAGGCAACACCATACCGCCATCTATGCGCAGTACGCTCCCCGTTATATACGACGAGTCCTCTTCCGAAGCGAGGAAAACGACACCCTTAGCGATCTCCTCCGGCTTCCCTAACCGTTTTAGGGGAAGCTTCTGTCCCATCTCTCTAATCTGCTCTTCCGTAAAGAACTCGCGCTCGCCCGGTGTATCAATCCAGCCCGGCTCGATGGTATTGACACGGATCCCGTGTTGAGCTAACTCGATGGCCCAAGTTGCAGCCATTTGATTAATCGCCGCCTTCGCGGCGTTATACTCGGTGGACAGCGGATAGGGCCGGTAAGCATGGATCGAACTAATGTTGATAATCGAGCCGCCGTTCCCAGCGCGGATCATCTGTCGAGCCGCAATTTGACTACAGTGGAAGACTCCCCAAAGCGAGACCGCCCATGTCCTTGCTACGTCCTCCACTGTCAAATCTACGAAGGCCTTGCGCGTGCCAGTCGCGGCGTTGTTGACGAGAATGTCAACCCGGCCAAAATCATCCAAAGCTCTTGCAAGCAGATGTTCGTCAAAACCACGATCGGCTACGTCCCCTTTAAGGCCGACGGCCTCTCGACCGAGTTCATTGATCGAACCGACGACAGATGAAGCCTCCTCATCGTGCTGAAGGTAACTGAAGACAACATTAGCGCCCTGCCGGGCCAGCTCCAGCGCCGTCGCTCGACCTATGCCGCGCGATGCGCCGGTGATAACCGCAACCTTGTCACGTAATTTCATAGGGCTGCCTGAAAAAGTGTCTTAACAACCTGATCTCCGAGGCAAATAAACTCTTTTACCATAATGGTTGTCCTTGTCTGATGGGGAGGCTGGACAAATTGTTACCTCCGCAAATGGATCATCTTCCTGATGAAACTCGGGACGGATTACCTCTTTGTTGATTCTCGCCGCAAGGACTCGAGCCCTTTGGATGCCTCTTTGACTGAGCGCTCGGCGTCTGCCACCAATCTCGCCGCCTCTTCTACTTCGACGTTTATGCTTCGCGCCCGTTGGGCCGCATCCTCGGACGCGGCTCTTGCTTTCTCGAATCGCCCCTCCGCTTCTCGCTTTCGCTCCTCGGCTTCGCGCTTCTGCTTCTCGGCTTCCTTCGCGTCAGCGACGGCCTTCTTCTGCGCTGCCTCCAGATTCTTTGCCATGGCTCTTGCTTCGGTCAGCGATCTCTTTGCATCCTGCAGTGAAACTTTCGTGTCAGCTATCTTCGCTTTGCGCGTCTCTTGAAGCTGACGTGGGTCGTCATCCAGCAGGGCCTTTCTCCGCGTCTTCGTGGCCGCACTGCTGGACTTCTGCAAGGGCGTAAACTGGGCCGGTTCCTTTTTCGGCTCCATCATGCTGGCGCCTGGAATGAATGAGGCGAGTGATTCGAACCCAGGAGGATCGACGTCGTGGGTCAGACGCCCGGGACGCGTAGTAGCAGAATGCGATGCGTATGCTGAGAGTGCCTCGAGAGTAGTTTCGATGCGGCGGATAGCGTCCAGCGTCGGGTTGTGACCTGCATCTCGCAGCAATGAAGTTGCCAGATCGGAAAGCTGCGTAAGCGCTTCGCGTCGCGCGTCGAGGGCGGTACGCATATCCGCGAGCTTCCCGGCAGAACGAGATGACTGGGCTTGTTGGAAGCGCTCACCTGACGCGATCAGCCGGTCGAATACCTCGCGATGATTCCAGTAGAGTTGGTTCACGGCCCACGCCGAGATGGAGGGCTTGGCCAGCGCCTTCACGAGAACCGCCTCGTCGCCACGACCGTTCTTCTTTAGCCGCGCGGCCAGTGTGTTACGCGCGCCAGTGAACTCCGCCAATGGAAACCTGAACAAAGCATCAACATCATCCTCAAGCTCGAGGTTTGTCTTGCTGCTCTTGCGTTCTCGATTCCTCGGCTGCTTTTCAGTCCTGCTACCTTTGGGCTCTTGATTCCTGTCCTGCTTTTCACGCTTTCTCATTGTTCAACTAGTCTCTCACTGTTCTCACAAAAAGCAGAGAAGAAACCCGCCGGTAGCCATTCTACTCATTGGCGGAGATAAGACGGGCGATGACCGCTGGAGCTATCGACGTGTTCGAGTGCCGGCGAGACGCGCTCGAGAAATGTCACGGCCCCTTCGGCTCCAAGCACAGGGTTCTTACGGGCGATTTTCTTGATCTCGCTCACAGCCTCCTTCACTCGCTGGATGGCGGGCTTTGATCGCCAGCCGAAGGCGTGGCGACGGAAACGTGCTTTGAATGTCCACTATAAGCTTTGACTGTTAGCCCTCCTGTCTTCATCACTTCAATGTACTGAAACACTGCTGAGCAGCTCAAGGACAATTGGGAGACTCCAAACATAGCGTTCCGCACTCGCTGGCCGAGCGACCAACGTTGATGCGAGGCCCAGAGCGATTCGACGCTCGGGATAATCGCGATCATGCAGCACTATCAGAGGCTTCGACCGCCAGGCAGACTTGTCTGCGTGGAGCCTTTCAACGATGATGTGGCGGCTCCGTCAAGCAGTCGCGAAGATCGGGCGATAAGTGTCAGCTGGATAATCCGTGCCGCACGCTGAAGTGTTGCGAAGCAACACTGGAGTTTGGACATTTGCGTCGAAGCGAACGGGCGCTGACCCCAGCGGCGTTCGTCTGTAACTGACGAGCTTCGTGGGCCAACAAGTACAGAACCGCGAGCGTAGAAGCTGTAACAATTGCCATGCTGGAATGTGTTACACTATTTTGCACAAAGCTATAGTTGATCACACTAAATCTTACTGAAGATAGGCCATGAAAGACGAGCTCTCTCTCATTGCCAATTGGACACCGGAGCAGGTTGCTATCGCCCAGCGTTGGGTGGACACCTGGAAGCTTGCAGGTCCGGAGCTGGAGCGTATCCGGCGGAAGGAAATTCGTGAACTCGACACCCAGCGAACGATCGCGTTGCTCTGCGGTGCCGCTGACTATACGCGTCCGCCGCGCGCGCCCAAGCCGTTTTCGGGTCTTGTCGAGCAACAGCGATTGTTCATGAAGGCAGCGCGCCGTGACTGAGGTTATCCTGGCCGCTGCTGAGCTTCAGGCTCTCTGCCAGTCGCAAGACTGGCAATTCTGTTTCATTGGTGGAATCGCCCTGCAGCGTTGGGGTGAGCCGCGCGAAACCGTTGACGTCGATCTCACGCTCCTTACTGGCTTTGGCGGTGAAGAACAATTCATTCAGATTCTACTTGAACACTTTGAGGGAAGAATTCCCGATGCCGACGAATTTGCTCGGAAGCGGCGAGTGCTCTTGCTCCGCTCTCGCAAAGGAGTTGGCCTGGATATCGCACTCGGGGCTTTACCTTTTGAAGAACTGATTGTGCAACGTTCTTCCCTATTCGATTACACGCCAAATATCGCTCTTCGTACATGCTCTTCTGAAGACTTGATTGTGTTGAAAGCCTTCGCTGGGCGCAGCCAGGACTGGGTGGATGTCGAGCGCATCATTGTGCGGCAGACGGGTAAACTCGACTGGACATACGTTCACGAGCAGTTGCGCCCGTTGGCAGAGCTAAAGGGTATGCCGGAGATTCTCGATCAACTTGAGCAACGTCGGGTGGAGTTTGAGCAGTAGGGGTTATCCGGACACAGTCCAGAGACTCGCAACCATCTGATCGCCTTACCCACCACTTGTGCTCTCCGTTTGCGCCAGCACGCACATGATCTGCGTCGTATCACCAAAGACGGTTAAGTCCTATTGGGTACCTTTTGAAGTGGGCTATGGCCACAGTCGAATAACTCTGGGAGTGCTAACTTTGAAAGGAGTAGAAGATGGAACGCTCCCCGAGTACATGAAAACGACAAAAGTGATCCGAGGGTCACTCTTCTGACTCGCGCGCACTTTTAACGCCAGTCCACAACTCTAAGTACTTCTCTCTGACATACGGGTCGAGTTGCTGAGCGAATTCAGAGTCAAGCTTTTTCAGCTTGATCAATTCCTGGACATCAGCAAGATCCCGCAAACGATCCGGAGCAGTCATTCCGGAAGCCAGCTTTAGCTCTATTAACTTCTCCAACCTTAAAATTCGGATGCCATCTATCTCGACAGCAGACTGAGTTGGATCGGGAAACGAGACAGGCTTGGGTTTCCCGTCACCCGGATACTCGCCAGTAATTATCAGGTCAATCTCGATGCGTGTTGATGCATCGCGGAATCTCTTCCGCGCGCCGGGAAACAGGGGCGTATATCCTAGTCGCACTAGATTCTCTGCAAGCCGATCTCGACCCTCAGCGGTTACCAGAAAATCCACATCGATCGTTTCGCGACGATACCCGTGCAGCATCAAGGCCATCCCGCCGGCGAGCGCATAGTCAATCCCCTCGTCCGTAAGCCGGCGCGCCAGAGTCGTCATCGTC
>JBGSWR010000089.1:0-82444 GCA_041751855.1 Pyrinomonadaceae bacterium
CTCCTTCGATTTCTCGGAGGTGGTGAGGAGACCCACCTCGAGGAGGAGTTCATCGGAAATTCCATGGTGCGACGGCCCGGCGTCGCTTTGGTCCTCTTCAAACTGATCGACCATTCTTCAATTAAAACGGGCTAAAGGGGAAAAGAAAAGCGGCGCCGGGCCGCCGCACTCCAAAAAGTTGACAATCTAGCGCGCCGAGTGTGAGGCTATCACGCGTAAACCCAGCATATGAAGGGAGGTGATCTCGATGCGTCTGACCGAAATGGTTACGTGCGCTGGTTGAGCGGCCAAGCTTAGCCCGAGCATACTCGCTCAGGTTCTGGGCGGGCTACCAAAACAGCCTTTTAACGAAAATGTGATTGTCGGTTTCGATACGGCCGACGACGCGGGAGTGATCCGCCTCCGGGACGACCTGGCACTAGTACAAACGCTCGATTTTTTCACTCCAATAGTTGATGACCCTTACGACTATGGCCGCATCGCTGCCCTCAACTCGATCAACGATGTCTGGGCAATGGCGGGAACTCCTGTCACGGCGATGGCTATTACCTGTTTCCCCAAAAAGGGCGTTGACCCGGCCATCCTCGGTGAGATCATGCGCGGTGGCTTGGAAACGCTCAATCTCTACGGCGTGACACTGATCGGTGGTCACAGTGTCGATAGCGAGCAGATTATGTTCGGATATTCTGTGACGGGGGTAATTCATCCTGATAAAGTCGCGACCAATTCAGGGGCGCGTCCCGGTGACGTAATAATTCTTACAAAGCCAATCGGAACGGGTGTTATCTCTACAGGAATAAAATGGGCAAAGGCGCCCGCAGAAGTTGCCGCCGCTTCCGTCAAGACAATGCTTACGCCGGGGCAACATGCAGCAGAGGCGATGCGTGAGTTTGAGGTTCGGGCTGCCACAGACATTACGGGATTCGCCCTGTTAGGGCACGCGTGGGAGATGGCTAGAGCCAGTCGGGTAACCCTCAGAATAGATTCAAGGAAAGTCCCCCTGCTTGAAGGTGCACTTGAACTGGCCGCAAAGGGAATGCTGACCAGTGGAGACAAAACAAATCGTGAATATGTCGGAGACGCAGTTCAAATCAGCAACTCGGTAGCAAAGGAGATGCGGCATCTCCTTTTTGATCCACAAACGGCGGGAGGAATGTTGATTGCTATTGCTCCTGACCGCGCTGAAGCGTTACTGGGACGCCTGCTCGAGCACTATGCGGATGCGCGGATTATCGGTAGTGTAGTCCAACAGAACCCCGGCACGATTATAGTTGAATAGGTTAGTTGCCACATGTCTTCAGTGAAATCAGCAACCATTCTTGATCTTTTTCGCGAGACGAGAGCGCGAACCATGCAAATTGTGGCGCCGCTCGAAACAGAAGACTTTGTGATTCAAACCGCCGAATTCATGAGCCCGCCACGCTGGCACGTCGGTCACACCTCATGGTTCTTTGAAACACTGCTCCAGACATACAAACCCGGCTACAAGGTCTATTCAGAGGACTACCTCTTTTATTTCAATTCATATTATGAAGGCTTCGGCTCACGGATCGAACGAGCGAAACGTGGTACCAAATCAAGACCTACCGTCAGAGAGACGCTCGCCTATCGGCGGCAGATCGACGAGTTGATGCTCGATTTTCTTGAAGGTATTAACTCTCACGCCGAAGCAGAAAAAATACGAACCCTGGTCAGGCTGGGTCTTGAGCACGAGATGCAGCATCAGGAGCTGCTGGTGTACGACATCAAGCATTTGCTCTGTGATCTGTATCAACCGGAGCAGCGCCGACCCACTCCGCAAGTCCGAAAGCCGGTCGAAGGAATGTCAGAAATCGAAGGTGGGCTCTTTCGCCTCGGGTATGAGGGAGATAGCTTCGCTTTCGATAATGAAAAACCTGCGCATCAAGTCTTTCTTCAGAACTTTGCAATTGATCGAGCGCTGGTTAGCATCGGTGATTTTCTGGAGTTCATGCGCGAGGGGGGCTATCAGGACTTTCGCTGGTGGCTCGCGGAAGGTTGGGACGTAGTGAAAGCGGAACAGTGGGAGGCTCCGCTCTATTGGGAACGCGATGGTGATGAATGGTTGATTCGTGATTTTTCGGGTTTGAATGCAGCGCAGGACAAGGCGGACGAGCCCGTAAGCCATGTGAGCTATTACGAAGCAGCAGCGTATGCAAAATGGTCAGGCAAACGGCTGCCAACAGAAGCTGAGTGGGAAAAGGCTGCGACTTTTCAGCCTGCACGAAACGAAAAGGTCGCCTTTCCCTGGGCCGATTCCGATATCGACGAGACGCGGGCGAATCTGTTTGAAAACTTCCATTGGGGAGCTACTCACATCGGGTCTTTTGTGAATGGTCAGAGCACCCATGGTTGTCACCAGATGATCGGTGACGTCTGGGAATGGACCTCTTCAGACTATGCACCCTACCCGGGCTTCAAGACTGAGTTCGACGAGTACAACGACAAGTGGTTCGTTAACCAGAAGGTCTTGCGCGGAGGGTCATTTGCCACTCCCAGGCTTCACATCCGTTCCACCTATCGAAATTTTTTCCACCCCAATGAACGCTGGATGATCTCAGGCTTTCGGTGTGCCAAGGATTTCTAAGGTGTTTCACGTTTGGGCGCGTGATTCACATGTGCAATTCCGATAAGTTGGCGGTATAATGGCCGCTCCCATGAATATGGAAATCTTTCATCCAGCAGTAGCAAGCTGGTTTGCGAAGACGTTTCCTGCGGCAACGCGTCCGCAGGAACTAGCGTGGCCTGCGATCAAAGAACACCGCAATACGCTGATTGCCGCACCCACCGGCTCCGGCAAGACGCTGGCTGCGTTTCTCGCCGCAATTGATGATCTCGTGCGGCTTGGTGTCGAAGGGCGACTCGACGACACCACGCATGTTGTCTACGTCTCACCGCTAAAGGCACTTAGTAACGACATCCATGTAAATCTGCAGATCCCGCTCGCAGGAATTCAGCAAGAGCTCGAGGCGATGGGATTGCCGCAGGTCAACATTCGCACTCTCGTGCGCACAGGAGATACGCCGGCAGCAGAACGCACGGCAATGATCAAGAGACCTCCGCATGTTGTGGTTACGACTCCTGAATCGCTCTACATCCTTCTCACGAGTGAGGGCGGGCGGCGGATGTTGCGGACCGCGCGCACGTTGATTGTTGATGAGATCCATGCCGTAGTTGGCGATAAACGTGGGTCACACCTGGCCCTGTCGATTGAGCGCTTGCAGGAACTGGTGGGCCAGAACTTGATCCGCGTTGGCCTCTCGGCAACTCAGAAACCGATCGAAGACGTAGCCCGATTCCTGGTGGGAAGCGGCAATATCGTTCTCGACGGAAGTCACAATTGCACAATTATCGATAGCGGGCACAGGCGACAACTGGATATCGAAATTGAAGCGACTGAGTCCCCGCTTCAAGCGGTGATGTCCGGTGAAGCATGGGATGAGGTATATGACCGGCTTGCCGAATTAATCAGACAGCATCGGACGACACTTGTCTTCGTTAATACTCGGAGGCTGGCAGAACGGGTTTCCCGACACTTGGGCGAACGCCTGGGTGAAGAGAATATTGCCGCACATCACGGCAGTCTGGCGCGGGAACAGAGACTGGCTGCCGAACAACGGCTGAAAGCCGGCGAATTGAGTGCGCTTGTCGCAACCGCCTCTCTGGAACTGGGAATCGACATTGGTGACGTCAATCTGGTTTGTCAGATAGGGTCGACGCGCTCAATTGCCAGCTTTCTCCAACGGGTCGGCCGGTCAAACCACACGGTCGGTGGTTTTCCAAAAGGAAGAATATTTCCTCTGTCGCGCGATGAGTTGGTCGAATGTGCGGCACTGCTCGATTCTGTCCGCCGTGGAGAACTCGATCAGCTTTTCATTCCCGAACAGCCGCTCGATATTCTTGCCCAGCAGATTGTCGCTACCGTAGCCGCCGAGGAATGGACAGAAGATGCCCTGTTCGCAATGGTTCGACGTGCATACCCTTACCGAAATTTGCAGAGGGTGGATTTTGACTCAGTCGTGCGCATGCTTGCGGAGGGATTCTCGACTAAGCGGGGAAGGCGGTCCGCATACCTTCACCATGATGCGGTTAACAAACGTTTAAGGGGACGAAAGGGTGCGCGTCTTTCGGCAATAACTTCCGGTGGGGCAATTCCCGATACTGCGGATTACGCTGTGGTGCTGGAGCCCAGCGATCTCGTGATCGGTACGGTCAATGAAGATTTCGCCATCGAGAGTTTACAGGGCGATATATTCCAGCTCGGAAATACTTCATGGCGAGTCTTGCGTGTGGAACAGGGCAAGGTGCGAGTCGAAGATGCGCACGGTCAGCCACCCTCGATTCCATTTTGGCTCGGGGAAGCTCCGTCGCGGACTCAGGAGTTGTCTGCATCGGTTTCGCGCCTGCGTGAGGAGGTGGCAAGTCGCGTCGTTTTGGAAGATGCGACAGACGGGCCTTCGTCCTCAGCATTGGAGTGGCTGACGAAGGAAGTTGGAGTCGTGCCATCCGCCGCTGAACAGATATTTGAATACCTCGCCGCATCCAAGATAGCCCTCGGAATCATGCCTTCGCAGCAGAACATTGTGCTCGAACGTTTCTTTGATGACAGCGGCAGCATGCAGTTGGTTATTCACGCGCCCTTTGGAAGTCGTCTCAACCGTGCCTGGGGACTCGCATTGCGTAAACGGTTCTGCCGGCAGTTCAATTTCGAACTACAGGCGGCAGCCACCGAGGACGCGATTGTATTGTCGCTCGGTCCGACCCATAGCTTTCCGCTAGAGGACGTGTTTCATTATTTGAACTCGAAGACGGTGCGCGACCTGCTTTGCCAGGCATTGCTCGACGCTCCTATGTGGAACATCCGCTGGCGGTGGAATGTGACCCGCGCCCTGGCAGTGCTTCGCCGGCGCGGTGGAAAGAAGATCCCCGCGCAGTTACAGAGGATGGACGCCGAAGATCTTTTGACAGCAGTCTTCCCTGACCAGGTCGCCTGTGCCGAAAACCTCACGGGTCAGCGCGAGATACCAGAGCATCCCCTGGTCACGCAGACGGTTCGAGATTGTCTTGAAGAAGCGATGGACATCGACGGGCTGGAGACACTGCTTAGGTCGATCGAGCGCAATGAAAAGAACCTCTTTGCTCGCGACGTACTCGAGCCCTCGCCGCTTGCCCAGGAGATTTTGAACGCCCGTCCTTATGCGTTTCTGGATGACGCGCCCCTTGAGGAGAGACGAACACGCGCTGTCACCCAACGTCGTTGGCTTGATCCTGAATCGGCTGCGGACATCGGCAAGCTCGATCAGGCGGCCATTGATCGGGTGCGGGATGAGGCGTGGCCCCAGGTTGACAGTGCTGATGAACTCCACGACGCATTGGTCGAATTGGGTTTTCTCACCGCAGAAGAAGGCAGGGCGTGGGAACAGTATTTTGCGGAATTGCAGTCAGATCGTCGCGCGACCTCTTTTCTGGGAGAATCCGGTCATCGGTTCTGGGTTGCTGCGGAACGACTCCCACAGTTACTGGCCATTCATCCTTTAGGAACGCTCGAACCTCGAATAGCCGTGCCCGAGATCTTTTCCCAGACTAATTGGACATTCGAGACTGCGAGCGTCGAGATTCTTCGAGGTCGGCTCGAGGGGCTCGGACCCGTGACGGTTAAAGACCTCTCAGCTTCCTTTCATCTGGCCGAACATGAGATTGAAGCCAGCCTCCTGCGCCTCGAGGCCGAAGGATTTGTGCTTCGCGGCCATTTCACGCCAGGGTTAGAGACAACGGAATGGTGCGCGCGACGTTTGTTGGCGCGCATTCACCGCTACACGCTTAACCGCTTGCGCCAGGAGATCGAGCCGGTTTCGAGCGCCGACTTTCTTCGCTTCCTTCTGGCGTGGCAGAAAGTCGCCCCCGATCATCAGATTGAAGGGCCGCAGAGCCTCGTCGCCATCATCGAACAGCTTGAAGGCTTCGAAGCCCCGGCTGCGGCGTGGGAAGGCGAGATTTTTCCGAGTCGCTTGCTCGAATACGATCCCGCCTGGCTGGACGCTCTGTGTTTGTCGGGTGAAGTTTTGTGGGCTCGCCTGACTCCGCCGCGCAACGGCGTCGAAAGACCTCGCGGCACTGCCCCGGTTCGGACGACACCAATAGCACTAATTCGGCGCACTAACTTCAAACTATGGAGCTCTGTTTTCCCAAGACCCTTGATCGAGGAGCTCTCGTTCTCCACCACCACAGCTACTGTCCATAACTTCCTGGCGACGCGAGGAGCGTCCTTTTTCACAGACATTGTCCAAGGTACGCAACTTCTGCGCAGTCAGGTTGAAGAGTCATTGGGGGAACTGGTGGCTCACGGTCTGATTACTTCAGACAGTTTTACCGGACTGAGGGCGTTGCTGACACCCGCATCTCGGAAGACTAACGCGGGACGGCGCCGGCGTCGCGAAGCAGTTTACGATATGGCTAGCGCGGGACGCTGGTCTATCCTCAGAGGTGCCACGGATATGCCGGCTGGGGTCTCAACTTCCAATTCCGAATCGATTGAAGAAGTTGCGCGCGTTCTTCTCATCAGGTACGGCATCGTCTTCAAACGCCTGCTGGAACGCGAAGGGATCGCGATCCCCTGGCGCGTGTTGTTGCGCACTTATCATCGTCTCGAGGCAAGAGGCGAAATTCGGGGCGGACGATTTGTGGCCGGCATCTCGGGTGAACAATTTGCGCTGCCTGAAGCCGTGGGTATGGTCCGCGCCATCAGACGCGCACCCGCGCTCGAGAGTCTTGTATCCGTAAGCGCAGCAGATCCATTGAACCTGATCGGCATCATCACTCCGGGCGCTCGTGTCAGCACGCATGCGGCGAATCGCGTGCTCTATCGTGATGGAATCCCAGTCGCTGTTCTTGAAGCCGGAGATGCGAGGTTCCTGATTGAGATGAGTACCGCCCAGCAATGGAAAGTAAAGAGCGCCCTCGTACGCAAGACAACTCCACCTGTGCTCCGATCTTATCTCAGCAGGCCGGCGTAGAAATAATAACGAAAAACCGGATCTCTTTTTGTGACGGCTTTACCTTAATCATCGAGTCTCATAAACTCGTCCTAATTCCACGTTCAGACAGGAGATTTCAATATGCCAACCCCTGGTCATGTCAATGTACGTCCCGGCTCAGTGGTAACGATGGTTGGTACGATGAAGGGGGCTTTCTTGCTTCGTTCAGATTCTGAACGTCGGGACTGGGAGGTTGGCGGTCCATATTTCCCTGGACGGGCAATATACGCCCTCGCACTCGACCAGCGGAATGGCCGGCAGCGGCTCTGGGCGGCAGTGAACAGTTCCTTTTGGGGATCATACCTGAGCACCTCAGACGATTTCGGACGCACATGGTCTGAGCCGGACACCTACACGGTGAAGTTTCCTGCTGAAGCTGACAATTCAATCAAACAGATCTGGCAGATTGTTTCCGGAAATGCGGACGAGCCAGAAACTCTGTACTGTGGCGTGGAGCCGGCCGCCTTGTTTCGTTCCGATGACGCGGGCAAGTCCTGGACGCTCGTACAGGGGCTTTATGACCATCCGCATCGTCCTCAGTGGCAGCCTGGGGGAGGCGGTCTCTGCCTGCATACAATTCTTTCTGACCCGGCGAATCCGAAACGGATGCATATTGCAATATCAACCGGTGGCGTCTATAGAACAGATGATGGAGGCTCAACTTGGAAACCCCGCAATCTTGGCGTGCGAGCGCAGTTCCTGCCTCCGGAGAACTGGTATCCGGAGTTTGGCCAGTGCGTGCACAAGATTGTTTCCCATCCGACGAATCCTAACCGCCTTTTTCTCCAGAACCACTGGGGCCTTTACAAGAGTGAGGATGGTGGTGACTCATGGACCGACATCGCTAACGGCGTGCCTTCTGACTTCGGTTTTGCCCTCGAGATCGATCCACACGATCCAAATACGGCCTACATAATCCCGCTCGAGTCTGATGAGTTTCGCTGCACGCCGGAAGCAAAGCTGCGCGTTTATCGTACTCGAAATGCAGGCGAATCATGGGAGGCCCTCACCGAAGGTTTGCCGCAGGAAAATGCTTTTGAGACAGTGCTGCGCGATGCCCTCGTGGCCGACAGTCTCGCGCCCGCTGGTCTGTATTTTGGAACCCGCAACGGAAAACTCTTTGCCTCTCACAATGGCGGTGATTCGTGGCAGGCAATTGCTGAAGGTTTACCACCGATTGTTTGCGTGAAAACTGCTCTGGTTCAGTGATCTTCAGCGAAGTACTTTTGGCGACGCGCATAGCCCGGGAAGGAATGCTTTATGAAAACTCTTTTTACCTTGTTCGTGATTACGATTTTACTGGCATTTCAGCCATGGACTCTGGCCCAACAAACCCAGGAGCCAGAGTTCAAGCTGGCTGAGTTTCAGATGGCGCTTTTTAAGAAGGGACCTAAGTGGCCCGGCGGCCAGCAGAGACCTGCAATGAAGGAACTTCATGCCGAAAGTTTTGCGTACTTCCAAAGCTTGCTTGAGTCCGGTAAGGCAATTATTGGAGGCCCACTGGAAGGTGGCAGCGAGATCATCGGAATCTACGTTCTTCGACCTTCCGAGAGCGATAAGGAGGCTGCTACCAGGCAGGCGCGCGAGTGGGCCGAAGCAGATCCGAGTGTTAAGGCCGGTTATCTTCAAATAGAGCTTGTTCCGTGGTGGGCTGACCCCGAAGTGATGAAGCGACCGGCCTCGCCGATCAAGATGACGACCCTCTACCTTGGTTTCCTAAGACGCGGAGATAAATGGACCCCTCAAAGCACCCCGGAGACTCAGGAGCTACAAAAGGCCCATCTCGCCAATATCAGAAGGCTGTGGGAGATGAAGAAGCTGGTGGTTGCAGGGCCATTTGGCGGCACTGGTGAACTGCGAGGGATTTTTGTCTTTAAGGTCGACTCACTGGAAGAGGCGAAGAGTCTTGCGGAGACGGATCCGGCAGTGAAGGCTGGGCGACTGGTGATCGCCATGCACCCCTGGCTTGTCCCGGAGGGAATATTGCCATGATTGGTCCGTGGTCCGTGGTCCGTTGTTTCTTTGGTCTTTGGCTTTTGGACTTTGGTCTTCGAGTTAGAACATATCTTACCCCGAACGACGAACCACAACCACGGACTACTGACTACTGACAGTGGACAACTGACCACTGACCACTGACCACTGACCACCGACCACTATTTATGCTCACTGTCAACATTGCCGGTTTCCTTACTGAGTTCACTGAAGGACGCAGCCAGATCTCTCTTCAGGATCCGCACCTGAACGTAGGCGCGGCCTTGAGCGAGCTGTGGGATCTGCACCTCGGGCTCCGTGATCGAGTGCTCAACGAACAGGGACAACTGCGCCAGCACGTCAACGTCTTCGTCGACAACGAGAATATCCGCCGGCGCGACCTCCTGAATACCCCCCTGACGGCTAACAGTGAGATCACGATTTTGCCCTCAGTCAGTGGCGGTTGAAATTCACCGGTGGGCGATTTAACATTCATCGCATGAAAGCTACCTGGAATAACGTAACGCTGGCCGAAAGTGAAGAGACGGTGGTGGTCGAGGGCAATCACTATTTCCCGGCTGGTTCGGTCAATCGTCAATACTTTCAGCCAAGTGGTACCCATACCACCTGTCCCTGGAAAGGCGAAGCAAGCTATTACAACGTAGTTGTCAATGGCGAGGTCAACAAAGACGCGGCCTGGTTCTATCCGGATCCCAAGCCTGCCGCAAGCGAGATTAAGGACCGTGTCGCCTTTTGGCGCGGTGTGCAAGTAGAAGAGTCGTGAACCTTGCTATCGTAGCAAGCGTATAATTCGGCATGTACTGCCCTACTTGTGGTTCGGAGGAGCGCCAACCCAGCCAGTACTGTCGTGGCTGTGGCACAGACCTGCGTATTGTTCGCATCGGCCTGGAAAGACCGGACGCCATAACCGCCTCGGCCGTCTCCGCGCGGGACCATGTCGGGCGCGCGATTGCGGACAAGATTCGTAGTACTCAGTCAGTCGAGGACTTGCAGAAGGTCGCGGAAGAAGTGCTGCCCGAGATCGAGAAGTTTCTCGAGTCGCCTGAGGAGAGACGCTTGCGACGAATCCGATTCGGTGTAGTCTTCGCCTCAATCGGGCTGGGCGCAACCATACTGGCTCTGATCCTGAGTTCTATCGAGGAAGATGCGCTCCCGTTTCTTGGGGTGGCGCTGGCATTCTTTTTTCTCGGAATAGGGATCGTAATCAACGGACTTGCTTTTACGGTGCCGCGTAAGCGGTCTCTGCCTGATCTCGATGCAAACCTCGCCGCAGAGCTCGGCCAGGTGAATGATACCGCGGCACTTTTTCTAGAATCGGCTCGCAGCGAACTTTCAACGGCGAACCCGACCACTGTCCGCCCATCAGTAACCGAACACACCACTCACCACCTTAAGTGACGAGGAACTCGTGATGCCCGTAGCTCTCAAGGGTGGTTGCCGAGTTACGACAATGCGTGAGGGTTCCCCTGCAAAATCGGGAACCATCACCATGTGGCGCCAGGTCGATCGATCCGTAGGCGCCCAGGCCATCTCGCTGCGATCAATGGAATTCGCTCCCGGCTTGTCACCAGGACTCCGCGTCGATGATTGCGACGAGGTTCTGTATGTCCTCGAGGCTTCTTCCGGCAGCGAGGAAACGACAATCTCGATAGAACGCTGGCGGTACTATCTCGAGCCAGAGACAGGCATTTATGTACGACCCGGAGAAACCTTTACAGTGGACAACCAGAGTGCAGAACCGGTTGTACTCTTGAGTTCGCAATGTCCAGAACCTGAAAACTCGTTCCTACCAGTCTCGCCCTCCACCGCGCCCAAGTTAAGCGTTGAACAGCCCGTGCGTACGGTTCGACTCCGGGACCGGCGCGCGGTGACAACGTCCGATCGCTGGTACCGGGTGTTAGTGGATAAGGAGCTAGGCAGCACGCAGGTCACGCAGTTTGTTGGTTCGATACCGCCGGGCCGCGCTCCCGACCATTTTCACGAATATGAAGAGGTACTGTTTGTCCTTCGAGGAACGGGCAGAATGTGGGCTGGTGACAATAACACTCCGATTGGGCCAGGCTCTTGCATCTACCTGCCCAGACGCCAGGTGCATTGCGTCGAGAACACCGGTGAGCAGGAACTACGATTGCTGGGTGTCTTTTATCCTGCCGGCAGCCCCAGCGTAAGCTATGAGGCTCCTTAAGAAGTAAAGTCTCTGATATCGGAGAACGGAACCGCACGGTTAGTGAAATCCGGCCGGTAATAGTAAGCGGCGCCATCGAACTCTTGTATCCAGCCCTCTTCCATTCCCAACTCACCGAGTAGAGAGATGGCGCGCAACCACTCCCCTTCGGTTATTCGTCGCGAGAGGAGAATGTTGCGAGCCCGATCCGCTGCCTGGTGTGTCGGGTAATACTGGGCCATCAACGAAATCGCCACTCTCGGGTTTAGCGCGTCTCTGATCCATTCCAACGACTCGCGGATGCCTGCAACCTCGTTCGGCAGCACCAGGAGCCTGATAACCAATCCACGCTGGAGTAGACCATCGTCACCAATCACATGCCCGGCGCCCAACTGGCGATACATCTCGGCTATAGCCAGCCGCGAATATTCTTTGTAATGCTTCACCTTTGAATACTTGTACCCTGCCTCGTCTTCGGCGTATTTCAGGTCCGGCAGATAGACATCCACGATTCCTTCGAGCAGGCGCAGCGCCTCGACCGAGTCGTATGCATTGGTGTTATAGACGATCGGCAACCGCAGCCCTTCTTGCGCCGCCAGCAGAATTCCGCGAGCCATCTGTGGCGCAAAGTGTGTGGGCGAAACAAAATTTATGTTATGGCATCCACGCGTCTGAAGCTCGAGCATCATCTGGGCCAGGCGCTCATGCGTGGTCTCGTTTTTGATCTGCTCCTTATGAGTCTGCGAGATCTGAAAATTCTGACAATAAACGCAACGGAGGTTGCAGTTTCCGAAGAAGATGTTGCCGGCGCCTCTGGTCCCTACGAGCGCAGGTTCCTCGCCAAAATGGGGAGTGTAAGAAGAGACAATCGCCAGTCGTCCTGAATAGCAGGCAGCAATCTCGTTCTTCAAACGGTTGTTCAGACAATCGCGCGGGCAGACTATACAGCGTTCCAACATTGCTTCGAGCGCGTCAACACGCCGCTCGAGCTCGCCGGTTCGCAAGAGTGCCAGATATGAGGGCTCTTTTGACAATGGGTCAGGATTCTCCGAGATCACCGGCGCCGCCTGAAGTGAACGAAATGCGGTCTATATTTCTTGACTATATCGGCGGGGGCCACCCTTGTTGTCTGCTGCCAGATGTAGTCCATTTCCAGATGAATCGTGCTCAGTGCGAGCCGCGCTTCAAAAATCAGCAAAATGCTTCCGTAAAAAAGAAAGGAGGCGCCAATCAGACCGAGAATGACTGGAATGAGGTTATAACGAGAACTACCATTTATCGCCACCACGCCAATTGCAACACTCGTGGCCACGAACATTCCCAGCGCCAGGTAGAATGTAACCATCGAACGCTGAAGGATCCGTGCCCGGCTGGTTAATTTATCGAGTTGAGCAAAAATGACTGACTGCCGCTCACGCGCTACTCCGGTCTCATCTTTAGTTGTCTCTTCCAGCTTATCGGACAGCGCTCGCACCCGGTCCACGACGCGACCCAGCCGGTGAGAAGTTGAGAGAATCATACTTCCACACGCGGATATCAGCACCGCAGGCGTGATCATCGCCGTTAAAACCGCTAAAGCTGAAGAAAAAGGATCCATGGATAAGGCCCGGCGTCCTATTTATAAGGACGAACCGCGACTAAGGCAACCGCTGTAAGTCTTCTAAGAGGATTCCGGGACGGCAAGGCTCTAAGTCTTGCATTGTTGTTGCACGCAGCTTGTTTCTCGATGAACGCCTACAACTCGAAAAACCATCCGCGCACGATAGAACATCTTAGCTGACTACTCTCCCTCAAAACCTGCTGAGTAGGGTTAATGATTATGAGAATTTCGAATTACTTCAAGGTTTTTTCAGTCGTTGTTGCTCTGCTATTAGTAACGCCAGGAGTTTCTTTAGTAACGGCACAGACCCAGCTACGGCCGGGGATGAATCTGTTCTCGCTTCGCGATGACGTCGAAATCGGGCAGCGTTCAGCCGCACAGATTGACCGGCAATATCGCACTTATAACAATGCCCGCGTTACAAACATTGGACGCCGACTTGCTTCCGTCTCATCCATGCCCAATCTGCCCTGGCGCTTTCGCGTAATCGATCGCAACGATGCGAACGCTTTCGCACTGCCCGGTGGCTATATCTATATAACCAGGGGAATGTTGAGTCGCGTGCGCAATGATTCAGAACTCGCTGGAATCCTGGCCCATGAGATCACCCACGTAACTTTGCGCCATGGCACTAACCAGGCCTCGAAGGCGATGCTGGCGCGAATGCCCCTTCAGGTCTTGAGTGGCAGATTGGGTGGGGGATTGGCGGGTACTCTCGCGCAACTCGGAATCGGGCTGGGTCTGAACTCAGTATTTCTAAAATACAGTCGCAGCGCTGAAACACAAGCTGACGTTGGCGCTGTTCAATTGATGCGCCGTGCCGGGTATAACCCTCAAGGGCTTGTGAGTTTCATGCAGACCCTTGGAAGAAGCGGAGGTGGCTTCTTTGCATCGCATCCAAGCCCTTCGAATCGCGTCGGCCGGATCCAGCAGGAGATTGCGGCGACTGGTGGGAGGCGGACGGGCCGTTCCCGATAAAAGAAGAACGCGGGTTATGCGGCTTCCTCAGCCAGGCTTACGCGCAGATGCCCAATCATTCCACAGCCCTCTTCGAGCATTGAATATGTCGAGGTACGGGCCCGCATAACAGCTCGTTGGGACGCTGGAGCCTCGTCTCAACCTGATTGGTCCTATTTGAAACCTGAATGTAATCGCCGCGACCGGACGACTCTGACGTTCCTTAGGCTCGATCCTGGATTTTAGGCTCTGCGCCGCCGGGGCGTTACGCGTCGTTTTACCGGTTTCTTGACTTCCGGTTTTACTTCGGCTGGCGCTGGTTTTGTCATCTGCTCCTTTACAAATTTGACCAGCGCTGGTTGGGAAAGGTCGGCCTTTAGCATGAGCTCGTGGCCCTCCGCAGTCATGGCGAAATTCGTTAAAATTGACTCAGCCGATTTACCAGTGAGCGAACTCAATGCCTGTTGTGCCAGTGGCAGGAGAAGGCCACTGATGATCTTTGCGGTATTGGGGTTATCAGCGTTCATGGCTCCTCGCACCTTGAGATGAGTCTGATCCATGGTGACCGCAGCATAGAAATCGCCGAACCGCGATACCGCCCCACCGCTGGCACTTCCCTCGACTCCAAGCAGCCCAAAACTCTTCGCAAAAGAGTTCAGCGGCAGGCCAACAATGCTGAGTAACACGTTCGGGTCGCGCATCAGAGAGTTCAGTGTCTCCGGATTAATCCGTCCCTGACCCTGCTCGGCGTCGACGGCAGCTTTTATGTATGAGGGGGTGCCGATGCCAACCGTGCTGCTACTCAGGGGAGTAATTGCCACTTCCGCGAAAGACTTGAGGATTTCGTACTTCTCTGCCTCCTTTACAAGGGGATCAATCGTAAACAGCGCGAGCTTCTTCTCGCCGTAAACCTCTTCGCGCAGCGTGTCACCCCCGGCCAATCGAGCCAATTCAACGAGAGCATCCGCACTAAAATCGCCACTGGCCACAAGCATGAATTCGGGAGGAACAAAATTCGGTTCGGCTGTGGGCTTGCGGAAACGCACAGCGAATACAAGGTAGTCAACCTGGGCTGGATCGAGACCCACCAGTTGCTTCATGTCAGCAAACTGTTGTCGCATGCTGGCAACTTCCGGAGCGGGCAGGAAGTGCGGTACCGCTTCATTAAGAATCCGTTTGGTGTTGATGTAGATGAGGGTATCCGCCTCGGGTAGGTTCGCCAAAGTAAGCGCCGGTAAAGTTGGCGATGCCGGTCTGGCTATAGTCGCAGCATTAGACGGGCCAGCAGTAGAAACTATCGATGCGGGCTCCGGGGTTTGGGCGAATGCTCCTGGCCCGCCAAAAGGCGCCACCACGACCACTAAGGCGATTAGCAAGATGATCTGTTTCAAGATTGAAGCCTCCGAAAGGAAATTTACTCTGGCTTACAAGGGTTCTAAATGTGCTCGAGGTCACTCACAGTAAGCTCACTCTCAATGTTGCCCGTATTCAACGTCGAAGCCGGTTCAAACAGGAGGACGTGTGCTTCTTCGTCAGCCACGGGCCGATGTTCCACGCCACGCGGAACCACTATCAGTTCTCCCTCTTCAACCCATACCTTCTGATCGCGAAACTCCATCAGAAATCTTCCTCTCAGCACCAGAAAGAGTTCATCTTCATTTTCGTGGTGATGCCAGGTGAACGGGCCCTTGACTTTTACTAATTTGACCTGCTGATCATTCAGTTCGGCTACAATTCGAGGGTTCCAGTGATCGTTGAAGCGAGAGAGTTTTTCGCTGAGATTTATTGCTTGCATACAATCGATTGTGTTAGTCGATGCGAACTCGCCTGCTCGCAATCAGCAGCGCAATTTGAATCATGCTTGAGACTGTTCCAAACGGCAAGTACCAGAGTGAAAAGATTGCGGCAATTAGCATTGCTAACCAGGCCCAGGTCTGCTTCTGAACATAAAAGGAGATGACGATCAGCCAGCCCACGCCATAGACAACAAAGATCGCCTTCATCAAGCTCGAGCGCGGCTCGATTCCCACAGCAGCCACCAGGTTTGCCCAGGGTCCCAGTTGGCCAGCGTACTCACCACTGGTGGGTGTTACATAATCTCCAAGTACAAACGCCCGCGCGCCGTCGAAAGCCATCCAAGCGGCTTGAAGCAGGGCAAGAGCAACTACAGTTCTTGATAACCAGCGTCGCATTTACTTCCTGTTCAATGATGCAGAAGTGACTTGAAGTCTCCCATTCCCGCCAGTGTCTCGGGACATGTAATCTGCCAGGTGCAGCCAGGCTAATTTCCCGTTGACGTCGAGCACCTCGCTGCGACGGCTCGCCGTTAACAATGCATAAAGTTCTGTGAAGGCAGCATTGGTCCAACCAAAGCCAATCTCATTCGAGCTGTAGCCAAATTTCAAACCGTCTCGCAACTCTGAATCTCTTCTGACCACATCGTATTTCTCAACAATAACGTTATGTTCGATAAACTCCTTGAGCACAAGCGAGAGAAAATTCACAGAGATCCGATCTGCTGCCTCCTGATAACCATAGCGCCGTAAACCAGCAACGGCGATCATCTGCATCGGAGCCCATCCAAAAGGTGCGTCCCATTGACTTCCGCTCTCAGTGGTGCTCGTCATTAATCCGCCCGGACGTTCAAATCGCCCAAGATTTTCCACGATGCGGCGTGCCTGATCAGGACTCGCGATGCCAGCCCACATTGGATAGAACGTAGTCACGAAAGGGTAGCGCCTGACCCCTTTCTTGCGAAAATTATAGTCGTAGTAGAGTCCGTCCTTTTCATCCCACATCAGTCGATTGATTTGCGCACGACGTTTGGCGGCTCGCCGTGCCCAGGCCTCGGCTTCGCGCGGACGCTCGAGCGTGCGCAAGATCTCGGCTGTGTCAATTTCCATTAAGTAAAGGAGTGAATTGAGGCAGACGGGATTGTAGTTGATGATATCTACACTGAAAGGACCAAAGCGATTCGAAGGATCAAAGCCAGATTCCCGCATTGCGCGATCGCCTTTGTAGAACAGCTCCGTCAGGCGATCCGCCTTCTCCTCATAATACTCATTGACGTCGTACTCAGTAATTTTATGTGTACGATAGTACTCGCGCACACGGTCATAATGGGTCTTCCCGCTCTCATCCCGTTCGCTTGCTACCACCTCCGGCGCCGGTCCTGCGCCGGAATCGTGGTACGTTGAAAGCCCTGTTTCAGCGACCAGGTGAGGTCCAGTGGTCCAGTATCGATAATAACTCTCAATTGCCGGAAGCGTGCCGCGCAACCACTCAATGTCCCTGGAGTGCCGGTAGGACAAGAGGATCATTTGGGTCAGAAATGGAGGCTGCGATCTGGTCAGGTAATAGCTGCGATTTGCATTCAGAATTTTACCGTAGTGCTCGATCTGATATAGAAAATTATCGACCATGTTTCTCGCAAGTTCGAATTCACCATCTCGCGCCAAACCAACCTGGGTAAAGTAACTGTCCCAACCATACATCTCATTAAAGCGACCACCGGGAACAACATATGGATGGGGCAAGTAGAGGAGGCCTTGCTGCTGTAAGGGCGAGTTCTCAGGCGGCAATTGACGAATTTCGACTTGCGCCAGTTCCGCGGCCGTCAGTAGACGTCGCAGCGTATCTTCGATTGCCCCAACGCGCTCTTTTCTTGAAATGTAGACGGGAAGCCGGTCCCCCTCGGGTGTAGGGAATTTGGGATCGACTGCTGCCTCTGCAATTTGCCGGTGGGAACGGCTCAAGGTTCGCCAACTCTTCTTAACGTACTTCTGTACGGCGTGAAGTTGTTCGGGTTCGGCTCGCTGACCTGGAACCAACCCGGGATTCCCCAGGGTCATACCCAGAATGAGGAGGGCAGGAAATAGCTTCCTATAGACTTCTTTAATTCCCATGAGTGCCAGGCGGCCGGTTAAAAAGACGGGGGGCTTGCTGTTCAGAGTCATTTTCGCATCGTCATCACGGCGGCCATGGTTTCGATGCCATCCCAAAGATTCTGGAGGCGAATGTTCTCATTCTCAGCGTGCTGATTGTTATCGTAGTTCGCTATCGGCACGCTGATCGTCACAGTGCGAAGGTTCTCGGTAATTATGGAGAGTGGCAGACTCCCCCCCGAACTCGGTAACTTCACTATCGGTTGCACTGATGTTGATTGGACCGCGGCAATCACATCCAGCGAGAGAGGAAGATCCATCTCTGTGCGTTCGGCATTGTAGCCGCCCGTCCGATGGACCATCTTTGCGATCAGTGGATGCTTTAGCCGCTCCGTGTCAGTGGGTTCGCGGTCAATAACATGAAAGCCCTGTTTGCGAACGTGATCGACCAGACGTTCAAACTGTCGATTGTAATCGTTACCTTTGACCAGGCGCAGATCGAGAACGGCAGAGGCGGTGGTTGGAATAACGTTGCGGGCGAGTGCGCCTACATCGCCACTGCTCATCCCATTGATATTAAGCGAAGGTTCATTGAGCAGCTCGAGTAACGACCTCCCTGAACCTTCCGTCCTGGCAAGTCCAAGCGCGGCTTTAATCTTCTCATCGTATTTGGGGGCCTCCGCAATTGCTTGACGCTCCAGTTGCCCCAGTGGTTGAACATCGTCGTACCAACCGGCGATCGTCACCCTACCTGAGTCGTCCTTCATTGAACTTAGAAGCCGCGCCAGGATCATGGCCGGGTTTGGCGACCAGTTTCCATAGTGGCCGCTATGGAGAGGGCGTTTGGCGCCATAGACCGTGAGATCGACATTGGTGTCTCCGCGCACGCCAAAAACCACCTGTTTCCTTCCAGACTGATGGACTGGGCCGTCGCAGATAATCCAGGCGTCAGCCTGTAGCAAGTCCTTGTGCAGATTGATGATCGTAGACAAGTTTGGCGAGCCGGCCTCTTCTTCACCTTCGAAGACAAATTTGATATTTGAGGTTGGCGTGAGCCCGTTTGCTTTAAGCGCTGCAACCGCAGTCAGGATCGCCATGACACCGGCCTTGTCGTCGGAAGCTGAGCGGGCATAGAGACGCCACTCGGGATCAATCGGTTCGCCGGCTTTGGGCATTGGCAGGATCCGGCCGCCCGCTTCGATCGAAGCTGAACGAAGCGCCGGTTGCCACGGCAAAGTCTCAGTCCATTGTCTGGGATCTGTAGGTTGCCCGTCATAGTGGGAATACAGGATCAAGGTGCGAGTCGCGCCCGGCACCTCCCACTCACCATAAACCACTGGTGGCACAGCGGGATCATTAGTCTCCAGAAGACGTCCCTTCAATCCCCGACTGCGCATCATCTCGATTATGAACGCGGCATTGCGACGGATATTCTCACGGTCCGAGGCCACATTCGGAATCGTCAGGAACTTTAAGTACTCATCAAGGATGCGATGTTCATTAGCGCGGCGATATTCCCGAGTTTTGCCTTCCTGAGCGAGTACGGAGACAGTATGTCCGGCAACCGCGAGCAGCAGAACCCAACTCAGAGTTTTAACAAATACGAACTTCGTAATGCTCAAGGCAATCGATTCTCCTTCCATTGACTAACACACGGCTGGAGCAAGTCCCGCCGAAACTTCGGATTTTCGTCCATTATTTCGCAGACAGTCCGATGAGCAACTAATCCAGATCCGAAATATTTTAGAGGCCGGGGAACCTTTCCCTCGATCAGGGTATCTAAGCGGCAGCCTGTCGTATAGTTAACGCGCAACACAATTCTAACCTGATCGATTTTGCCGATCTTTGGAGTATCTCCCTATGAAGAGTATCAGCAAACCTTCATCATTTCCTTCCGGCATCTCGTATCTAGCTGCCTTCCTGCTATCAGCAATTCTGGGCACTGGTTTCGCGCTCTTTGTTAACGAAACTCACAACTTTATGGCCGGCAAGCAGTCTGAACCGGTCATCGAAGGAACCTGGCAGGGGAGCTGGCACGGGCAGCCCGCGGTGGAAATCACCATCAACCATTCCGGCGATCAGCTTTCAGGAACCGCCGTGTTTCGTTCAATCAAAAAGGACACGACCGGTCCGGATATCGTTGGTAACTCGGTCTCCGTTGCGCTTAGGGATGCCAACTTTGACGGCAAGACCCTTCGCTTCAAGCTTGCGGATCGCCCGGTAGCAACTGACTCGAGTATCGAGATGACGCTCATCGGCGCCAACGAGGCAGAACTCAGATATGTGGGCTGCCGCCTGTCAGCTCGCGATGGAGAGATCGTTAAAATGACTAAGACCGCTTAACACGTCGTTGTTTCGATTCATTTGCAAGGTGGCGATAGCGAAAGCACTGCGGATCGTGATCGTTCACCATTCCTACTGCCTGCATGAAGGCATAACAGATAGTCGAACCGACAAACTTGAAACCTCTGCGAACGAGGTCTTTGCTCAGTGCGTCTGAGTCCGCAGTACGCGCCGGAATGGGGGTTCCCGCTGCCCGCTGCAAAGGCTTCCCTGCGACGAAAGCCCAGAGGTAGTGCTCAAAGGTGCCAAACTCCTTCTGTACAAGAAGGAATGCTCTCGCATTCTGGATGGCAGCCTCAACCTTAAGCCGGTTGCGCACAATTCCGGGATCTTTCAGAAGCGCTTCAACCTTCCGCTTGTCGTATCTCACTATCCTGGCAGGATCGAATTCAGCGAAGGCGGCCCGGTAACTTTCCCGTTTCTTAAGAATGGTTTCCCAGCTTAGTCCTGCTTGAGCGCCTTCGAGAATTAGAAACTCGAAGAGGGTGCGGTCGTCGTGAACAGGCACGCCCCATTCCTTATCGTGATAGGCAACTGCGAGCTCCGAACGCGCCCAGGCGCATCGTGTCAATGGCATGGACATTAGAATAACACGGCAGTTCTTCCAGTCTGATCAGTTGTGGGCTGCGTGGCTTGTTCAACGTTTGACTTGTACGCACCTTTGGTTGTACAAGTGCCCTACCAAAAATTTCTAAATAACCGCCTCGCTTATCTCGCCTTATGAGGCCAGGTAATCTTACATTTTGGAAAGGAGATCGAAAATGGCTTTACGTTTAGGAGACATCGCCCCCGATTTCACAGCGGATACCACCGAAGGACCGATTCGTTTCCATGAATGGATTGGGGATAGCTGGGCCTGCTTGTTTTCGCACCCGAAGGACTTCACTCCGGTCTGCACAACCGAGCTTGGCTACATGGCGAAGACCAAGCCGGAATTTGAGAAACGCGGCGTTAAAGTGATAGGTCTCAGCGTTGACCCGACTGATTCGCACAAGAGATGGGCCGAGGACATCAAAGAGACGCAGGGAACGGCGTTGAATTTTCCGGTGATCGCCGATCCTGACCACAAGGTCGCGGAACTCTACGACATGATTCACCCGGAGATCAGCGACATTTTTACCGTTCGCTCGGTATTCATCATCGGTCCGGACAAGAAGATCAAGTTGATGATTACTTACCCCGCCAGTACGGGACGCAACTTTGACGAAATTCTTCGAGTGGTCGACTCGCTGCAACTGACCGCCAAGTACAGCGTGGCAACTCCTGTGAATTGGAAAGATGGCGAAGACGTGATCATTGTTCCTTCGCTCTCAGACGAGGAGGCAAAAGTGAAGTTCCCAGGAGGCTGGCGAGCTCCTAAGCCGTATCTGCGGATCACTCCCCAACCCAACAAGGCTGAGAAGGATTCGGCGGCGGCGACGACCTCCAGTTAACCGGGCTACGGGTCGAAACAACAGACAAAAAGGCGCAGAGTGCATCACGCACTTTGCGCCTTTGCTCTTCTCGTGGTCTTCAAGTCTACAGTGCCGCCAAACCAAGGGCGAGGTTAAACTCGCGGTATAGCTCGTTATACTCTCGCAGCCCCTGTTCCAGGATGCGGGGCAGATGGTCCATCTCTTTCGTGTTCACGAGTGCGTTTACGTTATTCAAAAATGCCGCGTGCGCGTCCAGCGTTTTCAGCGATGGAGATACAAGGACTACGAACAGGCGCCGCCGCTGAGCGGGTCTTAAGACCTGGACCTCTCGCGTGACGAAGGCCGCTCCCTGCTCAATCAAGTCGAACTCAGGCTCGAGCACCAGGACCTCGATCTGGTTGGCCCGCATTCGCTCGACCGCCTGCCTCGTATCTTGGGCAACGAAGACTTTGTAATTTTCCTCCGCGAGGAGCCGCGCGATGGCTTCGCGATGCTTCTCAGAGGCGCACACCAGCGTCTTGCGGCGATCCCACGCCGGTCGCGCTCCAGGCTCGCTGGTATTCATATCTGGAACTTTTTGAAAGAGACTTACCAGCATGCGCCCGATCTCTTCCGTAGAAACCGGAGGAGACTTTTCTGCAGGTTCGGTTCCCGAAAGCTCGAAAAGCGGGGCGGCGTCAGATTTGTCGTAACGCGGGTGCTCAGTGGCAGGGGAAATGCCGATCGATAGCGCTCCCCTTTCCGAAGCGGGACTCGCGACACCTGAATTCATTGTGCCATTGCATTTTGGGCAACGGATCGTGAAGGGTCGTGCTGGCGCCTTGGAATCGTCGATTTGCAGTCTTGTCGTGCAGTTTTGGCAAGTGATGGTCATGGCAGATTTGAGCTAACGTTTCAATCTCTGGAAGGAGCCATTATTCGAGCATGCCGAGCAATGAACCGGTCTCGGACAAAGCCCCGGTCGCCGATTTACCGTTGGCGTCTCTATGATTGAAGTCCTCTGCGGATGTCAGACCCCGCAGAGAGAGAAGGAGATTGTTCTGGTTGGTGGCAAACGCAAGACCGTCTTCCAGACTAATCACGCGTCGTTCGATCAGGTCTTTGATCACAGTGTCAAAATCCTGCATCCCATCCATCTTCCCGTCACGCATAGCCTCAAGCAGTGATTTGCCTTCCGTTTCGCCGGTCTCGATGTACTCGCGAGTGCGCGGACTCGACTTGAGAACTTCAACTACAGCAATCCTTCCCCGCGCGTCGGCTCGAGGGATCAATCGCTGCGAAATGATGTAGCGAAAAGTCTGCGCCAACCGCGTCCGGATCACTGGTTCTTCATTCTTTGGGTACAGACCGATGATGCGGTCGACCGTCTTCGACGCGTCGATCGTATGCAGGGTCGAGAGGACCAGATGGCCGGTCTCCGCTGCTTCGAGCGCAATTTCAGTGGTCTCAAAGTCCCGCATTTCACCAATGAGGATGACCTTTGGCGCTTGTCTCAGGGCGGCCCGAAGGGCTGAAGGGAAGTCCTTGGTATCGTGGCCCACCTCGCGTTGATTGATGGTGGAATTCTTGTGCTGATGCAAGTATTCAATCGGATCCTCGATCGTTACTACATGGTAGTGTTTCTTTTCGTTGATGATGTCGATGATGGCCGCCTGCGTGGAACTTTTGCCCGAGCCTGTTGGACCTGTGACCAGGACCAGGCCATTGCGCAGTTCGGCAATCTCGGTGAGTTGGGAGGGCAGCGTGAGACTCTTCAAGGTCGGAATATCGGTAGGGATAACACGCATGACGATGGAGTAGACACTGCGTTGCTGAAAGATATTGACCCGGAAACGGGCGCGCGAGGGGAGCGAGTAACTGAGGTCGGTGGTTCCGGTTCGCGCCAGACGTTCCGCAGCATCGGGGCTGCCGTGGAGAAGCGTCATAGCAATCGTTTCGGTCTGATAGGGAGTGAGTTTCTGCAGCCCGAGCGGCTGCACGGGAGTCAGCTTGCCGTTAATCTCTACTTGAGGAAGCTGGCCGACCGAGAAATTGAGGTCGCTGATCTTGTCGGAGATGAGCAACATGCGCTCGAGGACTGGTGGCAGGTCAAAGAAGCTCATGCGGAAGGTGACTCCATTTGGGGGGAAGCTTGACGTTTTGAAGAACCTGACCGGCGGGACCCGGGCCCGTAGCCCGAAAAGGACTTGGTGATTTTGCTCGATCAGAATGATAAACGCAAGCTAAAATTGTTTTACACGCGGTTATGAGGTCCTTGCAAATTGCGAAGGAGATTACGGGTTCGGGAGGTTATGTCGCTCGGAGCGCTGACAAGAGCGCTGATTACGGCCACGGCATCAGCGCCAGCATCGGTCACGCCGGCAGCGTTATTGGCAGTTATCCCGCCTATAGCGACCAGGGGAAATGCCCCGATAGCTTCTCGGATCTCGCGCAAACCTTCGAGTCCAATTGGCGGGTCAGGATTAGCTTTTGAGGAAGTTGAGAAGATTGGTCCGGCGGCAAGGTAGTCAACTGGAAGCTTGAGCGCTTCCAGTGCCTGTTTCAGGTTATGGGTTGAGAAGCCGATTATTGCCCCTTCGCCAAGAAGACGCCGTGCTGCTGCTGGAGGAAGATCGTCCTGGCCGAGATGGACTCCATCAGCGCCCAGTGCCAACGCCAGATCGACTCGATCATTGATGATGATTCGGGCCCCATGTTCACGCGAAACCTGTAATGCCTTGCCAGCTTCACTAAAGAATTTCCCCGCTGGAAGTCTCTTCTCGCGAAGTTGAATGAGACTCGCCCCTCCGGCAATCAATTTGCTGACCTGCTCGGCATGTCCGAGCCCGGACACTTTCTCGTCAGTAATCGGATAGAGGGGAACCTCAAACAGCACAGCTTAAACCGTCTTTCGCTTTGGGCGCTCATTGGCTCGCAACACCCGCTTTCGCAGACGAATGCTTTTCGGAGTTACCTCCACCAACTCGTCGTCAGCAATAAACTCGAGCGCCTGTTCGAGTGACATCTCTTTTGCCGGCACCAGTCGCATTGCTTCGTCGGCGTTCGATGCGCGCATGTTTGTCAGCTTCTTCTCTTTGATCGCGTTAACATCAAGATCAACAGAGCGCGCGTTCTCGCCTACAAGCATTCCTTCGTAAACTTTAATCGCCGGTCGGACGAAAAGCGCTCCGCGCTCTTGAAGATTGTAGAGAGCGTAGGTTGTTGTTTCTCCCGTGCGGTCCGCAACCAAAGACCCGGTGGAACGCCCGCGCATTGGCCCTTGCCATGGTCCCCAGCGCAGAAAGAGAGTGTTGAGCAACCCGGTTCCTTTTGTTTCAGTCAGAAATTCGCTGCGAAAGCCGATTAACCCCCGCGAGGGTGTTTCAAACTCGAGACGAACACGGCCGGTACCATGGTTAACCATCCTCGTCATTTGTCCTTTGCGACGACCTAACGCCTCTGTCACAACGCCGATGAATTCCTCTGGACAATCAATTACGACTGCCTCGATCGGTTCCAGGAGCTCGCCATCGACCTGATGTGTGATTACCTCGGGTTTGGACACCTGAAGTTCGTAGCCTTCGCGGCGCATCATTTCAATCAGAATGGCAAGTTGCAATTCGCCACGACCAGAAACTTTAAACTGGTCAGGAGCTTCTGTTGGCTCGACTTTGATGGCAACGTTACCCAAGGTCTCTTTCTCAAGCCGGTCTTTCAATTGCCTCGAGGTGACGAATTTTCCTTCCGTGCCGGAGAAAGGGGAATTATTTATAGTGAAGATCATGGAGATGGTAGGTTCGTCAACCGCAATCACCGGGAGGGGACGCGGGTTCTCGGCAGACGTAATGGTCTCGCCAATTTCGATACTCTCAATTCCTGACAGCGCGACTATGTCGCCGAACCGTGCAGTAGTGACTGCCTCGCGTTTCAGTCCTTCAAAAACGTAGAGCTGGGAAACCTTCATCTTTTCGATCTCTCCATTGCGCTTGGCGACGGAAAGTTGATCGTTGACTGAAATCTCCCCGGAGAAAATCCGTCCTATGGCCAGTCTTCCCAGGTACTCACTGTAGTCCAGATTGGCTACCAGTAGTTGCAATGAATCTTCGCGTAAGGCTCTCGGTGGCGGTATTGTTTCGACGATCTGATCGAACAGCGGCCGGAGATCGCTGGAGTCCTCGCCGATCTCCTTCTTGGCGATCCCGGCTCTGGATTCAGCATAGAGGATGGGAAATTCTATCTGATCGTCGGTGGCGCCCAGGTCAAGAAACAGTTCATAAATCTCATCCACAACTTCCGCTATCCGCGCATCCTGCCGGTCAATCTTGTTGACTACAGCGATTGCTGGTAGCCGGGCTTCAAGGGCCTTGCGCAAAACAAAGCGGGTCTGCGGCAGACATCCTTCCGCAGCGTCCACCAATAACATGACGCCATCCACCATCTTCAGAACTCGCTCTACCTCGCCGCCAAAGTCGGCGTGTCCCGGCGTATCCACAATATTGATCTTGACGTTGTGGTAACGGACGGCGGTGTTCTTGGCCATGATAGTTATGCCGCGTTCACGTTCAAGGTCCATCGAGTCCATTACTCTGTCGCGCACCTGCTCGTTTTCGCGAAATGTCCCAGACTGTCTCAGCATCGCATCCACCAGGGTAGTTTTCCCGTGATCGACGTGGGCAATGATGGCGATATTTCGGATGTCCGTTCTTTCCTGACTCATACAAGTACCTCTTTCAGAAACTTCGCTGAAAGCGAAAACGCGCATCTTAGCACTTGTGGCCGCGGAACTCCCGTCACCCCGAGACCCTTTTGCTTACCGCACTTCAGGAGGGCAAACAGATTGGTTAGGCGTTAGTTGGCAAATGCTCCGGTCTGCCTCAACGACTCGTAAAGGACAATGCCGACAGCAGTAGCCAGATTAAGGCTGCGCACGCGAGGATTGAGCATGGGAATCCGAAGACAGCGGTCGCAGTTTGCTTGCAGCAACTCCTCGGGAAGGCCCCTTGTCTCAGGACCGAATACCAGGCAATCATTTGGTTGGTAGATCCAGTCGTGGTACTTGCGCTCCGTTTTTGTTGTCAAATACACGAATCTGGCTTCGGGCAGTGCAGTCTGTAGTGCCGTCAGGTCCCGATGACGGGAAAGGATTACCTCAGGCCAGTAATCCAGGCCGGCGCGTTTGACAGAACGATCGTCCAAACGGAAGCCGGGTTTGCCGACGATGTGCAGCGGTACTCTAGTAGCGGCGCATAGACGCGCAATGTTTCCGGTGTTGGGGGGGATCTCCGGTTCAACAAGGGCTACGTTGATCATTCAACCAGTGAACCGCAGATGGGACTTGCAAGCAAGGGTCGGAGTTAACGGTGATGTCAGAAATTAGAAAAAATAAAGGAACGACTAGCTTCGGTTGAAGTTTCGTCGTTCCTTTTAAACAGGCCCTTGACGGCCTCAAAAGTTTTTGTGCGCCAGTGAGCAGTTGTAGGTGAAACCTGCTGGTTCGAACTATCTCTTCTTCGCGGCCTTCTTCGCGCCGCCCTTCTTGGCGCCGCCTTTCTTTGCGCCACCCTTTTTCGCTGCGGACTTCTTTCCACCTTTCTTAGTTGCCATAGCTTCTATGTGCTCCTTTTTCGAGTTTGGTTTTTTTTCTTTTTGTCAACGACCACAAGATACTGTGCTTAGTTCATTCTTGTGGGCTAGAGTAAACGGCGCACAACATCTTGCTATATAAACGCAATTAGAGCGCTTGTCAACAACTTATTACTACAAAGCAAAAAACTTTTACACATAGCGAGCGCGGATCTTCAGCTCAGAATCGGTTAGTGGCCGGTAACTGGCGGCGGGAAAATCAGCGAAGCGGCAAGCTGAAACATCGATGGTCCATGAAAGGCGGACAACAAGTGGACCAGGTTATTGTGATGGACCATCATCCAAATGGAAGTTCAGCGACGGAGATTTGCGAAGAGTTGTTTTTAGCGAAAGAGCGGTGTGAAGATCCAGCGGTCGTGACGATCGATTCCATAATAATAGAGGACGGAACTGTTTCTGCTCCGGCTGGCAACACCCACGAATGGTCCACTTGAATCGAGCCCGGATCTTTCGCCGCCGGGGGCGGTCTCGCTTGTTCCGGGGTCGACAATGCTTGTAATAGGTGGCGCCGCAAACTGTTGCAATTGCATCAGTTGCGGGTTCTGAGGAGAGGGAAGCACATTGCCCGCGTAAATCATTACCGACCGCTGAAAGTCCAGCAACTCCTGTGAGCGTGGTAGCACAAATCGCCACTCGCCGGAGCTTGAAAGCGGATCCCGCGATGCGCTTTCGCGGAGGATCTGTCGCTTCTTTGATCCACCCGGAACAGGTATGCCTTCGAGCAGTTGTTCGATGGAAGTTGGCAATGCCTGGTCACCGATAACCTGCAACGTCGTCGTTCGATTGAGATAGTAGTCGCGAATTGCATCAGCAACTTGCTCACCACGGTAGATAGCCTCCTTCTCACGCTCGCGTTGCGCCTGCTGGCTGATACTCGGTGCGGCGGCAAGCGCGAAGAGGGCCAGCAAGGTCATGATGGCAAGTAGAGCGACCAGCGTGTAACCCGCCTCTGCGGACGTGCGCAACCCGATTTTTGGGTGGAACGCGTTGAGACTACGCTCATGAGCCAACCCATATATATTGTGGTATACGATCGACCTAGGGTTCATCGTCTTCCGTGACAACTCTTGGTGTTGGTCGTGCTGGTGGCGTGAAGCTGCGGTCAGCTCCACCCTCGCTATTCAGTGTCAACGTATGCCGGATCTTCAGATTGTTGTCGATTAGGACGAGCTCTTTTTCGGAGATGCTGGTGACGCGAAACCTTCCACTCAAGACGTCGCCGCGCTGAACGTTGAGAACCTCTCGACTGGATTTGTCCAGCACGATAGCCGTATCGACGAAACGCTTGGTCCCAATGATCCCGATGTAGTTGTAATTTGGGGTCGGAGGAGGCGTAACGCTTATTACCGCAGGATTTGAATAGAGTTCGTTGTCGACAGAACGAACCAGTATCTGGCGAGATCCTGGACTGGCGATTATCGCAGCCGGCACGGTCGTGGAAAGTTGTTGCGGGCCCAGATAACGGGTGGGGACTTCTCGCCCATCGATCAGTATGCGGACCTGAGGAGTAAACCTGTCACCGGTAACTTCGAGATTGAAATCCCCTGTACGCGCGTAAACATTCGAAGGCGAAACAGCAGCCAGCAAAAGCGGCGGTGTTGGTGTCGGGGTGGGGCTGGGAATAACGCTGGGGGCCGGTTCGCGAACGGGCGGCTCATAAAAGGCAAAGATGTTGCGCCGCGCCTCCGGGACCGTGGGTGGAGACCAGTAAATTACCACCGGGCGCAATTGCGCGAGAACGTCCTCTTTCACTTCGACAGCGGTTTGAGGCTGGACTTGAACTCGCCCGGGCCGTGTCGCCGGTCCTGGGTTCTGACCCGTCGAGCTCGGAGTTGCCGGTTTTGAACTGCCTCCGAAACCAAAGAACGTCCACCAGAGGAACAGTATTGCCACGATACCGAGCACGATGGCCGCGATAAATTTGTTACGCTCAGACGGATTGTTTAAATTTAATGCCTGCATTCACATTAACGCTCAAGAGAGGCTGGTGCTTCACCTTCGACGCCGCGCTGAAAATAGATTGCCAGATCCAATCTGAGACTCACCAGGGCAGTTCGAGGGCCGGCTCCCGGGTTCTCCTCACGTGCCCCAGCCCCTGAGTCAGTAGCGGGCTCCAACTCGACGGCATTGATCACTATGAACTGTTTGCTCATCTCGATGGCGCGCATGAACTGCCGCAAGTTCTGATACTGGCCTTCGACAGTGACACTCACGCCGATGCCTGGATAGACGCTTTGCCACTTCGTCGAGCGTGTTGAACCTCGCGTCGGCTTCACTCCTGCAGGGTCAAGCGGTGTATACGTTGGACCTGCCGTGTTGCGCAGCCCGTTCTTTCGAATCAGTTCATTGAGTTCGTCGTAAAGGCCCATCCGGCCACGACTACGATTGACAAGTCGATTGTTTTCAAACTCTTCAAGACTGCTACTAATGCCTGAAACTGTTGCGTTTGTACCCTGCCCCTCGCGGATCATGGTCTCGGAAGTTCGCAGTCTTGATTGTAAAAGGGAGCGCTCCTGTTGGAGAGACTCCACGCGAGACCGGGCTGGCATTAAAAGGTAGAGGTAGGTTCCCGCAACCAGCAGCAAGATCAAAAGGCTAGCGGCGAGGCCCACAACTTCTGCTGGCCCGAGCATCCCAGGCGCCGTTGACTTGCGAAAACGGCTCACCTGTTGCCGAAATCTTTGACCGCGTTGGGACCCGCCGGGTTGAGGTTGGCTCATTTGATCTCCTCGTTTGTTTCCACAGCGGACGGTTCGACGGAGGCGAGGTTGCCGGCCTGCCTATCAGCCAGGGGTGCGCCCGAGCGTGGCCGGTAAACCACATAAAGCTCAAACTCACTCCCAGTTTCGCCTCTTCCCTTTTGCAGATTCTGGGATCGCAACTCGGTTTGGAAAGTGCCTGCCCGATCCATTTCGGCAATCATGTTGGTAATCGTGGTTGGACTCTTAGCCACAATAGTCAGATCGAGTTCCGCCAGCATATGGTCTCCGTGCGCGACCACATCGCGCACGCTGATTCGCGTGACCCGGACAGTCCCCGGTAGAGCCGCCTCGAGATCTGCAAACAGGCGGGACCACGAAAATCTCTTTCGATCGACAAGCTCGTGAGCGGCGCTCAGCGTACGAACCTGCTCGGGGGTCAAAGACGCCTTTACCTCTTCCGCCTGCTTTCGCTGGGCCTGTTCCTCCTGATTCAGTTCGTTGATGTCTTTCTGGAGAGCAGCAGCGGCGGTGTTAGCCTGACCAGTCGCCCTGACGATTAGGATCATCGCAGTCAGTGAGAAAATGACTACGACAACCGTAATTGTCCAGGGCAATGCACGATTGCTGAAAGGCTTGCTTGCTAGGTTAAGTCTGTTCTGCACAGATAAAATCTCTGGAATGCGCCGTGGAGAGAGTCGTCCAACTCTGAAAAAGAGAATACATTCTCATCCCATGGCACGCAACCGCAGCCTCGGCGCCGCAGGAGGTGCCATGATTCACGCCGGTAGTTGGAAATAGTTTCAGAAAAAGCTGATGTTTTTAGGAGAGCACGGAGAAAACCGCGGACACCAACTCTTCTAACTCCCGTCGTCTCAGTGTGCTCTGTGACTCCGTGGTGCCCTTCTCGGGGTTCACATACAGTTCACCATCGTTCGCGGAGTTCTTCGTTCAGCTTCGCCGGGGCGGCAGCGGGCCTTCAGTGACGGCCAGAGATGTCCGATAGGCACAAATACAGTTCTGCCCTGTTCGGGTGGCTCGATACAGTGCGGAGTCCGCCAGTTCCACAAGATAGATCGGATCGACGGCATCATCGGGAAAGGCGGCCACGCCGATACTGATTGTCATTTTGGGCGTGCGGGAGATTTCAGTTGAGTCCGGCTGCGCCAGCCCAAACTCGTGTTGTTCAAATGCCGACCGGACGCGTTCAGCGGCGACCAGGCCTTGCGCATAGTTTGCATCGAGAAGAAATGCTGCGAACTCGGAGCCACCGAAGCGCGATGCGGCATCACCGGCGCGCAGTTCCTTCTTTATCAATTCACCGGCTTCGTGCAGTGCGGTGATGACGGCGCTGTGGCCCAGGGAGTCATTCACTTCTTGAAAACTATCAAGGCTCATCATCAAAACACAAAAAGGGCGAGACTCAGCTTCCGCACGATCGACCTCACGTCTCAACTCGGAAAAAAAGGACTTTGCCGTTAACAGTCCCGTGAATTCATCATGACCGATGAGACGGTTGATAGGAACCTCTAATTCCTCATCTATCTCGCCAAGCAGTTCGAAACGAAACGAATGATCGCCAATTTCAATCTCGTCACCGGCGGAGAGAACGGCTTCGTTGACCGGTTCGCCGTTTACGATGGTGCCGTTTGTCGAGGCCAGGTCAACAATCCTAAAGATCGGATTACCCGAGTTCGGATCTGTTTCTGTCGTGATGCGGGCATGGAGGCGGGATGCACGAGAATCATTGATTCGCACGTTTGCTTCGAATGCCCGACCCAAAGTGACGCGCGGCCGCTCGAGGGGAATCGGCACTGCCGGCAACTCGCCCCGCAGTGATATCAGCGCAGGCCGGCGCTCTTTTCGGATCGGCCTTGGGTCGTCCGAAAGTGTGCGAGAATGCAGGAGATCCCTTTCATCCTCACTTGAGTATCCGTCTTTCATTTAGGCTTGTGGGGGACAGGTTTTCACGCGGCGAAACTGGATGGGCTGAATTGAAACAGCCCGCCTACTGACGCAGGCTATCTTATCGTGCGTTACATTGACTAGCAACAGCATCTGACTTGGGGAAGGGCTTGCTTGTGACCATTCGTCCTTATACCTATAATTGGCCCTAATTGGAATCAAAATAGCCCGGCGAGCCCAGGACGGTTAGCGTTACGTGGTCTTTGCCACAGGCAGCCAGTCACAAGGGAGTTCTTGTTTGGAAGACGAAGCAACTGTTGCATGTTCCGAGAAGAGAAGCATTTCGGTTGAACGAGTGGCGGTAGCATTGCTGCCGACAGCCTGGGGCGAGTTCATGATTGCCGGCTACCGGTCGTTGATTAGCACTGAAGACTTTGTTGTTCTTTTTAAGGGAGAAATGCGACGCGACGTCCCCACGCTTGTGCGCATCCATTCGCAATGCCTGACCGGAGATGTTTTCGGCTCTACAAAGTGTGATTGTGGCCCGCAACTGCACGAGACTATGCGGATGATCCAGGAGGAAGGCCGCGGCGCGATCGTCTACCAACAGCAAGAAGGGCGAGGCATCGGCATCATAAATAAGATAAGGGCCTATGCGCTTCAGGATGAGGGCGCCGACACAGTTGAGGCCAATGAACAACTTGGTTTCGCGGCCGACCTGCGTGAATACGTGCAGTGCGCGGAGATCTTATTCGATCTAGGACTTTGCCAGGTGCGAGTGATGTCCAACAATCCACTCAAGTTGCGCGCTCTCGAAGAAGCAGGACTGAGAATCGTCGAGCGGGTTTCAATCCAGGTTGCGCCGACAGAAAAAGCTGCCGATTACCTGCGGACTAAGAAGGAGAAATTGGGGCATCTGCTTTGATTCAATTTATCTGGTGGCAATCTTAACGTCGACCGCGCAATTCCTTTATAGCGACCCGCGTCTTTTCAGCGTCAGCCGCTTTCGGCATCAGTTTGAGATACGTTTCCAACTCGTCTGCTGCACGTTTGTAGTCGCGTTGGGCCCAATAGATTCCACCCAGGTACTTGTGGGCTAGTCCAACATCGGGACTTTTGGAGCCAACGGATTCTTCCAGCTCTTTCTGCGCTTCACTGAGCCGCTTCTGACTGAGCAGCGCGATCCCCAGGTACATGTGGGCCGTCGGGGCTGTCTGGTTCTTTTCCAGGGCTGCCACTAGTTGCTCTTCTGACTCCACGAACCGCTTCAAATTCAAAAGAGCGATACCGAGATAGAGGCGAGACTCGAAATCGTCGGGAGCAATCTTAACCGCAGATTCGAGTGCTTTTGCGGCCTTCTCCGGATGGGCCAACTTCAGATATTGGGCGCCGAGTTCTTTGAGGGCGCGCACAAATCGCGGATAAACAGAGATCGCCTCCTCAAGCTGCTCCACTGCCTTCTTGCTATCTCCCACTCGAGCGGATTCCAGGCCCTTCCGGTAATGGTCCAATGCCTCCTTTCTGACGTCCGTCAAATCAGAGTCAACCGGCGCCCGCGGCCGTAGATGGAGAGCGAGCCTGACGATCCGTCCGCCGGCCTGGCGCGTCAGCTTTGAACTAAAGCGTGGTCGGGTTGCCTCTTGCGTCGTTTGCAGGGTTTAATCAGGAAAACCAATGTCCGAGCGCATCTACCGGGATCCAGTCCATAACATCATCCGCCTTCGCACCGATTCGGATGAAGGCGAGTTGATGATGAATCTAATAGACTCGCCCGAATTCCAGAGATTGCGACGCATCAAGCAACTCGGACTTGGTCTATATACATATCAGGGCGCCGAGCATTCTCGCTTCACTCATTCGTTGGGAGCGTTCCACCTGATCACGCGCGTCCTCGATCGGCTCGGCGAGAAGCACCTGATTAATCGGGAGGATCGGGCTGCCACTCGCGCCGCGGCGCTGCTGCATGATGTGGGACACGGGTCGTTTTCGCATGTGATGGAAAAGGTCCTCGGCTTTCACCATGAAAAGTGGACCGTCGAGGTTGTTCTCAGTGAGGAGACGCAGGTTGGCAAACTTCTGCGTTCCTATTCGTCAGAACTTCCTGCCCGGGTTGCCGCAGTCATTGAGGGACACTTTCAGCCGGCCGCGTTGGCCCAATTGGTCTCATCGCAGCTCGATGTTGACCGGATGGACTACCTGCTTCGTGACTCACTGATGACGGGCGCGAAGTATGGAATATTCGATCTGGAATGGATAATCAATGCTCTCGCGATTGACGAGGAGCACGATCGGATCTTTGTTGGCGCGCGCGGGCTTTACGCCGTTGAAGAATATCTTCAGGCGCGTTACTACATGTTTCGGCAGGTCTACTTTCATCGCACTCTGCGGTCGGCTGAAGCAGTCTTGCGATCAATTTTGCGCCGGGTGCTGCAACTGCTGGAGAGTGAATCGCCAGTCTGGTATGCACCGGACACGGCTTTTGAGAAAGTGTTGCGTCGCAAAACACTGACGATTGCTGAACACCTCGAAGTGGATGACTCGGATGTGCTTTTTTATGTTAAGCAATGGCAACGCTCTACTGACCCGGTCTTGAGCGATCTAAGCCGCCGTTTCACCCATCGTCGCCTCTTCAAAGCAATCGATCTAGACATGCCTCTCGATGAAAGATACGGCTTTCTGGCGGCAGCGCGGGAATCCGTGCGTGATGCCGGCTTTGATCCTGAATACTACTTCATTGAGGACAAGGCGAGCGACGTTCCTTATTATAACTACTACACCTTTGAAGGCGCTGAACCGAAGAGTCGAATCTATGTCGAAGAAGGGTACTCGCGGCCACAGATTCGTGAGATCAGTGAAGTCAGCGATGTCGTTCGAGGGCTGCAACGTGGATACGAATTGCACCGGATCTGCTTTCCGGCTGAAGTGAAGGAGAAGGTTTACTCGCTTTACCACAGTCGTAACCCTGGTAAGAACTAAGGTGAAGACAGTCTACTGGCTACTATTCCTTTTCGCGCTCATTCCAACATTTGATGAGGTTCGTTCGCAGGAACGAAAACCGATCGTAGCAGTCCTTCAAGTTGGCGCCTCGCAACGCGTCTCCGAGGCTCTGACAAGGAATCTCGAATCTACCGGCCAGGTGCAGATTCTCGATCGGGATCAGGCGAGCGCGGCCGCGCGCGGCACAGGTTATTCAGGTTCATTCAACCTGACGACTACGGAAGCGCGCAATCTGGGCGCCGCCATCGGATGCGATTTCTTCATCATAGTCACTGCCGACACCCTGCAACGTTCACCCTCGACAGGTCCTAACTACTTTGAATCGTATGCATGGATATTCATGGTTAGTGCGCGCACCGGGAGGCTCATCCTCTGGCAGCATCCGAGGTTTAAAGCGACAAGCACTGAGGAGTCACAAAGGTTGTTGGAGGCTGAACTAGCCAGTAGCACGGCTCGAATTAATTACCTTCAGGCTATCCGTAATGCAGCGGAAGATGAACGTGCTCAGCGCCAGATTATTTTCGACCGCGTCATTCCGGTGATTGAAGCTGCGCCGGACGACGAAGCCAGCGCCCAGGCAGAGGGACTTCGCCTTCCTCGCCCGTACCGGCGGCTGGTGCCGAGATATCCAGACACAGCAGCAGTGGGTGAAATTGAGGGCGTAGTCGACGTTCTCGTTGATGTGGATGCACAGGGTGAGATCACCAAAGCGGATGTGGCACGTTGGGCCGGTTTCGGACTGGACGAAGCTGCTCTCGATACAGTTCGCCAACTTCACTTCTTTCCCGCTAAGCGTGACGGCAGGTCAATTCCGATGCGTATACTTCTTCGTTACAATTTTCGCCGGCCACTTCAACGTTAACTCCCCCGGTTTTCCTGGTGGTGCATCGTGTCCAGGGCCGCGCCTGGAGATACCCGGGAGTCGACCAAACTGGAAAGATCTTGTTAGGATCAAACGCAGGCAAGACAGCATGCGCCACTTCTCCTCATGTTATGATTGCGCCGTAATTCAACCTGCAAGAGCGAATCTCGAATGCTGTATCTGTCACAGGTGTTGAGTCGCCCCATCCGCGACCTGGAAGGCGAACGTGTGGCGACAGTCAAAGACGTCATCGTTCGGTTGGGTGATGACGATCATCCGCCCGTCACCGGCCTGGTGGCGCGTTATCGACGTCGCGATTTCTTTGTTCCCCGGTGGACCATTACCGAGCTCAACGAGCAGGGAGTGCGCCTGAATTCAGACATTCTGGATTTGCGCCCATTCGTGCGCCGCGAAGGAGAAGTCCTCCTTGCCCGCGACGTTCTGGACAAACAATTGATCGACGTCGATGGTAAACGGGTGGTGCGCGTAAATGATGTACAGATCATTCACGCAGCGGGAGAGTGGAGAGTAACGGGAGCCGATGTCAGCTTGCAGGGGCTCTGGCGGCGATTAGCCCCTGCGGGATTCCTGGGAGCCCGGAAGCCAGTCGAAGTTATCGATTGGGCTGATGTGGGGTACCTGGCGACCGACGCTGCCACGGTGCAGTTAAAGTCTTCAAGTGACAAGCTCGCCCGGTTGCATCCGGTTGAAATAGCGCGCCTTGCCGAGGCTCTTTCCTATCATCACGGTTCGGAAGTGGTTGAATCACTCGACGACGAGACCGCCGCAGAAACCCTGGAGGAGATGCCGTCCGAAACTCAGGCTCGCATTCTCGGCGATATGGACGAAGAGCGGGCTGCTGACATTCTCGAATGGATGTCGCCAGATGAGGCTGCTGATGTACTTGGCGATCTTCCCGAAGAGAAGGCTGAAGAACTGTTCGGCCTGATGGAGCATGAAGAACAGGCGGAAGTTGCCGAGCTTCTCCCCTATGAGGACGATACGGCCGGCGGTTTAATGACAACCGAATTCGTCACTCTGCCTAGAGACTTGTCAGTCGGGGAAGCGCTCGCTCGCCTCCGCGAAATGGCAGAGACTCCTAACATGATCTATTACCTGTATGTAGTCGAGCGCGAGGGATCATGGCGACTGCTTGGCGTAATCGCCTTACGCAGCTTAATTCTCGCTGATCCCGCAGTGCCGCTCGCAGAAGTTATGCGGACGGAGTACCAAACAGCGCACCCGGACGACCCTGCAAAAGAGACTGCTCAGCGTATGGCTGAATACAACTTGCTCGCCTTGCCTGTAGTGGACGAAGCAGGAGATATTCTGGGCATCATTACTGTTGACGACGCGATGGAAATCCTGATTCCCAATGACTGGCGGCAGCGGCTTCCGCGTTTGTTTAGCTAAGCGGCTTTTGGGCCAGCAGTGCGAACGATGAGCGACGGAGAACCTCCAAATGGCAGAACCACCGATTGCGGAACGGTCCGCTGGAGGACGTTTGTTCAGGCGCGGCGCGCGGCGTGTGCGCCGTACTGTGGTCCGTCGAAGGCGGCTGTTTACCTACCTGGCCATTCTTGGTCCCGGAATGATCACCGCAAACGCGGGGAATGATGCCGGCGGAATTGCAACCTTTGCCTCAGTTGGAGCGGACTTTGGGTATCGACTACTCTGGATCCTGATTCCAATCACAATAAGCCTCGGAATCGTTCAGGAGATGTCTGCCCGAATGGGCGCGGTTACGGGCAAAGGGCTGGCTGATCTGATTCGTGAGCGATTTGGGGTTCGCTGGACTGCTTTGGTCATGCTTTCCCTGCTGATCGCAAATGGCGGAATCACGGTTTCAGAGTTTGTTGGCATTGCTGCAGCGACTGAACTATTCGGTGTCCCGCGTTTTGTGTCGGTTCCTTTAGCAGCAATCAGCATCTGGTGGTTGGTAGTAAAAGGAACATACCAGCGAGTGGAGAGGGTTTTTCTCCTGATGTCTCTGGTGTTTCTCGGCTACATCGTTTCCGCTTTTCTGGCGCGACCCGATTGGGGAACGGTGGCAGCGGAAATCGTCCGGCCGAGTTTCAGTTTCGACCATTTTTACCTCTTCACCTTTCTTGCAATTGTGGGTACTACGATCTCGCCATACATGCAGGTTTTTGTTCAATCATCAGTTGTCGAGAAGGGAGTGACGGCAGAAGATTATCCGAGGACAAGAACCGACGTTTGGGTGGGCACAGTTTTCGCGATGATGATTGCGTTCTTCATCGTCGTTTCAACTGCTGCTACGCTCCATCAATACGGCATTAGGGTTGATTCTGCGGAAGATGCAGCGCGGGCTCTGCGCCCGTTGGCTGGCGCCAACGCCGAAACACTTTTTGCCATCGGTCTCTTTGGCGCTTCAATGCTGGCCGCCGGAGTATTGCCTTTAGCAACCGCGTATTCGATCAGCGAAGCGCTCGGATTCGAAAAGGGGGTTTCCCGAAGCTTTCGGGAGGCGCCAATCTTTCTGGGGACCTTTACCTTTCTGGTCGCGGTCGGGGCAGCCATTGCCGTGATCCCGAACCTGCCCTTAATTCGAGTTCTGCTGGTTACTCAAGTGATCAACGGATTGCTGCTACCCGTGACACTCTTCGCCATTTTGCGACTGATAAACGATCGGGAACTGATGGGAGCTTATGTTAATGGCCGGCTATACAATCTCGGAGCGTGGTTAACCACAATACTAGTCACAGCACTCTCACTTCTCTTTATCGTGATCACGTTGTTTCCCGGCCTCAATCCCGTGTAAAGGTGTTTTTCATCGCCTGACTCTGCATTTAGCTGCTCGCAAAGGAGCGCAATCAGTGATAAAAGAAGGGCGTAGCATTCCGTGTTTTCTAATCTAAATTTAGCGTTCATAAAGACGTGAACGGTCCTCGATCCAGAAAGAGACTAATAGTATTTGCGATAGCGACAGCGATTGTCCTGCTGGCTATCTGGTTCCTCTACTACTTTGACGCCGAGCTGCGAACGCTTTTGGGTGGTCGTGTGCCGGGCCCTGCTTCAGAGGACAGGGTGGTAGATACTCTCTACCTGGTACTCCTAGGGCTGTTGGCCTATCTGTTCGTCCGCGCACTCAACTCTATTATTTTTGGTCTCATCTTTCGCTTGCGCAAAGGGTTTGAGGCGCCGACGCTAATTCGCAACGTCTTCTCGATAGTCGCGTTTACCCTCCTCTTCTTACTTATCTTTAACGGGCTGTATCCAAACGTTAATCTTGGCGCGCTGTTCACAACCTCCGCCATCTTTGGCGTCATTCTCGGTCTCGCGCTTCAGGACACTCTAGGAAACTTCTTTGCAGGCATCTCCTTGCAAGCGGACAAACCTTTTCAAGTCGGAGACGTGATCACGGTCGGCCCGCAGCGCCATACCGGGGTTGTAGAAGAGATTACCTGGCGCGCGATCAAGATCAGGACTTTCAGCAACCACGTCGTCCTGATCAGTAATAGCACCGCCGCAAAAGAGTCGATCGAGGTCTGCCCGCGCAATAACTTAAACGCCCGCCTCGTCCTATTTAATACCCTTTATACCGACTCGCCTGCTAAGACCATTCAGGTTGTTCGCGAAGCTGTGCGAGAGGCCGACAACGTTTCCCAGAGGATTTCGCCGATTGTTCGAGTGAGAAACCTTGGCGATAACGGTCTGGATTTTGAGGTCAAGTACTGGTTGGAAGACTACGCTCGATACAACGACACAGACGCTCTGCTGCGGCAGCGTATCTGGTATGCGTTCCGCCGCGCGGGAATCAATTTTGCCTATCCAACACGAACCCTTCATGTGGAGAGAAGATCCCGCGCGGCGCTTGACGATCATGGTGAAGCAATAACGGAAAGACTCGCTGCGGTGGATATTTTTTCACCGCTTTCAGCCGAAGAGACCGAGATGCTCGCGCGTTCCACAGCTCGTCACGTCTTTGCGCCGGGTGAAACTGTAATCAGGGCTGGAGATCCAGGGGCCTCTATGTTCGTGGTTCACAATGGCCGAGTTCGGGTGCAGGTTACTGAGAACGGTCGGCGACGAACCGTGGCGACGCTAAACGAAGGTGACTTTTTTGGCGAGATGGCGCTTTTTACCGGAGAGCCGAGAACGGCGAATATCGTGGCCTTAGAAGAGACGGAGGTCCTTGAAATAGGCTACGACTCGATGAAGCAAGTCTTCGAAACAAACCCAGATCTAGTTGAGTCACTCAGTCACATCATTGCGAAGCGACGCCAGGGTTTGGAGCTTCAGACCGACAAGCCGGGACGGCCGGCCAGCGATTCGGCGGGCGTTCTAGCAGCCATCAAGCGATTTTTCCGCATAAAATAGCCCCAGCCCGTTGAACCTGGGGCTGCCCCAAAATGAGCCAAAACACACAGCAAAAACCTAGCATAGCCCGCTTTTGCAGAGACTTGACATGACGAGACTCAATCTTTATTATTACGCCGCGCTCAGCACTGAAAAGGCCTTCTCCGAGCCCCAGTGTGGTTACGGAGAAGGTGAAAGCTATAGAGATATAAGGAGGAGAAACCATGAGTATTGTACGTTATGACCCTTTTCGAGATCTTCGGACACTTCAAGAAGAGGTGAACCGCCTGTTCTCAACCAATATGACTCGGTCCTTTGGTGAGGAGAGTATTGGTCGCGGCGCCTGGAGCCCAAGCGTCGATATTTATGAGAACAAGGATCAGATCGTTCTCGAAGCTGAGTTGCCAGGCATGCGAAGAGAAGATTTTGATCTCACTATCGAGAACAATGTCATTACCCTTCGCGGCGAACGCCAGTTCGAGAAGATAGATGAAGCCGATAATTATCATCGGGTTGAACGTTCCTATGGCGCCTTCACCCGCTCTTTCACCTTGCCCCAGACCGTTTCGGCGGAAGCGGCTGTTGCCGAATATCGCAACGGCGTCCTGCGTGTGGCGCTGCCAAAGCGAGAAGAAGCGAAAGCCCGCCGAATAGCGATCAGTGGTGACGGAGCTGAATCGAAAGGAACCACTATCGAAACGAAGCTCGAGAGTTCGACAACTACTGGTAAGGCCAAAGAGGTTGCCGGCGGACGGTAATTCTCACATAGCCGTAGACTTTAACTGAGCGGGGCCGGCTCGAGGCGGTTTGGAGCCTAAAGCCCCGCTCAACTACCAACTGTTACTTTTCAGGAATCAGGGTTCGATGCGACTAGAGAAATTTACTTTACGTGCTCAGGAAGCCATCCAGTCGGCGATTGAGCTGGGAGAACACAATCAGCATCAGCAGGTTGAGCCGGAGCATCTGCTCGCGGCGATGTTGGACCAGCCGGAAGGAATAGTGCGCCCCGTGCTGGGAAAGCTGGCTGTAAACCTTCCTGTGGTCCTTAACGATGTGCAGGCCGCCATCAACAGGTTCCCAAAGGTCAAAGGCGGACAGCAATATTTCAGTCCGAGACTCAGTCAGATCTTTACCGAAGCTCAGAAGCAGGCGGATGCCATGCACGACGAGTTTATCTCGACCGAGCATCTGCTGCTGGCGCTGGTTGATGAGAAGGATGGCGAGTCGGGAACGATTCTCCGTCAACACGGAGTTCGGACTGAGGATCTACAAAAGGTGATCGAGCAGATGCGGGGCGGTTCGCGCATCACGGACCAGAACGCCGAGCAGAACTATCAGGCGCTTTCGAAGTACGCCCGCGATCTGACCGACCTGGCCCGCAAGGGTAAATTGGATCCCGTAATTGGCCGTGACGACGAAATTCGCCGGACCATACAGGTACTTTCCCGCCGTACAAAGAACAATCCGGTACTCATTGGCGAACCCGGCGTTGGCAAGACTGCGATTGTCGAGGGACTTGCACAGCGAATCGTCTCCGGCGACGTACCGGAAACGCTCCGGAATAAACGACTTGTTGGATTGGACCTGGGCTCGATGTTAGCGGGCGCAAAGTATCGTGGAGAGTTTGAAGATCGTCTGAAGGCCGTCCTTAAGGAGATTGAAAACGCTCAAGGACAGATCATCCTGTTTATTGATGAGCTTCACACTTTGGTTGGCGCCGGCGCCGCCGAGGGCGCAATTGACGCCTCGAACATGCTGAAGCCAGCCCTGGCTCGCGGTGAATTGCGCTGCGTGGGAGCGACGACTCTCAACGAGTACAAGAAATACATCGAGAAAGACGCGGCGCTGGAGCGGCGGTTTCAGCAGATCTATGTAGGTGAGCCGAATGTCGACGACACCATTGCTATTTTGCGAGGTCTGAAGGAACGTTATGAAGTTCATCACGGCGTGCGCATCAAGGACTCAGCAATTGTCGCTGCCGCCACGTTATCCAATCGATATATAACCGACCGATTCCTTCCCGATAAAGCAATCGACCTGATCGACGAAGCAGCTTCGCGACTGCGCATCGAGATCGATTCGCTTCCGCAGGAAATAGACCAACTCGAAAGGGAGATCATCCAACTTGAAATCGAGCGGCAGGCTCTTCAGCGCGAGGAGGATGAGAAGTCAAAAGCCCGTTTAAGGGAGATCGAGCAGCGCATCGCCGATTTGCGCGAGACCTCTTCAGGGATGAAGGCCAAGTGGCAATCCGAAAAGGAGGCCATTGAACATATGAGAACGGCCAAAGCGGAGCTCGAACAATTACGGGTGCAATTGGACCAGGCCCGCAATGCGGGAGATCTGGCCCGGGCTTCAGAAATTCAGTACGGTAGAATTCCCGAACTCGAGCAGCGTCTGGCGCTGGAACATGCGAAGCTTGCGGAGTTTCAGCGCGATGGCGTGATGCTCAAAGAGGAAGTCGACGAAGAGGACGTAGCTGAAGTCGTCGCTAAGTGGACCGGCATTCCGGTGTCGAAGATGCTCGAAGGCGAGGTTCAGAAACTGGTTACGATGGAAGAGCGTTTGGCTATGCGCGTGATTGGACAGGATGAGGCCTTGCGGGCAGTGGCGGATGCTGTTCGTCGCGCGCGTGCCGGACTTCAGGATCCCAACCGTCCGATCGGTTCTTTCATTTTTCTTGGTCCAACCGGAGTGGGTAAGACAGAAACGGCACGCGCGCTCGCCGAGTTCCTGTTTGACGATGAGCGCGCTATGGTGCGTCTTGACATGTCTGAGTACATGGAGAAGCACGCTGTTGCCAGGATGATTGGCGCGCCTCCGGGATATGTCGGTTACGAGGAAGGTGGCCAACTCACAGAAGCGGTACGTCGCCGGCCTTATTCGGTGATTCTCTTCGACGAGATCGAGAAGGCGCATCAGGATGTATTTAACGTCCTGTTACAGATTCTTGACGATGGTCGCTTAACAGATTCGAAGGGCCGCACGGTAGACTTCAAAAACACCGTGCTGATCATGACTTCGAACCTTGGCTCGCGAGAGATTCAGGCGGCCCAGGGCAACGAGACGCAGGTGCGTGAAGCTGTGCTAGAGCAGTTGCGGGCCAACTTTAAGCCGGAGTTCCTGAATCGCGTTGACGATATTGTGATTTTTCACCAGCTTTCACGCGATCAGATCAGACAGATTATTGACGTACAGCTCGAGCGGTTGCGGATGATGCTGAGCGAAAGAAACATCTCGCTAACGCTCGATGAAACGGCTCGCGAATTACTGGCCCGAGAAGGGTACGATCCAAACTATGGAGCGCGACCGTTGAAGCGCGCGATCCAAACTCTGATCCAGAATCCTCTGGCGGTCAAATTGCTCCGCGGCGAGATCCTACCCGGGCAAGCTGTCAGGGTAACCGCAGCCGGCGATCAGATGGAGTTCCATTCTGATCTGGCGGCCGCGATGGGGTGAGGCTAGATTTTAAGTTTGAATACAAGGAGAGAAGGCAATGTCACATCAGTGGAATCCTTTGCATGACTTGATGATGTTGCAGGACCGTATGAATCGGCTTTTTGAAGATGCCTCACAGAGGCGGGCCCGCGGGGAGGCTGACGACGAGATGGAACGTGCAGACTGGCAGCCTGCGGCGGATGTTTACGAACTCGAGGGCGAATACGTAATTGCCCTGGACTTGCCCGGTATCGATCGTTCGGCCCTTGATATCAGCGTCGATGAGAACCGGCTGTTGATCAAGGGCGTCAGAACCATCAATCACAAGTCGAGGGCTCGCAGCGAGCGACCGGAAGGACGATTCATAAGAACGTTTACCGTTCCCGGCTCCGTCGATCAGGGAAGCATTCGTGCCGACTTCAAGGATGGTGTATTGGAACTGCACCTGCCACGACGCCAGGAACAGAAAGGACGCCGCGTCCAGATCAAGGTATCCTAAATAAGAACGAAGTATTAAAGTCCCGGTATCAACTTTGTCCAGAGAAAGGTAGAAGGACCAATGGGCGACCAGGAACAGGAGATTCGAGTGACTGACAGACGGCGAATTTACCTCGATGAAGAAGGCCGGGAAAAGACGACCGCGCAAGGGGAAGCCCCAAATTTGAAACCGACCTACGTCGAGGAACTCGAGGCGCGAACGAAGGCGGCAGAACAGCACGTACGCGAAGTGCAATCCAGATTTGAAATACTGCGAAGCCAACTTCAGCAGGAAACCGACGAGACGCGTCAACGTTTGAACCGCGCCGCTGATGAGCGCGCGCATCAGCAAAAAATAGACTTTATCGCCAGTTTACTCCCGGTCCTCGACAACCTTGAAAGGGCTCTGGCATCACCCTCAGAAGGTAATCTCAAGGAGTCGATAGTTGCGGGCCTGCGGCAAACTATTGCAACTTTTGAGCGGGCGCTGAATGCTGCGAATGTCGAACCGATTGTAGCGGTTGGGGAGGACTTCAATCCGGAATGGCATGAGGCAGTTGAAACGGTCGACGTTGGGCCTGAGATGGAGAACAAAGTCGTCGCAGAACATACGCGAGGGTATCGATTGGGTGAGAAATTGTTGCGGCCGGCCCGGGTTTCCGTGGGCCGCGTCAGCGAACGAAAGCAAGCATCCAATTAATTGAGATCCGCAAGACTGACTTTCGAAGGAGACGAAAAGAGTGGCTGCAAAGGAAATTAAGTTTCGCGAGGAAGCCCGGAATGCAATGCTTCAGGGAGTAAATACGCTTGCTAACGTGGTACGCGTGACGTTAGGACCGCGAGGGCGAAACGTTTTACTAGGCAAGAAATTTGGCTCGCCAGTGATTACTAAGGATGGCGTCACCGTCGCGAAAGAGATTGAGCTCGCAGATAAATACGAGAATATGGGAGCTCAGATGGTTCGTGAAGTCGCGGTGAAGACCAACGATATCGCTGGCGATGGCACAACTACAGCGACCGTGCTGGCTCAAAGCATCTACCGGGAAGGTGTGAAGAACGTGACTGCCGGTGCTAATCCGATGGAGTTGCAGCGCGGCATTCATCTGGCGGTAGACGCGGTGGTGGCGGAACTCCAAAGAGTTTCAAAGAAGGTAAAGAGCAAAGAGGAGCTGACGAACGTCGCCGCAGTATCGGCCAATAACGATCGTAAGATAGGCGAGCTCATCTCCGAAGCGATGGAAAAAGTCGGCAAAGATGGCGTCGTGACTGTGGAAGAGTCAAAAACACTTGATACCGAACTTGATCTGGTAGAGGGCATGCAATTTGACCGTGGTTATTTGTCGTCTTACTTCGTAACTAACAACGATCGGATGGAGGCAGTTCTCGAAAAGCCGCTTATTATTCTGCATGAAAAGAAGATTTCTGCGATGCGCGAACTGTTGCCTCTGCTTGAACAAGTTGCCCGTCTCGGACGGCCTCTCGTAATAGTTGCTGAAGACATCGAGGGTGATGCACTGGCAACCCTTGTAGTCAATAAGCTACGAGGTACGCTTAAGGTTGTTGCCGTGAAGGCGCCGGCGTTCGGCGATCGGCGGAAGGCTATCCTTGAAGATGTTGCGGTCCTTACTGGAGGTAGTGTAATCACCGAGGAATTGGGAATAAAGCTCGATAGCGTACAGCTCGACGATCTCGGCACGGCAATGCGTGTAATCGTCGATAAGGACAACACGACTATTGTTGAGGGCGGCGGTGAAAGGAAGGCGATTCAAGGCCGCATCGCCACGATCAGGAACCAGATCGAGGAGACGACTTCAGATTATGATCGCGAGAAATTACAGGAACGACTTGCAAAACTTACCGGTGGCGTAGCGGTGATCAGGGTTGGGGCTCCCACAGAGACTGCAATGAAGGAGATCAAGACTCGCGTCGAAGACGCTCTGAATGCAACCAGAGCCGCCGCCGAGGAGGGAGTAGTCGTCGGAGGTGGTGTGGCGCTCTTGAGGGCTGCAAGAGTGCTGGACGATTTAGCCGCTGATGAACCCGATGTCGCGACAGGGATTAGGATTGTCCGCCGTGCGCTTGAAGAACCACTTCGGCGAATTGCCGAGAACGCCGGTCTTGAAGGCAGCGTGGTAGCAAAAAAGGTTGAAGAGTCAAAGGGAACGAAAGGATTTAATGCAGTAACCGGTCAATTTGAAGATCTTGCGGCGGCCGGAATCATGGATCCAACAAAGGTTGTTCGCAGTGCTTTGCAGAATGCAGCTTCGATTTCAGGCCTTCTCTTAACCACTGATGCGGCCGTAACTGATGCGCCGGAACCCAAGAAAGCGGCGCCGCCAATGCCGGGCGGTGAGGATTATGATTATTAGACTTGGGATTATGATTCTTGGACTTTAAGCGCAGATTAAGGGAGACAACGGCATGACGCTACGCAAAAAGAGTCTCTTCCGATGAGGTGGCAAGCGATTTGCAAGGTTGGATTGCGCGAATAGTTGTTGCATTGAAACACAACGGCGAATATGCTCCCAACATCTAACCGCCGGGTTAGATGTTCGAATTTATCATCTGACCCCGGTGAGCGAAATGAGCCAGAGCGACTGGGAAAGTCATCCAGGACGTTGGTTTTCTAATTAGTTAGGACTTAAGAATGGTTGATCTTGGGGCATACAAAGATAAGTTTGGTGACAGCGGCCAGCGCATTCTTCAACATGCGCTCGATGAGTCTCGTCGCCGTGATCAGAATTACGTTTCCGTCGAACATATTCTCGAGGCTCTAATGCAGGAAGAGCCCGACATGTTTAATACCACGATGCGAGATCTGTCATTGGATCCCATAATCGTGAAGATGGCAATCGAAAAGCGGCTCCAGACGAGTCGTCAACAGCATGTGGGTAAAGGGTTTCGCATCGCCCAGGACACAACCGATCTTTTCAAACGTTCGATGGAACGGGCCAGGGCCCAGGGCCGCAAAACGATCGAGTCTACGGACATCTTTGAAGCTCTCACCGGTTATGACAGCCTCTTTGTTGAAGTTCTTAAGAGCATGGGTGTAAGTGCTGACGACGTGGTTGAGAACGTTCGAGTTCAGGTCCAGAAACGCGAACTGGAAGAGGAGCACAATCGCAAGAAGTTCGAATTGCCGCCTTATCTCAAACACTTTGGTGTATCTCTCAATCGACTGGCGCGGGCCGACAAGATCCCTCCTACCATAGGACGTGAAAAAGAGATTCAACAGATGGTTGAGATTCTCTGCCACCGGGAACGCGCAAATTCACCGATGCTGGTGGGTGAGCCCGGTGTCGGGAAGACGGCGGTAGTTGAAGGACTGGCGCGTATAGTGGAGCTTGAACCAGATAAGGTTCCGGCGCGCCTCCGTAACTCACACATTGTCCAGTTGCAGATGGGCGGTATCGTTGCCGGCACTATGCTTCGGGGTATGTTTGAAGAGCGCATCAAGGGCATCATCGATGAGGTCAAAGAACGCGACAATCTCATACTGTTTATAGACGAAGCGCACACAATTATGGGCGCTGGAGCCGCTCTGGGCACTTCGTCCGACGCGGCCAATATGTTCAAGTCGGCACTTGCCCGTGGCGATATGCGGATTATTGGCGCCACTACACTCTCTGAATACAAAGAGTACATTGCCGACGATGAAGCGCTGGCGCGAAGGTTCAGAATGGTGAAAGTAAGCGAACCTTCGATCAGCGAGACGAGGGAGATCCTCCTGGGACTTCGACCAAGACTCGAGAAAAACTATTCTGTAAAAATTTCGGACGATGCCATCAACACCGCTCTCGAGATGGCGCCAAAATACATCCGTAACTTGCACCTGCCAGACAAGGCCATTGGCTGGCTCGATACCGCCGCCGTGAAGGTCGAGATCAATGAACCTCAAACGCTGGTGGTCAAGCCAGAGCATGTCATCGAGGTAATCTCCCAGGAGTCCAGGATACCCCGCGACATGATCTTTCGGGACACGAGCGATCGGTTTGCTATGACCGAGGCAATGTTGGGCCAACGAGTAATCGGGCAAAAGAGCGCCATCAAGGCAGTCGCGCAACGCCTCCGTCTAAACAAGGGTCCGCTAAAAGAATCTCACTACAAGCCCGACGGTGTGCTTCTGTTCCTTGGGCCAACCGGAGTAGGAAAGACCGAGTTAGCCAAGGCTGTAGCTGAGTTCATGTTCGGGGACGAAGAAAAGATGGTGCGCATCGATATGTCGGAGTACAGCGATGGCACGGTCAGCGTGGAGAAGCTTATCGGCATGCCGCGAGGAATTGTGGGCTCCGAGCGTGGGGGAATTCTGACCGAGCAGTTGCGCGAAAATCCGTACACTGTATTGCTTCTGGACGAAGTCGAAAAGGCTTCGCCCTACCTGATGAATCTGTTCCTGCAAGCTTTCGACGAAGGCTGGCTAACGGACGGGCGCGGCAAGAAAGTTTATCTCTCGGATGCGATAGTAATCATGACTTCAAATCTGGGCTCCGACAACTTCAAGAAGTTCGAGAAGCCATTAGGGTTTGGAACCAAGACGGCGACCGACATTCGGGCAGTGAGCAATGAGGTGTTGAAGGCCGCCGAACAGAGATTCTCGCCAGAGTTCCGCAATCGCATCGACGAGATCATTGTCTTTGCGCCACTCACTATGGATGAGGTGCGCCAGATCGCCAAACTCTATCTTGAGAAGCTTGGTCGCCAGATGGAGCGCCAGGGGAAAACTATCGAATTTACCGAAGCAGCGCTCAATCTGCTAACTGAAAAGGGCTTCAGCACAGCTTACGGGGCTCGCTTTCTGAAGCGCCACATCGACGAAAAGGTGAAACTACCAATCACAGCGATGTGGAAAACAGCGACAAACTTTCTTGTTGATGTCGAAAAAGACGAGACCGTCGTCAAGACTGTTTCCGGAAACAACAGCGTCCAACTGAATTGACCTTTAGTAACTGGCGGGCATAGAAAGGGGTTTCAGGTTGCTGAAACCCTTTCTTTGCTTGCGAGCTTGCAGAAATGAATACACCCAAACGCTTTTTTCTTGTTGGCTTGCTGGCTGTGTGTGCGGTGATCTTCCTCGGTTCGAATGTTGTGGAAGCACAGGTCGGCCCACCCGATTCTAAAGTCGATCCCTCCTCCGTTGCCCGGGCAGAGAAGATCATTGCCCGTGCTATCGAAGCTTTGGGTGGCCCCAAATATCTCAACATCGGGAACGTAGTTGGCCGGGGTTTCTATACTCCGTATCTTGAAGGAGCGTCGCAGGTGCCGATCCGCTTCCTGGATTATATTGTCTATCCCGATCGCGAACGGACCGAGTTCACCAGCAGCGGCATCAGAACCATTCAAACCAACGTCGGTGATACAGGCTGGACCTATGATGGTGCGACGAAGACCCTCGCAGACATGAAGCCGGGGCAGATCGAAGACTTCAAACTGGGAATGCGCACGAGTGTGGACAACCTTTTGCGAGGCTGGTGGCGCAAAGAGGGCGGCGCAATCAGCTATGCCGGCCGGCGCGAAGCCGGGCTTGCTAAAAGAAACGAGACGGTTCGCCTTACTTACCCCGATGGTTTCTGGATCGAATACGAGTTTGGGGCGCAGGATGGTCTACCGGCGAAAATTATCTACACGCGCAGTCGCAAGAACTCAGATACGGATGAGATTGAAGAAGTAAAAGAGGAAGATCGCATTGCTCGGCTGATCATGATCGATGGCATTGCTGTACCGTTGGTGATCGATCACTTCAGAGAGGGGATCCAGACCAGCCGCATCAACTACGAGTCAGTTGAATACAACCTCCCTTTACCGGAGGATCTATTTGCCAAACCAGACAACATCAAGAGTTTGAAATAACTGTCGGCAAACTACATTGCCAGACCCCCGTCCGCCTGAATTACCTGCCCTGTGATGTACCTGGCATCGTCGGAAAGTAGAAAGCAGGCTATTCGAGCCACTTCGTCAGCCTCACCAAAACGTCCTAAAGGGATCTGCTCAATCAGCTTGGTGCGGTAACTTTCGTCAAGGGCGCCAGACATGTCGGTAGCGATCAGGCCGAGGGCCAACGCATTGACAGTGACCTTTCGGCTGGCCACTTCTCTTGCGAGAGCTTTCGTGAGGCCAATCATTCCCGCTTTTGACGCCGAATAGTTCGACTGGCCGGCCATACCGACGCGACCGCTAATCGAGGTGATGTTGAGGATCGAACCGCCTTCTTCCTGCCGCAACATCGTGCGCAGAGCTGCTTTCGAAAAGTTCCAGGCGCCTTTAAGGTTCGTATCGAGAACGTCGTCCCAGTCACTTTCTTTCATTCGCAGGATCAGATTATCGCGAGTAATGCCGGCGTTGTTGACTAAGAAATCGATTCTGCCAAATTGGTCCTTGACCTCCTTGACCATCCCGGCAGCGGCTTCCGTGTCGGCTACGTTGCATTGGGTTGAGAACACACGTACGTCGAGTGCTCCCAGCTCTTCCGTTAGCGTCACGGCAGCATCAGCGCTCTTTGCATAATTGAAGGCAATATTAGAACCGCGGCGAGCAAGTTCCAGGGCAATGGCCCGGCCGATCCCACGCGTAGCGCCTGTGACGATTGCTACGCGGCCGAGAAAGGGTTTGATTGAGTTACTCAAATCCAGGGTACCTCGTCTCTACTTTAGGTGCGTAACCCGCCAACCCGGAAGGTGGCTTGGAGTCTGGACATTTAGAGGCAACCGACTCCCTCTCATTAACACCTGACTTCAGTCAGGTGCTCGGTAGTAAGTGCTTTTGCGAACCGTTTCAATTCGTGGTCCCACAGCGGCGCCGCCCTCGCGTTTCGTAAACCGTTGAAACGGTTCTATGGTTCTTGGTCGTTTCTAGTCACCTAACTGAAGTTAGGTGTTAATGAGAAAGAAATTACCACGACGCTCTCCAAGCTGTTCAAAGGCGTTGGTGACCCACAGCGCAGCGTCTGTTTCGGGGTATCTCCACCGGTCCAATGGCAAGACACAACATTAGGCTGACTCCAATGATCGAACCCACTCCCGTACCGCACGCAACCACGCAGGTCGTTGCATGCCGCGTGCTTCGTTGGCGAATCGAGTCAGAGCCTCTGATGAAAATTATTTCGAGATCTCCCTGATTGTATGTGAGGCGAGGCACACTGCAATTCTCATAGTTCTTGAGTAACTGCTCGTAGGTTTCCCAGGAAACGTTGCGGAGTACGAATCTTTCCTCGGCAGCTAAGTCTGGAGGATTCAGAACCGTTGTCATTGCATTCTCCATTTGAGTAGGAATGATTCTCTCACTCGAGTTTGAGCGACTTCAAATACTCTTTGAACTCCGGTGCGAGGTCTGGACGTTGTAGCGCAAACTCTACAGTGGCGATTAGAAAACCCAGTTTGTCTCCGGCATCATGGCGAGTTCCTTTAAAGCGTACGGCATAAAACGGGCGCTTCTTGAGAAGGGATCTCATCGCATCCGTGATCTGGATTTCTCCGATGGCGCCCGGCGTGGTCTGCTCGATCGCATCGAAGATGTCCGGAGTGAGCACGTAGCGGCCGATGATCGCGAGATCGGACGGAGCTTCAGAATAAGGCGGCTTTTCGACCATATCATTGACCTTGAAAATGCCGTCCTCGATCTCCTCGACATCCAGCACGCCAAAACGAGAAATCGCCTCGCCTGCCACCTGCATCGTGCCGATGACGGGAGCGTCATACTTTTCGTAAACGTCGAGTAATTGCTGGAGGGCCGGCACCTCGGAATCGATTATGTCGTCGCTGAGCATCACGGCGAATGGCTCATCGCCCACGCACTCTCGGGCTTGCAAGACCGCGTGGCCCAGGCCCAGTGCTTCAGGCTGGCGGACGTATATGACATGGGCCATCTCGGCGATTGCCCGAACCTGTTTGAGGAGTTCTGTCTTGCCTCGCTCCTCCAGCACTCTTTCCAGTTCGAACGAGACATCGAAGTGATCTTCCATTGTTACTTTATTGCGTCCAGTAACAATGACTATCGATTCGACTCCGGAGTTAACAGCTTCTTCGACGACGTATTGAATAAGCGGTTTGTCTACGAGCGCCAACATCTCCTTGGGTGATGATTTGGTCGCGGGTAGGAAACGGGTTCCCAAACCGGCGGCTGGAAAAACAGCTTTTCTGACTTTTTGTGGCATCGTTGATTTTGTTGTAACCGGCGGCAGGCGGACTGTCTTGACACACCCGTCCGCGGTCGGCTAGCGTGACGTCTTTCTAATGCTGAATGGTAAAGACAGTGTTTCTTACCATAGTTTGACGGAACAGGACAAATGCTGGATCTAAATTTCGTTCGGGACAATTTCGACCTTGTGCGAGCTGCGCTTCAGACTCGGGGAGTCGCTCCGGAAGCTTTTGACGATTTCACTCGCGCCGATGCCGACCGCCGGCGTGTAATCGCTGAATCAGATCAATTAAACGCGCAGCGAAATGCTGCCAGCCGCGAGATTGGTGGCCTAATGAAGGAGGGGCGCAAGGAAGAGGCTGAAGGCCGCCGGCGACAGGTAGGCGAGCTTAAAGAGCGCATTGCCGAACTCGACCGTTTGCGCGAGCAGGCTGAGGCGCAGATGCGCGCGTTCCTATCCGCGCTTCCTAACATTCCTCACGAGAGTGTTCCCGTTGGCCAGGATGAGTCAGCGAATGTCGAACTCAGGCGCTGGGGGACCAAGCCGGAGTTTGGCTTTCAACCAAAAGATCATGTCGATCTCGGAATTGGACTCGGGATACTCGATCTCGAACGGGCTGCAAAGATAGCCGGAGCCCGCTTCGCGATCCTGAACGGGGCCGGCGCGCAGTTAAGCCGCGCGCTTGTCAATTTCATGCTCGATGTGCAGACCCGCGAGCATGGTTACCGCGAAACGCTGCCACCATTCATCGTAAATGCGGATACGCTCTTTGGCACGGCCCAGTTGCCGAAGTTTGAAGACGATCTCTTCAAGCTCACAGATGAGCGTGGTCTCTATCTCATTCCAACGGGCGAAGTGCCGGTCACGAACTATCATCGTGATGAGATACTTGATGCTTCGATGCTGCCGCTCAAGTTTGCTGCTTATTCGCCGTGCTTCAGATCGGAAGCGGGAAGCTATGGGCGAGATACACGCGGCATCTACCGGCAACACCAGTTTGAAAAGGTAGAGTTGGTGAAGCTTTCGTTACCGGAGGCTTCCTTCGACGAACTGGAATCGATGACGCGAGATGCGGAATCGATCCTACAGAAACTGGGCTTGCATTATCGCGTTGTGGAACATGTCACAGGAGACCTCGGGTTCTCGGCGGCGAAGTCTTACGACGTAGAGGTGTGGCTGCCTTCTTATAATGAATTCAAAGAGATCTCATCCTGCTCGAATTGCACCGATTTCCAGGCGCGGCGGGCGCAGATTCGTTTTCGCAGGGCAGGCGGAGCAAAACCCGAATTTGTACATACTTTAAATGGTTCTGGACTGGCGGTGGGCCGCACGTGGATTGCGATTCTGGAAAACTGTCAGCAGCCAGACGGGTCAGTCGTAATTCCGGTAGCTCTGCGTCCTTACATGGGTGGTTTACGTGAGATAACGCCGCAGCATTTTTGAAATTGCGATTTTTGATTTGGGTCTCATCGGATCATACTCCAACCCTTAAGGTAGGGGAAAATGGGAGGTTGATTTTTTACAGCAGCAGTCACTTCCGTGTAGGGGATTGCCCAATCAAAACGACTCCCACCCTAACGAATTATTTGGTTGCGGCCATGGCGCTGTGATCCCGAAGACCAAGCGAATTCGATTGAGTGGACTTTGTCGGGGTGTCCACTCAATCCAAAACCGAAAATCGAAAATCAAAAATCTATCGAATCCTTAATTCGAACGGCATCAGGTACATCGACTCGCCATTTCTCATGCGATCGAGGAGCATCATGTAACGAAAGGCACGCTTAGCATCTTCGGGAAGCGCCTCCAGAACAGCCTGGCGTTGTTTGGCACCGGCCGCCTCCTCGTCATCACTTCCGGAACTCAAAAACTGCTGAAGCATCGTTCGCGGAACCGGAAGAACAACCCGACGCACCCCCTTGTCTGCGGGGATATTTGCCAGTTCCTTCGCAACTTCGATCGCCCGATCAAGCCCGCCAAACTCGTCGACCAGTCCACGCTCTTTTGCCTGAGCGCCAGTCCAAACACGGCCCCGGCCCACTGAATCAACGTATTCGACATCCTTATTTCTGCCGCGTGCCACCTTTGGAATAAAGTGGTCGTAATAAGTGGTATTGATCCACTCTTCGAACTTCGTACGTTCTTCTGGTGTAAATTGCTCCGTCTCGCGAAACATTCCCGCCACCTTGCCACGCAACACGTACTCGTTTGAAATTCCCAACCAGTCATAGAACTCCTTCATGACCGGCTTTCCGGCGAGAACGCCGATTGAACCTGTCAAGGTCGAAGGTTGCGCGAGGATCTTGCTGGCGCCGGCAGAAATGTAGTAACCACCTGACGCGGCCACGTCACTCATAGAAATAACTACCGGCTTCTTCTGCTTAGCAGCTTCGATCGCATTCCAGATGACATCTGAAGCCAACCCCGAGCCACCCGGGCTATTGACCCGGATCACAATGGCCTTAATGCTCTTGTCTTCCCGGGCGTCTTTCAGCGTTCTCACCATTGTGTCCGAACCGATTGAAGTGCCTCCCGTAGGACCACTCTGTGAGCTACCAGAGTTGATATCGCCCATCGCATAGATCACTGCGATCTTCTCACCCTGATTCAAACCGAGGGACTCGGCACGCACCTGCCTGTACTGCGTTCCACTTATCAATCGCAGGTCGTCGGTCTCTTTGTATCCGAGAGTTGACTTGAGGTGGTTCTCTAGATCCTCACGGTACGCAACTTCATCAACGAGGCCAACCTCTTTGGCTTTTGCCGCGCTATAAGGGGCATTGTCGATAATCGCGCGCACCTCTTCCGCAGTTTTGCTACGGGCAGTGGCTACAGTTGTGACGTAATGCGTGAACAGGTCGTCGAGGAGCGAATTGATGAATTCCCGGTGCGCTTCGGACATCTCTTTGCGAGTAAACATGTCGGCGGCTGTCTTATAGTCGCCTATCCTGTAGATATCGGGATAGATGCCCAGCTTGTCCAGCGAACCGCGAAAGAACATCACATCGGCTGCAAGTCCGGTTACAAAGAGCTCCCCGGGGGGCGCCATGTAGACCTTATCGCAAGCAGCAGCAATGAAGTACTCCTTGTTGAGGCCAAGCTCCAGGTAGGCGTAAACGGGTTTACCGGAGGAGCGAAAGTCTGTGATGGCATCACGAATCTCCTCGGCCTTGCCCCAGCCCGCGCCGGACATGCTTACTTCGAGCAGGATTGCGCTAATCCGCTTATCGACCTTCGCTTTCTTGATTTGCAGCACCAGACTTGAGAGCGATTGATCGGTACCGCCAAAGAAGCGCCGAAGTGGATCGTAGGGCACGTAATCGGGCAATGGACCAGCTACGCGCAAAACGAGCACGCTATTGTTGCGAACTGCGGGCTCGCTATAGCGGAAAGAGGTGACGAGGAGCGCAATCCCTGCGACTGCGACAATAGCTACGACCAGCACGACGCCGGCGATAATAAGAATGATTTTTCGTCCTGACATTGCCATGATTAGTTCCTGTTGAAAAGTTAAATGCAGAAGTTTGGATTAGTGTAATCGACTCAGTCGTTAAAGTGTACGCAGCTAAGGTGTGAAAGGTTTTGACCCCGTGCAACTTATTGCTCTTTTTGGAATGTCTTACCGTCTGAAGATATCGAGGAAACCGAAGTCCATCCACGTAGTGGGTGGTTCTTCGACCTTGTCTGCGAGGTTGATCGTCTCAATACAACGGCCGTTCAATACGAGAGAAGATATACATGCAAAGTTTTTGCAATAGGCAAGACCGGATCATGGACTTCTCGGTTAAGTAACTACGCCGCCTTCACAATCCACCCGCCGCCAACCACTTCGTCTCCCCGATAAAAAACCGTAGCCTGACCGGGCGTAATTGCTCTTTGTGGTTCATCAAACCTGACCCTGACACGTCCGTCCGCTAGAGGAGTAACAATTGCGGGCGCTTCGCTGTGACGATAACGAATTCGCACGGCAGCCCTTACCGGAGTTTCAGGACTATCAAAAGCCACCCAGTTAACTCCTGCGGCCGTGAACTCATTGCTGAGCAGTTCCTCCTGCTCTCCCGCGACAACCCGATTTGCCTTTGCATCGATCGAGATGACATACAAAGGCCGCTCGTTCGCGATGCCCAGTCCGCGACGTTGGCCAATCGTATACCGATGGATACCCGTATGAGCGCCAATGACTTCACCACTCGAATTCACGATCTCGCCCTCACCCGGCAGACGCTCGCTGTCCTGCTCTGCCTCCAGATATCGATCGATGAAGCCCGAATAGTCTCCGTCAGGAACGAAACAGATCTCCTGCGACTCTGACTTCTCCGCCACTGCCAGATCATGTTGGCGCGCAACATCACGCACGTCCGGCTTTGACATTTCCCCAAGCGGAAACATCGCCCGGGACAACTGGTCCTGTGTTAACTCCCAAAGAAAATACGATTGATCCTTTTGCAGATTTCGCCCGCGGAAAAGCCGGTAACGATTAGCGGCAGAATCATACTCGACGCGTGCGTAATGCCCCGTAGCAACCTTTTCACACCCGAGACTTGCCGCCAGCCGATCGAGCGAAGCGAACTTTAATCGGCTGTTACAGGAAACACAGGGAATGGGTGTTTCACCATTGAGGTAGCTGTTGACGAATGGTTGCACAACGTCGCGCTCAAACTCGCGCTCGAGATTCAGCACATAAAAGGGAAACCCGAGCTCTTCAGCAACCCGACGAGCGTCGTAAACGTCATCGAGCGAACAGCAGCGCGAAGGCAATGGGTCACCATTCTCATCGACACTGAGTCCGCGCCGCTGGTTCCACAACTGCATCGTGAAGCCAACGAGGTCGTGCCCCTGCTCCTTTAGTATTGCGGCTGCCGCAGACGAATCCACGCCACCGCTCATTGCTACTGCTATCTTCATGAGATTGCCGATTGCCGATTGCCGATTGTGAATACTCGATTAACTCAAAGTCTTCAAAAACGCCTGTAAATAAAGCCGTTTGCTGCCATTTCAAAGCGAGTGTTAAGATGCGCTTACAACATGGTTTGGCTGGCTTATCGATTCAGAATACCGCAGATTCAGTGGCGTCGCACGCGGCAGCGCCTCGATGCGTGGTGTTCTGTGTCCCTTCCAAGAGGACGATGCTAAGGCGATTTCTTTTCGTGTTGTTTCGCGGATCGCTTTTTAACCAGAGAACAATGCGTGGCCACAGGAGACTATATGCCCGAACAGGCGATTGAAGAGTTTCGATTAACTGAAGAACCCTACTACCTTGCCGTGGGACAGGAGATCGATCTGTTTCAGGCAGCCCACACGGCGCGTTTGCCGGTAATTCTGAAAGGCCCGACTGGTTGTGGCAAGACCCGGTTCGTCGAACACATGGCATGGCGACTCGAGCGTCCTTTGATCACCGTCGCCTGTCACGAAGATCTCTCGGCTACAGATCTGGTAGGCCGGTTTCTCCTCGAAGGTGAAGAGACCATCTGGCACGATGGCCCGCTTACTTCAGCCGTACGCAATGGCGCCATCTGTTATCTGGATGAAGTCGTCGAAGCGCGCAAGGACACCGTTGTCATCATTCACCCGCTGACGGACCACCGCCGCCGTCTGCCGATCGAGAAACGTGGTACGATTCTCGATGCGCCTACCGATTTCATGCTTGTCGTGTCTTATAACCCGGGTTATCAATCGATTCTGAAGGACCTGAAACAATCGACGCGGCAGCGTTTCGTCGCCATCGACTTTGATTACCCACCACCTGAACTCGAAGCCGAGATCGTGGCTCGCGAGGGTGGAGTTGACGAAGGTACGGCGCGCGATCTGGTACTCATTGGACAGAAGGTGCGTAACCTTCGCGGTCACGGACTTGAAGAAGGCGTATCGACGCGACTACTGATCTATGCCGCTCAATTGATTGCGCTGGGCATTCCCCCCGTCACTGCTGCCGAAGTGGCCATGTCTTCTCCCATCACCGACGATCGCGAACTTCAAAGAAGCATCCGAGAGATCGTGACTACCGTGATCTGAAATGGGAAAAGAATCGGATCCAACAAACCGTAGACAGCAAGGAGGCACAAATAGCCAGGACAATGCTGAACCGGACGTCTCTGAGAAGCGGGTGGCGGACCGCCAGTCAGTAATCGAGTTAACGCGTGATTTAGCGCGCCTACCTCTTGATCAGGCCGCTGCGGCAGTAGAGATAAGTGCCGGAATTGCGGGTGTCTCTCTGCGCGCGAGCATCGAGTTTCTGCGTGCCGCGAAAGAAGCATCAGGGATTCTGTCGCCGGCAGAATTACGCGGCTGGGGTGAACTTGGCCGGCGCCTGGCGATGGCAGACGTTGAGTCCGGGGTCGCATTTTTTGCTGCCGGAGTCGAAGGTCTCCGAGACGTTCCGGAGGATTCACGCGCGCTCCTGTTTCAACTCTGCTCACGTCAGATGACCCTATCGAGCAGTATTGCCGGGGACACTTTTCGCGATCTGCCTAAACTTGCCCGGTCCGTTGCCAATCCGGAGATGCTGCGATCTATTCTCGAGATCGCAGCAGAGATCTCCCGCCGCTCGGCGAAACATAGCGCCGAGTTCCTGAACTCCACTCCGCTCGTACGGAAAACACTCGGACGGTTCGACGACGACTCGGTGGCCGAGCGCTCACTTGCGTTGACTGCCGCTTTTGCGGCGCGCGCGGGAGGTGTTGCTGCCGATGCCTGGAGCGCGTTACCGGCAGCACTTGCGAACCTCGATAGCGATCGCTCGTTGCACTTGCTCGAACAGACAAATATTTTTCTGGAGCGCGGCGGCGGCGCAGCCTTGCATGTATTAACGGCAGGTGGCGAGATCCTACGCGCGCTTCCGGAGATCTTCGATGAGTGGATTGAGCTCCTTTGGTTGATGGCTGCGCACGGTAATGCGAGCCTCGTTGCTTTTATCCGCAGTACTCCAAGATTCATCCGCGGGTTTTCCAGCGATGCAGAGCGCCAGCGTTCAATCGAGCTGTCACGGTGCGTTCTCTCATTGACTGGCGAGATTGCGAAGATCGATGGCGAAGCAGCGCTGGCCTGTTTTCGGTCCAGCTCCCATGCTCTGCGCACCGTCTCAATCGAACAGTTTGAGCGCTGGGTCCGCGATGGACTTTCACGCGACCGTGCCGACACGCGCGCTCGCCGCAGCTACTTTGCACTGGAGACCCGCGGCAGCCATGACGCGCTCCACAGCGGTGGGAACGGACTGGCACTGGAATCCGTTCAGCCTCTACTGCGTCTTTATGTCGAGGCGCTGACCGGCAGGCAGGTTGACGTCGCGCCACTTTCGGCTGTTCCCGTCGAATCCCGAATCGGCGATGGGCGTACGATTCATCTGCCATCGCTAATCGCGGAGTTTGGCGATGATGACCTCGACTTTCGTCTCTATAAAGTGCTCGCCGCCCACGGCGCAGGCCAGATCGAGTTCGGGACGTACGTGCGCGACACACCTGGACTGCGCGCTGCCTATGTGGCACTTACCGAAGCCTACAGCCAGGACAACGTAGATGCCCGGGATGCATTCGCGCTCGATGGCTATATTAATGAGTTAGAAAAAGGTGAGGCCGCCCTGAGTCCGAAAGAGGAGACCCGTCGCGCGAAGGCCGCACTGAAAAAGCTTCCGGCGGACAGTGATTATCGCCGCGTACTCGAGGTCTTTCCGCATGCGCAACTGGCCCGCCGAATCTTCGCAACGCTCGAGAACGGTCGCATCGACCGGCGTCTGCGGCACCAGTATCGGGGACTCCGGCGCGATCTGGATCTGGTTCGAGAGCACCTGCGGCGCAACCGGCCACGCATAGAAGACCTGCCTGCTGCGCTTGTTCCCTTTGAACTGCTCTTCCAGATCACTTTGCTTGGAGGCGTTCTCGACGATGCTCGGCAATACTACAGCCAGGTTACGTCTGAGCTTGAAACAGTTGTAGCTGACTACATATCGAGTCCGACCGCGACGGTGGCCGACTCGTTAATGGGGGCCAGCCGCGTGTATTCGCTTTTTCAGTCAATTGCCCCCGCTGACGATGCGGTACAGCAGATGGAGATGCAGCAGGAACCCTCTGAATCCGAAGAAGAAAGCATGGTCTCGAGTGAGCGGCAACAGATGCGCCGGTCCACTCCTGAACCGCAACGAAAGGACGCGCGCGAGCTTTTCAATGCATGGAATGATCCGAATGCTGAAGGAGATCCGGATGAACTCGAAGGGGCAGAAGCCTGGCTCGAAGCCGAAACTCCTGAGATGAAACTCGAAGAGGGCGAGGTCGCCTACAACTACGACGAGTGGGACCGCGATCTGACAGATCATCGGATCGGCTGGTGTCGAGTAATCGAAAAGCGGGTGAAGCACGGGGATCGAGCGTTTGTAGACCAGACTCGGGAACGACACAAGGGAGTTATCTCTTCGATCCGTTATCAATTTCAGTTGATGAAACCAGAGAATCTAACGCGGGTTGTGAATGAAGTAGATGGAGAAGAGTACGATCTTAACGCCGTCATTGACTATGTGATCGACAGGCGGGCCGATGGACATCAGTCAGAACGCTTATACACAAAACGTCTGCGGCGGCAAAGGGATGTCGCAGTGTCATTTCTTCTGGATCAGTCTTCTTCAACGGCGCGAACTATCGGGCGCCATCCATTGCAACCGTATACGAGGCCTGGCCGGCGGATCATTGAGATTGAGAAGGAAGGGCTGGTGCTGATGAGTGAGGCGCTCGAGGCGGTGGGTGATGTTTATGCAATCAATGGCTTCACATCAGAAGGCCGGCGGAATGTAAAGTTTTATGTGGTCAAGGATTTCTCTGAGAAGTACACGGATGAAGTGAAGCGTCGGATCGGTGGCATAACTTATCAGAACAACACTCGACTGGGGGCGGCGATACGGCATGCGACTGCGAAACTGGCGCGACAGGACGCCCGGACGCGGCTGTTGATAGTGATCTCAGACGGTCGTCCCTACGATCACGATTACGGCGACGCGCGTTATGCGCGCGAGGACACGCGTGAGGCCTTGCGCCAGGCAAAGATTCAAGGGATTACGCCGTTCTGTATCACGATCGATCGGGAGTCAGAGGCCGAGTTGCGCGATCTTTATGGAGAGATCGGCTACACAATAATCGACGACGTGCTTTCGTTGCCCGAGCGGCTCCCGGGAATCTACCGCAGGCTGACGACCTAAAATAGACGAGCCAGTCAGCCTTAGCTGCAACCGTGGGGATAGTCGGCTCATACACCTCGCTTAATCAATTTCCAAATCTCTCTCGATATTCTCCGGAGAGCAAAAAGGCTTTCACCATTTCCGCGTCGACGAAGTTACCCTTGAACTGGTTGAGCTTGTTGACCCAGAACTCCCAACCTCTGAAATCCGTGTCCTGTGGATCGTCCGGGTTCCTTCTTAAATAGCCATAGTATTGCATTAGGACGAAAGCCCGGTTGTTCTCACGCTGACGAAAGTCGGCATCCTCAGCCACCTTCAGTAAGACGCTTGCTCTGGCTTGTGCAACGTCGGTTGTGTCATCCATTTGGGCTATAAGTTCATCCCGTTCCGAGTCGGAAAGAACACCCCCCGCGTTCTGATTCAGTTTGGTAATGAATTCCGCATTGGTCATAGTGGATGGATATTCGGCAACAAATCGTGGCGTGACCACGAATTCGTTAACATATTCGATTTTGTTTGAGTCAAGTTGAGCTTGCCAGTTACCAATTCCGACCTGTACGCCTCGCCCCAGACGTTGAGCGTCCATTAGAAACTCCCTAAATCGCACGCCAGGCACGGGGATCGCGACGTTTGGAGAAGTTATATCGCCAAAGGCTGCTTTGTACATGCGATAGGTCAGGTAACCCGTTTCCTGAAACTCGATCGAAAGAAAGAACGCGGCACTGACATTGATCCGTTTGATTTCAACGCATTGCATGTTGGCGCCGCAGGAATTGATTTCATTAGACCAGAACTGAAGTCCGCCAAAGTCCGGGTCTCGGTTCAGAAAGTCGCGGTAGTGCTGGCGTACAAAGAAGTTCGTCGAATCCACCGGATTGGCCGTCGGCGGTGAAAAATCGTTGTCCTGAATTGTCACCAAAAGCTTGTCAGGAAAAACGAGAAGCGCGCCCATCGGATCGCTCAGCGTCAGATTTATCGTTTCGGAATCCTCCTGCAAGACGTCGTTGGTGATGAATATAGTTATAGTCTTGCTCGATTCACCTGGCGCGAAGTGGAGCTTGCCGAGCGCAGTTATATAGTCCGAGCGCTCACTGGCCGTACCATCAGAGGTTGCGTAGCTGATTGTCGACGACCCGGACAGATCACCCGTCCGAATGACCTGAACATCAGCGCGACCCACGGTCTCAGAGCCAAAAATACTGGAACTGGCAAACTGAACCCCTGTGGGGATCGGTGCTGCCGTGGATACGAGCGCGCTCTGAATGAGGTGGAGACTGCCTTCATTACCTGTGTTCGGTAATACTCGGATCGCCAAACCGTTTACACCCCAGCGCAGCAGCCGCGTGGGTGTACCCACGAACGGCAGTGTCACCTGCCCGAGAGGAACGAAGGTGTTGATATCAAAGGCGGATACTTGCACATTGCCGCCAATACTCGATGCAAAAAAGATCTTGCCCAGCGCCGTATCCACGGTCATCGTCGAGGAGAACGACGGAACATTCGAGAAGGTCCCTACCGGTGCTCCTGTTACTGGATCGATCACCTGCCCCCTGGCGCTATAGATAATGCCATCCTTGTACTCGATATAAGGACCAACTCGATAGGGCGTAGTGCCAGTAACACTCACCCCTGAGCTGTTCACAGTCATCGTATTAAGACCACTGTCAAAACCTCCACCGTATAGTGTTGAGGACGTCTCTGAAAAGGCCAGAAAACTGCTCGCCACGATGTGGCCAGGCGTCGTCGTTGGTCTGATCACTCCGTTTTCATAAACAGCGACGCCGCCTTCCGGTGGGCTTCCCGAGATGTGCCGGGCGACCGCGATCAAATTCGAATTGTCCGGGGCGACCGCGATGTCATTTGCAATAAAATTACCGCCGAACAGAGGGTCTTGTCCGATGGTGAACTGAATACCTGGAGTCTGCGTGGGAATGTCGAAGCGACGAATCGCGCCGGCACCTCCAAGCGCTGCATAGAGGATCTGACCGTCTTGAGACAATCCCAATCTGCGGGGCTCGCTTCCAATAAATACTGATTGGCCCAAAGTACCGGTAGCTGGAACAATCGGTGTGATGCTATTGCCTCGTACTCCAGCGCTACTGGGCACGCTTGCATAGATCGTCTGAGACTGCTGGTGGTAGACAATGTCATTGACAGGAATATCGATTTGTCTGACGAAGGTCGGTGCCTGCGGAGTAGGCGAAGGTGTCGGTGTCGGGCTGGGGGTTGGCGTCGGAGCGGGCACTGTTCCGCTTGGATTCACCAGCGAACTCTGAATCAACGTAACGTGGGTTGTCGTGCGAAAAGCCAGCCCGTTCTCGCCCCAACGCACCAGGCTTGAAAATTGAAAACCTTCTGGGTTTGAACTGAAGGCGATGTTGGGGATTAAGACCTCACCAAGGGGCAGGAAGGTATTGATGTCGAATACCCGCAATCTCCCTGTAAGTCCAGATTGAATGGTTAAGAAATAGGCCCGCTCAAGTTCGGTGTCGACTGTCATGATGGAGTTGGATCTGAGGCCATCTCCATTGAAAGTGCCTTTCAGGATTCCGGGTTCCGGATCAATAACCGACCCGTTCGCTGAGTACAATAGCTCACCGGCGAAGATGCTTTTACCCCCGTGCCCTACCCGAGTACTACTTTCAAAATCAATGCCGGAACTGTTGACTGAAAACCTATTAAGGAGCTGCCCGAAACTCGATGAGTACGAGTATAACCTCTCAGGCGTTCCGGAGAATTCAATATCAGGTCCTCCAGCAGCTACGTTTGGACGTCTTGTGTCGTCGTCATAAATTGCGATGCTCATATCGCTCCCGGTGCTTCTGGCGACAGCTACGGTTGAAGGACTTCCCGGCATGACAGCAATATCAGCAGCCCTGAACTGCCCGCTGAATTGAACAGCACCCAGGTAGAATTGGAGTTCTTTAGTCTGCGTGGTTGTATTGAAGCGGCAAACGGAAGCGGCGCCATCCAAACCTATGTACAAGGATTGTCCATCATCACTTAGGGCCAATGTATTTGGCTCGCTGCCAACAAACACAGAAGGACCGACTGCCCCAGTCGTTGGATTAATTGCGGTAATACTGTTACCAGCACTTCCACCGCTACTCGGCACGCTAGCGTAAATCGACTGGTTTGCGGAGTTGTAAATCAAGTCCCTGGTGTTGAGTTGAATCTGTCTGACACTCAATTCCACAGGCAGAGGGGTTGGTGTAGGTGTCGGTGACGGAGTCGGGGTAGGAGAAGGAACGGGCGTCATCGAAGGAATGAGGGAAGTTTGAATCATAAAGAGTTGATTGACGTTGGTTCGGAAGGCAAGGCCGTTGGATCCCCAACGCACCAGACTCGTCGCTTCGCCTTGGACGTTTGAGATAGTCATCTCCCCAACGGGAACGAAGGTATTAATATCAAATGCACGCAGCGTCACACTATGCTCGAGATTAGGAGAATTTCGGATGATGTAGTAAGCGCGCCCGACAGTAGAATCTACGACGAAAGGCCCGGAGCCAACACCTTCAAATGTTCCCTCAAGCGTATTAGTAGAAGGATTCACGACCTTCCCTGTCGAGCCATAGACTTTGCCATTCTCAAACTGAATATCGCCCCCAATGTCGAATGAGGTAGTGCTTGCGATCGACGCTCCAGAGTCAGTGATGCTGATCGTCTGGAGCCCGCCAAAGAAACTACCACCATACAATGTTGAGGCTGACGCAGAGAAGGAAAGGAAAACGTTCGAAGTGTGACCGCCCGCGACCGTAGGGCGTTGGACTCCGTTTTCGAAGATCGCGACGCCGCCGCTGGGAGGACTGGTACTAGGGCGAGTTCTTGAAACCGCCAGGAGATTTGGGTTGCCAGGCGCGACTGCGAGGTCGGCCGCCAGCATCTGCCCCGCAGCAGGATCACTTCCAATCAAGAATTGCTGACTCGGAGTGTGAGTTGAGACCTCAAAGCGTCTGATCGCTGCGGCGCCATCCAATGCCACGTAAAGAACGTTGCCATCGGTGGAAAGTGCCAGTTTATTAGGCTCACTGCCGATGAATACAGATTGACCGAATGTGCCGGTGAAAGGATCAACCTCAATCACACTGTTGCCGATGCTACCCGCACTGCTGGGCACACTTGCATGAATCTTTTGGGTCAGTTCATTGAAAACGAGGTCGTTGGTCGCCAAACTGATTACTCTGACGAAGCCTTGTACGTCAGCCTGAGGTACGGCAATTGGTTCACCCTCGCTGAGTCTCGCCGAACTACGACTGTCTACTCGACTCAAAGACATGCCCCCAGACAAAAGCCTGCTGGGAAAACTGTTAATCAATAGTCCTAGTAGGAAAAAGGCAAAGGTGTACCGAATTGAGGGGCGCGAGGATTGGGTAAACATGAAAACCTCCAAAGAGTAATGTGCGCCTTTTATTTTAGGACGATGCTAGTAAGTTAAGACGACCCAGCCACGTCGCAAGGAATGTGGGTCAACTGTTGAAGAAATCGCCCTAGATGCCAGAAAGAGTTGTCGGTGGAATTAGCTAATCACCGGCCGATTTCCAAGTGAGCCAAGGTTCATCTGTATGCTAGTCGATGGCGAGGTAATGTTCAATACTTATTCGAGGTACCGAATGAATGTCTCTTCTTTTATAGAGGGGAACGAGGTCACTCATTGGCCGGTCTTATTTCCGAACCCGCCGCCGCCGGGGGTTTCGATCCGCACGCGATCGCCAGCATTCAATTCCCAGCTTCCCTTTGACGCAATCGCCTGAGCCCGCCCTTTACGAATGATCGCGTTCTTTCCAGGCTTGCCTGCCTCGCCTCCCTGCAATCCGTATGGCCTGTTCTTTCGCCGATCAGCTAATAACGACATGCGCGCCGGCACCAGAGTTTCGATCTCTCTGATCACGCCGTCGCCGCCCTTCCGTTTACCTTTTCCGCCTGAACCTTTTCGGATTCGATACTCTCGCACTCGCAAGGGATAGGAATATTCGAGTGCCTCGGCAGGCGTGTTCAAACTGTTCGTCATGTGCGTGTGGACCGCGCTGATGCCGTCCAGATCGGGCCGCGCCCCCATCCCGCCAGCAATGGTTTCATAATAAGAGAACTCACTGTTAGTGCGGGTGTCGACTCCCCCAATCGTGAGATTGTTCATTGTTCCCTGACTGGCTGCAGGTATGCGATCGGGCAGTGCCTTGGCCAATGCCTTGAATACTACATCCACGATTCGTTGCGACGTTTCCACATTCCCGCCGGCAACCGATGCCGGATGACGCGCGTTGACTACCGTGCCCCGAGGCGCAATCACTTCGATGGGCTTCATCAACCCGGCACTGGCCGGAACGTCTCCCGCAAGTAAGCAGCGGAAAACATAACTGACGGCTGACACAGTAATCGCTTCAACGGCGTTGATTGGACCGGCAACCTGCGGAGCGCTTCCGGTAAAGTCTATCCGAGCGCGTTGGCCTTGGATGGTGATGTTAACCCGGATTGGGATCTCGTTTCGGGTAATGCCGTCATCATCGAGTACGTCTTCTGCCTGATAGTCGCCATCGGGAATTGCGGCGACCGCATGCCGCATCAACCGGGCAGAGTACTCAATCAAGTGCGCGGCGTATTTTGTCGCCTCTTTCGCTCCTCGTCTCTCGGCGATTTCAAGAAGGCGAGTTGAGCCGGTGCGCAAAGCGCCGATCTGAGCGCGGAAGTCTCCACGTCGCTCCTCATGGCCGCGCACGTTGGCAAGGATGAGTCGCATCATCTCTTCATCGAGTTCTCCGCCGCGCATGATTCGAACGGGTGGTATACGCACTCCCTCACCATAGACGTCGGTAGCCAGTCCCATTGAACCCGGAGTCGCGCCACCGATGTCGGCATGGTGAGCGCGGTTGGCGACGTAAAAGAGCGGCGTTTGTGAAACGGGGACGGGGGGACGGGGAAACGGGGGGACACGGGAACTGGCAGACACGGGGACGCGGAGATGGGGAGACGCGGTGCCGCGGCCCCGTCTCCGAGTCCCCGTGTCACCGTGCCTCCCCATCGCCCCGTCCCCCTGTCTCCCCGTCTCCCCGTCCCTGTATCCCCGTCTCGCGCCAAACACCCCCATCACCAACGTCACATCGGGAAGGTGTGTTCCCCCGGCAAAAGGATCATTCAACGCAACCACATCGCCTGTTCCAAGTTCGACTTCGCGCAAAGCTGCGGCCACCGCCATCGGCATCGAGCCAAGATGGACCGGCATATGATCTCCCTGCGCGATTACTCGTCCTTCGCGATCAAAAACTGCGCAAGAATAGTCGCGGCGTTCTTTGATGTTGGGTGAGAACGCCGTCCGCCTCAGCGCGATGCCCATCTCTTCCGCCACCGATGTGTAAAGGGCGCGATAAATTTCGAGCGTCGTTGGATCAAAAGTTTCCGACATTGGGAAAGGTTAGACCTCAATCAACAGATTGCCATAGAGATCAACGCTAGCTCGCGCGCCGGGCGGAATCAGCGTAGTGGCCGAGTATTCCGTTACAATGCACGGTGCTCTTAAACGCGTGCCCGCAGCCAACGCCTCCCTGTGAAAGATCCCCGTCCGTAGCTGCCGAACTCCGAAATAGACCTTTGCGTACTCGTGAGGTCTTGCGAAATCAATTGCATCCACATTCGCAAGACGCCGATGTTTCACGTGCTGGACCAATCCGCTTGATCTTAGCCGGGCGCTTACTATTTCAACCGCATTTCCCTCCTGCGTGTATCCGTATCGATTCAGGTGGGCTTGATGAAACGTAGTGGCGAGATCTTTTTTCGCCGCTTTTATCTCGAGCTCAAACGATTGGCCCTTGTAACGCAACGCCAGTGAACGCTCATGCCGCTGCCGGTTTAGAGGGAAGCCTTCGCTTCGCAGTGCCCTCTGGGAAGTCCGCTCGAATTCGAGAAATATCTTCTCAATTTTCTTTTCAATCCCAGGTTCAAGCTCCAGCATGATCGTTCGGCTCTGATCTTTGACGACGTCGGCAGTTAGCACACCTATGGCTGAAAGCGCGCCGCCTGACATCGGGGAAAGCACCCGTGGTATCCGCAGTCCGCGAGCAAGCTCAACTGCATGCAAGCCACCCGCTCCCCCGAACGGCACCAACACAAAGTCTCTCGGGTCATGACCACGTTCCACTGAAATGCGGCGCAAAGCTCGCTCCATGTTGGTATTAACCACTGTCAGAACGCTCCGAGCTGCTTCCACATATCCGATCTTTCGTCCGGCAACCGCGCTCAAGTCTAGCCCCAGTTGAGACATCGCCTCCCTAGCGCGCTCGTCGTCAAGTTTAAATTCACCGCCAAGCAGACCGGCGCCACCAAGGTGTCCAAGCACGAGATGCGCATCTGTCACAGTTGGCAGGAGCGAATCACCGTAGCACGCCGGCCCGGGGTCGGCGCCCGCTGACTCTGGTCCAACGCGCAATGACCCTCCTTCGTCAACTCTCGCGATCGAGCCCCCACCTGCGCCTACCGTGTGAATGTCCATGACTGAAATGGCGACGGGCAAGCCGGCTACCGTAGCCTCATGCGTCATGCGCATGCCGTCGCTATCGCACAGGGCAACATCGGTTGAAGTGCCGCCCATATCAAAAGTGATGATGTTCTTGAAGCCTGCGGTCCTCGTTGTTCGTAGAGCACCCACAACGCCGCCTGCTGGTCCCGAAAGAATGGTGCGCACCGGTTCGTTGGCAGCCGCGGCCGCTGAAATGCTTCCGCCCGAAGACTGCATGACGCGCAATCGAGGCGCCTGGGTCTCGAGCCGCTTGATATATGCACCCATCAAGGGTTGGAGATAAGCATTGATCGTGACTGTTGAGGTGCGTTCGTACTCTCGATATTCGGGAATGATCTGGTGCGATATCGAAAGCGGAACGCTGAGCGATGAAAGGGCATCGGCAATGCGCAATTCGTGTTCAGGATTAGCAAAGGAGAAGAGAAGTGAGATGGCAACAGCCTCAACTTTCAAAGTTTCGAGGCGAGCTAAGATCTTTGTTAGTTCAGTTTTCGTGAGAGGTTCGAGAACGTTGCCTGTGGCGCTGACGCGTTCAGTGACCCCCAACCTGAGTTTGTCTGCAACCAATGACGAGGGCTTAATGGCGTTGAGGTTATACAGTTCCGGACGCGCCTGACGGCCAATGACCAGAACATCTTCAAAGCCTCGCGTGGTGATCAGTGCCGTCCGCGCGCCGCGTCTTTGCAGCAGGGCGTTGGTGCCTACGGTTGTTCCATGGATGACTTCGACGTTCTTCAGTGGGGCGCCGCTGCCCTTTGCAATCCGCTTCAGACCCTCCGTGATCGCCAGCGAGGGATCGGCAGGAGTTGAGGGCAACTTAAAGACTTCCAGGCGGCCGTTTATCTCAAAAACGAAATCGGTAAACGTGCCGCCGGTATCGACTCCAACACGAACCTTCGACCTGGGGTTCACAGTAAGTTCACCACAGAGTTAAGCATGCGCCGGTGGCGCACCCACCGAACATGAAAATGGGTGTACTAACCTCTCATTCTCCCCTACCTTTTAGGTTGGGGTCGGGCGCGATTGTATTCCTGCTCAGAACCATTTTAATGGTTTACTAATGAACCTTCGTGCGCACGTCTTTGCGGACCACCAATCTGAGAGACTCTAACCACTAACAATGTTTGGTAAGCGGGACTGCCAGAGCTTCTTCACCCTTCTCGATTTGGCACCGAGGAAAACCATTGAAATGGTTTACTTTCTTGCCGAGTGCCGCAAAACCCCAACCTGAAAGGTTGGGGTGAATGAGAGGGCTGAGTTTTCGCGCCAGCTCTTCAGGCTGGATCGTCGCCGAGAAAAGACCAGGTAAAACTTTGCAAAGAAAACAAGCACTTGCGGACTTGCTACACGGAGTTAAGCATGCGCCGGTGGCGCACCACCGAAGATAAAAATGGATATCTGATCATTCTGTTCCCACGTCAACCCAACAGCCATTCTTGTGTGAAGCGCGTGCCGCATCGAGCACCAGTTGCACGCGGTAACCATCTTCAAATGTGGCCGCGCCATCGACGGTCGAGCGTTTGTCCCGGAGCGCCTCCACAATCGCGCATGCAAAGGCTGTAAAACCACGCGCCCAACTGCTCTCGCGCATGCCAGGCGCCATCGGATCCTGGTCCACCTGAATCGGACGCCACGCTTCCGAACCCGCTGGCGAATGCCAGAGTTCTCCGGTCTCTTCGACCATGAGCGCCCCTTTTGAACCGAAGATTTCGAGACGATTCTCATGACTACCCGACTCAACGACCGAAAGTGAGGCGGCGCCAGTAGCCTTAGTTGTCAGCGGGGAATCGGCGAAGCGAAAATGCAGTTTAGCCTCATCATCCGAAGTCACAGGACGCATTTCACCAGACGACTTGTCCAGACGTTCAGCGATGTGACTCGAGAGAAGACAAGACACCTGACTTATCTCAGCCCCCAGGACCCAGCGAAACGAGTCGATCACGTGTGAACCGATAGCGCCAAGCGTGCCGCCTCCCATCGTTTCGTCTGACCACCAGTCCCATGGTCGATTTAGAACGGAGCGATGATCTGAACGAAAGACGTAGTTGCAATGACGGACCGCGCCGATGGCCCCGTTCTTCAGCATCGCCCGCATGGTGCGCCGACCCTTGAGGAATCGCAGTTCATGATCGATCAGGGCCAGTACACCCGCCGCCTGACCTCGGTCCTTCATCTCCCTGGCCTCTTCGGCATTCATGGCCATGGGCTTTTCACAGAGGACTGCCTTGCCATGATCGAGAGCAGCGAGCGTCATCTCTTTGTGGGTTGCAGGAGGGGTAACCACGCTCACTAGATCGACATCATCGCGTTGGACCAGCTCCCGCCAGTCACTGATGACGTGTTTGATTTTGAATTCGGCTGCGACACTTTCTGCGTGTTCGCGAGTTCGACTGGCGATTGCCACTATGCGGGTGCTCATGCAGTCGCGAAAGCCGGGAATCTGCGTAGTCCGGGCAAAGCCAGCGCCGATGATACCGATCCCAATCGCTCTACTGTTACTCAAACTTTGGATTCCTCAAAAGGATTCGTCGGGATTGATTAGTAAAGCTGTGTTGCTCTGAGGTGGTGGCCTACCTCGACCTTCGAAACCAGGAGTTCTAAGTCCTCAAACAAGACGATTCATTAAGGCGTTACCGTCTGCTCTGTTCACGGAATGTTGCCGAGTTTACCCTAATTTGAGCCAGTTGGCACATAGGCGTGGACAATCCGCGATCCCATGACCAGAGTTGCGGCGAATCATGGAACCACCCACCTCAAGCGTTAACCGATCTTTTTTATGGAGGAGGTAAAAAACGTATCTAATCCCTCTCGGTTTTATGACTTGCAAATAGAGGAGTAATGTCTTGGCACGTGTGGTTTGTTTCATATAACCGCGTCAAGCTTGCTTCAAGCCTCTGAAGTCCCCCCTTTGCTTCAATACGAAGAACCGGCTGCTGCTCCGTTTCCCGAAATCAGATAATTTGGAACTGTAACGGCACCCTGCAGTTCCGGCTGCACCTTCCGGAGGCTGACAAGATTAACTGCGAAAAAGTCCGCGTCCCGCAGTGTAAAAGGACGCAACGAAGGGCTTAATTTGCGGCATATGCGGCGCAAATGCACTTGCAGAATGAGTGGCACATGGGATGCCCCATACAGGGTTGTTTTTATAGATCTCGCAGCTTTTGCGGAAGAATTTTCAAATTGAAGGGATGAATCAATGGCAACTGGTGATAACGATCTCCTCCCCCCAGCCGTCGAGTTTCGCAATGTCTCAGTGAGTTTTGACGATAAGCTGGTTCTGAACGACGTTAGCTTCAAGTTGGAGCCGGGTGAAATGCTGTTTCTCACCGGCGCCTCCGGTTCGGGGAAATCATTGCTGCTGCGCATAGCAATCGGTCTCTTGCGACCCGACCAGGGACAGGTCTTCGTTGAAGGCCGAGAGATCACTACTCTTGATGAGACTGACTCAGGGTGATCAGATAAGAATCGTTGAAGTAGACCTTGAAAGCGCACAACCACGGACGAAACTACTTGTTCTGGACGAAGGCAGGGTTGTCTTTGCAGGCAGCGTTGCCGAATTTCAGGCGAGTTCAGTGCCGGCGATCGTGCGTCTGCTTGCGCTGGAGACTGTCGGCGCATTGTCGTCTCTCAGCCAACAGGATCCCTGGGATAAAAATCGTCTACCGCGCGAAGCTATTCTGTGACTCATTATGAAGTTGTTGGATCGGCAACAGGAAGGGGCAAGTGAGTCCCGGCTTTCTTCTAAGACGGCTTGGCACATGTTGGCCCTGCGGCCGCTTTTCGAATCTCTCGATTCTTCGGAGGGCGGTCTTTCAAGTGAGACGGCCAGGTCACGCCTGAGCGAGTTCGGCCCGAACGAGCTGCCTCACAGACCGCCACCTGCCTGGTGGGAGGTCCTATTTAATCAGTTTCGAAGTCCGCTCATTTATATCCTGGCTGCGGCTGCCGTGGTCTCCCTGGGTCTCGGAGATGTAACGGACGCAGGATTTATTCTCGGTGTATTGCTCTTGAATGCCCTCATCGGGGGTTATCAGGAGTGGCGGGCCGAGCAGAGCAGTCGAGCACTGCAAAAGCTCTTGCACATACGCGCAGCAGTAATGAGAGATGGCGAGGTGTGCGAAATCGATGCCGAGGAGGTTGTGCCTGGTGATGTAGTGTGGCTTGAAGCCGGGAATCGCGTACCTGCCGACGTGCGGCTGTTAATGGCAAATGGACTCGAAATAGATGAATCATTGTTAACCGGTGAATCGCTGTCGGTTCTAAAAGACCCTGCCTGGACAGGCCGGACGGATACGCCGGTGGCAGACCGTCTCAACATGACCTATGCGGGTTCAATCGTTGCGCGCGGGCGGGGAAAAGGGGTTGTTGTTGCGACGGGCGCCGCAACCGTAGTTGGACAACTTGCGCTTGATGTTCTCGAAGGAGGGGGAGGAAGACCACCACTCCTGGAGCGTCTCGAACGTTTTTCTCGCGTCATCGCTTACGCTGTACTGATTGCCTCAGTGGTTGTTGGCTTCCTGGGTGTTGTCTTTCGAGGTTACAGCGTCACCGAAATGTTTATTTTTGCTGTGGCGCTTGCTGTAGCTGCCATTCCCGAGGGACTGCCGGTGGCGATGACTGTGGCTCTAGCAGTAGCAACCACCCGCATGGCCCGAAGAGGCGTGATCGTACGCCGGCTGGCTGCGGTTGAGGGTCTTGGCAGTTGCACCATGATTGCAAGTGACAAGACAGGGACTCTTACCTGCAATGAATTAACTGTTCGAGAGATCCACCTGGCGAATGGTGAGAGTTTTGAAGTTACTGGCGAAGGCTTCGTGCCCGAGGGTGAAATCCGTTCCCGGATCGAACAAGCTCCGGTTACGGCTCTGGACCATCCTCTTCTGGATTCGCTTGTCCGCGCTGCTGTTCTCTGTAATGAAGGGGACCTGCATCGCCGCAACGGCGATTGGATCTGGCATGGTGATCCCACCGACGTAGCTCTCCTGGCCATGGGCCGGAAGCTTGGTTTAAGTCGTGAAGCCGCGCTCGATGACTTTCGTCAGATTAACGAGATACCGTTCGAACCAGAGCGTCAATTTGCGGCAACTTTTCATGAGCTAAACGGCACGACGCGTGTGTTTGTGAAGGGGGCGCCGGAGCGGGTGCTGACCATGTGCGAGGAGGGTGAGCGTGAAGAGTTCAAAAGATTAGCCGAGACGCTTGCGGGAGGCGGTTATCGGGTTCTGGCAGTTGCTGAGCGGGAACTGGACTTTACCGTGGACCCAACGCAAACACCCGATGAGCCGGGCAACCTTACTTTTCTTGGACTTGTAGGCATGATCGATCCCTTGCGTTCGAGGGCGCGCGAGGCCGTTGCTTCCTGTCACGCTGCCGGCGTAACCGTGTGCATGGTGACCGGCGATCATCCAGCGACGGCACTTGCCATTGCCCGGGATCTGGGATTTGCCACGACATCGAATCAGGTAGTCACGGGCGCCGATTTGGTGGGACGGTCGAGAGAAGACTTAGAGAATATCATTAACGAGGTTCGGGTGTTTGCCCGTGTGGCGCCGCGGCAAAAGTTGGAGATTGTCGAGGCCGCCATCAATCGGGGGCATTTCGTGGCCGTGACGGGAGATGGTGTCAATGATGCCCCGGCCCTGCGAGCTGCGAACATTGGTGTAGCGATGGGCAAGTCTGGAACCGACGTCGCCCGGGAAGCAGCGGAACTCGTAATCAGCGATGACAACTTCGCCACAATCGTAGCCGGCATTGAGGAAGGACGGGTCGCTTACGACAATATCCGCAAGGTGATCTACCTGCTGGTCTCAACCGGCGCTGCCGAAGTGATGATGATCGGGATGACCATCGTGAGTAATCTGCCGTTGCCGCTGCTTCCGGTGCAACTGCTTTGGTTAAACCTGGTCACGAACGGCATCCAGGATGTGGCTCTCGCTTTCGAACCAGGCGAAGGCGATGTGCTAAGTCGCAAGCCCCGGCCGCCACAGGAGCGCATCTTTAACCGGTTGATGATCGAGCGAACTATAATCGCTGCTGTGGTTATTAGCACAGTGAGTTTTGTCGCTTTCAGTTGGCTCCTCGCTGCCGGGTGGGGCGAAACGGCAGCGCGTAACGCGGTGCTCCTATTGATGGTACTGTTTGAGAATGTTCATATTGGAAATTGCCGCTCAGAAACCAGGTCAGCGCTGCGACTGTCCCCGCTACGAAGCCCCATATTGCTCGTTGGTGCTGTTGCCGCTTTCCTGATTCACCTGGTGGCCATGTATTCGCCTCTGGGCCAACGCGTGCTGCAAACTGGACCAGTTGATCTAAAGACTTTTGTGATGCTTTTTCTGCTTGCCCTGTCGGTCTTTGTGGCGATTGAGATTCACAAGTGGACATGGGCAATCAGACAGAGACCCAGGCACGTCTGAGTTTCGAGATTCAGTTTAAGGAGACAAAGTATGAAAACCCTATTAGCCACCGATGGATCACCCGAAGCTACGAACGCACTTCGAATCGCAACTCGTCTCTTGCGGCGAGACGGAAATGATTTTCACATATTGTGTGTTACGCCGGAGTATTATCAGCAACATCCGGAAGCGAAGAAGAAGGCTGAGCGTCTGCGCGCGGAGTATGAGCGACGCATTATCCAGGAGACGGATGCAATCCTCGAGCGTGCCCAGGGCGTCTTGCGCGAAGAAGGAGTCGACGGCAAGACTTTCTCCTTGAGCGGTTCACCGGCAAAAGTAATCGTGCAGAGCGCGGCGGACTATGATGTCACCGTTCTCGGAGCCACGAGTAAGTATGACAAGACCAGGCCCGGAATTGGTTCCGTAGCGAGTCGCGTTATCGAACACGCCCCGGGCGTCGTGCTTGTTGCGCGCGAGTTGGCGGCGGGAAGCAGCCTGCGCATTTTGGCCTGCGTTGATGGTTCGAGCGCTTCGGACCGGGCGCTCGGCTCATTGATTAAGTACTTCAACTTTGGCGCTGCCGAAATCACATTAATGCATGTAGTCGAAACTCCCTGGGTGCATCTTGGCCTTGACCATGAGTGGCTTACCGAATCCGCGGCTTCGAGGGAGGAATATCGATCCGAGCTCCAGATGGAGAGAGAGTTGCAGGTTGAGGCAGAAGAGGTACTGGAGGCAGCGCGCGAGCTGCTTACGCGTCATGGGCTTTCGGTGAACACAGTTGTTGAAGAGGGCAATCCTGCAACCGAGATCCTGGGCCAGGCTGACACGGGTGAATATGATCTTGTCTTAATGGGAGCGACGGGAGCTTCGGACGTGAAGCACGAAATGCTCGGCAGCGTTTCATCGAAGGTGGCCGGTCAGGCGCCCTGTTCGGTGGTCGTGGTTAAGGAGTGGTGAAGCGTTTTAACACCGAAGGTGTTCGCTAAGGCCAGCCCAGGGGCAACGCCCTGGGGACCAGACTCAACCCTGCCCTCTTAACACCGAAGGTGTTGGCTAAATCGCTCACGTAATTGGAATCTTACATCGAGTTACGCCGTGTAAGAACTTAGCCAACACCTTCGGTGTTTAGAATATGCTGGGGCGTTTGATACCCAGGGCGTTGCCCCTGGGCTGGCCTTAGCGAACACCTTCGGTGTTACTGGAGCTAGACGTTACCGCTCACTTATCATCAAACACCTCGGCTTGAATGCGCGTTACAACCTCATCTACCGCCTTGAATACTTCGGGCGATAACTCTGTGCTCGGGCGGAAGTTCTTCCCTTCGATGCCGTACACCAGGATGCGTGGTGGCAACTCACCGAGTGCTCGGGCTACCTCTATCGCTTCGCCGACACCGAAGGCATGCGTCGACTGGCCAAAAAATTGTCCGGGCAGCGGCTCATCCCGCGCGTCGAAGCGATGAATCGTGCCAGAGTAGGCGCCCGATTTCACGGCATCGATAATGAATACTGACTGTATCCCGCGCCACGCTTCGAGCAAGGCCGTGCCTTCACCGCTTTGCTCGAGCACCGTGACGCCATTCCCCAAACCCTCTTTCAGCCGGCGAGCTATTACCAGTCCGACTCCGTCATCTCCTCGATAAGGATTGCCGACCCCAATGATCAACGTGGTGGGCATGTCATTCCCGCTCGATATCCAGCTTCAAAAAATGGGTGGCGCAGGAAATGCAGGGATCGTAGTTGCGTATAGACTGTTCGCAACGAGATGTGAGATCGGTGTTAGAAAGATTCAGATGTTGAGGGACGAGGCCCCAAAGATCATTTTCGATGGTCTTCTGATTTTGGGATGTGGGAGGCACAATCCTGGCATCGAGGATCCGGCCTTGGTCATCAATCTGGTAGCGATGGTAAAGCAGGCCTCGCGGTGCTTCGGTGCAGGCGTATCCAGTCGCAGCGCGCGGCGTGATCGCCACGGCCGGCCGGTCCGGCACTTCGTACTCATCGATGAGCCTTAAAGCTTCATCGAAGGCATAAAGCACTTCAACGCTGCGGACGATAATGCTCTGAAATGGATTGCGGCAGACTTCGTTTAGCCCTGCTTTATGAGCCTCATGACGCGCCAGCGGTGAGAGCTTGTCGAAGTTCAGGTTAAAGCGGGCCAGCGGTCCAACTGCGTAAGCCCCGCGCTCTTTCAGAATGCAATGGAGCGCATTCGAGTGCTTAACGTGTACCTCGGTGAAGTGATCGTCATATTCGAACGACGTGATATCGAGGCCTTTATTCGAGACAATTCGACCTTCGTTGAATGGATATTCGTCCTGATGACGCAAGGCAACGAATTCATAGTCCTGCTCGAAATCAGGGAAAGGTAAAGTCGCGGTCCACCGAACAATCTCGATAGCCTCATCGCGGGCGCGTGCAAGACTCTCGCGGAGGGGCTCGAACTCTCTCTTCGAAGGCGTCTTATAGAACCCGCCGACACGAACGTTAATAGGATGTATTTCTCTGCCCCCAATGAGCGCCATGATTTCGTTGCCGGCCTTCTTCAACTGGAGACCGCGTTGGACGATCTCGGGATGATCTTTCGCCATCCCAACTACATCGTCGTAGCCCAGAAAGTCCGGGGCATGCAACAGAAAGATATGCAGCGCGTGACTGCCAATCCATTCACCGCAATAGATCAAGCGCCGCAACGCTCGCAATTGACCGTCAACTTTAACTTCGAAAGCATCCTCGATCGCGTGCACCGCGCTCATTTGATAAGCGATGGGACAGATGCCGCAGATGCGCGCAGTGATGTCGGAGACTTCGTCGTAGTGGCGCCCGCGCAGGAAGGCTTCGAAGAAACGTGGTGGTTCGAAAATCTTCAACTTGACGTCGACTACCCGATCACCCTTTATGCGAACGTAGAGGGCGCCTTCTCCTTCGACGCGGGCCAGGTAATCAACCTTGATCGTTCGACTTTTCATTCACCTCTGGAGAGAAGCCGCGAAAAGGCTTCGCATAAGCGTTGAAGCTATGAAAGACGCGCCATTGCTCGTCCTCACTCATTCCCAGGCTCCCAAGCCAGCGTCCCATCGAGCGTACGTTAGGAGTCTCTTTTGGCCCAAAGCAGCCGTAGCACCCGCGATCGTACGCAGGGCAGATGGCGCCGCAACCGGCGTGCGTCACTGGTCCAAGACAAGGAGTACCGTGGGCAACCATAACGCAGACTATTCCCCGCAACTTGCACTCGACGCAGACGCTGTGAGCTGGAGTGTTCGGTTTGCGCTCCTGAAGGAACGCGCTTATGACCTCGAGCAATTGATGTTTGTTGATGGGGCAGCCACGCAGCTCGAAATCTACCTTAACGTGGTCAGCAATCGGCGTAGAATGCTCGAGCGTATTGATATAAGCCGGTGTCGCATAAACAATCTTGATGAAGTCGTCGACATCGCGAAAGTTTCTGAGCGCCTGAATGCCTCCCGCAGTTGCGCACGCGCCAATGGTCACGAGAAACTTTGAAACGCGGCGGACGTGGTTGATCCTTTCGGCGTCAGCGGGAGTAGTAATCGAGCCTTCAACAAGCGAGAGATCGTAAGGACCTTTAATGACTGCGCTTGAGGCTTCGAGAAAGTAAGCGATTTCAAGTGTGTCAGCGAGCAGGAGCAACTCATCTTCACAATCCAGCAAACTCAACTGGCAGCCATCGCAGGAGGCGAATTTCCAGACAGCGAGTTTCGGTCTGCGGCGGCGTTTCATCTAAATCTCCCGTTTTCCGAACCATGTTTGAACCCGATCCAAAGCGATGATTGGACCATCTTTACAGAGAAATGCAGCCCCAAACTGGCAATGGCCGCAAAAGCCGATCGCGCATTTCATGTTCCGCTCCATGGAAATGAAGATCCGCTCTTTACTGACTCCGCACTTCTCGAGCTCCAGCACACTGAACCGCATCATCACCTCTGGCCCGCATACAAAAGCTATGACGGTAGCAGGATCAAACTGCGCGCGCGGGATCAATGTGGTAACGACGCCAACATTGCCGCGCCAGCCAGGTGGGGCGGAATCAACGGTGGCCTCGACCTCAAGATCAAGCCTGCCACGCCAGCGCTCGATCTCTTTTTGAAAAAGAATATCGTTCGGTGTGCGCGCGCCATAAAGCAAGCTCACCTTTCCAAAGCTTTCTCTTTGCGCCAGTAGTTGATGCACCGCAGGCCGTAATGGCGCGATTCCCAGCCCTCCCGTGACAATTATGACATCGCGACCAAAGGCCTTCTCAAAAGGCCATTGGCTGCCAAAGGGACCACGCACGCCCACTGCGTCACCACGTTTCAGTTTGTTGATTGCGCGCGTGACTGCGCCGACACTGCGAATCGTATGAACGAGAATTTGCGTCTGCCCCGGATCGCCGCTTAATGAAATCGGCACTTCGCCAACACCAAACACATAGAGCATGTTGAACTGTCCCGCCGCGAACGAGAACTCGGTGGGACCGGATGGTTCAAGGACCAGCGTGAAGACGTCACGCAGTTCCCGTATCTTTCGCCGAACGCGAAACACCCGCGGCGTCATCAGATCAGCAGTCGCACTCATCGCATGCTCTTCAAGGCTCATGCGCCGTATACATCCGTTAGTTGCAGACGCGTAGCCTGGAGCCGGCTGACCATGACGTGAGCGATCCGCTTCATCATTTCGTAACCAAAGTCGTGATCGGCCTCAATCCATCCTCGCAACCAGTGCGCATCAACCGTAAGCGTCTGTACCGGTTCAACAGCGCGCGCGTCAAAATGCCAGCGATGCGGTGGAAAGAGCCAGGACCAACCGAGAACGTCACCGGAGCTAATGGTTTGCACGATACTTACGCCTCGGTCCGGCGCCAGCACCTCCAACGTGACTCTCCCTTCTCGGATGAGATAGAACTTCTGTGCGTCCTCCCCCTCGCGAAATATAAACTCGCCGGCAGGGAACCTTTCGCTGATTGCCTGTGTTGCCAGTTCGTGAATATGGCGCGGCTGCATTCCCCGGAAAAAAGGAGACTCGATCAACGCCAGCTTGAAGTCTTCAGTGGTCATTATGATCCTTTTTTCGTATCAGTTTCGCGAATTGCTCGCGCCTCTTCGGTGATGTCAATCGCGACCGGACACCAGGTTATGCACCGCCCGCAACCGACACAACCTGAAGTACCAAACTGATCGATCCAGGTAGCCAGTTTATGCGTCATCCATTGCCGGTAACGCGACCTGGGAGAAGTGCGAACGCTGCCGCCATGAATGTATGAGAAGTCCAGCGTGAAGCACGAATCCCACTTACGCCAGCGCTCAGCATGCTCACCGGTGAGATCCGTGACATCTTCGACGGTTGTGCAGAAACAGGTTGGGCAGACCATCGTGCAATTGGCGCAGGTCAGGCAACGCCGTGCTACATCATCCCAACGCGAATTGTCATAGTTCCTGTAGAGCAACTCCTTAATATCTGTTGTATCCAGTTGCCGGCCCATCTGCGCGGCGGTCTGAGCCACGACCTGTTCTGCTTTCAATCTCGCTTCTGCATCGGCCTCCGCGGTCTCAATTTGGCCGAGAATCTCTTCACCTTTTTCGGTTCCGGCTTCAACAACGAAGTAATGGCGCTCGCCTTCGACGACTTCTGTCAATGCCAGGTCAAATCCGAAGGTTACTTTCGGCCCCGTGTTCATCGAGACGCAAAAGCAGGTGCCACCTGATTGGCCGCAGTTGACAGCAACAATAAAAACATTTTGCCGGCGTGCTTGATAAATGGGATCGACGTGAGGTTCTGTCAGGAAGACTTTGTCCTGAACTGCAATCGCATGCAATTCGCAGGAGCGCACACCGATGAAGGCGAACTTTGGCGGCTCATCGGTTTCCTGGTTGACCTGAAAACCATTGTCCTCTCGCTGGGCTCGCCAGAGACGTATTACCGGAGGGTGCAAAAATTTCTTCCAGGAGTGGGGACCGACCGCGTATCCGAAAAGAGCTTCATCCTTCCGCCTCGTCAGGCGATAGATGCCGCCATCCTGTTCGTCGGTCCAGCCGCTGGGTAAGTCCTCAATCGAGGCAACGTCGTCGTACACGATTGCCCCATCGCGCACAGTTGGCCCAACCACGCGATAGCCGTTCCCTGCCAGGAGACGGAAAAGCTGTTGAAGCTGATCGCGTTCCATCGCAGATGACCTGCGGTAATGGCTGTTGATCTGATTCTTCACTGAGTCTTCAATTGCTGGAGGTACCTCTTCCGGCCCAGAGCAGGCGGTTTGATTCAGCGTGCGCCAGGTGCCTCAAAGTAAGGGGCTCGTCAAACATCTGTGCAAGCCCGCGCACGGTAGCGTATTTAGGCTGATCGGCTGTCTGCACGGGTAATGTGGTGTGATCTCTTAGATAAGCTTCCAGTCCCCTTAATTGTGACCCTCCGCCGGTGAGAATAATCCCGCGTTCATAGATGTCAGCGGCTACTTCGGGAGTGAGTTCAGAGAGTGTTTGGCTGACGACATCTAACATCTTAACGACGACAAACTGCACGACAGGGTAGATCTCACCGGCTGTTATATCGATTGCTCCGGGTTTGCCCGTTTGCACGTCACGTCCCTTGAGTGTAGTCCCTTCAGCAAACTCTGATGGAGGTGTCGCCGACGCAAGTTCCAGCTTGAGCCGCTCTACAGTTGAAGGACCAATTGAAAGGCCACGGTGGCGCCGGATGTGATTAAGCAACGCCGCGTTGATGGCAGAACTACCAATTCGTTCTCCCCGTGAATGGACGACGGCGCCGCTCGAGACAATGGCGACGTTGGTAGCGCCGGCGCCAACATCCACGATTGCAGTCGCGCTCGAGTCAGTTACCTTGATCCCGGCTCCCAGGGCAGCGGCCAGGCCCTCTTCGATCATCCACACGCGGCCAATCCGCGCGTGTTGAGCAACGTTGAGCAACGCGCGCTGCTCGACCTGCGTCATGCCGGAAAGAACGCTTATTACAGCGCGCCGGCTGAAATGAGAGCCTCCCCCGCGCGCCTTCCGCACCAGGCGAACCAGCATCTCTCGAGTTTTTTCAAAGTCTCCAACGACACCATTGACCATGGGGGCGACGACTTTGATATCTCGGGCCTCACGCCCGAGCATTGCTTGAGCTTCGACGCCGACCGCCACGATCTCCTCTGTGTTCGAGTTGATTGCGACCAGTGAGGGTTCATCGACGACTATACCCTGCCCGCCCAGCCAGATAATCGTTGCTGCCGATCCCATATCGACTGCAACCGAATCCGACACCATGTCGCGGAGTGCACGCAACCCAATGAATGCTGCTGTCTTGCCTATGAATGACATGATCTCTTGTGTGTTGGAATCGAAATAGGGTTCGACCAGCTTCAGACAGATCCCGAAAAGCCTGATTGAATTTGCTAGTGTCCTGTGCGGCTAATAGATACATAGAAATTAACCATCAATGCGGATGAACGTGGGAATCATGTGTTACAGCACTAGCCGCGCAGGGCAGTAGTTGAAGTGAGGTGCTTATTATCTGTCTGGCTTGTTCTTTCATT
>JBGSWR010000090.1:0-54104 GCA_041751855.1 Pyrinomonadaceae bacterium
CCTCGAACTGGGCCTCGACGCGCCCGGCAAGGCGCTCGGCCAGCCAGGCCGCCGGCATGCGCAGCGCCACCGCCCCGACCTGCACGTCCTTGCCGAGCGGCGAGACGGTGTCTTCAAAGTGTGCGGTCAGCGGCTTTCCAGTCTGGAAATACACCTCCAGCGCCCGCACGAGACGTTTCAGGTCGCGGGATTGGATGCGCGCCGCCGACTCCGGGTCGACGCGGCGCACCATCCGGTGCAGCTGCTCGACACCCTTGCGCTCCGCGATCCGTTCCAGCCGCCGGCGAAGCTCCGCGTCCTTCCCCGGGCCCGGGAACAGGCCGCGCGTCAGGGCGCGGTAGTAGAACCCGGTGCCGCCGACGAGGATCGGCAGGTTCCCCCTCGCATGGATGTCGTTGACGGCGGCAGCCGCGTCGCGAGAAAACTGTGCCGCGGTGTATTCGTCGGTGGGATCGGCAATGTCAATCAGGTGATGCGCGATGCCCCGCCGCTCGTGCATCGGCACCTTATCCGTGCCGATGTCAAAGCCGCGATACACCGCAGTGGAGTCGCAGTTGATGATCTCGCCGTTGAACCGTAGCGCCAGTTCGATCCCGAGCGTGCTCTTGCCGGACGCAGTTGGGCCTACCACTGCAATCACTGGAACTGTGTTGGGTTTGGAATTCACTAGCGCGAAAGGGCCAGCCGGTAGATGATTACAAGCGATATAACGGCCAGCAACAACAGGGCGCCAAGAATCTGAGCTCGTGAGAAGCGCATAAAGGGCTCGGCTCGCGTTCTCAATAGAGTTTCGTCAGTTCGATCCCGCGGTAATAATTTCTGAGAATCTGATCGTACGTGAAGCCGTGACGCGCTAGACCATACGCGCCCACTTGACACATGCCGACGCCATGCCCCCAGCCGCGACCCGTAAAAACGAATGCGGTGACCTGACCCGCTGCATCATACCTTCTATCGATCACGAACAGTTGCTCGCGGAGTCCTAATGCGGAACGGATCCTGCCGCCGCGGACATGGGCCGTTCCCGTGGTCCCGACAATTTCGAGATCGATTACACGCCGGGAGGCGCCGCGTCCGGCGATCTTCAGATCCATGATCGGACCAATGTTGCGCGCGGCTCGGGCCAGGCGCGTGCGTATCTGACCCAATGAAAGCTCGGTGGTCCAGTTTGTAAAAGGCGAAAATCTCTCGGCAGACGCCCCGCGCGCCGCAGGCTGGACCTCCAGATAGTCTACTTCGCCGGCGGTGTTGAGATGATAATTCAAGGTCTCTCCGCCAACTATGGCAACACTACTAACAGGATAAATATGCTCACCGATCTGACGGAACAGAAAGGCGTTGGCGGCAACTCTGAGCGTCTGGTCCTTACCGCGGGTGGGACGTACCACCAGGGCTCCCTGGACGGCCGGGCGCGCATTCATTTTTTGCAACTGTAAGTGTGCTCTCGCCTCGAGAGTCCGCGCCAGCGTACGTAACACGCGGCCGCGAGACAGTGGCTCCCGGACACGAAGCGTTGCATCCGGGTAGAGCGCCAGATGACCGTCGCGCAACAGGATAGCCACGTCGGCTCGATTGGCACGGGGAATCTCTGCCGCATCCCGAAAGGCGAGAAAGTATTCGACATCCGCTTGATTCAAGAGGGCATCGGCGCGGCTCTCGCCAAACAATGCGAAGTTCAACGCCGTCGCAAATGCAGGAGGCCGGTTGGCGTCATCGGCGACAAACGGAACCGTCTGGCGGGCAGCGCGAGCCACGGTAGCCAGCCAGCCACGAACCTCAGCCGCAGAGGCTGCAGATTTTAGCCATGCATCAGACAGGCGCGCCGGCAGCCCGGCAAAATTGTGTACTGCCAACAGGGCCAGATCGCGAACCACGGGAAGCTGGGCCTCATCGCTCACTTGAGCCACTTCGCGATTAGTCTTGATATTGAATGGCGACGATAGCCCGGCGTTCCCCTCGACGCCACACTCATGACTGCGTAAATAAGGAGCGGCCTCGCGAAAGATGTTCTCCGAGTTCTCAGTGCGCCCGCCGCAGGTAGAGGTGTAAAGAGCATTGATCGGATCGCCGCTGTGCGTGGCGATTATTCCGCGAGTCTCATCTACCGCTCGCGTTGAAAAGGGATGCTCCGAAGCGAGCCCGCGATAGACTTGTGACCGCGTTGTCGGCAGAAGGTCAAAGCCCTGCGAGCTAAACTGGCCGCGATTCTTTACAGCATAGGTGCGGGCTGCGATTGCCTGGGCCTTCAAAGCTTCCAGCGAGGGATACCCAATAGGTGACAGTTCATTCGCGATCACGCCGCGGACATAATCCTCGAGGCCCAGAACATTGACGATGGTTAAATTGCCGCGAGTGTTGGTAAACGCCTCGATCCGGCCCCGGTAAGGACGATCATTAAACCGGACAGGAAGATTCTCTTCTGCTGAGGCAAACTGCACGGGCGCGCTCGAGCTGAAGACTCGCGAGCCTGACGAGAAGGCCACGACCTCTCGAGACGGAAGAGTAATCCGTGAAGCGAGGAGAACTCCGCGGTCAGTTGGTGACTGCGCGGCGTTGCGTTTTTCGGGCGTGGTCGAGTCTGAAGGGGTCAGCAGAGTCGCGTCGAATCCCGCGTCTTCCAGACGGCCGCGCAATTCTTCGGCCTCCTGCGGCGTACGGCCTGCGGTGACAAGCAATCCCCATGATTTCGTTTCGGGCTCAAAAGCTACTTGTGAATCCTGCCCTGTGCTTGCGCGCACCTCGCGCGCCTTCTCTTCGGCTTCGGCACGCGAGGTGGCTCCTTCAATCTTGAGCACATAACCAGGAGTGTTCGTCGCAGCCGCAGGCGCCGGTGACAAAAGCCGGGGCTCGAGGCGGAGTCTCGGCGCATTCACGGCAACGAGGTTCGAACCTAAATTCGTCGAGTTCATGAGCCGTCCGGTCGACGAGATCGTTGCCACACGCACGTCGGTGGCGAGGGCTACTCTTATTTTTGGTTCTTCGCCACGAATAACGGTGAAAGTTGGTTCAACAATTGAAGCAGGGGTGGCGGGCTTGGTCCATTCGTTGGTAACTCGACGCGGTCGGCCTTCTTCGTGTGCGGGTTGTTGCGCTAAGACAAATGCGGGCGCTGAAAGTAGCTGCGCCAGCAGGATTGAGATCGCCTTAGGTGCGAGGGAGCTGCGCATTAAGCCTGAAACCCCTTCGCGGCATGGATTCAGGGAGAGGCGCCGCGGCCATATACTACTACAACCAGGTAACTGGCGTCCTTTTTTTGAACATGAATCAGTGCGGTGTAATTCTGATCGAGGCCGACTGCACACTCTTTGTCCCACCAGACACCACAGGCTTGAGCCTCGTGGAGTTTCAATTTCAGCCTAAAGCAACCCTCCCTGGACCACACAGACACCACAGGCTTTAGCCTCGTGGAGTCTTCAACTTCTGCCTAACCAAAACACCCCCTGGACCACAAGGAATAAGGAACAAATTCTGGATTAACGGGTCTAAAACATCAGTCATGCGTAGGACCATATTGTATAGCGTTCTGAGTTTCTCGATTGCGTGCGCTGTGATCAGTGCTCTCTGGCTAGTCCTCCTCGCGCTGTTTCTGCTATTGGGCGGCGCGACATATTCGAGGACGTATGAAGATGGGAGCATAGCTTGTGGTATCCCTGTTTTCACTAGTGAGGAGTGGTTCTGGCCAATCTTTCAGTTGTTGGGCGTTCCCCTCGCTCTGTTGGCTGCGGCTTGGCGGACCATTGCGTATTGCTCCTACCAAATGAAAATGCTTCAGTAGTTCAGTTTTGCGCGAGCCGCTTAAGCGCGGCGAAACTGGCTCTATGTTGTCTATGACGAGCTGGATCGAACCATCCCAGATGATTGATTCGAGGCATTTCATGACTCAATTACAAGAGACACCTTGCCGCGTTTAGGTAGAAGAGCAACGTCATTATATCTGCCAGCGCTAGTGTTATCGGTCCCGCGGCGATCTTCGAATCTTCTCTGATGGCGTGCAGCACTGTTGGGATACTCAAGCCAATAACACCGGCTGTGACAATTGCCAGAAAGATGCTCACGCCGATGACCGCTGCGGGCCCGGTTTCCCCGCGCCAGAGCCACGCAAAGGATCCGACCACTCCCCCACAAACAACACCAAGCAGAGCCGTTGCCGATACTTCGCTCCGCAATGAGGAAAGATAATTTGGGAATGATGGTCTGCCAAAGTGTAGTTTCTGTAGTGCTACGGTCATGGATTGAATGCTGACGCTCTCGCCGAGACCTAAAACCAGGGTCAGAAAGAATGCGAGCACTATTGTTTCTGCCAACGTAGTCTGGTAGTAGCCTGCTAGTAAGGCGCAGGTTGTGCCGCTTGCAATTGTGGCAAGCAGCCAGGGAAAGCGATAACGAAAGACGCCAAATACCGAACGCCCTTTTAGTTGCTCGATGCCGAATCCAATAAGCTGGAAGATGTCCTCGATATGTTGGCGCTCGACAATGCTCACTTGCTCATCGCTGAAGAAGCCGATGTCAATTACGCCAACCATTTGTCCTTCTTGATTGACAATCGGGAAAGCCAGAAACTTCTTCTTCACGAAGAGTTCCAGCGCCTCGAAGATGGTGGCCGCCTCCGGAAGGGTTATGACATTGGTCACCATGATGTCGCCAATCCTCACCTCTGGCGCTGAGGTCAGCAGACGGCGCGTGGGAACTATTCCAACGAGTCGCTCATCGTCGTCGTCGATGACATAGAAGTAGATGATGCGCTCACCAACTCCAGTGCGGCGGATGACTCCAAGGGCCTCTCCCACAGTCAATGTATTCTCTAAGAGGGGAAAGTCTCGCCGGGCGTACCTGACTACCGGCTCATGCAGATGATCTGCCGTACTTCCATTGATTACTGTCTCGTCAGTCATTTTCCGTACCTCAAATAGTTGTTCTGCATCGCAGCGGAACAGTTGTCAGCATGGTCCCTCTGCCTGCACGAACTGATTAGAAAATCGTGTGCGGTGGATTCGTAACTCTTGGAATCGATCTCTAATTCAAGCCGGTGGAGCGCGTCCGGAGGTGCGAGCGAAAAAGACTGAGACGGCATGCAAGGGTCGCTCAACACGAACGAGACTTCGATGAGTACGTGAGATGTTACTAAGGGAAACTGGCTCTTCGATCGGCAAAGAGGATCTGTCGTTGCTCCCCTTGCGGTCTGAAACTTTCGTCCAGGCCGTACTCTTCCCGGGTACTGATGGAACATACGAGGAGGGGATCTCGAGTGCTACGTTTGGTACCCGCTCGCGTTCAACCGGGGGAAATGGCAATAGGTAGACTCCTTCACTCATTGAAAAGCAAAGGCTCATCAGCAGGACAGGCAAAGTCCATGGACGAGGTCGCCAGCTAAATGTTCTCGTTGTTTCCCTACTCGACGACATGTGGTCCGTAATCATACCAGCGTTGTTAACTAACCAGAACAAACTTGATTGACACTACTCCAGACCCGCTGCTGCAAGTCTGTGAAACTCCCTTCGCACCGAATTGATATTGGCGAAGGGAAGTGGCCGATTGTGAGTACGATTTGTCAGGAGAATGAAGACGCGGTCGTGCTGAGCGTCTATCCAGCAACTCGTACCCGTAAATCCGTTGTGACCAAAACTATCACCGGGAAGCGAAGTCCCCGCCGTAGATTCCGGGGTTGCAGCGAGTTGCCAACCCGGCGATCGTGCTTCCGCAAGTCCTTCGGTCATATTCACGCGAAACAACCCACAGGTCTCGGGCTTAAGCAACAAGCTGCGTTCGGCAAGAAACTGCTGGGCCATCACGAAGGTTTCGCCCGCAGCAGAAAAGAGTCCGGCATGACCGGCGGCCCCGCTCAGAAAACTTGCGTTACCATCGTGGACCTCGCCCCAGATAATACGTTCGCGCCAGTTGGAATAGTCTTCAAGTCCGGCACTACGGCAGCTTTCACGTTCATAAGCATTCCCTGTTTCGCAAGCAGCAATGCCAGTCTGCAAAGCGATGTCGGGATTAAAGAAGGTATGTTCGAGTTTCAGCGAGTCAAAGATTTCCCGGGACGCGAGACTGGCCAGACGCTTTCCCGTCAGCTTCTCGAGTAGTAGCCCCAGGGTGATGAAGCCCAGGTCACTGTACAAGACCTGAGTACCGGGTAAATGTTGCAGAGGTTCCTGAGCGATTACCCCGAGGGTACGATCGTGCTCGGACTCCGTGAGTATGTAGAGAGGCCGCCAGGCGGGCAGACCGGAAGTATGAGTCAGCAAATGCCTTATCGTGATCGAATGTTTGTCGGCGCGATCAAACTCCGCCAGATACTGGGCCACTGCACTATCCAAGGTTAGTTCGCCCCGTTCAATCCGCATCGCGCAGAGCAGGGCCGTGACGAGCGGCTTTGTCAAAGAGGCGAGATCGTAGATCGTATCGTAGGACACAGTAATTCGATAGGGTTCCACTACCGAGTGGCCCACAGCGTCGCCAAAGACAACTTCGCCCTTCTCGCCCGCCAGATAAACCGCGGAAGGAAAGTCACCGGCAGTAATCCTGGAATTGAGAAAGGTGGAAATGTTGGGTTCGGGTGTCATGTTGGTGCGAGCGTTAGCGTGGCCATCGAGGCGCCGTTCATCCCGAGGCGGCGTCAAGCTGTCGCACTCCGGGGTGGCCTGCATGCTCCTCAATTCTTTCAAGGGCGCGCAAAGCGAGCGCGAGCGCATTTCTTCCCTCCCTGCCCGACACTGGGGAAGGCGACCCGTCGCGGGCCGCTGTGAGAAAGGATTCAATCTCCGACCGCAACGGTTCAATGTCGACGATGTCCAGGTTACGAACGCGCACTCCGGGCCAGACACCATTAGCTGTCGGAGGCGCCAGGCCACTAATTGAAGCTCTGTTGGTGCTGTAGTCAATCGCAACATAATCGCGAGGTTGAAAGAAACGCATTTTACGAATCTTCTCCGTGCCCACCCTCGATGCTGTGATGTTGGCGACGGCGCCAGACGCAAACTCGAGGCGCGCGTTAGCGGCGTCAACCTTGTCGGTCAGGATCGGAATTCCGACGGCATGAAGTTGAGTCACTTCGACATCTTCACCCACAAGCCACTGCACGATATCCAGGTCATGAATCATCAGATCGAGGACGACGTCGATATCGAGCGAACGAGCGGTGAATTGTCCCACCCGGTGAATCTCGAAATAGACTGGATTGCGGACATGAGGTCTTAGAGCAATCATCGCCGGGTTGAACCGTTCAAGATGGCCCACCTGGAGCAGTGCGTCGCCCTTTGCGGCAGCCTCGATCATCTGGTCGGCTTCTTCGAGCGTACGCGAAATGGGTTTTTCGACGAGCACGTGTATGCCTGCTCGAAGCAGTTCGCAGGCGATTTCGCAATGCGACACGGTCGGAACGGAAAGGCTGACCGCATCGACTTTTCCAATGAGTTCGCGCCAATCGGTGGTCGCCTCAACTCTCCTTTCGGCCGCAACTGAATGTGCCGTCTCCCTATTTAGATCGCAGACCGCGACAAAGTCTGCGAAATTCTCAGCTGCCAAAAGTGAGTGAATGCGCGCGTGCTGACGTCCGAGATGGCCCACGCCGACAACTGCTGTCCGTAGCGTCACAGTTTACTGTTTCCCGATTTTGATTTAGGTTTAGAGTTCACGCGGTGATGCAGAAATTAGGCCGTAACTCCTTTTCCTGATCCTGCGATGTGCTGTTATCTGTTTGCGGAGTGAATATTACTTGCTACCTTCAGCGCTTGCCAAGCGTCTCTGGCTACTACTGTTTCTCGCCGTAATCGCTTTCTATCTATATGGTCTCGGAAACCTGCCGCTTGTTGGTCCGGATGAGCCGCGGTACGCCCAGGTTGCGCGCGAAATGTTTTTGCGCAATGACCTGATCACGCCCACGCTTGGCGGCCACACCTGGTTCGAGAAGCCCGTCCTGCTTTACTGGATGATAATGGCAAGCTATCGCCTGTTCGGCGATGCTGAGTGGGCCATTCGCCTCGGCCCGGCCCTCTCGGGTCTAGCGACGATTGGAGCGGTTTACTGGCTTGGCAAACGGATCGAGGCTGCGAGTCTGGATCCAGGACTGCGCGAATTTGGTCAGTGGTCTGCGTTGGTGGCGGCGACCTCGATGGGGCTCATCGTTTTCGCGCGGGGCGCCAGCTTTGACATCGTAGTAACGATGCCGGTCACCTGGGCTGTCAGCTTTTTCCTGGCGGCGCAGTTGCGCTCGAAAGAGCGGCATCAGCAATTATTGCTTGCCGGATTCTATGTCTTCGTTGGAGTCGCATTACTTGCGAAGGGGTTGGTGGGGATTGTCATTCCTTTCGGTGTGGTCGGCGCGTTTTACCTGCTTCGGCGAGAACTGCCACCGCGGAGTTTCTGGACGAGCTTGTTGTGGGGCGTGCCGCTGGCAGCCGGCGTTGCGGCCATCTGGTACGGACCGGTGATTGTCCGACATGGCTGGCTGTTCGTTGATGAGTTTTTCATCCAGCATCATTTCGCGCGTTACGTTTCCAACAAATTCAGACATCCGCAACCTGTTTACTTCTACTTCGTGGTATTGGCGCCCCTGACTCTGCCCTGGACTGCATTCCTGATAGACGGACTCATCAACGCCCGACACTGGCGTTGGCGTGCGCCGAATCCAGAGCAGAAAGCCCGCGTCTTTGCGTTTGTGTGGTTGCTGGTTCCCCTGGTCTTCTTTTCGTTTTCAGGCTCAAAATTGCCCGGTTACATCCTGCCCGTGGTGCCTGCCGCAGCCTTAATTGTTGGCGGGATACTTACGCGCTTTGCGACGAGAGAATCCCCCGGTCTACGGGCCATGCAGGCGACGGGCGTCATTCTTATTGTGTTCCCGATCGGCGGTCTCGTTTATGCACGGGAGTCGGGAGATCTTCCTTTTGAGTGTGCTGTCGCTATTATTGTTCCACTCCTCGCGGCAGGATTGTTGGCTATCTTTGGTACTCGGAGGCGAACTGCCGCAGCGGTGCTGGTCATTTGCGCCGTGCTCGCAACGAATGCGATTACGTTGACTTGCGGTGTGGGGCAGATGGCCAACCGCGAGTCGGTACGTGACCTGATCAAACTCGCTGCGGCCCGCGGCTATGTCTCCTCTCCAGTGTATGTACTGCATCGGTTGGATCGAACGGCCGAGTTTTATGCTGCGGGCAGGCTGCTGTATGACTCTGATGGCGAGCCCGTAAGATTTGAGAGTGTGAAAGAGATTGAAGCGGCGGCGCGCGATCATCGGGGTCCGGTCCTGGTCCTTGTGCCTGTGGAACATGCGGGACAATTGACCGCCCATCCCTCATTAAAGGCGGAAGCGCTTGAGGACAACGGCAGATTTGCGATCGTAGTCGTTTGGTTGGTTAGCGCAGATTTCGATCAAAGAAGTCAATGACACGGCGATCATAGCGTTCGCCCTGTTCGCCCGGCGCGGAGGGGAGATTGAACCCGGTCAGAGGGAGATCGGGTTCGACTTCAAGGCTGGAGGCCGATTGAAAGCATTCTTTGAGAGCAATGGTGGAACTGCGAAGGTGACCGGCGTCGGTCCCCGAAAGCAGAAGTATTGCGCGATTGCTTAGTGACGAGGCCAAACTGCACGAAGGCGTGTTCTCATAGCGGCCAAGGAAATAGAGCCGCGTTGCGTTTCGCGTAATCTTCCTCAGCAGATTGTAGTCGACCCCCACATCGTTCGCGAGAATTGTGTGGAGTAGGTCATCCGGGCTGGCGGGCACGGAATCAAGTACAAGGGCGCGGACATTCTGATCGCCAACCGCAGCCCTCATGGCAGCATAGGCTCCCAGTTCCACCCCGTAAATCCCAACGCGGTCAGCGATTAACCGCTCACTGCTTTCGCTTTTGAGCGATCTAAGAAAATCGAGGGCCGCTCCTACATCTTCCCCTTCATAACTTCCGAGTGAACTCCACCCGACAACGGGATCCAATCCATGACCTCGCAGATCCGGCCAGAGTACCGTCGCATTGGTGGTTTCGTTAAGCTTGACGCCAAGATTAAAGAGCCAGGAGCGATCGGCGCCGTAACGATGCAACAGCATCACTGCCGGCGCTCCAGTTACCCCTCGCAACAACCAGCCCCTGGCGACGGTACCGTCAGGGTTGCGCCAAGTTTCGTCGGTCACGCGGAGAACGGGCCCACTGATTTGAGAGAATGATTGCGGAGTAACGAGGTAGGCTCGCCGGGGTGGACGGGTCAGGCTGTAAATCAGGAGTGCGACAGCGCCGACAACGGCAAGCAACAGTACGAGGACGATTGGTAAAAGCGACTTTGCGAGTTTCTTGCCGATGCGTCGTTTACGCGCCATGAGAAGTTTGCGACATGGAAGAAGTCGGCCCTATCTCGTTCAGGGCCAGAGCGTAATCCTGCGGCGTGTTGATGTTCAAAAAAAACCTCTCAACTCCCTCAAGTTCGAGCAGTTCTGAGTATGGCACCCAACACGTCCGAACGTATTGTAGCAGAGACAAGGGCCGATGCTTGCCGGATTGAATAAGAACTTCCGCCTGCTCAAGACAAGATGCTACCTCATATAGTGCACACAGCGGTTGTGGCCGTCCATCATCCTGCACCGGCGCCACCGCCTCGTGACCAGTTCGTAGCGACGCGAGATGGGCGAACAATTCCTCGGTCACAAACGGCATATCACAAGCTACTATCAGAGCCCACGGACTTCGGCAAGCATTGAGCGCGCCATGAATTCCGCCGAGCGCTCCCCATCCGGGGTGGATATCAGGCACCCGGGGAAGTGCCGGCCCGAGGTCGTCCGAGACCCTGCCTACGAGCGATACTTTCGTTGCAATTGATGCCAAAGACCTTGCGATTCTTTCAACAAAACTTTGGCCACCCAGATGTAATTGAGCTTTATCAGTTCCCATCCGGCGCGAAGCGCCGCCAACGAGAATAAAGCCCTCGATCAAGTCCATTTACTTTTCTTCGTTTGAACTACGCTGGCCCACTATTCAAAACCGCAAGTTATCACGGGAGCATTGCTGCAGCAAGGTTGGGGAGCCTGTAAAATAAGCAGCCACTGCTTCAAATCCGACAACATGGCTGCCTTGACCGGCTTCGGAGTCACAGCTATATTCCATTAATAGGTAAGCGCTTTGTTGATCCCTCCCCCAGGATTCGCTCAGCGGTATTTAATAAAGAGGTAGTTGAATGAGAATTTTGGCAGCCCTAACAATCGCAATTGCAGTTTTTTGCGGTTCAGTTCACGCGCAGCAGTCCCAAAAGGATATCAATGCAAGAGATCAGGGACTGTTTGCGGTCGAGGATCTTCAACCCGGAATGAAAGGGATAGCCCGCACGGTCTTTTCCGGGAGCGAGTCGCAGGAATTTGGCGTTGAGATCCTTGGGGTGCTGACAGGCTTCCCGGGTCCGAGACAGTCGGCAATCATTGCGCGCTTGAGCGGAAGCAACGTAGAAAAAACTGGAGTATTTGCCGGCATGTCGGGCTCGCCCGTTTACATTGACGGCCGCCTGGTAGGCGCAATCGCGTTCAGCTTCCCGTTTTCGAAGGAACCAATTGCGGGCATCACCCCGATCAAGCAGATGATCGAGCTCTTTGAATCAGGCTCGAATGAGACGCAGCGTCCAAGAGAGCCGAGGGCTGTCTCCTTTGCGCAGCTCGCATCTACTGACTGGCAACCCCACCTGCCCAAACCTGCGATCACCGGAGTTCCACTAATCGCCTCAGTATCGGCAGGGTCACCGCTTGCCAGTCTAATGGGGCAACAGATAGCTCCGATTGCAACGCCAGTTGTATTTTCCGGTATTACTCAGGAGTCGCTTGGCGTGTTTGCGCCGCAACTTATGGCGAACGGCCTTTTGCCGGTTTCCGGTGTAGGTGGTGCGGCTCGCGTCGAGCCGCTGGGCGCCATCACTGATCAGACCCTGGCGCCGGGCGCGTCTGTTGGCGTGCAACTGGTCAGAGGGGACTACTCAATTGCGGCCTCAGGCACCGTCACCTTGCGTGACAAGGATCGAATCTATGCTTTCGGTCACCAGTTTCTCAGCCTTGGCTCGGCGGACATGCCTATGACCGAGAGCTCTGTGGTCACGGTGATCCCCAGCGTAAACAACTCATTCAAACTTTCTGTACCTGGCAAGATGGTGGGCGCAATTTCTCAGGACCGTTCACAAGGCATTTTCGGAATTCTGGGCCGCGAGCCAAAGATGATTCCCGTGAAAATCAACCTGCACACGAGTCGGGAACGTACTGAGACCTTCTCTTATGAAGTGGCCAACGATTCTTTTCTGACTCCGTTGCTGCTGAACATCACGGTTTTCAATACCATCACCTCGAGTGAGCGCGCGATTGGAGAGTCGACGCTTAGCATTCGCGGTGAAATCAAGCTCAAAGGTCAGCCGCCGGTCAAGATCGAGCGTCGCTTTTCGGCAAGCAACTCGGCAATTCTGGCTGCGGGCTCGGTAGCGGGACCAGTTCATTGGTTGCTGGGAAGCGGTTTTGAGGACGTGCAGTTAGATGGCGTGACTCTAGATATCTCATCCACAGATACTAAATACACCGGCACTCTTGAGCGCATTGCGGTTGACCGCACGGAAGTTCGGCGCGGTCAGCAGATCGAAATTCAGGCTTATGTCAGAACTGAATCCGGAAAGCGGTTTGTGCAACGGATTCCTGTCAAGATCCCCGAAGATGCAACACTCGGTCAGTTGCTGGTATTTGTCGGCGATGGCGGCGCCCTCCAGGAAGGTTCGGCAGCGAAGTCTTTCGTGCCTCAGGATCTGGGTCAATTAGTACGGGCCATCAATGAAGTAAAGAAGAGCGACCGCCTGTACGTGAAGCTCTTCCGCATCACGGCTGGAGCTGTCATTGGCACTAATGAACTGCCCAACCTCCCGCCTTCTGTGGTGGCGACTCTTAACAGTGATCGCAGCTCAGGAGGGTACACGCCGACTGTGCTTTCGCCCGTTTATGAGCAGGAACTACTGCCGGCGGAGTTTGTGATCTCAGGACACCAGCTAATTGGAATAGACGTTGTGAGATAGCGTCAGGCTCTATCCGATCCACCTTTCCTGCGAGTAGTTGAAGCTATGCATTTGCTGCAAGGGCTTTCTCGACTCGGCTTTCGCTCCCGTCTCATATTAGGATCAGCTTTGTTGCTGATGCTCGTTCCGCTCGTCTATCCCTTCGAGTCGGTAGTGGCGCCCGAGTGGAGGCTTCGCGTTCTTGATGACGCGGGGCAGCCCGTGGTCAGGATCAATGTCACGGAACACTGGCGACATTACCCACTGGAAACAACCGGTCACGAAGAGAGCATGAAAACCGGAGCCGACGGGGTGGTAGCTTTTCCATCGCGGTCACTGAAGGCGAGCTTAGCGCGCCGGGCAGTGTCGGCGATCGGAAATGTCTGGCGTCATGGCCGGCAGGCAAGATTCAGCCCCTACGTTGCTGTAGTTGTTTGGGGAAGCCCACAACACGCCACGGCAGCAATGGTCCACCACCCTGGCACTCCTACGCCAACGGAAATTGTGATTGCGCGGCTCCAGTAGATCGTGTCCAGATCGTAGGGAAAGCCTCATGAGAAGAGTTCTTCACGCGTCATTCCTACTCGCAATATTGTTGGGATCAAATTCCTGCCTCCCTTCTTTTACGGCGATCAATCACAATGAGGATTCTGCCGCCCTTAGTGCCATTATTTTTGCGAAGGAGTCCTTCATCGATCTTAACCAGCCTGGGGCGTATCAATTTTTGTCGGAGGATATGCAAAAGAAACTGTCGCTCAGTAGATTTATAGAGGTTGTTGCCCAGATGCATCCCCAGACGTTTCCGCGGGTAGTTGTGGCGACAGAATTTGAACCGATGCCGGGAGAGCAATCCATGTTTATCTGGCTCGACGGGAAAAATGAGAAGGAGAGATTTCGTTATCGTCTGACAATGAAAGGCTCCGTCAGTACGGGCTATAAGATTGCGGCTCTCTTTCGCGTGGGTAAAACACCTCCCTCACAAATGAGAAGGTCGCTGGAAACAAGAAGGAGTACCGATGATTTGAGGTGATCCTTGGCGACACTCTTTCCAACCTCCAGTTCCATCAACCGCCGTGGGTGGTCTTGTCATTCAGATTTACTTGAATACAGAAACCTCTTCTTGGAACGCGGGATCAGCAGGCGATCATAATCTACTCCACTGCGGTCGAGCTCCTTTGCCAGCCCTTCTCCACCAAACAACAACAGCCGGCTACCTTGAGACCAGTCGAGCATGGTTGGCAACATATCCTCGAAGCGCTCTAGTGCCCGGCAAGTCACAAAATCAACAGCGGGAGGAGCTGAAGCCTCGAACCGCTCGGGCATTACAACTGCCTGCGCCGAAGTCTCCGTGACCTTCAGCGCCTCACGCAGAAACACCGCCTTCTTCTTGGCCGCCTCAAACAGCGTCGCCCTTACGTCCGATCGAAGTACCAAAACTGGAACTATCGGAAGACCCGCGCCCGATCCGATGTCAACAAGGGTTGCCTTATCGGGAAGGTAAGAGACCAACAAGAGAGATTCCAGGACATGCCGCGTTGCAAATTCCTCCGGCGAACATGGCCCCACCAGGTGCAGGCGCGGGTTCCAACGAGTTACGAGTTCGTAGTATGCGCCCAGGCGCACTACATCCGGTTCCCTGAGGGTTACCTGATAGTCAGGCGCTCGAGCGCGAAGTGCTTCCTTGAAGGCTTGAACCTGCGTATCCATAAATTAGAACTAAATTGGCATATGCCTCGCCCCTCTTGGCCCTTCCACCTGCGCCATGAGATTCTTTGCTACGGTTGAGGACCCCAGACTGAAAGAACTCATCATCATGGAAGACCTTTTCGAACAACACGACAAATTAGGACGGGCTGTGACGGACATAATAACTGCCCATGCTTCCGGCCTCGATTCAAGATCTGTTACCACCGAAGCGACACCCGCCGAACTCGAGCGGCTGTTTGATGAACCACTGCCTGAAAAGGGGACCAGTATCGACGAAATCCTTTCGCGTTTCACGACCCAGATTGCCGCCCACGCGATGCAGGTGCCGAGCCCCCGTTACTTTGGCCAGTTTAATCCCACTCCACTGCCGATCGGAGTCTGGGCCGATGCCCTGTGTTCCAGCCTGAACCAGAATGCCGGCGCCTGGCGCAATGGTCCAACTTCGGCAATGCTCGAAGCGCGAGTCATTCGCTGGCTGTGCGAATTGGTCAGTTACGACCATCAAGCCTTTGGAACACTCGCAAGCGGCGGTTCGGAAGCAAATCTTATCGCCCTCAAATGTGCTCGCGATCGAACTCATGAAAGCGTGATTAACCAGGGTATTCGAGCGGCGCCAGGCGACCTTGTCATCTACGCCTCCGAACAGTGTCACTACTCGATCGAGAAGAGCGCGGACATCCTGGGACTGGGGCGCGCGAGTCTGCGCAAGATCCCAACAGACGACCGCTTCCATATACGCCCCGACAAGCTTCGCGAAGCGGTCGAAGCGGACAGAACGGCGGGTCGCCTGCCTTGTTGCGTGGTGGGCGTTGCAGGAACAACGTCTACAGGCGTTGTTGACCCACTCGAAGAACTCGCCACAATCGCTCGTGAGTATAACTGCTGGTACCACGTCGATGCTGCGTACGGGGGCGCACTGGCGCTTTCAGAAAAGCACCGGCCGATGCTGCGCGGCATCGAGTCAGCTGATTCGATAACGTTCGACCCTCACAAGTGGATGTTTGTTCCGTTTGCCTGTGGCGCAGTATTAGTGCGCGGCGGCGGCCGGGTGCTGCGTGATGCGTTTGACATCAGCGCTGAGTATTTGATCGAGGATCGAGGAGGCGCCGACATCGAGTACGATTTCTTTCGCTACGGACAGATGGGGACGCGCCGCTTTAATTCGTTGAAACTCTGGATGGCGTTCAAATTTCTGGGGAGGCGCGGTTACGCGGAAATAATAGAACGCCAGATTGATCTGACTAAATACCTGGCAAGTCGTCTCGACGAACTGCGGGGTTTCAAGCGAGTCGGGGAAGTTGAAACGGCGGTATGTTGTTTCAAATTTCTTCCCGAAAACATTAGCAACGCTGCTCCGGAAGAACAGGATCGCACGCAGCAGCGCTTGCAACAACGGATCGAGCGCAGTGGCGAGGCGTGGATCACCACCACGTTACTTAACGGCCGTCGCGTGCTGCGGGTCAATATCAATAGTTTCCTGACTAAACGCCGCCACGTTGATGATTTGCTAGAATTGCTCAAACGAGAATCCCGGAATCTTTAAAGTATGGCTGTAATAATCAGTTTGTTGATGATCGTTGGGCTCTCCGGCTCGGCAGCTACCCAGATCTCTTCAGAGCGCTCATTACCGGCAATCACCTCACAGGCTCAATTCGATTCGCTCGCCGTGACCTACGATCCTGAGACCCCTTATGCTCTGCCTCACCTGCTGTTTGTTATTGATCGGAAGGACAAGAACAGGATCTATTACGTCAATACGAAGCGCTACAGCTTTCACAAAGACTTCGTCAACGGCACCTATTTATCCCTCGAGCGCGGGCGCGAGTTCTTCGAAAATAATTACCTGAACACAAACCGTCGCTTTTTGCTTGGCACTGTTGCGTTTCAAACGCCGCTTAAGCGCTGGACCTTTGAATTCTGGGAAGGGGCGCTGATTCCCGCCGATCAACTAAAGCTGGCTGCGGAGGTAATCAACAAGACGTTCTTTGCTCCTGTGGCATTCAAACCTAATTCGCTGCGACAGGAGGAAGAGTCCCAAGGGATTGAAGGGGTTCAGCGCGTTTTGCAGAGCGATATCGCCCGAGAGCAGGAATATCAAGCATTAAATATTGCCAAAGGGCTTGGTCGGATTCACATCATCTCCAAGCTTGACGACACTGTGGAGATTGGCTCGAACGAGATCCTTGTCCTCGACGAAGTGCCGATCCAGTTACCGCCGGTTGCGGGCATCATTACGTCAAAGCCTTCGACACCGTTATCGCACATCAATCTGCTGGCCCGCGGCTGGGGAATTCCGAACGCCTATATCAAGAATGCCCATGAATTATTGAAGCAATACGATGGGTGGTGGGTCTCACTCGAGACGCGCCGCGATGGATACTCGATCAAGCGGGCAGACATGGACCAGTTGCGTGAGTACCAGCGGCGGTTGGCGGAGCGCCAGGATATCATGCGACCGCGTGCGAACCTCAATGAGAAGCGGTTACTCGGACTTGCTCAGCAACGCGCCCGTTCGAGCATCGCCTTTGGGGGCAAGTCCGCCAATCTGGGTGAAGTGCTGAATGCCCGCTTGCCCGGCATTGTGGTCCCGAACGGATTCTCAATCCCCTTCTTTTACTATGACCAATTCACGAAAGAGAACGATCTGGACGATGCGGTTTACGAACTCCTGAATGATCAGCGCTTCATTCATGACCCACCCTACCGGCGTGAACGTTTGGTTGAGCTGCGGCAGAAATTCCAGAACGCGAAGGTGAGTGATCCATTGCGAAAGCAGGTCTTGCAGCGCGTCGCGCGTGAGTATCCTGGCAAAGGCCTTTTTGTCAGAAGTTCTTCGAATACCGAGGATCTGCCGAATTTCAGTGGGGCCGGTCTTTATACGACCGTTCCGAACGTGCGCGGTGAGGACCCGCTCGTCGAAGCCCTCAAGACTGTCTGGGCCTCGCTCTGGAATTTCGAGGCCTACGAAGCGCGCGAGCGAGCCAGCGTGGACCACTCGCGCACCTATATGGCAGTGCTGATCCAGGAAGGAATCAATTCGGAAACTTCAGGCGTGATGATTACTACCGACCCTTTCGATCGTGAGAACAAGGGAGCAATCTACATTAGCGCGAAACGCGGCCTGGGTATTAAGGTTGTGGAGGGGAAGCGAGTGGCCGAGCAGATTATCTACCGGCCAAATGGAAACGCGATTCAAGTCCTGACGCGCTCTGAGGAAGATAGTCTGTTGACCTTTGACGAGCATGGTGGTGTCAAAGAAGTACCCATTACGGATGAGCGTGCCGTTCTGACCGACGATGTTATTCGGCGATTAGTGCGCGCGGCAAATGGCGTGAAGCGAGTGTTCGGCCGGCGAGACCAGGATATCGAGTGGGCTTTTATGAAGGGACAAATCTATATTCTACAATCGCGGCCATTCATCACCGGTGGGTAACTTTTCTTAAGTTAATTTGTGGAGGGAGTCGATTCTTATGACCGCGCGTATCTTCGTTGAAGGAGTTCTTGAAGGTCGAGTGGCTTTTGTTACCGGCGGCGGCACAGGGATTACCGGCGGTGTTGCGCGGGCGTTAGCAGATGCGGGAGCTCGAGTCGCTCTGGTAAGCCGCAAGATTGAACATTTGGAACCGGCCGCGGAGCGGATCAACAGTAGCGGTGGCAAGGCCCTGCCCGTGGTCGCTGATGTGCGCAATCCCGAAGATGTGGAAAAAGCGTTGGCCGCCACTGTCGAACACTTTGGCAAAATCGATATAGCGGTCAACGGGGCTGCCGGTAATTTTCTCTGTAATGCTGAAGATCTGTCACCCAACGGTTTTGGGACGGTGGTCGATATAGACCTCAAAGGCACGTTCAATGTTTGTCGTGCTGCCTTTGCAGAGTTGAAAAAGAACCGCGGTCAGATTCTCAACATCAGCGCGACGCTTCACTACCTCGGCACGCCAATGCAACTTCACGTTTCGGCCGCCAAGGCCGGGGTTGATGCCTTGACACGCAATCTTGCAGTCGAGTGGGGACGTTATGGAATTCGGGTAAACGCGATTGCGCCTGGGCCAATCGGCGATACTGAAGGGATGAAGCGTCTGGTTCCGGAGCCGGTTAAGGAAAAGTTGCGGCAACGGATTCCGCTCGGCCGCTTTGGCGAGATTGCGGACATCGAGAATGCTGCCGTCTTTCTTTGTTCAGATGCGGCCAGTTACATAAATGGCGCGGTGCTGGTTGTGGACGGCGGACAATGGCTGGCAGCAAGCCGCTTTGTTTAAGCCTTGGTGGGGGAGGCAATGGACCACAGAAAACTGTGGATGATTCGTTCTTGCCTAAACAATAGCCAATGCCGTGCTTCAAAAGACCACCAACGGAGTTGGTGGATTCGTTCGACCTGGCCTACAAAGGCCCACGCCGGAGGGATCTTAAAGACCACCAACGGGAGTTGATGGATTGTTCGACGTGGCCTACAACAAGGCACGGACAGAAATCCCTCATTGGATCCAATAAAAAGACCACCAACGGCAGTTGGTGGATTCTTCGACCTAACCTAAGGAGGTGGCGCCTCCGTTCTCTTCTCTGGGTCGATTCAAAGACCACCAACGGTAGTTGGTGGATTGTTCGACCCAGCCTACAAAGGCCCACGCCGGATGGATCTTAAAAGACCACCAACGGGCAGTTGGTGGATGCGTTCGACCCAGCCTACTTTGGAAGCGCCACACGCATGGTCCAAGAGAGAGGCATTTTCCGGCCGTGTGGTCTTTTAGTTTCGTAGTCCTTCGTGTGTTAGGCAGGGTCGAACGCATCCACCAACTGCCGTTGGTGGTCTTTTAAGATTCATCCGGCGTGGGCCTTTGTAGGCAGGGTCGAACGAATCCACCAACTGCCGTTGGTGGTCTTTTAAGATTCATCCGGCGTGGTGTTTGTAGGTTGGGTCGAACGCATCCACCAACTGCCGTTGGTGGTCTTTTTAAGATCCATCCGGCGTGGGCCTTTGTAGGCTGGGTCGAACGCATCCATCAACTGCCGTTGGTGGTCTTGTGTAAGACCGAGGACGATTCTTGTGTGTCCGGGTGGTAGGCCAGGTCGAACGGATCCACCAACGCCGTTGGGGTCTTCGACAGTCTTTCACACACAGTCTTTTAGTGAGCGAAGTTCTACCCCAGATACGAGGGTTCTTCTCACTTCTGACAGATGCCTTGGCGTTGTAACGCGCCCGAGCTCGAATCCTCAGGCGCCCTTTGCGCCTCGGGCCGGATAATTCTTCAGCCGCAGCGCCTTGGCGAGCTCTTCATCATCGGAATTAACAGTGAGAGCGTCTTTAGGCATTTCTATGTCGCCGTGTTTAACCCATGCCAGGAACGTCCCCATCTTTGTGTGCAGGAACGAGAGCTTGCGCCCCTGTTTGTCCTCAGGTATTGCATTGAGAATCTCCTGGATCTTTAGCGTTGCATCAGCCAGTGTCTGATCATGAAATTCAGACACCTCTGCTGACAGCATTACTGCAAAGGAGCAATCGCCCGTTCCGTTCTGGCAGCCCAGTGAGTCTCCCGCGTAAGCAAAAGAACACACCTGGCCACCGCAATCTTTCGTTCCGTTCATTGTCAAAATCTCCTTTCTGGGCTATGCGCTTCCCATTTGACACGAAGTGCCGGCTGAAGCGCGGTGGTCGCATTTCACGGCGAGGAGTTGAGCGATCTTTCGCTGCGACCAGAATTATCTGACGTTGGTGATTAAAACGACATCTGAGCCCTCGCGGCCTCGGGCCAGAGCAAATAGTTTGTGGTCGCTGGATACGTCAAAGCGAAAAATCTCTTCGGCGCCAAAGTCAGTTAACGGTTCGGGCGGCTCCCCGTCCAGAGGTTGATGCCAGAGATTATATATCTGATTGGCGCTGTCGATATAGATCAAACCACGCCCCTCCGCAGACCAGCGAAAATCTCTTGACCTCACAACGCCTGGTAGTTTGAGCACCCGGACCGGCGGTCCACCTGACATTGGGATCACGGCAATAGCGGAGCCACCGTCTGCCTGTGGTCCGCTGTAAAGACAGGCAAAGAGCTCGCCGTCCGGAGATATGCTAGGTCTGGCAGATTCTTCGGTGGTGAGTTGGATCGGCGTCCCCCCTTCGATACTCACTTTCCAGATGGTCGTCTTTCGGTCGGCGCCCGTTATCTGGAAAACTACCCACCGGCTATCCGGAGAGAAATCTGGTCGTCCCGCGATACCCGGGTTGTTGGTTAATTGCATCGCATTAGCGCCATCGAGGTCCATCCTCCAAAGATGGTTGCTGCCTGATCGGTCTGACACGAACACAATGTGGCGACCATCCGGCGAAACCGCTGGCGCATGATTACTGCGAGAATCGAACGTCAACTGTTTCCGGTTGCTGCCATCACTGTCAACGATCCAAAGATCCTGCGTCCCGGTGGCCCTCGTGGTGTACACGACCTTGCCAGCCGACGTTAAGGCGAGTCCAGACATACCATCGTCTTTGCCAAGCTCAGAAGTAATCTTGCGCGGTCTTTGGCCACCCCCGCTTGCCCCAATCCAGATGTTTGCCAATCGTTCCCCCTGAACGCTGGCCAGTGAAGAGCCATCACCTGTCAGACTTACTCCAATATAGCTGCTAAGGTCGTTCGTCACTCTGCGGGGCTTGCCGTCGGGATAACTGAGGAACCAGATCTGAGAAAGTCTTGTCTCGAGGTCGCGTCCGGACAGAATTAATCCTTTACCGTCGGGCAGCCAACTCAGTCCGCTGATCCGCAACCAAGGCGGTGAAGCAAACCGTTTCCGCCTGGCATCTTTTACTTCCACTTCAATCAGGTGAGTGTTGTTATCGGAGGGAGACACAAGCCCAATCGCGATGATCCTGCCGTCGGGCGACCAGGCTGGAGTCAACCATGCCTCACCGCCCATGCAGGTGGCGAGAGTTTGCTCGTTGCTTCCATCGATACCGGCAATCATCAAATCCTGCTGTCCGCGAATAAAGGCCATCCTCTTGCCGTCGGGGGAGAATGTGACAGGCCCGTAAGCGTTTTCGATCAGTTTTCGAGCCGCACCTCCGAGGGCCGGTACCTGATAAAGCACTGCGCCGTTCAGATCCTGGACCGTGTAATAGACATAACTGCCATCAGAAGAGAAAGTCAGGCCACTGAAGCTGCCTGCCACCGGAGGCACGATCAAAACGACGCTGGAGGTGGCCACCTGCCTTACCCAGAGACTCTGGTGATCACCTTCGCGAACCACGTAGACAACATATTTTCCGTCGGGCGAGATTGCGATCTGTCCTTCGACCGCATCGCCTGAGAAGGTTAACTTCGTGAGACGCATCGCCTGAAACGATTCAGGCCCAGGCTTTATCAGATAGTACAAGCCAAACCCGGCCGCTGCCACAAGACCGACTATTGCGGTTAACGCCACGAGCACGCGGCGCGGATGAATCTTTACTTCATTGATGAAGAGTTCGCTGATGGTGGGAACATTATCCGCCCTGCTGGGTGTCGCCGATCGACGGGTCGCGCCATCACTTCCGGTTATGCGATCCGCAAAACGGGGAACCCGTAAGATCGGCTGCCCGGTGCGCAATCCAAAGTCAAGGTCTTGCCGCAGCTTTTTAAGATCGACCAGTAGCTCCCTTGCTGTCTGATATCGTTCCTCGCGATCTTTCCGGAGGGCCTTGTTAATGATCCGATTGAATTCATCGGGGATCTCGGGGAAGTAGTTCTCGAGGGGTTCTGGCTCGGCGGTCAGGACTGCGGCGAGCACATCACTCTTGGTATCGCCAAAAAAGGGCCGGCGTCCCGCGACCATCTCGTAAAGAATCACGCCTAAACTAAAAATGTCTGTGCGCTCGTCAACCTCCTGTCCGCGGGCCTGTTCCGGAGACATGTAGTTGATAGTTCCCAACAAGCGCCCCGGTTCGGTCTTGACCATTAACTGAGTAGCTGCTTCAGCGTCGGATGGCCCGCCCTCTTCAATGGCCAGTTTTGCGAGGCCGAAATCCAATACCTTGACGTAGCCATCCTTTCGCACCATAACGTTTTCAGGCTTGATGTCACGATGGATAATTCCGGTCTGATGAGCTGCGGCGAGGGCTGAGGCTATTTGCATTGCGAGGTCGACGACTTCGCGCAACTCCAACTGGGCGCGCCTTAGATGGTCGCGCAGGGACTCACCCTCGACGAACTCCGTGGCGATGAAGTTGAGATTGGCTTCGGACCCGATCTCGTAGATAGTTACGATACCAGGATGGTTCAGACTTGAGGCTGCGTAGGCTTCGCGCTCAAAGCGATGGAGGCGCTCCTGTTCATGCGTGTAATCGCCGGTGAGCACTTTGATCGCAGCGGGCCGCCGCAGGAGGGTATCCTCGGCGAGATACACCTCGCCCATTCCTCCGGCGCCGATTTGGGAGCGAATCTCGTAACGGCCGAGACGGGTACCGCGACTAAGAGCCATGGAAAGTTAACGTTACGATGTTCTGAACCGTAGATCGTTAAAAAAGCGGCAGAAACAGATTGACCACACTGAGATCATTCTAGATTAGTTGCCGCAACTGCGCTACAGTTCAGAAAAATGCTCAATCTCCAGCCAGGCACCTTTAAAGAATTCGAGAACGAGGCGCGCCAGGGAAACGTCGTCCCTATTGTTCGTTCCGTGTTGGCCGACCTGCAAACACCGGTCGGGGCTTTTCTCCGACTCGCCGCAAAGTCTCCGTACGCTTTTATGCTCGAATCGGTTGAGGGTGGAGAGCGAATCGCTCGTTATTCCTTTCTCGGCGCGGATCCCGAAATGATTGTTCGGGGTAGTGGTCCAATTACTTCTGTCGAGCGCGCCGGCGCGACGCAGACCTACCCGGGCTATGCCACTGACTGGGTGCGCAACTATTTTAGCGAGCGCATCCTGGCGCGGCGGCCAGGGCTGGTGCCGTTCGCGGGCGGAGCCGTCGGGTTCCTTGCCTACGACGCTGCACGCTGGTTTGAGCCTGCTCTTAACACTGATGAAACCCAGTCACTAACCGCGCCTGCCGAGGCGCTGTGGATGTTCTTTCGGACGGTGATCGCCTTCGATCGTTTGCGCCAACAGATTGAGATCGTTTCCATAGTCTTGACGGAAGAGGCTGAAGGAAGCGAGGCGCGGTTGCGAGAGCTTTATGAGCAAGCGGTCCAGCGAACGCACGAGATTGAAGAAGAACTGTTAAAGGGGATTCCGGCGCCCCCCACAGAGGAACCAGAAGGCGCCGAGCCCGGAGCGCTCTCCTCCAATTGGACCCAGGACGGCTTTGAAGAAGGTGTGCGCAATATCAAAGAGCACATTGCCGCTGGAGACTGTTATCAAGTAGTGCTCTCGCAAAGATTCTCGACGAGTTTTACTGGCGACCCCCTGGCAATCTATCGGGCCTTAAGGGCCGTCAATCCGTCGCCTTACATGTTCTTTTTGCGGCTGGGCGAAGAGACGATAATTGGCGCCTCGCCAGAGATGCTGGTCCGCTGCAACGGTCAGCGCCTCGATTACCGGCCGATTGCGGGAACGCGCAAACGTGGTGCTACGGATATCGAAGACTGGATGTTGGGTGAGGACCTGCGCACTGACGAAAAGGAGGTTGCCGAGCACATGATGCTGGTGGACCTCGGTCGTAACGACCTGGGCCGGGTCGCGGATTATGGTTCTGTGAGAATTGAGGAGTTGATGACCATCGAACGTTATTCACACGTCCAACACCTGGTCACTAACCTGCGCGCCCGTTTACGAGATGGACTCGATCGTTTTGATGCACTGGCATCCTGTTTTCCAGCCGGTACCGTTACCGGCGCGCCCAAGATCAGGGCGATGGAGATCATTCGCGAACTCGAGCCTGACATGCGCGGCGTCTATGCTGGAGCCGTCTTTTACATGGACTATGGTGGAAACCTCGATTCGTGTATTGCGATACGGACGATCCAGGTGCGCAACGGCCAGGCGGAAGTACAGGCAGGGGCAGGCATCGTAGCTGACTCGGTTCCCGAACAAGAATATGCTGAGACGGTAAACAAGGCGCGAGCGCTCTTTCGTGCGATAGAATTGGCGGCGAAGGGATTGTAACCAGTTTGATTTGCGCTTCGGGGAGGTAGGGATCACCAGGTGATGTTGATTGTTAAGTTGAAAAGGAGACTGGCTTGCCAGTTAGCTTTGCTTGTGGTCTTACTCTGTTTCCAGTTGGTGTTCGCCGTGCATGCTCAGGAACCGCCGTCCAATCCAGAGCAGCCGGACCTTGCGCCCAGGAAAGCCAACGTGCGACCGGCTGACGCGCAACCGGACGCTGCCGAACCGTTTGACGGCGCTTCGGTCGATGCCATGTCTGATCAGTGTGTGACACTCGAAACCACGGCGGGAACAATCGAGATTGAGATGCTACCCCAGGTAGCCCCTGAGAGCGTCCGCAACTTCCTCAATCTCACTGCCACAGGAGTGCTCGATACGACTACCTTCAGCCGCATTGTGAGAAACTTTGTTATTCAGGGAGGTAATCTTGCCACCAGTGAACGCTGGAGCGCTCAACTTGCTAAACGGATGTCTCGAAAACTTCCCGATGAACCCGGGATCATCAGACACGAGAGGGGGATTGTTTCGATGGCCCGTCCGGAAGAGGCTAACAGCGCGACCACTCATTTCTTTATCCTGGTTGGTGCTGGTCATCATCTTGATGGAAAGTTTGCAGCCTTCGGGAGAGTCCTAAGCGGCATTGAAGTAGCCGATACGATCAACCAGGCGCCGGCTGATGGTGAGAAGCCGGAGAAACCGGTTCGCATCAACCGCGCTGTAGTTGTTCCGTGCAAAAAATGAGAGTTAAGAGTGACGAGAGATCAATTTAAGAAATACAGCATTGCGATTCTCGTAGTTAACGTGGCCTTGGGCGCCGGTTGCATGGCGCGAAGAGAGGCCCCTACTCCCGACGAGGCCATGAGAATCCTTAAGCTGCGAGGCTATAAGTTTGACGAAGAATCATTCCATGCAGCCTCAGCCGAAGGCGATATCATGACCGTGAATGCCTTTATCGCTGCTGGAATGGATCCCAACGTAAAGGATCCCGTGCGAGGCGAGACAGTCTTGATCGCTGCCGGGACGCGCGGCGACTTGAAGATGGTTAACGCGCTTTTGCGTGCCGGTCTGGACGTCAATGCAAAGGACCAGGCGGGTTATACGGCGCTTTTGCGGGCCCTTGAATACAGACGCGATGGAGTTGCCGAACGACTATTGTCTCAGGAGAATCTGGACCTAAACGCGCAGGGATGGAATGGCAGAACAGTATTGATGAGTTATGTTTGGAGTGGTAACGAGGAGGTCGTGACAAGACTCTTGGGTCGGGGCGCCAATGTAAACCTTCAAGACGCGGAAGGTGATACGGCACTTCATGGTGTGGCGGCCAATGGCAACGTGAACATCATGAAAGGGCTGCTGGCTAAAGCCGGCAATCCAAATGTCCAGAACAAGCTCGGAGGGACACCATTGATGTGGGCGGCAGCTTACGGGCATGAGCCGGCGATCCGACTGCTTCTTGAGAATGGAGCGGATCCGTTGCTGAAGGACGAGGACGGCAATACGGCATCGTATTGGGCCGACAAGAACAAGCAAGAGGGGTTAGCCAAAATCCTTCTCGAGGCTGAGAAGGCCGCTGGTCAGCAGTAAAGGGACGAAATAATTCTTCATGCTGCTCGTTATCGACAACTACGACTCTTTTACCTATAACCTGGTTCAATACCTGGGCGAACTTGGTCAGCAGATAGAGGTTCGTCGTAACGATCAGGTAACTGTCGAGGAGATTGAGAACCAACTGTCTCCAACTCGTATCTTGATATCTCCCGGGCCGGGGACTCCTGACGACGCCGGTGTGACGCTCGAAGTTATTGAGCGACTTGCAGGGCGGATTCCCATCCTTGGCGTATGCCTTGGTCATCAGGCCATCGGCCAGGCTTTCGGGGGACGAGTCGTTCGGGCGCCGGTATTAATGCATGGAAAGTCTTCGGAAATCTGCCACGACGGCAAAACGATCTTCGAGGGGCTTGACGATCACTTTCAAGCGGGTCGTTATCACTCCTTGATTGTAGAACGCGAATCGTTGCCGTCATGCTTCGAGATATCAGCCTTCACCGAGGACAACATCATCATGGGATTGCGTCACAAGGAGATGAAAGTCGAAGGAGTTCAGTTCCATCCCGAGTCAATCCTCACCACCCAGGGCAAAGCTCTACTTTCGAACTTCCTCAAGCTTTAGGAACTTGGCTGACTCAGACCGAGAGAACGTTATCGATCATGGCTGAAGTCTTGATGCGGGAATATTTGGCGCGTCTGGTTCGACGCGAGGATCTTAACCGTGAAGAGTCTGCAACGTTGCTCGAACTCCTTTTAACTGGTGATTGCTCGGACGCACAGATTGCCGCCACCTTGATGGCACTAGCCACCAAAGGGGAAACGATTGAAGAGTTGGCCGGAATGGCGACCGCGATGCGAAATCGAGCCGTTCGCGTCAACTCGCTTCACACCCGGTTTATCGATACGGCTGGTACCGGCTCCAGCCCGGCTAAGACTTTTAACGTTTCCACAGCGGCGGCATTCGTTGTCGCCGGCGCGGGACTCGCAGTAGCCAAGCACGGCAATCGCGCCGCCAGCAGCCGTTCGGGAAGCGCCGACGTTCTGACCGCGCTTGGGGTAAATGTTAGTGCCATTCCCGAGATCTCGGAGCGGTGCCTGAACGAGATTGGTATCTGTTTTATGTTTGCGCCGCTCTATCACGGAGCGACAGCGCGCGTTGCCGGGGTTCGTCGTGAGCTCGGCGTCTATACCACCTTTAATCTGCTTGGTCCACTGAGCAATCCGGCTCATGCGCCCTGCCAGATCGTCGGTGTCTGGAATCCCGCTCTGGTTGAGCGCGTGGCCGGGGTGCTTGCCGCGATGGGAACCGAACGTGCCTGGGTGGTCCACGGTCAGGATGGGCTCGATGAGGTGAGCGTGGCGGCGAAGACTACAGTTGCTGAAGCTCGAAACGGCGAAGTGCGGGTCTTCGAGATTGAGCCAAATGATTTTGGCCTCTGGCGGGGCTCGTTGGAGCACTTGCGCGGAGGCGATCCTGAAACCAATGCGGCAATTATTCGCGAAGTGTTGTCGGGAAATAGACGTGACGAGGCCCGGGCCTTAGTGGTGGCGAATGCGGCAGTTGCACTCTTAGTAGGGGAAAAGGCTACCGATCTGCGCGAGGCAGCGGATCTTGCGGAAAAGAGCGTCGACAATGGCGCTGCGCTCAAGAAACTCGAGCTGCTCATTCAGATGACCGCGGCTTAAAGATGGGCGAATCTGTCGTGAACATTCTTGACGAAATCATTTCGGTGAAACGCGCACGCGTCGCAGAAGCCATGCGTGTTAGACCGCTTGACCAGTTACGCGAAACTGTTCGGCTGCGGGGTTTGCCCGTTTCGCCAATGGCTTTGAGCCGTGCGATCAATACCAACGGCGGAACCAGTGTCATCGCAGAGTTTAAACGCCGCTCACCCTCTAAAGGGATGATTCGCCCGGGTGCTGATCCGGCAACTGTTGCGCGCTGGTACGAAGCCGGGGGTGCAGCCGCCATCTCGGTGTTGACAGAACAGGATTTTTTCGACGGCTCGTTGGCCGATCTTCAAGCTATTCGCGAAACTGCCTCGCTTCCGTTGCTTCGCAAGGATTTTATCTTCGATGAGTATCAGATCTATGAGACGGCGATTGCGGGAGCGGACGCGATACTGCTGATCGCCGCCGCTCTTGATGACGAGTCCCTTCGCCGGCTACGGATGCTTGCAGAAGAACAACTCGGATTGGATGCACTGGTAGAGGTTCACACCCGTGAGGAGATGCGTCGCGCTGTCAACTGTGGCGCGAAACTCATTGGCGTCAACAATCGCGACCTCACAACTTTTGCTGTTTCTCTGGACACTTCAATAGAGTTGGCGCACGAGGCGCCTCCCGATTGTGCGTTGGTCAGTGAAAGCGGCCTCGAGAATGCGTGTGATCTTTATCGCTTAGGTCAACTTGGCTACAAGGGATTCTTGATTGGCGAGTCGTTGATGAGGGCCGAAAAGCCTGAAGAGGCATTGCGCCGTTTGTTGAAAGCCACCCACTCGCACGCTTCGGAATCTGAATAGAAAGATGGTTTTCGTTAAAATCTGCGGCATCACCAATCTTGAAGACGCTCAGATGTGCATCGCTGCGGGTGCCGATGCTCTCGGTTTCAACTTCTATCCTCCCAGTCCTCGTTACGTCGAGCCGCTTATCGCGCGGGAGATCATCTTGCAGTTGCCGGACCGCGTCCTCACTTTCGGTGTTTTTGTAAACGAAGAGTCGGCAGAGATAGTTGAAGCGACTGCGAACCTTGCTGGTGTCGCGGGTATACAGTTACACGGAGACGAACCGCCGGAATACTGCGGTCAGTTGGCACACCGCGAGGTAATCAAGGCTCTGGCGATTGGGCCGGGCTTTCATCCGGAGCAGGCTGTTGAATACGGATCGCAGACAATCCTGCTCGATGCGTTTGATCGCCAGATACGCGGAGGCACCGGAAAGGTCATCGACTGGAGCATTGCGAAGGAGACCTGTGCGCTGGTTCCGCGAATGCTTCTTGCCGGTGGTCTTGGTCCCGACAACATTGAGTCTGCACTGACCGCGGTTAAGCCTTTTGGAGTTGACGCGTGCAGCAGACTGGAGGTGAGGGCAGGGAAGAAGGATCCGAGCCTGGTCCAGGAATTTATCCGGGCCGCCCGCGCCAACAGTTGAAAACGAAATAACACGAACAAAAGAAAAAGATAGAAAGGCTAGAAGAGAATCCGATGGGCTTGGGGAGTCAAACAACCGCGCAGGATCGTCAAGCAACCTCGGCAGGACTCACCGCAGTTCGGGTATTGTTCGTGTGAGTTCGTGGATCGCGTTTTTATGCCGCACCAAAAACGATCCACGAACTCACACGAACAAAATAAAAAGATAGAAAGAAGGCTTCCCCAATAAGAACTCGCCTTACCCGATCCGTAGTAATGACCACCAGCCAAGACCGATCGAGACGGAAACATGCGCGCGATCGGGGACGTGTGCTTTTGGTCAGCGATGATTCAATTGTCCTTTATCAGCCGGCGCTTACCGAGGCGGGACTCGAAGTTGTCGAGGTGACCGGAGGCGCCGCAGCCCTTGTATCCGTCCAGCGCTCCCGACCTCATCTCGTAATTGCCGGCACCACAGTCGAAGGGATCCGGCCGGAAGAGTTAGCCCGTACACTGGGCAACGTACCGTTGATATTAATAGGAACCGCGCGTTCTACGAATGAACTTCGCCGTGAGGCTCTCGCCGCTGGCGCGTTTGATTACTTTGAGATGCCCGCAGAACTTGAGACGCTCGTTCTGCGCGCGAAACAACTTGTTGCGATCACTCTGACTATGGAGCGGCTGCGTGCCGACTCCGATCTCGACTCTTTAACCGGGCTCGCAAACCGGCGGCGGTTTCGCGCCGCCCTGGTGCGGGAAGTTGAAAGGTGGCGTCGTTACAGTGTACCGTGCGCACTGATTCTACTGGACATCGATCACTTAAAGGCAATCAATGACAGGTACGGGCATCCGGCAGGCGATCAAGTAATCCAGCATGTTGCTTACACGCTTGCGCAATGTTCCCGTGACAACGACACAGCCTCGCGTATGGGAGGTGAAGAGTTTGCCCTGCTGCTCGCCGGACTGAGCGGGGACAAGGCAGCAAAAGCGGCCGAACGACTGCGCCGGATCATCTCGGAACAACCGGTAGAAGGTGTTGGCAGGGTGACAGTAAGCATCGGAGTGGCCGCTTGTCCCGAGCATGCTGTTTCAGAACGAACGTTGTATGCCGCTAGCGATGCTGCACTGTATGTAGCCAAAACAGGGGGCCGTAATCGCGTATCAGTTGCCCCTGCGATGGTGAATCAGGATTCCGGTAAATCGTAAGTCTCAACAAACCTCGTAAAGGAGATTCGAAAGATGCAAGGCAGAACTGCGAATAATCTTTTGATTGCAGTGTTCCTGGTTTTGAGCGTGATGGCAGTAGCCGGGAAAGCTCAGAGCAGTGCGACGGCGAGCTGGAGCCCCGAGACTGCGATGAAAGTAAAAGGCGTCTCAAATGTACGCGTGTCTCCTGATGGCAAGAAGGTGGTCTTTGCAGTCAACGAGAGCGTAATGACACCAGAGAAGAGTGAGTTCGTGACTCAGATCTGGTTGGCCAACAGCGATGGGACTGAGCCGCTCCGGTTGACCTATGCCGAGAAGTCTTCGGACAACCCGCGCTGGTCCTCTGATGGCAAACTGATTGCTTTCACGTCTAGCCGAAGCGGCAAGAACAATCTCTATGTGATCCGACTGGTAGGAGGCGAGCCGGAGCAGATTACCGATGTCAAAACCGCCGTAGGCGCGTTTGCCTGGGCTCCCGATGGAAAGCGGCTTGCTTTCATCATGAGGGACCCGCCCAGCGAAGATGAGGAAAAAGCCACGAAGGGTAAGGATGACTCTCGCTGGATTGATGAAAACGTTAAGCTGAACGGGCTTTATGTTGTAAGTCTCGAGAAAGATGCCAACGGAAAGCGGGAGCCAAAGAAATTGACCGGAGATTACAACGTCGATAACAATTTTGATTGGTCCCCCGATGGCAAGAGCATCGCCTTTAGCAGAACGAAAGCTCCGAAGGTTGATTACTGGCCCACTGCCGATCTTATGGCGGTGGATGTCGCAAGCGGGGAGGTAAAGGCATTAGCGGAGACAAAGGCCGCCGAGACTTCGCCAATCTACTCGCCCGATGGAAAGCAGGTCGCCTTTATTATCACAGACGATCCACCGCGTTGGGCCGGTTATCGTCGCATTGCTCTCATTCCGGCTGCGGGCGGCACTCCTCGACTACTCTCGGAGACCTTTGATGCGCAGCCAGCAATGATTGACTGGGCAGCCGACGGGGCCCGGATCTACTTCTCCGAGACGCGTGGGACTGTTTCGCGGATCTACGCGATTGATGTCAACTCAAATGCAACCACCGAACTCAACAAGGGCAATGAGGTGCTGGGTGGTATTACCCTCAACAGTTCCCGTACAAGTTTGGGTTTCACGATGCAAACACCAGAAATGGCGCCGGAAGCCTATGTAAGTGGAGTTACTAACTTCGCTCCCACCCGCGTCAGCCGAGCCAATGCGGATTTGCCAAAGCTTCCGGTTGGCAAAACCGAGGTCGTAAAGTGGAAGAGCGCCGACGGAATGGAGATTGAAGGCCTCTTAACCTATCCGGTTAATTACCGGGCCGGCTCGAAAGTACCACTGCTGTTGGTGATTCATGGTGGACCGGCGGGAGTCTTTACGCAGTCCTTTTTGGAGGGAAGTAGATCCGTCTATCCGCTAGCTACATTTGCCTCAAAAGGCTATGCGATATTGCGCCCGAATCCCCGAGGCTCTTCTGGTTATGGTCAGAAGTTTCGTTTCGCGAACATCAAGGATTGGGGCGGGGGCGATTATCAGGATCTGATGACCGGCGTTGATCATGTGATCAAGATGGGCGTCGCCGACCCGGAGCGACTGGGGGTTATGGGGTGGAGTTATGGCGGGTTTATGACCTCCTGGATTGTGACGCAGACGCCTCGTTTCAAGGCCGCCTCGGTCGGCGCCGGCGTCACCAACCTGATGAGTTTTATCGGGACCGCCGATATTCCGAGCTTTATCCCTGACTATTTTGGCGCCCAACCCTGGGAGGACCTTGAGATCTACCGGGCGCATTCTGCCATGTTCAATATGAAGGGTGTCTCAACTCCAACTCTGGTCCAACATGGTGAAGCAGACGATCGGGTACCAATCTCACAAGGCTACGAGTTCTACAACGCTCTGAAGGTTCAGAACGTTCCCACGCGCATGATCGTGTTGCCGCGCATGCCCCATGGACCAAACGAGCCGAAGATGGTGCTGAGAGCCAAGCAAAGCAACCTTGAATGGTTCGAAAAGTATGTCAAGAAGTGAGCGGTGAGCCAGTGAGCAGTAAGTACTGAGCAGTAAGCGGTGAGCAGTAATGTAACCCTCGCCGCTCACTGCTCACCGCTCGCTTGCCCTGAACCTATATGGTGAATACCTCTAACCAACCGGATGCAATGGGCCATTGGGGGCCCTACGGCGGACGCTTTGTGCCGGAAACTCTGATGGCGCCGCTCGAGGAACTCACCAGCGCTTTTTATGCAGCGCGCGAGGACAAGGAGTTTCAGGCTGAATATGACGAGCTGCTGCATAACTACTCTGGACGGCCAACGCCACTATTCCATGCTCGGCGGCTGACGGAACGTGGCGGAGGCGCGTCCCTCTACCTTAAACGAGAAGACCTCTCACACACTGGTTCTCATAAGATCAACAATGCGCTCGGTCAAGTGCTGCTTGCCCGGCGAATGGGTAAGACAAAGGTCATCGCCGAAACAGGGGCGGGCCAGCACGGCGTAGCCACCGCGACAGTCTGTGCGCTCTTTGGAATCAATTGTGTCATCTACATGGGTGCTGAAGACATGCGCCGGCAAGCGCTCAACGTCTTTCGGATGGAGTTGCTCGGGGCTGAAGTGCGCGCGGTAGATGCTGGTTCGCGCACTTTGAAAGATGCAATCAACGAGGCGCTCCGTGATTGGGTGACGAATGTTTCTGATACCTACTACCTGCTCGGCAGCGCGCTTGGCCCCCATCCTTATCCGGAAATGGTGCGGGACTTTCAAAGCGTGATTGGACGAGAGCTGCGTGCGCAGATTATCGTTCAGGCAGGAAGGCTTCCAGACCTTTTGATCGCCTGTGTTGGCGGTGGCTCAAATTCGATTGGTATGTTCTATCCGTTCCTCGGGGATGAAACGGTAAAAATGGTCGGCGTTGAAGCTGGTGGCGCCGGCAATCGGCTGGGGCAGCATGCAGCGCGCTTCAACGAGGGCGGCGGTGGTAGCCCCGGGGTCTTACAAGGCACGTTGAGCTATGTCCTACAGGATGAGCAAGGGCAAATCGCTTCGACTCATTCCGTCTCGGCAGGTCTCGATTACCCCTCAATAGGTCCCGAGCATGCATTTCTTCATGATTCGGGCCGGGTGAGTTACGTCTCCTGTTCGGATATTGAAGCTCTCGACGCTTTTCAGACGCTTTCCGAACTCGAGGGCATAATTCCGGCATTAGAATCGGCCCACGCCGTTGCGCATGCTTTAAAGGTTGCGCCCGAACTCGGGTCGGATCAGATAGTTGTCATCAATCTCTCAGGTCGTGGTGATAAGGATGTCAACACGGTAGCGGAAAGCCGTCAAACAGGGAGGGCTCAGGTTCCAGATGAGTCGCATCGCGCTAGCCTTTGCTGAATTGAAAAGGGAAGGAAAGAAAGGCCTGATTCCGTTTATCACCGCTGGGGACCCGGATCTGGATGCGACCTGCGAACTAATAGTCGAATTTGGGCGACTTGGCGCGACTGCTATTGAACTGGGCGTGCCATTTACTGATCCGATGGCTGACGGGCCGGTTATTCAGCGGGCTTCCGAGCGTGCCCTGCGCCATGGCTTTGGTCTCAAAGCGGTGCTCGAAACTGCGGCCCGGGCGCGCGCCCAGACGACGACCCCGATCGTCCTGTTTAGCTATTTGAATCCGCTCATGAAATATGGCTTTACCAAGTTGAGTGAAGATGCTCAGAAAGCAGGGATTGACGGAGTACTGGTGACCGACTTGATAGCGGAGGAATCCGCCGAGTTAGCGGAAGCGCTTCGGTCGCAAGACCTGGATCTAATTTTTCTTGCAGCTCCAACTTCAACTGATGCGCGGTTAAAGCTGATTGCGGACAAAGCGAACGGCTTCATTTACGCCGTATCCCGGGCGGGTGTCACGGGAACTCGCGAGGACATCAGCAGCGAAGCCAGGAAGCTCGTCAATCGGCTGCGACGTTTTTCTGACCTGCCCGTCGCCGTGGGGTTTGGTATCTCGAATGCCAGGCAGGTGGCGGAAACCTGGGAGTTTGCCGACGCTGCGGTTGTGGGTTCGGCAATTGTGTCAGAGATTGAGCAGCTTCAGGACCGGTCCGTGCTGGTCTCGCAGATTGGACGCTTTACGAGGGGATTGTTTCCCGGCCACGAGGAAAGACAGCTATGAACGACTTTGTTGACAGGCAATCAGGAATCAAGCGAGGGACCCCCGTGATCATCGTGCTTCACACGCCGCGAGAAAAATCATGGGGAATACTCGACGAGATCAATGCGGCTGGAGTATTCTTGCGCGGTCTTGACCTGAATGCTTTTGACGATTGGGTGCGGGCCGTCGCTCAGGACGAGCCGTTTATCGGGTTTAGCGATCTCTTCTTCCCGATCTGGCGAGTTGAGCGCATCTCTCGGGATGAAGCGTCCGGCGAAATTCCTTCGCTCTATGAGAAGGTTGAACAACGCACGGGCCGCAGCGTTGAAGAGCTTCTGGGCATTGACTCCCGCCTATCAGAGTAGCAGTCGCTGGAATCTTCTCTGATGCGTTAAGGGAAATGCATGCGACCTCACCAAACGGACAGGGCGCAGAGAGGGCTGCCGTTGCGTGCATGGTAGTGACCATTAACACTCACCCTCAGGAACTAGGTTGTTGCAAGTGTGAAACACTGTTCCATTCTCGCGCTAGCTGTGTTATGCTCCGGCCACGCCGTTTGGGGAGCAATGGAAGTCGCGACTGCTAACGTGAGAAAAGGAGCGGAAGAAAGCGAATGTATGTCATGGCTGATGAACGAATGAATGTGGATCGCAGCAAGGCGGTTGAAGCCGCGCTCGCTAATATCGAAAAGAGATTTGGTAAAGGCTCAATCATGAGGCTGGGTGAACGTGAAGTGTCCGATATTCCGGCAATCTCCACAACTTCACTGAGTCTGGATGCCGCCATCGGCGTGGGAGGAGTTCCCCGCGGCCGGATCGTCGAGATCTATGGCCCGGAGAGCTCGGGCAAAACAACCCTGGCGCTGCACATCGTTGCGGAAGCCCAGAAAGCCGGCGGCGTTGCCGCTTACATCGATGCCGAGCATGCAATGGATGCTGATTACTCGGAAAAACTCGGAGTCCAGGTGGACCAGCTTCTGATCTCCCAACCTGACTCGGGCGAGCAGGCACTCGAGATCGCGGAAGCCCTGGTGCGCTCGAATGGCGTCGATGTCATTGTTGTCGACTCAGTCGCTGCCCTCGTACCGCGCGCGGAACTGGACGGTGAGATGGGAGATTCGCTTCCTGGATTGCAGGCGCGTCTAATGTCACAGGCGCTACGTAAGCTGACAGCGATTGTCGCGCAGTCAAACACCTGTTTTATCTTTATCAATCAGATTCGCGAGAAGATCGGGGTGATGTTCGGCAATCCAGAAACGACGACCGGCGGCCGGGCGCTCAAGTTCTACTCGTCCTTACGGCTGGATATCAGACGTATTGGCGCAATCAAGGACGGCGATCGCGTAGCCGGCAACCGAACCAAGGTTAAGGTGGCAAAGAACAAAGTTGCGCCACCGTTCCGCGAGGCCGAATTCGACATCATGTATGGCGAAGGCATTTCGCGCGAAGGCGACCTGTTGGATGTTGCCGTAGTTCAGCGCGTGGTCGAGAAGAGCGGCGCCTGGTTCTCGTACAAGGGTGAGCGACTCGGTCAGGGCCGCGAAAATTCAAAGCTGACTCTGAAAGAGAATCCAGAACTGCTAAAACGAATCGAGAACGAGGTTAAGACCAAGCTCGGTATTCCCGTGCGCGAAGAGAAGGTGGAGGCAGTGGCGCCAGGCGCCAAAGCAGCAGGAGCTGACAAGAAGTAGATCCAGCGCGGCGGTTATTCGAAACAAGCGTTCGCTGTTCAGGGCAAGACCCCTGACAACGAGCGCTTGTTTCAGCTTTACAGGCTTTTAACCGCAAAGGATAATCCGCGCCGGAACGTAGTGATAAATGGCAGAAATGAATTCGATTCTGATCAAAGGCGGAACGCTCATCACGATGGATTCCGATGACTCCATCACGCGCGGCGATCTGTTGATTCGAGACGGACGCATAGCCGGAAGCGGCCAGATAAGCGAAAAGGCCGACATCGAGCTTGACGCGGAAGGCTGTCTGGTGTTGCCGGGATTTGTGCAGGCGCATGTTCATCTGTGTCAGACCTTGTTTCGCGGCGCCGCTGACGACCTGTCATTAATCGACTGGTTGAAGAAGCGAGTGTGGCCCATGGAAGCGGCTCATACGGCGGCGTCTGTACGGGCTTCGGCGCTTCTCGGAGTCGCCGAGTTGATTAAAGGGGGCACCACCTGTGCGTTGACCATGGAGACGGTGAACCATACTGACGAGGTCTTTAAAGTTGTCGAGGAGACTGGGTTTCGCGCTACGATCGGCAAGTGCATGATGGACAAAGGCGAGGACGTTCCCGCAGCGCTTCACGAAAAGACGGAAGATTCGATCCGCGAAGCACTGGCACTGCTGGATGCGTGGCATGGAAAAGCCGGTGGCCGCCTTCGTTACTGCTTTGCACCCCGCTTTGCCATCAGTTGCACGACCGAGTTGCTACAAGAGGTTGCGGCTCTGGCGCGTGAACGCGGAGTCATGATCCATACACATGCATCAGAGAACCGGACCGAGTGCGCACTGGTCGAGCGTGATACGGGCCGGCGCAACATCGATTATTTGGATTCTTTAGGCCTAACGGGCAGCCATGTCGCGCTGGCACACTGCGTTCACCTGAACGATCAAGAATTCGAGATTTTGAGACGCACCCAAACCAATGTGGTCCATTGCCCCTCGTCGAATTTGAAGCTTGGCTCGGGCATTGCTCCGGTTGCGCGAATGTTGGAAGAGGATATTCGCGTTTCGCTGGGGGCCGATGGGGCAGCATGCAACAACCGGCTCGATATGTTTACCGAGATGCGAACTACGGCGCTGTTGCAAAAGGTAATTCATGGTCCGGAAGTGCTGCCGGCGCAGCAGGCCTTGCGCTTAGCGACGATCGATGGGGCCAGGGCTCTGGGTCTCGATGATGAGATCGGCAGCCTCGAAACAGGCAAGCGCGCCGACGTGATCATTCTCAAACTTGATGAACTTCATTCAACGCCGCGAACAGACGACCTTGCATCAGCAATTGTTTACTCTAGCGAGCCGGAAGATGTTCAGAGTGTGGTGATTGACGGTAGGCTCGTCATGGAGAACCGCAAAATGTTGACGATCGATGAAAATACAGTGAAAAACAGTGCAAACCGTGAAGCGCGATTATTATTTGAACGCGCGGGGCTGGCACGTGGAGGTGCGAAGGTAGACTAAATTTTAAAGGTGTTTGGGAGTTTTGGGTTGTCCAAAAAAGGCTGTGCCAGCTCGAAGGTAGCGACTGCGGGGGGCGCGATCGGCGGCCGAGCTGGCACTGGCGGGCACTATCAAATTTGAATCGGATGATGTCTTTCGACCTGGCTGACGTTTGGGCGTCACCCTCATCCTCAACGCGAGGCATTATACACCACGAAGCTGCTCAGTCAACGATTATTTGTGATGGATCCGACAGATTGTTGACATAGGCGCGCAAGTTGACAGTTCTTTTCTTAACTACCTATACTACGCGGTCCTTCCTGCACGAATGGCCAGGTAGCTCAGTTGGTAGAGCGCGGCCCTGAAAAGGCCGGCGTCGGCGGTTCGATTCCGTCCCTGGCCACCAATCTTGTCAACAACTTAGTTAGCGATAGCCAAAAACACTTAAAAGTTCGTCGTGCGAACAATACGCGTACATCGGTGTGCCTTACTTTCACTTTTGGCGCCGGTCGTTCAAATAGCTTGCCAAATTTCCCGCGCCGTGCTGCTGGTCTTGGCGATATGCTGCGTGGGCTACGTTCCGTCGTCTTGATATTCGATCAGCCCAGATGTTTGGCAGCTCGTAAAGATCGCTGCCTTTCATATGGACCATGAAATGGTGCGGAGATCGTGGAAAGTAAAGTCGTTGATTCCGGCCTCAAACAACCAACTACTTATTGCAGGAGAACTCACACACGTTTGAAAACTCATTGCTTGAAGCCGAGGCCGCGCAGCAAATCTTGAAAACGCAGGTCGCCGCGCAGCGTGTCAAAGGTCGGATTGACCTTGAGGTTAAGCGCGAACCCGTAGGTTTCCTCAACAGCCTTTGGGAGCCAGCCGAATACTTTTTCTTTGTCGCCTAATCGCAGATAGGCCATCACGTACTCCCACGCTGGAACGTACTCGCCGCGACCGGTTTTTTCATTCAATCGTTCGAGTTTCTTTTGCGCTAACGCGCGGACTGCTGTCTCGAAGTCTGACACGGCAAAGGTGCGTTCAAGGGTTGATGCCTGGTCGCCTTTGCCGCTCAAAGTTAGGGCTTTGGCCCATGCCGCGATGGCTTCTATGTGCATCCGCTTCTGCTCATAAGCGTTACCGAGTTCTTCATGCGCCATCACATAATTCGGGTCTAGCTCCAACGTTTTGCGGAACTGCTCTATCGCGCGGTCATACTGGCGCATGAAGAAGAGGATGAAGCCCCAGAAATAATTGAAGCGGGGCGACAGAGGATCAAGCTCGACGCTGCGCTGCGCTTCCGCGAGGGCTTCTTCGTTGCGCCCGAATGACATCAAACATACGGCGTAGTGAGCGTGTATTTCCGCAAATTTCGGATCCAGTTCGATGCCGCGACGAAAGTAGCGTTCGGCGGCGGGCCAATCGCGGTAGTAATACAGCTTGACGGCGGCAAGCGAGTTATAAGTTTCGGCGAGCGTGTCATCCAGGGCCAACGCTTTGTTCGCTGCCGCCTCCACCTTCGGCCAATTCTCGTTGGGTGGCAAGAGGCCAACTGTCGACGCGATGCCGTAGTACTCTGCCAAGCCGGAATAAGCCAGCGCGTAGGTCGGGTCGAGGTCAATCGCCTGTTGAAAGTACTCACGGCTCTTTTCATAACCCGGCCCAGGGCCCCTGTTCCAGTAATATCGTCCCTTTAAGTAAGCCTGATACGCTTTAGCGTTCTGGCTGTAGTTCTTCGCCAACTTCTGCTCGTCTGTGCCCGACAACCGTGCCCACAACTTTTGTGAAACCTCCCGCACAATCTCCTTTTGCAACGAAACGAGATCGGCCAGTTTCCGATCGTACTGCTCGCCCCATACCTGATTTCCTGTCCGCGCATCAACCAGCGACAGGTATAACGTCAAGTCATCGCCGCGTTGCACCAGCCGACCGTTCAAGATGGCTTGCACCGATAATTCCTTCGCGACTTGTTGCGGTTCGACTTCCCTGCCTTTGTAGCGAAACACGGAACTGCGCGCCTTGACTGACACACTAGGCAGTTGCGACAGGCTGATGATGAGCGATTCGGTAATGCCGTCCGACAAATACTCGACCTCGCTGTTACCACTCGCGTTGGCAAACGGCATTACGGCGATGGATTCGATTGCTGCTGCGTTAGAACCGCGCTTGGAGTAAAACCAGTAACCGAAGGTCGCGGCGAGCAGCAGAACTGCCAGCCCGGCAGCGAAACCGGGCTTGTACTGTTTGATACGGCCGACTAGATACTCTGCACTTGAAGTCGGGCGCGCGGTGACGGCTTGGGTGCCGGCGTTTTCCATTGCCGCGTTCGCGGTCGTCGCTTGGGCGCTTTTCTTACTCGCGGCGTCTCTGCTGACCGGCGAGACGCTGCGTCCCAGCTTGGCGGCGAAGTCCAACTCCTGTTTAAGAGTCCTCAAATCGATTAGCAGACTTTTGACCGATTGATAGCGCTCATCGCGGTCTTTGCGGAGCGCCTTGCTAACAATGTGTTGCAGTTCAGCGGGCGTGTTAGACACAAGAGTCGAGAGGGGTTGAGGTTCTTTGTGAATAAGCGCACCAATGATATCTGCTACTGTTTCGCCTGCGAACGGAGCACGTCCGGAAAGCATTTCATAAATCACCGCGCCGAGGCTGAAGATATCTGTGCGCGCGTCATCCTCTTTGCCTCGCGCTTGCTCGGGCGACATATAGGCTGCGGTCCCCATCACAACGCCCGGCTCCGTTTGGACCAGAAACTTCGTCGCCGCTTCTGCGTCCACCGCCTTCTCAGGATCGACTCTTTCACTCAGCTTGGCCAGGCCGAAGTCGAGTACCTTGATAAGGCCATCAGGCCGCAGCATGATGTTTTCCGGCTTGAGGTCGCGATGAATAATGCCCGCAGCGTGGGCTGCCACCAAGGCGCTGGCGACTTGAACCGCAACATCGAGCACCGTTGGCAGATTCATTCGCACCTTTGCTATCTGCTGCCGCAGCGTTTGACCCGCGATGAACTCGGTGATAATGAAGTTCAGGCCGTCTACTTGTCCGATCTCATGAATGGTGATGATGTTCGGATGATTTAGGGCAGAGGCCGCAAGGGCCTCTTGCTCGAAGCGCTGCAGCCGGTCTTCGTTTGCAAGTAGTTCGGCCGGCAGCAGCTTGAGCGCAACCTGGCGTTTGAGATTAGTATCATCAGCCAGGTAGACCTGACCCATCCCGCCTGACCCCAACAGCGAAAGCACTTGGTAATGACTCAGCCTCTTGCCAACTAGCCACAAGGAGTTCCCCTCAACAATCATCTTCGCTGCGTCATTCATCGCGCCTGCAGCCAGGAAGCTTCCGGCTCTACCCGCGGCATCAAGCAGCGACTCCACGTCTCTACGCATTGCCGTATCATCACCGCAAGCGTCATTGAGAAAAGTCTCGCGCCCGTCCGGCTGCAAGCCCATAGCCGCCTGATAAAGCTTACCTACTTTTTCCCAACGCTCAGGCGTCATCCCTTCCTCCACTGCTCAATTCTCGATATAACCACGCACGAGCCAAGCTCCAATCAGTCCGCACCGTGCGCGATGAGACTTTGAGCACCTCAGCTACTTCCTTCTCATTTAGGCCACCGAAGTAGCGCAGCTCCACCACCTGACTCTGTCGAGTATTGAGCGTCGCAAGCCTTTCCAAAGCTTCATCCAGCGCGAGGAGATCGGCGCCACTTTCCGGTGAGAGTACCAATCCTTCGTCCAGCGTGACTTGCTTTGCCCCGCCACCCCGCTTGACGTTCTGTCTGGCCCGTGCGAAATCAATGAGAATGCGCCGCATGATCTGGGCTGAAACGGCAAAAAAGTGGGCACGGTTCTGCCAGCGTACACCCTGCGCATCGATCAAGCGCAGGTACGCTTCATTAACCAGTGCGGAAGTCTGCAAGGTGTGGCCCGCGTGCTCCCGACCCATGTAGCGTTTGGCAAGACGGTGAAGCTCCGCATAGACCAGCGGCATTAGCCTTTCGAGAGCTGACTGGTCGCCGTCGCTCCATGCCAGGAGCAATCCGGTAACTCCTTAGGGCAAGGCTTGGCTCACCTTCCTCCTTCCGGCAGGTGCCTCGAGTGGCTCGAAAAGTATCACACCTATGACGGTTTTCACTATGAACTTGCAGTGGAAGAAGAATTTCTATCTCGCGGCTGCCGCTTTTTCCCCCGTACTCCGCTTAAGAAGATGATCGTCGGGAATTATTTCATCAGAAGGAGAGTTTTGATTATGAAGAGTATCATGAAATCCATGCTCGGTTTGCAGATGACAGTCATGTTCTTGACAGCGGCCCTCGCCGGCCCCGCTGCGGCAGCTCAAGAGGTCCCCTTCAAAGGCTCCGTACAAGGCATTGAGAGTTTTGACGTCCAGTTCCCGATATTGTTTGTTAATGCGGTCGGCACAGGAGAGGCTACACATCTAGGTCGATTTACGGTGACTTTTCAGGTTGAGGTCGATCTCCTGACCAATACCTCAGTCGGGTCTGCTACGTTCATAGCGGCCAATGGGGACAGTATTTTCACTGAGTTTACCGGAGAGGGTACCGCCGAACCGGAAGTTGTTGTGGAAACGTACACCATTACAGGCGGGACGGGTCGTTTCGCTGATGCCACCGGGAGTTTCACTCTGGTGCGACACCTGACCCTGGTTAGCCCCGTCGCGGGCACCTCAGAAGCGTCGATCGACGGAACCATCGTGATTAACAAGCGGCGTTGATCGACGGAACCATCGTGATTAACAAGCGAATGGTCACGTCGTAAGGACCGCCGCCGTTCAATCATGTGCCAAGACAGAAAAGTGTGACGTAGATCTGGAAGCGGAAGTCTTTGGTCCCGGCCCTATCGAGCAGGTCTTCAACCTTCCTTCCCCACGTTTCGAACTACGATTGGATCGAGATCACGCTGAAAGCCTGCCCGCGCGGGAACCCCAGTTTGTCTTACGGTTTTCCTTTACCTTTGCCTTTTCCCGGCCCAGCTGGCTGGGTCGGTGGTTCCTGCTTGCGCTCCTGTTTTGAAGCCCCTCGAGACGACGTCTTCGCCTCATGCTTACCAGGTTGTTCACTTTGCGCCTTTGGCTTCGCTGGGTTGCCTACTCGTTCTCCCTTGGGTTGCTCGGTTTTGGGCTGGGTCTTATCGTGAGTGGGCTTCTGATCCCGACTCTCCTTAGCCTGATCACGAGTCTCTTTCCTTTGTTGCTGCTCAAGCTTGCGCGCCTGCCCTTGAGCTTCCTTGTCGCCTCTTGCGGCTTTGGCGTTCAGCCGGTCTCGTTCTTGTTTGCGCGCGTGATCCACCTGCCGCGATTCCTGCCGCTCATCCTTAACTTTGAACTTTTGATTCCTGGCCTTGTCGGAAACACGTTCCACGCGCATTGACTTCGCCAGGTCCTTCCTAAACCGAGACTCCCTGATATCGCCGCCGACAAAAACCGGCGTGTCTCTAAGTTTCTTCGCAATGCCAGGCGGCAGTTCGATCTTGCCACGTCCCCATGCTGAGTGAATTACCGCATTTCTAAGCGGAGTCAGTGTCAAAGGATCGAGTGTTGGCCTCAATGATGCCAACCTTTGCTGATCAATCCTTCGGATACTCCGCGGATCGACAGCGCGACCGAAGGCATCCAGTGACACAACGGTGACTGCGCCAGGTATGCCAAAATTGATTAGTTGTTCCGGCCATACATTCGCCTGCGTCAGATAACGCGGTTGCCAGTTGTCGTCATAGTAACGCGGCGCATAAATGTCGCCCGGGCCAAGCGGCACCCAGCCGATTTGGTTGCCGTCGTTAGGATTAACGAAAGCAACGAGGGCCGGGGCATACGCCGGCGTCGTGTTCACTCCATCGGGAATCCAGTACCACTGGTTACCCACGTTGGCCCAACGTCCATAGTGATAGGGCGCATAGCCCCAAGGCTCACTTGAAATCCAGGTCGGCCCATACGGATAATCGTTGGTCCACTGACCCTGCTGATAGGGCACCCAGCCTGAATCAACCCGCGGTCTCCAGGCATAGCCATAACCGTCAACATTCTGCCAGTCGCCGTAGTAATCGAGGTCGTTGATGCCCGGAATGGTTGAACTCGCATACTGATAACTCGCGTTGCGCTGGTAGGGATCGTAATAGTAAGGATCGCTAAGATAAGCGTCGTAAGTGCTGTAACGACCGTCGTAAGAATCCGGATATTGATACCGGTAATAGTCATCCACCTGATATCCGGCATCCTCGTTATTCAAACGCGACAGGGCAAGCTCGGACGCTGCCTGGCCCAGGAGGGTAAGCACTTCGCCTTTATTAATTTCCCCAGAACCCGATAGTCCAACAACCCGCGCGAGTCCGCTCAGCGCTGAGACGAGGACACCGCCACTGTTGTCGAAACCGAGGTTGTAAAGCCCGGGCTGTTCAAAGTTTACCGCGCCGTTGGGCGTGGCTACTTCAAACAATTCATTAGGTGCTAAATACCCGACGTCGAACATTGCCGAGCCGTCGCGCAGCGCGAGCTGAGTGCGGCGGTCTCCAAGCGACACTACGTCAAGCAATGTATTTGGATCGAGCCGCGCGAAGTTGCGTCCGCTAAACGCGAGCGAGGTGCGCGAGTTATCGCGCGTGTAGATCCGATCTCCTACTGAGAAGGGTTGATTTGGAGTAGCGGCCACCCACACGGCATTCGCATCAGTGGCGTCAGTGTTTGGGAGGCTATCGCTGAAAGCGACCTCGCCATCCACTCGTTGTATGCGAGCGGCGTAGGGCAGTTCCTCGGCGGAAGCGGTCTGCTCTTGCTTCATCCAAAAAGCAACGCCTAAGCCGGCGATGAGCGCAACCACCACTCCCACGATCGTCAGGTGCGGCCATACTTTGACCCTGTTCATAAACTCTCCCTCTCTAAAATCGAACCAACATTCCGATATCGTTTCTCGCGAATCCCCTTGTTTGCTCAAGCTGTTTCATTGAATTTGCTGCCATGCGGAAGTCGTCAACTCCTGGCAGTGGCGCACATCCACTAAGTGCTACGGCCTTCTCCGTGGGTGAAAAATGAGCACCAAGGTTTTGAGCCTAAAGCGCTGGAACTTGCACCATCGGAACCTTCGTATTTCAGCCTCAACGCTCCAACATGCCTTCTCGCTTTTTGTGCAACTCGAGTTAGGACGCAGTCTTCTTACGGGCCAACTCTGGCTCGCCCATCAGGTCCTCAAAAAGCGTCCGGTAATGGATCATTGCCTGGCGCAAGTCTTCGGTGTTGGCCTGCCCCTGCGTTTGACGAACCGCGATTGCGTGGGCCGTCCGGTAATTTTCCATAACCAGTGGATGGTCCACGGAAATATCTGCCGCCCGCTGTTCAAAGTCACTTACCGGATAGCCGCGTGTGGACATCACATCGCGTAGCAGTTGATCGGCCTCCGCTACCGCACCTCCGGGGCCGTCAACGAACCGCGCCTGGACCGTGCGCCACGACTCTACGAAACGCGCACGATCACCTGGAGCGAGCGGTCGAATGTTCAAACTCTCCACCCGTTCTGTGCGCTCTTTGAGCCCGGTTTCCGCATGCCGCCGGCTCCCGTCTTCCTTCACAGCGCGGTCATACTCAGCGCCACCAAACTGAGTGCGCAGTCTTCCAGTGCGGCGCTTTCGGAGAAAAAGCCAAGCGGCGATGCCTGCGACCACAATCACGGCGAGACCAATAATTAAGGCCAGTTCCGTTGGGCCTAATGTTGTGATGTTCATTACTTGCCTCCAGTTTTTGTATCACTCCTACGACTTATGTCTTTTGTTGCCCTAGCGATCCGGTCAAAGCTAAGTCGAGCCGCCGTCATCACTCTTCGAGGGCCTTTTCGGTGTGTCTTTTCTGCGAGAGTCGCGCTTTAGACTGTGCGCCGACCGGTGACCAGGTTGTAGATCATAACGATCGCGGCCACGACCAGCAAGATATGAATCAGGCTAGTACTATCTACGACTGTTTACTAGCCCGAAACGACAATCTAAATGTCGGCTGATTTCACACCTAGAACAGCTTTTACTATCTGCTGTTAGCAGTCTTACGGACCGTCTCTTGGCAAGCACAGACGGCACAAGAAGGAGACTCGTTGGCCTGGTCATCGGGTGTCGAGAGCGATTCGTCTAATGAACGACTACGAATGAGTTTACGACTCGAGAGATTGCCTGTCTGTGCGCCAGCACACAAAGGAGAAGGCACTCAGGAAGGAACAACAACCTCCAATCCGAACAGGCGGTCGTGCTCAACTTAATGAGGCTCACACTTTGTTTCTCTATATGTCTGTGTTAGCGCACGGACGGACACTTTCACCTGATCTAGCCTAACTATCCAATTCAGACGATTAATCCCTGAATGCCTGTGGCCAAAACATCGGCCTCAACCGTCAGCACAAACGTCGCCGCCGGCAGATCGGTGAAGATGAAATTTCCCACATCGTCAGTGACTACTTTGAAAACGCACTCTGACAACCAAAGGGGGGAGGTTTTGGGTCCAACGAGTTGTTCGGCGTGCCTGCGATCTCGAACAGCTAGGGATGGATCTTTTCTGACAATTATTCCTGCTAAAGCACGCCACGCCTGATTGACAGATTCGGAATCTAGGGACACTTGCATGACATCAGGATCGAGGACGACCACGTTGCAGCCTTTCGGAAAGGCCTGTCTCAAGATGATCAAGTACTGAACTCGCGCTGGTAACCGTCCCACCGGTTCTTTAACTCAGTCATGAACCGAATAAAAGCCGGTTCCTTTCTGATCCGGTTTAAATGAGGATCGCGCGCAAAAAGAGGGTAATTAGGCATGCCCGTTTCAGCGGTCGTCCGCAGCCACTTGACGGCTTCGTCGGTTTTGCCCTTAAGTGCATACACACACGCAATGTTGTAAGTAATGTGATGATAAGTGCGATTATTTCCCGCTTGCTGGATGATCGTGGGTATTGCCGTTTCGGCCTCTTGAAACTCCCCCTTCAAAGCGGAGACCAATGCTAGCCTGCTTCTCGACCGAAGATCTCCTGGGGTCTTTTTCACGGATTCTTTTATTAGAGCCTCGGCTTCATCAAGTCGGCCCTTTCCAATTAGCGCATCTGCATCTCCAGGCGAGCCGAAGAAACGGAGATGTAATTCGATGGCCTCATCGAATTTGCCGTATAACCCATAGGATTCGACCAGGCGAGACTGGCTATGAATGTCTGTGGGATCAATGTCCAACAGGCGCTGATTCTCTCGCAAGCCAATTGCCTCGTCTAATCCAAGGTGATCATAGATTACGCCCAGAGACCCATGCCCCACGCTGGGATTAAGCGCCAAAGCTTGACGGGCTTCGCGCGCGGCTCGAGCCAGATCCCAACCCCCATACCTGCTGAAGTAATACTGAAAACGCACCGAGTGAATCTCGCCAAGTTGCGGATCGAGAGACTCGGCGTGGGACAATGTCTGTTGCGCTTGATCGACCCAGGCTGGATTATCCGGATCATTGAAGTTCGCCATCCACATAAACGCGTCGCCAAGGGACGCATAGGCCAGCGCAAATTTCGGGTCGAGTTCGACCGCTTTTCTGAAATAGCCGATGGCTGTATCGGTCGGTTCCCGATCACCAATGGCGGTCGAGACTCGTTCAAAACTCATCCGCCCCTTCGTAAAATATTCATAGGCTTCAGGATTCGACGTGTGTCGTTTGCCGAGTCGGGCCCGTTGCGTTGGATCAAGGTTGAGTTGAAGACGCGATGCGACTTGTTGCGAAATCGTGTCCTGAATAGTGAAAATGTCGCCCGCGCGCATGTCAAAGCTGTCAGACCACAGTGATGTGCCGTCGCTGGTGCGCAAAAGATTGACACTTACCCGTAGACGATCATTCGCTCGCTGCACAGTGCCCTCAAGCACCGAATCGACACCCAGCTGTTTCCCGGCCGTGAGTCCGTCTGTCTCTTCGCTCAAGTAGCGACGCACGGCGCTGGTTGGGCGCACAATGACTTTCCCAGTTTGACTGATCCTGAGAATCACTGCGTCGGCGATTCCCAATCCGAGATGACTCTCGCCTGTCTCGAAAGACTTGAGAGGCAGCACGGCAAGCGATTTGATTTCCGGTTGGACCGGCGCGACTGTTTGTCTCAGGCTCCATGTGTAAGAGAGCAGGAAAGCGACCAGGAGCAGCACCACCGCCGACGTCGCAACGACACCACGCTTATGACTCTTAATCTGGTTGACAATGTACTCAATACTCGATGTCGGGTTAACGGCCGGAGTTTCATCAGTCATCTCACCGACTGGCGCGCTTGCAGAAGCCATTGCAAGCCTGTCCGGCGAAGTGCTGCGCTCGATGCCGGCCTTAATGCCTAATGATTGTTTGAATCGCTTCAGATCAATTAGTAGGTCTTTGCTCGTTTGATAGCGCTCGTCGCGGTTCTTCGTCAGAGCTTTCTCGACAATTTCCTCCAATCTTTCTGGAACTTCACGGGAGTAACGGGTGAGCGGAGGCGCTTCCTGCTTCGACAAAATCGCCGCGATGATTTCATTCGGGCTGGCAGCCACAAACGGTGAGCAGCCAGCCACCATCTCGTACAGCACCACCCCCAGGCTCCAGATGTCCGTGCGCTCATCAACCGTGTCGCCCCGTGCCTGCTCCGGCGACATGTACGCCACCGTGCCCATGACCACACCGGGGCCGGTATTCGCAATTAGCGCTGTGGTAACCGAGGAATCTACCGCGGCGCCTCCTCGTTGGCCCAGCGTCATTTTCGCCAGACCAAAGTCGAGCACTTTCACCAGCCCATCATCTTTGCGAATCATTATGTTTTCGGGCTTGATGTCGCGATGGACGATATTTACTCGATGTGCCGCCACCAGCGCAGAAGTTATTTGGATTGCAATGTCGAGTGCATCATCGATGTCCAGACCGGGCCGCAGTCTCTCTCGCAATGTCTGGCCCTCGATGAATTCAGTGGCGATGAAGCGATGACCACCTGCTTCACCAATCTCATGGATCGTAAGAATGTTCGGATGGTTCAAAGCGGAAGCGGCTCGTGCTTCCTGCTCAAAGCGGCGTAGACGCTGACTATCTTCGACGAAACTGCTTGCGAGAAACTTCAGGGATACTTTGCGATGCAGTTTGGTATCCTCAGCGAGGTAGACTCTGCCCATCCCACCTTCACCAAGCAACGAAAGGATCTGGTAATGGCCCACGGTCAGGCCCGCTCTGAGTTCCATGCCAGCAATCAAGATGTCGGCGGCGGCCTGATAAGCAGGCTTGTCCACGAAGTTACCTGTTTCTTCGTGCGACTTCAGGAGCGACTCAACTGCCGCACGCAAAGATAGATCGTCGCCGCAAGCTCTATCCAAATAGGCGGCGCGCTCATTCTCTGGCAGCGCTACCGCCGCATGAAAGATCTGTTGCAGAGTTTCCCAGTGGGAGTAGGGCATGTTTTTGGGGGTATCTATTTTACTTTCGTCTCCCAGGGAACCGGCGGTTCATTGATCAACCGCAAAGAAGTTCCTTGATCAGCACCGAGGTTGCGGCTTATGTCCGGGTGGTGGCGCCTCATATGCTAATGCGCCAACCAATGGCCTTCGTCTTAACCAAGGCGTCAATTTGTCGAGCGCCCTTTGGTCGCCGTTACTCCAATCCTTCAAAAGCCTCGTTATTTCATATGCTCAGGTTTCATTTAGATGTCTGTCACGCTATTTGCGTATTCATATGTTGAGCCAAGAATAGCAGCCCTCGAAGGGCACGGGCCAGACTTGGCCGAGACTCTCGTCTTTTGCACATTAAGATTGAGGTCGAGCCGGAAGGTTGTTCCGTATACCTAAAATCCCTGGCCACCAATCGTTTTAACGCCGCCATTCGGTTGGTAACCAGCACATCCATCTTCGTCAAAATTCTACACGCCTGGACCTACCCCATGGCGACAAATATTCCCTCGAAGCGTACGGCCACGATGCCCTGATCTTCGATGGTTGCTGAGAGTGCGATCCTCGCTTTGCCTCTTTGATGAAGCATTCTCTTAAACTCCTCCAGCACGTCCACGTGTGGACGAACGCACATAGCACGAATCTCACCCCGCACTGGACGCTCATATGAGATCGTGCTCTTGCGAACGACGATGTGGCAGTCCAGTTCTTTCAGCTCTAGCCAGAGCAGTCCATAGCCGCTGAGGACGGCCAGCGCATGGAGGCTGCCGCCGAAGGCCGTGCCAAGGTGATTGACGTTTGCGGCGAGCGGCGCACTCAAGACTAACCGTTCGCCGTCATAGTCTTCGACCGTCACACCCATGGCGCTGGTGATCGGAATTTTGCTGTGCAGTAATTCCTGAATCTGCCGTGCAGGAGTCATGGTTAATTCGACCTGGTAGGATCATGGCAAGCATCTCCCCTGAGCGCAACCATGCTAACCGACTTCGAGGACGGTAAGGATCTGCTGGCTTTCGCATCTGAGGCGCGCCGCTGTCATGCATTTGCAGAGCGACTCGGCCTTTGATCCTGCCCGCTTTCATCTCCTCGAAGACGTCATTGATATCATCGAACTTTGCGGTCTTGTAGTCGCACGTGACCAGTCCTCGCGCCGCCAGATCGAGTGTTTCCTGTAGGTCTTTGCCGTTCCGACGATGGAGCCGACGACGCTGATGCCTTTGATGAGCTCGGTTTTGTCCGGCCCGGAGCCTGAGACTTTGACCGCTTTGGAGGTCGTCACGCCCGCGCAGAAATGCGGGGCCACGGCGGCGAAGGGAGGCCCGCCGGGGATTAACCCGACTAGCGCAACGCTCGTTGGACTTAGAATGAGGTATTACTGCTATTGTTACTCGCAGGAGAGGAAATTCCCTCAACTCTAGCGTGCGAAAACACGCACGAGATACTCGATCGTTAATTCAGGCGGAATTAGCCGTGCGGTTTCTCTGTAAGTTAGCCCGTAGAGGGCAGGCATGGTAGTTGCCGCGTTGAAGGACACCTGCGGGCCACGTATGCTGGCATTGCAACCATAAGGGGAAGAGCATGGCTAACGAGGCATCAGAATGAGAAAAATCAGACCGAACGGAAAGGTTTTGACCACTGCCATAGGCGGGGCGGTAGCGCTTGCGGCTTACGCATTATTTGTTCGTCCCTGGCATCTAAGGTGGGGAGCGACAGCGGAAGAGATAAATATGCGACTTCCTGGCGATGAACTGGTGGAGCATCCAAAGCTAAAGGCCACGCACGCCATTACGATTAGTGCACCAGTTGAAGAGGTGTGGCCGTGGGTTGTGCAGGTCGGACAAAAGCGGGGTGGATTTTACAGCTATACCTGGCTGGAAAATCTTGTCGGGTGCGACATGCGCAATGCCGACCAAATTGTTCCGGAGTGGCAGGAACTTAGAATCGACGACGAAGTGTGGCTGCATCCTAAAGCCCCCCCGCTCAGAGTGTTGGCCATTGAAGCCGGACGCGCAATCGTGCTTGAGAAGACTTGGACCTTTTTCCTCCGCCCCATTGATGAGCATTCGACACGTCTAATCATACGCGGACGCGGAGAGTTCAAACCTGATCTGAAGAACGCCTTACTGAATTTCATTCTCTGGCGTGGGGTCTTCGAGCCAGTTCACTTTATTATGGAAAGAAAGATGATGCTGGGTATCAAGCAAAGAGCCGAAGCAAGGCTGGCAGCTGAAGTGTGAATCCCAAGCCAAGCCAGTAGGTTTCCTCGCTCTGGGATTGATGATTGGGTTTGAATTTACGCTTGTTCTCTGGCTGAGAGGCTTACGCTGGCGGACTATTTTCTACAGCGCGATCCGGTAGTAGGTTTTGTCTATTACCTGATCGCAACTTGCTGTAAGGACGCATGCCACTAAGATATTTTCTTCTCTTTTATCTGGCCGCATATTTTTTCGCCGCTTTTTTCTGGCGCTCCTATGTTGTCTGGAAAAGAACGGGCGTTAATCCAGTGGCCTTCAAAGGTTCGGACGATGCCCACGACTTCATCGGACGAATTTTCAAGCTCCTCTTTGCCCTCGTCGTGGCAGTGGTACTTGTCTACTCAGTATGGCCTGATATTTATCGGTATTCGGCGCCGATTGCCTGGCTCGAACGCACATGGTTGAAATGGGTGGGCGTGGCTCTGCTGCTCTTGTCTCTCGTTTGGACTGGGCTGGCTCAAGTTCAAATGGGCGAATCCTGGCGCATCGGCATCGACCAAAGAAATCGAACAAACCTAGTGCAAAGGGGAGTCTTCAGGCTGTCTCGAAATCCGATCTTCGTTGGAATGATACTTACGCTTCTTGGTCTGTTCCTGGTAATTCCAAACGCTATTACGTTGCTTACGTTTGTCCTGGGCGCGGTGCTTATTCAAGTGCAGGTGCGGCTTGAGGAAGAGTTCCTGCGCAAATCGCACGGTGAAGAATACTCGGTGTATTGTCGCCGCGTCCGCCGGTGGTTCTAAGTGTTCGCCGTGACCCATGAAAATTAGCCATCCTACGCTTTAGAGCCTGAGTCGGCGCCAACCCGGCGGGAATATGAAGCGAAAGCAATCTTCGGACAACATCAACCAGAAGGGTTTGTGACATCCATGGTCATAGCGAAATCTTTACTTTTGTTTCTTGCGGCGGGCTTATGCGAAATCGGCGGCGGTTATCTTGTATGGCTTTGGCTACGTGAAGGTAAAAGCATATGGTACGCGCTCTTGGGTGCGATGGTCCTAATTCTTTACGGAGTTTTCCCTACGTTCCAACCGGCAAACTTCGGGCGTGTGTATGCCGCCTATGGGGGAGTATTCGTTGCGCTATCTCTGTTGTGGGGATGGCGCGTGGATAAGATTGCTCCAGATAGATTCGACATCCTTGGCGGTTGTGTGGCTTTAGTCGGAGTCTTCATCATTATGCATACTCCGAGAAACTGAGAATATAGTCAGGCGCTGCTTTTTCGAGCGTGCCGCAATAAGAGCTTTCCTTAACGGCTGAGCCGGAGCTGCGTATGAGGGACAGGCTTCAAGATAATTCTCGACAGGATTCATGAATGACGTTCGCTCCGGGTTTCGTTTGAGAATGGGGCGAAGGTGTGCACGCCATATAGCCGAGAATTCGCTTGTTTCCAGGACGAAGTAAGGCAACCTTATCTGCGCCAGTAATTCCTGATCCGCTCAGCCAATAGGGGGAAAGGGACGAACTCTGCGGCTCTTCCTGAGCGCCGTAGTTCTTCGACCATGCGCATGGCGCCATCGGCATTTCTTGTGTGAACGAGGATTGTAGAAGCGCGTTGCAGCTCTGGTTTTGCCGCAAGCCATAAAGCTATAGCGAAACCTGTGCGTTCATCATCCGGCTCAGAGGAATTGTAGTGCTCGGGGAGCAGATCATGATCGAGAAAGATTGCGTCGTAGGCGTTTTTGCTCAAGAGTTGCTGGGCCTCTTCAACGTTTTGGGCTACGTCCAGAGCATCACCCTTGAAACGCGCCGCGAACCAATCGTGCCGGCGGGTGTCATCGTCGAGCAGAAAAATGCGTATTGGATGTCGTTGAGCTTTTGTTGAATTGAGGCCAAGCTTTCTCAGCAATGATTGAAACAGACCCATAAGATGGTAGTCAGCTCCTCCGGTGACGTCAGATCGCCGCGCTATGATGGGAAATGAGGCAACCCGGGATGCCGGGAAATATAGCACACCGGTCCATAAAAGAGACTTTTTCCGTGAGATACCATCGGGCTTCAGCGACTGAAATCTGAGTTTTCACAACGCGGCTTAGGCAGCAACCAAATGAGCCGAACGAAGATGCGCAGTTAGTGTGAGCAAATCCCCCACACGGCAGTGTGGGGATCGTTCAAGTCCGGCCTACAAAAAGCAAAGGAACGCGGTCCGCAAATCCCCCACACGTCAGTGTGGGGATGCGTTCAAGTCCAACCTCCAGCAGACGCCACGCGCAGACCAAGAACGTGCTGTTTAATAGGCCGGACTTGAAGCATCCCCAAACTGACGTTTGGGGGATTTGGCGAGTGATGGTTGTGGTGCTGGTTGGCAGGCCGGATTTGAAGCATCCCCAAACTGACGTTTGGGGGATTTGGCGAGTGATGGTTGTGGTGCTGGTTGGCAGGCAGGACTTGAACGATCCCCACACTGCCGTGTGGGGGATTTGCGGAGGGCGCTCCCTTGTGCTTTGTAGGCAGGACTTGAACGATCCCCACACTGCCGTGTGGGGGATTTGCGGAGGGCGCTCCCTTGTGCTTGGTAGG
>JBGSWR010000091.1:0-9544 GCA_041751855.1 Pyrinomonadaceae bacterium
CTGAAATGCGAAGATACCGCGACACCACATGCTTTAGCTTCGTGGAGTTTCAACTTTGACCTAAAACTGAAATGCCGAGATGCCGTGACACCACATGCTTTAGCTTCGTGGAGTTTCAACTTTGACCTAAAGCTGATACTCCCGCAGCTTGTGGACACCATAGGCTTCAGCCTCATGGAGTTTCAATTTCAACCTGAGACTCGCAGTAAAGAGACCATCAGGTTGAAGTTGAAACTCCACGAAGCTAAAGCATGTGGTGTCGCAGTTATAAGGGGGCTGAATGTAGGCAGAAGTTGAAACTCCACGAAGCTAAAGCATGTGGTGTCGCAGTGTTATAAGGGGGCTGAATGTAGGCAGAAGTTGAAGGACCACGATGCTAAAGCATGTGGTGTCGCAGTGTTGTGAGGGGCTGAATTTAGGCAGAGGTTGAAACTCCACGAAGCTAAAGCATGTGGTGTCGCAGTATTTTGAGGTGCTGAATTTAGGCAGAGGTTGAAGGACCACGATGCTAACTAAAGCATGTGGTGTCGCAGTATTAGGCCGAAACCAAAACCCCCAAGCTGAAGCGGTTGAGGTATTTTCGATTGTTTTAACAGTAATTCATGAATCCCGATTCGCCACCGCGAATGAAAATAAGAACGAGCACAGTCTTTTGCCAGGTTTAACGCTCTTCATAAGAGTTCTGAGGCCCAACTCTTGACGCGGCCTCTCTATACCAACGCCGGTACGCAGCCGGATGAATTGATTTCGTAAAACTAAATTGGGGAGGTTCGCATGAGTGATGTTGTACAGAAACTTTGGGGATTCTGTCACACCCTTCGGCATGACGGGATCGATTATGGCGACTATATCGAACAGTTGACCTATCTGCTCTTCCTTAAGATGGCTGAGGAGAGGGCAGTAAAGGGAATCCCTGCTGGTTGCGACTGGGCAACGCTCTACAAGCAAACGGGCACGGAACTCATGGACCACTACGTCGACGTGTTACGCAAGCTGTCCAGGGAGCCAGGTCTGCTTGGGCAGATCTTTGCTGGCGCGCAGTCGCGTTTTAACAATCCGGTAAACCTTAGACGCATGCTCACGCTCATCAACGAAACCGAATGGACTTCGCTGGATGTTGACGTTAAAGCACAGGCGTTTGAAGGTTTGTTGGAGAAGGCAGCAAGCGAGGGCAAGAAAGGCGCGGGTCAATACTTCACCCCGCGAGTGTTGATTAAGTCGATTGTACGTGTGATGAAGCCTGACCCGCGGGTACACAAGGATTTCACAATCGGCGATCCGGCATGTGGGACCGGTGGTTTTCTTGTTTGTGCCTACGAGTGGCTGATCGAACAAACCAAAGGCGGCGCGATTGATCGACATTTGGCGAAGCGATTGAAGAGCTCGACCTATTTCGGACAGGATTTAGTCGAACGCCCTCGACGGCTAGCCTTGATGAATCTCTACCTGCACGGCCTGGAACCTGAAATTGCTTTGGGGGATGCGATCTATGAAGTCTACAATGGCCCTAAGTTCGATGTGGTTCTCACTAATCCACCCTTCGGAACCAAGGGGGCGAATCAGGCGCCAGACCGCGAAGACTTCACTATTGAGACTTCGAACAAACAACTGAACTTCCTTCAACACGTTCTCACCATACTGAAGCCTGGTGGGCGTGCCGCGATTGTGCTGCCCGATAATTGTTTGTTTGAAGGCAAAGCCGGTGAAGTGTTTGAGATCATCATGCAGGATTGCAACGTGCACACAATCCTGCGATTGCCGCGCGGCACGTTTTCACCTTACAGCCAGGGGGTGAAAGCCAACGTTGTCTTCTTTCAGAAAGCCTTTCCAACAGAGAACGTCTGGATCTTTGACGCGCGGTCAAACGTGCCTGGCATCACAAAGAAAGAACGTCCGCTATCGCCAGCACATTTCGCTGAATTTGAAAGATGTTACGGCGACGATCCGAACGGCGGAAGCAAACGAAAAGACTTAGGCCAACAAGGTCGCTTTCGCAAATTCCGCATCAGCGACATCAAACAACGCGATTACAAGCTCGACATTTCCTGGTTAAAGGATGAATCGATCGAAGATGGAGATAATCTTCCGGAACCGCAGGATTTGGCAGCGGAGGCAATCACCGAGCTTGAGGCCGTAGTCGATGACTTAAGAGAGATTGTCACTTTGATTGAAAAAGAGGAAGCAGTTGCCGTATGACTGAATTCCCCCAATCGTGGGCGAACACGCCTTTAGCCACTGTTTTATTATCGCTTCGTGACGGTACTCACACACCGCCGAAACGAAGTTCCGAAGGAGTACCGCTCTTAAGTGCAAGAAACATTCAGAATGGAAGGATCGATTGGACCGAAATCTACTCCTATATTGCTCCGGAGGATTACTTTCAGATTCAACGGACAAATCCGATCATCAAAGGGGATGTTCTGTTGACTATTGTCGGCTCAATCGGTCGCTCCTGCGTTGTCCGCACCTCAGACCGATTTACGCTCCAGCGAAGCGTTGCGATAGCCAAACCCAACCCACATGCCGTCGATGCTGATTATCTCTCATTGTTTTTTCGGTCGCCTCAGTTTCAGGCCGCACTCGAAGAGCTGGCAAGCGGTACGGCTCAAAGAGGTGTTTATTTGGGTACACTAAAGACAATTCCAATTGCCCTTGCACCACTCAACGAACAACGACGCATAGTGGCAAAGTTGGAACAGCTCTTGAGCCGCGTAAACGCGGCTCAAGAGCGACTCGCAACCATTCCACGCATCCTCAAACGCTTCCGCCAATCCGTCCTCGCCGCTGCGTGTTCGGGACGGCTGACTATTGATTGGCGCGAGGAAGAACAAATCGAATTTTGGGCTGACGTTACATTATCCGATGTTATAAGCGAAAGGCCAAAAAACGGGTATTCAGCCAAACCAGTCAAGTACGAAACGCCTTGGCGTGTTTTAACTCTAACAGCTACGACCTCAGGCCGATTTGATGGCCGTCAATTTAAATATTTTGATGAACCTGTTCCGGCTGATTCGGAATTGTGGCTTAAGCCCGGCGACATCCTCATCCAACGCGGCAACACAATCGAGTATGTAGGTGTGCCTGCGCTTTACGATGGGCAGCCAAATGAATTCGTGTACCCAGACTTGATGATTAGAGTTCGTGCCAGTCCCCGCATTAAGAGTGAGTTTCTTTATTTCGTTCTGACTTCAGAGCGTACACGCGCTTTTCTTCGAGGACGAGCGATTGGGACTGCTGGCAATATGCCGAAGATAAATCAATCGGTCCTGCTGTCGGTGCCGATTCTTCTTCCTCCAATAACTGAACAGCAAGAGATTATCCGCCGCGTAGAGGCACTTTTCAAAGCCGCTGACGCGCTGGAAGGGCGTTACCGCAAAGCAAAAGCGCACGTAGACAAACTCACACAATCAATACTCGCAAAAGCCTTCCGCGGCGGACTCGTCCCCCAAGACCCCACCGACGAACCCGCATCGGTTATGCTCGAACGCATTCGTCAAAGTCGAGATGTCGCTGCCGTTAAGAAACGGAGTGCGCGTCGATGAGTCTTCCAATAGCCAAGAATGCAATGAGACGTGCTGTCGCCGATTTGCTGTCTCGTCCTTTGACGCCTCAACAAAAGGATCAGATCTGGGAATTCTTCGACTCTCATTGTGCTTACTGCGACAAATTCGTTGACCGCATGCTTCGACATGGCCACATGGATCATCTCGACTGCACCGCAGCGGGCGGAGGTAAATATATTAGCAATCGAGTGTTAGCCTGCAAGGAATGTAACGGGAATGAAAAACGCGATCTCGAATGGCAAAGTTTTTTAAGGTCGAAATCTCCGAACGGGAGTAGCTTTAAGAAGCGACGTGAGAAGATCCGCAAGTGGCAGAAACAGTTTCCTAAAGTTAAACCCATTGTGCTCTACCCGGAAGCCCAGGAAGCTAAGGTTGCTGTCGATGCCGCTATAGCGCAATTCGAACAAGCGTTCAAACGCTTTAGATCGCTTGTTCGTTAACTTCAATCATCATTCTCAACCAGACAATCCACAGAGGTTAGTTTTTCTATTTGATACTGCTTAACGAAATCTCATGCCTAAGCCTCTCACTCTATTTGAACACGAACAAAAACACTTCGAATGGACTGAGCGGGACTGGACCCTCGTGGACCGAATTAACACTTCCCTGGGAACCGAGGTGCTGCGCCTCGGATTCTCGCGCGGGGAGAAACGAATTAAGGCGGCGCAGCATGTTGGCTTGATCAGGCTCGGTGGTCGAACTATCCAGGTGCTACCGAAGATCTATCAGACGAGTGAAGCTAGTGATGAGAAACTTAAGGCAAAGGAAGCAACGGCGAACCTCTTACGGATGCTGGCTTATGCTGGCGAATTGAACGTCCGGGAACACGAACTAGCGAATTTACTCCGGCAAACAGATGATTGGTTTGAAATTCTCACTCGACTCTTTGCAACCCACCTGCGCGAAGAGTGGCAACGAGGCGCACATCGCACCTATCAGGCAATTGAAGACAATCTTCCAGTTCTTAAAGGCAAATGGCGCATCTCAGACCAGCTGAAACGTCCGACAATGCAGCATCTCTTTTGCGTTTCGTACGACGAATTTACCGCGGACAATAAACTGAACCGCGTTTTCCGATATGTTGTCGAGCGCCTCTGGCATCTCACGCGCGATAATGACAACCGCCAGATCTTGGGTGAACTGCGGCAATGGATGCACGAGGTGACGCTTCTTCCTCGAGTCACCGTGTCAGACGCGAACCCATCACAACTAACCAGACTGACTGAACGCTATCGCCCGCTTCTAAATCTCGCCCGAGTCTTTCTTGATGGAGGAGCGCTGCAAATGACCGCTGGCGATCTCACGACGTTTGCATTCGTATTCGACATGAACCTGCTTTTCGAGAATTTCATTGCCGGTTTTATTCGTCGACATCGGTCCGAAATCCTGCCGGCTGAATTTAGTAGTTATGACTTTTTGCCGCAGTCGCGAGGTGCGAGACGTTACCTCGCTAATCGTGAAGGTAAGACAGTTTTCCAGACAATACCGGACATAAGCTTCCGGAACGGGGATGAATTTCCTCTGCTGATTGATACTAAGTACAAGCGTCTGGACGGGACCGATCGAAAGGTAGGCGTGGCTCAAACTGATTTCTACCAGATGCATGCTTACGCGCATCGATACAATTGTAATCGCGTGGTGCTTCTTTACCCGCAGACAGCAGCCAGTGCAGCACCACTCAAAGCGTGTTTCAAACTGGAAGACTGTGAGAAGGTTATAGAAGCGAACTCAGTTAACATCTGCGTAGACCTTAGTACGCGCGATGGACGAAACAGCCTTGTCTCTGAACTCAAAACACTTTTTCCCGTGGAGACCTCATCATGATTGCAAATGAAGCTGCGTTTCAGGAGTCACCCGAGCAATTCACAGACTCGTGGCGACCTGCACTTGCTGATTGGCTTAAGACTAATCCTAAAACGATTCCGCCATCACTGAGCGACTTGCGGGTTTCATTCGCGCGCAGATTTCCAAAGGAAAAGCTCAATGAAATGCAGTTAGAGGATTATGCCCAAGGCCTGGATTCGAAGGATACCTTCTGCAATTGGCTGGAGTTTAAGACAGCCAAGTTGGGTGGTATCGGCGGTGGCTCAGCCAAAAAATGGGGCGTGTTCTGGAACACCAAAATTGGCGACTGGTATGTCATCAAGGCTTACCGTGATAAAGAAGAAGCGATTTCGAGAATTCGAGGAGGACTGCAGGAGCTAATAAATTCCGTTGAGCGTGGTGAATACTCGGAGCTTGATCGAATAGGTTCAGACCGACTCGGGGGGCCGCTAGGTCTACGATGTAAGCCGCTATATTTGTATTTTCCGGATCAGTTCCTCCCTATCTCGCAACCGGAACATCTGCGACATTTCATAAAATTCTTCGGCGGGAATCCAGAAGGAGAGGTGTTGGCCCTTAATCTACAACTCCTTTCGACGCTGCGCGCATTTCCTGAGTTTCAGGAGATGGATACGTTTCAGATGGCGGAATTCCTTTACCACGGCCTGGGAATTGATCCTCGCAAGCGCCACCAGTCGATGCGTATCTGGAAGATCGCACCGGGACCAGCGGCGGAACATTGGGATATGTGCCGAGATAATGGCTGCATTGTGGTCCATTGGCTCGACGATGTGGATTTCCGAGACTTCAAGAACCAGGGGGAGATCAGGGATGCGCTCACTCAGTCTGGACAAGGAACCGGCGGGGCGCACCAGATCTGGAGATTCACACACAAGTTGAAGGTGGGCGACATCGTGATTGCCAATCGTGGGCAGAATTTAGCAGTTGGGATCGGCCGTATTATTAGCGACTATATCCCTCCACGTGGAGACAATAATCCTAGCAAACACGCTCAGTATAATCACACTAGAAGAGTGGGGTGGGTCATTACTCAAACAGCCCAGCTTGGCGATAAGTTTTTTGGCCCAAGGACCATTGTTCGAGTATCTGAAAATGATTGGAACAAATTGAAACAGGCTTATATTCAGAACGATCGGTCATTGGCAGATGTTTTTTCCAAGTTGGAGCAACTCAACTTAGATTCGCCTAAACCTCTCAATGAGTCGCCGTTTTCCAATCAGTTCCAACCACTAATGGATCTGGCCTCAAAGACCAAGAACATTATTCTTTACGGCCCGCCCGGCACCGGAAAGACTTACTTAGTCAGTAAGTTTGCCGAGCAATTCATAAGACCTCAGTTGCAAGTCGTTGATTCATCAGATGAAGCGAGAATGAGAGTGCTTGAGGGATTGCGTTGGTATGAAGCGATTGCATTGGCGATGGCTTCATATGACGGCAAGACCTCGTTTAAAGTACCGGAGTTGCTTAACAGCGACGTGCTGAAGCGCTATGCGTCGATAAAGACCGCCCAAAAGATCAGCAACGCGATATGGGGTCAGTTGCAGATGCACACGCCTGAAGAAAGCACCACCGTGAACTACGCGGCAAGACAGCTTCCGTATCTCTTTGACAAGAATGCAGATTCGAACTGGTTTCTTACACCTGCCGGCAGAGAATACGTCCACGAGAATCTCGCAGAGGAATTGAGTCAGTGGAAAAACCCTGAGGCCAAAAAGCTGAAAGTGAGTGACTTCCTAACATTTGTAACGTTCCATCAATCCTTTGCCTATGAAGAATTCGTTGAGGGCCTTAAACCAGAAGTCAATGATGAGGGTGAAATCATCTACGAGGTATTGCCCGGAGTTTTCAGGCAGATCTGTGCGCGTGCGACTACAGCCTGGGAAAGGCATCAGGATAAGGCGCCAGAGTATCTTTTGATCATTGACGAGATCAACCGGGCTAATATCGCAAAGGTATTTGGTGAACTAATCACCTTGATCGAAGACGATAAGCGCCTCGGCCAACCGAACGCACTTCAGGTTCGGCTTCCGTACTCAGGGGACGTTTTTGGAGTACCGCCAAACCTGTTCATTCTCGGTACGATGAACACGGCCGACCGCTCCATCGCATTGCTAGACCTCGCTTTGCGACGTCGATTTTCGTTTATTGAACTAATGCCTCGTCCCTCCTTGCTTGCCGGTTTCTCGGAACTTGACCTCGGTACGTTGCTAACCAGATTAAACGAGCGAATCGTACTGCTGTTGGATCGCGACCACCAGATTGGTCACAGTTATTTCATGAAGCTTGAGGATCCAAGCCATTTGCATTTCGCCTGGTACAACCGGGTGCTTCCATTGTTGCAGGAGTATTTCTACAACGACAGTGAGCGACTTCATGCCGTACTCGGAGATGATTTTCTTGTAAAGCGTGACATCGGAAAACTCGACGCGAGGCTCGGTGAATTGGTTGATAGCGAGTCACCGCGATATGAGATTCGCGAGATGGCTGCCGATGAACTGGTTTTTGCCCTCGTGAGGTTCTGTTCCACGTCTTAACGATTGTTGAGTATTACGCTGGATTCAGTCGTCGCTTTTCCGTCCACCCGTTTCCACTGCGAGAAAAGGATTGGCGTATTGTGATTCTGGGATTGCCTAGAGTACACCGGCGACGGTACGGACACGGTTTTGATCTGGAAGGCCTGTGTTTTCCGATCCGCTAAAACCCACAGAAATAAACGAAGAATCAATCATCTGAGTTTTATCAGTCATTACAGCTGGAACTCCGAATTGATCGAGTCGTTGAGAAAGGAAGCGCAAGAGAAAGATCCTCAAATTCTGGGTTTTAATCTCGGTGCAAACTGCGGAATCGCGGCGGGGCAGACTGTGATGCATGCTCACATACATTTAATTCCGAGGCGTGCTGGTGATACGGAGGACCCTCGCGGCGGAGTGCGGGGCGTTATTCCAAGTCGAATGCGTTACTAAATAGCGTAAGGAGAAGGACTGTAGATAAGCACTTTCCATGCTAACACTAGGAATTGATCTCTCCTCCTCGAAAGAAGGTACCGCGGCGTGTTTGATTCAGTGGAACGGATCACATGCAGTGATGCGGAAGTTAGAGTTGAGGTGTGACGATATAAAGCTTGATGAGTTGATTGGAGAGGCGGATGTCGTCGGCATTGATGCGCCGTTTGGGTGGCCGGTGGCGTTTGTTGATGCAGTTGCCGGCTGGAGTAGTACGGTGTGGACGGTGAATGAACGCCGGCGGCTGCAGTTTCGGATTACAGATCTCTATGTACGCGAGAAGCTTGGCATCTGGCCGCTGAGTGTTTCAACTGATCGGATTGCATTGCCGGCGATGAGAGCGAATGCGCTGTTGCAAAGGCACGATGTTAAAGATCGCTCGGGCGACGGAAAGTTCTATGAGGTGTACCCGACGGCGACTTTGAAGAGCTGGGATCTGCCTTGTCGAGGATACAAGTTAACTGACCCGAACTGTGCTCGCGTTAGACAGAACATTTTGAGCGGGTTGCGCAAGACGCTGCCTTACCTCGAAGTCGCAAATGAATGTGCGCAAAATTCTGATGGGCTTGATGCTTTGATTGCCTCAATCACAGCGAGGTTTGCGAGTCAGGGACTTACGTATCCCCCGACTGAGGCTGGGATTGCGAGGCGGGAAGGGTGGATTCATTTTCCGGTAAGCCGTCCGTGAAAATACTAATGACACGAAGATAATAGGAGAGGACAGGACGCAACCTGGACAGGATGCGCTACAGTTAAAATACCCCACACGGCAGTGTGGGGATCGTTCAAGTCCGGCCTACTCAAGCGCAACACTAGCTTTCCAAATCCCCCAAACGGAAGTTTGGGGATTGTTCAAGTCCGGCCTACATAGAGACCTGCTATTGAGTGATCGATAGGCTGGACTTGAAGAATCTACCCACTGCCGTGGGTAGGATTTAAGGAGGCCGGTGGTGTTGCTTTAGTACGCCGGATTTGAAAGTACCCCCACACTTACCGAGGCTGTGTCAAAAATAATGATCGCGCCGCCGATCTGACAATGGTATAAAGATCGCAGAAAGGAGAAAGCGACACGAATGGGATACGTTCAAGGCGAACGGCGTGAAGATGCAGTGCTGTTTCCGGAAGCGATTGACG
>JBGSWR010000092.1:0-180078 GCA_041751855.1 Pyrinomonadaceae bacterium
TCAATCTCGCGCGCTCATACCTAAGTTGCCCCTGCTTCGTTAGATAATTCTTGTGCATCGTCTCGACATCAGGATTGCCGTCTGTCCACTGTTCTTCCGTCGAGCCGTAGAAAAACTGAATTGTGACACAGCCTCTAAAGCATAGGGTATCTATAAGAGATTAAGTGCTACGATGACAAAGAACTTGACGTTTATAGCCTTATCTGTTCAAGGCAATGAAGTAGTAGTAGCCAACCGCCTCGAGTCGATTTGGAGCGGCCCCTTTTAACACCAACTCGTATTCACCCGGTGAAAGAAGTTCCCTCGGAATACTCACAAATACGGCAAAGCCGTAACCAGTTCGCTGCATTTTGAGTCCACTCCTTCCCCAGATCATGTTTCCACGAGTGGTGCGCACCTCGACCACGTAGCTCTTGTAGTCGTCATCAGTTTCGCGATCCAGTTGCAGATGGATGGTTCGGGTCGCAGGTGGAATTATTAACTTCTCTGGCTCGTCGACCCCGCGAGTGAGACCGGGCGTTAGAATAAACGCAGCCAACGCACTTGGGCGAGAATCTGAAGGTCGTTCGGACCGCCTTATGCGTTTCAACTCTTCAAGTTCATTCTGCTTTTGCTGAATCTCTGTTTCCATCTGCTTGCCCGCAGCACGCAGGGCGGCGATTTCTTTTTCGAGTGCCTCCTCCCTTTGTTCACCTTCAACCTCACGGTTAAGAGCCCTCTCAAGTAATGACTTCTGATCCAAAGATGCGACTTGGACCTCGTGAGACAATCGGCGGTACTCAATTACTAACCAGATAGTTCCAGCAACCAACAGCAAGGAGGCCGCTACAGCTCCTGCTGCCAAACGACTATTGATCGGATTAAAGAATGATATGAGAGACTGCCAGGGGGTTTGAGTGACAATCGGAATCTCTCGTTGCGAACGATTTCTCTCAAGCGCTTTATCAAAAGCAGTGGCGAACTTTACACGTTCTCTCCGTAGTGACGATTGGAGGAAATATTTCTTAAATTGAGCTCTCTCTGTTAGGGACAGGTTGTTCCGAACGTAATCATCGGCAAGCTCCTCCTGAACAGCGAGAATTTGCCTATAAAAGGGGTCTTCCTTGAAAAACCGTTCCTCAGTCTCCGCGCGCTCTTCTTCTGACCGATCCCCTAATAGGAAACGTCTCACCTGCTGTTCGTTGATTGCTTCCATCTCTCTCATTCAGAGCCTTCTAACTCTTACTGCCTGCTACCGGACAAAACATTTCAAACATTCTTTACAAGACATCGTCCCATGCATTCTTCAAGTTTCTCTCTTAGCCGGCAGGCTCGAATTCTTAACGCGTTGAGCTGAAGACCGAACCGCAGCGCTAATTGCTTTCGACGCTTGATCTTTACTGGCCCATCTCCATCGTAGTACTGGACGATCAATTCACGATTCTTCTCTGATAAACCAGCAAGGCACTCTGTTAGACACTCGATGCGACGCGCAGCCTCCTCAGATTCGGTTTCAAAGAGATTCTGATGATCCTGTAGCTTACTTAGCGCCGCCCTTTGTTTCTCTATGCTTCTTTCGATTTCGTGCAGCATCATGCGCGCGATGCCAAATACATAGGTTGACAGATCCCGTATCTCATTCCCGTCGTCGAGCTTCTTGACTACTCGGTTAATGACTTCATCGGCGTACTCTTCAGGAAAAGGGCAATTGCGCCAGTCGAAATAGCTTATAAGTTTTGCGTGAAGAGTTTCATATATTCGACCTGCCTTTTCTCTGTCGGCATCCAAGCTCGCGAGGAACTTGTCGAAACCTTCTCTCGTTAAAGCCCATTGTTTTGGGACTGCACTCACGACTGTGACAACTCCGCTTCGAGGCACACTACTCCTCCAAATGGATTCTTCCTTTTATTCAGGCGAACCCATTCATCTTGTACTGACGAATTTGGGAAAAACCTTTCGTCCCTCTAGATTGCTGTTACTTCCACTCTCCCTGGATGGTAAAGGCAGCCCAGTAATAAGGGGCTGTCCATCTGTTGTCGTTAGCTAATTTGACTTGTGCGTACTTTAGAGCCGCGGCAGGAGTCAAACCATCGCTTAGCATTCCTTTATAAGACCACTTCATCAACTCGGCCGTTGCCCTATCATCAACATTCCATAGACTGGCAACAACTCTGGGACTTCCTGCATACATGAAACCACGGGTTAATCCTATTAACCCTTCGCCCTTCACCTCTTTACCCAGAGCTGTCTGACAACCACTCAAGACCACGAGGTCGGCATTGAGTTTAAGGTTGTAAATCTCATGCAGCCTTAAATAACCATCATGAGGTGCGCCTTTCTCGTCAATCAACGAAAGAACCAGTCCCGATAGCTCTGGTTTGTGGGTATTCAAAAATCCATGTGTGGCAAAGTGCAGAAGTCTGTATTGATTGAGATTAGCAGTCTTTAGCCTGTCTTTACTGGCACTAAAGCCGGTGGCTTTAAGTGCTGAGTCACTGGGAACGAGTGCCAGAATTTGGTCCGCTTCTTCGCGACTGAATTGGAGTCGCAGAAAATCTTTAGGGAATTCTTGTCTTTCGAGAAAATTGACTCGTAGAGCGTTACCTTCAATATGGTTAGCAGCAACATGAATGGCTCCCGCGCGGGGATCATTTACACCAAAAACTGGATCAGCGATTACGGCGAGAGACTTAGGCGCGCTTTTCTCGGTGGTTTTTTGACGTAATAGTGACAGAACTGACGCTGAAGGCAGGATTACTACTTCATGATCAAAGATAAGGGCCTGCAGGCGGCGCGCTGTGGATAAGTGCACAGCAGGTACAGGCAAGGCTTCGATCGGAACAAACTGAAGCCAACCCTCAGTTACAAATAGTAACCGCTTTCTGCCGAGACCCTTCGCAACAGGACCCAGCAGAATACGACTCAGTTCCGCAGAGGCTTCGTTATACTTAGCGTCCGCCTTCCTTATACGAATGGCCCTTTGCCGGGCACTCTCATTCCTAAGGTATGTATTTCGTGCTGTTACGGATTCATAGACCGAGCGAGCAACTGACTCGATTGTGGCTTGATTAGGAAGGACATAAGTGCTGATCGAAGTGGGAGTCACTGCCCAAAGGAAACTCTTCGATTGCCCCAACGCATATTCAAGCAGTATGCAGTCATCGTCAAGAATGGCTTGTATCTGATCCAGCGTGAGTGTAGTCGGTTGAGTCAAGGTAGCATACTTCGGACTGCGACCTCTTATTTTGGCTTGAAGCTCCTGGTACTCGGTTAACAGTCGCTTCAATTCTCTTTCAACCTCGGCCGTTGAACTTCCATTTCTGGCCAATCGCAAGCGATAGAGCTCTTTAGCATTGAGCTGGCGTTGAATGTCACGTTCGAGCTGGAGCAGTTCCGGCTCAATACCCTCTCTAATATCAATGTTTGCTTCAGACAACAGATCGACGAGACCTCTGGCCCTTGCGCGTTCACTGAAGGCCAAAGCGGCAGCGTCATACCCCTTTGAAGGATCAAGTGTGTGTTTTTTGATCAGTATGTCTATCATTAGGAAGTAGAAATCTCTGTTCACACCCTGAAGCGCGGTTCGATTGTCTGGTCCTCTTATCTTGACTCGAAAGGACTCTACAATCTCCAACGCCTGGGCTCCTACTGATAGAGCTTCCTCAAGCCTGCCCATCTCGGAATAGATAGTGGCGATCTGGCGCAATGATTGCGCTTCGCCATCTCTATTTCCGCGCTCTTTGAATACAACGAGCGCATTGTTCAGATGTCCGAGCGCAGTGTCCCTATCGCCTCGCAGGAGATAATTCAACCCCAGGTTATGAAGAGCAGATGGATCTACTTGAAGCTTAAGTACTTCGTTAAAAAACTCTTGAGCCTTTTCGTAGTCCCCTAAATGCTGGTGAACCAAACCGAGATTGTTGAGAGTATCGGTCTCGCCCAGTCGCTGCCCTGTCGCTCGTCTAAGAGCAAGCGCTTGCTCTAGATAATCACGCCCTTTGTTTAAGAGTTCAGTAGAACCTTCTAATTGGCCGAGATTGGTATAGACAATTCCAGTATTGTTCAGTGCATCAGCCTCACCCAGCCGATTTCCAATAGTCCGCCAGAGTGTTAGTGAGCGATCATAAAAATCCAGCGCCCGCTCGTAAGCACCCATTTTGTCATAGGCGATACCAATGCTATTCAGAGCATCGGCTTCTCCATAACGGTTTCCAGTTTCCCGCCACAGAGGAAGAGCCAGCTCCAGATAATCGAGAGCTTGTTGGTGCTCGCCAAGATCGAGGAACAGATAGGCAAAATTATTGAGAGCAAACGCCTCTTGAATCTTATCTCCAGCTCCTCGGGCTAAGGGCAAACTCTCACTGAAATGATCCATTGCCTTTTGCGGCTCTCCCAGAGAGCGATAGATTTGTCCAATCGTTGTGAGTGTCTGCGCTTGACCCCAAAGGTCACCGAGTTCGCGTCGTATGGGTAAGGCGAGGTTGTAATGCTCGAGTGCTTTATGCAGGTTCCCGACGCTGTAATGGGTCCAACCAATGGCACTGTGTGTAAATCCTTCCTTGCCACGGTCTCCGAGTTTCAGCCAAAGTGCGAGTGCTTGTTTGTAATATTCGAGCGCTTCATTAGGTTGACTAATATTGTGTGAAATAGACCCTAGAACCAGTTGTATTTGCGCTTCTTCTCTTTCATCCCCTATTGCTTTCCAGAGCTCTAGCGCTGAATGATATTTTGGAATCGCGGCATTTAGATCATCTGCCTTGCCTGCGGCTCGCAAAGTCTCTGCTTCACAAAACAATCTCTCAGCGACAACGCGACTGTTATCAATATCATTCGCCGGGCGAAGTTCTTCAACCACGATTGAATATGGCTTTGCTGCTAATTCCTCTTTGCCGAGCTTAAGTTCTATATGGTACTGCCCAGTACTCGGTGCAATTAAAGAGAGCTTCGCAGGATCTTGTGCGGAGTACGGTGTAAATGTCTCGAGTATTTCTGTGTGCTCCGGCGCCTTGAGCTTGATTCGTAACACGAGGTTCTGTTTCCGAACTGCGATACGCAGGTAATGTCCAGCCGTCACCTGTATTGAATACAAGTGAACATCATTACTCGCGATTTCTCTCTCTACTGAGACACCCGGTTGGAGAACTTCAGTGGAGTTGCCAACTGAGAAGCTAGCCAAGATCGCAAAAATGATGGCAGCGACCTTCATATGACTTCCTTGAGTTACTGACGATAGGTTGCCCTGAGTATTCTTAAGAGCGTGTCTAAGCCTTTGGCCTTCTGCTTTTGAGGGACGAGCTCTTCAGGGAGAATTTCAGTAATCTCCTCAGCTAATGGAACATCATTAGAGTCGTTCCTAAGCAATGCCAGCTTTCCTTCACCTACTGCCGAGATTACGCAAATCTCGCGAGTTTCAGTTGTGATAGTGGTCTTTTTCTTCATGGTTTTGGGACTCGCGAACTACCTGAAGTTAAAAGAAAGAGGACATTCTGCTTGAGCTTCAAGCGCACGAGTCCTGCATCTTGTTTGTTGTACGCTGGATGTCGTCGCGAGAGATATGATTCAAGCCCTTTCCTCACTTTATCTGGGCAACCATTTAATTTGTTGATTAACCCTTTTGCTTGCTGCCAACATTCAACAACAATCTACTGACCACTGTACATTTGAGGAGCCGGGCACCGGAGGCTGCGGCGGCATCCGCAAACAAAGTTACTTCGCTTTCACGATTATTCCGTCGAACGAACTCTCTCCGATGCCTGTGACCAAGTTAACCAAGAGATGCCCAGTGAAGCTCCCGCTGGCACCCTCGAATCGACCCGTACCGCCTGTAATGGTATGCGTTGACACAACTAAGGCGACATCGGGATCCTCCGTCGGAGTGACCTGTCCGATAAACTCAGTGAAAACGCTGTCCCCGTTGGCCGCTATGAAGTGACCAGAGCCGATTCCCTGACCAGTCATGAGGTTGACCTCTTCCTGAAAAGTCGCCGTGAATCGACCAAGATGTGTGGCCGTTCCGCTGCCAGTCGCATCCACAAACAATGTGGGGAACTGTACGTCGAAGTCTGCTAATGCTTGTAAGGTACCTTTAAAAGGAAGCTGTTGATCTGGGCCGGGCGTGGCCGCCGCGGGAGCAGCAAGGGCCGCTGTCAAGAACACAGCTGTTATCTGCAAACCGAGAATGGATTTCATGATACTTTTCATATTCGGATTCTTCCTTTCTGGTTGAATATCTTCATATTTCTGAGGGCTACTAATCAAACGATAATTTGCCGGTACGGGTAAATTTCCCGAGATTACGCATATTTCGCTAGTTTCAGTTGTGATAGTGGTCTTTTTCTTCATGATTTTGGGACTCGCGAACTATCTGAAGTTGAAAGAAAGAGGACATTCTGCTTGAGCTTCAAGCGCACGAGTCCTGCATCTTGTTTGTTGTACCCTCGTTGTCGCTTTCGAAAGACATAATTGAAACTCTTCTTTCACCTTATCTGGGCAACTAGTTAATCTGTCGATTGCCTCTTGGGCTTGCTGTTGAGCAGCGCGAATGAACTCCTCCTCAGTTATCGCTGAATATCCCGTTCGATCCGTAAGGATGAGGTGAAATGATGCGATTAAGGACGACATTGACAAATTTCCGAGTTCGAGAACAGCTATCCTGATCACTGTGGCCAAGCCTATTCTCGGATCAGCTAAGTCAACCTGGGCGACCGCGGTATTGATTCGCTCTGCTACTGTCCGAAGCATTTTCGCATCAGCACTTGTTCGATCACTCAAACGACGCGCCAGAGATCGCGCCCCGTCGATCTCAAGAATCGTCTTTGGATCTTCAGTTAGCCTCTTTAGTAATATCTCGGCCTTAGATCGAGTGTCAGTGTTCCTTTTCACGGCGGTCGAAAAGGTTGAATCATTAATCCCAGAAAACACCAGGAAGGACGGAAGATGTTTCAGGTTAGGAGTCTCTCGTTCCAGAATGTCCAAAGCCTGTTTTAGCGCCTCAGAATTGTCGAGCCTAAGTGTAGCGATTGTTGCTATAGAACGAATGGAACGCTCATACAAAGCGGCTTCTGTCCGGTATTGGGTGGGCGTCTTCAACTCTGAGCCTGTGGGTAGCGAGAGCGTAGGTATAGCCTTCGACTGAGGTGCGGCGAGTAAAAGGGTCCCCATCACAGTTGCAAGCAGCATATTACGAAAGCTTCTTAGCTTTAGCATCGTACCGTCCTCACTCGTTTTCATGAACGAGCTAATTCATTTCCGAATGGAATCAATTGCAAGAGACCTCGCAATTGTCATCTGACCGTTGACGAACACGAGAAACTTACTCCCAACAGACTTTGGAAGTCCTTAATATCTCTAAATTCTTCTAAAGGATTTGCTAAATATAAGGTATGTCCAGGCAGATCAGGTGTTTCCACGTATTCGGATAGTTCAGATTAGATTCTGAAAGACATTCGGCAAGTCCCAGCACGTCTTAACACAAGACCACAAAAGGTGTGGGAAAGAATCACCCCGGAGGCACAGCGCGGCAGCCGCAACCAATCTAACGAACACCATCAACTCTCAGCGCAACCTCGGCGTCCTCTGCGTCGGCGGTGAAAATCGTGCGCAAAACTCAGCGACTCTGTGTTCAGAAACCGAGGTGCTCTTTATCGACTCAGTAACTCGCAACTCTTTCACCGCCGAGTTTCTAAGAAGACGCAGAGACCGCCGAGGTTGCGCAGAGAGAATTCTGGGGAAGGTTAAGTTGGAGCTGCCGGGTTTTGGATTAATAAACTCTCACCGTTGTTTGCTTGCTGTACCCATAAATCGACCCTTAAAAGCGTAAAACTCTGCTAAAAAACAAGAAGTTGGGACTTGTAGCACGGAGATTGAAAAGGGATTGAGGAATTAACACCTGCTCCGGTAGCGAATGATTTGTCCCTTCTCCAACCTCCGTGCCGCCGTGGTGATTCTTTCCTGCACCTTGCCGGTTTCGTGAATCACGGGCCTACACTGAAACAGAGTGCCCAAGAAGACGAACCTAATTACGGGCAGTTCGGCGTCAGTGCAACTCTCGGGTCAATATTCATCGTGTCATCGTTGGTGTTATTGGTAATGCGAAGCTTCCACTGTCCGGTGATGCACTCTGTGACTTTGAAGACAATTCTCATCTTATCGCCCGAGCAGCAAGGATTGATTTCATTATTCGCATATCCCGTGTCCTGGGCGACAACGCTTCCACCTGGGTTAATCAATTCAAATTTCAGCCGCACAGGATTCGGCCCGGGAACAACCCCAATGGCGTGAAGCCAAGTTGCAGTAATAACAACAGTGCCTTGGTTGAGCCCACTTGACCCGCCGACATTCTTTGAGACCTGATTGCCTTTGTTAAGGCTTATTAAACCACCTTCGACACTGATGTTGTTGACCGAACTGCTGTAGGTTAGGTCGATAGTCCCTTTGATCGCAAACGGCGATGTTCCGTTCGCCGGTTTAACCCGAACAACCCATGGCAGTGAGCATCCGCGATTGCTTCGCGTTCCGCCGAGCGTCACGGTTTGCCTATCTCGTCTTGCCGTTGCGTTTCGCGTTTCCGCGACCGGCCCTTCTACATCGGCGGTCGTGCCCGGTTTCTTCAACTCGATAATAATCGGCACGTCATTCGCAGCGCCCGTATCTCCTAAACGGTAGTGCTCAACTTTAGCTCTGACCGCTAAGCCACAAGGCACATTAAAAGTACGCTTGTTTGAGACAGAATTTGCAGTGCCAGGGCCAAACTCAAAAGATTTCGTTAGTTGCGGCAAGAGCCGTACCAGTGGTTGCTAGCACGAACAGGATCTGCGCACCTGCCATCAAACCCAAATATCTAAGAAGTTTCGCAGTGATGCCTTTCATTTGTGGTTGTCTCCTTTGTGTTTTTGCCTTTCGTTTTTCGCCTAATTAGGCTTGATGTGTTTCAAGCCCGGTGCTTGCTTGAGATTGTTAATTAGTGAGCTCTCTTGCGTTCTTGATGGTTCGAGCAAGCAGAGCTGAGTGGGAAAACCTATAACGCTTAAAGTTCGTCAAAACAGATGTTCTGAAGCGCTCATTTGAACTGACATAAGTGCGAAAAACATTTCAGAGGAGGTCTCAGATTTCGGTCTAGTCTCTCATCGGTAATGATTCAACGATGCAAAGGGTAAGAAGCCAGACTTTTGTCTACTTGGTTTCCCCATCTTCCTCATTGAAACGTGGGCAACCTTGTCTTAGAATGTGTCGCATCTTTCATTGCTCAGACCTCTCGTGTTGAGGCGAGAGAATTGGTGCCTCGTGCGGTAATGTCTCCAAAAGGCTCGGCTTAATTCTTCTGAACGGTTTGCAAAAGAACGTATGTCCAGTCAGATCAGACATTTCTACGAATTCGGCTCATTCAGACTAGATTCTGAAAGACGCCGTTTATTGCGAGATGGGGATGTCGTAAACCTGCCACCAAAGGCTCTCGAGGCTCTGGCTGTACTTGTGAGTAATCCAGGAAGGCTGTTAGAGCGGGAGGCGTTGATGCACGCCGTGTGGGCTGACGCCTTTGTGGAAGATGCAAATCTCACTGTGGCAATTTCGCAAGTGCGTAAAGCGCTCGGGCAACAGCCCGGCAAAGAGGAATACATTCAGACCGTTCCGCGCATAGGTTATCGGTTTGTCGCTGACGTGCGTGAGATAAAAGAAGAGCCAGCTCCTCTTATCATCACTACACATACGGTATCGAAAACTGTTGTCGAGGAAGAACTTTTACCAGAGGAAACCACACCGAAGACGGTGAGTTCTAACACATTGCCAAAGAACATTGTTGTAAGCCTGATTCGACACAGACGTATTCAGGCTCTGGCAGTTGTGCTCACTCTAGCTCTAGGGCTCGGTGGTGCTTATTACTTAAGAACCGATAACCGAATGGCTGCCGCCGAGACTTCGTCTTCTTCTATCCACTCGATTGCCATACTACCGCCGCAACCGCTTAATCCGGAAGCTGAGAATTCCGCACTACGACTGGGAATTGCGGATGCGCTAATCACACGTCTAAGTGCTCTTCGCAGGGTTACCGTGCGCCCAACCAGTGCCATCGTCCATTATGTTGGGAACCGCGAGAGCTCGCTTAACGTTGGTCGTTCTCTTCGTGTGGACGCCGTGCTGGAAGGGAGCCTGCAACGAGCAGATGGGCGAGTGCGAGTCTCTTTGAGACTTCTCGATATCAAGAGTGAAAGGCAACTCTGGACCGGTAAATTTGAGGAGGCTGACGGAGACATCTTCAAGTTGCAGGATTCTATCGCTCAACAGGTAGCTATGGCTCTTTCTCTAGAACTTACACCTGGTGAAAGAGCTTTACTAACTAAGCGAGAGACTACCAACCCCGATGCCTATAGCGCTTACTTAAAAGGCAATTATTTCTGGAGTAAGCGCGGGTGGGCCGTTGTAAATGCCTACGAACATTTTCGTAAGGCAATCGAACTAGATCCTTCATTCGCAGCAGCTCATGCGGGTTTGGCGAATCTGCACGCCACTACTGAAAATTGGCCAGAAGCAGAAATTTTCGCTCAGAAAGCGCTGGAACTTGACGAAACATTAGCGGAAGCTCACGCGACTTCAGGGTTCATAAAGATGTTTCGCCACTGGGATTGGGCTGGAGCTGAAAGGTCTCTTGATAGGGCAATTGAACTGAATCCTAACTCGGCAAATGCTCACCATTGGAAGGGGGTTTATTTTTCCCTGCGCGGCAGGCTCTCCGAAGCAAAAACGGCGATGCACCAAGCTCTTCAATTAGATCCACTGTCACTAATAATTACTGCAGATATCGGACAATTGCATTACTTTTCCGATGAGTACGATGAGGCTATCGAGTACTACAATCGGGCACTTGCACTCGATAACACCTTTGAGATTGCACGAGACTACCTGACTCAGATTTATCTCACCAAAGGAATGGAGCGGGAAGCTTTCAATAAAATTTTACGCTTGGTAGAGCAAAGCAACACGCCCGGTACTAAGAAATTGATGCTTACACTTCAACGTACGTTTGACCGCTCAGGAATGAAGGGACTTTCGAAATTCCACTTGCAGGACATCCTCGCTCGGCCATTGACCCAGAAGAAACCGGCAGTGGAACTTGCGCACATCTACTTACATCTCGGTGATCGGGAAGAAGCATTGAAATGGCTTGAGGAGGCCTGTGAACAACGTGATTTCATGATCGCGTTCATTAAGGTGCACCCCTTCTATGACCCCTTGCGAAACGATCCGCGTTTCCAAAGCATTGTCGCTCGCATGGGATTGTGATCTTTTGAAGTGCGCCTGCGGCGCTTCAGTTTTCAGTGAGATTTGCCAAAACGAACTGGTAAGGCCACACTCACAACGTGTGCAACATGTCCGATAAGCTTTAGCTTGTCGACTCTCGCAACAAATGGGTCGAAAGCAAGAGCGGTGAAACCGAAATGGTGGGCACGCATCATGGAGCACATGATCCTCCTTGATCTCGCGACTTTGAAAGCAATACCTCAAAACGGATGAGTATGTCGGGCACAAGAGATCGTGTCTGCGTGCCGTGCTGCTTTGAACATGAGAATCTGAACATCGTTTTCGGCACAATCGAGTCGGGTCTCACCATATTGCTTCGCGCTATGATGTGGCCGGAGGAGGACTAATGGAGATCAAGATGACCATAATCTATGAAAAGGCGGATGGGCTGATTCAGGCCTCGGTGGCTGAGCTTCCGGGAGCCATCTCCCTCGGCGCTGATATCGAGGAGGCGCGGCGAAATCTGGATGAGGCAATCGAGATGGTGCTGGAAGGGAACCGCTTGCTAGCGGAAGATGTTGCCAGAGAAAAAATCAGTAGTGAAGAAATCGCCTTTCGCGCCGCATGAAGCGGATCGATTTAATTCGACATCTTGAGAGTCAAGGCTGCGAGCTCATGCGCGAAGGAAGACAGCATAGCCTTTACATTAATCGACAAACCCGAAAATCCGCCGCCGTGCCACGTCTCGAGAGATTCCCCAGGGAACAGTTCGAAGCATTTGCCGCGCTCTTGGAATTCCGTCACCGTTCTGAAATGTTTCGGCATATGTGCCAATCCGATCGCCTAATCCAATCTTCCTCGCTACCGGCTTCTATTGCGTTTTGTAATAGACCTTCGAGAGGAAGGCGAGCTATTAAACGTGCCGCATAGACAGGTTCTTAATATGAACCAAGACGCGCTGATGAATCCGAGAAATTATATAGTCCGACCATTTGTCCTTTTGGTATCCAGCAGGCACTGAGAGTAAATGGATCTAAACTAAACAAGGTTGTGTGAATTTTCAGAGTTAGCCGGACCCAGAGAATGTACTAGTGCCCTGCGCGGCTAGTGCTGTAACACATGATTCCCACGTTCATCCGCATTGATGGTTAATTTCTATGTATCTATTAGCCGCACTAGGTCGAACAATCCACCAACTCCCGTTGGTGGTCTTTGTGATGGCCATTGGAAGGAAAAATGGGGGGGACGCCTTCAAATAGGTTAGGTCGAACAATCCACCAACTCCGTTGGTGGTCTTTATGATGGCCATTGGAAGGAAAAATGGGGTGGGACGCCTTCAAATAGGCTAGGTCGAACGATCCCCCAACCCCGGACTCCGTTGGTGTTCTTACGACAGCAGAAGCATCAAATCTTCACCAGTGAGGTTTCGAATCAGGTTGGTATCCGCGCTGATAATTGCCTCCGCCAGATCTCGCTTCTTTTCCTGGAGCGCTAAAACCTTCTCCTCCACTGTGTCGCGAGCAATCAAACGATAAGCAAAGACGCGATTAGACTGGCCGATGCGGTGCGCACGATCGATGGCCTGCGCTTCGACGGCGGGATTCCACCAGGGGTCGAGCAGAAAGACGTATTCGGCAGCAGTGAGGTTCAGACCCTGACCACCGGCTTTCAAGCTAATGAGGAACAGCCTGCAATCCGGATCATTTTGAAAACGGTCGACTCGCGCGCCTCGATCTCGGGTCTTGCCGTCAAGGTACTCATAAACTATGTCCTTCTCATCAAGCCGCGCCTTAACAATGGCAAGAAAACTAGTGAACTGAGAAAAAACCAGCGCCTTGTGTCCTTCCTCGACAACCTCGCTCAGCCGCGGGATCAGGACATCGAGTTTCGCGCTGGGATCGCCTTCGCCCTTCTTAGAAATCAGGGCCGGATGACAAGCAGCCTGCCGCAGCCGCAGCAACGCTTCGAGGATCTGGATCTTCGCGCGCTTTATGCCAACCCGCTGCACCTGGTCCAAAAGCGAGTGCCGGTAGTAATCGCGCAGCTCGTTGTATTGCTTTCGTTGTGCCGGCTCGAGTTCGCAATAGATCGTCTGCTCCAGCTTTTCAGGCAAATCTTTGGCGACCTGCTGCTTGGTGCGACGAAGAATGAATGGCCGTAAGGCGCGCGACAATAGCGCCCGCGTTTCCTCATTGGGCGAGCGTGTCCCATTAGCAGAAAGTTGGAAGACGGACGCTGCGCCGAGCATGCCGGGATTCAGAAACTCGAAGAGACTCCAAAGCTCGCCAAGATGATTCTCGATTGGTGTGCCGCTCAGGGCGAGGCGGTGTTTGCCTTTCAAGAGCCGCGCAGCCTTAGCCGATTCAGTCTTGGCGTTCTTGATTGCTTGCGCTTCGTCAAGGATCACGAGATCGAATTCGGCGTCGCGAAAATGGACGGCGTCGCGTCGCAGGGTTCCATAGGTTGTAATGACCAGATCGTAACTCTCGAAATGAGCGCTGTCTTTGGTACGTCCGACGCCGGAGTGTATCAATACGCGCAGCTTCGGAGTGAAGCGCGCCGCTTCCTGCTGCCAGTTGAAGACGAGAGAGCGCGGGACAACCACTAACGAAGGGCCTTCTGTTACACCCGCACCCGCGACCCGACGTGCTTCCAACAAAGCGAGGACCTGGATGGTTTTGCCGAGACCCATATCGTCGGCGAGACACCCACCAAAACCGAACCGCTCGAGAAACTCAAACCATCCGAGGCCTTCGCGCTGATAATCACGCAGCTTTCCCACGAAAGTCTTTGGCGCGGAGAGCGGCTTAATACCTTTAAAGTTACGCCACTCGTCACGAACGCGTTTGAAGACCTCATCGAAAGTGATCTCGGGCTGGGCCGCGAGCAATGCGTCGAGCACGCCAGTCTGCGTACGCTTGAAACGCAGATGATCTTCATTTGGATCACCAAGGGAAGCAAGCAAGCCATACCTCTTCAGCCAATCGTCCGGCAGCAGTCCAAAGCTGCCGTCGTCCAATTGGACCATCATCTCGCCGCGTTGCAGGGCTCGCAGCAGCGCCGGCAGCTTAGCTTCTAAACCGTCGCCAAATTCGACTACACCGTGCAGCTCAAACCAGTCGATGCCCGAGCTCACCGACATGTTCATCGAGCTTGGATTGCGGTAGAGCTTTCCTTCGGCTTCCACCTTCCAACTTTTGTCTAGAAGAGTGCTCACCAGACGCGGCAAGTTCTTTGGCGATAGTTTTAAAGCGCGCTTGTCGTTATACCCTCGAACCCCTTTAACACCGAGCGGCTGTAATAACTCGAAAGCGGCCCGTTCGGCCTCATGATCTCGCATTAGGATCCGCCGCGACTCGTGATGATAAACGCCACTTCGAGGGTTAGTGGTCCCGACCGGGGTTCCCTCGTAGTCGAAGAGCAGCTCGGCCTCGAGCGATGGTTTTTGCGGAGAATAATAAGAGTCCTGAGGCTTTCGCAGCATCAAGTGTGGTATCGGCGGGACTTGCAGCTTCTGTATCTGAAGATCTTCCGGGAGATCGATTTCTGGAAGTGAGGGCATTTCCAACAGTTGTCCGAGTAGTTCGCCAATGTCGTTGAGGGGAACCCTCAAAGCATCACGATTATTGAATGCTTGGGCCCATGTGCGAGCCGACTGAGTTTCGAGTTTGGCGAGACGATAATCCGGGCCAATCAGGAGTCTATCAATTACCAGGATGGCCGAAGAAACTTCGAGTTTTTCCTCGTTACGTTGCAGGACTCCACGAAGCGCATATTTGCTGCCTGTTTTTTCCCTGGAAAAGACTAGGCGTAATTTCCATGCAGAGCCTGGGTCCAGCTCAACCACTTGCATCTCAAACGCTCTCTCTGTTGGTTTCAAGTGGCAGCGTCCGGTAGCGCACATCATAGGCAGCAGAAATTCTTGTTGTTCCGGCGTGAGCGCATATCGAGTGAATAGTGACTCGTAGGAGGAATATCCATAATAGTAAATGTACTCCTTTGCCCCAGCCAGTGTGCTCAATATCTGTCGATCAGAAGCATCCTTTAGCGAGGGAATCTCTCGTATGGGAATTCGTTGGGACTTGACCTTACCCCACTCACCTTTCATGGTGCGCTCGCGATAACCGATCTCGACTGTGAGGCTGCCGCTGGTTCGGCTAGCCTGGGCATCGATTAAATAAACGATTTCGCGATGAGTGGGCCAACTGCTCGACACGCCTGAGAGATTTGTGCGGAGGGTATGTGTCAGCTCAGACAAATGCTTTTTCCAGGCGGGCTCAGGAGGCGGAACTGGTTTTGGAGGTGGTGAAGTTTGCTTTACTCTGGGAAACTTATCGGCTCTTCTCGCTCTTAGCATGTTCAGAGCTTCATTCACAACTCTGGTTGGTGAAGAGGAGAATGCCGCGGCATCATCTTCGACCTCTTCCACCTTCTGCAACTCTTCCGAAGCTTTAAAATCAAAATCAAGCGACAGTGTTCGCTGGCTGTTTGCTTCGGGTAGAAGTCTGCTGCGGTCTGCTTCGAGAATTGTTGACCAGATGTGTTTACATTCTTCTCCTTTCGTAAAGTATGGACAGGTACAAGCTACGGCTAGCGCGCCCTCTCTGAGCGTAATCCGGACGGAGTAGTTACTGCTCCCACGCACAACTGCATCAACCCGCGTCGACGTAGAGCTGAGCACCTTAACACGTCGGGACCGGAAATACTGATGACCGCGATTACGGATTCTGGAGGTGAACTCCCACGATAACTGGTTAGCGAGCGACATTAGACGACCCCTGCGGTCTCATTATTAAATCAGATCGCCAGCCGGGAGAAAAACTGTGGCGCATCCGTGGCGCATCCTGTGGCGCATCCTGTTAGGTTGCGTTCCGGACAAAATTGAAACCTCGAAGGAAACAACTCAACTCACAACTAAAGTCACCAACATTCGCTTCTTGGGCAGAGGCTTTACAAGTTCATATTTAGAACTCGATTGTACAACACTGTGATCTGGTTCGTTTTCGTCTTCTATTCGTGCCTGAAGCGCGGATCACGATCAAAGTTGAGGCCAGCATCTGCCTTTTCCGGCAGTACAAGCTTCCATTACCGGCCGAACACCGCGTTCAAAAGCAAGCGTTTCTGTCGAAATTGCCATGCGCGCAACTTATCATGGCAAATACCTCGACCATCGGGAATAAAACTGCCCTTACCATCGGTTATTACAACAGGCGCGCTGAAAGGGGTGCAGGTGGGACGAAGGCGGCGACAAAGAACGACCCAATTCGAGCAGATCGCAATTCCCTTTCTGCCGGAGGTCTATCGTTTGGCTCGCCAGGTATCCGACGAGTCCCGCGCTCCGGATCTCGTGCAAGAGACTTATATGCGAGCGTGGAAGTATTTTGATTCTTTCGAACATGGCTCTAATTGTCGCTCGTGGTTGTTTCGAATCCTTCATAACGTCTGGAGAGATCAATGGCGCGCCTCGCGGCTGGAACTGCCTTTATCAGACTATGAAGAGACATCCATCGAGCCTTATTACGACTGGGAAGACGGTTTTATCAGCCACGAGCCTTCTCCGGCATTTGCCCGGGCACTGTCTGAAGTGCCGGACATTTATCGTTGGGCGATTCTGCTCGCCGACGTCGAAGAACTCTCGTATCAGGAGATTGCCCAGGTCATGAACTGCCCGGTTGGCACCGTGATGTCCCGTGTTAATCGCGGACGCAAATCACTCGCGCGTTTGGTCCGTATCTACAGCTTAGAGGAACCGGCGCGACCAACCTGACTTAAACAAGGAGTACGAAAATGGATTGCAAAGCATTCCGTGAAACACTGGACCTTTACGTTGATGACGAGTTAGCGCCTCCAGATGCTCAAGCAGCCCACCTTCACGAGCAGGAATGCACTTCGTGTCAAGGTGTCAACGTCTCGCTGCTAAATCTTCGGCGACAAATGAAACTTACCGTGGCCCAATGTGAACCTCCACTCGAACTGGTAAAAGCAGTGCAGCGTATTTCGCAGCCGCGCTGGAAACGCCCTTCAGAACATTTCGGTCTGCGAGACCTTGGAAGTCATACACATTTTAAGAGCTTTCCCGTCTTTAGAAGAGGCATTCCGGTGACACTCTGCGTCGTTGTCTTTCTGCTGATCTCAGTGTTCGTGGTTTACGAAGTGAACTGTCTGGCCCAGGTAATGTGGCTCCGCTCGCATAATCCGACTTCGACCGCCCTGATGGACTCGCGCGCAAATGAGGCCCGGGTTAACAATCGTGAACCCAGGCGCAATCAAACCTGGGTGCCTGTAGAAAATATATCGCCCAATCTCCAGCGCGCAGTAATCGCTGGCGAAGATCCAAACTTCACCACGCATCGCGGCTTTGACTACGAGGCGATTCAGAACGCATGGGAGCAGGAACAACAGGAAGCGAAGCAGGAACACGACTCGGACCGGGACGCGGAGATGTTTGAATTCAAGAAGGCGGGTCCCACGATTTCGCAGCAACTGGCCAAGAACCTTTTCCTGTCCTCGAAAAGAACGGTTCTGCGTAAGAGCCAGGAGGCGATTATCACAATCTTTTTGGAAAGGACGTTGACGAAGCGTCGGATCCTGGAGCTCTACTTGAATGTAATTGAATGGGGCGATGGTATCTATGGGGCCGAGGCGGCCGCGCAACACTACTTTCACAAATCGGCGGCAGCGCTTATGCCTGAAGAAGCGGCCTTTTTGGCGGCGATGATTCCTAATCCGCGAACTCTTTTAAATCCCAAGCTAAATCCTGAGCGCGTGACCCGCCGCCAGCGCATCATCCTGCGGGACCTGGATAAGGTCGAGATACCATAACAAATAACTCCACCCAGTAGCGCATCCCACGTGGCGCATCCTGTTAGGTTGCGTTCCGGGCATCACATTAAAACTCCAATGAAACCACTCAAGCCCCCAACGAGTACGGTCCGAGTGTTATGCCGACTTCTCACTCGTTCCCGTACGCAAGCTGACAGCATGCGCCACAACTCCGCACTCAATGCGTTTTGTATCGTTGGTGCAGTCCCACAACGGAGCGCATCACCACGCGCGACGATACTTCGATTTCTGGACGCCGATGAGCGTTCCGGGCATCACATTAAAACTCCAATGAAACCACTCAAGCCCCCAACGAGTACGGTCCGAGTGTTATGCCGACTTCTCACTCGTTCCCGTACGCAAGCTGACAGCATGCGCCACAACTCCGCACTCAACGCATTTTGTATCGTTGGTGCAGTCCCACAACGGATCGCATCACCACGCGCGACGATACTTCGATTTCCGGACGCCGATAAGCGGTCCGGGCATCCCTGCCTTATCTTGCTGCTTCTTACACGTGTCTTAACAGCGGCTGAATAGATCTGAAACAGGTGATCTGGGGAGCCTTATGCGGATAACAGTTTGCATGATATCTGGCCTTTTGTTATGGGCAGGCTGTGGCGTCGCGGTTCGAGGCGCGCAGGCGGAGTCCATTGAGGAAAAGCTCGTAACTGTAACCGACTATGTGCCGAAAGCTATTGCGCCGGTGGACCAGTTAATCGAAGTCGCGCGGAGATTTAAGATCCCCATGGGAATAGAGTGGGTTGAGAAGGCCGCCACAGCGACACGCGACAAGCCGCCGCCTTCAGAGAAACGGTCCGTAAGGGAACTGATCGAGGAGATCGCCAGTGTGTCGCCTGAGCACCGCATAGAAGTTGAAGATGGACTCGTTCACATTTACTCGCTCGCCGAGGCTCTGCACCCGTTCAATTTCCTAAATATCCGACTCAAGAGTTACAGCGTGAAGGAGGCAGACCTTTTCGCCGCCGAGGACCTATTACGCTGGGCCATCAGGTTCACGCTCGAGCCTGAAAAGTACCTCTACGGATATAATGGTGGTTATGGCCATGCCGACAACCACATCTTTCAAATCCCGAAGTTCACACTTTCCTGTTCAGACGTCACGATCCGTGAAGTTCTCAACCGGATAGCCCTGGCCCAGGGAAACGCCCTCTGGGTCGCAACGATTAAGAGTGTGGACCTCGAGGCCGATGCACCCGGCTGGAGGCGAAAGGGGGTAGACGGAGGAGACTTCCCCGTTACCTCTGCGTGGCGCTTCACGCCTCTGGCGGAAATCGCGGAACTGGCGAAGGAGCACGTCGTTATAGAAGTGATGATACCGGGGCTGCTGGATCAGCGTATGACGACAACACCCGTCATGCTTGATCACGGTTTGAGCGAGCATTCCCAGGGGGGGAGTGGCGGATCTTCATCGGAGGGCAATTGGTACGGTTATGGAGCCAGCATTGAAAAGATCGGCAAAGACTTCGTGACGGTTTCAGTCGACCTAAAGGTAGGGCGCAGAGGTGAGGCCGACTTCAACTTTAACGAGAAGCTTCAAGTATATAAGGACCGCATCACCGAGGTTCTACCCGAGCCTCGAATCAGAATCCGGGCCTATTTCGAAAGTGCAGAGAAGCCTTAGAGGGGTTCGTGTCTGACTTTGAGAGGCAGACTGATGCTCCACCCAATGCGGAGAAGAGCCGCGAGGACATGCCTGGCTTTAGCTGACGACCATTGACTCATGCCGCGCCGCGCGCATAGATTCAGCCTGAACCGGAGGGAAAGCGCTTGAGAGAAACCTGTCGCGGCGTCGGTCTGCAATCGGTTGGTAGATGGCGTGTTCCGATCAACGATGCCGCTCTTTATGCGCCTCAGCATATATCTTCAACGCCGCATTCATCCGCTGCTGAAAATCCTCCCCCTGCGCTTTGAACCATTCAAGCACATCTGCATTCACATCTAACGTGACGGAAACCTTCTCAGGCATCCGTAGGCGAGCATCAGCAAAGAATGTCTCATCCAATGGCGGAATATCCGTCGTATCAATCTCTTCATCTGTCATTTCACTAATCCTCGCCCAGTTCGTCTCTGAGGGCTGCTTCAAATCTTGTGCGTTCATGTTTCAAAGCCTTTCGCAATGAGATAATGCGAATCTCATCTTCATTTTCGGAGTAAACAATAACGACGACGACATTTTGTCGATGAGAGACTCTCTGATTCCGGTCCGCTGCAAGGGTTAGCAGTCTATCGATCCTCGCCGAAGTACAAAGTATGACCTTGATCATCTTTGATCGCGAATTCTCTTGTCCCCCAGGGAGTCTCGTGCACGTCCTTCACAAACTGAACACCCTTTTCTTTCAGTGCACTCGCCATGGCGTTTAAATCGGTAGTTTGCAGATACAGGTGAAAATGTTCGCCGTCTTCCACGAAGTCGATAGAAGGATCCTGTTCATCAACCAGCTTTAGATGAAATAGCTGACTACCGGCACGGATTCCGGCGTAAAAATCCTGATATTGAAATTCAAGTGTTAGCCCCAGAGTTGTGGTGTAGAAGCGAATCGAGTCTGTGAGATTGGTGGTTCGTAACTGGGGAATCACTCCTGATATCGCCATTTTTGCCTCCTGATGACCGGCGGCTCTTCACTTCCATCTCGAAAGCGCCTTCTTCATGAAATAGCGGCCGAACCCTGGAGGATAGTCGGGCAGCTCTGCAAAGCACTGATATCCCATTCGTTCGTAGAAGCCGCGGGCCTGAAACTCGTATGTGTCAAGCCATGCACTGTGGCAGCCACGCACAAGAGCTTCCTCCTCTGCTCGTAGCATCAAGTCCCTACCTATACCCTGGCCTCTCAGTGCCTCGGGGACGAACAGCAGTTCCGTGAATAGCCAACTATACGCAGTTCGGCCCCACAGGCCGCCAATTACGCTACCGCTGTCATCAGATACAACTAGCGCTAGCGGCCGGTAATCACTCACCTTGGTCTTGAGAAGGTTGTATTCAATAAGCGGCTGGCGGATCCGCTCTCGCACGGCTTCGTCAGCGGCCTCGGATATTTGGATAGAAACGTTCATTGTTGCGACCTGCGCGGAGCGGTGGGAATGCGAAACGTGAATGAGAGAGTTCGTGGCAGGCGTCGTGCATGCCGTTGTTATGCTGCGAGTAGCAAAAATCCCATTAACAGATTAGGAGGCACTGCCGGAATTATTTTTATATTTATACTCGGCGTAAAACCAAAGTATCACTCCGGTTACGAACCCACTGACCAACCAAATCAGTGCTCTCATCACATACCGAAGCGTGACTCCAGAAGGGTTGGTGAGATAATCAAAGATAGATATGGCGATACTGATAGCCCCGCTAAATACCAAGGCCACAAGCACACTATAACGCCAAAAGCCTATGGCTCTGGTTCGTTCCCATTTAGCACTTTGTGACGCCTTCATCCGAGCTTCCTCCTAGAGGATTAAAATGCGATTGCCATTCATCGAGGACAATTACATACACCTTAAAATCAAGGTAGCAGCATAACGTCTCGCATAACCCGCGCACGAACCTTCGAGTACAGAGCACAAGCTGGGTGCAGGTCGGGTTACGGCGCCTGTTGGATTTTGCCGCCGCCACCCGAGCCCCACATATCTTCTATTCAAGCCCTTCCTTTTTCGTCAGCGTGTAGCGCCCCACCGCGTCGAACCTCCCCGGGTCTGCCGCGTTCCTTCTCATCGAGTACCCGTGCCTCCACATCAGGTCCACATCCCGCTCGAACCCGATCGCGATGATATCGAACTTCACTTGATCGACCTCCGCCCGAACTCCTGCGTGCGCGAGCAGCCCCGTTAAACTCGCCAGGGAACTCTCCGCCACCTTCAACTCGACGGACTCCCCCGGCATCACTGCCTTCGCCCGGTCCGGGACTGCTGACCTGTCCTGCACGAACGGATCAATCCCGTACCTTAAGGGGTGCACCGCGTACTCAGCTCGCGCGCCTTCGGGCGTCTTGAAGTACAGGCCCACTTCGACATAAGAGATCGGCTCGGCGGAGACGTTCTTGAGCGTGAAAGTCAGGTCACGGAACCAGCCCTCGCCGCCAGAGAACGCGCGCCCCGGCTCGACCCTTTGATCGCCGACTCTGACGGTGACGATCTGCATCGGCGACTGGCGCCCCGGTTCGGAGGGCATTGGCAGTAGGACACGCTCCTTTTCTGGCTGAGCCGACACGGCACCGTATGACAAGGTGGTGAGCACCAAGGCACTGATCAGCAGGCCCCTGAATAATTGACACTCAATTCGCATAACGCTTTACTTCCTTTAGCAATCTAATATGCCGCTAAAACCCGAGCGACGCTAGCCAAACACTGTATTCCCAAAATCTAACACAGGCATCACCCGCCGCGCACACGACGCATCAGGCACGGCGTCTGCGGATGAGAGCCGGGCTATTCGCGGTCGGGTGTATGCCGTTGTTGTTAGATGTCTTCGTTGCCAAAACTATTCTCCACTGCATACCTCTCCCATCGCTCCACGGCTTCAACGGTGGCTCTATCTGCTGACAGCTCGTCGAAATCAACTATGAACCGTAAGAACCGCGCAACCGCTCTGCTCTGCGCCTCAGTAAATTGATACTTGCCAGCGATTGACGCAGGCTGAGACTCGCGCAACGACTTGGGATAATCATGCAAGAGGTGATATTTGCACGAATTAAGAATCACAGTCGCTTCATCGCCCCAATGCTTCAGGTTACAAATCATGAAAGCCGGAACGTAATAGCGGAATCCTTTTTCATCCAGAAAGGAGAGCGCAGAGCAACAAGCAAATATGTCTTCATCCGGCACATCCTGCCACCGCGCCTCAAGATCGAGCCTGCGGGCAGCACGCTCCTCTTCGGGAGATTTAAAATCGTCCATAGTCTTTCCTCTCTTTGTCGGCGCCGTTTCTGCCTGAAGTGCTGCGAGGTTCTGCCTCTCATTCACCCCTACCTTTAGGTTGGGGCCCGGGCTGCGCTTTACACTCCGCTCAGGAACTAACCCGGCTTCTCCCGAAGCTCTTTTGCACAACACCAGACTGATCGCGGTGGCTATCAATGTATTTTTGCAACTCCAATACCAAGAGAAGCGTATAGGCAATCTACAGCCCCACCGCCCGTAGTTTCTGGTGAAGCGCTTTCTTAGGATCCTCAAAGAGCACTAATGGAACACATAGGAACAACAACAGCCAATGACAGCAACAATTATTGTTCGACTTGTAGCGTTGACCGTTCTCTACTTCATTTGTTTTGCTGTCGTCTCAGCGGCACTGCTTCCATCTCCTCCTGAAGAACCCGGCCAAGCGCAAGCGGGAGGAGCGCTCCTCGCGCTGTTGGCACTCAGCTTTCTTAATACAAGCGTTTTGGTTTACATCATACTCCGTTCTCGATGGGCGGGATTGAAACTTACGCTTGCGATCTTTTTCATCCTTTACGGTGTGACGACTGTCATGCCGCAGATCGAGACCGCCTTCTTTTTGACAGGTCTGCCGCCTGGCATGGTGCCGCGCCTTTTCCTGTCCGGCGCGATTATGGCAGCGCTCTTTTCTCCCCTGGCAGTGTTAATTCTTGGAAAGCGAAGATCTGAGCCAAAAGAATTCCACAGCAACTCACGGCTGAATATGTCTCTCGGCGTATGGGTCGGCAAACTATCGCTAATTGTCATTGCCTACCTCGTCATATATTTCACGTTTGGCTACTTCATAGCCTGGAAGAATGCGGCAGTGCGTAACTACTACGGCGGGAGCGATCCGGGCAGCTTCTTAGCCCAAATGAGTAGTGTGCTGCGCGACACCCCCTCGCTACTGGTTCTCCAGGCAGTGCGTGCGTGCTTGTGGACGGTCATAGCGGTCCCTCTCATCCGCATGATGAAGGGGCAGTGGTGGGAAGCGGGATTAGCAGTTTCGCTCTCGTTTGCAGTCGTGATGAATTCGCAACTGCTATTACCCAATCCCTTCATGCCGCAAGAAGTGCGAATGGTGCACTTGTTAGAAACAGCCACCTCCAATTTTCTATTTGCATGGCTAATGGTAGTGGTATTGCGAGGGTGGCGCTAGTCAAAGGTCGAAGCTACGGGGTCAATTATCCCCTGTCATTTGAAGGTGTCTCTTAGAACGAGTGAAGCAGCGTCTCCATGTGGATGTTAGGCGAATTTTCATCAATGGTGCACTGGTTCTAAAGGTTGTGCCGCCGTGTGTGGCAAGCGGCGAACGGCAAACTTAAAAATACGCTCCGAAGTAACTCGCCGTGAACATTACGACGTGTGCCAACATATGAGCCAGCATCGCCGACTCGAGCCCTTTCTTCCAGTAAAGATAACCTGCAATCAAGCCGAAAGCTGAATTGGCGACGATAACGAACAGCGTCAAAGCGAGAGTCGGTTCGGGGAACAACATAAAGGCGATTGGCAGATGACCAATGCCAAACAACAGCGACGAAATCAGAATCGCGCCGACAAAGAAAGCGGGCTTCGGTCTGTCCTGTCCTTTTTGAAAAAGCCGCCACGCCGTCCACACCAGCACCGTCATAAATCCCCACCGAAGCAATAATTCCTCCGTGATGCCGCCGTAAAGTAGGCGCGTCGGAAACGGAACAAATTTGCCGAACTCGCTGATTAGTCGGGCAACTTCGAGCGGTAAAAAAGGTTTCCATACCAAAGCAATTAAAACGATAACAACGCCGCCCGCTAAACCGCCGACAATGCCCGGAATGATTTGCGGCTTGAAGGCTGACACCGTATCGCCACCGCTTGCCGCCGCTTCAGCCACAGGCGACGACAATCCGACTTTAGAAGCAAGCGCAACGCCGACAAGAACCGCAACCGCCAGAAGAATTGTCGGTTGAACCAAACTCAAAAGTTTCAGCGCCGGAATCGGGGGCATTTCCGTTTCCGACGGAATAGGCAGAATTGCTATCAGTCCATTTAAGTCAATCAGCAAGACCGAGAGAACTCCCGCAAAGCCAGCCAGCAGCAAAATGACAAACAGTCGAAAATTGAAACGCATAGTAGAAATTAGCCAGAGTTACATTCGAAGCGGCACGTCGGGCATCACCGGGCGAGCGAACGATTGGCCATTCATGTGAAGCTGCCTCGCGCTCCGGTGCATGCCGTTTTTGATGCGATGGGTGAAACATTACGCATCATTACTTTTAAGATACCGCCCGAAGAATTCCACCACCCGCCGCTTGTATTCTTCTTGAGCTACTGGGAATAAATCAACGTGCTTTGCACCCTCAACTACCCACATTTCTTTAGGCTCACGCGCGGCATTATACATCTGCCGCGATTCTTCAAGAGTCGTATGCTGGTCTTCCCCGCCGACGATGAACAATTTGGGCACGCTAGTCTTTTCGACATGATCTATAGGACGTAGGGCTTCGGCACTGACTTCCTAACCTTGGCTTAAATTGCCAAGCCAGAAGCGGTGTCAAGGCACTGGCCCAACCGCCAAGCCTCATGGTCAAACGAGTAGAATCCTGCATGTTACATAATCAGACACACGCTATTGTTGTAGATGTTCCGACTTTCATCACAGTTCGGCCCTAAACAATTTCCCTGAATCGATGACGTTGTTAGACGTGCATCTGGTCAAAAGTACACCACCGTTTTCCCACTCCTGAAATCATGCTCATTCACAACTCGGGCGATCACGCTCGCAATCTTCCTTCCGCCCGCTTCTGAGGGCTCGATCTCGTTCGCATAATCGGAATCTTCGTTACAGACGAGCCGCAAGTCTATCAGCGGAAGCCCTGCCAAAAATGCCTGCCGGATTATCACGTCGTTGAAGGTTGCGAGTGCGGCGACAGCAATCTTTTGGTAAAGCGCCTCAGTCATTCGCGGGTAATAAACCGTGCATACGGTGGTGGGTTTATTTGATCTTAAGACCGCCCGCAACATCTCGCTGTATTGATACTCGAAGGTAGTTGCCAAGTCTCCGAGCCTGTCGAAAACCTCGGTACTGGACGAGACCATCATCTGCAACACATCTGCGTTTTGAATAGCATCGTTTCCGCCCACGCTCACGAAGAGATGGGTTGCATCGGCGGGCAAATCCAAAACCTGTCTTGGCACATCGACGACCACGCTTCCATCTATCGCTTTTAGACTCGCGTGCCACTCGGAGGGAATTTGCTGCCGAAGATGCGAAATAATATCCAGACCGCCGCTGACGTAAGCGCGATTGTCGAAAATGGAATCTCCAAGTAGGACTAAATGATTCATAATATCTCCGACTCGAGAAGGAGCACGTCGTTATAGACGTGATGTTGGATCATTCGAAAAGGGACTCCTGTTTGTACCTGGGCAGGGTTGGGCATATTCGAATCCCGGCTACATGCTTGTCAAACAGATCGTCGAGAAAGCTACTGGAGTTACCTATCGAGTCCTCGTTTCAGAGCGCATCGCGCGGCCCTTTGAACTGCGGAAAACCTTCGTCGCCGAATCAATCGAAGATCTCGCTCCGCTCGCGCCGGGCACATCGTCCATGCTTGCACAGGATGGGCCGCCGCGTGATGTACGAACTCACTACCATCCCGGCTGGGTATGGCATGGCGTGGTGGCGTCCACTGCTTCCGAGATTGCCCGTTTTCTTGATGGGCTCTTTCACGGGAAGTTCCTGGCGCAGAAGTCTCTCGACGAGATGATGGATTTGGTCGTTGTCCCCATGCGGTCCAGTTCGAACTCGTCCACGAACGCTTCTCCTTTGCGGCCTGGCAAACCGAGCTACGGGCTTGGACTCATGGGAGACCCGGCATCACCTTGGGGTCTGGCCGTCGGACATAACGGCCGCGGTCCGTGCTACAGCGCAAGCGCCTTTCACGTATTCGATCTCGGTGGTGTTTCCGTGTGCGCGATGGGAGCCATAGAAGAGAACTTCACTCCAGAGGAAGTTGTCGCAGGCATTCTTCGTTTTATGAACGGTGTTAGTGCGCCGCCCAACGAGGCGTTATACCGCACCTCCGAATAATTGCCTCGTTTGACCAGGAATGATGCCAGGCATTTCTTTCAGCAAGATCTGGTTTGATGATGATGTCGTCGAGCTAAAGATCGCTACCGAAACACCAGGGCAAAATTGTGAGAGCGGTCCGCGAAAATTAACTTAATCACAAAAAATCGAACGGCGCGAGTAGCGACCTTTCTCGCTGCTCGCGCCGACGACTGTTAACAGCTATTTCCCTTAGAAGTAGAACTTAAAGGCAAACTCGACAATGCGGCGGCCGCGCTTATTGACTATCCTGCCAAAGTTGTCGCGGGTTTCCTGTGTATAAGTGAATCCCTGTGTTGGATCACAAGGATTCGACATTCCACCAATGCCGTTGGGAACATTGACCCTTGCATTGCAGACGGTGTTGAGCGTCAAGTAGATATCGCTCGTACCCAGTGCCCCGTTGGTATTGAACTGCGTCGGATAGGCTTGGTTGAAGATATTGAAGAACCCCGTCCTAAACTGGAACTTCTTGGATTCGCTTATCTGGAAGTTCTTGAAGAACGAGATGTCAAAGTTGCTGCGGCTCGGCGTTCTTAGATAAAACGGCGGTTGCGATGGGCCAGTATTGGGGAACGATGGGATTTGAAGTTGGGTTAGATCGAAGATCCTGTCGCCAAGTGCTTTACCCCCAAGCGAGGGATTCCCAGTGTAAAGCGGTGTCACTGCCCCTAAGCTGGCGCCCGCTCGCGAAGCCCAGGCGTCGGAACCATACCAGGCCAATGTCTGAGCTGTAGAGGCTATGTCGCCGGTAAACCTCAGCCGAATTGGTATACCGCTCTGGAAAGTTGTGATGCCTGAGATCTGCCATCCATTCAGCAACCCCCGGGTGAAAAAGTTTGAAAATGACCCGCGAGCCATTTTTGGAAGGTTGTAGTTGTACGACAGGTTGAAGATGTGGGTGCGGTCAAACGGCAGCACTCCCCAACTTCGATTTCGAGTGTCCACCGGGTCAGCCCACGCGTCTCCATCACTCTCGTTAACCGCCACGGTTCCTAAAGCCTTGCTGAAGGTGTAGGTGGCGAAGTACTGGAAGTTCTTACCCCATTGCCGGCTCAATGTTGCCTGGAGAGAGTGGTAGGTTGACGTTCCGGTGAACTGATACAACCCGATAAACCTATACCTCTGGAAGGGCCGGAACTGGTTCAAGAGTGATCCATCAAGTCCCGCACGATTGACGGGTACGGTTAGGTCGATGCCATTCACCGTCCCGTTCAGCAATCGTCCTAACGGGATTACGTTAAGGTTGCGCTGCTGTGGTAGGTGACGCCCCTGAGTACTGACATAAGCGACCGTTAAGATGTTGTTCCCTGGTAGTCGTTTTTCGACCGTCAAACTCATGTTGGCAACTCTCGGAAGGTCGTTAGAGTTAACGTCCCGGGAGGCAATATCAATATTCGCGCCAATCAGAGAGAATGGATCAACATTGGTAAGATCGTCGAACGTCAGTCCCGTTGCGGATGCCCATGGTGTGTCAACGATAGCGCTGTACATATTGGGCATCTGCCCGCTCGAATAATAATCGTAGTTCCCCTGCACGCGATTGTAGAAAACTCCGGCGCCTGCGCGAATCACCAGATCGCCCTTACCGCCAATATCCCAGGCGAAGTTCAAACGCGGCATAAAGGAGAGGCCGGGATTATCCAGAATGCCTTTGGGAATCTCACCCCGGGCAGCCAGCTTGAAGCCATTCGGTCGGGTGCGGTCGCCATTTATGAAAATCCCCTGATTCGGGTCATAGGCGGCCGGATCAAACAGCACTCCGAGACCTTTTCGCTCAAAATTGTTCGGCAAATAAGCCACGCGCAATCCATACTCGAGCGTAAAATTCGGACGCACCTTCCAACTGTCCTGCGCATAGAACTCGTAATTGTAGTAACGGAAGTTATCAATGGGTCGCTGCGTGGCCTGCTGAAACTCGATCGGCCGGCCAACAAACAGGTCTCCATAGTTGTTGCCTGTAAAGTTCTGTCCCCACTGAGCAAGCGTGATGTAAGTATCGTTATTGGACTGTTGCCGCTTATTCGCTTGTTCAATGAAAGCGCCAAACTTCAAGGTATGTGTATTGTGAACCTTCGTCAGGTTATCCGTTATGGCAAAGCTGTCATTCCAGGCAAGGATCGGATAGCCATAAGCTGTAAGCAGGTCCCTGCCAGCCCATTCGTCGATAACGCCAACTGGAAGATACGGATTTGTGCTGGGAAAGAAGCCGACCCGATCCAGGCCGAGACCTTCGTACGACACCTTATCTGGATCTGCGTAGTCGTAGTTGAGCTTGAGCTTACTAGCACTGAACAGCACCTCGTTGGTCATCGTCGGATTCAGAATGTTGGTCAGGTGGACCACGAACGAGCGACCAAGGTTGCTGCTGCGGAGATTGCCGGGAAGTTCGTAACTCGATGAGTTCCACCAGAGGCCGCGTGGAAATCCCTGTTCTTCATACTCCCGCGCAAACTTCACATAGAGCTTCGTCTTTTCACTAACGGTGTAATCGAAACGCGTGGTGAACTGATTCCTGTCATTCGGTCTGAGCACGCTGTAGACATAGTTAAAGTTTGGGTTGTTCTGGAGGTTCGGCGCCGGATAAAGGTTGAGCAGGGCCCTGCCAAACGGGTGAGCGCAAGGGGCCAGATTATTGTTTGGCGCCGGGTTACCCGGGCCTACACCATTGACCGTGCAACCGTTGGGAACCAGAACACTTCCTGCGGGCAACTCACTGAAATCGCCTTGCCGCTGCCTTAACGTCGGAACCCGGTTGAAAGACGAACCTTCATCGACGCGCTGATAGTAGTATTCATATCCGACGAAGAAAAATAGTTTGTCCCGATTGCGGTTGAATTTGGTTCCGGGCAGCAGGACCGGCCCGCTGAAATTACCTCCAGGATAGTTGTACTTGCTTTCTGGCCGAGAAATTTGGGGAGAGGCAGTGGTGTTGGAGCGATCATTTGCCTGGAACCGATGGTGGCGAATGTAGTCATAAAGTGAACCATGAAAATCGCGGCCGCCACCCTTCGTCGTGGCACTTATCTGGACAGCGCTGGTGCCGTGCTCGGCCGCATAGTTGCTCGTTTGGACTCTAACCTCCTGAACCATGTCGGGGTTAGCAGTGATGATCGTGCCGTTGTTCGAACCAATGTCGAGCATGCGGGCGCCGTCAATCGAGATGTTGTTGTTCACACCGCGCAAACCATTCACGCTGTAGTTCGCGTTGGCATTTGCGCCGCCGCCAAAAGAAATGCTCTCAAGGTCGGCTGTGTCGGGGGCTACGACGCCGGGAAGAATTCTTAACAGTTCGAGGGAACTCCGACTGATAATAGACAGGTTATCGATCTGTTGTGCCGTGATTGTATGGTCCTTGGCGCCGGTCTCTGTTTGCAGTTGATCGCCAGCGGTAGTGATGGTTACCGTCTCGGCTGGCTGCCCAACCTCCATAACCACATCAAGAGCCCTCGCGCTGCTGGTCTCGATTGCTAATCCAGACTGCTCGAGAGTTTTGAAATCCCGCGCCTCAACCTTTAGCGTATAGCTGCCGGGAGCGAGAGCTGAAAAGTTATAAACGCCCTCATTATTCGTTACCGTTCTGCGCTCATCTCTGGTCCGTTCGTTGATCAACGTGACAGTAGCAGCCGGTATCAGCGCACCCGTCTGGTCCTTGACACTGCCGCGCAGCGTGGCGCTTCCCGTTGTCTGCGCAAATCCCGTTGGCGCGCTGACAAGGAACATCATACAAACTGCCAGGGTAAAGAGAATTGCGGTACGAGTTAACTTGCCCTCACGTCCTGGGTTCATGGGTATTTCAACCTCCCTAGTCTTCGGTTGGAGCGGAAAAGTGTTCTCAAGTAACAAGAGCGCCCTCCGAAGGATCAACAACGTTGGTTGGGCCGACTACTTAATCTAGACTATTGCGTAAACCTGGAATGTGTGGCGCGAGAAGAAGCCTTCGAACTGATACGTTAACCCAAGAAACTATTTGAGCGGTTAATCTCGCGGCCGACAATTGGAAATACGAAAATTACCTAAAAAGCGAGACCTAAAGGGCTAAGCTGCTTTGTTGCACAACCGGACAAAAGCCTTACTACTTCTTAATGGTATACTTTGTCAAGACATTTTTTGCATTACTGGGAGTTTTTTGTGTAACTCGAACAAAGCCGTGAACTGTGATTCCTGAAACTCTCTTTTCAGGACGCAACGCCGGTGCCATTGTTAAGCAAAATACAGTGAATCGGCCGAAGTCTAACCTTGTAATAAGTTAAAGCGATTGCCGCATAAGATATCTTTATGCGAGATATTGCGATTTTCGGTGGCGAATCCAAAATCCGAAATTCCTACGCTGGAACCACTGATGAAAACTTACTTGCCAATACGAGACTGAGCGCTCCCTTCAAACGGGCATTTTCCCCTAGAGTAGAAGCGATCACTCTGGTAACGGGCAAACCTCGACAGATGCTGCTTTTCGCAATCGCATCCGTTAACTGCTCGGCTATTACAGGCCAGGCGCGCGATATTCGCCCTGCAACAATCACAGCCTCCGGACTTAGTCCTTTCAAAAGATTTGAAATTCCCAAACCAAGATAGTGAGCGGTTTCACCCAAGGCTTGCTGGGCGCTCTGTTCCCCCGCCAGTGCAAGATCAACTAACTGAGCAAATAGAACTCGAGAGTCTGCTGCTTCAGGACGCATCTGTTCGTATCGGGCGAGCGCGGCTCGCTCCGACGCAAAGGCTTCCCAACATTCGTGGCTCCCGGCTGCGCACGCAACTGGCGCGTCCTTCCCAATAGTCATATGACCGAACTCGCCGGCGGCGCCACCAATTCCATGATAGATCTGACCATCGAAAACAATTCCGGTCCCAAGTCCCTCTTCGACCAGGACCAGTATGAAATCGCGCACGTCTCGAATCTCCGGGCGCCCTAACCACAACTCAGCCAGGGCCGCAGCATTCGCGTCATTGTCCACAGTGACGGGGACTGGAGTCATGTTTCGCAATTCGTCGGCGATGGCCCAATCGCGCCACTTGAAGTGCGGAATGAAGATCGCGTTACCTGTTTCGGGATCGACGATTCCCGGCACGCTGACGCCGATTCCCTCGATGCTTCCCTCCCTACTTATAAAATCCTGGATGCAACTCATTATGCGGCGATTGGTTACCGAGAGATCCGGATCGGTAGCGAACGATTCCCTCTTTAAGACTCGACCCGCCAAATCGCCAGTCGCGACTGTGGTTCGCGTGGTGCCTAGATCGACGCCGATTACCATCGAACCAGCCGCACGCAACCGCAGCAAAATCGGAGGTCGACCGCCAGTTGATTCACCCTCGATCTCGTCGATCAGACCCTGAGTCTTTAGCTCTTCGACAATAAGCGAAACCGTTGAACGCTGTAACGCTGTTTCCTGGGAAATTCTGGCTCGTGAGATTGGTTCTTTTTCGCGAATGTAGTTGAGAACTATCTGGCGATTGATATAGCGAATGGTATCCGCCCGAGCAACGTTCGCTTTCTTTAGATTGATTCGTCGCACGAATTCGTGAAATTCCCGTTAGACGCCGGCTGGATCAGACAGAACCAGAGTACAGCAATAATCCGAAATCTCGAAAAAGGCCATACTGCCGGGCTTTGAATTCATCTCGCCTCAATCAGAACCTGCGCGGAGGTGAGACCTGGAGATGTCGCCTTCAAGCTGATCTTTCCGGCTTTACTGTGCGACTGAACAATGGCCAGCGCCATTCCATGAAATGCTTTTCGATGACCGGCCTTGAACGACTCATGGCTCGACTGCTGACCGTTGTCAACTCCTGCTAACGAGCCTTCGCCGGTTACCTCAAAATTGACCAGATTGCCGGCATGAGGCGCCGGATTCCCGTTCCGGTCAACAATCTTTACTGTGACAAATGAAAGATCAGCCCCGTCGGCTTTGATAACCCTACGGTCAGGAGTCAAAACAATACTTACTGGCTCCTCGGCTGTGCGAACTTCCCGGGTCAGCACGAGCTTGCCGTCTTTGCGAGAAATCGCTTTGAGTATGCCCGGTTCGTACTTCACTCGCCAGAAGACGCGCAGATCATCCCCCAGCTTCCGCTTTGTGCCCAACGATCTGCCGTTCAGGAATAACTCAACTTCGTCGCTATTGAAATAGGCCCAGACATCGACATCTTGCCCTTGCTTCCAGTTCCAATGTGGGAAGAGATGCAATACTGCCTGGTTGGTCCACTCGCTCTGGTACATGTAGTAGACGTCCTTGGGAAAACCGGCCCGATCGATGATGCCAAAGTACGAACTGACGGCCGGCCATGGATAGGGCGTTGGCTCGCCAAGATAATCCCAGCCGGTCCAGATGAACATCCCGGAGAAGAAGTCGTGTTTCTTAACAAGCTTCCACGTTTCTTCGTGCGTGGATCCCCAGGGAGCGCTGCAATTGTCGTATGACGAACAGGAGTGATCTGCGTTCCCGTTCTTTAGAGGCTCATCCCACTTTGCCGGCCAGCGTCGAATCAAATCTGAAGGCATGTCATAGCTGCCTCGGGTTGCTAACGCTGAGGTAGTTTCAGCGCCGATGAACCGCCAGCCCGGAAAGACCTTCTGAAGTTGCGAGATCTTGTTATGTTCATAGTTAGTGCCAATCAAGTCGAGCCCGCCGGCAGTAATGAGGGTGTTCTGCTCATTGACAAAGTTGCATGCTGCCGTAATGGGCCGAGTCTTATCCAGACTGCGAACGATCTCTGATAGCTGTTTGCCGATGATGCCGGCTTCGGGATTGCCGCCCCACTGTTCGGTGACCTCATTTCCAATGCTCCAGATGAAGATGCTCGGATGGTTGCGATCGCGGAGCACCATATCTTCAAGGTCGCGTTTGTGCCACTCGTCCCAATCGAGGTGGTAGTCGAATTTCGTTTTCCCTCGCTTCCACATGTCGAACGCTTCGTCCATCACAATGAAACCCATGCGGTCGGCAAGGTCGAGCAGTTCGGGCGCCGGTGGATTATGCGCGGTTCGCAGTCCGTTGGCGCCCATCGCCTTAAGGATCTCGAGCTGGCGTTCCAACGCGCGTATGTTAATAGCAGCACCCAGCGGCCCCAGATCGTGGTGATTGCAGACGCCGCGAATCTTTACGGGTTTGCCATTGAGAATGAATCCTTTGTTGATGTCAAAAACGAACTGGCGAATGCCAAGCGGGGTTTCGTAACGATCGATCTCCCGGCCGCCCTGTTCCAGTTGCGATATCACTTTGTAGAGGTAGGGCCGCGTGTCTGACCATAACATCGGGTTAGTAACCTTGAGTTGCTGACTGATCTCCGCGGTTGCGCCTTTAGTCGCCACGTTCTTCTCGCTGGCTCTCGCCACTTCCTTGCCCCCGCTGTCATAAATAATCGTCGACAGGTTCACCGGCGCGTCGCTTTCGGAATCGTTGCGTACTTTGGTTTTGATTGCGACTGTGGCAGATCGCTCACTAACTTCGGGCGTCGTAACGTAAGTACCCCAGTGATCGACGCGAGCTTTTTCCGTTGTAGTTAACCAAACATTCCGATAGATGCCCGAGCCCGAATACCAGCGCGAATTTGGCTGCTGTGAGTTGTCAACTTTGACGGCGAGAACATTCTTCTGCGCTCCAAAGTTCAGGTGAGGAGTCAACTCGTACTGAAACGAGCTGTAACCGTACGGTCGTTTCCCAAGATAGCGACCATTGATCCAAACCTCGCTGTTGCGATAGACACCGTCGAAGCCTATGAAGATCAGCTTGCCCTTTGCTGTGGTCGGAAGGTTGAAGGTCGTGCGATACCACCCAATACCACCCGGCAGCGCCCCGCCGCCGATGCCTGCAGGGTTCTTTTCATCGAACGTGCCTTCGATACTCCAGTCGTGTGGCAGATCCAGCCGGCGCCATGAGGAATCGTCAAGATCCGGGGCTTGCCCCTTTGGAACCTCCCCAAGATGAAACCGCCACTCGTGATTGAAGGTGACAGTCCTATCAGGACGCGAATTCGCGTGAAGCGGTAAACTCGCAAACAGCACTACAGCCAGGGCTAGCGTCAGAATTTCTGGCTTGCTCGTAACAGTCTTCATAGCTACAAGTTTATTTGCCAAAGCCCAGAGCCTTCACAGTCTCTGCGTCGGCCGTCGCTTTGCCCTCTTTCTTATTCACCACGCTGAAACCGCCGCTGTAGTCCCACATGGTCCATCCAATGCCATGCTTCTCCAGGACGGTGCGCATGTCGGCGATCCATCTGGCACGGTCGGCGGGATTCGAGAATCGGCGGTACGTGCCGAATTCATTACACGTGACCGGTACATCGTGCTTTGTGGCCCACGCTGCGGCCTGGCCTATCTCTCGATCGAGGCGCTCGGCATTCCAACGGTCTTCGCCGTAGCGCACCAGATTCAATCGTGCCGGATAGTCTATTACTGAGTCGAGAATGCGAGCTATCGCTTCCGGAGTCGAGGGATAAGGAATATTTTTGTAGAAGAGAAGATTTGGACCAGCCCAACTCGCGCCCTGATGGGTAAAGGCAAAAGGCTCGTAGAAATGAAAATTGTAGATAATGTTTCTGTCAGAATACGGCTCGAGCGCCAGCATCTCCCCCAGGCCGGACCAGCGATGACCGGAGACAATTATCGTGTGATTCGGCGCGCCGGCCCGGATTGCTGAAACAAGCTTTGCCTGAATTCCATGCCAGCGATACTGATCCTCGACCATTGGTTCATTGATCACTTCGATCACCACTCGTTCGGGATCACGCGCGGAAAGATGCTGAGCAAGTGCCCGCCAGAACTTTGTAAAATTCTCGACGTGACGATCGTCCCGATTCAGCCTCACTTTGAATTCGTCCGATGGGTGCGGATCGACTATGACTGTGAGCCCCTGGGTCAGGATCATGTCCAGAGCTTTATCAACGTATCGCAGATATTCCGAGTTTAAGCTGCCGGCATCGGAAGAATTGAAGAGGGGCGCCGGCTCCAGGGTAAAGCGCACATGATCAAAGCCGATAGCTTTAATGAGCGCGATGTCCTCGGCCGTCGTATGAGTTTCGAGATGCTTCTTTGAGTAATCATTTCCGGGAGATTGAGCGAACCAGTGGCTTAGATTAATTCCGCGCCGGAGACGCGAAGCGCGAGCCTGCGCCAGTGTAGATTGCCGAGGCTCGAGGGCCCCTTTAGAAGACAACTTTGAGGACAGGCTTGCCGCGACTATTGACAGGGGCGGCAAAGTAGCAAGTATCATTGCCGCCACCATCAGCGCGATTGTTCGTTTCGGCATGGGCCTCTTTTAACAGCGGCGACCTGAGAAAGCAAAATAATTTTTCTACGGAGGCTTAGTATTGAGATCAAAAAACCCCGTATGGCTACTTCCCCTGATATTCTTCCTGGGCACTGTTACGGCAAATTCACAAACAGTCATGCGCTCTTCCGCTCCTGGCAAAATAGTTGTTTCCCTTGATACTAGCTGGCAATTTCGGGAGGCCGGCAAGGAATCGTGGCATGCAGCAACGGTACCTGGCTGTGTCCATACAGATCTTTTGGCAAACAAGCTGATTGACGATCCGTTCTATCGGGACAACGAAAAGAAGCTGCAATGGATCGACAAGACCGACTGGGAATATCAGGCGACATTCAAGCTTACTAGCGGAATCATCGCGCGTGAGCACATCGAGTTGGTCTTTGAAGGACTTGATACTTATGCGGAGGTCTATCTAAACGAAAATCTGCTGTTGAAGGCGGACAATATGTTTCGCACCTGGCGGATCGACGCAAAACAAGCGCTAAGGTCAGGCGAAAACACTTTGCGCGTCCGTTTTCGTTCACCAATTAACGAGATTCTGCCGGTGATGGCAAAACTTGATTATCAGCTTCCCTCACCCAACGATCAGGGCGAAAAGACCTCGCCATACACTCGAAAAGCCCCTTACCATTTTGGCTGGGATTGGGGACCTCGCTTCGTAACAAGCGGTATCTGGCGTCCAGTCTTTCTGGAAGTTTGGGACAAGGCGCGAGTCAAGGATCTACAGATAGTAACTGACAGTATCGCGGACGGCGTAGCGCACGTTAAAGCTAATGTAGAGATCGAAGCCAGCGTTTCCGGCAAGGCAACGGTCTTCCTGGACAATCAATCCAGCAGGAATCTCGCTGCGAAAACTGAGGTCATCCTGGAGCCAGGAACCAACTTGGTTCCGCTTGAGTTTAAGGTTCCGCGTCCAGCGCTTTGGTGGCCTCACAATCTTGGGAAACAACCTCTTTACAGTTTCAGGGCGCGGGTAGTCATCGACGGCCGGGTGGAGGATCAACGAGTCACCCGCGTAGGCCTTCGTACAGTAGAACTCCGGCAGCAACTCGACGAATCCGGCAAGAGCTTCTTTTTTGTTGTGAATGGCGTTCCTGTCTTCGCAAAAGGCGGAAACTGGATTCCCGCCGACAGTTTTCCCACGCGTGTCACAAAAGAGAAGTATCGCTACCTGCTTAACTCCGTCCGCGATTCGAATATGAACATGGTGCGCGTCTGGGGCGGTGGGATCTACGAAACGGAGGAGTTCTATAACACCTGTGATGAAATGGGAATTCTTGTGTGGCAGGACTTTATGTTCGCCTGCACAATGTATCCGGGAGATCAGGAGTTTGTAGAGAACGTTCGGGCCGAGGCCATAGATAATGTCAAGCGCCTCAGAAATCATCCGAGTATCGTCATCTGGACCGGCAACAATGAGGTCCAGACGGCATGGATGAACTGGGGCTGGCGACAGAGTTTACCTGCTTCTGTCTGGGACGATTACGAGAAGATCTTTCACGGCGTCTTGCCGGAAGTTTGCTCCACGTACGACCCATCGAGAGCTTACTGGTCCAGCTCGCCTCGCGGCGCGCTGGACGATGACCCCGACTCACTTCGGAGTGGCACCATGCACTTTTGGAAAGTGTGGCATGCCGCCGAACCCTTTACTGAATATCAAAAACAGACGCCTCGCTTCATGAGCGAATACGGATTCCAGTCCTTCCCGCAGATCGAAACTGTCAAAGCCTATACGCTTCCTTCTGACCGGGATATCGAATCACCCATCATGCTGGCCCACCAGCGCCACCCGCGAGGCAATCAGCTAATACGCGAATACATGCTGCGAGAGTATCCGGAACCAAAGGACTTTGAATCCTTCCTGTACGTGAGCCAGGTGCTTCAGGCTGATGGCATCCGGGTCGGCGCCGAGCACCTGCGGCGCATCATGCCGCACAACATGGGCTCACTTTACTGGCAGATCAACGATTGCTGGCCCGTAGCTTCCTGGTCCAGCATCGATTACTACGGAAGGTGGAAGGCGCTGCAATACTACGCTCGCAGGTTCTACAACAATATGCTGATCAGTCCCCACGTCGAGTCAGGCGATCTGCGACTTTACGTGGTTTCAGATCAAACAGAGCCCACGCCGGCGCAGATTAACATGGCTTTGATGGACCTGAAGGGGAACACACTGACAAACTTTAAGCGGGATATCAGCGTCGCGCCGCTGGTCAGCAGATCGTACCTTGAGATAGAGGTGACAAAGCTTCTGCAGGGACGGGATCCCCGGAACTTGATAGTCCATTGCGAATTAGCTATTGGCGACAAAGTTGTATCGAGCAACAGCTACTTTTTCGTGCCTTTTAAAGAATTGATGGTTTCAAAGCCGACGATCACCACCAACACCGTGCAGACCAAAGACGGTTTCAAGATAACAGTCAGCACTGAAGGTTTCGCGAAGGCAGTGTACTTATCCGTTCCCGATCATGATGGGTTCTTCTCGGATAACTACTTCGACCTGATCCCGGAAAAACCGATCGAAGTAAGCTATCGATCCCGGGAGCCTCTGTCGTTGAGCCAGCTTCGGCAACGGCTAATGGTTGTTTCGCTGGTTGACGCGTTCGATTAGGATTGCGGTTTGAGCATGCGAGTTCGTTGGGGAGTTCTGAGCACGGCCCATATTGCAGTGGCCAAGGTGATCCCCGCAATGCAGCGGGGCAAATGGTCCAAAGTTACCGGGATAGCTTCGCGAGATCCGGCAAAAGCGAAGCACTTCGCCTCACTCCTGAACATACCTAAGGCCTACGGATCTTATGAGGAACTGTTGGCGGACGATGAGATCGAAGCCATTTACAACCCTCTCCCGAACCATCTGCATGTCCCGTGGACCATCAAGGCAGCCGAAGCGGGCAAGCACGTTCTTTGCGAAAAACCAATCGCCCTGAACGCGAGTGAAGCAAGAACTTTGATTCAGGTTCGCGTTCGGACTGGCGTCCGAATTCAAGAGGCGTTCATGGTCCGGACTCATCCGCAATGGGTGGCAACTCGTGACTTGATTAGCTCAGGGCGGATCGGGCAGCTAAAGAGCATCAATGGCTTTTTTAGCTACTTTAATCGAGATGCAGCAAACATTCGGAATCAGCCTGAGATCGGGGGTGGCGCGCTGATGGACATCGGCTGCTACCCGATCACTATCTCGCGATTCATCTTCGAAGCGGAGCCAAAACGCGTGCTTGGACTGATAGAGCGCGATCCCGAAATGCGTATTGATCGATTGACATCTGCGTTACTTGAGTTTGAAGGTGGACATTCGGCCTTCACTTGCAGTACACAGTTGGCGTATTACCAGCGCATGACCTTTCTTGGTACGAAGGGGCGAATCGAAGTGCCTGTGCCTTTCAACGCACCTAACGATCAACCCACCCGCATAATGATTGATAAGGAAGGCGATCTCTCAAGCAAGAACATAGAAACAATCGAGTTTCCGCAATGCGACCAGTTTACGATTCAGGGAGATCTCTTTTCTCAAGCAATCAGAGAGAACACTGAGCCGCAGATCCCGTTGGAGGACGCAGTCAACAACATGAAGGTGATCGATGCCGTCTTCCGTTCAGCGGAATCCGGTGAGTGGGTGGAGCCCCTGTAGCTCCTGCCTCCGGGGGGAATTCCCGTGCCGCAGAGTTCGTTCACATTGTGCGCGATGGGAATTTCTGATTAACACCTAACTTCAGTTAGGTGTTCAGAGGCAGTTGCAGACTTGGAACCGTTTCAACGGTTTCTCGCCTACATTCGCCATGGACAAGGGAAACCGTTAAAACGGTTCGCGGAAGTGCTGAAGAACCAAGGGCCACCTAACTGAAGTTAGGTGCTAATGAGATTCTCCTCCGCTGATCTTTTTTGCTCCATTCTTGGGGATTTTTGAATAGGCGGCTCGCTTCAGTTAGGCAGGAATTGAACGCATCTCAACAAGGCCTGTAAGAGAAGGGAAGCTTAAAATGAAAATCACTGCTTATAAAGTTCTGGCGATCGTCTTGATAATGGTTGGTTTCGAGAATCCCTCAGCAGCCCCGAACGAAAGTGGACCGCTCCCGTCTTTTCAATCGGAAAAAGGCTTCGTATACGCCGACTTTGAAAAGTTGGAAGACGGCAGGCCCGTTAGCAATGGCGGCGGGATGGTGCAAGTCTACACCGGGCAAGAATCCACGCCGGTGCGGTTCAAGGGGCTGGCCAATGCCTCTCCCGGCGCACCCGAACTCGTAAAGCTCAAGGGAGACGATGCAAATCACGTTGCCATGTTTGAGTTTGGTTTGAGCTCTCCGAATCAATGGGCCAACGTCACTCTCGAGGTGCAGGGGCATCCCGCCAAAGACGGTAAACCTGGCGCGGACGATGTGAGCGCTTACAAGAACCTGTCCGTTCAGTTATATGCGACAGGGACGGATTCTCTTCGCGTCGAATTCATGAGCCGCGGTCAGGGCATAATGCTCAACGCCGGGTTTCCGCAGATTCCGATCAGAATTAAGCCGGGGCTGAATACCTATCTGATTCCCTTGAAGTCCCTTTCACAGCCTTCCTGGGTTGAAGACAAAGTCGACACGAAAGAGGTGCTCAAGAAGCTGACCGCGGTGACGATCAGCGCTTATTGCAATCAATGCGTGCCCCAGAACGGCATGGTCATAGTGGATAACCTGATCTTCCAGAAATAGCACGATATGAACAGCCCGAAGAAGATCATCCTGGCCTGTCTCCTGGTACATGGGCTGGCAATAGTTGCCGCAGGTCAGGCGCAGCAGTTTGCCGCGCTTGGCGATTTTAGACTGGTAAGTGGTGAAGTAATTCGTGACTGTCGCATCGGCTACCGCACCTTTGGCAAACTCAATGCAGACAAATCAAACGTAATCGTCTTCCCAACCTGGGCCTCGGGAACAACCGAACAGTTAGCTGCGAATTTTGGACCAGACAGGCTAGTCGGCACTGACAAGTATTTTGTTGTTGCAATCGATGCCCTGGGCAATGGTGTTTCGTCTTCGCCTTCAAACAGCAGACTTCAGCCGCGAATGAACTTCCCAAAGTTCACTTTGCGCGACACAGTGAGGTCGCAACACCAACTCCTGACTCAGGTATTGAAGCTCAATCATGTCAAAGCGCTGATGGGAATCTCGATGGGAGGCATGCAGGTCTTCCAATGGCTCGTTGAGTATCCAGATTACATGGATAAGGCAATTCCCATTGTAGGCTCGCCTCGTTTAGCGCCTTATGATCTGCTGCTGTGGGAAGCTCAGATTAAAGCCATCATGAATGACAGGGAGTGGAACAACGGGGATTACTCTTCGAATCCTTCAAGGGTGGTCCAATTTGCTTTTGGCCAACTGCTGCTCACAACGCCTGACAACTACAACAGGAACACTACTCGCCAGAAGCTTTTTGAACAGCTGGAAAAGGCGGAAAAAGATGCTGGTTTCGACGCGAACGACAAGATCAGACAGGCGCAGGCGATGATGGCTTTGGATATCTCGGAAGGCTTCGGCGGATCGATGGAACGGGCAGCGCAGGTTGTAAAGGCCAGGGTTTTCAACATCGTGGCTAAGTTGGACCACGTGGTCACTCCCGGCCCATCTCTGGAATTCGCGCAACTGCTGGGCACTGCATCATTGGTTCTGGAAGGTGACTGCGGACATCTTGCTCCATCCTGCGAATCCGAAAGAGTGAATGCGGCAGTGGCGCGGTTTCTTGAAGACTGGGGTCTCGTTTGGAACGATGAGTTTAATGGACCAAACAACTCACCTGTTGACTTGACGAAATGGACTGCTGAAATTGGGGGCCACGGATGGGGAAACAACGAACTCGAGTACTACACTGACCGAATAGACAATGCCTATCAGTATGAAGGCTCGCTTGTCATTAAAGCCATCATGGAGAAATATACCGCGGATAAAGTGACTCGGGATTTCACGTCGGCCCGGTTGATCACTAAGAACAAGTTCTCCCAGACTTATGGTCGCTTTGAGGCACGAATAAGGATTCCGTACGGGCAGGGCATTTGGCCCGCGTTCTGGCTATTAGGAAACAATATCGATTCTGTTGGTTGGCCCAACTGCGGCGAAATAGACATCATGGAGAATATCGGCAAAGAGCCTTCGACAATCCACGGGACTCTTCACGGCCCGGGATATTCAGGCGGCAATGGCATCAATGCTTCCTATTCACTGCCTGGTAACCGCCGATTCGCCGACTCATTTCACATTTTTGCCGTCGAATGGGAACCAGATGTCATCCGCTTCTATTGCGACGACCATCTTTACAAAACCAGGACGCCTGCTGATCTACCGCAAGGTTCAAAGTGGGTCTTTGATCGCCCGTTCTTTATTCTCCTGAACGTAGCAGTGGGAGGAAACTGGCCAGGTGGTCCGGATGACAGTACGGTTTTTCCACAAGCGATGCTGGTAGATTATCTAAGGGTTTATCAGCGGGTTCAGAAGCTGAACGATGTGTAATGCAAGGGCCGAATTCTTGTTTTTAGCAAAGTTTTGGTGAGAGGAAGCCCCAACACGGCAGAGCCTTCGGTAGAATGAGGGGTTTGAGTTTGGACCGCGTGGAAATCAACCTTCTCCGGTTTAATTGATTAAGAAAACTACGGAGCTACCATGACATTAAAGAACAACTGGAAGATTGCCTGCTTTTCTCTACTCTTACTACTTCTTCCAATCGAGACAAACGCCCAGAGTCCAGTAGTACAGATCTCTCCGAAACAAACCATCGTCATCGTGCACGGCGCATGGGGCGGGGCGTGGGCCTTTCGCAATGTAGAAGGACTTCTGAGGGATAAGGGTTACAACGTCTACAGGCCACAACTAACCGGTTTAGGCGAGCGTGTTCATCTGGCTCGACCAGACATCGGCCTCAGTACGCACATCGAGGATGTGGTCAACTCGATCCTTTACGAAGACCTTAAAGACATTGTCCTGGTAGGTCACAGCTACGGAGGCATGGTGATTACCGGAGTGGCTGACCGAGTACCCGAGAGAATAAGGCAGCTTGTTTATCTTGATGCAATGGTTCCCAGAGATGGGGAGAGCCTTCAGACTCTTATCGGAAAGCGGGGCGAATGGCTTAAGACGATGGTCAAGGACGACTTCATAGTACCACCCTGGGTAAAAACAGATCAGAAACCACCAAAGGATCTACCGCAGCCCTTAAAAACCTTTACCGAGCCACTCTCACTCAAGAATGAGGCAGCGCGCAAGATTCCTGCCACTTACATTCTGACTGTGGAGCAGGGCAAAGAGACCAATCAAGACGACTTTTATTCGCAGTCGCAACGCGCGAAGGAAAACGGTTGGACCATCCTCCAGTTGACGGCAGATCACAACCCGCAGTGGTCAGCGCCCCAGGCCCTTGTAGAGATGTTGGATAGAATCGTGCAGGGCAAGAAGTGATCGCGGACGCGAGATACCTGCTTCAGCTCACGGAGTTTCAGCTTTGATCTACCGCAGTTTGTCGTAACCGAAGATACCCTCAGGCTTTGTGCGTCGTGGTGTTTCAACTTCTACCTAACATGGACCGCCCGTTTCTCCCCGGCAGACACCACATGCTTTAGCTTCGTGGTCCTTCAACTTCTACCTAACTCGACCGCCCGTTTCTCCCCGGCAGACACCACATCCTTTAGCTTCGTGGTCCTTCATCTTCCGCCTAACAACGACGCTAATAAGAAACCCGACACCACACGCTTCAGCGTCGTGGAGTTTCAATTTCAGCCTAACCAGAAATCCGTCGCCAGAAGTTATCAAGACTCACGAAATGTGCTGCTCGGATGTGGTGTCCTTAGGTCAAAGTTGAAACTCCACGAGGCTAAAGCCTGTGGTGTCGGACGTGGTGCTGGGATGTGGTGTCCTTAGGCCAAAGGTGAAACTCCACGAGGCTAAAGCCTGTGGTGTCGGACGGCTTCAATAAGTCTTCGCCTGGGAGACTTGCCACTTAACCTTACCCCCCAAAGGATCGCTACTAACGACATAAGCATTCCTGCTGAAAGTTAAATGAAGGTCCTCCAGCTTCCCTTCCGGCAACGCGAATAATCCCGAGACCGCTGCCTTGTCCGTGCTGAAAACTCGCAGCTCAACATTGGTCCAGTCCATTTCGTTTGTGCTCTGCGCCACTTTAATGTGCGGGATTGCAGCGTGATTCTTTACCAGCAGGATTACGGGGATCTCACCGGCCTTAATCTGATGCCATTGCGCGCCCTGGTATGCCTTTCCCGATTGGTAGTCGATCCAAACACCCGGCGGCAGGTATACCATCCGAATATCGCTACTGCTAAACAGTGGCGCCACGAGGAGATCGGAGCCAAGCATGTATTCATCGTCGATGTTCCATGAGCCCGGATCATTCGGATACTCGAAGAATAATGTGCGCAACATCGGGTAACCGCGGGCCGATGAATCTTTCGCTTGAGCATAAATGTAAGGCATGAGTGAGTACCTTAAACCCAGTGCCCGACGAAAATCCTCAGTTAACGCCTCGTCATACTCCCAGGGCTCTCGGGGTGGAACGCCGTGCGCACGCGTATGAGATGAAAGCACTCCCCAGGCCAGCCAGCGTCGATAGAGATCGCGAGGCGCCCGTTGCACAAAACCACCCGCATCATGACTCCAGTAAGTAAAACCCGACAGGCCGAACGAAAGACCACCCCGCAATGTGCCCGCCATCGCAGAATCTGTGTTTTCTGCGTCACCACCCCAATGCAGAGGGTAACGTTGACTGCCGGCCCAAGCGCTGCGGGCCCAAATGATATCTTCGCCGGTCACTTCCCTTGTAATGTCCGCGACCGCTTTGTTGTAACGCAAGGGATAGAGATTATGCTCGTACCATCCGCTGCGCCCCGAAGCATACAGTCCCGTTTCCGGAGCGCCTTCACCAAAGTCTACCTTGATTGCGGCGACACCAAGCTTTAGCAGGTTCGCGAGTTTATCCTGATACCATTTCACTGCGTTAGGGTTACTGACATCGAGGGTTGCATCCTCGGAAGGCAAATGCCCCCCCTCGTTCTTCACGTGATGACCATTCGCTACCATCTCTTTCCAGAGTTCGTTCTTGCTAGTGAAATAGCTGTATTGCCAGAGGCTGACACGAAAGCCTTGCTCCTTAAGGTCGGCAATCATCTTTGCAGGATCCTTAAAGCGCGATTTCGAGAACTGAAAATCGCTGCGCCAGTCGGTTTCAAACCAGCCCGTGTCAAGATGAATTACATCAGCGGGAACTCGGTGTTCCCTGAGTTGCTTTGCGACATTGCGCACCTGCTCTTCAGAGTTGTAGGTGATGCGGCTCATCCAAAAGCCAAAGGACCACAAAGGTGGCACCGGACTGCGTCCTGTTAAAGCAGTGTACTCGGAGAGAATTTCCTTTGGTTCCCCCAGGAAGACAAAGATATCGAGGTTCTCGTCTCCGGAGTAGATCACGTTGTGAGCATCAAAGTCTCTTCCAAAATCGAAGGTTACGGGCGCACTTGTGTGCACAAACATGCCATAGCCATTGCTGCTCAGGAAGAAAGGAATTGGCTTATACATGTATTCGCTCTGTGTGCCCATACCGTCGCGAATGTACGCGTTCACGCGCTGCCCGCGCTTGTTCAAACGTGTAAACGATTCGCCGCCGCCAAAGATCTTTTCGTCGTGCTTGAGTTCGAAAGTAGCGGCAATGCGACGGCCGAGATCGCTCGCACGACGGACAAAAGAGAACGGGATGGGGGCTATGAATGTCGCGGGATCGCCCATGTTCTGGGTGCGGGTCAGCAGGTTACCGTTGCGATCATAGATCTCGATGTGCCATGGCTCCTTAATTATTCGCAGTTCACCGTGACCACTCTTATAGCTAATGGTCTGATCGGTTTGCTCGACCCTCCAGGAACTATCTTTCGAAACGGGCCCTGCGAGCATTAGCGACGAGCCGTCGCCGAGGGGGACCGCACGCGTTGAAAAACGCAAGCGCACGGTTCGCGGACTGACGAAAGTAACCGAGAAAGGCAGGGCGGGGTCTTGATCGTATTCAGTGCCCGGAAATTCCGTTGCGCGGCCTCGCTCGAAGCCAACGTCAATCTTGTTGAAAGAGAGCGTCGTGTTCCTGACGTGTCGGTCCCACTGCAATATTCCTTGTCCCGTCGCTGGATCGAACGACGTTACGCGACTGCCGATGAAATAGATGTTCTCCATCTTGCGAAAACTCTGGCTAACATCGACCGGGTCACCGAGCACCTGCGCTACTACAGTCGCAGGCAGGCAGAAAATGGACATCAGGATCAAGGGTAAGAAACGGAGTGTTTTGACTGGATGGTTTTCGAGGGACTCTCTTCTCACTTTGGGCTCCTCCGCTCTGGAAATCAGACGATCGAAAAGCGTTATCCTTGGAATTTCTGAATAGTTTGGTAAGGGGTGGACTTTAGCTCACCCTTGAAACAAAGTCCACAGATCGCTCTCACCAAACAGACGAATTAAACCCTGGCGCGGCGGAGACGTAAGGCGTTGCCGATTACGGAGACCGAGCTGAAACTCATTGCGGCAGCGGCAATCATCGGATTAAGCAGTAATCCCGTATACGGATAGAGCACACCTGCGGCGATGGGTACCCCAAGAGCGTTATAAATAAATGCGAAGAAGAGATTCTGTTTGATGTTTCCCATCGTCACCCGACTGAGACGCCGCGCTCGAATGATGCCCCGCAGGTCGCCCTTCACCAGTGTCACACTCGCGCTCGCCAGCGCCACATCGGTTCCCGTTCCCATGGCAATCCCTACGTCCGCTTGCGCCAGGGCCGGTGCATCATTGATTCCGTCGCCTGCCATTGCCACTTTATGCCCTTGCGCTTGAAAGTTCTTTATTACTTCTGCCTTTTCGTTAGGAAGCACCTCGGCCGCCACTTCGTCAATCCCCAGCTTCCGAGCGACTGCGTCAGCGGTTCTGCGGCTATCCCCCGTGACCATGACGATTCTTAAACCTTCTTCGTGAAGCCTACTGATTGCATCGGGAGTTCCTTCTTTGATGGGATCGGCAACACCCACCAGTCCCGCAGCTTTACCGTCGATCGCTACGAACATTACCGTTTGGCCTTCGGTCTGAAAATTCTCCGCCAGAGCAGGCAGTTCACCGAGATCAATTCCTAACTCCTCAAACAGAATGCGATTTCCGAGGACTACGTCTCGGCCATCCACCTTTCCTTTAACCCCCTTCCCAGTGAGGGATTCGAAGGATTGAGAATTCACAACCGGTAGGCCACGCTCCTGAGCTTCCGCTACGATGGCGGCGGCTAACGGGTGCTCACTTCCCTTCTCAAGACTGGCAGCGAAATGTAAAAGATCTCTTTCCTCCGCTCCCGGCGCCGGCATCGCCGTCACCAACTTCGGTTTCCCTTCCGTGAGTGTTCCTGTCTTATCCACCACCAGAGTGTCGACGTCACGCAACACTTCAATCGCTTCTGCATTTTTAAAGAGAATTCCGAGCTGAGCTCCCTTACCGGTGGCAACCATGATCGACATGGGCGTCGCCAAACCCAGCGCGCACGGACACGCAATGATCAGAACCGCAACCGAATTGATAATGGCGTAGACCATGCGAGGTTCCGGGCCAACAGTGGCCCATACAATAAAGGTGACCACCGAAATAAGGATTACGGTAGGGACAAAAAATGCCGAAACGCGATCGGCCAATCTCTGAATCGGCGCGCGGCTACGTTGGGCTTCGGCGACCATCTGGACGATCTGCGCCAGGAGCGTTTCCGAGCCCACACGCTCGGCCTTGATGATCAGACTGCCCGTCCCATTTACTGTTCCGCCGATAACTTTGTCTGCAACCGTTTTTTCTACCGGAATCGGCTCGCCTGTGACCATTGACTCATCTACGGCGCTTGAGCCTTCGGTAACGACGGCATCAACGGGAATCTTTTCTCCCGGGCGCACCCGTAAAACGTCGCCACCCTGTACCTGGTTTAGCGGTACATCTTCTTCGCGACCATCAGCCAGGATTCTTCTTGCGGACTTCGGCGCCAGACCGAGCAGGGCTTTGATTGCCGCACCTGTCTGGCTCCGCGCTTTTAACTCGAGCACCTGGCCCAACAGGACCAGCGTTGTAATCACGGCTGCGGCTTCGAAGTAGACCGCCACGCTGCCGTCATGGCCACGAAATGAATGCGGAAATAGCTGAGGAAGGAGAGTGGCAACCACGCTGTAAACATAGGCGACACCGACCCCAAGTCCGATCAGCGTGAACATATTCAAGCTACGGTTTACTATGGACTGCCAGGCGCGCACGAAGAACGGCCAGCCTCCCCACAACACCACTGGTGACGATAGGATCACCTGAATCCATGCGAGAGTGCGCATTGGAATAAGTCTTTGCAGGGGGGCGCCTGGGATCATCTCGCTCATTCCGATGAAGAAGATTGGGATGCTCAGAATGGCGCTCATCCAGAACCGCCGCCGCATGTCAACGAGTTCGGGATTCTCTTCTTCGTCCAATGAGACGGTACGGGGCTCGAGGGCCATCCCGCAGATCGGGCAGCCTCCTGGCGCATCGCGCACTATCTCGGGGTGCATCGGGCACGTGTACTGAACCTTCTGCCTGGGAGGAGTGACATTGAGAGGCTCGAGAGCCATCCCGCACTTAGGACAGGCTCCCTGCTTGTCACTCCTTACTTCTGGATGCATCGGGCAGGTGTAGACTTGAGCTTTAATGGTTTCCGTAACCGGTTTCGCTCGCTGGATGCCGACGGGCTGCGACATCATTGGTTCGGGAGGTCTATTGAGGTAGTGCTCCGGATCGTCGCGGAATTTATTGAGGCACTGGCGGCTACAAAAGTAATAGGTTTTGCCGTTGTGAGCGAAGGAACCAGCAGCAGATTCGGGAGTTACAGTCATTCCGCAAACAGGATCTTCGACCACCTCTCTCTGTTGCGGGTGCTCTGTCTCTTCGGTTTGATCTTGCATCTGGTGAGCCTTTCCTTTTGGTTCAATCGCGTGAACATCGCAAAACCCAAACAGTAGGCAGTATAAACCCAGTAGCAGGCTACAGAGTAAAGAGCAAACCTCGGTAATGCCTCGCTATCTGGCAGTTTTCCAACTCAGGAAAACAAAGCCCGCAGGAATTACCTGCGGGCTCCAAAGAGTTTAAGGCTTCCGAAATCTTATTGGGTTACCATTGGCCCCATCTGGACCACTTCGAAATCAGATCCCTTGAGCGTCTTCAGGCTCCTCAACTCATTGTCGTCCCAACGAGGATCGGGCGCACCGCTGATATACCAATTACTTCCGTTATCCGCCAGGATCATTCCGTACTTCTTGAGCGCCTTCAGAATAACCTGCATCGACTGCGAGTATCCTGAGATATCGAATGACGCCTTCAAGCGAACGCGCATGCCCATGGGCGGCAGGCTTGGGCTGGTGTTGTTGCTCGCAAAGTGACGAGCCGGATAACGTATGCCCGGCGAGTTTGCTGGGCCGTGAACCTCAGAGCATGAGCTATCTCCTTCTGAATAAACACTTCATCGTAACGAACCAGACCCGGGAAGATTGGAAGACCGGCCGCATCCGCTGACGTCCAACCGGCCGGGCGCAACGCATTGGATTTCAAGTCAAAGACCGCGCCGCTGGCTGCGTTCCAGCCGGCTCCCGACGGGAATGCGTAGAACAGTTCATAGAGGTTCCAATTATCACGATCGATGACGATTACGTGGCGGTCCCCGGTTCCGTTGGGGCCTCCTTCGATCGGTGCATCTGGCGGTATCGGATATGGGCCAGGATCGCTCTCGTTGCCATAAGCGGTGAAGGTAATGGGAACTTTAGCCTGATTACCAGAGACAACAATGTACGGGATGCCATTCGGAGCCCCCGCCCAGACAGTGCCGAAATCGGGATGTATCGAAGTATTAAGTCCAATGCTGCCGATCAAGGTCGCGGAATTGGGATCGACTGGAGTGTTCGAGATGTCCTGGTTCCAGGGATTGTCTCCGGGAAAAACAGGTTTGCCATTGAGGTTTGCGCCAATACCAAGGTCAGGTAAAGGATTTCCGATTCTTACGCGCACGCGATTGCTTGCGAGACCATGAAGCGTCACGCCAATCATAACCTCTCCGAGGGATGTTCCCATTTGATCGTTCAACCGAACAACAATCGAGGTCAGCCAGTCGAATCCTGGCACCTTGTCCACTCGCTCGACTGCTAAAGGGTAAAGGTTCTGCGCTGAATCCTCGGCCATAGCCACCAATGCGGAAACAGTTTCACCCGGCTCCAGATCCACGTTCCTGGCAAAGAGCTTTACTCGCGTGCGTGCGTCCGGGCTGAAAGGTATCGGCTGGGCCACCGGGAACGGATCCCGTAGATAAGTCACTGGTTCTATGGCAATTGCCCTGTCGGTGCCTTCAATTGTCAGCAGGAGAGGCGCCAAGCTGGCGGAGTTCTGGGCGGAATTGGTGGCTTGGGCCGGACCGGCAGCAATGAACGACAAAAGACAAAAAAAAGCGGCCATCTTGCGATGAAACATCGCTCGACCTCCTGGGTTCGATTCAATTTTTGGGGGCTATCTTTCAGGTGGTGAGAAGGTGGAGAAGATTCTACTTCAACGAGAAGGGGGCCGACAAGCTAATCTACCACAGATCAGTGTGTCCTAACTTGTTGAGGGTGGCCCGCGGTGGCCGCCCGTACCGAGTGAAATATCTTCAAATGCAGGCGCCATAGAGGGCCACCCCTACACGTCGCACTTCAACATTTCTCTTTAATTAGCATGTTGACAAGGCCCCAAAGCAGGAGTAATGTCCCGCCACTCTGGCCCAGACAGACGAATCGCTTTCCACTTCCAGACGGGTTCAATACTTAAGCTTGAATAAAGGAGAGTTCTTATGGTCAGGATGTCTAAAGGTCTCTACTTAGCAGCGTTGATTTTCGCGCTCTTGTTGCTGCCTTTGTGTGGAATTCCCGCCCTCTTTCTCTTAGATAGTTACCAATTACCAAGATCTATGGGCATTGATGATGATTTGACAAGCCTCCTGGTGGGCGTGCTGATTTTTCTGGCCATCGCGCCGTTCGTTTTCACCCAGATGATTCTGTTCTTAACCGTCGTCTACAAAATGTGGGCTTCGATTCAGGATGGATCATCTGCTCGGATGACGCCCGTCAAAGCAATCGGTTTCCTCTTCATTCCGTTCTTCAACCTGTACTGGGTCTTTCAGGCCTTGGGCGGATTCCCCGGCGACTATAACGCCTTCGTGGATCGTTATGCTCTGCCAGTACCAAAACTCTCTCCAGCACTTTATATCGTGTACCCGATCGTACTGGTCACAACCGTAGTGCCAGTTCTTGGATTTCTCGCACTACTGATCGGACCGATCGTTTTTGTCGTATTGATGGTCAAAACCTGCGATGCAGTCAACCGGTTGGCTGACGCCAGAGAGCGCACCGCCTCACAATACAATCCAAAGGTCACCCCCCAGGCACAAGCGAGTCACGCTGTGCGTTGAGCAATCACTTGCGACGCAGCATAAGTACCACATCATCTGCCAACGTAATAAGATCGCCTTGAGCAATCTCTGTGGGCAAACCTCTGTCGAGGTCGCGACCGTTTACTTTGGTCCCGTTGGTACTTTCGTCCATCAGGTAGATCTGTTTTCCATTATTCATAATCGAGCAATGCCGCCTCGAGATCTTTCTTTGCGTGTCGCAGATCTCGATATCAGAAGGACCATCAGGACGACCTTGCGCTCCGATCGTGATCTCCGGCTTGTCCAGCGTGAAAATATGGCCTTGATACGGCCCTTCAATCCCCTCAAGAATCCACTGCGGCGTACCCTGCGTCCTGCTGGACAGCCAACTCCCAGGACGCGATACGATGAAATAGCCAGTAAGTGATCCGGCAAAGATAAAGAAACCAACTACTCCGAGCACGACGATTATTGTGCTGCTCCCTTCACAACTCTTCAGACATGTTTCAACGTCCCTTTTGATTACTCTTGCCCCATGGTGGGCGGGCGACAGCATTAGCGCATCATCAATCAAGCGATTGGCCCGCTCGCAATCGGCGCAACTTTTCCTTTCCAGCGCCGTTTGCGCTTCGATAATCAAGCCGTGCGTTTTGATGCGAGCGAGCGTCGACTGTGCCTCTCTTGAACCAGGAAAGGCCTTTGCATACGCCTCGGCTGCCTCGATGGCATCTTCGTGGCGCCCTTCTCGCAGGGCGGCACTTAATTTGGCGACCAACTCTCCTTTCTGACCCCCGGTTGCCAGTTGTTGCGACTCCGTCTGATGCTGCTCGATCTCGTTGTCAATTGCGGCGATCGCCGCGGCGTCCGCAACGGGATCAAGCAAGTTTCTCTTTGAGCGATCGTAGTCAATCTTCTTGGCAGGATCCGGTTCACGGTCATGCATCTCCTGTAACTGCTCCAGCATGGAGCGGCGCTGCTCGGATTCGGGTGGCGCCGTCGAACCCGATCCGCTGCCGGTCGGGCCGCTTGATGTGGGAGGACGTCTGCCCAAAACGTTGAATGCCTTCGGGCTTACGCTTTCGATTTCTACGTGGACAGCATTGTTGCGCGCCTCAAAAATGATCCGCTTGAATTTGATCATTCCTGCTTTCTCGGCACGGCGACAACCGTCTTGTATGGCATTCAAGTCGGCGCCGGACAGGTCAAATACGGCTTCATCTGTCGCGTGTGGGGTGTGGGTTGGCGCGGCGATAATAAAACCCTTCTGCCTGAGGGCCAGCAACGGTGGGCGCCAGGAGCTTTCATCATCAATGGAGCCAGTCGCAGGCGCCGGAATATTGTTGGCCCGCGCCATTCGCAGAATGAGATCCAGTTGTCTCTGGGGGCTCCGGTAACCTGAGGTCATACGCGTTCCCGGTGGCAAGTATTCCTGGAGAATGGTGAAGGAGAGTTGCCGGTGAAAGTTCTCCTTAATCCCCTCTCTCTCTAATCTTGCATACTCATCTCTCAGATTTTTCAGAGGATCATCCTGAGCTAGCACCGCAGAGCCCGGAGTTCCCTGCCAGCCACTCAATCCAATTAACCGAGTCGCTGGACCTTCGGCACAGAGCAATAGCAGAACGAGCACGGTCTGCTTCACCAGATTGCGGATGGAAACAAACTCCTTGAGATTCATTTTCCGGCCCTGATTGGTCACCGCGATTGCGAAGCGGAATTCGGGCTATTTATCGGCGGTGCGCAAGAGCATGTCAAGTGCAGGGTGGTTACAACGAGGATTGATCTTATCAAGTGGGATTTCGATCAGGCGTAATACTTCAGCAGGATCGATGTTGGCGCGGCAATGATGCCGCGCCGGGAAGAATGAGCCTCTTTCAAGGTTTGTGAGTTAGAGTCACTGACGGCGTTTCTGCGTCGCCTTGTGTCTCTTTCTCAGCCCAGCGCCGAGAGTAGCGAGCCCGGTTCCGAGCAACAATAGAGTTGCCGGTTCCGGAATCACTGTCTGTTGTGCGCTGGTTATGTTGCCAGAGAGAAAAGAGACCCACCGCTCTCTGGGCCAACTACGAATGGTTGCAAAGCCAGTGCAGTCAGCAACCCGTATACCGACTTACGGCGGCCAGTGATGAGCGGAAAAATATTGTAGAGTTGTCTTTGCAAGACTCTTCTAGGCGAAGTAAGTCCAGATGTCAGACTAGCGTCTGAAATCTGGACAACGCGGGTGGCCAAAATTTCGTGGTTCACGTCCCTGGTGCTTTACGAGCAAACCAAAAACCCTGCGATCTATTCCCTATGAAACCGTAAAGCTTGTGGTCTCCTGGTCCTTTTGCTGGCCACTTTCATCCATCATGATCACTTCTATTTTGTAACTTCCTTTTGGCCAGCCTTTGGTTGGCGGTGAGAAGGTGAAAGTCGCTGTGCCGCTACCCGCGAGATCGACCGTATCTTCGAGCCCCGGAATTGGTCCAGTCTCGTATCCGGTAACACTATCCACCAGCAACCGACCTCTCACTTTTAGTTTCCCGGGAGCATTTGAGATAACGGCCACGGCATAAATGGAATCGTCAGGTTCGAAACTGGTTGTCTCCTGGCTGACTTTTTCATCCTTCCCAAGTTTTACCCCACTGATGTTCGCTGTAGTCGCGCTATAACTACATGCAAGCGCGATGGCCATGATTACCCCGACGCCAAGAATCAGATTCGAACTTTTTGTCCGCATGATCCGCATCTCTCCTTAAGTTGTTAAATTGAATTGCCGCATCAGTCGGCACAGTCTACCTCAATTCTAAACTTTCTCAACTTCGCATCGATTGAAAACTGGCGATTAGAGAACCAATCATAATCAACTCAAGCCCGTTTCCTTGCCGACCCTACGGCATATTTTAGCCTGCGCGCCACGATGGTGTACCCTACCTTCGGAAATCTTAAAATCGGGAACAGACTCGAATGTGAGGCGTTAGAATTCGCAGCCTTTCCTCCAAAGATTAAGTTGTCGCCGCGAGTTTGCGCAGACGGTCAGAAGCTCTGCCGGAATCGGCTGAAAGACATAATGGCTCCAATTGGATGAGGATTATCTCCATGAATGAAAAGACAAAGAAGACAGATCGAACTCTCGTTCTCACTCTGCTTGCGCTGGCGCTGTTGGGAACGGCGCTCTTGACATCAGTCAGGCATGCCGCCGCCGACATCCCTGAGTCCTTTGCCGGTGATCAATGGGAGTATCTGGCTGTCGCAGGTCCCAGTACTACCAACTTCTCGCCATCGGGCAACTCGCGCATGAGGAAAGAACCAACCGCCTCATTCGGCCGTGAAGCGTTTGTGCTCCAACAACACCTGGACCGGCTAGGAGCTAACGGATGGGAGTTAGTAACGGTAGCGGGCCCTCCAACCGATCCGGCTTACTACTTCAAGCGACGCAAAATGAGCTCGGAAAGAACCCAGCAGTAGGCGGGACTGTAGACTGAACCGACAACATTTCGCGACGGCTGACAGGTCCGGACGGGCGGGTGCCGTTGACTCTGCGTGCGGAGAGGTATATAAGGCAGGGTATCGATATCCCGAGGCCTGTTGCTGGCTCTCCTGGGACTAAAGGGGCTCGGCTCACTATTTAGCCAACAAGAGATCCGCTACCGACGCTGGCTTGGAATCGATCGAAGTTTACCCAGGTGAGTGTGCATATTCCACATCCCACTGCTATCTTGTACGACGACGTCCAAAACTACTCAGGATTCGGCGCTACTGTGATGGTAGCTACCTGAATACTTCTCATGTAAAGGTGGGGCAAAATCCGGGCACTGCGAAACCGGACACCCCTGACCTTGGGCGATCGAGCTCTTAGGTGCGGCTATGAGCAAGGAAGAGACTCCAAAGACTCCTGAGCTACCCGGCCAGATCAAATTCCTGATCTCTGGATCTATGGAAGCAAGTCTCAGCTTGCAAGCGGTAGAGCGTCAGGAGACTTCCTCCCAGACCCGCTCGTATCGACACACCTTGACACCCCGACTCTTTCAGATTGACTATTTGCATCCGGCAGGTGGACCATAAAGGAGACGCGATGAAAAAGGTTCTGATACTCGCTTTCGCATTTTGCAGCCTCGTGCTCGGAACGGGCCCGATATCGACTGGTCAGGACAACTCGATTCGCTCGGCCATTTCCGCTGCCCCCGAAACCAACAGTCGGGAGCAAGATGGACTTAGAGGCCCCGTCCGCCGTATTCGGATCGAGACGGCAAAAATAGTCATCAAGGGCGGTAACCTGGTCGAAGGTCCAAAGGACTTGCGAACAACCCAAACCTATGATCCGTCCGGTAGAAGAGTCGACTCGGTAGCCTACAACTTGGAGGTCATCGCCAAAGCTGAAAACGAGAATTACCGGCACGACGATAAGGGCAATATTGTCGAACTGGTTTTTCGAGGCAGCGATGGGAGCTCCTTTGTTAAAGAGACTTTTAAGTATGAGTTTGACCAGCTTGGTAACTGGAAAAAGATGGTCCGATCGGTGGCGGTATACGAGGACGGAAAGATTAGTTATGAACCGATCGAAGTTACCTATCGCACCATCGCTTATTATTACGGAGAAGCGATAGACAAACTGGCTACCAACAACTCCAAACTCGGAGCCGCTTCACCGAACAATCCCAGGATAGAAGCCCCCGCGCCTTCCCGAATAGCGACCTCTGGCGCCAACAGTCGTGAGACCGAGACTACAGGCTCTGTGCAGAGCAATCCGAATGATAAAAAGACCGAGCTTCAAACACGCGTTCCCGCTGCCCAAAATGCCGGCAACGACCAATCTTCACCGGCCGCAGCAAGCCTGCCTCAGAAGCAACTTTCGGCCGTTCCTACTAATGCAGCAGGACCGCTGGGCGGAAATGCTGATGGTCCGATCTCTTCAAAAATCAACGTTCAGTTCGTCACCGAAGATGTTCTGAGAAGCGCTGCCATTAACCTCCCAAAGGCTGAATATCCTCCGGCAGCCGGTCTGTCAGGCGCCGGCGGAAGAGTTGAAGTCCACATCATCGTCGATGAAAGAGGGAACGTCGTTAGCGCCCGCGCTATGTCAGGGCACGCGCTTTTAAAGGAAGCCGCTGAAGCGGCGGCACGGAAAGCAAGTTTCGCCAGAGAGAAACTATCATTGGATCCAGTGAGGCTTTATGGCGTTATTAACTATGACTTTGCCCCTCCCCCACGTGTAGTTTCCGAGGTGATTGTCCCTACACCGACATCAACTGTCCTCAGCGAATCCTCGCCCTCAACTCCAGCGTCGGTCCCGGCTACCGGCGCTTCTACAACTGAGACAGTTGCGAAAGAAGTCGCTGCGACTGACGGGGCAACCACCAGCAACATCGAAGCGGAACCGACCCCGCTCGAAGACGAGCCCTCGCTGAAGAGAGCCATCCAGGTCAATCCCAATGACGTCAGTTCGTACATAAAGCTTGGGCTGCTCTACTCTGTTCAGAAGAAACATCAAGATACGGTCAGTATTCTGAAGACGGCAATTCGGATTCAGCCCGCTGAAGTGGGTGCGTCAACCCATTATCATCTTGGATATGCCTATCTGAACCTTAACAAATTCCCAGAAGCGGTGAAGTCCTTTCAGCAGGCTTTATATCTCAAACGCGCTGAGTCATTGAATCCTGAGGCCGGAAGGGCAAGAGCTTTCCCGCTGCCGGAAGAGGTACGCTATGGACTTGCTCTGGCCTACAACGGCATGTTGCGGCACCGTGATGCAATCAGGGAATTGAAGGAGGTCATCGCGCTTAATCCGTCGCTCGCCGAAGCGCACTATAGCCTTGCAATATCTTATCTCGCCATCAAAGATCGGGCTTCAGCCGAGAATCAGACGAAAGCCCTCCGAGCACTCGATCCAAAGCTGGCCGATCGAATCGCCTCGGAACTCTCGACGAACCAACTCCTGTTGCTTCCGTGCAGAGGTTTCGGATGTCGATAAGACTAACCGGTACCGACTAACCACAAACGCTTTTCACGTCTTTCACCAGAAACGAGGAATCAGTTATGAGACGAACCGCCCCGAGGGTGCTTCAAGCACTCTCGGTCACCCTTCTGCTGCTCGGCATTACTCTTCAACCGAGCTTTGCCCAGAGTTCCGATAGCCAACCTCCCAGTCAGCCAGAGTGGCTGGCTCTTACAGTTGTCAGCGTTAAGCCCGAAATGATGGGGGAGTTTCAGAACTTCATGAAGAACCAGACCAACCCTGCGCTGCGCAAGGCCGGGGTTAAATGGCGTGATGTTTGGCAGAGCACTCCAGCTGCCGGCAACGCTTTCGAATTCGTGATCGTCATGCAGATGGAGAAGTTCGCCGAGTTCGACTCTCCCAACCCCCTGGAAAAGGCACTTGGCCAATCAGGCTTTGCTGCCTGGATGGCCAAAGCCGGCAGTTTTGTCAATAGCGTTAACCGATCCATCGTTCGCACACGCCCCGATCTGAGTAACCAGGGAAAACTGACCTGGCCGCCCAAGCTTGCGATAGTCACTTCAACTGTCGTAGCCCCAGAGCGTCTACAGGAATTCGAAAACTACGTCAAAAACGACCTCGTGCCTGTAATGAAGCAAGGGCAAGCAACATTCCTGGTCTCGCAAGTAGTCTTCGGCGGTCAGGGAAACGAGTACATAACTCTATTGTTGCGCGAGAACTTTGCTGAAATCGACAAGGGGCCCGTGCCAGTTCAGGTATTAGGGATGGAAGGCGCCACTAAACTTTATCAGAAGCTGCCTGCCGGAGTGATCACCCACGTCGAACGAAGTTTTTCACGGTACGTACCAGAGTTGAGTATTACGCCGGAGGGAAACTAGGCAGGAACTGGATTCCTCGGACGAGGGTTTCTTCGCCTCCTCGCCGAGGTCTTCTTCACTGGCGCCCTGAACGTCGCCTTCGAATCACTATACTAAGCCCGAGGAGTCCCACGCCCATTAAGAGCAAAGTAGCACGCTCAGGGATCGAACTCACCGCTTCGAGGAAACGTCTGTCCTCATCACGTTCACCGTCGCCCAGCGAGAAACTGGAGAGGCGAGATGAAAAACTCACCACGAATGCGCCAGTCTGACTATTGGGCGCAAGCAGACTATGTGAACCAAAATCTGAAGCACTCGGTTGTGGATTCAAGTCAGCGAAACTAGAACCTGGTAGCGCTATCGTCAAAGTGAGCCGGGACTGTGTCAGAGTTAGGATTGATCGGCTTTCGCCAACCGAAACATTTTCAAAATTAAAAAGCATCTCCTCTGCTTTGACAGTTAATCCCGCTCCAAGACAGGCAAGAACTAAAACAGTCAAAGGCAAAAAGCACCTGGCATACAAGCGCCTTCGAGTCGGGGGGTTCATACAGCTACTCCAAGTCCAGATGTCTACTGAAGGAGTGCAGCGCTTCTGGTCCGCACAGGCTTGGAGGCCTATCAGAACTGCCGTTCTCATCAGAGGAAATTCGGCAGCAGCTTAGGACCTGCCGGAAACTGTGTCAATGTTTTTATTCGCTGGAGTGAGCGTGAAATGTGTACCGTGTCCTAAACTCACATTTTGAGAGGTTGAGCAGGCCGCATCAATCTGTCCAGCAGAAATAAGATCGGTGCGGCCGGCCCTTATACCAGTTATTGTCCGTCTGCGTTGGGAACGTCTGCCTGTGGTCGTTCGGACATTTGTGGCCTGATACGTTCTTATGCACGACAACGATATGCGGCGTGGGAGCGTGACGGGTTTGGTAAGAAACCGCTGAGTAAGGGCCGGAGGAGGTTATTTTATTCGGCGCGCTCAAGAGGAGGGACAACTGCGATGAAATCTTCGGTGAAACTCGCCGCGTATTGATCGAGCAACTCCTTCACGCGCTCGCCATTTGCTGATTGAACAATCAACCCGACATGATGTCTTTTCTTCACGCGATAAACGATCTCGGGATCATTGTAAGCAGAGGTGTCGGGATACTCTTGACGAGCCAGCGACAGCACAATCCCGGCATGTTCCTTTCGCCGGGGCGCGATCCGCGCAGGAGGCTCCGTAGCAAGTTCGATTTTCGCCCATTCGCGCCAGAGATTGATGCCGGATGCAAACTCAAGGACTTCGGCGATATAAGCTCCACCCACGCGTGCTGCAATTTCGAGGAAATAGAAGCTGCCGTCGGCATTGCTTTTAATAAACTCCGCGTGCGTTGCCCCGTGATGCAGGCCCAGGGTCTCGACCAGTCTGTGATTAAGGGAAAGTAGTTCTTTCTCATCCGCAGAGCCAGAGGATATGGTTCTTGAAATGTAAGCCCCACCCAGATGGGCCACCTGGAGCGGCGGCCGGCCATAGCAGTTTACTCCGGCAAACATAACTTGGCCTTCGCTCACAACCGCATCGACGTGAAAAACGTCGCCTTGAACAAACTTTGCAAGAAAATAGTGCGGAGATCTCTCTCGCACACGTTCACGAGCATCAAGCTCCTCGATTGCCTGCCATACCTCGCCTGCGTTATTAACTTTTTTGATCCCGATGGCTGAGACGTCCGAGCGGGGCTTGATGATCCAGGGAGGAGGCACCTGCTCCATGAAGGTGGCTACAGCGGGGTGGTTTATTAACGCTACAAACTCCGGCACGACTATTTCGGCTGCTCGCGCCCGCGTGCTCATTGCCACCTTATCGCGGAAGAGACTGGCTGTTGCGCGGCTCAAACCATCCAGCCCCAAATGCTCGCGTATTATTGCTGCCATGATCACATCAAACTCTTCGAGGGCTACGACCCGATCGATTCTGCGATCTCGCGCAAGAAGGCTGGCCAGATGAATGAAGAGGTCCGGCTCAGCATCGTTAGGCAGAGCGATTAGGTCATCAAGACTTTCGCGCGGCCAATCCTCGCCCAGCATCTTCTCCCTGGTGATGAGAACCACATGACAACCATGTCTCTTACACTCCCGGATAAAGTCTCCGCCTTTAAAATAGGTGGCCAAACAGATTATATTCAGAGGGCAATCTTCCATTAGACACGGGCTTTCTTCAGAATCAGGGTCATGGATCAGACAACTGCGAGAATTGGGCACTATATACCTTTTGCAGATGCCCGGTCACCTGATAAGGTAGAGCGCCTCTGGAGAACCTTATGATCTTTCGTGGTCCCTATCCGGAAGTTACCATTCCGGAAGTTTCATTATCTGATTTCGTTTTCGAGCGAGCGCGAGACTTCGCCGATAAGCCCGCCCTGATCGACGGATCCAGTGGACGAACGCTCACCTACAACGAACTTTTAGACGCCGTGCATCGAGTGGCGGCAAGCCTTGCCGCGCGGGGATTCAAGAAGGGCGAAGTCTTTGGCATACTGAGCTACAACATTCCCGAGTACGCTGTCATCTTTCATGCCGTATCAATGCTGGGTGGCATTAATACAACAATCAATCCGCTTTACACCGAACACGAAATCGAAGAGCAACTGAAAGATTCAGGAGCACGGTTCTTGATCACAGTGCCACCGTTTCTTGAGAAGGCGCGCGCGGCGGCAACTGCCGCAAACATCGAGGAGCTATTCGTTATTGGAGACGGAGAAGGGGCCACGCCGTTCTCGTCTCTGCTGGCAGAAGATGGCCGGGCGCCGCAAGTCGATATCGATCCAAAGAATGATATCGTGGCCCTCCCCTATTCAAGTGGCACGACCGGCATGCCCAAAGGGGTGATGCTCACTCACTATAACCTTGTGGCCAACTTACGCCAGATGGAAGGCCTCTGCTATTTCAATCAGAACGACACTCTCATCTGTGTACTGCCACTCTTTCACATCTATGGTTTGGTAGTGATTCTAAACCTGGGCCTGCAGACAGGGGCAACGATTGTGACGCTGCCGCGCTTCGATCTCGAACAGTTCCTTCAGACCGCCAGTAAGTACAATGTGACTCTGGCCCACTTGGTGCCGCCAATCGTTCTTGCGTTAAGCAAGCATCCCGTCGTCGACAAGTACGAGCTGCCGCATCTCCGAACAATCTTTTCAGGGGCGGCGCCTCTGGATGCAAACCTTACGCGCGCCTGCATGCAACGTCTCGGTTGTCAGTTGCGTCAGGGTTATGGGATGACCGAAACTAGCCCAGTCACGCACTCCTCACCGGCTAACAGCGACACAATAAGGTTTGGCTCGGTAGGCACCTGTGCCCCCAACACTGAATGTAAGATAGTCGATCTCACATCAGGCGAACTGCTGGGACCAAATCAGGAGGGTGAGATTTACGTGCGCGGCCCTCAGGTGATGAAGGGTTACCTGAACCGCCCAGACGCCACCGCGGCCACAATCGACTCCGAAGGGTGGCTGCACACCGGTGATATTGGCTATGCTGACGAGGATGGTCACTTTTTCATCGTTGATCGAGCCAAAGAGTTGATCAAATATAAGGGCTTTCAGGTGCCGCCCGCGGAGCTTGAAGCAGTGCTGCTAACCCATCCGGCAATTGCCGATGCCGCTGTGATTCCTGTCCCCGATGACGAGGCAGGCGAAGTCCCGAAGGCATATGTGGTTTTGCGCCACGAGGAATCGCCCGAAAAGATTATGGAATTTGTTGCCGAAAGGGTTGCGCCACACAAGAAGATTCGCAGCGTCGAGTTTGCCGATAAGATCCCGCGTTCGCCTTCAGGTAAAATACTTCGGAGATTGTTGGTTCAGGCGGAACGGGAAAGGAGGCAGAATGTCACCTGACGTTATCTCTCGAGTGGTAAAGGACTACTTTGCGGCACTCCGAGCCATGGATCAGGAGGCCTGGGTAAGTACTTTTGCAGACGACGCGGTGAGCCACGATCCCGTCGGTGCACCTTCAATTGATGGTCATCAGAAGCTTCGTGAGTTCTTTCAATCAATTACCGTGGCTTTTGAGAGAGTTGGTTTGACAGAAGACCAGATTTTTATCTCCGGCAACGGCGCTGCGGTTAAATGGACAGGAAGCGGCAAGAGTAAGCAGGGGCGCCAGGTCCATTTTGAAGGCATCGATGTTTTTGAGATAAACGAAGCAGGCAAGATACAGAACGTGTATGCTTACTGGAATCCGGCCGAAATGGTGGCCCAGCTTTAAGAGACTCTCGACTCCCCCGTTGTTGATACACCTTCTGAAAGGAGCGGAAAGATGCGACCTGTTGCCCTCTCTATCCTAGTGTTCCTTATTTTTGCAGATTCAGCCGCGAGACAATCTGTCTCCGCCCAGGCGGCGGCGGCAGCAACCATTTCTGAATGGGAAACACTCAGGCCTGAAGGTGAAGAGTTTACGATTCTGATGCCCAAGAATGCGAGCCAGGAGACCAGCACGCATTCCTATGTCAAGCGCGAGCTCAATACTCGGCTTTACCTCTCAAAGACCACCGGCGGACAAACATTCGCCGTTGTGTCTTTCAGTGGCATCAAGTCAAACCCGGCACTCTACACCGAGATGGCGCGTCTCAATTCCTATGTCGATGCTTTCCGTAAATGGTTTCCGCAGCAAGTTACCGGGAAAGAGATAGTTGCCAGATTGAGTCTGCTTGGCGAAAAGACTCTCAACGGTCATACCGGTCGCGAGTACCGAATAACAATCGCCGACTTGTCGGGCACCGCCCACGTCTATGCTACCAAGAAGCGCTTCTATGCCATCGTCACCTTGAATACAAAAGAGGATGACCCGCTTCACGAAAGATTCTTAAGCTCCTTCTTTCTCCCCCAACGAGTAGTGGAACCACCACCACCGCCAACGGTAGCTGAAACGAAACCGGAAAAAGAGAAGCCCGCTACGGAAGGCGAGGCAGCCTCAACAGATGAAAAATCTGACGAGAAGGACGAGAAAGAGGAATCTAAGAAAGCGAAGGTAGCTGACAGCGGTGAAACACCCGCATCAAAGGAGGAGGGTGTTGCGGCCGCGAATCCCAAACAGCCGGGCCAGAAACGCCCAATCTCTGGAGGGGTGCTCAATGGTAAGGCCTTGTATTTACCGGTACCCGACTACCCTTCTGAGGCTCGAGCGGCGAGGGCGGGAGGCAATGTCGTCGTCCAGATTACTGTCGATGAGTATGGGAATGTGACTGAGGCAAAAGCCGCCTCCGGTCACCCGCTGCTGCAACAAGCGGCTGTCAACGCAGCGCTTCAGGCAAGGTTCCAACCAACATTCCTGATGGGTGAGCCCGTAAAAGTTACGGGCGTGGTCACCTTCAATTTCGTGCCGTAGTGGTTCAAGCAGGCTTCTGCCTGAAGGCCCGGTAATGACTGCCCCCAACCAGGCAGACCCGCGCATTCTGCATGAACAGAATCATTCAGCGGCTTGATGCGACCCATGAGCGGCTCCTTGCGACGATCACCACCATCGACGAGGAATCGTTCTCTCGCCGGCCCTCGGAAAACAACTGGAGTATTGCCGAAGTAGTGCATCATCTTTGTCTTGTCGAGGAACGGGTAATCAAAGACCTCGAAAAGGCGTTGCTTAAACCACCCCGAAACCTGCCTTTCGTGCGAAGACTCGTACCTATATCCATCGTCGCCTTCCGTTTGATTCGGGTCAAAGCCCCTCAGGCTGTAACTCCCACGAACCCTCCCCTGAAAGAGGAAGCGATTCATAACTTCAACGCCGCCCGCGAAAAACTAAAAGCCATATGTGCGAGTCACGGTCGTCAGCGCCTTAATCAAACCGTCTTCAAACACCCGTTTCTGGGAGAGATTAATGGCGTGGCAACGATCTCTTTTGTCGGCTATCACGAACAGCGTCATTACAAGCAGATTCGAGAGATCATTGATAAACTAAATGGCAGCTATAAATAATTCTTGCAACTAAAAAGCTACTAATTGCTTGACGATAGTCGGCTGCGGGTCTATCTTCCCTCGCGTCTGTCACACTTGTGTTAGCGCTCGCTGAATACACCCGTTGAAAGGATTCGAAGAGACTTTATTCATGTCATCTGTAGTTGTTTCTTCGCCCCCTGCCTGGACCATCCCGGGTCATCTCGAAGTCATCGATAATCAACTTCGCATCAGTGGCGTTCGCGCGGAGGCACTCGTGCGCGAACATGGGTCACCACTGTTTGTCTTCTCGGAAGCGCGCATCCGCGGAAACATCGAACGCCTCAAACGCGCCGGTGAATCAATTGATCTCCCAGTCAGATTCTGCTACGCCTCGAAGGCCAATTCGAACATGGCTGTGCTCAAGACGGTGCTTGAAACTGGCATCGATATCGAAGTCAACAGCGGTGGCGAATTGTTCAAAGCATTGCGCGTCGGCTTTCATGGCAACCAGATCATCTTCAACGGCACCAGCAAAACGGACGAGGAACTCGACGAGGCCGTTCGTGCCGGGATCCATGCAATTAACGTAGACTCGATTTATGAGATTGGACTGGTTGAAGAGTCCGTCAAAAGGGAGCGGGCCCGGGTTGGTGATGTGCCACCGGCACGCATCACCTTGCGACTCGTACCCGAGATTGGGACGCGTTCTCATCTGGGATTGCAAACAGCCTTACTCACTTCAAAGTTCGGCATTTCGTCTCTGGAAGTCCTTGATGCTTTTCGCCGCAGCCTGCAAAATCCGGATCTCGTCAAAGTATGTGGGATTCATATCCACGTTGGCTCGCAAACTCCCGATGTCGAGCCCTTCGCCGAGGCCTTTCGCAGCATGTGGGAGCACCTCGTCACCATTCATCGCGAAACCGGGCACGTCCTCGAGCATATAAATCTCGGCGGCGGTATTCCTGTGAATTACCTCCGTGACTCATCACAGGCCGATCAACTTCCCGAGCACGAGCGTGACATGCTGGGAGCGGATCTGGAACCTGAGCTCGTGCTAAAAGAGGCGCTGCGCGTTGCCCGTGATGCCGCGCGTCAGGCCAAAGCGGAACATCTGCTAGATCAGGTGACGATCCTGCTTGAACCCGGCCGCAGCGTTATTGCTGACGCGGGGCTCGTGCTTACCACCGTTCGCAACATCAAGACTCGTCCTGAAACGGGGGACGTCTGGTTACTGACTGATGCCGGCTACAACCTGATGCTCTCGATGAACAACTACAAGTGGTACTACCACCTTGTCTCAGCTACGCGCGCCGGGGAGCCTCACGAAGCCAACTACAAGGTTGCCGGACCGCTTTGCGATTCAGGTGATGTCTATTTCGACATCGAGCGTGCCGGACGTTTGCCAGACTATCGAAGACTCCCTGCTGATGTGGCGCCAGGTGAGATACTGGCCCTACTCAACAGCGGCGCCTATTCGCTGGCGCAGATGTTTCCTTACAATGGCCGTCCTTTGCCGGCAGCAGTTCTGATCCGGAAAGATGGAAGCGTTACCTTAGCTCGACGCCGTGATTCCTATGAAGATCTGCTGACCGGTGATCTATGGTGAAACGGTCAGCTAACCAAACATCCACTACCAGCCGGCGGGATTTTTTGAAGTTTTCAGGAATGGCCGCTGCCGGGGCGCCTCTATTTGCCGGCGGCCCTTTTTTTCAACGACGGAACTACTCCTGTGTGATCGTGGGTGCCGGACTTGCTGGATTATCTGCCGGGCTCGCACTTAAAAACGCCGGCTGGACCGTGACGCTCCTCGAAGCTCGGCCACGCACCGGCGGTCGCGTTTTTTCGTTCAGTTTTAAAGAAAGTCCCGACCTCGTTTGCGAGCTGGGCGCCGAATGGGTGGGCGAGAGTCACGAGCGCATGAAGGCGTTGTGCCACGATTTCGGTATCACTCTTAAGGACCACCGCTTTGCAGCGTCTCTTATGCGTGATGGCGAAGTTAAGCGTCCTGGTAGGTGGGATTTCTCGCCGCAGGCAAAGACAGCGTTCGAAAAGTTCAGAAGCACGTATGAAAAGTACGGTCCGCGCGATCACGTCCGGTTGGACCAGTACGACTGGTGGACATGGCTCAAGCAGATTGGCTTTACGGAAGATGACCTTCTGCTGCGAGACCTTCAGGACAGTACAGATTTTGGGGAAACAATCCGCATGGTCTCGGCTTACGCCGCAGCCGCTGAATACTTCGAGTCCAGTCCAGCAAATGAGATGGATTACAAGATGGAAGGCGGGAATTCCCGACTCATCCGGGCGCTTGAATCACAATTAGGCGACTCAATCCAGAGCGGAGTCACTGTCGACAAGATCACCCAGCGCAGCGGCAGAGTCAGTGTTACGGCCGGCGGCAGGGTCTTCAATGCGGATGCCTGCATCTGTACGGTGCCGGCTCGAATGCTTGGCACGATAGTGTTCGATCCACCGCTTCCGGCCTCGCAAATTGCGGCTGCCAACAAGCTTCAATACGCGCGCATCATTAAGAACTCCGTGCTTTTCAAAGAACGGTTCTGGGACTCAGAAGACTTCTCCCTCGTCAGCGATGTTACGTCGCACTATTACTTCCACAGCACAAAGGATCAGCCGGGCAAACAGGGCATCCTTTGCAGTTACGCCATAGGCGAGAAGGCAGACGTGCTCGCAGCGCAGAATAATCGGCGGCGCACTGAAATAATCACGCGCGACATCCTGCCACTGAACGCGCGAGCGCCCGAGCTTGCGCTCAATATTCAGTCTTACCCATGGCAACGCGATTCTTATACTCAGGGCGCTTATGCGTTCTATCGTCCTGGTCAATGGTTCACGATTCGTCCGATTCTCCAGCGCCCGCACGGCAAGGTGCTTTTTGCGGGAGAGCATCTGGCTGATTGGCAAGGCTTCATGGAGGGGGCGGTGGTGACCGGTGAAGCAGCCGCCCAGAGTCTGGCAGGCCGTGTTAGGTCGAGGCGGGCCGCGTAATCCGTCAGCAAGAGTTTCAAGAAAGTTCGCGGTGGCGAATCGAGATTCATGACTTACTATGTCAAAAATCAAAAAATACCCCAGGGGCTTCAGCCTGGGGATTATTAGTTTCGGCCTAATCGAAAGCCTTCCCATTTATAGATACCGGGGAGACGGCTTCTGTTAGGCCGAAACTAAACAACCCCAGGCTAAAGCAGTGGGGTATTGTCTTATTTTTGACACACTCTCTGAGGCCCGAGGGTATCTTCCGGCTTTTTTACACAAACCCTGTTGTGTCTCCTGGACGAACTCCATTAAAGCAGTACGACATGAAATCACCTTCAGTTTTCTGAGACCGTATGCGTCCCCTAGACAAAAGCCAGCTCGTTCGCGGTCTGACACTGATCGCCGCGATTTCGATTGTTGTCGGTAATGTGATCGGAACGGGTGTTTTCCTTAAAGCCCGGGTCATGACCTGCAATGTCGGCTCGGCCTGGATGGTCCTCCTGGTGTATTTCGTCGCCGGACTGCTTTCACTCGCGGGTGCCCTTACTTATGCGGAACTCTCAGCGATGATGCCGCGCGCGGGAGGCGAGTATGTCTTTCTCCGTGAAGCTTATGGAAAACGCTGGGCTTTCTTGTATGGCTGGATGTCATTCTTTATCGGCAAGGCCGGTTCGCAGGCCGCTTTGGGAATCAGCTTTGCAATCTTCCTCAATATTCTCTTAGGCGGAATGCTTGGTGGCCAGTACTTCACCGCTAACGTCTTTGGATACGAGGTTCCGTTCGGCAATCTACAAATCATAGCTCTGGCGGCCATTGTGATAGTTACTCTAATAAACTGCGCAGCCGTTAGAGTAAGTGGCAACATCGCAGCTTTTTTGACAAGCATCAAAATCGGCCTGGTACTTCTGGTAGGCATTGGCGCTTTTCTGCTTGCGCAGGGAGCAGATTGGTCCCATCTCGCGATGGTTGACACCGGTGGTGCTTGCGAGGATGTATCGGCGACTGTGCGTGGAGGTTTAGCTGGATTCTTCGCCGCGATGCTCGGGGCCCTTTGGGCCTACGACGGTTGGAACAACGTGACGTTGGTCGCCGGCGAGGTCAAGAACCCGCAACGTAACGTTCCGCTGGCGTTGATTGGAGGTATGCTTCTTATCACAAGCCTCTATCTCTTCGTCAATATTGCGTATTTCTATGCGTTATCACCGACGGAGATCGCCAGCGTTTCGACTGCTTCTTCGGTGGCAACCGAGGTCGCTCGTACTTTCCTCGGTCCATTGGCAATCGGACTGATTGCGGTGGCGCTGCTTTCGTCCACGTTTGGCACTCTACACACTTCGATTCTGACCGGCGCACGAGTGCCGTACGCGATGGCTCAGGATGGACTGTTTTTCAAGAAGCTTTCGAAAGTCTCTGCCCGGACTCATGTGCCTATTGGAGCTTTGATTGCTCAGGCGATCTGGGCCTGCATCCTGACATTGTCCGGATCCTTCGACGCTTTGACTAACTATGCTGTATTTGGTTTGTGGATCTTCTACGCGCTGGCGACGGCGTCTGTGTTCGTCTTTCGCAAGCGCATGCCTGATGCCGTTAGGCCCTACCGGGCATGGGGTTATCCGGTAGTACCCATTCTCTTCCTTATTGTGGCGGGCATGTTAATTGTTTATACGGTATGGACCACGCCATTACAGGCGCTCGCCGGTATTGCGTTGATAGCTCTGGGCCTTCCGGTTTACTGGTACTGGTCCAAGACGGCAGACAATTGACCTATAGGACCTATTTGTCCTATAGGTCCTATCACCTTGGAACTTAGCGTCGAACTACCTGGTTCAACGGCGAACCCCTTCCCTCACTGGTTGCCAACAACGCGCGCCCATCCAGCCGGTAAGCAATCGCCTCTCCTTGCTTACGACTGCCAAGCGCGAATCGCTGTAAGGGCTGTTTCCAGATTGTGTCGAACGACGCCCCGCGCGGCAGCACCAACTCGTATCCCTGAGTGTAATCGCACAATGCCACCCGGCGGCCATCGGGTGAAATATCTCCGCCCGTTATCATCCCCCCGAAAATACTGGGAATGCTCAATTCACCAAGTTTAGTGAGAACTGTCGCGCTCGTTGTGTTCAGAGGCGCCCTGGTCACGTAAACACCAGGTCGTCCAAACATCTTTTTTGTGACGATATAGAGGTCTCCGGTGGTGGGATGGACCATGAGCGCCTCGGCGTCATGCTTGCCATCCGGGTAGCGCAGGCGAATCGCTTGAGAGGCAGCGGTCTGGCGTGGTCGAGACTTTGTGGGGCGAGTGTCCGCGGCTGTTATGTTGGGCTCCAGCACACGATAAACAACTATCTCTGCGCGTCGTTCGTTGTTGTCACCAATATCACCGATGTAGAGGTAGCGGCGATTGCGCTCAGGTCCCGGACCTGCAGCGATATCTTCCCAATCGTGGGCTCGTGTGCCAGTAACTCGCCAAACACCACGACGCTCGCCGCGGGCGTCAAAAGCATAGATGAAAGGTCCATCACCTGAGTCGTTGTGCGTCCAATAAAGACCGCGATTCAAACGCGAAGCTACGATGCCGCTGCTTTCATTGATAGCCGGATCTTTCAGGGTCCCGATCCTTGTCGGCGCCCCATAGGTTGCGGGACTCTCTTGTAATCTCTCTGGATGAGACGAAGCTGACGGTAAAGCGCGAATCCGATGCAACACTGGTCCACGTCCGAGCACGACGATTGCCACCAGACAGATTAGTAACACGCTCGTTTTGATTCTGGTCACCCACTCCTGCGCTCCGCCATCTTGTTCCAGAACTTTACCCTCTCAGCGCCAGCGCCTCGCGGGCGATCTCTTTGTCATCAAAATGAAAAACCTCGCGACCGAGTATCTGATAATCCTCGTGCCCCTTCCCTGCTATCAGAACCAGATCCTCGGGTCGGGCTTGAGCAATCGCATCGTGTATCGCCTGCCGGCGATCTGCAATCTTTCGATAAGGCTTTTCGGTCTTTTGAATTCCAACCTCAACGTCACTAAGAATCTGTTCCGGATCTTCAGAACGGGGATTGTCGGACGTAAGGATAACGACATCGCTCAAGCTACCGGCCGCCTCCCCCATCGGCGCGCGCTTGGTCCGATCACGGTCGCCGCCGCATCCGAAAACAGTAATCACTCTCCCAGTGGTGACGCCACGCGCGGTCCGTAGCACATTCAACAGTGCATCGTCGGTATGGGCGTAATCGACGACCACGGCAAAGTCGCCGGGGTGGACGACGCGTTCAAATCGCCCGGGTGCTCCCGTACAACTGCTGAGAGCGCGCGTAATCACCTCGAGGTCGTATCCGAGAGCAAGGCCACTAGTAATGGCCGCAAGGGTGTTGTAGATATGCGGCGGTCCAACAAGGGGCGAATGAAACTCACGCTCCCCAACTGGACTGCGCAATACAAAACGCATTCCCGTCAAAGAAAACTCCGGCTCGGAGGCGGTAACATCTGCGTCTGCCTTCAATGCGTAACGAACGACCCGCAGGTTGTCACGCTCGAGCTTATTAGCCAATTCGACTCCATAGGGGTCATCAACATTGATCACAGAAGTGCGCGGGCGCGAGCCGAGCCGGCCATCAAACAGTCGCTGCTTCGCATACCAGTAGTTTTCCATCGTCTTGTGGTAGTCGAGGTGGTCGCGCGTGAGATTGCTAAATACTGCTACTGCGTACTCGAGGCCGTCGCAGCGATGAAAATCCATTGCCTGTGATGAACACTCCATCACGGCGGTTCGACAGCCCGCAGTGACGGCCTGTCGTAGCAGACGCTGCATATCGGTCGCTTCAGGCGTAGTGCGTTCAGCCTTGCGGCGTTCTGCGCCGATGCGGTATTCGACGGTCCCTGTCATAGCTGCGGGTTCTCCGGCCGCTTCCGGGATCGAGGCTATCAAATATGCAGTGGTTGTCTTGCCGTTAGTTCCGGTGATGCCGACGAGTTGCAGTTCGCGGGAAGGATGATGATGCACTTCGACGGCGGCAAGAGCCATAGCTCGGCGCACATTCTCGACTTGTAACCATGCGCCTTCAAATCCTTCATGCGGCTGTTCTTCAGAAATCACTCCGACGGCGCCACTCTCCATGACCTGGGGAATGAATTTGTGGGCATCAAATAACTCTCCGCGAACGGCGACAAATAAGCTACCCGGTCCCGCCCGCCGGGAATCGTGCGTCACATCCGTGACTTCTGTCTCGCGGTTGCCGCTTAGTCTGGCCGCTGTAACACCTGCTACATCTGCAACTCTTATCGGCTTTTTCATGCGCATAAACTAACACAATACTGCGGAAGGGACCCGAGCCAGCCTTTTTGCCACCCGGCGTTACTGTGATAACCTCCTGAGCGCAGAGAAGGAACTCTTTATCGTGCCGAGCAAAACGCGAACGGGCTCACAACCTACGTTCGAGGCCGGAAAAGGCCTACAACAGCCCGGGGAGAGACAAAGCCGCTGATGCCCTGGTTTAGCAAAAAAAGCAAACGAATCGAGACCGTCCCCCCCGAGGAACGGGTCGTCAAAACCGAGAATGTTTTCGTCAAATGCGATGGTTGCGAGGCCCATCTCTACAAACGCGAACTGGACGAAGCGCTCCAGGTGTGCCGGCACTGCGGCCACCATTTCCGCATCGGCGCCCGCGACAGACTCACCATGCTCTTTGACGATGGTCATTTTGAGGAACTCGATACTGAGGTGATATCTATCGATCCGCTCGAGTTCGTTGACAGCAAGCCCTACCCAGACCGGCTCAGACAGGCTCAGAAGTTGTCAGGGTTGCCCGAAGCAATCATTAATGCCCGCGGCAAAGTAGGCAATCAGCCCGTGCTGGCAGGCGCCATGGACATGCTATTCATTGGCGGCTCGATGGGATCGGCAGTGGGCGAGAAGGTAACTCGCCTGATCGAGCGCGCTCTCCAGGACCACGCTGCCGTCATAATCTTTTCGGCGTCCGGAGGCGCGCGAATGCAGGAAGGCACGCTCTCGCTTATGCAGATGGCCAAGATTGCCTCGGCACTGGCGGCGCTGGATGAGGCCCGGCTTCCGTTCATCTCCGTTCTGACAGATCCGACAACCGGCGGCGTAACCGCGAGCTTCGCCATGCTCGGTGATACGATCATCGCTGAGCCCAAGGCCCTGATTGGCTTTGCGGGTCCCCGCGTGATTGAGCAGACCATCCGGCAGAAGCTTCCGAAGGATTTCCAGCGCTCGGAGTTCCTGGTCGAACACGGCATGATCGACGCAATAGTCGACCGCCGCGAAATGAGGAGCTTTATAATCAAACTCCTCAGCTTTATGATGAACCCTGAGATCAAAGGGGAGCGGGAATTGGAGAAGGCCCGGGCCAAGTCTGCCTCCCGCAAATAGCTCCTGTCACCATTTATTCCTTCATGCGGTTTGACGAGGCGGTTAGCTACCTGTTGGGTCTGGGTCACGAGACCCTGGCTATAAAGCTAGGCCTTCGAAACACAGAACTCCTTCTCAACGCTCTCGATAATCCCGAGCGGGCATACTCAAAAGTTCAGATCGCGGGAACCAATGGCAAGGGCTCAGCCTGCGTGACACTGGCTTCGATCTGCCGGACTGCGGGAATCCGCACGGGCCTATTTACTTCGCCACACCTCATTTCGATTACCGAACGAATAAATATTGACGGCCAGAACATCACCGAGGCCGACTTTGCCAGCTATGCCACTGACGTGCGAACGGCGGCAGAACGGCTGGTCGAAGACGGCATCCTCGAGGCCCTGCCAACATTCTTTGAGCATGTAACAGCGATTGGCTTGCTCGCTTTCCACGCTGCTGGGGTTGAGCTCGCGATACTTGAAACGGGACTCGGTGGTCGACTGGATTCGACCACGGCTGCGGGCGCTGAACTCGTAGGACTTACCGCAGTTGCCTTGGACCACACAGAGCTACTCGGGAGTACGCTTGAAAACATTGCCAGGGAAAAAGCAGCGATTATTCGACCCGGAGTCGAGGCGATAGTGGCACCCCAGGTTCCCGAGGTTTTGCAGCAGATCCGGCGACAGTGTGAACGTTCCGGCGTTAAACCGGGCATCGCGGACTGGAAGGCAGAAATTACTGGCAGTTCACCAACCGGCAGACTCATCGTGACGTTTGAAACGACTGAGGGTAGGTATCCGGACGTTCAACTCGGGCTGCGCGGTCGTCACCAGATTCAGACCGTCGGCGTCGCCTTACGCCTTGCCGAATCGCTGCGGTCACAGGGATTCGAGATACCTTCGAAAGCCATTATCGAAGGGATCTCGCGGGCCAGAAATCCGGCGCGTCTCGAGTTGCTACCAGGGAAACCCGCAATCCTACTTGACGGAGCGCACAATGTTTCCGCGGCCCGCGCGCTAAGGGCTTATTTAGATGAGTTTATAAAGACCAAACTGACGATTGTATTTGGAGTCATGCGTGACAAAGAGATCGAACAGATGGGCCGGCTCATCTTTCCGGCGGCTGACCTCCTGGTACTTGCAAGCCCAGACAACCCGCGGGCAGCTAAGTTGGAAATAGTTGCAGACGTTGCCAGGCAAATCGTCAGCAGTGAGCGGATCGTTACCGCTCACTCCGCAACGCAAGCTCTCGAGACCGCTGTTGCCTTGACCCCGCCCGACGGCATTATCTGCATCACGGGTTCGCTGTACTTCATCGGGGAACTTCGAGCTAAGGTCGCACACCAACCTCAGAGGAACAACTACAATGGACGAGAATAAGGGAGCTCCGCAGATCATTGAAAGCGACGAGGTCTTTCGAGGACGCATCTTTAGCGTAACGGTTGATACGGTCCGAGAAGGGGATCTGACGTACAAACGCGAGGTCGTCCACCATGGGGGAAGCGCGGTGATCATTCCCATATTTGAGGATGGAACCGTCGTTTTGGTACGCCAGTATCGACACCCGATTCGGCGCTACCTGCTCGAAGCTCCAGCCGGCACACTCAATGGCGGCGAGGCTCCCGAGGTCGGGGCCGCGCGGGAACTCGAGGAGGAGCTCGGGTTAAGGGCTGACAGGCTTGAGAAACTCGCCGAGTTTTATGTCTCACCTGGGTTTTTGGAGGAGAAGATGTGGGTCTATCTGGCGACTGGTCTTAGTGAAAGCACACAACAGCTCGAAGAAGACGAGATAATCGAGATTGTTCGTCTCCCACTCCCAGCGGCGCTTGAAATGGTAACCTCCGGCGAGATTGAAGATGCTAAGACGATCATTGGTCTAATGCTGGCAGCGCCTCGAGTCGGTCCGGCTATGCTCGAAGTTGAATATCCCGCTGGGTAGTTTGACAATGCTGGTTATCTGAACACATCTCATAATCAAAAAGGCATGTTGACCGTTTAACATTAAGTCTCTTACACTCACCCCCATCGTGACCAGTAACGAATCTTCTTCTCTCTCCGGGTCTTTCCTGGAAACGCCCGGAACTCCGATTACCTCACCCGAGCAATCTGATGGGATTCCAGACCCGAATAGTCCGCCGTGGGGAGTGGTTGAAGCCTTAGCAACGTGGGGTCTCAGTGTAGCGCTGCTCATCGTCGTCCCGGTGCTTATCCTGATCCCCTACGTTCTTTACAGAGTGGCCGTCTATGGTCCTGGTGAAGCTTTTCGAGCAGAGCAGCAAATGATCGTACTCTCGATCGTCGGCGTACTCCCGGCTCACTTTCTGACGCTGGCCTTATTATGGTTGATCGTTACGAACAGGGGACGCCGTCCTTTCTGGAAAACTCTCGGCTGGAGTTGGCCAAAGAACTTCGGTCCCTGGAAGGCTGTCGGGCTGGCTGTGCTGCTGCTGGGTTTGGGCTTGGCTATCACAACGCTGTTTAAAGGGAGCGAAACTCAACTTGATCAGTTGATCAAGAGTTCTCCCCAGGCGCGGTGGGTAGTCGCGTTCCTTGCCGTGGCTACCGCGCCGTTGGTCGAAGAGGTGATCTACCGGGGCGTACTCTTTGCTGCGTTCCAAAAGGCGCTCGGCACACGGTGGGCCGTGGCCATAGTCTCAGCGATGTTCCTCGCTGTACACATCTTGCAGTACTACAACAATCTCGGCGTCCTCACTGTCATCATGATTTTGAGCGTGGCCCTGACTCTGGTGCGCGCTTATACCGGCAGCCTTTTACCTTGTTTCGTCATTCATCTCGTCTTTAACGGTATTCAGTCGCTTTTGCTTCTGCTGCAACCATTGCTGGAGCGCTACCTACCTCCGACCAGGCAAATTGAGGGAGTTCAGCTAGTTGAAGGCCTGGTCCGTCACCTGGGATAGTCCCGATGACTTACGAAGTTGTCGTGGTGGGAGGCGGGATCGGCGGGCTAACCGTAGCAGCTTTGCTTGCCAGGCGCGGCTTGGCTGTCTGCGTACTGGAGCGGGAATCGCACCCAGGTGGTTGCGCCCTGAATTTTGAAAAGTTTGACTACTCCTTTGAACCCGGCGCAGGTCTTTATTACGGGTGGGACGAAGGCGGGATTCATGAGCAGGTCCTTGCTGAGCTTTCAATCGAAGCCCCAAAAACCAAAGTGCTCGAGCCCTCGTATCTCGTTCGGCTTCCTGACCACACACAACTTGCAGTTACACCCGACACTGAGGAATTCGAAGCGGCCCTTCGTACTACTTTTCCCGAGTGTGCTGCTGAAGCAATCGCATTTTATCGCGATGCCAGACGGGTCAGTCACCAGGTTATCCGTGCAGCGGATCGCATTGGTGATCTACCGGGTGCGAACTGGTCCCAGTTGTTGGGAGGGGCATTGCGAGCGCCGGCGCTCGCTTATCAACTCTGGAAATCAAGGCACGATACTGTCGCTAGTCGTCTGTCTCACACCTCGCATCGCTTTCGACGCTTTATTGATCTTCAACTGCAAACCTTTACGCAGTCTTCGAGTGAAGAGTCTTCCTATCTTTTTGGGGGCCTGGCACTGGAGATTGGACGCCAACCGTTATCTGCAATCGCAGGTGGCCCGACCGCCCTCGTGGCCAGATTGGAAGAATCAATTCGACAGAGCGGTAGTGTAATACGTTGCAATGCGCCGGTGCTGCGACTGGCCTACGACAATAGCGGCAGAGCTGCGGGAGTCGATCTATTAAGCGGTGAAAGAGTAGAAGCCTCGCGCGCGATAGTCAGCAACCTAACGGTCTGGGACACTTACGGCAAGCTTGTCGGACTCACCCGCACTCCGCCTGAGATGCGGGAACGGCTTAAAAGCTTGCGCGGCTGGGGCGCCTATATGCTTTACCTCGGCATGGATGAAGAGGCGGCTGAGAGGCTCCAAGCGGATCGTCTGTTAGTGCTGACGGACTGGCAAGACGGACAGTCCTACGGCCCGCAAAGCGCACAGTTTGCGTTCGCCGCCACACCCCAATGGGATCCCCGGGCGCCTAGCGGCAAGCGCGCGGTCACCGTTCACACGTTCACCGAAGCAGAAGACTGGTTTCAGTATCACGAGAATGAAGTCGAGCACGAAGCCCAGGATCAGGCTGAACTCGAGGCCTGGTGGGCTAAGATCCATGCCGCTCTCCCGGAACTGGGATCGGAAATCGAAGTGATCGAGACCGCGACACCGCGCACTTTCTATGAATCCACCCGACGCAAGTTGGGAATGGTCGGCGGTCTCGGACACTCCCTGGAGACTTCCGGGCTCAATTCCGTAGGTCACACCACGCCCATACCAAACCTATTCATGGTCGGTGACACTACTTTTCCGGGTGCTGGCATCGCCCCCGTGAGTCATGGCGCGCTCATTTGTGCCAACATAATCAAGCCCTGGACAAAATGACTTAGCTAGTGTATAGAGACGATAGACACTTCATGTATATCACTATAGATGAACAGGATCGGCGTCCGCTCTATCAGCAAGTGGTAGACGAAATTAAGGCCTTGATTGCCCGCGGAGAGCTAAGAGAGGGAAGTTCGTTGCCTCCTGTCCGGCAGGTGGCAGCGGATCTAGGAGTCAACCTGAATACTATTGCCCATGCTTACCGACGGCTTCAGGCGGAGGGATTGATTCGAGTAAGGCATGGTGCGGGTGCGGTTGTGACTTCAAGAATTATGGGAGAAAAGTCTGAGGAGCAGTTGCAGGCGCAACTTCAGGCCGCGCTTACACAACTCATACTGGCGGGGATGTCACGAAACGCAGTTCTGGCGCTGGTTACAGAACAACTTAACAGCCTGACAAAAGATCCTGCTCGCTTAGAACATGGGCAGCGCACTTCCTGATTTCACGCGCCCTCCGGATTGAGGAGCGTCCCGCGGCGGGCTCATTTCAACCTTTGGAGGTGCGACTGAGGAGGGAGGCGAAGAGTTCCTAGGATTTGAGGTTGAGCCTGTCGAAGGATTACCCATATTAGGATAGGGTTGGTTGACATTTCTGCGGTTACCACAGCATCCCCAACCGCTGTAATACAAAGTGTTTGAATAGCTTGATCCGTACGGGGACCCCCAACCATAATAGAATGGGAGGAAGGTATAACAACTTGTCCGAGTGTTGAATACCCAGAGGCCACCCGAGCGAGAGCGGTCAAAAAATCCAGCATAGCTGCTATTGAAAGACGAGAGGGCTGAAGTCAGCATTCTGTCAGATATTCTTCGGTTGGCTTTTGCCAGTGTGCCGGCCCGTTCTTTGCTCCAAACGTCAAGGGCTTCAGTATGTTTCTTTTCGCTCTTTTGGAGCTTCGCGACAAAATAGGTGCTACTCCCACTAAAAACTACTTTATTCCCACCCTTGATGTTCTTTTGCGAATCGTTCAACACGACCCGCCCTTTGCGCACAATCAGTTCTGTGGAATCAGTCGGCAAAACGTTAACGCGGTACAGCCCATGTTTCACAATAGCAAGTTTGGCGTGTGGCGTCGTAATGTTGATCAGTAAGTCCATGCCGTCAGCTCCGGTAGCTTCAACGATGGCCGCGCCTCTAACTATTCGAATCTCAAGGTTTTCGAGCGAACTACTTGTCAGGATAAATTCCGAGTTCTCTCCGATTCGCAGGTAGGAACCAGGATTGAGCAACATCTCGACCCGGCTGTCGCTACCAGTGCGGACAATATCTCCACCCTGGAGGTCGTCATGAATTGTGAGGGGTTGCCACTCAGCGCTACGGCTGGTTTGCACAGTAGCTCGTCCAGAGACTGCGTTGATCCCGCCTGCTTTTGCCGAGATCACAAACCTTTCACGGTTCTGCTCGTTCCTCTGCGCATTTGCCGATTCGGTTACGCATCCTAATACGACAACTAAAAAAGCCAACCCAAGCAGCGAACCTCTTCTCATGGCAGAACCTCCTCTTGATTTCTCAGCTACACCTCGGACGACTGGAATCGAAGTCATTATAGTCCTCCAGCGCCCATTTACAAGGTCTATCAAGCAAAACTCAACGCTCCGCGACGACTGTAGCGTAATACCCTGGCTTCGTATGCACGGCAACTCCCGGCTTGTCGCGAACCCGGACACTCACGGAACGCCACCTTCCGTCGCGCTGAGGGTTCGAGGGGCTATAGCCGATGCTGTAAACCGTAGCAATGTCTATGATTACCTGTTGGTAAACCTTTTCAAGATCCTTCAGTTTGTTGGCCCTATAGACCACGGTCCCACAGGCGTCAGCGAGCTCAGCAAGCTGATCGCGGGCGGTTGCATAAGCTGCGGCCATACGGTGGTCCCGTCTGATCTGTTCTTTTTCAGTATCAAGATATATCGGGAACACTATTGCCGCGGAATCACGCACTCTTCGCAGAAGCTCAGTAAAACTTATTTGCGAACCATCGCCAAAAACATCGGGCAAAGCGTTGTCAACGCCATCAGTCATTACGATGACCGCGCTGCGACGAGATGACTCTTCAGCCGAAAGCATCGTGCCCAAAGTGTAATGAAGCGAATCCCAGAAATTTGTTCCTCCGGCAGGCTTTTCGATCCGGTCAATAAGTTTCTTCAATAGTGGGCGGTCCAAGCTTAAGTCTGAAATTATCTGTATCGTATCACTGAAAGTGACGATACCAACGCGATCGGTCGGCCGCGTCGCCGCGACGAAGGCCTTAGCTGAGCGCCGAATCAGCTTAATCTTTTCCGCCGTTGAGCCAGACAGGTCGATCAGAAAGACCAGATCAAAGGGAGCATCAGCCGCAGCAAAGAAACTTATTTCCTGAGCTTCTCCGTTTTCGAACACCTGAAAGTCTTTCTGTTCCAGGACAGGCTTAGGACCACCACTATCCCTACTTGTAACCCGAACCTTCAGATCGACGAGGTTGGTGTCAATCCGAATTGTTTCATCGGTCTCCGCGGTCTGAGCCAAACAACTTCCAGCAGCTAAAAGGATCACAACCCACGACCGAAGGACAGACCAACCAACAGTGGATCTCGCTTTCATGGCTGAATCAATTCGCGTAATAGCCTCGTTTACCACGAGCCGCAGCATTCCGCCGGCTGACACTAACCCGGATTCCGCGCCAGGTTCCGTCCCGCAAGCTATTTGAAGGGCGATAGGCAAGACTGTATACGGTACCGAGATCGGCAACTACGCGTTCATAAGCTCCCGCAAGGGTCTCGAGTTTCTCCACTTCATAAAAGAGACCACCCCCACCATCAGCTAGTTCCTTCATGCGCTTGTGTGCCAACTCAAACGCCTCAGGCTGCGTGTCGTGCGGGTGTAAAGCCTCATACTCCGTATTTAGCCAAAGAGTATAAAGCACGCCGTCGAACTCACGAACACGGGATAGCAGATCCCTGTAAACAAGAGAAGAGCCCTCCTGTCCAAACACGCCCGGAATGGTCCCATCAACGCCATCGCTCATCAGTACGATTGCCGTCCGCCGGGCGCTTCCGGGGGCGCCGCCTTGCTGGTTCATCGCAAGGTCGATCGCATCGTAGAGCTTTGTGTCGCCCGACGCGGTGTCTATGGCATCGATACTGGACCGCAGTTGCTGGCGATCGAGAGTCAAAGGCGATATCACGGCTGGTTGTCCGGCAAAAGTGATTATGCCGATCCGATCGGACCGCCTTGCCGCGTTGATGAACCGCAAAGCAGCCGAGCGAATGAGTTTGATAACGTCACGAGTTGAACCAGAGACATCGATCAATAAAACAAGATCAAACGGGGCGGACGAAGAGTCAAAGCGCACCAACTCCTGTTCGATCCCATCTTCAAACAACCTGAAGTCCGCCTGGCCTAAACCCAGCAAACCTCGATTGGTATTTCGATCGATCACGCTCATATTCAGGGTAACAAGCTGCGCGTCAACCCTGATCACATCCCCCTCGCTGACTTCCTCTCCCTCGAGCTGTTCAGCCGGTGTTCCGGCGCCTCGGGCCAGACTGCCACTGCGCACCAACTCGGGTGCAGCAGTATCACTCCTGGATCTGTTCTCGCCAATAAGATTGAGGGTGATGTTACCGCTTTCAGAAGTGATTTGGAGGGTTCTATCGCCTGCACCAATGCGCGTCTCAAGCAATTCCCCAATGCCGGTAGCGGGAATGAATCCGGATTGGATCTTGCCCCTCGCGGAATGGGCGCGAATATCAGCATTGGGTGGGGAAGGAAGCTCTGCGAGGATGCCACCGGAAACGGAGGTTAATAAAGTGGATGCGGCTAAACCTCGTAGCGTTATGGAGCCCGAGCCGGTCAGAATCTCAGCGCGAGCGTCGATTGGGATCCTGACGATAAGGAGGACTGACACATTCGGATCGATTGGTGTGCGGACTACCGACACAAACATCAAGTCACTGCGCTTTTCAATAAGGATGGGGGAGCGCGTGGTAGAGGGAGTACCGTCGATTTCGGCTGCCACGGAAGCGTGTTTTTCGGGCCACGTTTCGACGATCACGGCGCCGAATTGGTTCTCAATCCGAATCAGCCCACCTCGAGGCAGATCGATTCGAACCCCCTCGGCTGCCTCAACAGGACTTTTGATCACTGCAATGGCCAGAAGGAAGACCAAAACAACAAACCTGATTAATCCAGGTAACATGGTCACACCTGCTCGTACTGTTTTCGTGAAACTTCCGGGGAGACTTTAGGGGAGAGACTCTTATTATACGTCAACAAGGAACTACCTGTCGGGCAAAACTCATCTCTCAATAAGATCCAGCATTGACCCTTCTTCGGGCGTTTTGGGCTTTTCGGGCCTCGGAGGGGCCTCACCGTCCATGTCTGCAAGGCGCAGAGTCAGGTTATTGGCATTCGTTGCATATGGAAGCGCGGCCTTTCTGCTCACCACACCGCTGCGGATCAACTTCTCGATGACTCCATCAAAGGTCTGCATCCCTTCTTGATCACCCTGCTCCATAGCGTCGATTAGCGACTTGCCTTCTGATTCTCCTTTTTCGATGTAATCCCGGGTTCGCATCGTTGACTTTAAAATCTCGATCGCGGCGACGAGCCCTTTGCCGTCGGCGCGAGGCATTAAACGTTGAGAGACAATATAGCGAAAGGACTGCGAAATTCGGGTGCGAATGGCCTGTTCCTCGTTCTTTGGAAATACTCCGATGATGCGATCGATAGTCTTTGCGGCATCGATAGTGTGAAGCGTCGAGAGCACCAGATGGCCCGTTTCAGCTGCTTCGAGCGCCACTTCTATAGTCTCCCGATCACGCATTTCCCCGACCAGGATGACCTTTGGCGCCTGTCTGAGCGCGGCCCGCAGAGCAAACGCAAAGTTCGGAGTATCTGAGTGCAACTCCCTTTGATGTACCGTTGAGTTCTTGTGCGGATGCAGGAACTCGATCGGATCCTCGATGGTGACGATGTGGTAATACTTCGTCTCGTTGATGAGATCGATGATAGCGGCGAGAGTAGTACTCTTGCCGCTTCCGGTGGGACCGGTAACGAGCACGATCCCATTCTTGATTTCGGCGATCTCTTTTAGTTGGTCAGGGAGATTAAAGTCGCTAAACCGTGGCGGATTCATGGGAATCACGCGCATAACTATGGCGTGTGTTCCGCGTTGCTTGAAGATATTTACCCGGAATCGTGCGTCACCGGGTACGCTGAATGAGAGATCGGCTGAACCGGTCTTTTCGAGACTCTCCGACGCTGTCTGATGGTTACCCAGAATAAGCTTGGCGATACCGGCAGTATGGGCCGGCGTCAGTTTTTCCAGCCCAGTTATTTGGACCGCCTCGAGTTTGCCGGCCAATTCAATTTGCGGTGGCCGGCCCGGAGAAAAGATAAGATCGCTAACTTTATCCGAGGTGTTTAGCATCTGCCTGAGCACTGTGATGAAGTTGGGTGGGGGGGGACCACCGGCTTGTGAATTTGCTACTGGCTGCTGTGGATCGCTCATTTTTATCTGAAACTTTTTCCTTTTTCTGGCGTCAAACTATCTGTGCCGGTTCTTTACGAAAGAAACCTCGGCGGTGAACAAACGAAACCCTGGTTACGTACATCAAAGTGGTGGTTTCGCGGGACTGGCCCTGGCAAGATGATAGTCCCAAGTTTACGAAAGGGAGGCGCTGGAAAATGGCAACTTACAGAGATCCTGTTCGCTGTTTTGCACCACTTGAAGTGCTCGAGCGCCTGCTGGAAATTCGTGTTGAAGCGGGTTACACCCCCGCCCTTTATCTCCTTTCACCCGATGATTTGGCAGCCTACCTCGATGCATACGGTTTTGACGTCTATGCTTTGTCGGCTTCTGAGGCAGAGTTTCATTTTGGTGATTACCGGGCTCCGCTGGCGCCGGGTGGCGATCACGCACACAATTCACTGACGGCCCACTAAGTTTTAAAATCCGTCCAACTAAGAAAGCGGAAGCTGTTCATCAGCTTCCGTTTATTATTAGATTAGCGCCTTCACTACAAAGAAAGTTGCGTCATCAGTTGGTCCTTGTCCGCCTGTCCACTCAAAGACATCTTTCTGAACTGCCGTTATAACTTCCCGCGCCGGCAATTCGCGTGCACTCATTACTGACTGGGCCAGCCGTTCTCGACCGAACTCTTCACCGCTGGGATTCTGCGCTTCGGTGACCCCATCTGTATAAAGCATGAGCAAGTCACCTGGTGCAAAGGTCATGTAGTACTCGTGGTAGCGCGTATCTCTGAACATTCCCAAAGGCAGACCGCCCTGCACTATAAACTTCGGAACGCCATTCGCATTGAGCAACAGCGGCGGATTGTGCCCCGCATTCGTATAAGCAAGCGTTCGATTGGTAGCGTCCAGAATACCGTAGAAAGCCGTGACGAACTGGTGGCGTTCGATCGACTCCCACAGCAGAAAATTAACTTTCATCATCGAAATCTGGGGCGAATAACCAATATGGGTGGCGGCCCTTATGCTGGCTCGCAGGAAGGCCATTAGAATCGCCGCCGGAACCCCCTTGCCCGATACGTCGGCGATTACCAACCCAATCTGGTCGTCGTAGATGCGCACCCAATCGTAGTAGTCGCCTGACACCTCTTCCGTAGGAAAGTTATAGGCGCTGATGTCATAGCCTGTTAATTGAGGATCCCGCGCCGGAAGCAATTCCAATTGCACCTGGCGAGCAACCTCGAGTTGGCCCTCGAGCCGCTTTTTCTCAATCAACTGTTCGTGCAGCATTACCTTTTCGATGATGATCGCTACCTGGGACGCAAGCATCATCAACAACTGAAGGTCATCGTCAGAGTAAGCGTTGAGCTCGTCGCTTTCGAGGTCGAAGACCCCGATCACCTCATCGTTTGCAATGATCGGGGCCACCATCTCTGAACGCGTTCGATCCCGAGCGTTGATGTAGACAGGGTCCTTGCGTACATCAGGAGAGATAACAGGTTCACCAGAAAGGGCAACCTGACCAATAAAGCCCTCGCCAATTTTTAGATGAAGCTCAGTCAGCTCATCGATGTCATAACCTCTGACAGCTTCTGCTTGAAAGACGCACGGCTCATCGCTAGAAACAAGATTCGACTCATCGCATTTCAGAACAAAAATCCCCGCAGCGTCATAAGGAATCAGTGAATCAAGCGTGTCCATTATGAGGTTCAGGACTTCCTGAAGGTCCAGCGAGCGGCTGATCTTCTTAGTGACGTCCAGCAGCATGCGCAGCTTATCTATGGTCGTGAGGCCCGGCAAAACCATCTCTTTTACATGATCTGACATAATCTTAGATTCCAATGAACTGTCGCAACAACGCTCTCAAAAACAGCAAAAGATTATAAGCGCTCCAGTCGCAAACCAGAAAAGGCGGCTTAGGAACTCTCCCGCGATAACCTCAATCCTCCGATTGATTCGAGGTCTTGTACAACTCCCAGAGCCTTGTTACTTTGAGCCTGTACTCGACAAGCCTGCAACTCACGCGAAAGTGTCGGGCAATACCGGTCGAGGTCTTCCCCTGATGGATAAACCTTCGTAAGGAGCCATAGGGAACCAGGGCCGCTGCTCCAATCGCGTAAGCCGCCTCCTCGTCGGCTTTTTGATAGTCTCGTGACTTCGAGCCGGGCTCTCCCTCGGGTGTAAACGAGAGCCGGTTCGGTCTGTGGCCCAAAAACACATGACAGATCTCCTCCATAAGCGTAGCGTTAGTTCTTGCCCTTCCATGACTTGGATTCAGGATTATTATGCGGCGGCCATCCGGAAGCGGTCGCGAGCAGGCCCCGCCCGACCATTCTGCTGCGGCAGGACCAATCAGGTGCTCACGAGCCTCCTGGCTTAACCCGGTGATGTGACTGAAATTCACCACCATAAGCCGCGCAAACTGAGCTAATTGATAAGGATCGAGCGGTGAGGTTTCGCTGATACGGGCAAAGTCGCGTAATCCGAGCGCCTTTAACTCGTAGTCTCTCCACTTCTTGCCAGGCGGTAATCTAATCGTGCCACCTCTGAGAAATTGGCCCTTAACGGCGTTTTCGTGACTCCTTCCCCTGGCTGGAACGACTGAACTGAGTGTACGCAACCCGAAACAACTCAGAGAGAGCGGCCGCCGTTTCGGGAGTAAGGTTGCGATCGGCCCGAAGGTGAGCTTCGACGACATCGGGCGTAGCCTCTCCAGGATAGTAGATGACGGGTTTGTCGCTTTCGGGGTCACTGGTGGTGCCGAGAATCCGTTCCATTGGCACATTCAGCCATGAAGTCAACCTCGCGATATTGTCTGCATCAGGCTTACCCGTTCCGTTCTCAATACGCGACAGTGTTGAGGCTGAAACACCCGTTTCGTTTGCGACATCGCGCAGACTCAAGTCCATCTCTTCGCGTCTTCGACGCACACTACGACCAAGTTCCGCGGTATTAACCAGGCTCTTGGCAAGTCGTGTCATCTGCAATTAATCTCCTTTTCGATTGGCCTCCAAGCTCCAGGTCGACCTTAACACATCGCTAGTTTTAGATGCAAGACTCTGTTTTACAGTTGAAACAGGGAAATACCCAACAAAAAGGGCCGCTCGCCGGCGGCCCTGTTCATGATCGGCGATAGTAGAAGGTTAAGGCTGGACGCGCTGACGCATCGCAGACATGGCCAGGTCTCGCGCCCTGGGTAAGACTTCAATCGCGCGGGCAATCTGCGGATCATCCGCGGTGACGAAAACCCGATCGGCCATCGTTCTCCCGTAAGCAGCGGTAGCTATGTTATAGCGCAACTGTAATTCAACAAATGAGCGGTTCTGATCCACAAGGGCACCAGAAATGTTGTAGCGGGGCTGCTGCACCGCAAATTCTCGGAACTGCTTTAAGAGAGCATCCGTCACCAGGAAATCTGTAGGCTGCAACTCGTGGTGGAAATCGATCGCACCCGGAACTCTATAGGTTTCCAGTCCTCTGCTCCGGCCATTGACCAGTTCTCGCGCAAAAGCAAAGATTGGAGTCAGCAGACGCCTTTGCGCGGTAGTTATCGTTCTCGGGTCCACGGGCTCGTCAGGCGCGATGCCACCGCCACCATACACAGAACGACCCGTATCCGTCTTCGTCTCCGGCCCTAAGGGTTTGGGTGGTTCTTTCTTCTGCTCCAATCGAGTGGAACCGCCGTGAGTGTAATAGTCGTAGAGGCCGGCATTCGAATAATCACGTTGAATCAATCGGCCTGAAGGCGTGTAGTACTTAGCGGAAGTCAGCGTTAGACCGGCCCCGCCCTCGAGCCGAATGATACTTTGCACCAGTCCCTTACCAAAACTCGTCTCCCCTACAATCAGCGCCCGGTCATGGTCCTGCACGGCTCCCGCCACGATCTCCGAAGCAGAGGCGGTGTTCTCATTGATTAGAATGACCAAAGGGGTCAGGTTGGGTGAGCTGTTTCGTGACTCGTAGCGATTATCGCGAAACCCATTTCGTCCTTTTTGAGTGAGGATCAATTGTCCGCTCGGGAGGAAAACCTCCGCGACCCGAATCGCCTGGTCCAGAAAACCACCAGGATTATTACGAAGATCCAGCACCAGCGATGTCATGCCCTGGGTGCGCAGAACATCAAGCGCATTCTGGAGTTCGTCAGTTGTCGTGTAGTTAAACCCGCGGGTCATGTCAATATACCCGACCCCCGGCCGAAGGATGTACGCATCGGGTATAGAGGGTTGAGGGACAGAATCCCGGGTTATCTCAACGACCTGAATGCGCTTGTCGGCCGCTCGCTCGATGGTCAGCTTCACCCGCGACCCACGTGGCCCGCGAATTCTATCACGCACCTCGACTGAGCCTTTGCCTGTCATTTTTACGCCGCCTACTTCGAGAATCTTGTCTCCAAAACGCAACCCTGCCCGCGCAGCCGGAGAGTTCTCGAAGGTAGCGGTGACATAGGTGTCTGTCTCATCAAGGATGTTATAGCTGAGAATCGAGGCGCCAATACCGTAGTACTCTGAGCGCTGATCGGTTTGTAATTCCTCAAACTCTTCCCTGTCGTAATAGTTGGAGTGTGGATCGAGCGATCGCAGCATCCCCAGGATTGAAGATTTGAATACCGAGTTGTAGTTCAGCTTTTGGCCCTCAGCGTAATTGTCCTGAATCACCTTGAGCGCTTCATCAAAGTCCCTTTCAATGAGTACCGTTTCAGCCGATGGGCCTCGATTGCTGCGGCGGATATTAATGCCCGGACCAGATGGCTTACCGCTCGAGGTGCTGCCTACGGGCGGCGGGGTTTGGGAGCCTTGCTGCCCAAATACAAAAGCGGGAATTAGTAATGCGAACGTAAAGATGGCAACAACTGCCAAAGAGAATATTCTTTTCACTGCTAACGCCTCGACAAGTTTGCTCGATACAGAAATCCACACGCAGCCGGTGCAAAAGCATACCGTCAAAGCGAGTGGTGGTTGCAATACTATCGGATGCTGCACAAGTCAGCAAGGCTGCCAAAGAGCCGTAAAAATGCAGGTCGCCTTCGATGAAAGTAAAGTGTGCAGCAAGTTAGAACGAGATCAGTCGGGGCATCTTGCGCAACTTCGGCAGCGTCCGTAGAATGAACCTACCAGAGTCCAAAAACGTATTATAGAGCATAAGCCTGATCTACCGATCACAAAGGAGTCTGAGTTATGACCAGTCCATACCATAAAGAAGAAGAACCCGTATCAGAAACCGTAGACGACCTGCTTATCAGAGACGACGAAGAGCATTCTGACGAAAGGAATCGCACGGCTTCTTCAGTCCGCGACATCGCATCTCGTATTCCCGAGTCATTAAGCGCAATTGGTCGCGACATCAGCCGCACCATCGAGAGGGCGATGTCCGCTAAAGATGACTACGTTGTAGCCGTCAAAATATCCCCAGAGGCCCAGGACAAACTCGAGCAACTTGTTCAGGCTGGCGTTTTTCGCAGTCGCGCCGAGGCGGCCGGATTTCTAATCGATGAAGGCATCAGGGTACAGTCCGCTCTATTTGAGCGTGTGGAGCAGAAGCTCGCCGAGATCGAGCGATTACGTGCCGAACTGCGGGGAATGCTTAACGAAAAGCCGATCTAAGTTTGTCACCCCTTAACCTGGCCCCCCCTCAGTCCGCCGCCAGTTCCTTACGGACAGGCGCGTCCTGACCAATTCATCGAATCGAGATTAATGTGGCAGATACAATTCAACTCCCACCAACACCTATAGATCAGTTTACCCTCTCCAATGGCCTTCGCGTGATTATCAGCAAGGACCAGTCTGTCCCGGTCGTTTCCGTGGCGGTTTATTACGATGTCGGATCGCGAAACGAAAAACCCGGACGTACGGGCTTCGCTCACCTCTTCGAGCACATGATGTTTCAAGGCTCAGAGAACGTTCCAAAAGCAGCTCATTTCCAGATGATCTTTAATGCTGGCGGCACCATGAACGGAACTACCTCAACTGAGCGCACCAACTACTTTGAAACCTTGCCCGCAAATCACCTCCCGCTGGCCCTATGGCTGGAGAGCGATCGGATGCGTTCGCTTAAAGTCACTCAGGAGAACCTCGACAATCAGCGCCACGCAGTGCAGGAAGAAAAGCGTTTGCGTTATGACAATCAGCCATACGTAAACGCGTTTCTGAGGATCAACGAGTTGATCTTTAGGAACCCTGCAAACGCTCATTCCACCATTGGCTCGATGGAGGATCTCGATGCAGCGACTATCGATGATATACGCGAGTTCTTTCGCATCTACTACGCTCCCAACAATGCTGTTTTGACGATCGTGGGTGATGTTGACGAAGCGGCCGTTCGGGAGTTAGTCGAAAGATACTTTTCCAGCATTGTCAGTCAACCATCCCCTCCACCAGTCGACGTCAGCGAACCTGAGACGGTGGCCCAGCAGCAGGAGGTCTTTTACGACAAGCTGGCGCCGGCACCTGCATTCGTCCTTGGCTGGAAGATTCCCGCCCGCCGAACTCCTGATTACTATGCACTGTCCCTTGCCGCCGATCTTCTTTTCGAAGGCGATAGCTCACGACTCTACCAGAAGCTGGTCAAGGGCGACGAGTCAGTCGTCTCGATCCAGGGTGGAATCGACGAGCGCCGTGGCCCATCCGCGCTCTACATTTTTGCCCTGCCAAAACCAGGACAAGACGTATCGCTTATTCGGCGGCAAATTTTCGATGAGATCAACCGGCTGGCAACGGTTGGGCCATCTCCGGTAGAAATGGAGAAATTGCGAAACTCTTTGCTAAACGATGCGGTCCGAGGGCGGCAATCAACAATGTACCGAGCCCAGCGACTGGCCGAATACGCGCTCTATGACAGCAATCCGAAACTGCTTGACTCCGAACTCGCTCAATACCTTAAGGTGACTGCCGAGCAGATCCGGGAAGCAGTCGCAAAATTTCTTGACGTCGATAATCGCGTGCTCCTCGACATCGTACCGAGCGCACTGGCTGAAGAAGAGCCAACGGGGACAGTCGCAGCATCACCACAACCTCCTGGAGAACCAAAACAACCAGCAGCGCCGGCACCGCAAATTCCGGCTCGTCCAGCGACCGAATCCGATACCCCGGTTGAGCCTGAGGTGGTAGCAGTTGAGCCGCCCGAATCGCACCCGGAACATCCACGGCAACCAGCAGATCCACCAACACAGACTGAAGCAGGATCGGGTACCATCCACCACCATGAACCAAGTTGAAGAGTTTCGTCGCCAGCCACCTGAAGCGCTGCCTCCGCGTCCCATAAAGATCCCGCGCGAGGTAGAAACTACGCTCCCAAACGGACTCCGGATTGCGATTGTCGAAGACCGGCGTTTACCTCTCGTTAGTTTTCGTCTTGTTTTTCCGGCTGGTGATGCCCACGACCCGGCCGATCTTCCCGGTCTTCTGGATATGCTCACGGGGCTTCTAACCGAAGGCACTGAGTCGCATACAAGCAAAGAGATTGCGGATGAGGTTGCGAGGATGGGGGCTACCTTAAGCAGTGGCGCCAGCTCAGACTATACGACCGTCGCCGCATCAGCCCTTTCCAGTTTCAGTGATAACATGCTCGGACTGTTGGCTGAAGTCGCGCTCAAGCCCTCCTTTCCGGAGCACGAGATTGAACTCGCCAGACAAAATACTAAAGAGAGCCTTAGACAACAGCGCGCGCAACCATCGTTTCTCTCGAATGAGATGGTGTCACGGGTGATCTTTGGTGAACACCCTTATTCAAAAATTGCTCCCACACCAGCATCGCTGGATGCTATCGCCCGCGATGACCTGGTTCGGTTTCATCGCGCTACCTTTATTCCCAATCACTCCGTGTTGATTGTTGTGGGCGATGTAAAGGCAGACGAGTTACTGAAGCGCGTGGAGAGATTGTTTGGTGGATGGAAAAAGGGAGACACGCCGGGAAGCCATTTTCCCGGACTTCCCCGGCGAACCGGTCGTTCCGCCTATGTTATTGACAGACCGGGTTCCGCCCAATCCAATCTGGTAATTGCGAACGCCGGAATCAGGCGAACCAGCCCGGATTACTTTCCGATGCTACTTATGCACACCGTGTTGGGAGCCACCGCCTCGTCACGTCTCTTTATGAATCTGCGCGAAGAAAAGGGCTATACCTACGGCGCTTACTCGAGTCTGGATGCACGCAGAACAGCTGGAACCTTTCGAGTTTCGGCCGAAGTCCGTACGCAGGTAACCGGTGACTCATTAAGAGAGTTTTTTTATGAGTTGGATAGGATTCGCAACGAGCCCGTCACCGATAAGGAACTTGCTGATGCAAAATCTTATTTGACCGGCGTGTTTCCGATTCGCCTCGAGACCCAGGAGGGCCTGATCGATCAGTTGGTGCAGATCAGAATGCTCGACCTGCCAGCAGATTACCTCGAGACCTATCGTGACCGTCTTCAAGCTGTGACGACCGAACAGATTCGCGAAGTAGCCCAAAAACACGTGACCCCTGACCAGGCTGCAATCATTGTCGTCGGCGACGGCGGCGAAGTTCTGGAGGAGGTTGGCAAATTTACTTCGGAGATTGAATTCTATAACACCGCCGGCAAGAGGAAGGAAAAACCAGGCGCCCAAACCGAAGGCAAGGAAGAGATGTCCGCAGCGGACGTCGCCGGCAGATGGCTCCTTGATATTCAGACGCCGTTCGGTCAGGCAATCTCCGCCACGCTGACGATCGAAGCCACGGATTCAGGGCTGTCTGGGAAAGTTGAGTCGGAGATGGGAAATGCGCACGTGACTTCTGCGAGCCTTTCGGGGAACACCTTGCTGGCAACCTTGTCCTTCTCGGTCGATGGTCACGACTTGAACGCTGAAGTTTCGGCTACAGTTGACGCTGAAAGCATCGAAGGCACTATCAATCTTCAAGATTCTCCACCGCTGCCATTCACGGGCTCGAAGAGTGAGAACTGATTACCCTTTCAAAAAAACGCCCGGCATGGTCGCATGCCGAGCGTAAATCACAGGAGGAACCGAGTGTTATTTGCCACCGCTATGCTTGCGGCGGTCTTTGAATAACCTCGTTCTGTCAGATGTCATTCTGTCGACATCAGTTGCTTAAGAAGGCCAGTTGGTGTCTGAGACAACCGTCTCGTTTGAACAAAATCCCGATCGACGACGAAGCTGGAGGCAATGAACTCACCTCTCGTACCGCAGAATAACACCGTCGCTTCCAACTGCCCAACCAGTGTTCTTATTGAAGTACAACGAATAGAAATTGTCTTTCACTGTGGACTCCTGTTGAATCCACGAAAGACCGCCATCGCTGGTGCGGAAGATTGTGCCGCCGCGGCCGACGACCCAGCCGTTCTTATCATTGACAAAATGAACGCTCAAAAGCGTGGAACGAGTGTCGATCGGTACTGGCGTCCAGTGATCACCGCCATTGGTCGTGCGTAGAATTGTTCCACGCTCGCCAACTACCCACCCCTTCTTATCATTACGGAAGTTGACATTGTAAAGAGTGGCGTTTGTTCCCGAAGTCTGCGAGATCCACGTCTGGCCACCGTCCTGAGTCTTGATGATGGTACCGCCGGCGCCTACAATCCATCCACGCTTCTCACTTTCAAAATCAATGTGAATCAATTCCAGCCGGCTTGGCGCAGTTTGCCGTCGCCAGGTTGCGCCGCCATCATCTGTATAAACCAGAATGCTATCAATGACGCGGTCCTTTCGGCTGACAGAGCCCACTACCCACCCCTTCTTTTTGCTGGCAAACCGAACACTGTAAAGCTCGACGGTCGCACCCTCGAACTCTGCCGGGCGAAATCGCCGCACCTCGCTCCATTGAGTTCCCCGATCTCTACTTCCAAAGATTGCATTACCAGCCAATAGAAAGCCCTCTTCCTTGTCGCGAAAGAAAACGTCATTTACTGCATCGCTAGTGCCCACCATCTGCTGGACCCAGGTGCGCCCGCCGTCATCCGTGCGGCTAAGAAACCCATTATCGCCTCCTACCCATCCGCGCTTGTCATCTCGGAAGTAGACAGTGTTCAAATCCTGGCCGGGTGGTGCGATTCGGGTAGCAATCCATCCCTGCTGCGCAAACACCAGCGATCCCGGGAGAATTAGAACAAATAATAGAGCGAGCACCTTACTTTTGGAGAACATAATTAGGCCTGTATTTCTGTAAGCAATTCATCGACACCGACAACGCATTAGTGGGAAAGTGATCAAGCTTTTACCTAATTTCCCAAAAGAAAACAAGACGAGCCACGCCACTTATCGAGTGGCGTGGCTCTAACCAGGTCGTTGCAGGCGATTTACGGCGCAGCCGCAGTTACTCGATAGATGCGCCCTTCAAGAACCACAATGACTTGCTCCCCCAACGCAAAGAAGTCAGCTAGCTGCGGTTTCTGTTTCAGAAGGGCAAAGTATTCATCACTACTAAACTTCACCGTTGTTTCCGGCAGACGCGCTTCTGCCTTGTACTCAGCATCAGTCCAGATGCCGTCACGCAGGTAGAAAGTTTTTCGCCCCGCACTTCGGACCGTGGATGACGCCACATCAGATTCGATTCGCGAAGCCTCCTGCTGTTCGCGGTCCCTTTTGCTCTGCTGCACAGCAGCGGCGCCAGTCGTCGCACGAGCCTGGCCAGCCAATCCAGGAGATGATGGCGGAATCATGCGACCAGGCCTGCGGTCCCTTGGTGTGGCAGTGACGTCTGTCACCTGAGCATTGTCTTCGAGGGCCAGGTATGATGTGTAAGGGGTCACAATTCCGTAGCGTGTTCCCAGATCTACGATTTCATCTCGCAGCTCTCGTTGCTCTCCGTTGGTCCTGATCTGCTCCATCAGCCAGCCAACGCGACGAGTGGCCCAAAGTCTGGCCAGAAAATCATTCTTCTCTTCCCTCAGCGGGAACCGGAGGTTGTCGAAGAAAAACGATCTCTCTCCTCCGCCAGCCTTGCCCGTAAGCTTTAGCCGCACATAATCCATATCCGTCTGGTTCCGGTAACGACCGATAAGTGTGACCTGTGACCCTCGAAATACATCTGGAAGATTTCGAGGATAAACCAGATCCGTTTCAACACCGGCCATATCAAGCTTCAGATCCGTCAAAACCGGATGGTTGACCTTTGTGAAAAAGTTAGAGACTTTGACCTCCAGATCCTCTTTTGGTTCGACATAGTCGGCCACCCCGCCATTTTCGGCGGCAAGCTTGTCGAGCAACGTCGTGTTGACGTCATAACCAACGCCGACACTGAATAGTCTCACGCCTGGAACGCGAGCGTTGCGGACATTCTCCACGATGCGGTCGACCTGTGTGACTCCCACCGTGGGAAGGCCGTCAGTAAGAAAGATGAGCAGCTTAGGCCGTTCGTCTGACCGAAACTGCTGCATGGCAGTCAATAAGGCTTGATTAATATTCGTGCCGCCCATCGGCCGAAGGGATTGCACAAAGGATTCGCCCCGCTTCCGGCCCTGATCGTCCGCGGTAAGCAGCCCTGACTCCATCAGCCGCTCTTCGCCGGCGAACGAAATCACGTTAAACCGATCCTGAGGACGAAGAATGCGAATGCCATAGAGCAATGCACCCCGCGCCTTTTCCATCTTGCCGGCGTCTGACATCGAGCCGGATGTATCGAGCACAAAGACTATGTCTTTGGCAGTATATTCCTGTTCAGACCAGTCATCTCGGGGCGCGATCATCAGGAGAAAATAGCCCTCCTTATTCGTCTCGCGATGAGTCAAAAATGTGACGCCAAAGTCTTCTTTGGACACTGTGTAAAAGAGCTGAAAATCCAACCGATCTTTACCACTAGCTGATTCAAAGGAGATGACGGAGTTACGCTCACCATTGTGCTTGACATCTATCGCATGGGAAGGTGAATAGATGTTGCGCACCGGCTCCCTGCTCTCCAGTTCGACGCGACCGGCTACGGACCCAATCTGAGTTACCTGACGGCCGGTGCCGAGCGGATAACGATAAGCAACGGTCCCCGCTTCAGCTTTCAGTACCTGGGTGTAAGTAAGTTCGAGCTTCTTGTCCGACCGGGGCGGGATAGGGAAAATGCTTGCCTGGAACAGATCCTTGCCCGCGTATTCAAGGAGACCAGGATCGCGCTGGCGCCTGACGATCTCGTCATAGATCCTTCGCGCTTCTTCCCGCGAGCGGACCTCGCCGACCAATCGGCGATCACCTTCCCAGATCGCAAACTCTGAAATCGAGGCAGACTCGGGGATCGGGAAAAAGTAGGTTCCTTCCAGAGTTGCGTCGGTGTCGTTTCTGAAGACCTGCTCGAGGTGCGTCGTTGCCACCTGCGCGCTAATCTTTGTCTCTATCTTGATGGACTTGACCGGCAGGGAACGTGGCAGGGGAACCGGACGAGGTGGGGGCGGACATCGATGACACGGGCCGGGAACGATTACACCCTGCGCATTTGCACCGACGGCTGTTGCCAAAAACAGGGGAATTAAAAAGAGCAGAAGGTTGCGATTCCTCATATTAGGTCCTCGATTCACCAGATACTCGCGGCAGATCCGCTTCCTGTTCGCTAGAACGCTCAGACAGGCATTTCTTGCGCTTTTGACGGGTTGGACGATCCCAGAGCTAGTGCAAGTTTCGGATACGTTTGTTTTTCAGGATCACGTAAGTGACGTAAACGACAATAGCAGTGCCACATGCTGTTAACGCCGTGGGTGCGCCGTAACGTTCAGCCGCAATGCCGGCGAGGAGGTTTCCGAGGGGCATTGTCCCAATGAAGGACAGGATGAACATACTCATGACGCGGCCCCGCATTTGGTCTGTTACCAGTTGTTGAAGAAGCATGTTGGCAGCCGCGACGGACGTCACAATTGCGAAACCTACGCCGAAAAGTAGAACCAGTGAAAAAAGAATATGAGTCGCCTGCGCGAAGGCAATCAGGCAGATCCCAAACGAGAAAGAGCCGCCCAACACAGCCCAGCCTTTCCTCCTGAACTCACCAAGGTAGGTTAGGGTTAAGGCCCCAAAGAAGGCGCCAGCGCCGGCTGTACCCATCATCCACGCCAAACCACTTTCGCCGAGCTGAAAAATATCTCGAGCGAAGATCGGTATCAGAGTCAGATAGGGAGCGCCAAAGAGACTGGTTACTCCCGAGATCGAGAGTAGAGCAAAGACCCGCGGTCGCTTTCGTACGTAGCTGAAACCAGCAATTAAGTCCTGCCAGAATGCGTGCCGGTCGCTAACAGGATGTGTCGCCATTCCTTTCTTGCTCTTGTCAAAGCGAACCATTTTCAGCGCCACAACCACGGCAATAAAAGAGATGCTGTTTGCGTAGAAGCAGCCCGCCAGCCCAAAGAACTTAAACCCAAGAGCGGCAAAGACTGGTCCCACAACTCGTGAGAGTTGAAATTGCGTCGAATTCAGGGCTACGGCATTGGTAACATCTTCGCGTCCAACGAGGTCGAAAGTCATGGCTTGATAGGATGGACCGGCAAGCGCCATACAGCATCCCGTGATGAATGAAAAACCGAGGATCATCCAAACAGTGATGACATTCGTATCCACAAGAATCGCGAGGGACAAGGCCGCCAGACCAGCAACCACCTGAGTGAAAAGCAAGAGACGCCGGCGATCGACAAGATCGGCAAACACGCCGCCGATGAGGGTGAAGAAAAAGCCCGGAATGGTAGCCATGAAGCCATCAAAACCCAGCCAGAACGGAGAGTCTGTCAATTGAAGTACAAGCCATCCCTGGGCCACAGCCTGCATCCAGGTGCCGATGTTTGATAGGAAGGCGCCAGTCCAAAACAGGCGGTAGTTTCGATGTGAGAGCGATCGAAACATTGCCGTTCGGCGTTTATCAATGTGCTTTGGCGGTTCGAGCGGCGCCTGGAGCATTGGAGTAGGCATACAGAAAGAGGTTATACGTCTTCTCTCCTCCAGGCTGAAAGAGAAAGGCCTTTCCCGCCGCGGCGCTCGGCAACTATCTCTGCAAGAATCGAAAGTGCTACTTCCTCAGGCGAAACGGCGCGAATATCAAGCCCGACAGGGGCTCTAACTTTGCGCAACTTTTCGTCAGCCGCCCCTGCCTGGCGCAAGCGCTCAAGAACGATGTTGGTTCGCCTTTTGCTGCCAATCAATCCGATGTAATCGGCGTCAGAGGTGATCACAGCCCTCATGCATTCCTCGTCTTCATTGTGGCCTCTAGTTACCACCGCAATTGATACACCCCGTCCGCTCCCGATTGCCTTGCGCACGGTAGCGGCCCAGTCTTCTGCCGTCAGTAACTCGATTTGCTGATCGGGAAAACGCTCGCGAGTCAGGAACTCACTCCGATCATCGATGAGGGTTACTCGATAACGAAGAAAGCCTCCGAGCCTCGCGAGGGCCGCCCCAACGTGACCGGCCCCACAGATGACCAGTCGCGGCTCAGGTTCGATTCGCTCAAACATCAGTCGCACCTCGCTATGAATAACCAGCGCAGGGGCAAAGTCATTCACGCGGAATGTTCTTGCTTCTTCTCTTGATCGGAGAAACTTTACGGCCTGCTGTGTTACGGCCCGGTCGAGATCGCAGTCACCCGTACTACCCGTAACGACGGCCGTTTCTTCTACCAACATTTTCGCGCCTGCCCGCGCCGGCCCGTCAATGACTGTAATGAGCGCTGCGACACCATGACGGTCGAGCACTTGCTCCAGCGCTTCAAGGGTGGGCCGGAAAGATGATTGGTCCGGTAACGACATGTGGCAGGGACTATTTTGACGGATCTCTGGCAAGACCTATTGCGGCAAAAGCGCGACGTATGAGCCACCAGGGACCGACAAGGAGGTAAACCGGATTTCTGAAGAATGCCGGTTGGTTACCCTCGATAGCATGGCCGATGAACTGCAAAATCCAGCCAACGATAAACAAAGCTAATGCCCAACGCCAATTGAAAAGGAACAACGGGAGCGAAATGATAATCAGAGGGATGCCGATGGAATGAGTCAGCTTATTCAGCGGGTGCTGATGTTTTGTTTTGTAGGTTTCGATAAAGGAAGGCGCCATTTCGTGCACCCGTCGCGTTATTAATCAGTAAGCACATCAATAAAGATGTCCATCGTACCGCCACAGACCATGCCTTCTTCACTCGCCTCCTCGGCGGTCAAAGAAAAATGGTGAAGGGTCGGTTCGCCTGATCGAAGTGCTTCGCGCGCTTCGGCCCAGACTTCGGCTTCAATGCAACCCCCACCGACTGTGCCGGCGACCTCTCCATTCTGAAAAAAGAGCATTTTTGCGCCGCGTCGCTGTGGGGTGGAACCTCGTGTGTCAGCCACCGTTGCTACCACCACGCGCTCGCCTCGGCTCGCGGCTTCACGAATCTGGCGATAAAGATCGAGTTGATTAATCGTACCCATTTAATCGAAGGTCATTCTTCATCCGGAAAAGGGTCCCGTTTTGGCGCCGGTTCTTCGGGCTCATCCGGAGCTTCGATCACTGGCACTTTTGCTGGCTCGCTGGTGACGGGATCGAGCTTTTCAAGGCGTTCCCGAAGCAGGTCAACTTCACGATCGGCGTTTGCGATTGCCGCTTCGAGCCTGACGCGGCTGGTAGCCATCCGCGTCAGTTGCGACGTTAGTCTCCCCTGTTCACTGATCAGTTGTTTCCGGCGATACTCGCGCGCTTCCTCCGGTCTTGTCGAACCAAACGAGGCCATCGCGCGTTCGACATTTTCCGGAAGCAGGCCAAACTCTACCTGTTCCAGACGTGACTGCAGGTCCGCTTCCTTGGCCTCAACATCTCGTAATTGTGCCCGCAAGTTTTCGGCCCGCTGTTCTGCCCTCGAGAGCCGCTCCATCTCGAGCAGAGCCCCCTGCTGCGCCTGCATCTCCTTGAGTTTCTCTGTGAGGTGAGTGACCTGGTTGGAGAGATTGTTTATCGTTTCCCGCATCTGCTCCTCCTCTGACTGAGGGGCTGCGGACCTGGTCTTACTGCTCTTCTTGGACGCAACTGATCTCGTCGTGCTCTCGGCAGCTTCTGAGCTCTCATCCGCCGTACTGATAATCTTAGGTTCGCCGACTTCCTGACCCGTCGGGGCCTTAATCGGTGGATTTGTAATTCGAGGCTCGCTGCGCCTCGTGCGGCGTTGGGCGCCGGCATCAACGCTGCTAAGACCCATAACGATGACTATCGCCACCAGGAAAGCAATTTGACCAACAAAACGTTTTTGCATCAGAAATCCCTCTAACCTTTCAAGATACGCCCGTCGGGAGATGTGTTCAAGCAGCCGCCGGGATTCGGGATGCTTCTGAATGTAAACGTCAGAACTCTGATCGGGTTCCTGTAAATGGCAGGGGCGCATGCTCCAGACTTCCTGCCAGGGCTCGCGCCAGACCTGATCTCGACTTCAATATGGCTGAATCTGAAAGTGGACGTTCACGAAAGCGCCTGTTTTCGTAAGCTCACCGACTCTAATAAGATCAGGGCCTGCTTCTGCGTAAGCTCGCACATTCTCGAGCGTAATGTTGCCCGCCGTCTCGATTGCAATCCCGGGCGCAAGCTCACGCGCCACTTTGACCAGCCTGGCCACTTCATCCGGTAACAAGTTATCGAACAGAAGAACATCGGCGCCGGTCTTCACAGCCGTCCCGAGTTCACCATCGTTTGAGACCTGAACACAAACCTTATGCAGGTGACCCAGATTCTTCTTAGCAGCCTTTACGGCAGGCTCGATGCCCCCGGCGACTACGATGTGGTTAGACTTAATCACGATGCCATCGTCGAGTCCAAAGCGGTGATTACGCCCCCCTCCAATCATGACCGCGTACTTTTCAAGCATTCTCAGTCCGGGAGTGGTTTTTCGTGTATCAGATATCTGCGCGGCCGTACCCTCTATAGCCTGAACAAACTTGTTCGTCAGCGTCGCCACGGCCGAAAGACGTTCTATCAGGTTCAATGCGACGCGCTCTCCGGCAAGCAAAACGTCTGCAAACCCGCTCGTGCGCGCGATGACTTTTCCGGCTTCGACTGCTTCACCGTCAGCAGCGAAGGCCTCCAATTGCAACTGGGAATCCAACATTGCAAAGACCTCTTCAGCCGCTTCAAGACCGGCGACGATCATAGGCTCGCCGGCAACAAAACGCCCGCGCGCCCTCGTGTTCCGCGTCAAGATCGATTGTGTAGTAAGGTCGCCGCGACCAAGGTCCTCGCGCAGAAAAACTGCAATCTGCGAATAAAGTGCGCCTTCATCAAGCCAGTTCATTGCAGGGCCTCGAGTGTTTCTCCCAGTCGAGCCGAGCGCCGGGCAATATCGCCAATCCGCTCGCGTAACTCATTGACCTTTTCAGGAGGAGCTCTTTCGACGAACTGCGGGTTTGCCAGCTGCGCTTCCAGCTTTGCTGCTTCCGCTTGGAGTTTATCCCGCTCGCGGCCAAGTCTCATACGTTCCTGCTCAAAGTCGATGAGACCTTCGAGGGGAATGGCTATTTCGGCGCCACCGACCAACACTGCCCGGGCCGACGCTCGCGGCGCAGTCAGCCGCTCCTGCATTGACAACTCTGAAGTGCGTACTAGCCGCGCAATCTGATCGGAGCTTGACAAGAAGACGTCCCGCAGGCTTTCATCCTGCGCCCCTACCAGCAACGTTACGCGCTCGCCCGGCTTTATATTCATCTCGGAACGAATGTTGCGCGCCCGGGAAATCAGATCAATTACCGCCTTCATCTCCCACTCTGCTTGTTCATCGATCTGAGTTTCATCGCTCTCTGGATAAGCGGCGAGCATGATCGTCGAGGAAGCGCCTTCGTAAGCAGGATGCAGGAGTTTTCCAGGCTCCAACGGTAGTTTTTGCCACAGTTCTTCCGTGATGTAAGGCATGAATGGGTGGAGCAACCGCAGGGCCTGCTCCAGCACCGTCAACAGGCGGCTTCTGGCAATTGTTCTTTGGCTGGTGGCTTCCTCAGCAGTGACAGCGGCCTTTGAGAGTTCAATATACCAATCACAAAAATCATCCCAGAAGAAGTGGTAGAGAGTCTGCACTGCTTCATGAAATTCATACCCGGCGAGCGACTGACGTACCTCACGCGCGGTTTTATTAAGACGCGAGATTATCCAGCGATCATGTAACGCTAAATGCGGCTCGGTGCTAGCAATGATCTTCGGATCCACTGCCGCTCCTTCAGAGTTGAGGAGACAAAAGCGGGCGGCGTTCCAGATCTTGTTAGCAAAGTTGCGATAAGCTTCGACCTGCTTCTCGTTCCAACGGGTGTCCGTCGAACCAACCGATGCAAGGGTCAAACGGGTGGCATCGACTCCATACTTGTCGAACACTTCCAGCGGATCGATTCCATTGCCTTTGGTTTTGGACATTCGCTGGCCGTGGCTGTCCAGTACCGTTCCAGTGACAAAGACGTCGGCAAATGGTTCACGACCCATAAACTCGAGTCCCATCATCACCATTCGCGATACCCAGAGAAAGATGATATCGCGAGCCGTTACCAGCACTGAGGTCGGATAAAACGTCTTGAGATCTGGAGTCTCTTCCGGCCATCCCAAAGTGGAAAACGGCCAGAGGGCCGATGAGAACCAGGTGTCCAGCACATCCTGATCCTGGGTTAGTTCGTCAGTTCCGGCTTTCGCGCACGCGTCTTCAAATGAGCGTGCGACGATAATTTCCCCGTCCTTCGTGTACCAGGCTGGAATTTGGTGACCCCACCAGAGCTGCCGGGAGATGGTCCAATCGCGCAGATTCTCAAGCCAGTTGTAGTAAATCTTTTCGTAGGGAACCGCGGGAACAAACTGAGGCTTCTGCTCGCGCGCGAGCAGTTCGAGCGCTTTGTCGCGAAGATGTTCCATCCGACAAAACCACTGCGTGGAGATCAACGGCTCGATTACTGTTTTGCAGCGTTCACACTTCGAGATGGAAAATTCGTAATCGACAACCTTCTCAAGTAAGCCCAACTCAGCAAATTTCTCAAGCACTTTTTCACGAGCGGCGTAGCGATCGAGACCGGCAAACTCTGGCCCCGAAGCTTCCGTCATGCGGGCATGATGATCGATAACCACAACCTGCGCGAGATTGTGACGCAGACCCATCTCATAATCGTTCGGATCGTGCGCAGGCGTAACCTTTACCGCCCCGGTTCCAAACTCTGGATCGACGAAAGCGTCAGCAACAACAGGTATCTCGCGATTAGTAAGCGGTAATGAGAGGGTAGCTCCCACGAGCGACCCATAACGTTCGTCAGCAGGATTCACTGCTACCGCTGTATCACCAAGCATAGTTTCCGGACGGGTCGTAGCGACGGTGACGCGAAGGTCGGTTTCTTTAACCGGATACTGAAGGTAATAGAGCTTGCCGGACTGCGGGTCCTTCTGCACTTCCAGGTCAGAGAGCACCGTCTGGTCGGTAGGACACCAATTGACGATCCGATTACCGCGATAGATCAGGCCCTTTTCATAGAGGCGGACAAAGGCTTCGCGCACAGCACGAGAAAGATCTTCATCCATGGTAAAGCGCTCTCGCGACCAATCGACCGAGGCGCCTTCGCGGCGCATCTGCTTGGTAATCTGACCACCGGATTCGGCTTTCCACTTCCAAACGCGTTCGACAAATTTCTCGCGACCGAGATCGTGCCGTGTTAACCGTTCTTTCTTCAGCTCGCGGGTAACCATCAACTGGGTGGAGATGCCGGCGTGGTCCATCCCGGGAAGCCAGAGAGTCCTGTAACCGCACATTCTCTTGTAGCGGGTCAGGACATCCATCATAGTGTGCTGGAGAGCATGGCCCATATGGAGCGACCCGGTTACGTTGGGCGGCGGGATGACTATCGAGAATACCGGCGCGTTGGGATCGCGATTAGTTTCAGGGGCAAAATAGCCTTGCTGCTCCCAGCGTTCGTAGTGGTGCTGTTCAGCTTGTTTAGGTTCGTAAGTTTTCGAAAGTTCCATTTTCAGTAGGTTGTCGTGGCTATTGTGATGAAGTACCTGGAAAATTTTTATTGTAAGGCAAAGCGGTAATATGTCCACGCGTGGCGTATCCTGTCACGTTGCCTTCCGGTCATTACCCTAAGGCTCGCCAAAGAACTGTTCGTCTCCCACCGCTCATGCACACACAACAAAAAGGCAGCCGGAATGATCCGTGCTGCCTTTTAATCTAACCCCAATATCGAATATTCAGGGAGCTGGCGATTCTTTCTCCTGCAACTGCCGTTTGATCAGTAATTCGGCAAGCGGAGGGACGACCTCCCAGGCGATTTCCTGGATTACTTTCTCTGACAGTTGCTCAACTGCCCGTCTTGCTATGGCATCAATCGTTTCTGGCGACAGTTGATCGAGCGTAATCTGGCCCGCTGATGTTGGAGCACTAACTACCTCCCTGGCCTCGGTGTCGCTGCCTGTTGATTCATCAATTGCCTCCAGGATGTCAGAGCTAAACTCCGCAGTTTCGGCAGCAACGGGAGCACTGAGAACCTCCTGAGTGCGTTCTTCCTCGATCGGCGAAAGCAGCTCGGTTGCGTCCCTTTCAGGCACATTCGGATACGACTCAGACTGGATCGTATCAGCGAAAGGACTTTCAGTCTCGTAGACCGGGGGTTCGTCATCTAGATCGAGAACAAGGTCATCGTCGCTCGCGCGCCGTACAGGCGCGAGGTCGTCCAGTTCCAGTAACACGTCGCCTCCATCAGCCGAAACATCCGGAACTCCATGACGGTAAGCGGTGTCCTGCTCAGCCGCGGGTGGTTGTTCCTGTTCAACATGTTGCGAGAACACCTCGGCCGGCATCGCGTCATGGAGCGGTTGGGTGTCAGCGGCTCTGATCTTCAATTCACTGGAATCCAAGGCTTGTGAATCCTCCACTATCTCAGCAACATGGGAAAGCTCAGCGGTTTCCGCCCGACTCTCATCGAGCTTACCAGTAACGAGACCACCCACCCGGTCGATCAGGCGTCGTATTGATTGAAATGGTTTGGTCAAGATATCGTCCGCGCCTACTCTGCGCGCCTCCGCTTCGTCGAAGGGTTCGAAAGAACCCACGAGAAGCATGACCGGAATCCGGTGCAACTTCTCGTTTCCTTTTATGTACTCACAGACCTCGTAGCCGGATTTTCCTGGCATGAAGATGTCAGCGAGCACCACGTCGGGCGCAATCTCCTCAAGTCGTTCAATTGCTTCTGTGCCGTTGCCCACAGCTATGACTTCGACACCTTCATCGGCAAAGGTGAGGTCGACAACTTTCTGAATTGTGACGGAATCGTCAGCAAGTAGAAGTTTGCGTCCTGCTAACAAAGCTTGATCCTTAGCTGAGGTAAGCACCACTGGCGGGAAGTAGAATTTGCACAGATGGCGCGCGGGCTTAAATAAAAGTTCGCAGCCGCAAAACAACGCTGCAATCGAAAACTAACACCCGTGTTAACTCCCCGTCAAGAGTTAGTTTACAAGGCTTAGTTTACAAGTTACTTCATGCGTCGGCCAAAGGAGGGTGACGTCTGAAGGGATTCAAGGGGCAGTCAAGGAACTCGATTGCTCACTACAATATCGTCCGGTGTGTTTTCCCGGCCGTCAGCTCCGAGGGACCGGAGAGTGAAATGCTGGTGGCTTCCCTGGTACAGGTACGGCTGATGCCAGGGGTCCAACCGCACGACCGTATCGAGATAGACCGGACTGAGGTGATCTATCAAGGCTGCCTGATCGACTGCGGAAACGTAGAAGCCATGCTCCTTCCGATAGAGTTCAAGAGATGCGGCCACCGCCTCCAATTCTTCCAGGGCCTTTTGCCTCTTAACCTCGCTGACTGTGGCAACCAACTCTGAAAGTTGGATCCAATTCCGATTGCCCGTTCTCATGGCCTCTAACTGCCAACGGTTTCCCTGGCGAACAAAGCGGAAGTCGGCATCGACAATCGCAACGACCAGTGCTGATGGCTGTGAGACAAAGGGGAGATTTAGCGACGAAATATCTCGAACCCTCACTGCATCAGATGGGGTCTCAATTCCCAGAAGCCCGCCCAACAGACAGCGAGCGCGCCTTGCACTCGGATCGCCGACATTGGCAGAGGCGCGAAACTCTGGGGCGTCGCACAGTGGCGGTTGAAAGTCCTGCGTGAGCGAACGCGCGATTATAGCGATCTCTTCCCAGCGGTCGGGCCCAGTTCTGAATTCCCTGACCTGCCAGTCGCCGGACTCGTTCTTTTCGAGGCGAAAAGCAGTCTCGATTGCGGCGGTCACTTCGGAGCTCGAGCGGTCACCGAGAACTCGCTTTACTCTGACAGCGCTGCTAGGTAACTGAAATTCTGGCAGACGAGTAATCTGGCGGCGGGCCTCACGCGAGCTGACCTGGGCCCGAGCCTCAATAGCGAAGGCAAGAACTAAAGAACAGAGGAGAGCGGTGCGAAGAAGAATGACAAGTCGCATTTCAGGCGTGTCGCCTCGGGAAGTCAGGCTTCGCTCTTGCCGATCAGCATCTGCAACATAATCTGGAGTTGTGCGGTGGTAAATGGTTTTGGCAGAAAGACGACGGCGCCGGCGGCAAAGCTATCAGACGAAAGCTTTGGATCCTGCTCGGCCGTCATCATCATCACCGGAATCCGCATGAGCCGTTTCTCGGTCTTCATAAAACGGACCAGCTCGGGTCCGGAAATGTGAGGCATCACCACATCAAATATCGCCGCGGTGAAGTTTTGGTCAGCCTGCAAAATCTTGTAGGCCTCTCTGCCATCGCGCGCTGTCACGACGCTGTAGAGTTCTTTCTCCAGGATCGTCGCTACAAGTCTCAGAATTGCAGGATCGTCGTCGGCAACCAAAACGCGCCGCCCGGGTTTTTCAGTTGTGGTCGGTTTCACGTCCAAGTCTTCCTTTTATGCTTCAACGGCGCGGCTGCTTTCACCCGCGCGAGTTGACAGATCCGCCGCCAGCTTTATCGCGGCCACCATGCTTGAGTGTTCAGCCAGTCCCTTACCGGCTATGTCGAAAGCCGTTCCATGATCAACCGAGGTGCGAATAAATGGCAACCCTAGCGTAACATTTACCGCTTCTCCAAACGAAAGGCACTTTACAGGGATCATCGCTTGGTCATGGTAACACGCTATTACAGCATCAAACTCCCCTCGTGAAGCCCGCAGGAATACTGTATCAGCCGAAAAGGGTCCACGTACATTAATCTCGTCGATTCCGTGACAAGCTTCGATCGCTGGAAATATCTCCGAGGCCTCTTCGACACCAAACAACCCTCCTTCGGCGCCGTGTGGGTTGAGCGCAGCAACTGCCAGTCGCGGCCGATCGATCCCCCAGCGCCGCAGTTCGCGATGTGTCAGATTGATAATTCGAACCACTCGGTCACGCTCAACCAAACGTATTGCCTCTGACAATGGAACATGTGTCGAGATAAGAACGACCCGCAGGTTTTCCGCGACGAAGGCCATCGCGAATTCCTCAGTGCCCGTTAGCTGGGCCAAAAACTCGGTGTGACCAGGAAAGCTGTAACCACCGAGGAAAAGGGCACGCTTGTTAATTGGCGCCGTGGCAATGGCATCAATGCTTCCGGCGGCACAAAGTTCTACGGCAGCTTCTATATACCCGGCCGCGGCTCGGCCGGCAGCTCCCGACTCGATGCCCGGCTCGATGAACCCAGTGATGTTATCGAGATGAAAGATCGCCGGCTCTGCAACGGACTCGGGGATGGGTTCTCCCTTGCGAATAATATCGTAGCCGCATTGGAGATCAAGAGTGCGGGCCGTATGCGCAAGGAGTTGCGCATCGCCAATGATCAGTGGCACGCAAATCCGCTTAATCTCCTCTTCGGCAACGGCCTTTAAGACCACCTCGGGACCAATACCCGCGGGATCACCCATTGTGATACCGATGCGGGGCAAGAACCGCCTCGCTCGGTATCCCAGGTGAGATGAGCTGTTCCCTAACTGTCTCATTTGCTGAGGCGCGGCGCGTGGGTAACTGTGACGTGAAAAAGCAGGGGCGAAGCAGAGGGGGAAACTGTTTATTCCTCCGCCTCCTGGACGCGTTCATCGGCCTTATACATATACTTAATATAGCGTTTAAGGATCAGCAGATTCGGGGCTGACTTACGGTTAACCTTAATGGCGCCGCGATCGTACCATTCGATCGTTCCCTCAATCTCCTCGCCATCCAGTAACACAATCACCATCAGCGTATGAGCGTCGATCTGTTTCTTGTAATAGAAGATCTCGGCGTTTGTTTCCGTCGGTGGTGGAACTCTTTTGCGAACTTGCACAGGTGCATGTTGAGCCGCCCGCTGTTGGGGTTCCCTTCCCCCTTCGCCTCCACCACCGCGATGACTACCATTGGTTCTTTCCCTGGGTTGCGGTGCCTCGCGCGCCTTGCCCTTGACCTCGGCCAGGGTGGTTCTAATAAGTTTACGGTTCACGGATCTTACCTCCAAAATCAAAGACGGGTTAAATGGACCACGCCATGCTCACTGTGGAAGGGATGAGTTGACGCGAATCAACAAAACTCTCGCAGGCTGCGGCCATTCGAGGAGAGGGACTTTATACTTTACCCGTATGGAAATCCTGCAAGGGAATGACCGACATGCTACACAACCGGCCGCTAAAAAGCAAAGGCGAAAACTTAAAAATAACAAAGAAAAACCCGGCCAAATCAAAAGGAAGGCCGAACCCAGTTCAGCCTTCCTTGTCGGAGTTAAAACCCACCCCGATTAGTCTGCTTTTTTGCGAATGAAGGTCGGCACATCCAGATCGTCAGGCCGCGCACTCATCATCGGGCGCGGAATATCATCAGCAGGGCGCGGAACGAAGCGCGGTGAATTTGTCGTGACCGCCGCACCAGATCCCGCGGCAACTGCTACCGATTCTCTTTCAAACCCTGTCGCGATGACGGTGATCTTCATCTCATCCTTCATGTTTTCGTCGATCACAGCGCCAAAAATAATGTTTGCATCCTCATCAGCCGATTCACGGATTATTGAAGAGGCAGCATTCACTTCAAAGAGGGTCAGGTCGGAGCCCCCAGTAATATTGATCAGCACTCCTCTCGCCCCGTGAATCGTCGCCTCTTCGAGTAATGGTGACGAGATTGCCTGTTGGGTCGCCTCAATTGCCCGGTTTTCGCCTCTGGCATGCCCAACACCCATCAGAGCCATGCCCATACCGGACATGATTGACTTAACATCGGCAAAATCCAGATTGATCAACCCCGGAACAGTGATCAAGTCACTGATTCCCTGGACCGCCTGCCGCAGAACATCGTCCGCCACCTTGAACGAATCAGGTAGCGATACACCGCGTTCGACAGTATGTAGCAGGCGCTCGTTGGGAATTGTAATAACGGTATCGACGCACTCGCGCAACTCCCTCAACCCGTGTTCGGCCTGCTGCATCCGGCGACGGCCCTCAAAATGAAAGGGCTTGGTTACGACAGCCACGGTTAGTGAGTTCAACTCGGTAGCCAGCGAAGCAATAATCGGCGCGCCACCCGTTCCCGTGCCACCACCGAGACCGGTGGTAACGAAAACCATGTCAGCGCCCTCGAGCACCTCGATGATCTTGTCGGTGTCTTCCAGTGCGGCCTCACGCCCGACGATTGGATCGGCGCCGGCGCCGAGACCTTTAGTAAGACGGCCCCCGAGTTGGATCTTAATCGGCGCCTTTGATCGTTTAAGAGCTTGCAGATCGGTATTGGCAACGAGGAATTCGATCCCATCGAGGCCGGCCTCAATCATGCGGTTGACGGCATTCCCGCCACCACCGCCTATTCCTATTACTTTTATGCGTGCGCCTGTGATTGGCGGGTCATCATCAATGAAGATATTTATGCCAGTTCCGGGTTGACGAGCGTCCGGTGCCATAGTTAGTTCCTCTCTTCCAAATCGGGAAGGTGTCCAAGGTCTCTTCCTTCTATATTGGGTAGCTCGCGCCATCGGCATCCATATGTTGCGGACAATATATTGTGCAACCGGGTCGAGAGCATACAACAACTTGTCAGAAAATACTACCGAAACGATTTTTAAAACGCGAAACAAAGTGCGTAAGCTTTCCCGAAGTACCTCTGCGAGGCGCGCCACGCTGTTCGCTGGCCTGCGCGCGTTGAGCCACGAGCGCGAGCCCGGCCGCCGCAGCCCATGCAGGACTCTGCACATCTTCGACAAGTCCACCGAAACGATCTCGTTCCGGATAGCCAATACGCACAGGAGCATCAAAGACCTGCTCAGCAATCTCTGTCATTCCATTCAGCAAAGCTCCACCGCCGGTAATTACTACGCCACTCGAAAGCTGGCGCTCCCAGCCGGCATCCTTAATTTCATCGGCGACGTGCATCAGCACCTCTTCGGCACGGGGCTGAAGGATGTCGCAAAGAATCTGTCTTGACAGTTGACGCGGCGCGCGGCCTCCAACAGATGGGACCTCGACAAGTTCGCTACGTTCCATCTCGGAAAGTGAAGTGCTGCTGGCACAACCAAAAGTGCGCTTAATTGTTTCTGCCTCAGGAATGGGGGTGCGAAGTCCAAAGGCTATGTCATTGGTAAAGTGTGATCCGCCCAGTGGGAAGACTGCCGTGTGCTGCACTGCGCCCCGCTGATAGATGATCAGGCCAGTGGTTTCCGCCCCAATATCCACCAGCGCAGCGCCAAATTCCTTATCGTCCTCAGTTAGCGAAGCCTCGGCCGAGGCTAGTTGCTCGAGCACCATGTCGGCTACCACCAATCCGGCGCGATTGACTGCATTGATTGCATTCTGCCGCGCCGTTGCGGGACTGGTAACGATATGGACCTTGACTGCGAGTCGAGCACCGATCATCCCGACGGGATCGTTGATGCCGTCCTGATCGTCGACAATAAACTCCTGCGGAAGACGATCTACAATCTCGCGTCCGGCTGGAAGCTGGATGGCACAGGCGGAGTCGATTGCTCGGCGGACGTCTTCAGGAGTGATTTCACGGTCGCGACCGGCAACCGCAACTATTGCCTGGCCGTTAAAGCCAAGGATGTGTGATCCCGCTAGATTAATAGTGACCTCTTCCGCCTCGATGCCACTCATTCGCTCTGCCTCTTCGACGGCTTTCTTTATCGCGTCGACTGCCGCGTCGGGATTAACGATTACCCCTTTGCGAAGCCCGCGCGCTTCGGCCTCACCGATTCCGACGATGTCGAGCAGACCGACCTCACTGGGTTCACCGGCAATACACGTCACTCTGCTCGTCCCTATGTCCAGGCCGATTGTGTGTGCTGTGCGCTTGGCCATTCAGATGTGCTCCTCAATTGAACTACTTCGTCGATTTTTACCGTTCCTGACCATTTCTTGCGCTTGCTCTGGTTGCCGCACGAGGTTTCTCTTCCTGCGCCCGGCGCGGTCTGGTTCCATTCCGGAGAGTATTGCTTTCCGAGTTATTTGCGGCGGCGTTTGTAGACCTTGCTCGCTCGTTCGATGTTTCACTCCTACTCGACTCATCGCTGATGATGTGAGCCCCGGAGCCAAAGCCAATGATGGCACGTTTCCCTTGTGACATATCGATGTAAGTGATGAAATGACCGCGCGGGGTTTGACGCCTCTCATCAAGAACTTCCAGAGCGTGCTTAAGCCGCTTGCTCAGCTCTTCCCCGCCGAGTCTAACTTCTATCTGAGAATCGTCTCCCGCCAACTGTGCGCGAACATCACGGAGGTCGATCAGATTCACCTCGCTCACGCGCTCTGAGAGCCCACCCGCCTGCCACTCGTCCCGCAAGTCCAGAAACTTTCGCACGCGGACTTTGTTCTCTTCCCGCGCGTTTTCAGTCGACTCTTCATTCCATCCACGCAGGAAGAATGGCGGCATCTGATCGACAGGCCGCATTTCACCCAACAACACAGCATCGTCATCGACCCACACGAAACGACCGGATGACATCCTGGCCACTGCCTGTGGCACTCGCTCAGTAATACGCACGCGAATTTCATCAGGCAATACCCGGCTAACGACAGCACGACGAACCCACGGCACTGTCTGAAGCTCGTCGCTTATGGCTTCGAGATCGGCATTCCACACACCAGTCGTCTCGACAGCACGCCGAACCACAAACTGAATCTTCTCTTGCGAAGCGCGAGTCATGCCCTGCACATCAACATTCTTAACTTGAAAGAAACTCGCCGTAGCAGCAGCCCGATAACCCACAAAAACTAGAGCAAGAGCAGCGGCGGCGAGAAACAGTTTCAATACGGTTGGAAGGTATGCAAAGACTCCACGCAACTGAAATGCATTTCGACCCTCGCCGCGGGTACGGGGCGTTGGGCGCTGGCCCCCTCCGGATCGACGACCGGCAGCCAGGCCGCTGCGATTTCCTACCTTGTGCCCGATCACCTGCTCTCGCATCTCTTATTGCTCCTTAGTCGTCGCGTCTCCCAGGTCAGTCTCGGATTCAGGTTGATTAGCTCTCCAGTGTTCTACCTCGTATTCGAGATCGATCCCATGTTCACGCTTGACACGCTCGCGGATCTCTTCGGCCAGTTGAAGCGCATCAGCGGCCCGAGCGTCCTCGCCATCCGTAACGATGAAATTGGCATGCACCGGGGAGACGATTGCTGTGCCTCGGCGCGAGCCCTTCATCCCCATCTCGTCAATCAGCTTACCCGTTCCGACTGCACTCTCTGGAGGATTCTTAAAGAAGCAGCCCGCCGAACGACCGCCATGCGGTTGAGTCGACAATCTCTGACTCTTTGCCTCTTCCATTCGTTCGCGAATCTTTTCCGGGTCATCCGGTTGCAGGACCAACGTCGCGCCCAATAACAACTCGCCCTCTTTGAATGAGGTGCGGCGATAGTTCCAACTAATACTGTGTCCTGGGATAGTGGTAACAAGGCCGTCGCGAGCTACCCTGACACTCTCTGTTACCGTCCCTATCTCATGTCCGTAAGCCCCGGCATTCATCCATAACGCTCCCCCAACAGTTCCCGGGATCCCTCCGAGTCCTTCAATTCCCGCAAGACCCTTGCGCGCTGCGTCTACACATAAGCGGGGCAGTGAATAACCGGCGCTCACTGATACGCGAGCACCGTCAAATTTCACCTCACCTTTCAGTTCCTTCAGACTCAAGACGACATAGTGGTGTTCTCCATCATCGGCCAGGACGTTGCTACCTGATCCAAGTGGTCGCCAGCCAATCGGTACCGCATCGAGAGCCGCGACTACCGCTGCCGCCTGTTCTTCGGTTTCCGGTGAAATAACCCAATCGATGGAGCCGCCTACTCGCAGACTCGTTAATTCAGCAAAGCGCCGGCCTCTTTCCGCTCGCACTTTGAGCGTCCGGGCTATCTCTTCGATTGCGGCATCGCGCTGTTGAATTGATGTTTTATCGATTGGCTCTGTCATGGATTAGACCGCTTTTGCCTCGCCTCGCTCCCGCAACAATGTAAGCAACTGTTCGCTGACGCGATTTACAGTACCTGCTCCAAGAGTCAGCACAAGGTCACCCGATCGAACGTGGTCACGCAAAACAACAGCAGCATCTTCAAGCTTGCCAACGTAGTGAGCGTCCTTATGGCCGAAGCTCTTGATTGCCTCCGTTAGAGTCTCAGCCGTAACGCCCGGAATTGGATCTTCGCTGGCGGCGTAGATATCTGTAACAAACAGGCTATCAGCATTGTTGAATGCCCGCGCGAACTCCTCCATCAGATCATTGGTGCGACTGTAACGGTGAGGTTGAAACAGAACTACAATCCGTCTCCCTCCCGAGCCGATCTTCGCAGCGGCGAGAGTGGCTTTGATTTCGGTTGGATGATGACCGTAGTCATCAACTACCAACACGCCACCTTCTTCACCTCTGGTCTGGAACCTGCGGCTGGCGCCAGTAAAGTTACTGAGCGCTTCGGCAATCTGAGCAAAAGGCACTTCCAATTCCAGGCCAACTGCAATCGCCGCCAGTGCGTTGTAAACGTTATGGAGACCCGGAACCTGAAGGCTTATTTCGCCAATCACATCCGAGCCACGCCAGACAGTGAAAACTGAACCAAAACTATGGTTGTAGCGAATGTTGTGACCCGAGATTTCGGCCTGAGCACTTAATCCGTAGGTCATTCGGCGCCGCTCGATGTGCGGAATGATCGCTTGCACATTAGGATCATCGAGACATAAGACCGAGACGCCATAGAATGGAACCTTGTTAACAAAGTTCGTGAAGCAGGCGCGCACGTCCTCCATGTCGTGGTAGTAGTCCATGTGCTCGCGGTCGATGTTTGTCACCACCGCGATTGTCGGTGTCAGCATTAGAAACGAGCGATCACTTTCGTCGGCTTCGACGACCATCAGATCGCTCGTGCCGAGGTACGCATTCGACCCAAAGGCTCCGACGACACCTCCGACAACAATTGTAGGATCGAGCCCGGCATGCCCGAGGACTGTCGCGACCATCGACGTTGTCGTCGTTTTTCCATGTGAACCGGCAACCGCAACGGTGTGCGGCTTGAGTCGCATCAACTCAGCAAGCATTTCAGCGCGGGGAATCACGGGGATCGAACGCCGGTAAGCTTCAACAACTTCCGGATTGTCATCGCGCACCGCGGTTGAGCGCACCACCACATGGGCCGCGCCGACATTCTCAACCAGATGTCCCTCCCTAAACTCAACCCCCATCTGCTGAAGACGGTCAGTGACATTCGAGTGTTTAAGATCGGAACCCGAGACGCGGAAGCCAAGATTGACCAGCACTTCGGCGATTCCGGACATACCAATCCCACCGATGCCGACAAAGTGAACGTGCTGAATTCGTCGAAACATAATATTCAGTAAGCAGTAAGCAGTGAGCTGTGAGCAGTCAGCCTCAACTCAAAGCATTATTCTTTCTGTTTTCCGGCCAACTCCTCGATCAAGTTGACTGCTGCCTCTGCCGCATCGCCACGGGCAAGCGTGCGACTCAACTTTTCCATCCTGCTAAGCTCTTCCGGGGCTTTAATCAAGCTGATAATCTCCTGAGCCATTACTTTTCCAGACAAACTCTGCTGCAAGATCACTCGCGCCCCTCCCGAGGCTTGCAATGCCTCGGCATTTTTACGTTGATGATCGTCGGCTGCAAAGGGGAAAGGGATCATAATAGCGGCCTTTCCAGCGGCGATCAGTTCCGCGGTTGTTGTAGCTCCGGCGCGGCAAACTACGAGATCGGTGTGCGCGAAAGCTTCTACCATGTCCTTAATATATGGCTTCACCTGAGCACGCTCGTTCCATCCAGCCGCAACATATGCGGCCTGAACCTTCTCAAAGTCAGCTGAGCCAGTTTGGTGCACGATCCGTAAAAGCTCGCCCACGCTGTCAAGAAACGGTAGCGCCGCAATCATCGCTTCGTTAATTGCCCGCGCGCCCTGTGAACCACCAGAAACCAATATCGAGAAGCTTGACCCATCTCGTTGCTTCGCCGGAATTTCAAAGAACTCCCGCCGCACAGGATTTCCGGTCAATACTCCCTTTCCACGAAAGTGCACCAGCGCCGCCTCGAAAGTGACTGCCGCTTTATCAACAAAACGAGCCAGTACTCTGTTGGTCCAACCTGGTAACGCGTTTGAGTCCATCACCAGGGTTGGCAGATTCATCAAGGCGGCAGTCAAGACCACCGGACCCGAAACGTAACCACCCGCTCCAACTACGACCTCCGGCTGGAACTCTTTGATGACGCGACGCGCGCTCCGAAAGCTTCCCGGCAATTTTGCCAGTCCCCGCGCTCGCGCCCATGCCCCAACGTTCTTCAGTCCCGAACTGTCAACGATCGAAAGCTCAAAGCCCGCTTCTGGAACTAACCGGCTTTCCAGCCCTTTTGCCGTACCAACAAATCTAACCTCTGACTTCGGGTTCCTCCTCAGAATCTCGTTCGCAACCGCTATCCCCGGATAAATGTGCCCGCCAGTTCCACCGGCGGCGATCAGCACGCGCATCGACTTTATTCAAACCCGCCGCGGTAAGCTGCTTCGCGGGGCGATCCATGATCGGTCTGCCTCTTCCTCGACGGTACGTAGCAGTCCTACACCGATCGATCCCGCCGTCTGCTGCGAGATATTCAACAAAATGCCTACTGCCGCCAGTGTCGGGACAAGGGACGATCCTCCATATGAGATGAACGGCAATGGTATCCCCTTAGTCGGCACGAGTGACAATACTACGCTGATATTAAAGAGCGCCTGTACAACAATACCTGAAACCAACCCCAGAGCGAGCAGCATGCCAAAGCGGTCGGGCGCAAGCAACGCCGTGCGAACGCCGCGCCACAGAAAGAGGCCAAAGACAAGGACGACGGCAATCGCCCCTACCAGGCCAAGTTCCTCTCCAACAACCGCGAATATAAAATCAGAATGTGCGAAAGGGAGAAACAACATCTTCTGTTTGCCTTGAGCAAAACCGAGTCCATTTAGACCGCCGGAACCGACTGCTATCAAAGACTGGACCACCTGATAACCGCTGCCCAGCGGGTCGGCCCAGGGATCGAGAAAAGCCCCTAGTCGTCTCATTCGCCACGGAACAAAAATCAGCAACGCCCCTAAGACAACCAACGCCGGAGCCGCGGCCAGGCCAATGTGTAACCGCCGGACGCCCGCCGTATACCCGACGATCAGGAACAGAACACCCAACATAAGAGCTGTCCCGAAATCGGGCTCCGAAATTATAAGCACGGCAAGAATTCCGGTGACGCCTGCCGCGGGCACAAACGTTCGCCAGAAATCGCGTTCTTCTCCCGCTTGCTTCTCGAAAAAGAATGCGAGAAAGATGGCCAGGGCCAGTTTCGAAAGTTCGGATGGTTGCACTGAGAAATATTCAAGACGGATCCAGCGATGGGCGCCATTGACTGGGGGAAAACCAAATACAGCAACTAGTAGGGCCGCTGTCAAAATCAACAAGCCGTACACCACGTAGCGATTCTTAAGATGCCGATAGTCAACCTGCATCACAGCCAGCATCACCAGCAGACCAATGAATGTCCAGAGTCCCTGCTTCAAGACATAGTGAAACTGGTTCCCATTGTCACGCTGAGCCATCACCGCTGAAGCGCTATAAACCATCACCACGCCAAACATCGCCAGGCCAACTGTCGCCGCAAAGAGCCATTTGTCCGGATAAAGCTTGCGCGCCATCGTTACATTCAATCCGTGACACTCGATTGAGCGTCTAAGATTGCAGTTTCCTCACTTCGTCTTTGAAAGCCTTGCCTCGCTCTTCGAAATCTTTGAACATGTCAAAGCTGGCACACGCCGGCGCCAGCAAAACTATGTCACCCGGGATGGCAGCCGCAAACGCGGTCTGAACTGCTTCTCCCATACTGTTAGCCTTTTGAACAGGCGCCACAGTCCCAAGTTCCGCCGCAATCGTGACGGCGTCCTCGCCTATCAGCACCAATTGTCGTACTCGCTCCTCTACGAGATGGGCCAGCGGTGTATAAGGCGTCTTCTTTCCCCGGCCGCCCAGGATCAGGACGATCTGGCCGGGCTCGTCTGCAAATGCTTCTACTGCTTTTACTGTCGCATCAACGCTGGTCGCTTTCGAGTCGTTATAAAACTTTACGTCGCCTATTTCGGAAACAAACTCTAGCCGGTGTTCTACCGGTTGAAAGTTCCGAATTGTTTCCCGCATGGATTCCAGGCCGACGCCACAGGCAAGGCCAACACAGATCGCCGCCAAAACGTTCTCGACATTGTGCAATCCACGCAGCTTCATATCCGCTCGTGTTAAGAGCGTTCTTTCAGCATCGCGTGTGCGCGAAACGATCTCCGGCCCGCGTAAAAAGACGCCCTCACTGAGCTCCTCCATAACGCTGAAGCTCACGACCGATGCTCGCAGTCCATTAGCCCAGGACGATACCAACGGATCCGCAGCATTAAGCACGGCCAGATCACCCGGGCCCTGATTCATGAATATCCGGTGCTTTGCGGCGGCATAGTCTGTAAATGATTCGTAGCGGTCCATGTGATTTGGCGTCACGTTAAGGACCACAGCAACCTGCGGGTGAAAATCCTTGATTGTCTCCAATTGAAAACTGGATAACTCAACCACGGACCAGCCGTCAGGTCGTGAGGTTTCAACCAGAGAGATGAGCGGTTGGCCGATGTTTCCCCCAACTTGAACTGTAATGCCGGCGTTTCTCAATAGTTCACCCGTAAGACTGGTCGTTGTTGTCTTTCCGTTGCTGCCGGTGATGCCGATAATGCGGCCCTGTAAAAATCTTGCTGCAAACTCTATTTCTCCAATAACCTCGACTCCAGCGCGTTCAGCGTACCTGAGCGGAATGCTCTTGCTCGGGACCCCCGGACTGACAACCACTAAATCCATCTGATCGAGCAACCAACCTGGCACTTCACCGGGCACCAGTCCCACGCTTTCGCTCTTTAGCGCAACAGCGTCTGGTTCCCATTCGGCGAGTGGCTTGCGATCGTTAAGAGCAACCCGAGCTCCCCTTGCAGCGAGAAAACCGGCACAAGCAATACCGCTGCGAGCCGCGCCAACAACCAAAACTTTCTTGCCTGCTACTTCCAAAGAGCCTCGTTCAAGTCAACAGTAATACTTACCGCAGTTTCAGCGTCGAAAGACTGAGCAATGCAAAAAGGATTGCCAGGATCAGAAAACGAAAGACTATTTTCGACTCCTTCCAATCCTGCATCTCGAAATGATGATGCAAAGGCGTCATCTTAAAGAGACGCCTCCCGGTCCCCGTCGTCCGTTTAGTCATCTTGAAAACGCCGACTTGCAGCATCACCGACAATGCCTCAATCACAAACACCCCGCCCACCATAACAAGGATGAACTCCTGCTTCGTAAGCACGGAGATCGTCCCGATTGCGCCGCCGATAGCCAAACTCCCAACGTCACCCATGAAGACTTCTGCCGGTGGCGCGTTGTACCAGAGGAATCCAAGACTTGCACCGGCCATAGCGCCACAAAAGACTGTCAACTCGGCTGCCTCGGGACGATGAGTCAATTCCAGGTAGTTGGCCCAGCGTGCGTCACTGCTGAGGTAGGTAAATCCGGTCATGGCCACCATTGCAATAAAAGTAACGCTAATCGCCAAACCATCGAGCCCGTCCGTTAGATTCACCGCATTCGACCAGCCGACCAATACGATGACTATCAGTAACAAATAAAGGTATGGCCCAATGTAACTGATCCCCGTAGGCTCGGCGGTGGCCTTAAGAAACGGGATACTGACGTTCCACGAGTACTCGGTGCCAAAGTACCGGCTTGATAAGAACAGGGCCGCCCAAACACAGACTGCGATCAGAAACTGGGCGAGCAACTTTTGCTTTGCGGTAAGACCGAGGCTCTGCTGCTTTGCCATTTTGGCGTAGTCATCAACAAAGCCAATGGCTGCAAAGGCCAGCGTCGAGATCATCACAATCCAGACGTAGACACTCGAGAGGCGCGCCCAGAGCAACGTCGATATCAATACCGATCCGACAATCAGGACTCCTCCCATCGTCGGTGTTCCGCGCTTGGCCTGATGTCCCTGCGGTCCTTCCTCTCGAATCTGCTGGCCAATCTTCCACTTGCGCAAAGCCGCAATTAAGTTGCGTCCAAACAATAACGAGATTAGCAGCGCTGTTATGGTCGCGTAGGCTGTGCGGAAGGTGACGTACTGGAAAACGTTGAGCGCCTTGATGAGATACCACTCCTTATCCCGAAAATGGTTAAAGAGCAGTTCATAAAGAAGGTAATAGATCATCTCAGCGGCGCTTCAAGGAGAGATGGAAACCGGACAATCCAGCACCCTAAACCAATCGTTCAACGCCTTTCCGCTCGTCGGTTCCAACTATCGGAAATCGTTTACTCAAAGCCTTTACTATTTTGTCGGTCGCGACCCCACGCGATCCTTTTACCAGTATCAAATCGCCCTCTCGAACTTCGTCAACGATGGCTTTCGCAGCTTCGTCCGAACTTTCAAAGAACCGCGTTGCCGCGATGCCCCCGTCGACGGCGCCCGACAACATGTCCCTGGCCAAACCGCGCACGCCCCAGAGTACATCCATCTCGGCGAGCGCTATTTCCCGTCCTGCCTCACGATGCAGTTTCGACGCGTCTTCACCCAACTCGAGCATTTCACCGGCTATTACGATGCGCCGGCGCCGAGTCCTTCCGGCCTCGGCAATTGTCCTGACCATACTGATCAACGAGCGCGGGTTTGAGTTATACGAATCGTCAACAACGGTGAAGCCTGCGGCAAAGTCCAGCACCTCGCCGCGCATCTTGGGAGGCGTTGCAGTTCTCAGACCGTCAGCAATGACCTCCGGAGAGATCTCAAAGCAGTTCGCAACTGCCGCTGCGGCCAGGGCGTTCATCAGGTTGTGACGGCCGCTCATGGGGAGAGCCGCGGACACATCTCCTCTGGGTGTCTTCAAACGAAATCGAATGAGCCCGAGTCTGCTGGTGTCGATGTCTGTAGCTGTCACATCCGCTTCGCTGTCAATACCAAATGTAACGACTGGGCCTCGGTGCTTATCACGCATCTGGATCACCCACACATCGTCAGCATTCAAAACCGCGGTGCCGCCGGGCTTGAGTCCCTCGATGAGTTCGGCCTTAGCCGCCGCGACGTTCTCGATTGTTCCCAGGAACTCCAAATGGACAGGCGCTACCATTAACTCGACACCCACATCGGGGGGCGTGATTTGGCACAAGCGACGAATCTCATGTGTCGGTGAAGACATTCCCATTTCCAGGACGGCTACGTCGAAATGATCCGGCGCGTGGCCCGGAGTCACCATCTTCAGCACAGACAGCGGGAGTCCCAGGCCGTTATTGTAGTTGCGCTCGCTCTTTAGAACGCGGCGGCCACCACTGCTCAACAGGTGCGCAGTTAGTTCTTTCGCAGTCGTCTTGCCGGCACTCCCGGTTATACCCACTACTGGATGCCCCCACGATTCGTATACCCTGTGAGCTAACAACTGCAGGGCGGCAATTCCGTCGTTAACGAGCAGTAACTTGTCGAAGAAGGGACGCAGTTTCTCATCCTGAATTCGATCCGAAACAGCGACAGCGGCAATCGCCCCCTTTGCAAAAGCTTCCGGAATAAACTGATGTGAATCAACAAAGTCTCCGTTAAAACCGGCGCGGGCGTAATCCTCAGGCGCTATCGCAAAGAAGAGTTCGCCCGCGCCCACCGAACGCGAATCGACTGAAAAATCGGTAATTTCATTTTCAAACAACTCAGCGCTAACGTGCTTGACGCTGGCGCCCATTAAATCTGCTGCCTCACGAATGTTCACTTACTTCCCGCCCTTCTTGTTCTTCACATCTTACTCCAAAACGCGGATTCTCTCCGCTCGCAGGTTTAGATGTGATCAAGTAAGGCACTTTCCCTCCTATTTAGCGCGGCCAAAATTCAGATAAACCGTCTGTCCAGGTTCTACTTCAGCGCCGGGCGCGGGGTTCTGTCGCATGACAAGGCCTTCGCCATAAGCTTCGAGTTGCAGACCGAGTTGAGCGCACGCGCGAGCAACATCGCGAACACTTTGACCACGCAGATCGGGCATCACGATCGCCCGATCAGTCGCCACAGCATAAACAACTTCGCCGCCATTGCGGCGGTGCGCGACTCTTGGGAGCGTTGCGTTGCGCTCTTTCTGAACTTGAGCCCGCTCTTCACTAACTTGCCGCATCGCCGCGGGAGTTGTCTGAGCAATCAACTCGGGAGCGGATCTCAGTTCGATGTCCGGCGCAATTCCAAGATCGGGAAGAATCTGTTCGCCAATCTCACGAAAGATGGGAGCGGCTACCTGGCCACCATGATAGGCGCCGCCCGGCTCGTCGATCACCACGACGATCACGACTGCCGGGTTTTCGACTGGCGCGAACCCAACGAACGAAGCCACGTGTTTTGTCCGCGAGTATGCTTTTGTTTTCGGATCGATTTTCTGTGCTGTTCCAGTCTTGCCCGCTGCTGAGTAACCATCGAGCTGGGCGCTCTTTGCGGTGCCGCGGAGAGTCACCCCTTCCAGCATCGATCGCAATTCGATTGCAGTCTCAGGACCAATTACCTGTCGCCGTTCTGGCTTGGCCCGATAAATAACACCGTCCGTGTCCGAGCGAATCTCCCTAACCAGATGTGGCGCCACTCTGACACCGTCGTTTGCTACCGCGGCAAACGCTGAGGCCATTTGCAATGGAGTGACGCCTATTTCCTGACCGATGGCAATCGACCCTATAGAAGAGGCCTGCCAGCGTTTTACTGGCCTGAGTAGACCCGGAGTCTCTCCCGGCAATTCGATGCCGGTGCGCGCGCCAAAGCCAAACCGGGTAATGAAGTCGTACATCGTTTCATTCCCGACGCGAAGACCGAGCTTTATTGCCCCGACATTGCTTGACTTCGCCAGGGCTTCTGAAATCGTCAGCGAACCAAACCGCGAATGGTCGCGAATAACCCTCCCGGCGACCGTTATTGAGCCCATCTGACAATCGATTCGATCCTCCGGTTTAACCAAACCCTTTTCGAGGGCGGCAGCGAAGGCAACGATCTTGAATGTCGAGCCGGGTTCGTAGATGTTCTGAAGGGCCCAGTTTGAGCGCTCGCCAGGCGAAGCCGAGCCAGGATTGTTAGGATCGAATACCGGGGCGTTAGCCAGGGCGAGTATTTCACCCGTGCGTGCTTCGAGAACAATCGCCGTTCCTGATTTTGCCCCCGAGCGTCTTACAGCCTCCTCAAGCGCGCGCTCGGCTCGATACTGGACCGACTGATCGAGTGTTAAGACAACGGTATCGCCGGGTTGCGACGGGAGCTCGAAACTCTCATAAACCCGACCGCGCGAATCGCGCTCCAGGAACAACCTTCCCGGCTCCCCCGTTATCTTTTCATCGAAGATCTGTTCCACGCCGCCCAGGCCAATGCCGTCCAGCCCCACAAACCCGAGAACGTGAGCAGCCATCGAGCCGTTCGGGTAATAACGCTTGGGTTCTTTTCGCCAGTGAACACCAGGAAGATTCAACGTCTTGAGTTGCTCGACTTGCTCTGTCGAAACTCTGCGCTTGATCCAAACAAATCTGTTTCCGCCCTCTCTTGCTTCCAGGAGTTGGGAGGTCAGGAGATCTTGATCCAGGTTAAGCGTCGTGGCTAAACCTTGTGCGGTACATTTAACGTCCGCGAGTTCCTCAAGTTCTTCGGGCGCGACAAAGACTGATTCGAGATCGATGCTGCGAGCAAGCTCACGCCCCTGACGATCCAGTAACTTGCCGCGTTGCGGTAGCAATTCAACTGCATACTGCTGTTGCCGGCGTCCACGATTTACAAGATCTTCATGACTTGAAATCTGCAAGTACACGAGGCGCACGCCGATCGCAAGCATCCAGAAGACCAGCAATGCCGCAATAAAGATCACACGGCGCGGTGAGGCGTCGGGACGGAATTTACCTTGATCCGGGCGGCGACTTAGCATTGCCGACGTCTTTCCCTTCTGAGTGATACTGCGAGGGGGAATCTGACTAAGCTCTTGAAAAACTGTGAAGGCTATCGACCTCCGACGGCGTCTGAGGTCTCAACAGAAGCCGGTTCCCTCCTGTGGTTGGATTTAGGCGCCGCAGGTCGGGTTTCAATCTGCCCGGGCGACAATGACTTCAAGCCGAATTGGCGCGCGGCCGATTCGAGTCGATCGGGCGCTGAAGCTCGCTCTCTTTCCAATAACAAACGCTGGCGCTCGTCTGCCAACCGCTGGCGCTCCTGGCGCAAGACTTCACTCTCATAGCCATAATGAACAGCAGCAAAGTGATGTCGGGCAGCAAAGATAAACCCGCAGGCCAGGACCAGGCCGCTGAAGAGTAGAAGCGCAAGACGCGATAGAGCGGCGGTGTCGCGCTCCCGTCGAACGGTGGAGTTACGCTGAATTTGAGGAAGTCTTCTCATTTCAAAGGCTCCGTCTTAACCTTGAGTCTTACTTGTCCGACAAGTCTTGAGAGCTATGCCTTATCGGTCGGGGAGTGGAGTTTTCGAGCGGCGCGCAACTTGGCGCTTCGCGCCCGCGGATTCTCCTCAATCTCGGCTGCGGTGGCCGTCACCGGACGCTTCGTCAGTATCTCGACGACTCGTCTGGCGCCGCAGGAGCAAGCCGGAGCGCGTGGTGGACACTGGCAATAGCCCGAAAGCCTACGCAGTTCCTGCTTGATGATTCGATCCTCGAGCGAATGAAAGCTAATAGCTACGAATCGTCCATTCGGTTGCAAAAGATCTATTGCTGTTTCAATGAACCTGTTCAGATCCTCAAGTTCTCGATTGACTGCGATCCGCAAGGCCTGAAATGTTCGCGTCGCCGGATGGATAGGCCCACGCTTTTTTCTCGGTCCTGCTGCCCTGGCGACAAGCTCCGCCAGTTCTCCTGTGGTTGTTATCGGCTCTCCTCGTTCTCGGCTCTCAACGATCCAACGGGCAATACGACGCGAGTTTCGCTCTTCGCCGTATTCAAAAAGAATTCTTGCTATCTCTACTTCAGACAGTTCGAGCAAGAGATCCGCAGCGGTTGCGGCATCGCCGCCGGGATCCATCCGCATATCGAGTGGAGCATCAAAACGAAAGCTGAACCCCCTTGTCGGTGAATCAAACTGTAGGGACGAAACACCCAGGTCGGCGAGAACCCCGCTGAGCTCGGACTCACCGGCTTCATTCACGACGCGCTCGAGATCGCGGAAGTTTGCATGCACGACCCGAAAGCGTGATCCAAATCGAACGAGACGCTCGCTGGCGTAAGCGAGCGCGTCGCTGTCAAGATCGATACCGATGACGCGAGTCTCGTTAGAGGAGTCGAGGATCGCTTCACTGTGCCCCCCGAGGCCGACTGTGCAATCGACAAACAAACCTCCACGCGACGGCTCCAGGAAGTAGATCGTCTCTTTTGGCAGCACGGGGCGATGGGGCGCGCCAATGCCCCCCAAAGGCGCAACCATCACCACCGCCCCGTGATCTTGTTCAAAGAGCAACTATCAATCCGTGATGAGTGCAACCGAGCGCCCAACCACATCACCGATCACTTTCTATATTCCGAGCCTCGCAATTGCTGCTTCGTCTTCTTCGGTGTACGGATCTGACAAGAGTCGCTCGCGAAACTTATCAAGCTCCCAAACCTCGAGGTACGTCAGATAACCCAAAACCGCGACATCGCCGATGACTTGAGCGCTACTCCTTAGCAGCGGATGAATCAACAGGCGACCTTGACCGTCAATTGTTGCCTGATGTCCGTAGTAGTTCGTCCTGTCAAGGAACCTGCGTCGCGCCGGATCCATCGTGGGCAAGAGTGCGAGGCGCTGTTCGATCGACTCCCACTCCGGCAATGGATAGATGCGAACGTTTTCGCCGGTGAGACTCGTTATGTAAAACTCGTCGCCATGCTTCTCTTCGATCAAACGACGAAACGGGGTCGGCACTTTCAACCGACCCTTAGCGTCAATTCGTGCCGTATAATTTCCCCGCAGCATCGGTGTCGGCCCAGGCGAGATCGAATTTGTGGGTGGTCACTTGGAAAAGTTCTAAATGATCGGCGCCGCTACGAGGTTGGACCCACTTCCGACCACTTTTGACCACCCGCATCGGATACTACGCCGGACTAATTAGGCTGTCAATAGTAAATATGTGAGCGGATTCACTTTTTGGGCCCGCCGGGTTTTATCGAGATGAACTTCCTGTTCGCCGCTCGTTCGCCTCCAAGAAGTCCACAGATTGCGCCGACTCCCCAAATCAAGTGTGGCGTGCTCTTTGATCCCGGCTTTTTGGTCTTTGATCTGGCTCAAAGGCCAAAGATCAAAGGCCAAAGCCCTAATTATGTTGTATATTGCGCGCCTGCTCGTTCAAGCTAAATTTTGAGTGCCACCTAAATGGAGTCGATCTTCGGGGGACTTACCGGCCTGTTCCTCTTCGGCTTAATCGCTGCGGCAGGAAACCTTATCGGCGGCGTGCTTTTAATCACGTCCGGCGTCCATCGATTTGGTGAGCGGTTTCTGAAATACCTTCTCGCCCTTGGGGCGGGGTTTATGTTGGCCGCGATCTTTCTTGAAATACTCCCGGAAAGTATTGGACTCTGGACTGAAGGTAAGACTGGCGAAAGCGCTGCCAGTGCCGTGCTCGGAGCGATGACGCTCTTACTTGCCGGATATCTTCTGCTTCAACTATTTGAGCATACCATTGCACCTCACTTTCACTTCGGCGCAGAAACCCATCCGGAGTCTTTCATGCGTCCTTCGGCAGCGTATACGGCGGTCTTTGGACTTTGGATACATACCTTCTTTGATGGAGTAACGATCGCCGCTGCATTCCTGGTCAGTTTTAGAGTTGGTCTACTTGTCTTTATCGCGATCCTTTTGCATAAGGTGCCCGAGGGCTTTACGGTAGCTTCCATTATGCTCGTTTCCAAACGCTCCGCGCGAAAAGCGCTGCTGGCAACGGTTGCCATTGGTGGCGCAACAATACTTGGCGTGATCGCAGTGGCCTTGCTAAGAACCCGCGTAGATGACCTGGTAACCTATGCCCTGCCATTTTCGGCGGGTGTTACATTGTATGTTGCGGCGAGTGACCTAATCCCCGAAGTTAATCACAAAGAGGACAAGAATCCGACGGTGTCCATTGTGGTCTTTGTAGGAGTTGCTCTCTTTTATGCACTGCACAAACTGATCGAAGGATAAGTACTTGTTCCGTTCTCCTTTTAGCTCGAGCTTTCGAATTTTTTCACTGCAAGGCCTGCTTTTTATGGCCTGTACGCTGCTGATAGCGGCTGCGACAGCCGGAGCGCAGACAGCCAGGTCACCGCTTCCCCCGCCCACTGGTTTGGTGAACGACTACGCAAATGTGATCGATCCAGATACAAAGAACCGTTTAGAGACAATCCTGACCAACCTGGACCAACGGCAAAAGATTCAAGTTGCCGTGGTCACGGTGGATACGACCGGCGAACAGGACATCTTTGACTACTCGCTGGCCGTAGCTCGTGGTTGGGGAATCGGTTACAAGGGGGAGAACGACAACGGCCTGCTCTTGCTGGCGGCAATCAATGATCGAAAATACTTTACTCAGGTAAGCGAAAACCTCGAGGGTGATCTGCCTGACGGTGTTGTGGGCCAGATACAGCGCGAACGACTCGTCCCGAATTTTCGCAGGGGAGACTATGGGCGTGGTCTGTCGGAAACGGTGCAAGCATACATTGCTACGCTGGCCCAACAACGCGGCTTCAGTATCGAAGGTATTGATCAGACCTACGCATATCGCGGAACCCGTCAACAACCCGGAAGCGAAGCGCCGGCATTACCCGGCAGGTCATGCTGTACGATTCTGATTATCCTTGCGGTAATTATGCTTCTGCTGTCTTCCAACAAGCGGGGCGGCTGTTTGAATCTGCTGCTGATGGGTTCGGCCTTGAATGCTGCCAGCCGCCGCAGTAGTTGGGGAGGTTCAAGCAGCGGTTGGAGCGGTGGCGGCTTTGGCGGCGGCGGTGGTGGTTTTGGCGGCTTTGGTGGCGGTGGTGGTTTTGGTGGTGGTGGCGCCGGCGGCAGTTGGTGATCGCCCCAACTACTTTGCTATTGCTACTCGCAGAATGAGGTTCAGCCCGCGTTCTGTTAGTATTCGGACACTTGGGGCAGAAATGATTAAGACTGTTATTCAAGAAGCACTGAATAGCCTGATTGGCGATTTGCGCGCGACGCATGGCGACAACCTTGCCTCGGTTGTGCTTTACGGCTCGGCTGCCGCGGGCGATCACGAGGAACTGCGCTCCGATTACAACCTTCTGATTGCTCTTAATCGAATCACGCCTCAGGACTTGCGCGACGCCCAGGCGCCCATGCGCGAATGGCAACGGCTGGGCCATCCACTGCCTGTCTACTTCACCGTCTCGGAACTATCGGATGCAGCAGACGTATTTCCGATTGAATTTCATCAGATGGCAAACGCTCGCGTAGTGCTCTATGGCCACGATCCGTTCGAGTATGTAACTCTCTCGGAGGGCCATTTGCGTCATCAGGCTGAGTATGAGCTACGAAGCAAGTTGCTTCAGTTGCGCCGTCTCTACATCCCCGCATCTGTGTCAGCGCAGAAGTTAGCCGACTTGATGGCCGACAGCCTCGCAAGCTTCGCCGCCATCTTTCGTGCTGTGCTCTTACTGCATGGCAAGGACGCCCCCGTTGCCAAACCCGATTGTGTACGAGCCACTATGGCATTGCTGAAACTCGATGGCCGCCCCTTTGAAAGGATCTTTCAACTGCGACACACTGAGGATCTGCCCGATGAACAGGACTTGAACGAACTATTTGGCGAGTATCTGGAAGACATCGGCCACGTCATCGAAGCAGTTGATGAACTCAAGAAACACTAACCTCGAAATACGCTTTAGGAGAGTAAAAATGAAACAGCGACCCGCATTATTACTTGTGATCCTATTTGTCGCTTTTACCGCCAGTGGCTGCGGTTATAACGTACTGACGACGAAGCAACAGAATGTAAAAGGCAAGTGGGCCAACGTGGAAACGCAGATTCAAAGACGGGCAGATCTGATACCCAACCTGTTTGAGGCCGCTAAGGCCGCTGGCGTCCAGGAGCAGGAAGTCTTTGGCGAGATCGCTAACGCTCGTTCGCGTCTTCTAAATGCTACCTCTGCGCAACCTGCGGGGGAGGCGGGCGACCGGACTCCAGAACAGCGCCAGGCAATTATTGAAGCTAATAATAGCTTTGGGGGAACGATTGGCAGGCTCCTCGCGCTGGTAGAGAACTATCCGCAACTTCGCTCAGCCGAGAGTTTTCAAAAGTTTCAGGACTCGTTGGAAGGCACCGAGAACCGGATTGCCGTGTCGCGCAAGGACTATAACGAGGCGGTGCAGGACTACAACACTACCCGCGCACGATTTCCCACGGTGATCTCCGCAAAATTATTTGGCTTTAAAGAAGAACCGTTCTTTCAGGCTGAGGAAACGGCGAGACCCGTACCGCGAATCGATGCCGAGAGCCTCAGGCAGAAGGAGACAGCCCAGCCCGGGAAATAGGAGAGTGTTCGTCAGAAATTAGCCCACGCTTCAGCGTAATCGCAATCAGAAGCCGCGGGAGCTGCACATCGAACAATGATCGCACGGCTTGCCACCGAGTTCGATCGAGCAAGACTTCTCTTTCTCAAAGAAATCAACTAACTCTGAAACTGTCGCCTCCTCCACACCAAATCTTTCCTGGCTGGGGTGGGCAAAGCCGGCATTGACACCCGCAAGCCAGGGCGAATAAGTCAATGGGATCGGCTTTTCAGAAGCATTTTCCGCGTGAGGCGTTGAAGTTTGACGCCCGGCGTCCATCCGAACTCTTGCCTCGATCTGGGCCAGTCGTTTTTGCAGATCGCTCAGGCTTGCGCGCACTGCCGCCAACTCGCCACTGAGTTCCTCGTCCACTCCGGTGCGAACCTGGCGCGACTGAGTCGAAACACGTCGCGCGATCCTGTCTGCTATCGAGCGGGCTGGATCTGCATCAGTAGTCATTAATTTAACGCCCAGTGATTCATTCATTCTCGAGCAGATCGATTCGATCCACCACTCCAACTATTGCCGAATCGATGGCAGCGCCGGCCTTCCCCGTTGCCACAGTTGACGCGCTCCAGCCTTCCTGCACAATGAGCACTGTGTCTCCGACGCCCGCATCAACGGCATCCAGCGCGAGCAGCGTCTTATCCATCTCATCGCCTTCGGGCGTGATCTGCTGGCACAACATCACGCGCGCGCCCTCGTAACGTTCGTTCTTTTGCGTGGCGACAATGTTTCCAAGCACCCGGGCAAGAATCATAAGTTAGTCCACGGCATTCGTCCCGCCGGTAACATGCGCTTCCGAATCAATAATCCCGATAATCGTGCAATCCGTCGGCGTGTCTTCGCGCTTGAAAGGAAAACTCGCCTCTTTGCCACGGCACCAGAAGACCAGCTCACCAATTCCGGCGCCGACCGAGTCGACGGCCACCATCGGCTTGCCACTTGGCTCGAGATCCTTGCCAACCGTCTGAATAATTAGAAGCTTTCGACCAGCGAGCGATTCGTTCTTGATCGTCGCGATGACGGTACCGATGACTCGTGCCATTTGCATGATCGGGTAGATGGTAACCGCTACGGGCTCGTGACATCCACAGTGTCGATGACACCGACTATGGCAGCGTCCACCGGAGTATCTTTGAGCCCTTGTGCCAGGCGGGCGCTTGAACCTGCCACGACGAGCACCTTCTCATGAAATCCGGCGCCGACAGTGTCAACGGCCACCACGTAGCCCGTTGTGTCACTGCCGTCGACGTTTACGGGACGAACAATCAGCAACTTCTTTCCCCGGAGTCGTTCGTCCTTTTGGGTCGAAACGACTGTACCTACAATGCGCGCTATGATCATGCTTAACCGCGGTTCAGCCCTATGGGGAGAGCTTCATCGACGCTTCCGTGTGGACGCGGGATGACATGGACACTGACTAACTCGCCAACGCGGCGAGCAGCTGCCGCTCCCGCGTCAGTGGCTGCCTTCACAGCCGCCACATCACCGCGAACAATTGCGGTCACGAATCCGGCGCCAATCTTCTCGTAACCGACAAGCGTGACGTTCGCAGCTTTAACCATCGCGTCCGCCGCTTCGATCATTGCAACCAGACCCTTGGTTTCGACCATACCGAGTGCTTCTTGCATTCAGGTGCTCCTGTGGATTAGTAAATGGTAAATCGTGAATGGTAAATCGTGAATCGTGAATGGTAATTCGTAAATCGTGAATGGAATAGTGGATCGAGATACCATTACCATTCACCATTTACCATTCACCATTCACCATTCACCATTCACTGTCTGGCGTTCACCGCTCGTGTTAGTAACTCAACCAGTTCTTCTCGCGTAAGCGCAATCTTTCCCGATCCGTTGGCTTCGAAGCGCCCAGGGGTTGTTGCCGCCGGACGATCACCTGTCGGGCACGCTAATCGCGTCTCATGCAGATAACCACACGCCTGGCAACGCGCCCCTTCATCGAGATAGCCGGCAGCTTCACGCACATTTATTAATTTCTCGATCGCATCTGCTGGGAGATTTCTCGAACCGCCAAGAACGCGCGAAAGGATCGCAATCTTTGCCGTATGTTCCAGCGTTTCCAGCCGATCAAAGGCCTGCCAGAGATCGTCACCATAGGCAACAGCGCCGTGATTCGCCATTAACAAGGCGTTATGATGTTTTACCAGTGGCCGCATCGCGTCCGTCAGCTCATCCGTCGAGGGTGTGCCGTAGTCGGCAAGCGGCACGCAGCCCAAAGTTAGAATCACTTCTGAAAGAATCGGTTGATCAATTGCGAGACCGGCAACGGCAAACGCGGTCCCATTGGGCGGATGAGCATGGCAGACGGCCTTCACATCCGGTCGTTCGCGGTAGATCAACAAATGCATTGCCAGTTCACTCGACGGCCGCCGATCGCTTAATGGTTTTCCGTCGCGATCTGTAACTGCCAACAGCTCCTCAGTCATGCGACCTTTGCACGTCATCGTCGGCGTCGCCACAATCCGGCCATCGTCGAGCCGCGCGCTGATGTTGCCGTCGGACGAGACAACATAGCTGCGTTCATACATCAAGAGACCGATTTTGACTATCTCACGCCGGGCAGTTTGCTCGTCCATTAATCGCTTCCTAAAGCTCGCGCTGCTTTTGATCGCCGGCAGACTTTGTGCGCGTCCTGCGCCGATGGTTGGTCACCGCGCTCATCTGTGGGCGAACAAGAAAGTATGATAATGATTCCAGTGAAGTTGTTAAGTCAACTGTCTTCACTTTCACGCCCAGACGCGCACTCAAAGTCGCTGGAGCGAAGTTGAGTACCGCGCGCACGCCCGCCGCGGTTGTCTGGTTCAGAACACGTTGGGCGACTCTGGCAGGAACTGCAATCACGGCCACGTCGATGCCGGATTCCCTGACCACGCGCGCCAGCTTCTTAACGTCGTGCACCTTTACTTGATCTGTGCCCAAACGTTTTCCGATCTTTGCCGGATCGTTATCAAAGAGAGCGACGACAGTGAAATTGGATTTCTCAAACCCGTTGTAGTCCGCCAGGGCTGTCCCCAATCTACCCGCTCCAATAATCCCCACCCGATGCGGTTCATCAAGGCCGAGGATGCGAGTGATGTCCTCCCGCAACTGTTCTACATAGTAGCCGACGCCACGTACGCCGAACTCTCCGAAGTACCCAAGATCCTTTCTGATCTGGGCAGAGTTGAGGTTGAACTGCTCGGCCAGCGCTTGCGAAGAAACTGTTTTAATCCCCGCTTCCGAAAGAGTGTTGAGACAGCGGAGATAAACACTCAGACGGCTGGTAGTGAGTTCTGAGATCTTTTCTGACTTCATCTCTGGAACCTGTGCCGCCCAGTATAGCCCTGATTATTGTTTAATGGTAAACGCGGCGCTGATTCGATGGTGTCCTAATTGGCCAGAAAACTATACTCGAGCTGCCGTAAGGAAGAATCCAACGCAGCCACATATGTACCACACCGTAGACTTTGACTTACTTTTGAGTCAATGTTATACATTTATCACTCCGTTAGAATAGGAGGCAATGGTGGAAACAACTGTGACAGGGAAAGGCCAGATTGTGATTCCCTCTTCAATTCGGCGGAAGTTGGGAATCAAGGAAGGGACTCGTATTCAGATCGAACTGAAGGAAGACGAGAAGGAAATTACTCTCAAGCCAATTACGCGTGATTACGTGCATAGCTTACGCGGGAAGTTTCGCGGAAAAGGGTTAATGAAAGCATTGATCGCCGAAAAGAAGAGAGAAAGAGAGCTTTGATGGCAAAGAAGCCCAGAGTGATCGTGTTGGATTCCTGGGCCATAATGGCCTTCTTCGAAGATGAACCCGCGGCAGAAAGAGTAGCGGAGATTATTGCTGACGCGAACGACGAGGGAGTTCCCCTGTTAATGAGCGTCGTGAACGCAGGGGAGATCTGGTACATCGTTGCCAGGCAAACGTCGGCCGCTGACGCCGACGCCAGCATCCGTCAGCTTCATGATCTTGGAATAGAGTTCGTTGATGCGGATTGGGGCCTCGCACACAGCGCTGGGCATTTTAAGTCCAAAAACAAAATGTCCCTTGCTGATTGCTTTGCGGCGGCACTAACGAAACAGCGAAAGGCGCAACTCGTTACCGGAGACCAGGAATTCAAGCAGGTGGAACGAGAGATAACTCTAACCTGGCTGTGATCAGTAAAATCCCTTCCTGCTGAAGGAGTTCAATTGCCGAATACCGCGAGCTTCAACTACAATCCGTTGCGTTTAATCACGGCTTTCTCGGATTCTCTTCGATGATTGCACACTTGAGCGGCACTCTGCTTTCCAAACACGCAACATCCGTAATACTCGACGTTGGTGGGGTCGGTTATGAAGTAACGATTCCACTTTCGACGTTCTATGATCTCGAAGAGCCCGGCTCGAATGTACAGTTGCGGATCTACACACATGTCCGCGAAGATGCGCTCCAACTCTTTGGCTTCAAGACGTCACGCGAACGTGAACTCTTCCTCCGGCTGATTTCGGTCAGCGGCATCGGACCGAAACTCGGCATAACCTTGTTGTCGGGGATGAGCGCCGACGAAATGATTGCGTCAATTCGAAACAATGATTTAGCGCGGCTAACGCTTATTCCAGGAGTGGGACGCAAGACCGCCGAACGCCTGGTGGTCGAACTTCGTGATAAGGTGGCGCCACTGGCAACACCAGAGCAGGAAGAAGAATTGGGGGCTCAACCCAGGCCCGCGGTCGCCCCCTCTGAGGAATCTGTGCGTGCTGATGCCCTGTCGGCTCTGCTGAATCTCGGCTACCAAAGGTCAGCCGCAGAAAAGGCGATTGCAGCGGCGCTGGGTGAAAATGGTGAGAATTCCGTCGAGTCAATCTTGCGACGCAGCCTGCGAAAGCTTGCCAGAGCGTGAGTCGCAATATTTGCTTTTGAAATGAAGATAGGATCCGCAAACTAAATGTCGAGCGAACCGGAACGAGCCCAGGTGCGCAACGTCGCCCTCAGTGATGATGAACAACAGTTTGAATTGACTGTCCGACCCACGCGCCTGCTTGACTACATCGGCCAGACTCAGGTTAAAGAAAACCTCCGTGTTTATATGAAGGCTGCGCTCGGGCGGCGAGAGGCGCTCGACCATGTGCTGCTAACGGGCCCACCGGGACTGGGAAAGACCACGCTGGCCAACATCATTGCGAATGAGATGGGCGCGGAACTGCGCTCGACTGCCGGTCCCGCAATTGAAAAGGCCGGAGACATAGCGGCGTTGCTAACAAACCTCCAGGAAGGCGACGTCCTCTTCATCGACGAGATTCACCGCTTGCTGCCGGCGCTGGAAGAGAAACTCTATCCAGCGATGGAGGACTACCAACTGGACCTGCTCATAGGCCAGGGCGCGGCTGCCAGGTCGATCAAGCTCGAGTTGCCAAAATTCACTCTGGTCGGCGCGACGACGCGTGCAGGATTGATCACAGCGCCACTGCGAGGACGGTTTGGGATCGTCTTTCATCTCGACTTCTATCCTCACGAGGAACTAGAAGTCATCTGCCGCCGCTCGGCAGAAATTCTGGGAGTCGAGATCGACAGTGATGGAGCCCGAGAGATCGCGCGTCGGGCCCGGGGCACCCCACGCATCGTCAATCGCTTATTGCGCCGCGTCCGTGACTATGCTGAAGTTGATTATGACGGCCGCATCACCCGCGAGGTGGCCAACGATGCACTCAACCGGATGGAGGTTGATGCCTACGGGCTCGACGAAATGGATCGGAAGCTGCTGCTGACGATTATTGAGAAGTTTGATGGTGGACCCGTTGGTCTGGGCACGATTTCCGCCTCTATTCATGAAGAGAAAGACTCCATAGAAGAGATCATCGAACCTTACTTGATTCAGATCGGTTTCCTGGACCGTACTCCGCGTGGCCGCCTGGCTACCCGGCTCGCCTACAAGCATTTCGGTATCAACCCAGCCAACTCATACAAGCCCGGCCTGTTCGATTCTGCCCAATAGATTTGGTAGGGTTGATTAGAGCAGGCATCTCCTGCCTCCTGAATGAGAAAGCTTTCGTCATTTTCCCGCCATTCGTTTGGGGTCCGTAACCGGTCGCCATGGCATACCATGCTCGGTCACGCGCTTCATGATTTTCACGAGAATGACCTTTTTACCTCCGCCGCCGCAATGAGTTACTTCGGTCTGATGGCACTCTTTCCCGCCCTTCTGTTGATGTTGGCGATTAGCAATCAAAGTGATGCCGGGAGCGAAATGCTTTCACGAGCGCTGGAACTTTATCCGGGTTCGGGAGGATTCTTGCGAGAGACCCTTCGATCGCTTTCTGAAGTGAAGACCGGTGTCATCATTACCTGCGTACTCGTTCTGCTTTGGGCCGGCTCGTGGGTCTTCTCTGTAATCGAGCAGGCCATGAACCGGATCTGGCAGACAACCCCAAGAACATTCTGGCATGGCCGGGCTCTAACCATCGGCATGATCGGAATCGTGGGCGTCCTGCTGTCGTTGTCGGTGCTGGCAACTTCAATTCTGGTTGGGCTTCGGGACATGGCCGGCGACCTCTCTCCGCGACAGATCGAGGGTTATCCCCTCCTGATATCGGTGGGCAGTGCCTTCTGGCAAGGAGTTTTCGCAGTCGCGAGCTTTCTCGTTACAGTCGCCCTCTTCGTTATTGTCTATCGCTTCATGCCACGTACGAAAGTGACTTTCCGTGATGTTCTTCCAGGCGCATTTTTCGGGGGTATCCTCTGGGAAATTTCAAAGTACATCTTTGCCTGGAGCCTGAACTACTTTCATTACGATCAAATCTATGGATCTGTTGGCGCGGTCGTGGCCGTGCTGACATGGAGCTATGTGTCCAGCCTCATTCTCCTCTTCGGTGCGCAACTAAGCGCCGTCTTCCATCGCGAGCATCCTCATTAAGGTTCTAACGGGATGCATATCTCAGATTTCGACTACGAACTTCCGGATGAACTGATTGCCCAGCACCCGCTGGAGCGGCGTGATGCCTCGCGCATGTTGGTGGTCGACCGAAGCAGGCGAACGTGGACAGATTCGAGTTTTTCGGCTCTGCCGGACTACCTTGGTCCAGACGCCCTGCTTGTCACTAACAATACGCGGGTTTTCCCGGCTCGCTTGAGCGGCGAGCGCTATCCGAGTGGCGGCCGCGTCGAAGTTTTGCTGGTGCGTGAGGTTGAATGCGAAACCTGGGAAGCGCTAATCCGTCCAGGTCAGAGACTGAAAACTGGCGCGAAGCTGCAATTCGGTAATGGCCGGCTGGAGGCCGAACTGCTCGACTCTGCAGGCCACAGTATGCGCTTGATTCGCTTTCATTCAACCGAACGGTTCCGGAAACTGCTCGGGGAACTGGGCCAAACTCCGCTGCCTCCGTATATCAAGAGGCCAGAAGGCGCCTACCCCGATGATCGAGAACGTTATCAAACAGTGTTTGCCCATGAGGAGGGAGCCATCGCCGCGCCAACCGCTGGGTTGCACTTTACTCCGGAGATCATTCAACGCGTCAGAGCGCGAGGAGCAAACGTTGTTGAGATCACCCTGCACGTCGGTTATGGCACGTTCGAGCCGGTGCGAGTTGAGAAAATAGAAGAGCACCGGGTGGCCGCCGAAGCTTTTGCAGTCTCTGCGGAGGCGGCGAAAGAGATCAACGCTATGCGCGCACGCGGTGGCCGAATTCTTGCCGTGGGTACAACGACAGCCCGCGCATTGGAATCGGCGGCAACCGATGGACCACTGCGGGCAATCAGGACCACGGCTAACCTAACGATCACCCCTGGATACAACTTCCGCGTTGTCGACAGTCTTCTGACAAACTTTCATCTGCCGCGTTCATCCTTGCTTTTATTGGTCTCGGCTTTTGCAGGGCGGGAACTGGTGCTCGCAGCGTACCGGCACGCAGTAGCGAGTCGCTACCGGTTCTACAGTTATGGAGACTGCATGTTAATTCTTTAGAATTGTGAAACTGAGGTGATAGACTTGAGCGTCAATTGAGAAGCTTAGTAAACTCAAGGTTGAGATGGCTGTACTGAAGAAACTTCGTTCTCGCTGGTGGTCGCCGCAGGAACCCGACGATTACCCGGCAGAGCCCTTACCGCTGACTCCTTCGATTGTCGGGGTTCGCTACGACATCCGCCCGCTCACTGTTTCGCAACTTGATGAGCTTTGGCGATTGGATCAGCGATGCTTTGTCGATGGCGAAGCTTACAGCCGCGAAACGTTTGAGTATCTATTAACGGCGTCCGAATCCGTTTCTTACCGTGCGGTTGCTGGGGGCGGAGCAATGGTCGGGTTTGTGATCGGATTGGTCGAACCGGATCACACGGGACATGTGACTACTGTGGGGGTCGCTCCCGAACACCGCCGCCGGCATCTGGCCCGGCGTCTCATGCAAAATGTTGAAGAAGGCTTTAGTCGTCGTGATGTGCGGTTGGTGCGACTGGAAGTCCGATCCCTCAATACGGCTGCCCAACGCCTGTACAAGAACCTTGGCTATTCGGTTACTCAAAGATTGCCAAAATATTATTCGAACGGCGGTGACGGGTTGCTGATGCTCAAGTCTCTCAGCTAGTCTGACGAGCGGTCAACCCTTACGTAATTCAGTCAGAACCTGCTTCGCGACGGCTTTTAGTGTGTCGAAAACTCCGTCCCCCGTTGAGGCAACGGCCTCGACAACGGGTTCGTTCTTGATCTTTAATTCGGCAGCAAGATCGGTCACGGGGATGATATTTGGAAGGTCGCGCTTATTGAGCTGCAAAACATAGGGAATCTTCATCAAATCATAGCCTTGGGAGCGAAGATTCTCTTCGAGATTGCTGAGGGACTCGATGTTTGCGTCCATTCTTTCTTCCTGGGAGTCGGCGACAAATACAACACCATCTACCCCTTTCAGGATTAGCTTTCTCGACGCGTCATAAAAGACCTGACCGGGAACAGTATACAAGTGAAAGCGAGTCTTGAAGCCTCGCACCGTGCCGAGTTCGAGTGGCATGAAGTCGAAGAAGAGCGTGCGATCCGTCTCAGTTGCCAGACTAATCAGCTTGCCTCTTGACTGGGGAGCGGTCGAGTCAAAGATATACTGCAAGTTCGTCGTTTTGCCACAAAGGCCAGGCCCGTAATAGACGATCTTGCAGTTTATTTCACGCGATGCGTAATTAATAAAGGTCATAGAAGTTTAGCTAAAAAGGCTGTCAATATCTTCGTCTGTAATCTCCGCAAACGGGGATTCCATATCCTCGTACGCAGCCTTGGTTATTTCGTCAATCATTGTCGCCAATTGGAGCGCTACCTGCCTACTGCGGAGCTTTACCAGTCCCAGACTTGAGCGCTCATCAAAAACCACTAGCAGTAACAGCCTTCCTATCACCGAGATATGGATGCTCTCTCGGTCTCCTTCGTGAGAGAGGGTCGGAAACTCTTTCTCGCCAATTAGTTGCGCCATCCCGCCAGTTGCAGCTACGTTCCCTGCGGCGAGCGACGCCAGACTGGTTGTGTCAAGATTTCCCACTTCCCCCTGGACGGCAATCTCCTGCCCATCCTTATCTACCAGAAATACAACTTTAGCTGCCGACACCATTCGCAGGCGTGCCAGGACAGCTTTGATCCGGTGATACTGCTGTTCACGCAGCAGGATTGGTGCGTCAGGCATTAATTACACTCTCAGCGAATAGAAAGGAAGGCAAGACAGACAGGCGGAGGCGGACCGCAAATAGCTGGAGGAAAAAGCTTTTAACTACTCTATTGTCTTTTTGTCGGGAGGGAAGAACATTATCCCGGCGACGCCGAACGAACTTTAGCATAGCAAACAATGACCATCAAGTGTTTTTCTTGTTGTACCCAGGTTAGGCAAAAAGCTGTTTTAGGACCATTATTAGGCCCGCAACTCCCCTTCTCGCGTTGATTTACGAGAGGGGCTATGTTAAACTCCCGCCTGATTTTAGCGGCGACCTAAACTAACTGAAGCAATACCTTACCAGGACTCTAAGACACGAATGAGCAGCCAAGTCACAAAAGGACTCAGGCGATCGACAACACGTCCTGGGTCGCGCAATTCCTCCAAGTCCACCGAAAAGAGCCGTGCGGTAAGGGCTAGGCCCGCTCGTTCACGAGTAGAGAAAGCAGTGGCCGCAAAGAAGAAGGGCAAGAAAACCACTAAACCGGCTACCAAGTCGTCGAAGTCTTCGAAGAAAGCGACGACTAAGAAAGTGACGACCAAAAAGGCCGTTGCCAGGCGCAAACCTGTCTCCAAAGCCAAGACCTCTCGAAAGGCGCCCGGCAAGAAGGCTGCAAGCCGCAAAGTACCCGCCTCGAGGCAAAAGAAAGCTGCCGTACCGAGAGTCAAAAAGACCCAGAAGCAAGCGGCCGCGCGTGCCGTGAGACCTTCGGGAATTACTCCCGCCTCCATCAGACAACCGACTCAGGACGAATCCGCCGCCCTGCGAATTTTTGAGCGGGCTCACAAGGAGTTTTCACGTGGTCGGTTCGGAGAGGCTCGGAACCAGTTTCGAGCACTGCTCGACAAATTTTCCCAGGTTTCGGAAGTCGCCGCCCGTGCCCGGACCTACCTGGCCATCGCTGAATCAAGGTTGCGTACTGAAAGCATGCTCCCACGCGATGCTGACTCGCTGTACGACCGTGGTGTAATCGAACTTAATCGTGGCGAATATGTCGCTGCGCAGGAAATGTTCGAGCGCGCCCTCAAACGCGAGCCTGAAGCAGCTCACATTCATTATGGGCTCGCTGCAACTCGTGCTCGTCTAGGTTCGATTGATCTCGCTTTACAATCACTGCAACGAGCGCTGGATCTTCAACCGAACTTACGGGTTCGGGCTCAACACGATCAGGATCTTACGTCCCTCCGCAACGACCCTGACTTCGACAAACTGGTCTTTCAACCCCGTATTTGACACCCATCACCACGGCTCATCGAGGCCTGTCATTTTGTTAGTATGAAAAGCTAAGTGTTTTAGGTATCATTTCCGGTGCCAGAGGCCCGCTTCTTGTATTTCAACCAGGAGTCTCCGCAGCTTGCATAACCCATCCGAAAGTACTCGCGGTCTAAATCTCGTAGCAATCGGCGGTGGAAACGGTTTATCCACTCTGCTACGAGGTCTGAAGCGACTTGTCGGGAAACCCAACGCCGAGGAGGTTTGGCTCGACAACCTATCGGCGATCGTCACCGTCTCGGATGACGGCGGTAGTTCCGGGCGATTACGTGAAGAACTCCAGATGCTGCCGCCGGGCGACATCCGGAACTGCATGATTGCTCTCTCAGAGGACGAAACGCTCTTGTCACGGCTCTTCCGTCATCGCTTTCGAGGCAATGGAGAGTTGGGCGGACATAGCTTCGGGAACCTCTTTCTCGCAGCCCTCAGCGAGGTGACAGGAGACTTCGTGGAAGCGGTAAAGCTGTCCTCGGAAGTTCTGGCAAGCAAGGGTCACATCTATCCGGCTACCGTAAGCGATGTTCGGCTGGTTGCGGAACTAGAAGATGGCAGGGTAGTCCGGGGAGAAACTCAAATCTCAGCGTCACACTCGCGGATCCGGTCGCTCCGCCTTGAACCTGAACATTGTCTTCCGTTGCCTGAAGCTCTCAACGCAATCCAGATGGCTGATGTCATCACGATAGGCCCCGGGTCCCTTTACACGAGCATCCTTCCTAATCTTCTGGTCGATCGCGTAGCAACCGAAATTGGCAAGGCCAGTGCAACGAAGATCTTCATTTCAAATCTCATGACCCAACCGGGGGAAACCGATGGGTATAACGCTCGCCAGCATTTAGAGACGGTTAAGCGATTCGCGCCCGAGATCCATTTTGATTTTATCGTCGTTAACGAGCGACCCATCAATCAAGAGCAGGCCGCCCGTTACGCGGCGGAAGGTGCACACCAAATCGGAATCCATGATGATCCGCTCGACGAAGCGCTCGATGGCGGTACAGAGATTATTCGCGCCAACCTCCTGGACGAAGGTGAGAAGGTCCGTCACGATTCTGAAAGTCTGGCGCGAGTCTTAGTGTTATGCTGGCAGCAGGTTCGTCCAGAACCCCCCATCGCTACAGAACAGGATCGAGAAAGACTTTCGATTTGAGCTCCCAGAGACAACCGCCCTCAATCGATGTGCTTATCCTCGCCGCAGGATTGGGCACTCGAATGAAATCCCAGAAGGCCAAAGTACTTCATGAACTCGGCGGCCATCCCCTGATAAACCATGTTTTCCGCAGCGCTCAGACGCTTGGCCCAAGACGAATCTATGTGGTGGTCGGACATCAAGCCGCTGCCGTGGAAGAGGCCGTCCGTAACGAATTTGGAGAGAGCCTTTGCCACTTCGTCACTCAGGCCCAGCAACGCGGAACCGGTGACGCAGTGATGGCGGCGCGGGAAGCGCTTGCGGATGCTGAGAGCACGGTACTGGTTCTTTCAGGGGACGTTCCGCTAATCCGTGCAGAGACGTTGACCGGGTTCATCGATGACCATCGTCAAAAAGGCGCGGCCTGTTCCTTATTAAGCGTGAGGCTCGAGAATCCTACTGGTTACGGTCGCGTTATTCGCGATGCAAACGAGCAGTTTGTGAAGATCGTCGAGCAGCGCGACGCGACAGTTGACGAGCGCCAGATTCGTGAGATCAATGCAGGCATCTACTGCTTTGATTCCAAACAATTGTTCGCAGCTCTCGCCCGCGTCCAGCCCCTTAATGAACAGGGCGAGTACTACCTCACAGACGTACCCGGCATCCTGCTGTCAGACGGTTTGAAGGTAAATGTCTATTTTCATCAAGACTCTCGCGAGGTATCGGGAATCAACACCAGGGCAGAGCTCGCCGAATTTGAAAACCTGCTGCGCCGCAACAATGTTCGCCGTCTGATGCTCGAAGCGGGCGTCACCTTTATCGATCCTTCTCATGTATACGTCAGTACTGAAGCCCGCATTGATCAGGACTGCGTAATTTACCCGGATGTCTCCATCGAAGGTTCAACGGTAATTGGGACCGGATCTGTGATCCGCTCGGGAACTCGGATCACCAATTCCCGATTGGGAAATAACTGCGTCATAAAAGATCATTGCGTCATCGTCGATTCCGACATCGAAGCCAATTGCACAGTTGGTCCATTTGCGCATCTGCGGATGAATACGCGGCTGGAAGAAGAATCAACGGTGGGAAACTTCGTGGAGGTCAAGAAATCCCGGTTAGGCCGCCGTTCAAAGTCGATGCACCTCACTTATCTGGGAGATGCCACCATTGGCAGACATACTAATATCGGCGCGGGAACGATCACCTGCAACTACGATGGCAAGAACAAACACCAAACAATCATCGAAGACAATGTAAAAATCGGCTCCGATACGATGCTCGTCGCGCCAGTAACGGTCGGTAGGGGTTCAGTGACGGCGGCCGGCTCGGTAGTTACTCACGATGTGCCGCCTGACTCCCTGGTTGCCGGGGTGCCGGCGGTAGTCAAAAAGAAGCTCAAGAAAAACGATAATTGATTCGAATTCATCTGGTGACAACATATGTGTGGAATTGTTGGGTATGTCGGAAACAAACAGGTAGTACCGCTAATCATCGATGGTTTGCGCAAACTGGAGTATCGCGGCTACGATTCGGCCGGTATAGCGGTAGTGAATGAAGAACATGGCCTCGAGATCAGGCGGGCCGAAGGAAAGCTCCGCAATCTCGAAGAAACGATTCGGCTCGATCCGATCGATGGAACCTACGGCATCGGGCACACGCGCTGGGCCACTCATGGACGCCCCACCGAAGAGAACGCCCACCCTCACCGCGACTGCACGGGGCGGGTGGTTGTGGTCCATAACGGCATCATCGAGAACTATCTGCAACTAAAGGACCGGCTGCGGAAAGCCGATCACCGGTTCGTCACGGAAACCGACACGGAAGTAATAGCCCACCTGATTGAAGAGCATCTCAAAACTGGCGTCAGTTTTGAAAAAGCTGTCAATGATGCAGTCCTCGAATTGCGCGGCATCTTTGCCCTCTCGATCATCAATGCGGACGAGCCGGACATGATTGTCGCGGTGCGCCAGGGTCCTCCCGTGGTAATCGGACTCGGTGACCGAGAGTATTTTGTTGCTTCAGACATTCCACCCATTCTGCAACACACCCGCGATGTCTTTTTTCTCGGCGATGGCGAGATCGCCATCATTACCAAGGATGCGGTCCGCGTCGTCGACTTTGAAGGCAACTCCGTCCAGCCGGCCATCCAACGGATCACCTGGGACCCGATCATGGCTGAAAAGGGTGGCTTCAAGCACTTCATGTTGAAAGAGATCTACGAGCAGCCTCGCGCAGTTCGGGACACCGTGCAAGGCAGGATATCGCTCGAAAGCGGCCGCGTTTTCCTCGATGAGATGAAGAACATCACTGAGGCAGACTTCAAGCGTATTAACTCGATCACGATTGCGGCTTGCGGCACTTCATGGCATGCCGGCCTCGCCGGTAAGTACATGATCGAGCAACTCGCGCGGATCCCAGTCGATGTTGACTACGCGTCTGAGTTTCGTTATCGCGATCCGGTGATGGACGAAGACACGCTCTTGCTTGTGATCTCGCAGTCGGGAGAGACCGCCGATACCATTGCAGCGCTGCGCGAAGCAAAAGAGCACGGCTCGAAGGTGCTGGCAATTTGTAATGTGCAAGGCTCGATGATTGTGCGTGAGGCAGACGGCACAATCTTAACGCATGCCGGTCCTGAAATAGGCGTGGCCTCCACCAAAGCCTTCACCTCGCAGATGATCGCGCTATATCTCCTCGGGCTTTACCTAGGGGAACTGCGCGGCTCACTTTCATCAGAACAGGCGAGAGCGCATACCCAGCAACTGGCAGAGTTACCGGTTAAACTCGAACATCTATTGAACGAATCGGACGAGCTCGAGGAGCTCTCGAAGGAGTTTTTCCGTTCGACCGATTTTCTCTATCTCGGACGCGGAATAAACTTTCCGGTGGCGCTCGAAGGGGCGTTAAAACTGAAAGAGATCTCCTACATCCATGCTGAAGGTTACCCGGCAGGGGAGATGAAGCATGGTCCCAATGCTCTGATCGACGAGCGGTTGCCCGTACTCTTTATCAATACGCGGGAAGAAGGTAACCGGGCGTCGGAACTGCGTTACGAGAAGACCCATTCGAACATTGTCGAGGTTAAGGCCCGGGAAGGGATCGTCATTTCGGTCCTGACTGAAGGCGACACGATGTCGTCAGTCGTTTCAGATCACGTGATCGAAATTCCAGCTTCCAGCGACCTGCTCTCTCCAGTGCTTTCAATTGTTCCTTTACAGCTTCTGGCCTACCACATTGCTGTGCGCCGCGGCTGCGATGTCGACCAACCGCGCAATCTGGCAAAATCCGTAACTGTGGAATAGAACTTCAACAATCGCTGTTGTTGTTGTTGTTGTGTTGTGTTGTTGATACGGGGTTTAGTGATTGGCCGTAAAGACACTCATCCACTCCCTGATCTCGTCCCGCACACGACGAAAGACCGATAGAGTAGTCTCGGGGTCCGTGGCGCCAGGCGGTGGCGGATCCTCAAAGCTTTGATGGATGCGCCGCGCCGCGCCGGAAAAGTAGGGGCATGTCTCTCTAGCGTTGTCGCAGACGGTGATGATGTAGTCAAAGTCCTCGCCAACGAACTCGTTTGCGGACTTGGACCGGTGACCTGAGATGTCGATGCCAATCTCCCCCATCACCTTGACCGCCTCGGGACGCACCCGCGACGGTTCTACACCCGCGCTATGGACCTCGAACCTGCCGCCGCCCATATCCCTCAGGAGTCCCTCGGCCATTTGGCTGCGGGCCGAGTTGCCTGTGCAGAGGATTAAGACTCTCTTAACTTCAGGCATTGTCATTCACTTCATAAAGCCTCTCGAGGCCGTGAAGGCTAAGGAGCCTCTCCCGCGGTGCTCGCGGCCAGTGTCTTTGTTTCTCCGGCAAAGTACCTGCGCTGGAACCAAAGCGACACACTCACCAGCCCGATCAGGACCGGCACCTCAACGAGAGGCCCAATAACCGCGGCGAAGGCAACTCCCGAGTTGATGCCAAAGACTGCGATAGCGACGGCTATCGCCAGCTCGAAGTTGTTACTTGCCGCCGTGAACGAGAGAGTCGCCGTCTTCGAATAGTCCGCGCCCACCTTCTTCCCCATGTAGAAGCTCACGAGGAACATCAGGACAAAGTAGATCAGTAGCGGAATGGCGATCCTAACGACGTCCAGAGGGAGTTGCACGATCAGATTGCCTTTGAGGCTGAACATCACCACGATGGTGAACAAAAGCGCTACCAGCGTGACGGGGCTAATCCTCGGGATGAAGACGGCATGGTACCAGTCCTTGCCTTTCGCCTTTACCAACAGGAGCCGCGTCAACATTCCAGCGACGAAGGGAATGCCGAGGTAGATCAGAACGCTCTCCGTGATCTGCCAGATGCTCACGTTCACTACGCTGCCGTGGAGCCCGAAAAGAGGAGGCAGGACTGTGATGAAAATCCAGGCGTAGGCACTGTAGAAGAGCACCTGGAAAACGCTGTTGAAGGCAACGAGCCCGGCAGCGTACTCGTTGTCACCGCGCGCCAGCTCGTTCCAGACTATGACCATGGCGATACAGCGTGCCAACCCAATCATGATCAGTCCCACCATGTACTCCGGGTAGTCCCGAAGGAAGAGGATCGCCAGAAAAAACATAAGGAAGGGGCCGATTACCCAGTTCTGTACGAGCGAGAGGCCAAGCACCCTCCAGTTACGGAAGACCTCGCCCAACTCCTCGTAGCGCACCTTAGCGAGCGGCGGGTACATCATCAGGATGAGGCCGAAGGCGATCGGGACGTTGGTCGTCCCGATCTGAAAGCGGTTAATGAATCCTTCGACGCCAGGATTGGTGAAGCCGATCAGGACCCCAACAGCCATGGCCAGGAAAATCCAGAGCGTCAGGAACCTGTCTAGAAACGACAGGCGCCGAGTGGGCGTGCAGTTTACTGGCATTAGCAAACTCCTTTCCTCGGCCAAGGTAGAGTCCCGAACAGTGCCGACAGTTCAGGCAGGTGGGTTCCTCTTAGCGTGAAGAGGAAACCGGTACCTAAGAGCAACAACCACTCGCCGCGATTTCGACGGGGCCGGTCGTGACGCATCCGCAGGAGACCTGGGCCTTAACTTCAAGGGGCTCTGCCTGCGCGCCTGAACTACTCTCTTCTGCGTGCACGGTAGCGGTGTCGGACTTCTCGGTCTCGCCGGTCACGCAGCACGTGCTGGTCTCGGCCAGATTATCCTCCAACACGACGAAGACCTCCCACTGGTTGCCGTCCGGGTCATGCACCCAGGTTTTGTCCTGCCGGGCGTAACAGCAGTTGGTATCCATCTCGTCGCGCGTGACGAGCCCCGCTTCAGCCCAGCGTTCGCGCACCGCCAGTACATCCTCCGTAGATGTGACCTGAAGGCCGAGGTGCGAGAGCGCCCCCTGTTCGCTGAAGTTGTGGCGGTTCAGCGTCAGGTTGAGTGGCGGGTTCTGCACGTCGAATTTAGCATAGCCGGTTCGCACCTTAGAGGGCTCGATCCCGAGCATTTTCCTGTAGAAACCGAGACTGCGGTCGATGTCCCTTACGTTGAGCGCCAGGTGCGCCTTCAAAACTTTCACTTCTTCAGTCGTCGCCATTGCCGTTATCTCCTTCTCAGTATTTGAACTCATATTCGCTTTTGCGAATGCGTCAGAGAATACCCCCGACTCGTTATATATGTCAAGGCGCATGTGATGTGTTTTTGGGCTTAGGGTGTTGCGGCGTTGTGCGGATTGGTTAAGTGACTGTAGTTCCGATTCTCTTTGCCAGGCACTGGGCTCCCCAGTTCATGACCACATCGTGATTCCACTTGAAGAATGGTCGAGCTATTGGCGTCAGCAAATTCATCCAGGGTTTAGTTGTTTCGACTTGCCAATCGTATCTTGCAACCGTTATGTCCCCTCCCGTCCCGAGCCTCCACAAACCTCTCCCCTGCAATTCTCCAGTCGCAATCCCTTCCAACAGCGATGGTGGCTCGATACGCACTACCTCCATATCGAACGTCAGCCGATAGGGGAGTCTGCTCTTCCAGGTATAGCGTTGGATGGTCCCAACGCCGGATGCATCTCCAGCGCGTAGCTTCACGACGGCCTCGACCCCCTTCCACCATGTCGGCCACAACTCGGAGTGGTAGATCTCGTTCCAGACCACGTCAATCGGTGCTGCAACCCGCCAGATGGTCAGATGCTGCGGATACTGACAAGCACGGCGAGGGACGACCTAACCGAGGTATCTGTATGCTTCACGCATGAGAGAAGGTTATTTCTATGAACTGGATTAGGGGATACCTGAGGACTCATTAATTTTCCTTACCTCAATCGCATTGAGCTGGAATGAGGCTTCCCCAGCAAGCTGACTGGCAGGAAAATCCCTGATGATTCTCTGATAGCACTCCGCAGCCTGGTCGAGTTTCCCAGTGGCGATATTTAACTCTCCGAGTAGTGACAGCACCTGGTCAAGTTTCGAGTAATGCGGGTTTTTCTCGATAATTGCAGTTAACCGAGAAGAGGCGCCGACCGTGCTCCCCTTCTGCTCATTAAACCTATGACGAAAATAGAAGCGAGCGATTACCAGATGGGAATCGGCGATTTCTTCCTTTACAACTCTCAGGTGCTCTTGAAGACGATAGTACGAAGGTGAGTCCGCACAATAGGGAAGCACTTCCCTCAGTTTTCGTTCAGCTATCAACAGTCCGCTCGACCCGCGCCTCAGCCGGAATGCCGCCTCAGCCGTTTCAAACAACTCCTGGGTGCAACCTGACGATTGAGTCCGCCGGGGAGTTTCCGTTCGCCCCTGAGCCTCTACCACTATCGGTACGATCAGCAACAAAATTAGACAGTAGATTTTCATACTTAAGGCTTTAGTTATCACTCTCGAGTTATTCCGTGGAACGCTTCATGCTCCGCCTTTGCAGTAAAGCGAAAATAAAAAGAAAGAAGACTGCGGCGACCACAGCCATCACCTTTACGAAGGAGTTACTGACTCCACCGGCGACTGCTGAGATGCCACCAGTGTTTGGTCCACTCGACACAATACCGCTCCAGATCGTGCTCAAGCTCAGCAATATCAGTGGTACGAAAGTATAAGCGACGGCTAAGACCACCGTGAAAACCAGCGAAAGCCAAAAGCGCGACGAGTATGTTTCTAAATGTTACTGCACGCATCCAAGTCGTTTTCTTAAGCAGGTCGATTAGGGATCGAACTCTGACGCACCTTTTGACACACTAAATCATGAATCTCGATTCGCCACCGCAAATGAAAATAGAACGAGGACGGTCAAGCTGGCAGATTTGAAGCGCTATTTTTATTAGAGTCTCTTCAGCCGTTTGGAGTTTCCAGTTTTGCCCTAATAAGCAGGCTGAAATTGAAACTCCATCGGCTGAAGCCCGATGGTATCTAATTGTCCTCTCTCTATCGTATTAGGTCGAAACTGAAAATCCATCAGCTAAAGCCAGATGGTATCTTTCTCGTTTTTACACATTCTTTTATCGCGCCGTGTCTGACTCTAACGAGCGCGGTGTCTGAGAATGGGGGTCAGGCGTCCGGAGAGTTTTTCGCATTTTCGTTTGTGTGTTGTTTCGTGGGTCGCCTATCAGTCTTCTGAGACAAGCGTTTTGGATTTTGATCCTTCCTTAACCAACAATGCTCTTTTTCGCTCCACTCCCCACCGATAGCCCGTGAGTTTCTGGTTCTTGCCAATCACCCGATGACAGGGAACCACCAAGGCGACCGGATTGGTTGCACACGCACGCGCCACGGCCCGCACCGCCTTTGGTTGGCCCAGGGCATTGGCGACATCCGCGTATGAGCGAGTTGCGCCGTAGGGAATTCTCCGCAACTCCTGCCACACGCGCCATTGAAAAGCTGTTGCCCTAATGTCCAGCGGGAGATCCAACCGCGGCGCTTTGCCCTCAAGATGGTCCAGAATACCGACAACTTCTTCCTGCAAGCCGTCGTCGTTCCGCTGCATTAGAGCAAGAGGAAACTCGGCGCGAAGTTCCTTCTCAAGGCCCGGCACCGTATCTCCCAATTTAACGGCACAGACACCACGTTCAGTCTTCGCTACAAGAAGTTGGCCCAGTGGACTTGGCGTAACCGTGTAACTGATCACGGCGTTCTGCCCGCCACGTCCGTACGTAGCCGGCGTCATTCCCAGTGCAGCGTCGACGCGCTCGTAGATTCGGCTGCTCGATCCAAATCCTGAGTCGTACGTGGCCGCAGCAATGCCTGACCCGTCGCGAATTCGGCGCTTGAATCCTGAAATCCGTCGCGCCTCGACGAACTGGCGCGGGGTAATTCCCATCAAGCTTTTAAAGGTCCGCTGAAGATAAAAGGCGCTGACATCGAACTGCCTGCTCAGATCCGAAAGTGTGACTACGCTGTCTTGGCTGGATTCAAGAAATTGGCAGACAGCCTGAACCAAAGTGACCTGAGGATCGCTGACCCCTGCCGTTCGCGGGTGACAACGCCGGCAGGCTCGAAAACCAGCTTGTTCTGCCGCCTCTGGAATTTGAAAGAAGGACACCCGGTCGCGCTTGGGTCGCCGGGCAGGGCATGAAGGGCGACAATAAATTCCAGTCGAAAGAACGGCAAAAACAAAACTCCCATCGAAGCTCCTGTCTCTGGCAAGGACGGCTTCCCATAGATCCTGTTCAGTTTTTGACATCTGTTTAGCAGAAGCGTAACTCATTCACGGGCCTCCGGACTAGCAACATTACTTAACTCGCCGCGCATAATAGATTGATTGGTAATCCGGAATCTATCCGCTTCTTGCTACCAAACCAAATTAATGAGTTCAGTGCTTACTGCTCACTGCTCACTTCCTGATATCGACTGCCAGTCTGGCGGGATTTGACAACTCGAGAATTCGATAGCGATTCGGTGAAGACAGGCCGAATACCCACTCCACGTTAGCCTCAAAGTCGCAGATGATCTTCAGTTCTTTAAGCACGTAAAAATTCGGCTCCAACACTCGCTCTACAATAGTTGGCTGCCCCTCTTCCGTATGAGCCCGCGCCGGCGCCATCCGTACTCTAAGGAAGCCGTCACCACGAACCGGGACTACCTCACCGGCGCCACAATCGCGCACCGGCTTGTCGATGTACTCAATGTGATATCCCGGCACCTCTTTCCCTTCGAACTCAAAGACAACTCGGTCGAAGTGTGGATGCTGGCCCGTGCGCACGGCTTTTAGAGTCGCGACCTCTATCAAATCGCGGTTCTCTTCCACGATGCCGGCTGTCCCTTCAAACCGGTCCGGAGACGTGTCCCCTGGTTCGGGCGTGGCAAAGCCTCCACCAACATCGACTTGAGGGGAAGGTGTGGGTGTGGATTCTGGAACCGGGGTGGGAACTGGCGTGCATGATAAGGCAAATAAAACGAGACCCAACAAAACAGTATGTGGCGTTTTAGGCATGACTTTTCATGTCCGACGAACTTCAGTTTGTCGTTTCTGGCTCAGGTATTTGCGCGTTCAAGCTTTCTTCCTATGCTTTTGAGCAACGTTGAAGTTTTCATTCAGGTTCCAGTGTAATCAAAACGACAAACTGAAGTTTATCGAACATTGTTGTCCGACGAACTTCAGTTTGTCGTTTCTGGCTCAGGTATTTGCGCGTTCAAGCGATGCCTCGACCTTTCTTCCTATGCTTTTGAGCAACGTTGAAGTTTTCATTCAGGTTCCAGTGTAGTCCAAACGACAAACTGAAGTTTATCGAACAAGGTAAAACTTTGAGAACCTCAACGCGTGTGGTTAAATCATATCTCTCCAGGAACACTCATGCTGCATCCGAATACACTAGCACTATCCGGAGCGGCTCTTGCTATCATTGATATGCAGGAGGCGTTTCGGCCTCAGATCGCCGATTTCACTCAAACCGCCGAGCGTATTGCTATCGTCGTTAAGGCAGCAAAGTGGCTCGGTCTGTCTATCATCGTCACGGAACAATACCCGAAGGGGCTTGCGCGAACGGCAACCGAAATACTCGATGTGCTGCCGGCCTCGGTAGAGAGAATCGAAAAGACTTCCTTCAGCGCCTGTGGTGTCCCGGCATTCAAGGCGGAACTCGACCGCTCGGGAGCAAAGCAAATCCTTGTATGCGGTATCGAGGCGCATATCTGTGTTAATCAAACCGTCCACGATCTTCTGGCAGAAGGCTTGCAGGTTCACGTGCTAACCGACTGCGTTACCTCACGGTCGGCCACCAATAAACTGGTGGCGCTGGCAAAGATGCAGCAGAGCGGGGCGATTCCTTCTTCAGTTGAAATGTGTCTGTTCGAGCTGTTGCGCGACTCCAGGCACGAACAGTTCCGCGCAATCCAAGCCTTGATCAAGTAGAGCCGATATGACACGCCCAGCGACCATGACATTGGAACTCCTCTCACAACTAAACCCTGAGCAGAAACAAGCAGTCACCAGCTCCGAGGGGCCGTTACTGATCCTTGCCGGCGCCGGTTCCGGCAAGACTCGCGTGATTGCGCATCGCATTGCCCATCTGATCGCCGAGAAAAACGTCCCACCTTACAACATCCTTGCCGTGACCTTCACAAATAAGGCTGCGGAAGAGATGCGCTCGCGGGTGCAGAGACTGTTGCGTGACCAGAAACTCTCGAGTGCGCCGCTCGTCTCAACATTTCATAGCCTCTGTGTCCGGCTGTTGCGGCAGGACATTGAAAAACTGAATGAAGGCTATACCAGAACGTTTACCATTTATGACCAGGATGATTCATTACGTTTGGTCAAGAACTGCGCGAAAGATCTGGGCCTTGACGATAAGAGGCTTGGGCCGCGCATTATTCAGTCCGTCATCAGCGGCGCCAAAAACCGCGGAGAGAGTGTCGAGGCTTATACGGCGCGCACCGACTATACCGATGATCGGCGCGCTTCAATCGCTCGAGTCTACAAGCTTTACGAAGAACGACTGCGCACCAACAACGCTCTCGATTTCGATGCACTCCTGATCAAGACAGTTCGGCTGCAGCGAAATGTTCCTGAGGTACGAGAGAAATACAACAATAAGTTTCAGTACATCCTGGTCGACGAGTACCAGGATACGAATATGCTTCAGTTTGCCCTGATACGCCTCTTGACTGAGAAGCAACAAAACATCTGTGTCGTCGGCGACGAGGACCAGTCAATCTATAAGTGGCGCGGGGCTGACATCACCAACATTCTAAATTTTGAGAAGCACTTTCCCGCTGCCCGGATTGTCCGACTGGAACAAAACTATCGTTCGACACAGACCATCCTTGATGTTGCCGGCGCCGTAGTTAAGCACAATACCGAACGCAAAGGAAAGAACCTCTGGACTTCGAACCCGCGCGGCGATCGAGTTCGTTACTACCAGGCTTTTGACGCAGAATCTGAAGCCCGTTTTGTAGCGGGCCAGATCCAGGAACACCGCAATCGCGACCCGGAACTGCGCGCCGCAGTCCTCTATCGCACCAACTCGCAATCGCGCGTTTTTGAAGAGGCCATGCGTCGCGCCGGTCTTCAATACAACATCGTGGGTGGCTTCTCGTTTTATGAGCGCATGGAAGTACGCGACATAATTGCTTATCTCAAGTTGGCCCTTAATCCTAATGACTCGATTGCTCTGCAACGGGTGATCAATAGTCCACCCCGCGGGATTGGGAGACAGACGCTCGATCAGTTGGAGCGGCGCGCCCGTGAAATCGGCCTTTCGCTCTGGGAAGCCATCGGGCAAATAGCAGAGCAGCCAGCAGAGTTGAGCCCACGAGCGGTTACGGCGCTCAAAGGGTTCCAGAGAATCATCAGCAGTCTGGGTCAGATGGCCAGTGTAACCGGCTCCGCGAGTGATTCTGAGTCTCCGGTTTCAGACATTGTGAAAGCTGCCATCCTGAATACCGGATACGAGAATGCGCTCAAGTCCGAGAATACTGACGAGGCCGATGCGCGACTCGATAACCTTCAGGAGCTCGTCAATGCGGCAGTCGATTACGATGATCAGGGAATCGAGGGATTGCGCGAATTTATAGATCACTCAGCACTGGTCTCCGATCAGGACCAATACAAGCGAGACGCACCCGTCACGCTTTTGACCGCGCACTCCGCCAAGGGTCTCGAATTTCCTCTGGTCTTCATCGTTGGGCTGGAGGATGGGCTGTTCCCGCATTCGCGTTCAGCTACCGATGCGGCTGAGCTCGAGGAAGAGCGACGTCTTTGTTATGTGGCTATCACGAGGGCGGAGAAATGTCTCTACGTATCACATGCGATCAAACGCCGGGTGTATGGCGAAGAATTAGCTTCTGAGCCCTCACAGTTCCTTAACGAGATGCCGCTCGAGCTCATTGAAGATATGTCGCTCGGAAAGTCCTGGCTTTCATTCGCACGCGGCTCGGAGACGATTGAATATGAGCGCGGCGACTATCGCAAGGAACGAAAGAAATTCGAAGGTAAGACCTATGACAGCGCTGAATCGATTGAGGAATTCTTCAAGCAGCGCTCTGAGAAGCTGGGCATTTCAACGGGTAGACGGCCAGCGACTCCAGCGGCGCGAGCAGCAAAGACGAGCGAACCTTCGACCCAGTCTGATTTTCTCCCCGGGTCGTACGTGCGCCACGCTAAATACGGACGGGGTCTCGTTCTAAGGCGAGAAGGCGTCGGAGATTCTTTGAAACTGACCGTCAGCTTTCCCGGACACGGACAAAAGAAGCTTGTCCAGAAATACGCGAATCTGGAGAAGGCTTGATCTTTACTAATCCGCCAACAACGAGCCTTTGAACATGCGCTCGCCCCCTAAGGACGTATAGAACCCGTATATCGTTATGCTCAGAATTAAGAGCAAAGGGAGAATCGCGCTCTCGATATACCAGGCGGAAAAATTCATGGTCAATGGATAGAACGTGAGGAAAAACGTGAGCTGAAAAGCGATCGTCGCCAACAACCCAAAGCGGGCAGTTACGATAACTAATATTGTTGCAATCAGAATGGAGGCAACCCAGGCAAACGGGGGTCCGGATAACGCAAAGGCGAGCAGTTCTACGACGAGCGTAAACAACCACAGGACAAGAGCAGCAAGCCACTCGCGCCTAAGGATCACGTAGAGCAACAAGAGCAAGAACATGAACGCCATGCCGACAAAGATGCTTCCAACAAGCTGATCTTGTAAGAAATGCGCGAGGAAGCCACGCCAGCTCACGAAAGTTTCGGGGACCATTGTTAGTATCGGGGAGGCGTCGTAACCAAACCAATGCGGCAAAAGCACGGTCAGCGATACCCCCACCATGTGTAATACCCCGAAGAACCCACCTATCAACAGATCGCGGCCAACCATGGGGTCTTTGAAATCGCCCGCCAGGAAACGACTCCAAGATATGATTAATCTTGGCCAGTGCCTTCTCACATGAGGTTCGAGCGCTATGTATAACAACCATATGATCGCCGCCGGTAAAAGAGCGAAGGCCGCACTTGTATAAACAAGTTGAAGTTCACTCGCTAGAGATGGAACATGCCTCGCATAAAGCAGATAACCAACGAGCGATACAAGAAAGACAAACAAGGCAAGTTTGAACGCGCCTTTGTTATCAGTTCGACCCGCTCGTAGGTTCCAACGCCCGAGAAACGCAGCTCCGACAAGCACGGCGAAGAAAAGAATGGTCAGGATTATGGCTGCCGCGCGTTGCCCCCAAGTCAGTTGCTGCTCTTCACTCTCAGGTCGATCCCACGGAAACAGCACATTGAAGCTAACTGGTCTGTTGTGCAATGCCGCAGCCTCGATTCGTAGCGGGATTTGACTATGATCGGGATGGAAACCTTCCCAAGCCACCCGCTCATCGGCGTACATGGGTGGTACGCGCGTCGGTTCAGTTATTTTGAATTGTGCAGGGTCAAGTTCGGCCGCGCTAAAGAGGGGCTCCCAGTCGGTCTGTTTGAGCGACTCACTTTGATTTTGTACATGGGAAGGTAGCCGCTCAAACCGTACCAGTCTCCCGCGCGGATCCAAGATGACATTGGCCATTCCTGCTTGGTTGAAGGGTGGATTTTCATACGAAACAACTACGTCACCGGTGGGCGTCAGAAGCCTTGGACTTTGTCGATACCAGAAATAGATGACGAGTGGTTGGCCTGATTGGATCAAATGCCAGTCCTGAAACCCACTGTCACGCGTGCTGCTAAGGTATGTCGAATCAAGGTCAAATCCGTATTCGCTGTAAGCAGAGCCACTGCCGTACCCGGCTTGTCTGATCATCTCTCTCGCCCGTTCAGCTAGCACTTCTGGGGGCTTGTCCAGCGGAACGTTCTCGTGGATCCGCACACGACTAGAAAAAGCCAACAGGAACCCAATGGATAAAAGAACTCCGACGAGAAATGCTACGGCGATTCGCGGCGGCAAAGCCCCTTCTTTCGGCGCCGCAGCAACCATTTCAGGTGATGGGGTTTCACCGGCAGCGAGCGCTGCGGCCAGAGGGTCGCCACCGGGAAGTGCAGCCGCAACCTGCAAAGCGGAGGAAGGCCTTTGAGAGGGCGCTTTTTCAATACAGCGATTGATTACCTTTTCTATGACAGGATCCAAATCCTTAACGAGTGCTGCCGGATTGGTAGGCGGCGTGTCACTCATTCGCAGACTCATCAACTCATTAATAGTGCTTGCCTCGAAAGCCCGCTTTCCAGTAAACAACTCGTATAACACCAATCCCAGCGAGTAGATATCAGTCTGTTGAGTTGGTTCGCGTCCTTCAAGCTGTTCCGGCGCCATGTAAGCAGGGGTTCCCGCAGTCAATTCCTCGTCACGAAACTCGCCTGCGAGACCTGCGAGACCAAAGTCCGTGATGCGCGCATTCCCGTCCTCGTCGATCATCACGTTCGCGGGTTTCAGATCGCGATGCAAAATACCCGCTTCGTGCGCAGCGGACAGGCCAGCACACACTTGACGCGCGATCTGAATAGCTTTGTCAGAAGGCAAACGGCCGATCCGCCTGAGAAAAGAAGAGAGCTCTTCCCCTCTGATAAACTCCATTGAGAGGAAGTGGTGGCCTTCGACTTCACCGATGTCGTAGACCCGACAAACGTTTTTGTGCGAGACCTGACGGGCAACACGAACTTCACGATGAAATCTTGCTACTGATGCCCCATCGTGGAGCAGGTTATCGGGAAGAAACTTTAGGGCCACTGGTTGGCCCAACTTCAGGTCTTCGGCACGATAGACCTCGCCCATGCCACCTTTGCCGATGAGGCCGACGATTCGGTATCGCCCGACGAGCATTGTCCCCGGTACAAAACGCGCATTGTCGAGGGAGTCAGAAGCTCGACTCTGTGGTCGTGGGTTGGGAGCTTGCACGAGCTGAGTAGCAACATCGCTGCATGACGGACAGGAGGTAGCGTTGGCAGGAATCGGTTTCTGACAGACGGGACAGTGAACCATGCGGTTCGAATTCTAACACTTAATTAGTGAACAGTGAGCAGTGGCAGTGAGCAGGGAGCAGTGGTCACGTAAACAATGTGCTCACCGCTCACCGGTTACTGCTTACGGGTCTCACTACTCCGTCAACTCGTCCGCGATGTGACCCGCATCGAAAACCTTGCGGAGTACCTCAAGCATTGCGCGCACATCAACCGAAATTGCTCGGTTTACAGACTCGTCGTAGTCAAAGTTTCCAACCAGCGACTGGATGTTCCCGTCAAAGATCAAGCCGACTAGTTCGCGATCCTTATTGATGGTAGGCGAACCACTGTTGCCGCCTATAATGTCGTTGGTTGAAACAAAGTTGAAAGGAGTCTTGGGATCGATCGCTTTCTGCTTCTCCATCCAGCGGGGAGGCAGGATATAGGGGAACTTATGATCGAACTTACCGGCTCGTTCATAGAGACCACCTAAGGTCGTAAAAGGCTGTACTTGCTTGCCATTCTCCTCGTAACCCTTTACTGCGCCGTAAGACAGACGCAGAGTGAAGGTCGCATCGGGGTAAAGCCCCGTTCCTTCTTTTTCGAACAGGGCGCGCGCAATTTTCGCGTAGTTGGTCCGCTCCACACTTACCACCTCGTCCTCATAGCGCTTTCTGACGGCACGAGCTTCCTGGTCGATCGAGCGCGCAAGTTCGATCATCGGGTCGTTAGATTTAGCGACTGCATCCTGCCCCCCGGCGGCCAACGCTTTCCGAGACTCAACATCCTTCAATTTTGTCTTTGAGATTAGCTCCGCAGCTCGAGCTTCGGGAGTCTTGCCTTCGAGTACCTTCTGGACCAATGGATGTTTTGCACCATACTCGCTTTGCAGGAAGGCTAAGGAGTTGGCAAGCTTTAATCTTTCGAAATCATCGTAGATTGGCGCCGGAGAATAGAGACTCAACTCAAGCGAGGCACGGCGAGCGTCTGTGTATTCCGGCAGTCGTTGGGCGTTTAGCTTCGAGTTTTCTTCGGCCAAGCGTACAAGAGTGCGGGCATAGTTGAAGAGCACGGTATTAAATCCAGCGGCAAGATCAAGAAAGCGGCGATCCCGTTCGTAAGCCGCCAGATCTTTTCGCCCTTTTGCGACTGCATCCCAGGCATCACCATACTCCGTTTTCCTTTTGGGATCTGCGGCTACGAATGCGCGCAACGACTTCTCGACCTCCTGCTTGCGCGCCATAAGGTTGTTATCGCGCAAGCCTGCAAGTTGTCCTCGATAGACTTTGAGGGCATTTTCGATTGAGTTCAGTTCGCTCTGAGCCCGACGCGTCTGCTCTTCACCCTGGGCCATGTACTGCTTAAGCATGTCACGACGCGTCTCCAACATACGGAGAAGCAGTGGAATGCTCGTGTCGCGAAGCGACTCGAGATGCGCCAATGTATTGAGCCGAGAGGTCGAACCGGGGTGGCCCGTAACAAAAACAAGCTCGCCTTCCTTTGCTCCCTCTTCAGACCATTTGAAGTAATTCTCTACCTGAACGGGTTTGTCGTTTTCGTACACCCGCATCAGGGCCATATCGATATTGAACCGGGGGAAATTGAAGTTATCCGGATCGCCCCCGAAGAAAGCCGCTTGGAATTCTGGCGCAAACACTAAACGCACATCGGTATATTTCTTGTAGCGATAGAGATTGTATTGACCGCCTTGATAGAGGGTGACTACATCGCTGCGCAAGCCGGTTGCTTTCGTAGATTCCGCTTCAATGGCGCTGATTTCGGCGCGGCGAGCTGCGTTTGCCTCGACGGCTGACATGCCTGGTTTGACTACACTGTTGACTCGCTCAGTGACGTCCTCGAGACTCATGAGAACATTAAGTTCGAGGCTCGGCGCTTTGAGTTCCTCGGCCTGTTTCTGGGCAACGAAGCCTTCCTTGGCATAGTCCTTCTCGGCGGTACTCAATTCGCCGACAATGTCTTCAACAATGTGATAATTGGTCAAGACCAGGCCGTTGGGCGAGACGAAAGAACCCGAACCGCCGTTGTTAAAGCGAACCGAAGCTAGTTGGACTTTTTGCAGCCATTCGTCCGTAACTTCAAAGCCATACTTTCGCTTGATTTCAGCTCTCGGGACATTATTAAAAGGCCACATGCCCTCCTCGAGGGCAGCGGCCGGAATCGCCTGTAGAGCGAAGAGCGCCAGTATCAGCGCACACAACAGTTTCCTGGTATCCATTTTTTATAGTCCTTAGTTTATGTTGCTACGGGAGAAGCTTTAGAGCGCTATAACGCCCATTAGGATGCCTGCAAGATGCTGGAACCGGACACCGTAAACGGGAGGTGAGGGGTATGTCAACCTTAGCGGCTATGCTATTGCTACTGAGCGGTGGCTTGATCTGATTTTAGAAGTCAGAGGGCTCAACTGGTGAAGCTCTTTCTCAGCGGAGCTATCCACGAGCCACCGCCCCAACTCTAATTCTTTTCCGCCTCTTTGGATTTTGCGGATTGATGATCAATCCTCGCAATAGCCGGCACGACCAGATCGTGGCCACACCGCCGGCACCGGTAGCGTTCACCATTCTCCAGGGCTGGCACCAACCATACACAACTGCACTTCTGGCACAAAACAGTAGCGCCGCGCAGTAAGTTCGGTAACTCAACGCGTTTTTCCAGCATAATTCCCCCCTTAATGGTCAAGCTCTTTGATGATTACTGTTTAAAGGATGTAACTCCTGACTTGAAATGTCTGATTTAGCTTTTAGCAATAAGATGTCGCAAACTCTTAACGGCAGTTCGCATTTTTATTTTGCCGTCTTTTACGTGTTGCAGCGCGAGAAGTTGACGCGCCGTTAAACCCGCTTAACAATCGCTTCACATGACGTCGACTAAAAAGGTCCGCCAAACCCGCTCACGTTCTCGCGTGTCGCAGTTTGCCCATCGTCTCTTCATGGAATGGGAGCGACTGGCGCTGCCTACCGCCGGAGACCGCGTAATAGTTGGTGTTTCTGGTGGGGCTGATTCAACCGCACTGCTTTTAGCGCTCGCTGAACTTCAAGGTGCAGAGCGCCTTTCACTGGGCGTCGTGGTTGCTCACCTCGACCATGGCTTGCGGAAGCAAAGTAAAGCGGATGCCGAATGGGTTTCCCGGATTGCTGAACAACTCAACTTTGAATCAAAAAGTGGCCGCGCCAATATACGCAAGCTCGCAAGCAGATTGGCGGATAACATCGAACAAGCGGCGAGAAATGCGCGGTATAAGTTTTTTCAGGAGTGCGCTGATAAAACAGGGGCAACGATGGTGCTAACGGCACACACGATGGACGATCAAGCCGAAACCTTTCTGCTTCGTCTGATGCGCGGAAGCGGCGCCGAGGGCCTAAGCGGGATCGAGCCCATCAGACTCCTGTCCGCCGGCGCAAGAGTTAGACTGGTACGACCATTTCTTTCCTGGGCTCGCCGCGCAGATACCGAAAGCTATTGTAGACAGCGTCAGGTGGACTTTCGGAGCGATCAGATGAACGAAGACGAGCGATTTGCGCGGGTTAAGGTGCGTAAACAGCTTATTCCTTTGATGGCAACTTTCAACGGACGGATCGTTGAAACCTTGGGACGGACGGCCAACTTGCTCCGAGAAGACACCGTCGTCCTTTCATCCTCAGCAGCTCAGTTGCTGGCCGACGCAAGCCGTCATCAAACCGAAAACCGTAACGAAACCGGGCCACCGCTCCTGAACGTTCAGGTCCTGGCTCGTGCGCCTTCGGCTGTACGTCGCCGAGCGTTGAGGGACTGGATCATGCAGGCAAAGGGCGACTTGCGCCGGCTCGAATTGGTTCACATAGTGGCTATCGAGCAGTTGTTGGTAGGAACCCAGGGGGGCCGAGTGGTTGAATTGCCTGATGGGGGAAGGGTTGCGCTAAAGCGAGGCTGGCTCGAATTGCGCATCAAATAGAATTAAAAGCTTGAAAAAAGATTCACCTGTACCTAGAATCTAACGCCGATGACACCGCCGTAACAGGAGCCGGCGGTTTTTGTTTTTCGGCTTTAAGCGGAGAAGCTTCGAAATGGCCGAAAAGTTACGCTCAAAGGTTCTCCAGCCGCCCGGTCCACGCCTTACAAGTGTTCAAACCCTTGTGCAGTCAAAGCGTTCTCATACACAACTGTTATCTGGCCTTTGGCATCAAAAACCGGTTGCATTTTTGCAAACTATTGAGGCCATTCCACCCGAGCCCGGAAGGCATGTTCGTGGAGCGACAAAGAGTGCCGATCTAATGTATGATCGGCGCCGGAGGCGTTAATGACATTGAGTTCTACGGCAAGGCAAATCATATTTTGGTTACTGATTATCGCCGGGGCACTGCTGCTTTATAAGCTGGTGAATCCCCAGGGCAAAAATATTCAGGCAATCGATCTGACAACTCTCGACGCCAAGATTCTGAGCCCGGGAGAGTTAACCCAAATAACTGTTAAGCAACACGAAACTATCGCTGTCGATCATAGGGGACAGGAATATAAGATCCAACTCTCCAACGAACCGGCAAAGAATGACCTTCTTAAAGCTGCCCGTGAAGTAGTTAATGGCAAGCCGCGAGTCGCAAAAGTCGAGGAAGAATCAGGGAGTAGTTATATCTGGCCGATGCTCATTACCTGGGCGCCGTTGCTGTTTATAATCGGTATCTGGATCTTCATGCTGCGACAGATGCAGTCGGGCGGAAACAAGGCGTTGAGCTTTGGAAAGTCCCGCGCCAAGCTTCTAAACAACCAACAGAAGCGGGTGACTTTCAAGGATGTTGCCGGTGTCGAAGAAGCGAAGGACGAACTTCAGGAGATCATCGAGTTCCTGAAGGAGCCACAAAAGTTCCAGAAGCTCGGTGGTCGAATTCCCAAAGGCGTTCTGATGATGGGACCGCCGGGAACGGGCAAGACGTTGTTGGCGCGCGCGATTGCGGGTGAAGCAAACGTTCCCTTCTTTTCAATTTCAGGTTCGGACTTCGTCGAGATGTTCGTTGGCGTCGGAGCCTCGCGAGTTCGCGATCTTTTCGAGCAGGGCAAGAAGAATGCTCCCTGCATCATCTTTATTGATGAAATCGATGCAGTCGGACGTCACCGTGGCGCCGGTCTCGGCGGCGGGCATGACGAGCGCGAACAGACGCTGAACCAGCTATTGGTGGAGATGGACGGTTTCGAGTCCAACGACGGCGTGATCCTTATCGCTTCCACCAATCGCCCGGACGTGCTCGATCCGGCGCTACTCCGACCTGGCCGCTTCGATCGTCGCGTAGTTGTATCGCGGCCCGACGTGCGAGGCCGCGAAGGCATTCTCAAGGTTCACACCCGCAAGATCCCGCTTGGCGAAGATGTTGACATCAGCGTGATCGCCCGTGGAACTCCCGGCTTTACCGGGGCTGACCTTGCGAATCTAGTAAACGAAGCTGCTTTGAATGCTGCTCGCTATAACAAGAAGCTTGTCGCCATGTCTGATTTTGAACTGGCGAAAGACAAGGTTCTGATGGGCGCGGAACGCAAGAGCATGGTGATCTCGAATGAAGAAAAACGAGTCACCGCTTATCACGAAGCCGGACATACCCTGGTTGGCCTAAAAGTGCCGAACGCCGATCCGGTACACAAGGTAACGATTATTCCGCGCGGCATGGCTCTCGGAGTTACGCAGCAGCTTCCCGAGGGTGATCGTCACAACTACACCGAGGAGTACCTGCTGGGTCAGATTGCCATCCTCATGGGTGGCCGTATTGCCGAGGACATCTTCCTGGGCAGCATTACTACCGGCGCTTCGAACGATATCGAGCGCGCCACTGAACTGGGTCGCGCCATGGTGTGCGAGTATGGAATGTCCGAGATGGGGCCACTGACCTTCGGTAAGAAAGAAGAGCAGATCTTTTTGGGCCGAGAGATTGCTCAACATCGCGACTTCTCGGAAGAGACGGCGATTAAGATCGATCAGGAGGTGAAGAAGATCATCACCTCTCAGTATGAGCGGGCCAAGAACATCATCGAAGAGAATCGCGACATCATGATTCGCCTAGCCGAATGTCTCCTCGAGCGCGAGTCACTCGATGCGGTCGAGATCAGAAGGATTGTGGCAGGGCTGCCGCTCGATGACGATCAACCGGTTTCCAACTCTGACGGCGGAAGCGAGGATCGGCCTCAACTGAAGGAGCCTTCCGCAAAACCGCTGAAACCACTCCTGCCGCCGATTACCGGCGGGAATCCCGCGCCTGCCTAAACGCTGATAGGCCAAACGAAGATGAAGGGTAGTCGGATTAAAATCCGGCTCCCTTTTGTTTTAGGGGAGCTTTAGTAGTCGGCGCTTTATTTTCGACCTCACAAGTCAGCCCTCGATACCACCGAGCTTCTTTAGTCGGTGGAATCTCCTGAGGTGGTCCAATTCTTAGGTCGAAGCTGAAACTCCACCGGCTAAAGCCCGGTGGTATCTCCCCTGTCTGCGAGGCTGCTTGTTAGGGTCGAAATTGAAACTCAAATCAGGGGTTCGATTTGATTCCCCTATTTGTGATTCACCGTTATTATCTCCACCATGTCAACAATGCGGGAGTGGCACATTGCGGGTGGAAAACTCTTAATCGGGGGACGCACCCTCGTTATGGGTGTCCTCAATGTGACACCGGACAGCTTCAGCGATGGCGGAGAATTCCTTTCCGCCGATGTCGCTTTGGAACACGCCGCTCGCATGATCGATGAAGGCGCCGACATCATCGACGTAGGTGGCGAGTCTACCAGACCTGGCGCCGGCCTCATCAGCCAGGAAGAAGAGCTTGACCGCGTTATTCCAATCGTCTCTGAGCTCGTCAAGATTGCCACCGTGCCGATCTCGATCGACACCACCAAAGCAGTCGTGGCGCGCGCCGCGCTTAATGCGGGCGCGGCAATCGTAAATGATATTTCGGCGCTCCGCTTCGACTTTCACATCGCAGATGAAGTGGCAAAGGCCGGCGCGGGACTGGTATTAATGCATTCGCGAGGCACCCCGGCAACCATGCATCGCTTGCCGCCGGTAGCAGACATCATTGAAGAAGTGGTAGGCAGCTTGCGCAGCAGCATTTCGATGGCCGAAAGGCGCGGGATAAGGCGTGAGTCGATCGTTATCGATCCCGGAATTGGCTTTGGCAAGACTCCGGAACAGAACATCGAGGTCATTGCCAGGCTCGAGGAACTCGCGAGCAGCTTTCCCGCATTTCCAATTCTGATTGGTACATCTCGAAAGTCCTTCATCGGTCGGATACTTGGGGATGCTCCGGTATCGGGACGGCTGCATGGAACATTGGCTTCAATCACTGCAGCGGTGCTGCATGGAGCTCACCTGGTACGGGTGCACGACGTAAAGGCGGCAGTCGAAACGGTAAGGGTCGCCGATGCGATAAGAAGAGCTATTTAGAAAACCACGGTGTCTGTTCAACCTCCGTCGCTTGCCTCACCGTTCATCTCGGGAGAGAATCGCACCACGAACACGGCGAAGAGTTTTCGTGATCAAGGAGATTGGTTTCATGTCAAGGGTCCTTCGACTAGTCGTTTTGATGGTGACGTTGGCAGGCGTCGCGGGTTTTACTGAATGCTACAAACCCGTGACAAAAAACCAACTGCCCTCCCATATTCGGACCGTCGCCGTCCCTGCATTCCAGAACAATGCGTTGCGCTATCAGATCGGCTCACGTTTCACTCAGGCAGTGATCAGTGAGTTGGTCCACCGAGGCCGGGGTTTGCGGGTACAAGGTGATCGCGAAGGCGCCGACGCAGTCATCGAGGGAATCATCAAAAGCTTTTCATATTACGGCGTGCTGCTGGATGACAGAGGGAGAGCACGAATCTTCGAAGTGACCATCGAAGCCGCAGTAACAGTGCGCGACCAAACAGAGAATAAGGTGCTTTACGACAACCAGAATTTCATCTTTCGCGGCGAATATGAATTCGCAAACGACCCGCGAAACTTCTTCAGCGAGGAGGATCCGGCCGTCCAGCGGATGGCGCGCAGTTTCGCCGAAAGCATCATCTCAACCCTAATCAACGCCGTGGAGACCAACCCGAAGAAATGAGCATTGTTTCCCGCGAAGAACTGAAGCGCTCAGTGAGTGCTGGGCGTCTGGGGCCACTCTATCTTCTCTTTGGCGCCGAGACCTATCTACGCGATTCGGCTGTTCGCCTGATCACCGATACGGCCCTAACCGATACACCGGTGCGCGAGTTTAATGAGACCGCATTCAGCCTGCTAACCAGCAGTGTTCATGAAGCACTTGCGGCTGCCGAACAGTTACCACTGATGTCCCAGAAGCGAGTGGTTCGTATTACTGATTTCGCGAAGCTGCGCGAGGCAGATGAAGAGGCGCTCATTAAGTATCTCAACAATCCTGTAACCTCAACGGTTCTTATCTTCGTAGCCGGGGAGCCCGACAAACGCAAAAAATTGACAAAGACGCTCTTTGACAACTGCCTTGTTGTCGAGTTTGCAGCGATCAAGGACGGGGACGCTAAGACCTGGATACGGTCACGATTAAAGGAACTCAAGCTTGACGCTGACTCAAGGGCCATCGATGAAATAGTCTCGCTGGTGGGCACAGATGTACAAACGTTGCACTCAGAGTTGGACAAGTTGTCGGCCGCCGCAATAAGTACGGGTCGAATCACGGTCGAGTTGGTAGACGATCTGATTGGACGCTCGCGGGAACTCTCAAACTTCACTCTCGGGGACCAGTTGCTCGCCCGCAATCGAAAGCGCGCGTTGGAGACTTTGCATCGCCTGCTTGATGGCGGCGCGGAACCTGTGATGCTGCTCGGTTTGATAGCCGGCAACTATCACCGGCTGGCAATTGGGCGGGACCTGATAGATCGTGGCGCGCGCAACGAAATATTCAAGTACGTCAACGTATCGTTTTACAGTAGAGACGCTTTTATGGCCGCCGTGCAGCGCAGCGATCGCGATCGGATTGCCCGAGGCATCAAGTTGATTGCGGCTGCCGATCTCGCCATTAAGAGTTCGCGGGCCACGCCGCGGCTTCAACTAGAGTTACTGGTCTGCGAATTGGCGAGCTGACTTAGAAGTCTTTCAGATCGGGTTGGATCCATCCGGCTCGCGCTTCCTCTGACCACAGCCTGTCAGCACTGTAATACTCGAGTGGCAGTCGTGAATTCGCCAGAGTCTCGATTACCGCATTTGTCGTTTCGAGCAGACCCGGATTACCGCTCAACCCATTCATCGACCCCCTTACGCATTCGAGCCAGAACCTGGTTAATGTCTCGTTATATTTCTCGCGACCGACACCATGATGGTCCAGAAAGCGCAACAGGCCTGCCCGCAAACTCTTCTTTGCTTCGTCCTGGTTCAGATTGACGAGGTACCACACGGCAACTGTTAGATGGCTGCGGTGCGAAAAGGCCTCCTTGCTGGTTTCGCAGGATTCGAAGCCGCTCACGACCGCTTCGATCTCAGATACGTTCTTGTACAGATTCATGCCCGTTTCCTTTACTTGGATTAAAGTTGAGCTCTCAAGGACGTTCTCCACAAAAGAAAAAGGCGGACCGAAATACTCGATCCGCCTCGTCTGACTGGAATGCCTTATTCTTACTTCGCTACAGCCTCATTTACATTCTTAGTTAGCCTTGATTTATATCGCGCAGCGGCGTTCTTATGGAGAACACCTTTCTGCACAGCTTTGTCGATAGTCGATACGGTGGTTGGCAGGAGTTCCTTGAGCTCCTTACTGTTCTCTTGATCGAGTTCAGTCCGCAACCTCTTGATTGCTCCCCTTACGCGAGTCCGGTTACTGCGATTGATCTGGCGGCGCTTTTCACTCTGCCGCATTCGCTTCTCTGCTGATTTATGATTAGGCATAAAGTCTCCGTCTAAATTCGTGGGCCGACACCGGCTTGAGCACAAGCGAAGGAGTATATGAGGCACTAGATCGTGTGTCAAGGCGAGCCGCGAAAGGCAAAAGTTATGGTGTCTTAATTTGTAAGGGGTGGCCCTCCGTGGCCGCCGCATTGAAACGACTGTTTCGACGGTTAGGGGCGGCCACGGAGGGCCACCCCTACAAATTAAGACACCTTCCACTTCAGAAATCAGGGCTTCGGGATTATTATCCCATGCATGCAAAATAAGGAGATCCGACTCGCCAGCCGGCCGTCCGGAATGCCAGCCCGAGAGAACTTTCAGATTATCGAAACAGCCGTGCCTCAGCCGAATGATGGTGAGGTGCTGGTCCGCTCCCTTTACCTGTCTGTCGATCCCTACCTTCGCGGTCGCATGCGTGAAGGTCGGTCATATATTCCGCCGTTTCAAGTGGGCGACGTCATAGTCAATAGCGCTGTTGGCGAAGTCGTCGAATCGCACTCCCAGGCATTTCAGGCCGGAGACATCGTCACGGGTCTGCTCGGCTGGCGCATCTACAACGTTGCGAAGGCCGAGGAACTGAGGAAGGTATTTCCGGGCGCACCTCCGACGACGGCTCTTGGAGTGTTAGGACCAACGGGTCTCACTGCATACTTTGGATTGCTCGATATAGGCCAACCCCGAGAAGGTGAGATTGTTGTTGTGTCAGGAGCAGCAGGCGCGGTGGGGATCATCGTTTGTCAGATTGCCAAAATTAAGGGTTGTCACGTGGTCGGCATCGCCGGAAGTGACGATAAGAATAGATATCTGCGGGAAGAATTGGGAGTCGATGCCACGATCAACTACAAGGCAGCGGGCGACATTCGGAAGCCTCTGAAAGATGCTTGTCCGAAGGGCGTTGATGTCTATTTCGACAATGTTGGTGGTGAGATATCTGATGCCGTGTTGCCGCTAATCAATCATGGCGCACGGATTGTGATCTGCGGCCAGATCTCACTCTACAATCTCGACAGGCCTGACGCCGGCCCGCGCCCGCAACCCTATCTGTTAATCAACAGTGCCCTTATGAAAGGGTTTATCATCACCGACTATGCCACGAGATTTCCCGAAGGTGTAAAACAGTTGGCCCAGTGGCTGGCTGAAGCGAAACTCAGACACGCTGAAACGATTATTGAAGGTTTCGAGAATACGCCCGACGCCTTCATCGGATTGTTCACGGGAGAGAATCTTGGCAAGCAACTCGTAAAGGTTGGCTGATCAAAATCGAGATCAAGGAATCCTCACTTATCCACAAATAGGTTCAACGTTATCATTCGCGTCATCGTTGGCTGGAATCGTCACAAGTGGCCGAGCCTCAGGTCGCGGTTTGTGCTCGCACTTTGGGGTGTTGATGCAGGAATCGGGAAGGAGTAAGCGCGCGACCGGCACGTTACCGATGATATGGGACTCGATGATCTCGTCTACATCACCAATAGTAACGTTGCAGTACCAGACTCCATCGGGATAGATAACGACATTCGGCCCGTGCTCGCACTGGTCCAGGCATCCGGCTTGATTGGCGCGAACAATACCCTTCAGGCCGCGCATCGCAAGTCTCTTCTTAAACAACTTCTGCAACGACGCTTCGCCCTCGGGATCGCAGCAGCCTCGCGGATGCCCCTCCGGCCGTCGATTACCGCAGATGAAGATGTGTCTCTCGAATTTCGGCATTATTCCTTAAGCTCCTAATTCTTACATCCAAACGGAATCAGCGCCACCCGGTGGAACCGGGGGTGGTGGCTTAATTTGTAGGCGCGGCCCTACGTGGCCGCCCGCAGTGAAAAGCACTTTGGGCATTTAAGGGCGGCCACGGAGGGCCGCCCCTACAAATTGAGACACCCCCGAACCGGAGTGGCGCTGCTATTCTACTACTCTGGACAGGAACTGGTTCAGTGAGGAACCGATCTACGCTTGAGCCCGTTCCCGTTTTTCAAAGCTCAGATCCGCGCCCAGTATAGTGTAATGAATGGTCTTAGACAGTGGCGGAATTCCCGTAACAACCTTGGTCCATGTGTCGCCCTCATCTTCGCTGGCATAGATGTCTCCATCGGTATTGCCGGCGTAGACGGTGCAGCCTCCATCCCACGATTCCAGTGTCATGGCTTCAAAGTTAGCATCCAGGTGCTCTGGCATTCCCTGCCCCAGCAATTCCCAACTGTCACCGCCGTCACGACTGCGGGCGATTCGCGGGTTGGCTGAGCGGGTCTGCATCCAATGGAACGGATCGGCTTCGGCGCCAGCCAGGAACATGAGATTTTCCTGTCGCGGATTGAAGACCAGCAGGTCAGGATAGCCGATCCGCGATATTCTTTCGCTCAACTCCTCCCATGTCTGGCCGCCATCGACGCTGCGATAGAAGCCGTATCCTGTCGGCAGGAGCAGCTCCTGTGAATTCGACGGCCGAATAAACAACCGGTGACAGTCATCATTGAACCCGCTCAGTTCCTGCCACGTCTCCCCGGCATCGGTGCTCTTGAACAGACCGCCCTGTTCGACGCAGGCGTAGACGGTTTCCGCTCGGTTGGGATCAACCGCAACATTCTTGACATGTGCGTTATGCGGCGGCGCCGGGAAAGTCCACTTGGAAACACTGGGAACCGATCTCAGTGATTCAAGCTCGCGCCAGTTTGCTCCCATGTCCTCGCTTACATAAAGGTGGGCCGGCTCTGTGCCCGCATAAAGGCGTACCTGGTCCCCGGACCGAGAGCAGGTTATACAGTAAACATTTTCCGACGGTAGTCCGTTGTTCCTGAACTCCCAGGTCTCACCGAAGTCCTCACTTGCCGCGACCCCGCCGTTATGCATCGTCGCAAAGATCGTCCCACTGCCCGGCTCGATTGCGAGCGCAATAATGTGCCGGCCCTCCAGCGCCCGCCGCTTAACTTCCCAGGGACTGCCTTGCCCTTCACGGTGCAAGAAGACCACTCCGTCTATAGTTGCTGCCAAAAGATCTTTTGAGGGCGATGTCGAATCGAAGACAGTCTGCCCTCCATGTGACAAACAGATGGCCATAGTTCTTTCCTCCTTCTGGTTTGCTGATGACAATAAACGTGTTTTAAGTCATCAAGATTAATTGTAATGATTACGATCTGAAGGATTTGAATTCCTCAGTCACTCGCAGGAGAGTTCGACCGATGGTGGTAATGTCAACTCCGCAACAGAGAATTTGCGCGCCTTCTGCCACCCATCTAGTTGCATCCGCGGGCGAGTCCACCAACATCGCACCCGCCTTTCCCGAAGCTTTACTGATCCTCAGCACGTTGCGCGCGGCTTGAATCAAATCTGGATGATCGAGTTGCCCGGGAACGCCTAATGATTGAGACAGATCCGCAAGCCCAACAAAGATCGCATCCAGCCCAGGCACAGCACAGATCTCATGAGCGTTTGAGACGCCTCTCGCCGACTCTATCTGGACCATCGTCATGGTTCGCTCGTTAGCGGCCGCAAAAGTTGTCTGAGCATTGCCCAGAAATCCGTACCTCGTGCCGCGACTTGAAGCGCAATATCCCCGCTCCCCAATAGGGGCGTATTTGGCCGCACGCACGACCGCTTCTGCTTCTGCCCGATCACCTACCTGAGGCACATTGACGATTCCGGCGCCAACCTCGAGAGCCCGCAAAATGTTTGACGGGTTCTTGTCTGGCACCCGCACCAGGGATTCGATATCCGTAGCGTCTGCTGCCCGACAAAGCTCTTCTATTGTCGTGAAATCGGCGCCCGTGTGCTCCATGTCAATCCAAACAAAATCAAATCCGGATAGACCAATAATCTCGACGACCGCGGGTGAAAGGGTACGGCAAACGAAACCCAGGACAGTCTTCCCTTCCAGAACTCGCTGTTTCACTCTGTTTTGTGTTCCGAGCATTTCCTCTTCTTAATCAGCAAACATCAGGAGAACGCATTTTGTTTCCAGAGCTGAATTATCTGTTCGGCACTTCGATAGGCCAGCGCGAAGATCGTCAAGGTCGGGTTCAAGCCAGAGGCCGTTACAAAAACGCTACTCCCACCGATAAAAAGGTTCGGAATATCGTGAGACTGACAATACTTGTTGACGACTGACTCTCTGGGATTATCACCCATGCGAGTGGTACCCATCACGTGACCCGCAGCAGCACCACCAGGGATCTGTGGAATCGTCACTACAGTATGATTGGCCCCGGCCGCTTTGAACAATTCTATGATCCTGACCCGCATGAATTCCTGCATTGCTACCGTGTTAGGGTGATCGTTGTAAACGATTCTTATCGCCGGCAATCCATACAGATCTTTTAAACTGGAGTCTAGTTCAATTCGATTGGATGCAACAGGTAAATCTTCGCAAAGAGCAGAGATGGCGAAGTGGCGCTTGTAATATTTTGCCAAAAAGTCTTTAAACTTCTTGCCCCACGATGGTATTCCCTCGGGCAACGGCACAAACGTTCCGAGAGCCGATGCAAAGGCCAGCGGACCGCCTGTAAAAGCCAGCGGCAGGCCACCCGATATTACAGCACCACGAATGAACGATTGATCATGCTTTTGTCGCGGCCGGTCTTCATTCAGATCGTCGAAAGCCACGGTAGCTTGAGGGCCCTGAATCGCATCCAGCTCCAGATCATCGAATGTACCATACCCGAAGACACTGGCATGGAACATCAGGTTCTTACCCACCAAGCCACTGCTGTTTGCTAACCCATTCGGAAAATCGTCCGACCGAGACATCAAGAGCAATCTGACAACATAGGCGGCGTTATTGCAAACAGCGACTATTCGCGCGGGCTGTTCGTGACTTTTACCTTCACGATCCAGGTAAATAACACTTCGCGCCCGGCCGGCGGCATTGCATGTTATCTGCGCAGCCAGCGCGTAGGGACGAATTTCCAGTTGGCCGGTAGCCAATGCATCAGGAAGAGTGACAACGAGCGTCGCGCCTTTGGCATGTTGCTCGCACCCGTAGAAGGTGCAATAGCCACAGTAATTGCAAGGTTGACGATATTCTTTTCCGCCGTAGCCCGGTTTCGTTGTGATGGCAGCAGGGATGGCATAAGGGTGGTAACCAAGCCTTTTTGCAGTCTCCTGAAAGAGTTGGCCAGCCCTTTGCCGGGTCAGCGCAGGCAAAGGGTAAGGTCGTTTTCGGCGCGCTTCGAAAGGATTGACGCCCGCAACCCCCGCTATGCCAAATTCAAATTCTGCGCGCTCATAAAAGGGTTCCAGATCCGAATAGCTTATGGGCCAGTCCGCTACGCTCGTTCCCTCAGGGACAACGTTACTGGCGCCGACCATAAAATCAGACTCATGGAAACGATATGAGAAGCAGGACCAGTGAAGCGGCCCGCCCACACCAATGTTGCGCGCGATGACCGGAAAAGTAAGGGGCGGCCCACCGTTATAGACAAGCACCTCCGGTTGGTTCCACCTCAGCTTACCGTGTCTTACGTAACTAAGCTCATCATGAGCTTCGGCATGATTCTCAAAAGTCTCCTGCTTGAAATATGGGCCCGCCTCGAGACCAACTACTGATAGGCCAGCCTTCGCAAGTTCTGCGGCAATGACACCCCCTGCGGCCCCTAGTCCAACGACGCAGACATCTGTTTGAGGATGCACTTGCATAGAGGAGTGAACCTGCGAGATCTCTTGGCCCGGAAAGGCCACTAGACTTTAAACATCCAGCAACTGCCAGCCGAGGCGGTCCGCGTTTCCATAGTACTTTGGAGCGGAGAACATACCTTCAATCGTATGCAATCTGATCGTTGAGAAGAAATCCCCGGCTTCCTTCCACTCCCGAATCTCCTGTCGCTCCATTCCAGAAAGCAGTTCGTCCTGCTCCTTCTCTCCAACCGCAACGAACTGACGGCCAAATCTCCGCCGCGACAGTTGGTCCAGTTCGAGCAATCCTTCGCGGTAGGCCTGCTGTTGAGCCACATATGTAGTTGCAAGCATGTGGTCGATAAAGTCTACAACCCGAGCTTCTTGCGCTCCGGGTCTTCCATCGCTGGGAATAATTCGCGCTGTTATGGCTTCCACGGTTTCAGCTTCTGCCTGCGTTAGGAACCTGAGTTGATAGGTACTCGACGGTCTCTCGTCGGATCGACGGCTACTACAGCCCAAAGTTCGTGGGAGGATCAGGATGAGCGCACTGTCTCGGACGATCTTGACAAACCGCCTGCGGGAAAGTTCCTGGCCTATTTGTTCAGAATCCTCTTTCAAGTTGGATAACCCTTGAGCAGATCCAGGGCCTCAGTTACGGAGGCGTTGTTATGAATCATAGCCGCCAGAGCTTTGACCATCGCTTCAGGGCGCGGGTGCCCCCAAACATTCCGGCCCATAACAACTCCCGCTGCCCCAATATCAAGACAGGATCTGACGGTACTAAACAGCGCCTGCTCGTCACTGGTTTTCGAGCCGCCAAGTATCAGAATGGGGCGATAGCAATGCTCGACGACTGTTTGAAAGCTTTCCTCTGGACCAACGTATTCGGTTTTGATGAAGTCGGCGCCCAGTTCGACGCCGATCCGGGCGGCCAGTCGCACATTCTCGGCTGTCTTCAAGTCTGAACTCATCAGTCCGCCGGGAAGCATCTCAGCCATCAATGGCACCTCCCAATCCAGACACTGTCGGGCTAACGTGGCCAAATTTCCGAGGGTTTGCGCTTCTAACGCTGTGCCAGGAAATCCCATGCAGGCTACGGCGTCAGCGCCTAGTCTGAGCGCGTCTTCCACCGAATAGAGCAGATTGCATTCAAGCGATTCACTTTTGGCTAATTGCGAGCTTCCACCATCCACTCGAAGAATGACACCTACAGACTTGAGGATATGAAAGTACTCTCTAGCTATCCCCGGAGTCGTTAGCACCGCATCGGCGCCACCCGATATTACGGCCTCAAGCACAGTCGCGGGAGCAATCAATGCGGGATAAACGTCGAGGCCGCTTCCGTGGTCCATAGCGACCACGAGACTCCGGCCATCCTCGCGGAAGAGCCGGTACATCCTTCGCTTGTTGAAGACAGTATCTTTCGACACCGGTTCACCTTTCTGGTGCCAAGGTTCGTTTTGATTAAGTCTGACTGACTTTGCAGGGTTGATTGAGCTGACCCAGATTGAGTTGGCGGGCAGCAGAATACTCTAACGACGTGTTGGGGTGTGTTCGACCGCAGCAAGGCCCTCACCAGGTTCCGTGTAGGCCTTTCTTGGGGGGCTAAAGATATCCATGATGGTGGCGCCAAGTTCACCCGTACGGACGCCGTGCGGTGAATTAGGCGGTGTGTGCCAGAAATCTCCCTGCTTCATCGCCACCTCCTCTCCGTTTTGGATACGGACGCACTCGCCTGCCAGCAAGTAGCCCCATTGCTCCTCCGGATGGCTGTGAATTGTGGATATCGTGTTGGGGGCGATCTCGGCCAGCGACAACATTAAGTTGTCGCCAAAGAAGATGCGCGTTGTGACACCATCTTGAAGTTTTCGCACTAGCCCATTATCTGTCGATCTGAAATACCACTTACTTTGCATTGCTCCTCCTTTATCAGCTCCAGAATTTTCAGGCGTTCAATCAAACATGTGAGTTCAGGCATTAAGAGAAAGGAACTGCGTAGGACAACCGGTCTCAAGCAGAGGAAGAGTGGCGGCCCTTAAGCGTCAAGAGTTTTCAGTTGGCGTCGCATAATCTTGCCGGTGCTGGTTTTGGGCAAGTCACTTACAAACTGTACGCGGCGTGGAACCTTGTAGGCAGCTAGTCTCTCTCGGCAAAAAGATAGAATTCCCTCTTCATCGGCGAGGGCCTCCGTTTTAAGAACGATGTAAGCCTTGGCGATTTCGCCCTTGAGTTCATCGGGTTGGCTGCCGACCGCCACCAGCGCCACGGCTGGGTGTGCCGCAATCACGCGTTCCAGTTCGGCTGGGTAAACGTTGTAGCCTGCCGTCAGAATCATATCTTTCTTACGATCGACTACATGGATATAACCGTCCGCGTCTATGCGCGCCAGATCGCCTGTGTGCAGCCAACCGTCGGGCTCAATTGTTTCGCGCGTGGCTTTCTCATTTCCGTAATAGCCCTGCATGACAATTGGGCCTCGTACCATGAACTCTCCTACTTCATCGCAATTCAACGATTGAGAAGCATCTTCCGTCGCGGCGATTCGGGTTTCGATATATGGCAAAGCGATCCCGATCGATCCATGCCGGTTCACACCGTAATACGGGTGGGTCGTTCCCAGGCCTGCAATCTCCGTCATCCCCCAAAGCTCCAACAAAGGACAGGCGAATCGCTCCTCAACCTCTTGCATCTTGGATACCGGCATCGTCTGCCCCCCGACGGTACACCGAGATAAAGATGAGAGATCGTACTGGGCAAACTTTGGGAAATTCAACAAATACATGTACATGGTGGGGACACCTTCGAACATCGTGGCCCCATTGTTTTGGATTGCTTCGAGCGCTTCTGCTTCATTGAAGCGCTCGAGCAACACGAGAGTCATACCGCAAAGAAAGGCGCCGTTCATCACGACGTTTCCGTAAACGTGAGCGCAGGGCAGAGCCGTAACAACCGTGTCAGCCGAGGTGCGCACATGCATGTTCGCAGTCAGTGCTGAATTAAGCAGCACATTCCGATGCGTGAGCATGGCCCCCTTTGGATGTCCTGTGGTACCGGAGGTATAACCGATAGTTGAAAGAGTTTCAGGCGCGACACTGACGTTGTCACATTCCGGCCGGCTTTGATTCAGAAGCTGACTGAATGACTGGGCGCCTGCCGGCGCGTTATCGCCAAAGAGCACCACGTGCTGCAACGGCGAGTCGCCTTTGATGTCCAGCAACGCCTCACCTTTATCGCGGGAAGCCAGGATGGCTTTTGCGCCGCAGTCCTTGACGACAAAAAGGACTTCCTCGGGAGTCAACATCACGTTGATGGGATTAATCACCGCCCCCAGCCGGCTTACTGCGTAATAACTGACAACCCACTCCCAGCAGTTCTGTGAGTAGAGAGTCACGCGGTCTCCCGGCTCAACACCAAGTCCTCGCAGACCATTGGCCAATTGCCCCGAGAGATCGCATAACTCTTTGAAGTTGAAGCTTCGAGTTCCACAGACAAGCGCCGTCTTATCGCGATAGTTTTGCGCGCCGACGGGAAGCACCTCTGCAAGAGTACCTAACATTACACACCTCCAGCTTTCCGTGCGTTACTGTTGACCACCATCTCCTGCGCCCAGATACCGATCGCGCAATTCACGTTTGAGCACCTTGTTATAAGCACTCCTGGGAATTTCATCGACGAAATCAATTGACTTGGGTTTCTTGTAACCGGCCATGTGTTTACCAGCAAACGCAATGATCTCTTCCGCAGTGGCCCGGACGCCCGGCTTCAAAACCACTACCGCCTTAACCGCTTCACCCCACAATTTGTCAGGCACACCGATGACGCATGCCTCCGATATCGCCGGGTGCCGGAGAAGCACCTCCTCAACCTCCCTCGGATAAACGTTACTGCCACCGGAGATGATCATGTCCTTGGTCCGATCGAGGATGTAGACATAGCCATGCTCATCCATATAGCCGACATCACCAGTGTGCAGCCAGCCATCCCGCAAAGCTTCTGCGGTAGCTTCGGGTCTTTCCCAGTAGCCTTTCATCACTGTCGGCCCACGAACGCAGAGTTCACCCACTTCCCGGCGCGGTAACTCCACATCATCGGCGCCAAGAATCTTCAGCTCAATCCCGGAACGAACGTGTCCACATGATGCCAGGCGCTCGGCTCCCTTTCCCTCGGTGACATGCTCTTGCGTTCGCAGATACGTTCCAGTCATCGGTGTTTCACCCTGGCCATAGAGTTGGACAAAAACCGGCCCAATGCGCCGCAAAGCCTCCTTCAAATCCTCCACATACATAGGCGCCCCACCATAAACCACCCACTTAAGACTCGAGAGATCCCACTTCTCAAGGTCAGCGTAATTTAGAAGCATCTTGATCTGCGTTGGGACCAGCCAGGTGTTGGTAACCCGATACTGGGCCACCGTTGCGCAGAATCGTTCTACTTCGAAGCGATGCGGTTTAAGGATCACCTGTGAAGACGCTTTCAGGGCCAGAGCCAGGGTATGAAAACCTGCTCCATGAGTGAGCGGCGCAGCGTGCAAGCCTACGTCTTCAGGTTCCAGGCGCATGAGATCAGCGACCCAACTAACAGCCATAAAGGTAAGATTGCCATGCGTAAGCATTGCGCCTTTTGGCCGGCCTGTGGTTCCTGAGGTGTAGAAGAGCCATGCCAGGTCTTCGTCATTCACGGCGACCGCGGGATCCTGGCTGTCACCATGCGCTGCCAAAAGTTCCTCGTATGCGATTTGCCCCGAGAGTGGCTCGCCCGTGCAGATGAAATACTTTACCGAGGGCAGTGACTTCCGGACCTGGTCCATCATCTCGCGAAATTCTTCACCAAAGACTACAGCGCTCGCCCGCGGATCACCGAGGTGATAGACGACTTCGTCTGCAACAAACCGCGCATTGAGCGGTACGATGCAACCTCCAGCTTTCCATGTGGCGAAGAAGCTTTCGATTAGTTGGGGACAGTTCTGCAACAGAATCCCAACGCGGTCACCGTGTTCCAACCCAAGCCGGCATAGCCCCATTGCCATGGCATTTGCTCTGGCGTTAACTTCCGCGTAGTTCAACACCGATTCGCCCCAAATTAAGGCCGGCAGCTGGGGATGGTGTTCCGCCGTCTTGGTTAAGATATGTCCGACGTTCATTGCGGAGGTTGCTCTCAAACGGGGGGGCGACGTGTCTGCCATCCGGTTTCCTGCTCATAAGCGCGACCGGCTTGCAGCAGTAGCTCTTCTTCACCATGCCGGCCGATGATCATTAAGCTCAGCGGCAGCCCTTCATTACTGAAGCCACAGGGTACTGAAAGCGTCGGATTGCCACTCAGGCTGCACGGAGAGGTAAAACTCAACAGCTTGTTTCCGATCTCCGGTGTAATTAGCTCTTCAACAGCCGCGCCATTGAGCTCCAGTGGCTGCATTGCCATCGTCGGACAGATGAGCAGATCGACTTTCTGTAACAGGTCGTCAATAACGCGAGATACCCGTTGGCGTGCGATGTGCGCTTTTGCGTAATCACTACCGCGGACTTTGGCTGCCTCCTGGAGAAAGGCCCGAAAAGGGGGACTGAAGTCGTCAGCCCGAGAAGGGTATGTAGCCTCGTGAGAGACGGCGCACTCTGCGGTGAAAATAACGCCCCACACGCCAACCGCCTCAGCAAGACCGGTGAATTCGACCTCCTGAACCCAGGCCCCCACCTCCCCCAAGACTTTCGCTGCCGCTATGATGGCTTCGCTGATCTCCGGGTCTACCCCAACGGAACAGAAAGACCAGTCAACTCCAATTCGAACATTCTTTACCCCCTTCTCCAGATTAGCGGAGTAATCCGGAGTGAGTTCACGTCTTGTCGTAGGATCATTCTTGTCGAAGCCAGCGATAGCCCGCAGTATCACCGCCGCATCACCTACGCTCCGAGTCATTGGACCAACATGGTCCAGAGATTCCGCCAACGGAAAAACTCCATAACGGCTGACTTTGCCATAGGTAGGTTTTAAACCCACGATCCCACAAGAGGCCGCCGGGAAGCGGATTGAGCCGCCCGTGTCGGTGCCGAGAGCGCCAAAACACAATGAAGCCGCCGTTGCAACGCCTGAACCACTCGATGACGAACCCGTCCAGCGGTTCTCATCCCACGGGTTCTTCGCAGGCGTGATGGAAGGGTGATAGCCGATACCGGCGAACTCCGTCAGCGTCAGCTTGCCGAGCAGTACCGCGCCTGCCTTGTAAAGCTTTTCAATTACGGTTGCGTCGTAGTCAGGCACCCAGTCGGCGAGGATTTTTGAAGCACACGTGGTACGAATGTCTTTGGTGTAGATCAAGTCTTTGACAGCAAGAGGGATACCGTGTAGCGGCCCTCGATAGGTTCCTTCCTGTAGCTCCTGTTCTGCCTTGCGGGCCTGACTTAGAGCAAGGTCTGTGGCAACCGTAAGATAACTGTGTAACTTGCCGTCAACCGCTTCAATCCTCTCCAGCATGGAACGGGTTAGCTCGACGGGCGAGACCTCTTTCTTCTGGATCAATTGAGCCACTTCTGTAAGGGGTCTGGTACACAGTTCCGAGACGTCAACCATCTTTTAGTCCCTTTCTGAGGAGGTCTACGCAGCGGTAGGTTCGGCTACGGTAGATTGCCAGACTCGATATGGACCAAGCCGCGATATCAAACCGGCCGCAATCAGGGTTATGAGAGCAAACAGAATGAGAGCCGGACCATAGGATCTGGTCGAGTCAAAACTCAGACCCATTACGAGCGGACCTACCACGCCGCCCAGCGAAAAACTGATTAGCGCATAGCTGTAGATCTCACCAAAAAACCGCAACCCAAAGTAACGACTTATCAGATAGGGGATTATCTGCCCGGCTGCGCCCATACCAAGACCAAGCAACAAGGCCGCAACAAATGCAAATTCTGCCACTGCACCGCTCCAGAGCAAAAGAATGCCGACGCCGGCGCCGGTGAAAAAGCTGATCGTCACAGATGAAGCAAAAAACCGATCGAGCAGGAAGCCCGCCACGATTCCCCCCAGGAGCGACGCCCCACCAAGCAAAGCTGTAGCGAAGGCTGCAGTCTGTGAAGTAGCTCCCCGATCCGTCAGCAACGGCACCAGGTGTATAAGGCAGCCTATCGCACTTGCGGCTACGAAGAAGAAGGCAATGCAGATTATCCAGAACGTACCGCTGCGCAAAGCTTCCCGACTGCTAATTCCCTGCTCAGACACAACTGCTTTTTCAGGGCCAGCGCTGTTGCTGACATCGCCATCAGGCAGGAGGCCCATCATCTGAGGTTTCTCCTTGAGGAAGAGCGCGACGGTGGGAACAGTAATCAGAATCATGGTGGCGCCAATAACAACATAGGCCCAGCGCCAGCCATAAGTAGCGATCAGGGCATGGACCACAGGTGGCACCACGAGCGAACCAAGGCCCGCACCCGCTGCTGCCAGAGCGAGGGCGAGCCCTCGTTTGCGGTCGAACCAATGTGAGATTACCCCTAGATATGGCAACGTAGCCGAGCCACCTCCAACTATCCCCATCACGACGTAGATCGCGTAGAACTGACCCAGACTCCCGGAGAGAAAATAGAAGGACATGAAGCACAGGCCAAGAACGAATATGGAGGGAACGATGATCCGTCGCGCCCCAAAGCGGTCCACAAGGCGGCCAACCAAAGGCATTGCCACGCACATTGCGACCAAAGAGAGTGAAAACGCAAGTGAGATCCCTGTCCGGCTCCAATTGAATTCACGGCTTAACGGTTCTGAGAATAGACCAAACGTAAAGCTGACCATTGGAATGTAGCAGAGGAACAACCCCATACCCGCCACGAGGACTATCCACCAGCCGTAGAAGATCCGGCCGCTACGTGCTCCAACGTCTGCTTTCATGATTGGTAGGCGTTGATATCGGGTTAGCGGTTGTCCACGACGAGTTCGCCCTCTTTAAACACCATCAGTGTTTGCCGCAGGTTATGAATGCTGCTTAGGGGGCTACCTCTGACTACCAGGAGGTCAGCCAGTTTTCCTGGTTCGACGGTGCCCAGCTCTTTTTCTGCCGTTGCCGCATCTGCCGAGACTCTTGTAGCCGCAATTATCGCCTGCATTGGCCTCATGCCACACCGCACCAGTAACTCGATCTCGAGAAAGGCCGTTTCCGACAGCGGGGAATGATCGGCGCCGCTGGCAATCCGTACCCCGGCAGCGAGAGCCGCCTTAAATGCCTCGACGTGCACTGACCGGCGTTGATTGGCACGCTCCTGCAAATTTGCTGGCATGGGCCAACGCGTGGTCCACTGCTTCTCGTACTCGCTTTCAGCCGCTTCATCAGTCAGGAAAGTGACGCACAGAGTCGGAACGTAGATAGTCTTGTGTTTGACCATTAGCTGGATTGCTTCTTCATCGAGTACATAGCCATGCTCGATGCTATGAGCTCCCGCTCGCGCGGCCATCTTCACAGCTTCTGCGTTGCCAGCGTGGGCTGATACCTTGTAGCCACGCTGATGCGCCGTTTCGAAGGCGGCGTCGATCTCGTCCTGAAGAAACTCGTTATTGTCCAGACTGTCCCACCGAAGTCCGAAAACCCCGCCGGTCATTACGATCTTGATCAGATCGACATCTGCCTGGATCTGTTCGCGAACAGCTCGCCGGACTTCGATCGGCCCATCGGCAACAACCTTTTGGCCGTAACCGTAACCACTGCCATGACCCGCCGTAGGCACGATGGTGTGTCCGCCCGCGAAGAGACGCGGGCCGAGAAAGGTTCCGCGAGCAAAGGCTTTGCGCCAGGCTATGTCGCAAAAATCCGGTGCTCCGACGACTCGAGCAGATGTAACGCCAACCTTCAGGGCTTCCATGGCGCCGCTGCCAAATCGCAGGTAACGGTCGATCACTGTTTCGCCCGGGGGTGCCTGAAGCGGTGAAATAAAGTGCGCGTGTGCATCGCAAAGTCCAGGCAGGAGCCAGGCACCGCCAAGATCAATGACCGCAGCATCGCGTCGTTCAGTCAGGGTTGGTTGCCCCGAACCCACGCGAGTGATCTTCCCATCCTGGACCACAACGGTAGCTTTAAGCTGCGGCTCCGGTCTCACGCTATCGATTAGAGAAGCGTTGGTAAGAATGACGTTCTTCTGGCCCGGGTCTCTTACCGAAGCAACTTGTCGGCTCTCAGTGGCGAATACATCTGGCAGCATCTCCACGGCCGCCAACGCCAGGCCGGCAGTGCCTGCGGTTTTGAAGAACTTGCGTCGAGTGAAACGTGTGGCACTCATGTGATTGCAAAGCAATTGACTACAGTCAACCGTTTCTCCTGGAGTGGTGGGAAGGTCTTTCTCATTAACACCTAACTTCAGTTAGGTGACCCTGGAACGAATAAGAACCGAATAACCGTTTCAACGGTTTACGACACGTGGGGACTCCGCGCGAGACAACGACAAACCGTTGAAACGGTTCGGGAAAGCGTTGGGACGCCTGCCACCTAACTGAAGTTAGGTGTTAATGAGAGGGACTTAAGGCTGTTTCGCCCGTTGAAGCAATTCCTAATCTTGGTGTGATTTCGTGTGTGTTCGTGGATTTTGTTTTTTGTTCGTTAAGGAAATGATCCACGAAATCACAGTAGAGTAGGAGAGAAGGCGACATGATGCGGCCCACTCCCCCCTCCTCGAACCGGACGTGCGGATTTCCCGCATCCGGCTCTCGCGTAAACTCTCGCCGCAGGTTTATCAGGCAGTTGTGCGACG
>JBGSWR010000093.1:0-292325 GCA_041751855.1 Pyrinomonadaceae bacterium
GATGCTTGCCCGCAACCGCACTTTCGCATCGACCACCGGACTCACTTCCAGTTCTCGTAACGCTTCGTCTTGCTCTGCACTTAAGTGGAGAAATCGGGCAGGTGTCGCCATGCTCTAAAGCATACGCGGGATGTACTTAACGTTGCCTTGCCAGTGTGAACACCATCTGCGCGGCAATATTAGGTGTTTTCGGCGAGGCTAAGTTGCCCTTTTCTACAGTGGCGTAGGCACGCTCCGCCGCAACCTTCAGGCGACCGGAATCATCCCAAGGGGCTAGCTGGGCATAAGGCATTCCGGCAAACGTATTGATAGTCCCGTAGGTGCCTGTGCCGCAGCTATCGCCTGCCAACAACGAGCCATCGTCCCTAAGAAGGGCCGTGTAAGCCATCGTGTTGGCAACTTTCTTCATAAAGACAGTATCGAAAAGACTGGCGTCCATCACAGCGAGGTCCGCTAGCGCCTGGGTCGTCAGTCGTACGTACACCATAGGCTGACAACCTGTGCTTGCCTCACCACTAAGTTGAACCCGGTGATCCCAGATGTAAGCTGGGCCTCCAAGCGTCTCGCTCGGGCGCATGTTGCGTTTGACGACCTCACTCATCCGCTTGGCTTCAGTGTAGTAACTACCGTCGCCGGTGAGCTTAGACATGTAGAGGTGATAACGGATGAAGTGAACATAGGGGTGCATCAGGTCTTTGGTGAGAAAAGGGAAGACGGTTGGCTTATTTTTACGGGCGCGCCACTTGGCTTCGAAATCGTTTTTGAGGTAATCGGTCCAGAAGGTGGCGCTCGAGCCGTACCCCGCTTGCTTGAAGGTATAGGCCACTGCTGCGACCACCGAATGAGTAAGGATTTCATCCATTTCGTGAGCATCAGTTCCAAAATATGGAGCCGAGGAGGAGTCCGCGTTTTGGTTTAAATAGAGCCAGTTCCTATAGCCGTCACCGTTCGTATCGACCAGTTTTTCTTTAGCAATGTTCATCAGGTCGTCGAGTTGCTGAACGAGCGCGCGGTCGCCAGTCTCGCGGTAGGCCAAAATTAGACCTGTAGCGTAGTGGTTGAAGTTTCGCCCCAGCTTGTAGAGGTCACCACTTCCTGCGAGCAGCTTAGGGTCAAGTGAAGCGTTGAACCTGGGGTTTGTAATGGTCGCCAAGACGCGGCTACGCCACTCGGTCAGGCTGACGCTGGGTACGGGAGCGGGGGCAGGCTCGGGCTCGGGTTGTGGAGCAGGTGCCGGAGCGGGTTCGGGTTGCGGAGCGGGTGCTGGGACAGGTTCAGGCGCGGGTGCCGGGGCGGGCTCAGGCAGAGTGTAACTGATCGTGAGCTGCGGCGCGTAAACTGCACCCGCATCGTGGGCGTAGGCGGAACGTTTTGCCGTACCCATTCCCACAACGATAAACGCCAGGGCGTTGCCACTTTTCCAACCCGGTCGGTCGACGACCTCTTGTACGACCGCGCTCAGGTCGGGGGTACGGGCGTACGCACCTGCACTCCAGGCTTTCGGTTGCCAGGGTACCGAAGTCGAGGTTTTGAGCCTCGAGGTAAGCGTCCCGGGTTCGGTTCCAAAAACAGCGGCGCTGTCCGCCGCTTCACTGCGGAAATTCAGGCTCACCACGCCCGAATCGCTCGTTGCGGCCTTTAGCCTTATCGTTGCAGCGGTAATTTTAGCGCCCGGCGGAATGGTCAGATTGGTAAACCGCATCCCAACTTGCTCACGTACGAAGTTGAGTCCTCTGCCCCCCACCATCACGCCCGTCGCTCTTTCGGCGAGGTCGTCGACGTTAGCCGCTATTCTGACGTTTAATGTTTCACCCTGAGAGGGGCTCGGGGCGGGGGCGGCGTCCGTGCTAAAGGTAATGACGAGAGCCGGACGGTACTCGAGCTTGCCACCGTAGGCGATAGCCGCGCGTTCGGCGCTGCCACCGGCTCCGGCAACCGTCAGGGCCAGCGCGTTGCCACCTCGCCAACCGCTGCGGCTGACGATCTCCTGGACGACCGGAGCCAGGTTGCCGCTTCGGTACGCCCGGCCTTGCGCCCAGCTAGTCGGTGTCCAGAGAGACGCAGCCGAGGTTTTAGCGCGGCTGCTGAGGTTGTATCTGAGCGTGTTGTAAGTAGCGGCGTTGTCGGCAGCTTCGCCCCGAACCTCGAGCGTTACCGCGCCCGAATCGTTTAAGCCCCCCCGAAGCTCGAGGTACGCACTTTCGATCTTTGCACCCGCCGGTACGGCGACCTTTTGAAAACGTAGTCCGACCGTCTGCTCTACTCCGTCTTTTGCGCGCAGGTCCAGCAGACCGCCACCCAGTTGAACCGAGCCGCCGCGCACCTCTTCAGCGTCGTCGCTGACGGCGACGACGGGTATGCGTAAGGTGTTCGTAGCCAGTGTTTCTAGCTCGAGTTCGGGTGCTATACCGCTGCTACACGCAGCGAGCGGGACGAGCAAGATAAGACCTAGCAGATGCTTGACGTGCATGTTTCCTCCACCCCAAGAGATATCGGACCTTGAGCAAGGTCGGGTTGCATATTGAGGTGGAGTTAGAGAACTCTCCTCGGCCGGTTGCGCTACTCGCTCCCCCGGTTCCAAGCGCCCAGATCAGGAACAGGGTTCATAGCTGCCGGGGAGTGGGGTGCTCCGTCGGTATATAGGAGTTTATGACGCCATTTCTTACAAGATTCTTACAAGACGGCTGGCGGGTATTTCAGGCGCTCACGTTATCTGGTGACGCCCCGGTCGGTCACGTGCGTATCGAAATTTGCGCCGGTCACGACCTCGAGTCGTTGGTTGAAAACGACGACGTTGACGCCCCGTTCTGTTTTGAAAGCGGGCGTCGCGCCCGCGACGATACGCGCGTTTTCGCCCACTTCGGCGCTGCTGAAAACGTCGAGGGTTTTAGAGAACACCAGCGGGTCTCTGTCCGCGCCCACATTGTCGCCCAAGACCGCGTTGACGCCCCACTGCGCTACCGGGTCGCCGTCGTCGGCTTCGTAAATGACTTTTCCGTGGTGGAGAATCGCCGCGTACGACGCTTCGGGTAGCGGTGAGATGCGCGCTCCCCGTTCGCTCAAAAAGTCTCCTGCGCCACCCCAAAATTCGCCCACGCCACCCTCGGCGACGAGCACGACGGTCTGATCTTCATAGCGTTTTAGATAGTCGGTCAGCGCAACGCGTTCGTAACCCTTTGGAAGGTAGGTTGCTAGGTCGATGCCCGGCCCAAAGCCCGGCTCGAGTTTAGCGCCGTAACACGCCACGTAGTCGCCGATCTCGTGACAGCGCAGACCCGGCCCCAGTTTGGTGAGGTAGAGTTGGGCAAACTTGGCGGCGCTAAAAACGTACAACCTGGTGTGATTTCTGGGTCCTGACAACGCCTCTGTTCGTAACCTCTCCCGCGCCAGGTATAACTCGAGCGGAAACCTCGCCACGGCTCCTGTCGTAACACGTTTGCCCTGGCTCGCGGCGAGGTAGGCGAACGCGACGTAATCGTCACGGTTCGCCGTCGTGCGTTCAAAGGCCGGAATAACCGCAATCGTCTCGAACGGCTCTATCAACTGCGCCCACCTGTCGTCCTCGAGGTTTCTTGCAAAGGTTTGCTGGGCGTCTCTAAAAGGAAAGTTAAGTTTCAGATCGCCTGCTTGCACGAGCAGAGCAGCGCCGATCACGAAAGCTGCCACACGTGCAGGCAGTCTCCTCACCAGATAACTCAAGACGACGACGTAGAGCAGATAAAAGGTCGGCCAAAAAAAACGTCCGGGGGCGCGGAAAGTTCCTGTCAACGTCTTGAAATTGTCAAAAAACCCGAACATGAAGAGTTGGGTTTCACCGAGTGTTACAATCTTGCCGAGCGCGTAAAGGGCGAAGCAGAGCGCCACGAAAGCGAGCGGAAGATGACCCGACGCCCGCAGATACTGAAAAACGCGTTTTGGAGCGGTACGCGCCGAACCGCGAAATACCAACACCAAAGAAACGAGACTGAGGCCGATCATACCGAGCCCCAAATACATAAAACCCTCGTACTGCCCGCCACCGAGGGGCAGCGGCGGGAGCACACGCGAACGGCCATACGAGTTGAAAAACGCGTTGAGGTTCATCGAGAAGTAGTCGAAGCCCCACATCTTAAGGTTCTGCCGGGTACCGATAAGTCCTGAAAGCCACCACTCGAGCGCCAGTACCCCGCTTACGCCGAGCAGCAAACCGAGACCGGGAAAGAGTTTGAGGCGTTTGCTAAAGGCGTACTCGCGGAGCAGCGATACGAAAGCGATAGGGAAAACCATCGCGGCAAGGTAAGGGTGGATCAGGCCGACTATGGCGACGATGAGTAGCCACACCCCGGCGTAAGTTCTGAGCCGAAAAACCGGTTCCTTAGCCGTTTTAAGATAATGCCAGAGCGCGGACAAAAGAATCCAGTGTGCAGAGAGCGCAATGTGTCCGGCGCGGAAGATCATCACTGGGCTAAACAAAAAAAAGAGCCCGACCAAAAGGGCCAGCCAGCGGCTCCGGCAAAAGGTTCGCGCTAGCAAGTAGCCGAATATACCCTGAAGTGCGTAGCAGATAAACAACCACAAACCTAAATACTGAAAATTAGCGGGCAAAACAGCGTCGAAAAGCTTGAACGGGAAAGCAAGCAGTGGTAACGCGTCGGCGCTGCCGATGCTCGTTCCCAGAGGTGCCAACAGGCCGTCGACCTGACCAGGCGGAAACCCCCAAGGTTCGCGCCGGAAAAAGTGCCACGCCAAAAAGTGTCCTACCGAATCGCCCTTAAACCACGAGATGTTCGTAGGGTCGAGCACGTGAAAACCGAAGCGGTAGAGGGCCACGGCAACGCCTGTTAGTGCGACTAAAATGAGCGGTAAGTATAGTCGGCGCGACGCCGTAGCAGGTGGAGTTTTTGAGCGCATGTGACCTCGGTTTCGAGTTTTGTTTAGGGTGGCAAAAGCTGCACTCGCCATCCCTATCTTTTCACAGAGGTACGGTGTTGTGAACTCGAGCAGCTTGATAGTCGCCGATTCGGTTTGGCCTCGGCGCTGCGCCGAACTTACGCACGTTCGGAGCTGGCCTGCATTACGTCCGGTTTCCAAAGTTCAGGCCATCGATCAAGTTAAGGAAAGCACCTATAGAGAAAAGATTGGTTTTTTTGGAAGGGCTACCGGACGCAAGGGCTGCCCACTTACCATTTCAGCAGCGGGACCGCTGCCCATCCATATTTTTTGCGCTCGTGTCGAGTCGTGCTCCGACAAACAGCTTTGCCAGCTTTAGTAATGAAACGCCACTTTATGATACGTTGCAAACGTGAACGATACCCCTGCCGCTTCGCCGGTCTCCCTACAACCCGAACACGTCGCAGGCCGGAGCCAGCTGAACCGGGTTACCCAAGGCAAACCCGTTACGCACGTTACCTACACACCTGCGGGGGTCACCACGTGCGACCTTTCAATCGTCGTGCCTACCTTTAATGAGGAGGAGCGGCTGCCCGCTACACTCGAGCGCATCGGCGCGTACCGTGACGAGAAAGGTCTGTCCGTTGAGTTGCTGATCGTCGACGACGGTTCGCGTGACGCTACCCGCCGGGTGGCGTACGAGTTTGCGCGGGGTAAGAAGTGGGTGCGAATAGTGCATTATCAAGGTGAGAACGACCAGCCCGTGAACCGCGGCAAAGGCTTCGCGGTACGTCAGGGAATGCTCGCTTCGGTCGGGCGCGACGTACTCTTTTCCGACGCCGACCTGAGCACGCCGATCGAAGAGATGGAGAAACTACTACCGCTTATAGCGCGCGGCGAATGCGACGTAGCTATCGCCTCGCGCGCGCTACCCGAATCGAATTTGACCGTTCATCAGCCGTTATACCGGGAGGTGATGGGACGCACTTTCAACAGGTTCGTTCGGGGCGTCATTCGCACAGATATTCACGATACGCAGTGCGGCTTCAAGGCGTTTCGCGGCGACGTCGCGCGTCATCTGTTCTCACTCGCTAAAGTTGACGGCTTCGGTTTCGATACCGAAATCGTCTATCTAGCCGACAAGTTCGGCTACCGGGTACGTGAGATCGGCGTCGTTTGGCAGCACAAAGAAGTGAGCCGCGTCAACCCTCTGCTCGCGCCGCTAACGATGATGCGAGAACTTTTTGAGATTCGGCTTAACGATGTGCGCGGCGTCTACAACAAGGGTGTAGAGGAGCCGAGCAAAATAGCGGGATACTAGGCTACTTCACTTGCGCCCAAAGAGAAGCTCGAGAACCCTGGCTAGTCCCGCCTGCAACGGGTATTACGGTCAAGTTCACTCGAGCCCTACGAAGTGCAAGGAACGAAATAGATGGTCAATCAGGGACAAACCCTAGTTGACCATCTTCGTCCGCCGCGACTGAAAATCCTGAAGTACGTAGCGACCGATGGTGTGGGGCGTCGTAAAGTACGCTTTACCCTGAGTCATCGCCGACACGCGCTGCACAAACGCGATCAGTTCGGGGTCTCGAGCCAGCATGAAAGTGTTGATCTGGATTCCCTGACGGCGGCAGTTGCCGACCTCGCGGAGCGTTTCGCCCAGCACCATCGGGTCGAGGCCATAGGCGTTTTTGTAGACGCGCCCGTTCGGGAGGGTGATCGCCGAGGGCTTGCCGTCGGTAATCATCACGATCTGTTTCATGTCCTTGTTCTGGCGTTTGAGCATCTTCTGCGCCAGCCGCAGACCTTCGGCGGTGTTGGTGTGGTACGGCCCAACCTGGGCTTGCGCGAGCTTGGCGAGCGGCAGCTCTTCAGCCGAGTTGTGAAAGAGCGCGAACTGGATCGTATCGCCGCGGTACTGGGTCTGGATGAGATGCGCCAGGGCCAGCGCGACCTGTTTGGCGGGGGTAAAGCGGTCCTCGCCGTAAAGAATCATCGAGTGCGAGCAGTCAAGCATCACAACGGTGGCGCATGACGATTGATAGTCACACTGATGCACGAAAAGATCGCTGTATTCGAGGTTAAGTGGGACAGTGAGCCCTTCGCGCTGAATCGCGCGAAAGAGAGTCGTGTTAGCGTCGAGATTAATTGTGTCGCCGAACTCGTATGGCTTGCTTGCGGCTGCAGCTTCAACCCCGGTGGAAAGATCCGGCGTGTCGTGCCGCCCGGCGGAACTCTTCCCCAGACTGCCAAGCAAATTTCTGAGCGTCTTGTAGCCAAGAAAATCGAGCCCTTTCTCAGTTACTTCAAAGTGGACATTGCGAGGCAGAGGTTCGGAGACGTGAGGTCCGCCCGTTCCCGGTTGATCCTGGGGAGGCGCCTCTTTTAGATCAAGATAGCCCTCCTCCACCAGACGTTCGATCAGTTGATTGAGCATCTGTTCGAGACTAGATCCCTCGAACTTGCCTTCGTTCTCCGCCAGCAACTCATCCACATCGGACTCGCTGATCAGACCCTGGTCAATAAGGGCCTGGAGCAATGCGCGGCGCAGCGCACTCAGCGAAGTATCCAGCGGGCGACGTTGCCGGGTCCAGTAGTAGTCGTCGGTGTAGCCTGAATAGAGTAGAGAATCTGCGAGCGCCGACATCAAGTTCCCGAGGTTAATACCGGCGACGTCCAAGCCCTTGAATCTGGAGTAGCGTATGAACTTCACATTAGCCCCTTTGGAACGAGCACTACAAAAAAATCAGGCAAATATCTCCGAGACATTTAGCCGGAAACCAGGCAGGAGATTTCCACCCAGTAAGCAATCGTGCTCAGCCAACTCGTATGATCCCTCTGCTGAGTCGAAGACGATGACGCGGCGCTGTAGAGGATTAACCAGCCAGACCAGGCTTGTCCCGGCGTTCAACCATTCGTTCGCCTTCGCAGTGGCCTTTCGAACGGAATCCTCAGGCGACATTACTTCGACGGCCAAGTCCGGAGGACCCGGCCAGAACTTGGGTGTTCGCCCAACTCTCTCTATCACTGACTGCTTAATAAAAGAAACGTCAGGCGCTAATACGGTGTCTGGATCTGTCGAGAGCCTAAAACCCGTTTCAGCCCCGCAGATGACACCCAAATGGCATTCATCCACAAATTGAAAGAGTCGTGCGGTGAGGGTGGCGACAATTGCGCCATGTTCAAAGCCGGACGGAGACATTTTGGTGAGGACTCCTTTTCTAAGTTCATAGCGAAAGTTATCCGACGGCATGCTGAAAAGTTGGTCTGCCGTTACAAGCTCGGTGGTAGCACTCATTTCGCTTCTCCCAGCTAACATCGTGAGGATCAATCTAACTATACTTCCCCGTTTCCGTAAGGTCATCGTAGATCATGCCACGCCGGTCCTTTTTCGCCTTTGTCACTGCCGTATAGCCTCCTTCTTCGTTGCGGCTGATCTTGTTGTGGGCATACAAACCCTCAAGTACAAATTCACAGGCGGAAACGACTCTTCCTGTCTGAGCTTCCCCGATATCAAAAGGTATCAACGCCGTTTCAATCAGTTCCGGCACCGTTTCGAGCAGTCTCTGGCACTCATCGGCGGCTGCCGTGTCGGCCAGGCGAAGATTGTTGCCCTGTTCGAACCATTGGACTGCCCGAGAAAAATCTATCCCAACAAAGTAGCCTTCGAAGACCTCACCGGCGGCTCTCTTAATTAGTTCTTTGGCGATGCGGACCGGCCCAATCTGTTCACCTTCATACTCGAGTTCCATCTTACCGGTAATCGATGGAATCGCCGCATAGATATCAGATATCCGTGGAACAATCGCGTCTTCGCCGGTGAGAAGCGCCCGGCGTTCGGCGTTCGAGAGGACAGTTTCCATGACTGTGATGGGCAGCCTCTGCGAGACGCCTGAATGCTTGTCGATGCGGCTGTCGTCGCGCGCTTCGAAGGCGATCTGTTCGACAACCTCGCGCAGAAAATCAGGGACGTGAATTCGCTCCTGAAAACCCTCGCGTTCAAGCCAGGCCTCCTGAGTGGTAATCGCCACAGCGGTCTGCAACTCGGCCGGATAATGAGTCATGATCTCGGCGCCGATGCGGTCTTTCAATGGCGTGATGATCTTTCCGCGCGCGGTGTAGTCTTCCGGGTTTGCGGAAAAGATAAGCAGCACATCAAGCGGCAGCCTCACAGGGTAGCCCTTTATCTGCACATCGCCTTCCTGCATGATGTTGAAGAGGCCTACCTGAATTTTGCCCGCAAGATCGGGGAGTTCGTTGATAGCAAAGATCCCGCGATTGGCACGAGGCAACAGGCCAAAGTGAATGGTGAGCTCATCACTCAGAAGGTGGCCCCCTTTCGCGGCCTTGATCGGATCGATATCGCCGATAATGTCTGCGATTGTCACATCGGGTGTCGCCAGTTTCTCAACAAAACGGGCATCCCGGTTCACCCACTCGATGGGAGTCGAATCATCGTGGAGTTCGATCATCTGGCGGCCGTAAGCCGAGATGGGGTGCAGTGGATCATCGTTGACTTCAGAGCCGGCAATGATCGGCATTCGCTCGTCCAACAGTTCCGTAAGCTGACGAATGATCCGGCTCTTAGCCTGCCCCCTTAGACCAAGAAGAATGATATTGTGCCTGGCAAGCAGGGAGTTGATTAGCTGCGGAATAACCGTTTCATCATATCCCACAATCCCAGGAAAGAGTCTCTCACGATTCTGGAGTTTGTTGATAAGGTTGGCACGAATCTCGTCCTTTACGGAACCCCGTTGGTAACCACTTGCTCTAAGTTCACCCAGTGTTGTTGGTAGGTGTTGCATCAAATAAGCCCCTAACCAGTAAGCGTAATGTTCAGCTCCGAATATGCGAGCTGATATCTTAATACTTCAAGCAAAAGTCTTTAAGCTCTGACTAGGCGGAGGAGACAGCTAGCCAGCCATCCGCGACCCTGCGGACGAGATTGTCTTCTTCAAGTTTTTCAAGATGGGCGATGACTGCTCGTTCCGCCATCGCATGCGCCCGGGGGGAAACATCAGTGTAAACGCGTCCAACGATAGCTTCTGGCTTGCTTGCCCCCTCACCCACTGCCCGCAATATATTCTGTTCACGATCCAGACGGTGAGCAATGTATTCATCAATCTTGTAGTGAGGGTTACCAATCGCTGGTCCATGGCCGCCAAACATTACAGAAAGGTTGGGAAGCGAACGCATTCTGAGAAGGGAATCAAGGTAGGCACGCATATTTCCTTCGGGGGGATCGATCAAGACTGAACCTAGACCAACGATGTTGTCTCCGGAGAGTAAAGTGCCAGTTCGTTCCTCGTAAAGACATACATGACCTCGGGCGTGCCCCGGAGTATGAATGACTCGCAGCTTGATCTCCGGAGCGCCTCGGAGTGTGATCACGTCTCCATCTTCAAGAAGCCGGTCGATGGCTATAGTGCCATGGAGAGCTTCAGCCGTCAGGCGGTGTGCCGAGACAGGAATCCCACGCGTGGAACTTAATGAATTAACCCCGGCAACATGATCTGGGTGTCGATGTGTCAAAACAATCTCGCGCACTGTTCGTCCCTCGGAGCAAAGATTATCAACACATTCGGCGAGTGCCTTCTGTTCCTCTTCGTACGGAGATCCGGGATCGACAATCAGAATTTCCTCGGACGTAAGAATGAGATAACAGTTCGTATGCGTGGCTGGGGGCTTTGTCGGCGTTAATACTGGGAAGCAGATGTAGTTCGGTCGAAACTCGATGCTGCGAGGTGGTTCTCGATGTGCTTCACGAATGGATAAAAACCGGTCGATCAGATCCGGGCCGATCCCGCCTCCAAGTGTTCTCAGTCCGTGAATTACCGGTGGCGCAGCCAGCAAATCGGAGCGTTGCCACTTTTCGTAAGCTGCTACCGCATTGGCCCACTCGCCCGATTCATGTTCGCCCCCAGTGATAATCGGTTCCTGCCTTGGCGGACACCTGACGAGGAAGAACCATGTGTCGAAGCGCCGGGGACTGAAAGGTGGTGTGACCCAACGGCCGGCAAACATGAAATCGGAGGCGTCAAGATGAAGACCGTAATGCTCGAGGAGAACCGGCCAGGACATTCGACCCGATTCGAGATCGTCAAGGAGCGAGGCGCGTTGACCCTGTGTCAGCACATCGCCTCCGCGGACAACGAGGACGCGAAGCTCTTCGAACAGTTCCCGAGCCGCGCAACTGATCATGGTCGCGATTACAGGATCGTTGCAGTTCTCGACGCGGGCATGCTGATCTGAGGGCTCCAGTTGGCCACCCGGAAATGCATAAAAGCCACCAAGAAACGCCAGTTGATGACCGCGCCGGACGAGGAACACTTCCGGGTTAGCAGGGTCTGTATTGCTGCGAAGTAGAATTACGGCTGCGGCGTCTTTGGGTACTGTTCCATCGGCGGAACTGACTGGACTGCTTGGACTGGTCACGTTTTGATCTTCAAACAGATTTGCGGGTGCGGGGGTTAATCTAAATTACCGAAATCTCTCTCCGTCGCCACCGGACCAGGGATTGCCGCGCATATGATAGCCTCCCTCTTCCCAGTAGCCGGCCAGGTCGCGTTCAAGAAACTGCACACCTTTGATCCATTTAGCGGATTTCCATGCGTAAAGCTGGGGCACAATCAACCGAACTGGACCACCATGTTCGGGCGGTATGGGTTCTCCGTCGTGGGACCAGGCAAAGAGCGAGTCTTCCTGGAGAAAGTACTCGAGGGGAATGTTGGTGGTCCAACCATGGTCATAAGCCAGAGCGAGCACAAACTTTGCCTCAGGCTTGATACCGGCGAGAGCGGCAATTTCTCTGGTAGACACACCGCCCCACACGTTATCAAGCCGCGACCAGCGCGTGACACAGTGAAAGTCAGCATAGACCCTGACGGGAGAGAGCTGCATGAATTCGTCTAATGACCAGTTCTGCGGCCGGTCTACAAGTCCTCCGACCTCGAAGGCCCACGACGCCAGATCGATCTCCGGAGTTCCGTGCGCGTCAAGGACCGGCCATTTGCGTGTACGCGTCTGGCCGGGAGGAATGCGGTTCGGGAGCCTGGTATTCGGACTGATGACAACATCTTTGTCCTCAATCTCCTCAGGCTTACGCGGAACGGCCGCCTGGTATTTCGGGTCCTTAAAAAGACTGCCAACGAAGCTCATAATTCTATTAGTGGGTTTACGATTCCTATTTCGTACTCTGTCGCTCGGCAAGTTTCATCAACTCTTCCGGCAGCCACTTTCCTACTGCCTTTGCTTCGGCTCCCTGAATACCTGCCGAGCGATCGTGCCATTTGTCGCTGGTTCCTTCGCCGCCTCGCTCCATTTCATAATTTTCGGTCTGCTCGAGGCTTAAGATGATGCCGTCGGCGATCTCTCCCCAATCCTCGAACTGAATCCCGCGACGGACGAGCGGCAGACCGGCAGTCCAGTCCTCTTCAGGGGCGCGCGCATCCTGTTCCGGAATCGTCAAGTTATGCAGCGAGGGCAAAGGACTTCCCTTAAACTCGCGAACCAACTGGTCTTTGATCTCCTTGTACGAAGCCCGCGGACTCTCGCTCCTTATTGCCATTGCCCGGCGAAAGAGATCAGCAACTGTGACCTGTTCCTCACTCATGAGGGTAACGACCTCCACTATCTGTCGACTACCGTCGAAATACCTTACACGCCCCACGCGGAGAGCACAAATCTTTGAAGTGATTTGGAGGGCGCTGGCCTGGCGCCGCTTCGCTTTTTTTCGAGGATTTCGCGTCTAAAGGAGTCGAGTGAGTTAGAAGGGATATACCAAAGCGGCGCCGGCCGCGGCACCCAAGGAAATACGCTGACGAGGGAGAGCTTGCCTGATAGAATTGCCGCGCTGAATGTCTCGAGCCACTTTCACCGCTGAACAGTTGTCGGAGGACCAGTCGGTTCCCCCGCCTGGTTGTCATGTTTGTGGTCGTGCCGCGCGCGGGGAATTAATTTCCCTGGTCACGCTTGACGAGAACTTAAGAACCGTCATCGAAGCAAATTCGCTGGCGAAGTCTGTCTCCCGGGTTTGTGGCCGCTGTGTTGATCTCTTCAAACGCGCTAGCTTCCAATTGAAAACCCATGCGGCGATCTTTGAACAGACCGATCATGTTCTTCCAACACCATTGCGCATGGACACCGATGAACGTTTTGCCGGGAGGGATGTGACGATCGCTTTTCTGGATTCTGGCTTTTACGCGCACCCGGACCTCACTCGACCGTTGAATCGGATTGTTGCTTACCACAGCATCTTTGAGGCAAAAGACGACCCAACCTCTTTGCAAACCACTGATGTCGCGAGCTGGCACGGAATGATGACGTCAGTAGTCGCAGGGGGCAATGGCTATATCTCAAACGGCTTTTATCGAGGTATTGCTCCGGCATCGAATCTAGTCCTGATAAAGATTGGCCGAACCGGACATATTCCCGAGGAGAGCATCAAGCAAGGCCTTGATTGGGTTCTGGCACATCACGAGGAACACCGAATTCGCATAGTCAACATTTCAGCGGGTGGTGATTGGGAGTGTTCTTACCTCGGTAATGCTCTCTGTCAGACTGTCGAACAGGCCGTTAGGGCCGGGCTGGTTGTAGTGTGTGCGGTGGGAAATGCTGGAATGGCGCCAGGTCATCCCGTTTTGCCGCCAGCCTGTTCGCCGTCGGCAATCTCGGTAGGTGGACTCGATGATCAGAACTCACTTGACCGAGCGCGACGGGGAATGTATCGCTCGTCTTACGGCCCGACTATTGATGGCCTCCAGAAGCCTGAAATCATTGCTCCCGGGATCTGGGTAGCGGCGCCGATCCTGCCGCATACGCCTACTGCCGCTGAGGCGGCGCTCTATTCCAGGCTCGATACAGCGGCTGACGCGGATCTGAAGTCCATCATCGATTCCAGGTTAGGCGTTGACAGAGATCTTGATGAGGCTCGCGATCTCCCGGTGCCGTTGCTGAGGCAGCTAGTAACGATTAAGCTTCGGGAAGGCAACGTAATTAATCCACATTACAAGCATGTTGATGGTACCTCTTTTGCGGCTCCGATCGTTTCGGCAACGGCAGCATGCATGTTGGAGGCAAATCCGGAGCTGAGCCCACAACAGGTGAAGCGGATTCTCATTGATACGGCCGAGCGGGTTGCGGCTGTCGAGATTGATCGGCAGGGTTGGGGGGTTGTTTCGCCACGACGTGCCGTCGAAGTCGCGCTTGCGCTGCGTGGATGAAGTCGATGAGTTCTTGCGTGTGCAACCGTAAACAAGCGATCACTGTGGTAGACACATCCAATCGGCCTGTGCCACAATCCGTCAAAATTCAAAACAACATCCAAGAATCTTGAGAGGAGCTGTTGCTTTAATGTCGGATAATGAAAACACGCCAGCCAGCACTGACGTCGAGGAGAGCCCCGCGAATCCTGCAGGTTCGGCAGAGGAGATTACCTATCACGCTGTTGAGAAGGATGGGGTGGTAACCGCGATCTGGGAGATGCAGGGCCGCAAACACCTGCGCACAATTGATCCGAGATCACGCCAGGGTCAGGATATCCTTAGACTCTACACCACCGAACATCACGACGAGACAACGACGACCGGTGCCGGCGAGGCAGCTTCATCGAACTCTCAATAAAAGGGTGGGCCAATCGGTACTTGCGAGCGCTGCTTAATCCTGGTCCAGCCTTTCGTGCCTCCTTCAAACTAGATCTAGTGGCAACTTCAGGTGACGAGATTCCTTGGAGTACCTTGCACAAACGCCTCTAGATTATCGACCAACTGATCGGCGAGAGTCTGCATAGCTTCACGGCTAGCCCAGGCAATATGCGGTGTGACGATCAAGTTTGGCAGATCCAGATCGAGCAGGATGTTTCCCTCGCGTGGTGGTTCTTTGCTGAGCACGTCGATCGCGGCGCCGGCGATAAGATTGCTCCTGAGCGCGTAGGCCAGGGCCTCTTCCTTTACCAGCCCACCTCGAGCTGTATTGATTAGCACGGCCCCGCGCTTCATCATTCGAAATTCCTCTTCAGCGAACAGGTTTCGAGTGTCCTCTGACAAAGGGCAATGAAGGGTGATTACGTCGCTCAGTTCAAGTACTTCTGAGAACGGCAGGCGGCCCTCGCGAATTGTTTGCGCAGCCTTGCGTTCGCTGATGAGCACCTCCATCCCAACCGCTTGCGCAAGTCGGGCCACCGCCTTTCCCAGGGCGCCATAACCAACAATACCGGCCTTACTTCCATAGAGATCGTGAATAGGATAATCAATCAGCGTGAATTGGTTAGCTCTTTGCCAGGCACCTTGTTTTACGTCCTCGCGATAGCTAAAGAGATTTCGGCGCAATGCGAGGATGAGGGCCAGCACATGCTCGGGTAAGGAATGCTCTGCATAGTCTCTGGTGTTACAGACGGCTATCCCGCGCGAGCGGCAGCAATTGAGGTCGATGTTGTCTATGCCGGTGGCAGCCACGGCGATGAGTTTAAGGGCCCGCAGTTGGGACAACTCGCGCTCGCCGAGAGGCAGTTTATTGCAGATGAGAATAGTTGCGGTTTGGGCTCTTTCGACTATTTGATTGGGAGAAGTTTCACCAAAGTCGACCCACTCGTGTGCAAAGCGTGGGGGTCGGAAGTCGACCCGAAAGGTATTGCGTTCAAGGAAAACGATTTGTTCCATAGGTCCTCGCCGATTCGAAGGACTCATAACACATGATTCGTTACAACCCGCTTGAAGTCCACAACTTTGGATGATAATTCAGGTTTTTGGAAGACGCCGGCTTAGAAGCCGACTTATTGGTCATGGTGTTGTCCGGCCTAACATCTCGGATTAGGCTCATAAATCTCAATCGCAGCATCAGTTTGGATTAAATTAGGTTGCGGGGGACGAATGGAATATCGTTTGCCTTGCCCGAGAACGCATATCGGATCGTCTATAAAAAACATCGAGATGTTTCAACTATGTCAGTCGATAGCCCTGGGGACTGACTACCGCCCAACCAATGTATTCTTTAAGTAGGAGGACACGATGAATAAAGCGACCAGACTCCTGTTGCTCGTAGCGCTGTCTGCATGTTTCGCGGGATCAGCGCTTGCTCAAACGACAGGAACAATTCTTGGCCGGATTACCGATGAGAAACAAGCTGTCATCCCCAATGCCACGGTGACCGCACGTAATATCCAGACGAACGTCTCGCGCACGCTGCAGACTGATGGAGAAGGGCGTTATCGTTTTGAAAACCTTTCCGTCGGTCGTTACGAGTTGACGGTTGAAGGTAGTGGATTCGCTAAGTACGTTCAAACCGGAATCACTTTGTCTTTGAATCAGAATGCAGTGGTCGATGTTTCGATGAAACCCAGTGGTATCGAGGAAATTGTTACTGTCGTTGAAGACGCTTCACTTTTAAACACGACAACCGCTGAGGTAGGCGTGCGGTTCGACGAGAGGCGTCTCACAGAACTTCCCCTGGGACCGACACGCAGCGTTCTCGGCGTTGCTCTATCCGCCCCGGGTGTAAGCCAGCTGGGATCCGGTCAATCTGGGTTTTCGAGTGGTATTAACTACTCCGCAAATGGCGGCAGGGTGCGCTCAAACAATTTCATGATCGATGGTCAGGACAACAATGAACCCGGTGTGTCCGGTGCTACTCAACCATTAAATAATCCTGACATAGTTCAGGAGGTCCGGCTGATCACGAATCAGTTTCTCGCCGAGTTCGGTCGCAATTCGAGTTCCGTATTCAACGCAATCACCAAAGGCGGAACGAATCAATACCATGGTTCAGCCTTCTGGTTCCATAACGGGAATGCCCTGAATTCATGCAGCAATACAGACAAGCGCGCTGGCTTCTGCAACTCGGCTGCCGCAGATCCATCGCGAAGACATGCTCCTTACCGCGTAGAAAACCAGATTGGGGCTACTTTCGGCGGGCCCTTACACCTGCCACGGTTTGGTGAGGGTGGTCCAGCAATTATCAGTGGTCGCGATCGGACCTTCTTCTTTGGCTCGCTGCAACGCTGGAGTGACCGGCAGCTCGGTTCGGGTACGACGCTGAACGGAGCGCCAACGGAAGCCGGACGGCAAGTTCTACAGGCGGCGGCCGGGAATCTTCCCCATGTGGCAGCACTCTTGAGGCATCTTCCTGCCGCGCAGGCGCCAATAAATCAAAGCGTTACCTTTACGCGTAACGGTCAAACGTTCACGGTTCCGCTGGGATCGCTTACCGGAGCCACAGCATTCACTTTCGATAACTGGCAGTCATCACTTCGCATCGATCACAACATCAACCAGAATCATATTCTGACTGGTCGATACCTTTATAGCAACTCGGTCACCGCGGGAACGGGTCAAGCAACGCCTCCGGGACTCACAACGGAAAATGTGACCCGGCAACAGTCCTTTGCCCTTTCTTTGGCCAGTACTCTCTCACCCCGAGTCGTGAATGAACTGCGTCTGGGCTACCAACGGCTGGCGACCAATACGAGCGCATCCGATCCAACATCAGAAGAGATCCCATCTCTTGAAATATCTCAACTTGGATTAACGGGATTCAATGCCGCGGCCAGCAGAACGGCCATTGGTCTGGCAGTGAATCTACCCCAGTTCCGCTTCAACAACATTTACCAGATTCAGAACAACCTTTCCTTTACCTCCGGAAATCACGCGATGAAGTTTGGGGCCAACATCGTAGACAATCGAGTGAAGAGCTTCTTCTTCCCCACCATTCGCGGATTGTTGCGCTATCCAACCCTAAACGCCTTCGTCAATGATGTTGCTGAGGCGGCCAACATTAACAAGCCTCTCCCAGGCGGCGAGGCCATCAATTATTACAACTGGCACGACATCCATTTCTACGCGCAGGATGAGTGGAAAGTAAGGCCAAATTTCACGCTGACCTATGGGGTTCGCTACGAACTGCCTGGTGAAGCAACCCTGAGTTTGGTGCCGGTTAACGACCGTATAGTCGCCGTAGCGGGTGGCGACCAACGGTTCGCACTTTCGCCTATACCCAAGAAAGATCGAAACAATCTCCAACCGCGGATCGGGTTTAATTGGAACCCGCGCACTGAGAGCGGCGGCCCACTTGGTTGGCTCACCGGAGGCGATAAACTCGTGCTCCGAGGTGGGTACGCTATAACAAACGACTACACGTTCATAAACATCGCGCTGAACGTCGCCAGCTCGTTCCCATTCGTGGCGGCAGTTAGCTTACCCTCGACTCCACAACCAGATGGGACGGCCGGTATTAATGATGCCTTTACACGCCTGCCCGCCGTGGTCCCAGCCGGACTCAACCCACTTACTCTCACGCGCACGATCGTCGGTGAAGATTTCCGTTCACCGTACTATCAAAGCTTTAACATGGAAATGCAACGCGAGCTGTCGAGCGATCTGATTTTCCGTGTAGGTTATGTTGGCTCAAAGGGAACGGCGTTGTTCCAGACAATAGACGGTAATCCACGGTTGCCTTTCTCCTCCACAACGCGCGTTGACAACACGCGGGGTGTGATCAGGTTGCGCGCCAATGCGGCGGCATCAATTTACCATTCGATGCAGGTTAGCCTTGACAAGCGCCTGAGCCGTGGCTTTAGTGGCGGCCTACACTACACCTGGAGTGCTTTCATTGATGAGGCTTCGGAGATCTTCAATCCTTCAAGCGGTGAAGTCGCTGTTGCCCAGGACTCCTTCAACCGTCGCGGCGATCGCGGTCGTTCTGCCTATGACCGCCCGCACCGCTTATCTGGAAACTTTGTCTATGAACTCCCGTTCCTTCGCGACCAGAGAGGTTTTGTTGGGCATCTCCTGGGTGGGTGGCAAGTGAACGGCTTCCTTACGTTCCAGAGTGGCGCTCCGTTCACGGTTCTTAATGGAGCTGACCCGACCGGCGCTCTGTCAGGTATCAACTCTCTGGTGGGCGACGCCATACGGGCAAATGTCAACACCACTCTCGACCTTTCCCGCATGTCCGTCGAGGAGATAGTCGCGGCCGGTGGACGAACCCTATTCCGGCCATTAGATCCAGGTCAGCGGGTTGGCAATGCTGGGCGAAATATTCTGCGTGCCGATGGCATTGGCAATATCGATTTCGGTATCTTCAAAAATACCCGGGTCGCCGAAGGTCATAGAATTCAATTACGAGCTGAGTTCTACAATCTTACGAACACCCGGAATTTCGGTATTCCCGAAGGCCGCGCCAACTCGGCGAATTTCCTGAATCAGTGGGGTACAAATGGTGGAAACCGTAGAGTTGTTCTTGGCTTGAGATATACGTTCTAGCCACAAAGCTTGCCGAAGCTTGAACTTTCGGCTCACTGGCACGCTGAATGACTAAACTCTGGGCTGAAGGAGAGATCCTTCAGCCCACTTTTCCTTAATCTTTTGCCGCTTTCATGATACAAAAACATCTGCTCTAATCATCGGACATGCCAATCGCTCCAATACTGTGAACCCCGCTACTCTTGTGAGAGGAGGAGCAGAAGATGAGAGTCACCTCCGTTGTACTGGCCGGATTGTTAGTCTTCGTGACCGCGGCGAAACCTCAGACTCCCGCACTGCAGGATCCCCCGGACCTACAAGTGTTGAAATCTGATTGGAGCAAGGAGCGTATTGGATGGGAGCAGAATCCGTTCAATGGAGCTGTCGAAAGCTTTGAGGAGATGCGCGTGCGTTCGCGCAACGAGAGACGTATCGATGATGCGAAGAAACGCGGTAATAGCGGCGAAGTCAACAAGCTCGAACGTGAAGCTCAGGTAGACGCTACTATAGCTGCGGCTCGCCGGAAAAAGGGACCACCTCGCTATGCTTTTCTCTACAAGGTAGTTATAAAGAACACAGGCCCAACGGCGATTAAGCTCGTTGACTGGGACTACATATTCGTCGATAGCATGACTCAGGATGAGGTTGGCCGGCACCAGTTCACCAGTGAAGAAAAGATCAGCTCCGGTAAAAGCAAAGAGTTAACTGTAATGGCCAGTCAGCCGCCAGCAAGAACGATCAGTGTTTATGCGCTCGATAAGAACGAGCGCAAAGGCCTCACCGGCGAAGTGGTCGTGATGCGCGTTGAATTTACTGACGGTTCGGTCTGGCAACGCCCGCAATGATGAAGACCACGAGGCTGAAGCCTGGTGGAGCTTCAACTTTTGCCCAACACAATCACCCTCTGACACCCGCAAGACACCACAGGCTTCAGTCCATTTTTTTGGAGGGTGCATGCTAGTGAAACCGACAGGGTATGCGACCTCTCTTTTGTCGTAGTTGTGTCAAGACAGATGCAAATCTGCGACGACGCCTTTCCTCATTCTCCAAGGCTTTTCCAAAAATTCGGAAAAACCCGAAAATTGGGATAAAGCTCTCAACATTGGGTGCAGTCATCCTCCTTTTCTAGCACAACTAAAGCGGGAATTTATAAGTGTTCATTCACAGATCTCTCTAACCGGAATGGTGCTTGCATTTTCCAACCAGTAAGAAAGTAGTAATTATTTGAAGCGCAAGACCTCTGACAAACAATTCATTCAGAGGATGCGCTAGCGCCGGTCTCCCCACGAACCCCCTCGTACAAAATTTCAGATCACTGCTTCTTGAGCAGGAACGCTGACGCAAATTTCATTTGAAGGAGTAGGCAGATGTATCGAATGTTTTCCGTGACTCTGGCGACTTTCAGTTTACTGGTCGCCTTTGTAGTAGTGGCGTCGGGCCAGGTCACTGGCGGCGCCGTCACCGGTGTCGTTACGGACGTGAACGCCGCCGCGATTCCGAATGCGACTGTCACATTACGACAGACCGCAACGGGATTAACGCTGGAATCTCAAACCACAAGCACCGGCTCATACAATTTTCCCAACGTGCAGGTTGGCGAATACACCCTGACTGCAACTTCCAGTGGCTTTGAGCCCAGAACTCAACAACTAAGAGTTGCTCTAAACCAGACAACGAGCGCTAATGTGACCTTACAGCCCGCTGGTGTCGAGGGAACAGTTGTCGTTACCGCGGCAAGCGAAGCCCTGGTCCAGACTGATAGTTCCCAATTGGGTAAAACTTATGACACGCGCATGGTGGAAGGATTACCTATTTTTGGTAACCAGAACACCCTCGGCGCCCTGTCACCCAACGTGGTCCTACAACCCGCCGGTGCTGTTGGTGCAGGAGGTGCCGTAGGAGGCATACGACCAAGATACAACAGCTTTATGGTTGATGGCGTTGACAACAATCAATTCTCGGTCACCGGACCGGCGACCACCGTTATCCAGGATGCAGTAGCTGAATTTACGCTTTTGACAAATAACTACAATGCCGAGTTCGGTTCAGCTTCCGGCGGACAGTTCAACACCATCACTAAGAGCGGAACCAATGAGTATCACGGCAATGGCTTTCTTTATCTGCAAAGAGAGAAACTGAATGCTGCCTCGACTTCGCAGGAACGTTTGCTCAATCTGCCAGCTAACGATCCCTTCAGAATTGGCAGTCTGCCTCGATTCAGGAACACCCGGTATGGAATGACTCTCGGTGGTCCAATCATGCGGGACAGATTGTTCTTCTTCTTTGCTTATCAGCATGAAACCAATTCCCGCGAGGTGGCAGGCTCCTCGTTTGTAGCACCAACTGCCCAGGGGCTAGCACAATTGGCGGCAGTTCCCGGAGTCAGCCCATTCGTCGTTAACCTGCTCCAACAGAATCTTATCCTTCCCACGGTAGCAGATTCGACGCGAACGGTTCTTGGTCAGAACGTGCCATTCGGTACCGTGTCGGTTGTCAATCCCGGCGGCTTTAACGATCATCAGTTCCAGATAAACATCGACCATCTCCGCGGAACTAAAGACCAGTTTCGTTACCGTTTCAGTTCAGATCGTTTCCGTTCTGAGGGAGCCAGTGGTCTTGGCAACCCCAAGTTCAACAACCTGACGGTGTTTGATTCGCGGTTGTTCTCAGCGACATGGGTGCGAACGATTAGTGCCAGTACCGTTAATGACCTGCGGCTCTCGTATCGAAAATCAACTCAGGACTTTCCATTGAAGGATCCGGCATTCAACACGTTCCCCAATCTTTCCGCCCGGGACTTCAACATAAATCTGGGGCCACAATCGAACTTGCCTCAGGGGCAATTCAGTCACAACTATCAGATCTATGACACGGTGAACTATGTCCGAGGCAACCATAGCTTCAAGTTTGGCGGTGAGTATCGCAACCTGATTGCTACCAGCCAGTTTCTGCCTCGTGGTCGTGGCGATTACCTTTACGTGACATTTGCTGATCTTCTTCAGGACGTCCTACCCACCTTCGATCCGGTACGAGGAGTGGGAAGCGCGGGCTACACCTTCAACCAGCAGAAGTTCTATGTTTTTGGTCAGGACGATTGGAAGGTCACTCCAAACTTGACTCTAAACCTCGGGATTCGATACGAGTACGTGCAGATTCCGCGCGATGCGGCTTTGCAGGTTCTTAACTCGATTTCCAACTTGCCTGGTGTAGTGGAATTTAACGTACCAAAGTCTGACAGGAACAATATCGCCCCGCGCGTGGGCTTTGCTTATGCGCCACATTTTGAGAGCGGCTTTTTGAGTCGTATCTTTGGTGAGCGTGGCAGAAGTGCCATCCGGGCAAACTTTGCCATGTCCTATGGTGAAGTCTTCGGCAATCTGCCATTGTTGACCTTGCCACCACAGTTCCAGCAGGAACTGCGGCCGCCAAGTGTTCCGGGGTTCAATACCAGTCCGGGATTTCTGGAGCGAGGTGGTTTACCGTCAATACCTAATCCGCCCACTACCCCGGCCGCAGCACGAGCTGTAAGCTCATCTTATACGAGCGACTTCATCCAACCAGAGACTTACTCATGGGCGCTGAGCTGGCAAAGAGAACTTACCAATAGTACGGCTATCGAGCTTCGCTATCTGGGCACGCGGAGTCGTCACTTGCCGGTCCAAGTCTGGAAGAACCCGGCCATTCCACCACCGCTAACAATGCCGACTTTCTTTAGTCAGCCCACTGCGGCTAATTTGGCGGGCTTGCCACCACTAAGCACGCTGCTGGCTCAAAGGCAATTCGTTTTGCCGCAGTTCAGCATTATGACAACCTTCGACCCGGTCGGTAATTCTCAATACGATGGCGCGGCAGTTAGCCTTACCCGACGGTTTAGTCGTGGCCTGGCTTTCACGGCAGCCTACACCTTCAGTAAGACTATTGACGATTCGACCAACGAAGTCTTTTCGAGTGTGGCCAATCCGCGCCGCCCACAGAACTTCCTGAACATGAGAGACCAACGCGGTCTTTCGGATCTGGATATTCCTCATCGTCTGGCTATCGCATTCAATTATGAGTTGCCTTTCTTCCGTGAAAGCGGTAACGGCTTCGCGAGGCAGGTACTAGGTGGCTGGGGAATCGGGGGTATCTTCCAGGCCCAGTCTGGTCAACCCTTCACGCCACAGTCCGGTGTTGATAGCAATCTGAACTTCGACGCCGCCGGTGATCGGACCATCTTTAACCCGGCAGGTGTAGCGGGCACTGGAAGCCCAGTTTGCGCAGTGAATAGCGCTGGAGAGTTCCTTCGCCCAAACGGCACGATTACCACAAGTCTCGCTGAATGCCGGCCTGGTTCTGGAAACGCGGTTGCCTACTTCGCAATCAATCCCAACGCCCAGTTCATCCAGGCTGGTCAGGGAGCGCAGACCACCGCAGGAAGAAACACCCTTCGCAGCAATGGTTTTAATCGAACCGACGCTGCATTAAAGAAGGAGTTCTTCTTCGGTGAAGATCGCTATCGCTTCGAAGTGGGAGCGGAGATAAACAATCTCTTCAACCAGCGAATTCGAACGATCGGTAACTTCGCAAACGCGCTTGGCACTCCTACGGCGCCGGGTCTTTCACCAACGGACTTCTCTTTCCCGAACGTGTCCAGCCCACTCTTCAACGACTACAGCATAGGTAACTTCCCGGGTCGCACGATTCAGTTGCGAGCCAAGCTGATCTTCTAGTCATGTGGATCGACTGATCCTTTCAAAAAGGGGGACCCACCCGACGGGGTCCCCCGCTTTTTTTGTTTCTTAGGGTTGATCGAGAGAGACCTTACTAGGGCTTGAGTTTCATCAAGCACTGGCGCTGAGATCGTAGCGGTCCAGCTTAAGGTAAAGACCGCGTCGCGTCAGTCCCAACTCTCGAGCGGCGCGTGAGATGTTGCCGCCGTGCTTGCGCATTGCCTCGCCTATCATCCGGCGCTCGACCTCTGCCAGCGCATCCGCTAGTGTGACATTCTGAAGCGTAGGCATTGAAGTGACCGAAGAGACCGACGGTGGCGGACTGGTCGGAGAAGATGTGCGCTTCAACTCGGGCGACAAATGATCAGGCGTGATAGTGGTTCCGTCCTCGGCGCGCGCCACTATTCTCTGAATCTCGTTGCAGAGCTGGCGGACATTGCCGGGCCAGTCGCTTACCATCAGAAGGTCTATAGCTGGTGGTGTTATCTGGATCTCCTTGCGGCCGAACTTTGAAGAGTAGTGATTGATGTAGTAGTTGACAATCGTAGGAATCTCGGAGCGGCGCTCGCGCAGCGGGGGCACGCGAAGACGGATTACGTTCAGACGATAATACAGATCCTCGCGAAACCTGCCGTCAGCCACCATCTCCTCAAGGTCCGTGTTTGTCGCGGCAATAATCCTTACGTCAACTTTAATGGGTCGTTGTTCTCCAAGTGGTTGGATCTCGCCCTCCTGCAAAAATCTTAACAACTTAGGTTGCAAGTCGAGTGGAAGATCACCAATCTCATCCAGAAAGAGTGTGCCGCCCGCCGCTGTGCGAATCACGCCTTGCGAGTCGTGGACAGCCCCGGTAAATGCACCGCGGCGGTAACCGAATAGATAACCCTCGGAAAGTTCTTTTGGAACAGCGGTGCAGTTAAACGGTACGAAAACTTTTGCGCGCCGTGAAGAGAGCGCGTGAATTGCGCGCGCCACCAGTTCTTTACCCGTACCTGACTCCCCGGTCACAAGCACCGTCACGTCCGAAGATCGGATTTTGTGAACCTCATCGACAAGTCGTGTCATCGCCGGACTGGAATGGATGAAGCCCGGCATGAGACTCGTACCTGCAAGTTCGTCGGCTGGTTGGCTGCCACTGCCCTTCTGTATTCCGGCGCGAAGAGCACAAAGTTCCAAGCCGAGTTCAACGATACGCAAAAGCGGCTCGAGCGACATCCCCCCCGGGAGTTTCGAGCGCTTTTGAGGGGCCATATAGAGAGTGGCTGCTGGAGCATTCGCTGACCGGAGCGCTAGCACTACAGCCTCGTTCTTTCTAGCGAAGCTTTCGCAGTCTTCATCATCGTCCAGTTGCTCGATCTGCTCAGCTAATTGCATGCTTTCTGCGGGAGTACAGCCATGGGCCACCACGACTCGCGGTTGATTATGTTCGCCGCGCTCCGTGATGAGAACCCGCTGGGCGCTGGTCTCCTGCCGCATAATAGCCGCCAGCTCGCGTAAAAGAAGTTCTCTTGAGGCAACGGCTTCGGCGAGCCGCAACATTAATAATTGGGGCAGAGCGGAATCTTCAGAGCGCAATTCGGGAGTTGAACGATCGAGATTAGCAAGGGCTTGTTGCGCGCGCTCGAGGTCTATTCGAGCGCCAAGCTCGCGAAAGGTGCTCAGCGCGCGAGAAAGATGCTCCGTCGCGCGCCTAGGTGTCGTACTAGCATAAGCGCAACCAAGTTCATAGTGAGATCGAGCCGAACGATAACGGTCACCGAGCATATCGAAGATAGATACGCTGCTCCCAAAGTGTTGGGCTGCCGAGGCAGTATCGCCGGCTGTCATAGCCAACATTCCGGATAGCCTGTGCGCCTCTCCGGTAAATCCCAGGTCCATTGCTGAATCGGTGCTGGCTTCCAAGACCTCCTGCAATTCCGCAGTGCATTTCTCCGTTTGGTCGCTAAGCAGATGAGCTTCAGCCAGAATTATTCGAGACTCACAAATTGCCTGGCGGTCACCAATGCTCTCAGCAAGCGTCAGCGCTTCCTCTCCCCTGGCCAGCGCTTTGTCTTCATCGCGCATTGCGAGATAACAGCGACCAAGAGTGCGCAATGCCTGGCAGGCATACCATTTGTTTCCATTCTCGGTAGCCAAAGCGACGGCGCGGTGCAAATAGTCTTTCGCTTCCTCTAATTCGCCGCGCAACATGTGGAGTTCGCCAAGCGAGTCGAGAATCATCGGCACCTTGGCCCCGCGTTCATCGACTTCCGAAGCCAATTCGAGGGCGCGTTCAAGAGCTTCCTGGGCTCGTCCCCACTGACCGATAAGAATTAAATTGATTCCTAAGTTATTGTAGCCGTCAGCCGCACTGGTCTTTTGATCCGTGCGTTCGTAGTAAGTGATGGCTTTCTCGAGATAGCCAATTCCTTCCTGTGGTCGTTTCAGAAACCAACATGCTCCCGCCATGTTGGCATAGATACGACCTAGCAGATGACTCGCGGGCCGATCTCCGATCAGCTTCAGAGCCTGAGCAAAGTTCTCCAGCCCCGATTCGTAATTTCCCTCCTGTGTGTCAGCCATCGCTATGCCGAAGTAAGCTTCGGCAAGGCCGTGCCACTCCCCTGTTTGGCGAAAGTGTTCGAGGGCTCGTTGGGCGTAGTCGCGGGCAATCGGATACTCGCTGATACTTCGATAGACTCTAGCCAGTGCCGCATAAACCGGACCCAGCCTTGCTTCGGAAGCGGTCTCGGATTCCCGCAGAAGGCTTTTCAAAATCGAGATTGCTTTTGGATGGTCGCCGTTGTAGTTGTAGGCCAACCCTATCTGGACTCGCAGATCACTTACAGCTTCTTTATCGAGCTTGGTCCTTGCTTCCGGCGCTTCATACATTTCAACTGCCGCAAGCGACTCGCGGTAGTGACCTTGCATTTCCAATGCTGTGGAAAGAGTGCAGCGCGCCAGGGCAAGTATCGAAGGGCTGTTTCTTGCAGCGCCTATCAGCGTAGCAAGTTGCGCACGTGCTTCTGTTGACAGACCCTGATCCAGAAGCGATCGGATCTCGCTTAAATGCTCTAGTAAGGACTCGTTAGAAGAGTCTCCCGAACTCGATCTGAGTCTGACTCGCGCGTCGGCGAGGTCGACTACAGCGCGTTCGGCGGAGTCTTCCGAGCCCGGTCGACTGACACGTTTAGCCATGTAACCCTTATTAGATGGTCAATTAGCTACGCTTTTCCTCTGCGATTTGAACTATCGCAGTCCATGGGAGGCTCGGAGCCGCGAACAACTCCACCTTGAGCGCGACACCGGGTTGTACTATGCGGTAGCGAATTTAACACGTGGCCCGCAAGAGCGTCCATAGTGGCGCGCCGGGCACGACAATGTGCGCGCCAGCTTCTTAAGGATTTTAGTCAAGAGCGCTCTTCGCGAAAATAAGAATGGCGTCGCTTACAGGACGTTCACCGCCCTGATCTGATGGACTATTCACGACCTTGTTATGAATCACCATGGTCGTCGAACCGCCACCATCAAGGTTTATGGCCTCAACGGCGCCAAACTCGAGCAACAGATCGGTTAGCATATTCAGGGACATACCGATGCTCCTTTCAGGCTGGCGCCCATCGACAGTAACCAACAACAGCTTTCCAGAAGCAAGTTTTGCAAAGGCAGTACGCGGGTGAAGATCCGACACAAATGCCGGCAGAATCTTTTCCTGAGCATTCGTGATGGCGATTTTGCCGGCTCTAATTAATTGCGGCCCTCCGCCAACGATGCTGTGAGCACGGCCCCACTCTTCCCTCTGGGCCTTATCGATCGCAATCAGATTCAATAAGAGTGTCAACTTTGTTCCTCGCTGGACATTCTCCATGACCCAGTCGCGAGCCGTGCCGGCTGCCGAAATGACGTACCCATCTGCCGGGATCAGAGTACTGCCCTTAGAATCTCGAATCGATATAGCTCTATCACGCTGCACACTGACCTCGATTCCGTCAGGAGTTGTCAGGGTTGTTCGATGAAATTCGGGAGTAAATATGATGAGCTCGTCCTGAGCGCGGGGGCGGTTTAGTCCATGGATCCGGTGCTTGGATTTTGAGGTTCTGATCTCTCCCGAGAATCCGAGATGTCCAAGCACTACACTGGTCCGATCACCATTTCCAACCAGGCCGATCGCCGCGCGATCGTTGTGGGTATCGCTGATTAATCTTCCCCGCAACTGGTAAACGCCGACAGATTCCCCGCGGTAAACGCCAGTCGTTCGAAAATACCCGCCGTTAACTGCAACGTTCGCATCATATCGCCTCGCCAGAGAACTCGTTGTTTCCAACCCTACTCCCGCGTCAAGGGCACGAACGAACTCGATCCTTGTCCGAGCAGGATCCACGCGCAGCAGGTTAATCAACCAGGGGCCGGTGGTTGGCTGTTCTGATCTGTGTCCTCGGGCGAGTTGGAGGTATTCAATTCCGCTCGCAACCTGCTTAAACTGCGGAGTCCCGGTAGCTCGCTGAGGGTGAGTTGCGTCAATTTCAAGGAAGCGAACTCCAGCGAATCCGGGCAGAGCTACCAGCAAGACGATTGCTACAAAGAGACTTGTTCGTAGATGCTTCTTCATTTTGTTTCCTGGGAATTTGTCACGATATCGAGACCGCCATCTCAGCAACAGCCTGACTGCTAACCCAAGCTATTACGTAGAATTAGGAGATTTTACGCACCCAACGTTCCTTGACACCCTTCAGATCGACCGTTATGATTTCCGTTTCCGTTCAGACGCGGAACTTCGCCAATTCTTATGTTTGAATCCCTGTCCGACAAGCTTAAGCGGACGCTCAAGAACCTGCGCGGCGAAGGAGTGCTCACAAAGGAGCATGTTGATGCCGCGTTGCGCGAGATTCGTCTCGCCCTGCTTGAGGCAGACGTTAATTATAAAGTCGCAAAAGACTTTATCGCGGCTGTCAAGGAGAAGGCTGAGGGACAACAAGTCTGGCAGGAACTGAAGCCATCAGAGCAGGTCGTCAAGATCGTGTATGACGAACTTGTGGAATTGCTCGGAGGGCAGTCTTCTCGCCTGGTTTTTACCAAGCAGGTTCCCAATGTGGTAATGATTGTCGGGCTTCAGGGCTCAGGCAAGACTACTTCGACCGGGAAGATTGCTCGTTGGCTGGCCCTGAACCAGGAGCGCAAGCCGCTGCTGCTTTCAGTGGATGTCTATCGACCGGCTGCGCGCGAGCAGTTACGCGTGATAGCAAAAGCGACTGGCCAGCAGATCTTTGAAAAGCCTGACACAAACGATCCGCTCGAGTTAGTTCGCGAGGCACACAAACACGCGCAACAGACGGGATTTGACACCCTGCTGATCGATACCGCTGGACGTCTTCACATCGATGATGAGTTGATGGAAGAACTTGTCCGCATCAAGGAGGCGACACATCCGGTCGAGATCCTTTTTGTCGCCGATGCGATGACAGGTCAGGATGCGGTTCGGTCTGCGGAAGAGTTTCACCGGCTTGTGGGAACGACCGGCGTGATTCTGACTAAAATGGACGGCGATGCGCGAGGAGGCGCGGCGCTGTCGATCAAGCAGGTGACCGGCCAACCAGTAAAGTTCGTCGGCGTCGGCGAGAAATATGATGCGCTTGAGCCTTTTTATCCGGATCGAATTGCCCAGCGTATTCTCGGCATGGGCGATGTCTTGTCCCTGATTGAAGAGGTCCAGGCAAAGGTAGACCAGGGCGAAGCCGAAGAGCAGTTAAAAAAACTGCAAAAGAACGAGTTTACTCTGGATGACTTTCGCTCGCAGTTGCGCCAGGTCAAGAAATTGGGTTCTTTCTCAAAGATCATGAAGCTTTTGCCGGATCAACTGCTGGGCGGAGTTGGCATGCCGCAGTTGACCGATGAGCAAACGAAGATGATGGAGAAGGAGCTAAAGAGGACCGAAGCGATCATCGATTCAATGACCCCGCAAGAGCGCTCGGACCATCGAATCCTGAACGCCAATCGTAGACGTCGCATCGCCCGTGGTTCCGGTGCGTCCGTTGCCGAGGTCAATCAGCTAATCAAGCAGTACAGCGAAATGCGGCAGATGATGCGGCAGCTTTCAACGTCGGGCCTTTTTGGTGGCGGTGGTATCAAAAGCAAGATGATGAGACGCATGGCGGGAATGTCAGGAATGCCGGATCTGAGCGGTATCGCGGGGAATGGTGAGGACTTACCCCAATTGCCGGCCGGACCGTCACGCAAGAAGCTCAAGAAGAAACGAAAGAAGAAACGACGCTAGCAGCATGATTTCGATGATCATTTCATCGGCCAGCCTAAGACGGAGGATAACGATTTGTTAGCCATTAAACTGATGCGCACCGGCGCAAAGAAGAGACCTTCATACCGGATTGTGGTCAAGGAAAAGCAGTCCAAGCGAGACGGTGCTTATCTCGAAAATCTGGGTACGTACAACCCGACTCGGCAGCCCGCCGAGATCAACCTGAACCTTGAGCGGGTCAACTACTGGATTGAGAAAGGTGCCCAACCAACTGACACAGTGAGCCAGTTGATCAGGGCCAGCACCAGGGAACAGGCGACGGCGGCTAATGCAGCGGAAGCCTTGAACGTAAACTGACCCAACTTCAATGGAAGAAACCGTCGCAATGATTGTGAGGGCGTTGGTCGACAACCCGGATGCGGTTGACGTTCGCCACGTCGATCGCAATGGCGCGATCTTGATCGAAGTGCGCGTTGCTCCGGAAGACATGGGTAAGATTATCGGGAAGCAGGGACGCACGGTTCGTGCGCTCCGCACACTCGTCCAGGCAGCTAGCGTGAAACAGAAGCGTCGTTACGTGCTGGACATTGTGGAATGAAACCGCAGAACGCTGGTGAGCAGTCTTTAATTGTTGTTGCTCGAGTGGTTAAGACGAAAGGCCTGAAGGGCGAACTCGTCGCTGATCTTTTGACAGATTTTCCAGAGCGGTTTCAAGAGGTTTCCTGTCTGTATGCGGCCTCCCCTGATGGAGAGCGTACCGAAGTCCAACTCGAGCGCTGCTCGTTTCAGCAAGGGCGACTGGTCCTGAAGCTCGTGGGCTTCGATACAATTGAGTCGGCCGCGTTTCTTATAGGTTGCGAGTTGGCGCTGCCGGAAGCTGAACGGGTCCAACTCTCAGAAGACGAGTTTTATGATTATGAGTTGGAAGGCTGTGCAGTTGAATTGCTAAATGGCAAGCACCTCGGCAGCGTAACCGGAGTGATGAGAACCGGTGGCGTTTCAATTTTGGTGGTCAGAAATGACCAGCAACGCGAGACGCTGGTTCCAATGGCCGGGGCGATTGTGATTGATGTCGACCTCGAGCATAAACGGATCCGGATCGATCCTCCGGAGGGCTTGTTGGAATTGTAGTTTGGGAGTGTGGTGGCGCTGCCGCCTGGCTTTAACACAATGCTCCGCTTTGACATCGTGACCATCTTCCCGAACTTTTTTCGGGAGACGTTTGAGTACGGCATCATTCGCCGGGCACACGTGGCCGGGTTGGTCGAGATGAAGGCTCACGATCTTCGACGGTGGACAAGTGATAAACACCATGTAGTCGATGATCGACCTTTCGGGGGTGGCGATGGTATGGTGCTCAAGCCGGAGCCAGTGTTTGCCGCCGTTAGCGATTTGACAGGCAGTGATGTCCGGGATTATAAGCCCGGCACGCGGGTGGTTTTGTTATCAGCGCAAGGACGTGTTTTCGATCAGGCCCTGGCGCAGGATCTTACACAATGCGAGCAGGTTGTCCTCATTTGTGGGCGTTATGAGGGTGTCGACGAACGTGTCGCCGACGCGCTTGTCACAGATGAGATTTCGATCGGAGACTACGTGCTTTCCGGTGGTGAGCCGGCGGCGTTAGTCGTTATCGATGCTGTTGTACGCCTGCTGCCGGGAGCACTGGGAAGCGATACCTCAGCCGTTCATGAGTCGTTCTCTGAAGGTTTGCTTGATTACCCTCAGTACACGCGACCGACCGAATTTCGGGGGCTCAAAGTTCCCGATGTTTTATTGTCAGGAAATCACGCAGAGATTGCCCGCTGGCGCCGAGATGAGGCTTTGAAGAAGACGCGGACAAATAGACCGGACTTGCTGAAGTAGATTTGGTCTCAAATTATTGTGAAGTGGAGTTGTTGAAAATGAATCGATTGGATGCAATAGAAAATGCCCAACTGCGGACAAACATACCCGACTTTCAGCCGGGCGATACAGTACGTGTTCACGTTCGCATCAAGGAATCTGAGACCAAAGAACGATTACAGGTGTTCGAAGGTGTGGTTATCGCCCGAAAGCACGGCGGCATCCGTGAGACCATCACTGTGCGCAAGACGAGCTTCGGCGTCGGCGTCGAGCGAATCTTCCCTCTGCATGCCACGATCGTGGACCATATTGATGTCGTGAAGCGAGGTCGGGTCCGTCGGGCGAAGCTTTATTATTTGCGGAATCTACGGGGTAAGGCCGCCCGGATTCGTGAGCGCGACACGCGTGGCCGGGATTCCCAGGTCTCTGCGGCTGGCAAAAAGAATTAAGGTTCGCCGTAACTCTGTATCGGGATCTGGAACAGTTTTCCCCCAAAGCTGAATCTCAGCCGTAATCCAGGTCCTTCCCTGTCCCCAGCAGTTGATTTAGACTCCTCGCGATCTATTAACGATAGACTTCGTACCAGGGAGCGGCGAAGGCTTGCGCATTGCTATAGATGCTCACTCGGTTGGCACCGGTCTCGGGGGAAACGAGAGCTACGCCACCAATCTAATCGAAGCCCTCGCCGAGATTGACTCTGCTAATAGCTATACGCTCTTCGTTACACGGCGAATGGCCGTAGACCGTTTCGAAAACCGTTGGCCGAATTTTAGTGTTCGCCTTACGCTTCCTCATACACCCTTGATCCGAATCCCCCTTACTCTAAGCGCGGAATTGCGAAGGAATCCCGTAGATATCCTTCACGTGCAGTACACTGCGCCACCTTTCGCCCCCTGTCCGGTGGTCGTCAGCATACATGACCTATCCTTTGAGCACCTCCCACGCACTTTCAAGCGTCGCAGCAGAACGCAGTTGCGGTGGACGGTGCGACAGTCGGCACACCGAGCCGCGAGGATCCTTGCGCTGTCAGAACACGCACGCACCGACATTATGAGAACCTATGGAATCTCTTCTGATCTAATCACGGTAATACCCTTAGCGGCGCCCAGGCACTTCGCACCAGTGAAGGATGAAAAGGAACTTCAACGTGTGCGCAACACTTATGGGATAGAAGGAGACTACATCCTTTCTGTCGGCTCGATTCAGCCTCGCAAGAACCTGACACGTCTGATCGCGGCTTACGCAACCTTGCACCGTTCCCGGCCCAAGAGTAAGCTGCCTAAACTCGTACTCGTCGGGAAATGTGCCTGGCTTTACGAGGAGACGCTCCGAGCAATTCGAACCAGCGGAGTCAAGGATCACGTTATCTTGACCGGACAAGTCCCGCAAGGCGATTTGCCTGCTCTATACTCAGGCGCGCTTTGTTTTGTTTATCCATCATACTTCGAGGGCTTTGGGTTGCCGCCACTCGAGGCGATGAAATGCGGCATCCCCGTGATTGTCGGCAACCAAACTAGTCTGCCTGAAGTTGTCGGCGAGGCTGGAGTCCAGGTTGATCCGTTTGATGTTGAGGCTATCGGTCACGAACTGGCACGGCTGATTGATAATTCGGACTTGAGGGAACAGCTTCGCGTCAAGGGTTTGGTCCAGGCAGAACGATTCGATTGGCGTGAAACTGCTCGTCGGACTCTCACTGTGTACGAGCAAGCATTTGACGAGGCCCACGCCCACGGAAAAGTTGTTCAAGCGTAGCCCTCGAGACAGGAGCTAGGGGTTTCTCACGTTATGCGCATAGCCATTCTCGGAACCCGGGGTGTTCCCGCCAGCTATGGGGGATTTGAGACATTCGCCGAGCATCTTTCGACCCGACTCGTCGCGCGTGGACATGAAGTTACCGTCTATTGTCGCTCCCACTACGTTTCGCCCCGCCAACTCGAATATCACGGAGTCCGGCTGAAAGTTCTACCGACCATCCGACATAAGTACTTCGATACTGTGGTGCATGGATTTCTCTCAACTCTTTACGCAGTACCGCAGCGCTTTGACGCCGCCTTGATCTGCAATGCCGCGAATGCTCCCTTTGCGCCAATTCTGCGCTTTACCGGGACGCCGGTGGCCTTAAACGTCGATGGGCTGGAGCATAAACGGAAAAAGTGGAGTTGGATTGGGCGCTGCTATTATTTGTTGGCGGAAAGGCTGGCAACCGTTCTACCCAATGTTACAGTGACGGATGCCCGCGTAATTCAGGATTACTACCTTGCCCGCTACAACGCCAGCTCTACGATGATTGCATACGGCTCGGAAGTCGAACGCCGGCCCGGGCGTGACTCGGTACGCCGTTGGCGGGTTGAACCAAACCGCTACGTTCTCTATGTCTCGAGATTGGAACCGGAAAACAATGCGCACCTGGTAATCGAAGCCTTTAAGCGGGTACGCACGGCCCATAGGCTGTTGATTGTCGGCGACGCTCCCTACGCTCATGACTATATTCAGGATTTAAAGGCGCGCGCACGCGGCGATAAACGAATCGTCTTCACCGGATTTGTCTTCGGGCAGGACTACCGGGCGCTCCAACAGAATGCGTATTGCTATGTCCATGCAACAGAGGTTGGAGGTACACACCCAGCCCTGCTCGAGGCCATGGGTTACGGAAATTGCGTTCTAACCCTGGCCGCTCCTGAAAACATCGAAGCCGTGGGTGAAGCCGCAATTCCCTATAGCGACGAATCCGATCTCGCGCAAAAGCTGCAAAAAGTTTTGCGCGATGGCTCGTTGGTCCACTCTTACCGCCAAAAGGCTCAAATGCGGGTCCAGAAGCACTACGACTGGGATCGGATTGTTGACGAGTACGAGCGGCTCTTTGCACAACTGGCGGGTGTTGAAATCGAACAAAGAGTTGCTGAAACCCCTCACAACGCCGAAGCGGCCAGTGTCGTATCTGTTAAGCGGTAACGCGAGGGATCTGGGAGAGAGGAGCCCCGCCAATCTTCCGATGATCGACGGGGCAAAAACTCACGGTAGGGTCGGGCTGAACCAGGTGGCAGTGGGCAAAGAACTGAGATCGTCACATACGGCCGATCCCGTAAATCAGGCGGTGCGTTTGTACGGGTAAGAGTAAAAAGCCACGCGCGCCGCTCGTATTGGAAAAAACACGCGCCTTAAGAAATCCGCACCATCAACTCTCAACACCACAACCAAAACTCTTTAAAAGAACCGCAAGCGATCTTTACAAACCCAGTGTGTGCGAAATTATACCGATGGTCCGTAACCTGTCAAGAACAATTTTAACTATTTTGCAATATTTACGTAACAGTTCCACGCCGCCTTAGGGGGTTCAGGGTAATTCCAACATCAATTCGACATAGTTGGAGATTCGGGACAGAGTCTGAGGCATGGACCGGAATCGGTAAATTGTGCTTGGGTTCAAGCTCGTTTGTTAGCGATGAGGCGATATACGGCCAGGATAATAACGGCGCCGATAACGGCGAAAAACAATTGGGTAAGAAAACTCCGATCGCCGATAGCTTGTGACGGTTCAACTACTCCGAGGGCCTGGGCCAGTATTCCTCCGACAATCGCCCCCACGATTCCTAGTGCTAAAGTAATGATGCAACCGCCAGGGTCACGGCCGGGCATGAGCAACTTTGCAATTGCGCCAACCACAAGGCCAAAAACAATCCAGCCGATTACGTCCCTCATAGTGGTCCCTCCTCAGTTTTACGTGGTACAGATTCTGAGGTACCCGTGACAACGTGTCAATCGGATCACTCGCCGGAGCGGGCTTGTGACAGGCGTAACGCCTGGCGACGAACAGCTTCTGAGACGTTGCGATTCTGAGCAAGGTGTTGGAGGTCCTTAGTCCGAATTCTGGGGAGAATCCCGACCACAGTAGGTATTGGAGTTTTGGGGTTACGGACCAGGTTGTGGATGATCGGATACTGCCGGGCCCATCCCCGATTCAGAGCAATAAGTCGCAACACCTCATCTGAGACGGTTCGCATCGCAGCGACATTCTCGATCTCCTGATCCGTTATGCGGGGATTGTGGATCACCCCACTTGCCACAACCTTGTTCGAGTCACGGATTAAAATGCTCCGTGCTTCCCGGTCGCCTTTCATAGCGAGCTTCATCCGGTCGCGGGCATTCATAAACATAATGCGTCTGATCAGGGATACCCGTTCCACGGATACCTCGCCGGACTCGACCTGCTCGCTCTGAATAACTTTCTGGACGTTGGCGAGCTGTTCAGCCGCGGTTTCAGACAGCAGTTCTTCATACCGTTCGGAGGGCAGCCAGGAGTCGTCGATATCGGCGTCCGCGACTTCGATATGTTCTGCAAGCAACCAGGCATCGTCGAGGCTGATTCCGGCGCCACCGGTTAGATCGGCCGTTTCAAAGAACTCAGCCGCCGCAGTCTTTCCGCGGGCTCGCAGTTCGTCTGCAATCTGGCGGGCGCCGCGTTCCTTCTCGAAAAACTCGCGCCGTGTTTCGCGCGCCCGGCGTTCGGCCTCAGGGGTTCGCGCGGGGTTCTCCAGAATCGCTTCAATGATGGCTGGAGAGCGAACCAGTCGTTGTTGATTGACAGCGATGAGCTCAAGCAACGAACCATCAGGCAGCGAAGCCGCCAGGTGCGCTATTGCTGGATCGGGGGTTTCGTTATTCAGGATTATCGATTCTCTAAGCTCACGTGTCGCATCCGGAATCTCGGCCAGATAGCTCAGCACGGCTGTTGGAGTGTCATCGGCTCGCGCGGCATGAAGCAAATCCTGACTTTCCTGCGCCGCAAGCGTTGCCGTTGCAGATTCTGAAATCTCGGAATCCTCCGATGAACGAAGGGCGACCAGAACTTCAAGCAGATCGTTTTGTGGTAGTGGCAAGAGGCCACGAGCCGCGGCGAGGCGCGCAGCTTGTGGCGCCTTGCCAGAAACGATTGCCTGAACGGCTGGATTTGCGGATGTGATATTTGAGCTCAAAGCAAATGTTCGACGGAAAGAACTCCCACTCTGAAATTAGCTGATCATTACTTCATTGTCTTTCAAAGAAGTTTCGAAACTCTTCGTCGCTTCCTTGAGGTTACCTTTTTGAACTAAGGCAAGCCCAAGAAAATACCATGCGTCGATGTCGGTCTTATTCCTCTTTGTCGCGCGCTTTAACCAATCTATAGCCTGAGTGATCTGGTTCTGTCGATAAAGCTTAATTCCTCGGACCCGCTCTTCATAACCCGGTGGCGGGCTCTGCTGGCCCAAAGCCCTCGATGCCTGAAACAAGCAGCAGACAGCAAGAACCAGCAATGACCAACTGAGCAAGTGAGGTCTTGACATCGTTTGTCCCAATAAGTGAGAAGCGCGATTGCTAGACTGCGGCGCCGTGGCACTTCTTATACTTCTTCCCTGAGCCGCAGGGACAGGGCTCGTTGCGACCAACTTTCGGTTGATCTCTAACCACAGTCTTGACTTTACCCGCTTCTTCGCCCGCAGCCGACGCTCCCTGATTCGGGCCGGTAAAGGTAAGTGAAGTCGAACGCCGCGGACGGCGTTGTCGTAGCGCTTCCGGAGGCTGTTCGGCTACAACCTGAAGGTTAAATAAAGACCTGATTGTGTTGATGTCGATGCGATCGAGCATCTGCTGAAACATCTCAAAGCTCTGCTTCTTGTATTCGACCAGGGGATCCTTCTGCCCGTATCCCACCAGCCCAATGCCCTGTTTCAGATGGTCGAGTGATAGCAGGTGGTCCTTCCACTGGGCATCGATAATGTTGAGCATGATGATGCGTTCGTACGTGCGCATCGCTTCCGGTCCGATCTGTTGCTCCTTCTCTGAATACCGCTGTTTCAGCTTCTCCCAGATGATCTCCTCGATCTCAAGCGAGGTTAGCGTCTCAAAATCAATGCGTTCAGAAACAGCATCAAAACCATAAATCGAGTGGAGCTGGACGTTGTAATTGTCAACGTCCCAATCGTCTGGCGCCACATCAGGGTCAAGATACTTCTTTGTGATATCGGCGAGCAGGTCACGGGCAACGCCGGTTTCGCCCAGGAGATACTCACTCTGGTCCGGCTCTTCCATTAACTGCCGGCGGAGACCGTAGATAGTCTCGCGCTGTTTGTTCATGACGTCGTCGTATTCAAGCAGGTGCTTGCGCTGCTCAAAGTTGCGCGCCTCGACCGATTTCTGGGCCCCGGCTATTCGCTTCGACACCATCTTTGACTCGATGGCCACTCCCTTTTCCATCCCGAGCCGCTGCATGAGCGCCTTGACTTTGTCGCCGGCGAAGATTCGCATCAGATCGTCTTCGAGGGAGAGGAAGAATCGCGACGAGCCCGGATCGCCCTGGCGGCCGGAACGTCCGCGTAACTGATTGTCGATGCGACGCGATTCGTGACGCTCAGTGCCAACTATGTGAAGCCCCCCGAGAGAGACGACTTCTTTGTGCTCCGCTTCAACAATCCGTTTGGCACGCCCAAAAGCCAGGCGCCACTGTTCATCATCCGCATCATCAGGATCTATCTCATCGCGCTTCAGAAATTCTCGCGCCATGAAGTCCGGATTGCCGCCAAGTAGAATGTCTGTACCGCGCCCCGCCATGTTTGTGGCAATGGTCACAGCACCCTTGCGGCCTGCCTGGGCTACGATTTCCGCTTCGCGTTCGTGATACTTGGCATTCAGAACATTGTGTGGCACGGATTCACGCTGTAACCGGCGAGCAATGAGCTCCGAGTTCTCGACCGACACGGTGCCTACGAGCGTTGGTTGACCCCGTTCGTGACAGTCTTTGATCTCTTCAATCACGGCATCCCACTTCTCAGGTAGCGTGCGATAGATCACGTCCGAGAAGTCTTTGCGAACCATGGGCATGTGCGTTGGAATAACAATCACGTCGAGCTTATATGTGGACTGAAACTCAGCAGCCTCAGTCTCCGCAGTACCAGTCATGCCTGACAGCTTCTCGTAAAGACGGAAATAGTTCTGGAGCGTGATGGTTGCGAGAGTCTGGTTCTCTTTTTCAATCTTCACGCCTTCCTTGGCCTCAACCGCCTGGTGCAGCCCATCTGACCAGCGCCGGCCCTTCATCAAGCGCCCGGTAAAATCATCAACAATGATCACTTCGCCGTCCTGGACCACATACTGGTGATCCAACCTATAAAGTGTATGGGCCTTCAATGCCTGTTCGACGCAGTGCAGCAACTCCATATTGGAAGGATCGTACAGATTGCCGACGCCAAGCAGACGTTCGGCTTTTTCAACGCCCTCCTCGGTCAGAACGGCAGTGTGCGCCTTTTCATCAACGAGATATTCGCCCGTCTTTACGCCGTCCTTCTCCTCGCCCTTTTTTAGTTGAGGAATGATAGCGTCGGCTTTGTAATACTTGTCCGTCGCTTCATCGGACGGTCCCGAGATGATCAGCGGAGTCCGCGCTTCGTCAATCAGAATCGAATCCACCTCATCGACGATGGCAAAGTAATGGCCACGCTGAACGCACGTAGCCAGATCGAACTTCATGTTGTCGCGCAGGTAATCAAAGCCGAACTCGTTGTTAGTCCCATAAGTGATGTCGGAGGCGTAAGCAGTCTGCCGCTCGAAGTCATCCATGTCGTTTTGAATACAGCCAACTTCGAGTCCCAGAAAGCGATGGATCTGGCCCATCCATTCCGCGTCACGAGAAGCAAGGTAATCGTTGACGGTGATGATGTGGACGCCGCCCCTTCCGGTTAAGGCGTTCAGGTAGGCTGGTAAGGTTGCAACCAGGGTTTTACCTTCTCCGGTGCGCATCTCTGCAATCTTTCCCTGATGCAGAACGATGCCGCCAATCATCTGCACATCGAAATGACGCATCCCCGTGGTGCGCACACTGGCTTCTCGCACGACAGCGAAGGCTTCCGGCAACAGTTCATCGAGGATCGCTCGTTCACGCCGTTTCAGATCCGCTGGGCCATCGGCGTCAGCTACATTGAGCTTTACCTGCTCTTTGAAAAAGGCTGTTCGCGACCGCAACTCTGCGTCCGATAATTTCTTTACTGAAGGTTCCAGCTCGTTGATCTTCACGACCAGCGGTTGGACCGACTTGAGAAAACGTTGATTGCTGCTCCCGAATAACTTCGTTAAAAACTTGTCTATCATGATCCGTCACTCTGATGAGATTAAGTGAATTCCTGCCGCTTCACTGCGATTTGAGATTGTAATTGAGCAAAGTAATGTGAGGCAAACTGCCATAGGGAGGAGGAAGGGAGTTGAACAAAATCCTCCGGCAGACGCCTTCGGGGGGCGATTCAGTCACCCGGCCGGATGGGGTAACTGTTTCTTAAGCATCTCGCCTGCCGTTTGGCGTGGCATACTGAAACTCACAACAATTACACGGCCTTCAGCTGACACCCGCGTGCTCTTATAAAGGACTTCTTCATCATGTCCGCGCTTTGCGAATTGTCCTAGAGTCAATAGGCCGTTGTAGCCGCGAGCCATCTCGCTTGCGCGTTCGGCCGAATCGGCTTGTGATTCAACGCGAGCAGAGATTTCGTTCTGATCCAGCCTGACACTGAGTTGCAAAGGTATCGGGTCGCAATGCAGGTCGCTCGGGTCGCTGATCTTCTTGGGGTCACGCAGGAACGAAAGCATACGGCTGTCGCTAATCGCAGAAACCATATCCCTGGCCACACCAATTAGGCGAGCATCGCCCGACTTTTGTTTAACAACAGCTTCGTCGAGCTTGCAATCGGAATTCAATGTAGCTGCGATTGTAATTTCGACCTGGGAGCTTAGATCCAACTCGCCCTTTTCCTTAAGCGTATTTGCCCGCGCCAGCCAGTCTTTTAGCGGCCTGGTGTTGATATCATTTTCGCTTGGGCGAAGGACGCTATTGTCAGCCGCAATTTTGTCCAATTCCTCGTCAGCCTGCTCCGCACTCTTCGGTTCAGCTTCGGCTACATTGCCACTGAGGACCTGATCGTTTGTAGGCGCTTCATTACCTGCAGCCAAACCGGGCGAAGCTTCGGGTGCGGGGGTCGGAGTGGGTGTCGGTTCACTCTCCTTAGGCTGATTTCTTGCTTCTGAGATTATTTTGGGAGCCATCGTGTTCGTAGCCTCCGACGGGACGTCAGCTACAGGCTCATCAACCGCAAAATATCCGGGTGGATAGCGAAATTTCTCAATCTCAACTATCTCAACGGCTTCTCCGATCGTGGTTTTTTCGTATGGCCTATCAGAATAACCGGTGCTCCCAATCAGTGTTGCAATATTTAGCGTGTCACGAACTGCCGGAACGTAGACAACGAGGGCTACCGCCGTTCCATGAAGAAATAGCGACAAGCCGACCAGTGCGAGCAGACCCTGCCAGCGCGGCTCGCGATTAACCTCGAAATTTGCGAAAAGATTTGGCACTGTCTTACGAACGATAGATTAAACTCCCGGGTTCCTCGCTTAGACGCTTGAAGCCACAAATGCGTTGCGAACCCCAAGTTTCCCGTATACGTTAACACTTTGGCCGGATACCCCCAAAAAGCCCGGTTTTTGGAGCGTAGCTGCTGGGGGAATCAGGTTGAACAGTGGAGTAGAATAATCTTATGAAACGCTCTGGCGAAAAATTCCGGCGCGGAGGTTCAAAGAGACGGGGAGGACGCTCCGATGAGCCGGCCACAGCTTCAAAAGCGCCGGTGTCCTCAGAACCCGTGCGCCATCCCACACAAACTCGTGAAGTTAAACAGCTTCTCGCAGGAATTGGAGCCCCGCCTCCCGCTCCATTCAAACCCGACCCCTTTCAACTTGAGGCGCTCGCAGCGTTGGAATTCGAAGACATCCTGGTAACCGCTCCTACTGGAAGCGGTAAGACATGGATCGCGCAAGAGGCGATTCGCGCGTTATTGAATGAGGGGCGCCGCGCCTGGTACACGACACCTCTTAAAGCGCTGACAAATTCGAAGTACCAAGAGTTTATTGATCAATTCGGCGCTAATCAGGTTGGAATCTTAACAGGCGATCGGAAAGAGAATCCGGATGCCTCTTTGATTGTAGGTACAACAGAGATCTATAGGAACCAGTTATTTGATTCGCTGCGAGGCGGGAGCGAGGTTCATGCCGACCTCGTCGTCCTCGATGAGGCGCATTACCTTGCTGATGAAGACCGTGGTCATGTTTGGGAAGAGGCCATCATTCTGACACCGCCCAGGATCAGATTGCTTTTGCTGTCAGCGACAGTGGGGAACGCAGATGTTTTCGCCGAGTGGCTCGAGGAGGTACGCGGTGTTCACTGCGGCGTAGTTTCGCGTCCGGGCGCACGGCCGGTGCCTCTGCGGGCGGCCCTTCTCTTACCCGATAAGCGCCTAATGCCATTGCTCAGCGAAGCGGGCCGCCTTAACCCGGAGATTCTTCAAATGGGCGAGCGAGCACGAGAAGAACGAATGCGGTCGCGACCGGGCCGAAGACGTCTTTACTGAGGCTGGAGTCATCAGTGAAATTAAGAATGCCCGAAATGCCGGCCCCCATTCTTCTCTCGGCACTTGGCTCGTACAATCTTTTGCCGGCAATTGTATTTCTTCCCACTCGCCGGCGCTGCGATCAGGCGGCCTCAGAAGCAGCTCTCAGTAGACGCGACCCCAGCGCTGAGCGTCGGGAAGCCCGGCGCAAGTTCATGGAAGAGTTTGTAACTATACATCCTGAAATTCGAGGCCATCGTCACTGGTCTTTGATCATTAAAGGAGCGGTTGCTTCGCATCATGCTGGTCACATTCCCGCCTGGAAGCTGGCGATTGAAAAGCTCATGAGTGCAGGACTACTTGATGCGATCTTCGCGACTGCGACAGTCGCCGCCGGTGTAGATTTTCCAGCGCGCACGGTGGTCTTGACCGGCTCTGAGGCCCGAACCGGCAGTGGTTGGAGGCAATTCACTGCGTCGGAGCTACAACAGATGACCGGTCGAGCCGGCAGACGGGGCCGTGACCGGGTTGGCTTTATTGTGGCTGCACCAGGCTTGCATCAAGATCCTCAGAAAATTGCCGAATTGCTCAAGGCGCCTCCTGACCCACTCGTCAGTCAGTTTCGCGCGACTTATTCGACGTTGCTCAACCTGCTGGATGCCTTTGGCAGCTTCGCGCACATTCGCGAAGTTGCTGAAAAGAGCTTTGCTCATCGTGACGCGATCGGCCGCATCAAGAGTCTGCTGGCCCACCGTGCTGAGAACGAAGCGCGCATTGAAGAGAAGCTCAAAGAGGCTTCTATCGATCTGCCCCTTTCAGGGGTGTTGGGATTCGAGCGCCTGGTAAGTGCGCGAAGCAGACTTCAGGAATTTCAGCCTCAAACGCGCGCGGAGGTGCTCCAGCGATGGCTTCACAACGTGGTCCAACCCGGGCGCGTGGTGGGAATAGGGCGTAGCGGACGCCGGCTCGTTCTCGTAACTGAGCGCCGCGACGGTAGCGTCGCTGGCGTTAGAGAGGATGGCCGGCGGGCGAGTTTCCCACTCGAACGCATTGGTCGCGTTTATTCGCCTGTTTATCATCCCAACCTGAACGCAACCGAAGCAGTTTTCGACGAGATTCACGCGAGAGGGCGGGAGTTGGTTATTCCCGAGCCGCGCCTGAGTGAAGTCCGAGCTGAGGAGACAGATGCCTTGCAGGTAATGGATGACCTGATTGGGTCGCTTACGCCCGCAAGTTCGGGAATCGATAGGGAGCGTTTGACTGAATTGCTCTGGGGCTTAATGGCAGATGCTGAAGCGATCGAGCGGGCCACTCGCCGCGTTGAAGCACTTCGGGATGAAGTCTGGCAGCCATTTGCCCAGCATGCCCGTGTATTGGCCCATTTTGGATACCTTGATTTTGAAACCGAGAAAGTCACCGGACGTGGTCGCTGGCTTGCCGACTTGCGTATAGACCGGCCGTTGCTCGTTGGTGAGGCACTCGAGAGCGGGATACTCGCATCGCTGGACCTTCCCTTAATGATTGCGGTAATGGCGGCGCTTACTGCCGACGAGGATCGCGACTATGGCGAACTGGAGTTGAGCGACTCGCTGGTCACGGCACTTACGGCGTTTGAGAATGTTGGATTCAGCGTCGCAACCGAAGAGTGGAAGCATGGAGTTGAACCAACGCCAGAGCTGAACTTCTCGGCTGCCGGCGCGGCTTTCAGGTGGGCTAGCGGGGTGGAGTGGTCCACACTGGTTGCCGATACCCGTGCGGAAGAGGGAGATCTCTATCGAATGCTTTCTCGAACCGGTGAAGCTCTTTTGCAGATTGCGGGCTTGAAAAGGGTTCATTCTCAGGCGGCCCAGACAGCAGCAAATGCTGCGGAGGTAGTTTTGCGCGAGCCGGTACGTTGAAGCCTCTGACAACGCTTTTGCTTGTTGGCCATCCAACAACCCTTGCCTTGGTATGTTAGAATGATGCCGCAAAGGGCCATTTTTGGTGAGGTTTTTTGGCGAGGGAGGTAGTAATCAAATGGCGGAAAATAGGGAAACAATAAACTGTGCAGCAAACGCGGTCAGCGATGCGCTGAAATATCTCGGCGATGTGTCGTACGCCGTTCTGCCGCAAGACGTAGCCCACGAACTGGGAGGCCTGAAAAAGGCCTTTTGGACTAACGTGCGCAAAGTAATCGATAAGGAATTGGAATGGATTGACGAACGCGTCGCTGGTGGTGACCGGCTCAGGGACCAGTGGCGGCAAGGCTGTAGGCCGGAGAAGGGCGACGAGGCGCCAGAACCCATAAATTAGTTCAATTCAAATTAAACAGGTAGATATCCATGGAAGTCCTTTTAGCTGATGAGTTCGGATTCTGTTTTGGCGTCGAACGCGCCGTTGAGATGGTTGAAAGCGCCGTCGGGGAGGGTGGCGGACCGATCCGCTCTCTTGGACCACTGATCCACAACGCCCAGGAGATGGAACGTTTAGGCGGAAAGGGCGTTTCGACAATCAACTCACCGGATGAGGCTGATGGTACGACCGTGGCCGTGATCCGCGCACATGGCGTAACGCCTCAGATCCAGAGTGAGTTGGAACAGCGTGCTGCAAGGGTCATTGACGCTACGTGTCCGTTTGTAACGAGGGTCCAACACCTTGCGGAAAGGGCTGCTAAGCAGGGCCGCGATGTTGTTGTGGCTGGCAATCCGGACCATCCTGAAATGATCGGAGTTGTTGGCTATGCCCCCGACAACACGTACGTCGTCCGAGACGCCAGCGAGGTCGATGCGCTTCCGCACCTGCGGTCGCCGCTCGTTGTTTCGCAGACCACGATAAAATTGCAAACATTTCTTGAGGTTGCGGACGCGGTGCGGGCAAAAGCTGATGCTGAGCCGCAGGTGGTTAATACGATCTGCTCTGCTACCCGCGATCGACAGGATGCTGCGCGCGCGCTCGCTGGTGAGGTTGACGCATTCTATGTGATTGGCGGCCGGCATTCTTCAAATAGCGTGAAACTTCTGGCCGTCTGTGAGGAGCAGTGCGAGAAGAGTTTTCTAATAGAAACTCCCGCTGAAATCGATCCAGCAGACCTTCAGGGCGTGCAACGTGTCGGTGTTACTGCCGGCGCTTCGACGCCTAACTGGCTAATTGATCAGGTAGTAAAGCGTTTGCATGAGCTCGGGAGCGTCACCGCTCCCTGAGTCAGCGCATCCACTGGTCCCGACTCTCAAAATAGGCTGGCGATTTTTCCGGGTGACGCTGCTTGAATGCTTTGAAACGCTCCAGCAGTTGTTCGTACCTCCTGTCCGACGACCGGATGCCCCGGTGGGGTAGCTCGCGCAGATAGTTCTCAACCTTCCAAATGTTTTTCGCAGAGAACCGCCAGTCATACTTCCCAAGATCGTAGAGACTTCCGAGCCCATAACCTGTAATTCGCCCAGAGTAGTCAACGTACGGATCAAAGTAACTCCAGGCCAGGTCTCTGAGCCTCGCGAATACGGGCCGCCTGCCGTGAAGTCCGATGTCCCTTGAACGCGCAACGGATCCCCATAATCCTTTATGCCGAAAAACAAAGATCACGTGATCGAGTTTGTCTTGTGATTCGAGACTTAGCAGTAGCGGCGGAAAGCCGTGCTGCTCGAGCACCACCGCTGCCACCAGTGCTGCTTCGAGGCAGTGGGCTTCATTACGCCTGATTACCTCGCGAAATGAGCGCAATGTTCCACGCTCGCGTTCCCAGTTGTAAGGAAGAGAACTTAAGAAACGTTGCACCCGGGCCGGCGTCCGACACGATTTGATTAGCGCCCACTCTTTTTCTGTAAAAGCCCCCCGGTCCGGCTTAGTGCTCATTGGAAAGCTAAATAGCAGATGCTGATAGGAAAAGCAAAAAAGAATCGCGCTCTTTAAGCACCGATGCTTGCATCAACGCCCGCGCGGCCTTGCTTCAAACCGGCTGTTGTTGTAAGAATCAGAATCAGCAATGCATCAATCTCATTGGCGCGGTCTTAAGCGCTCAATTCCGAGGCAAGCCCTTATTAATTTGCATTCAAACTAATCGGTTATACCTGATATGAAACCAGAACTATCGATACCCCGCCTGACTCGAGCCGAGCAGGAAGCTGAAGCTGAAGCCAATCGCGTCATCGAGCAGATAAAGAATGCTATAGCTGCTGTCGCTGCGCGATCCGCCGATGAGGACGGCTCGTTGGAAGCGGCTGCCGACAGAATTGAGCGGGCAGCCCGCAATCTTGCGTTCGCACTTCGTGATTTGGCCCATGAGCGCACTATTCAGCGGGACTGAGCTGGATTTTATCCTCGAAGGCCGGACACCATCTAACAGGAGATGCTAATGACTTCCTTTCGCACTGAAAGATCACCTGAAAATCTGGGTCGCAAAAATACGAATTATGAACTTGATAATTATGGAATCACTGGGGCCGCCAAAGTGTATTGGAATCTGAATCCCCCTGAACTATATGAGGAGATTGCCCGCCGCGGAGAAGGCGTTCTTTCGAAATACGGAGCGTTGATCGTCGACACTGGCGAACATACCGGGCGTGCTGCCAAAGATAAGGCTATCGTGCGTGAGCCAGAGAGCGAAGCCAGGGTGTTCTGGGGGGATGTAAACAAAGATTTTTCCCAGGATAAATTCAATAGCTTGAAAGACCGCATGATGGCCCATGGCGTGGGCCGAGAACTATTTGTCCAGGACACTTTTGCTGGCGCTGACGCTCGTTATCGCTTGCCCGTTCGCGTGGTTACTGAGTTGGCATGGCATTCATTATTCGCTCGTACAATGTTTATCAATGACCCTTCGGCTACTGCGCCACACCAGCCGGAGTTCACAATCATCAACTTTCCCAGTTTTCAGGCTGATCCAGAGCGCGACGGTACCCGCTCTCCCACCTTTATCCTGATGGACTTTAGCCAGCGGTTGGTCCTGATTGGCGGGACGTCGTATGCGGGGGAAACAAAGAAGAGTGTTTTTACCATCCTCAATTACTTACTGCCGCAGCGGGGTGTGATGAGCATGCATTGCTCGGCTAATGTCGGTGACTCCGGCGATACGGCCGTCTTCTTTGGACTTTCAGGCACCGGCAAGACGACGCTGTCAGCAGATCCAGAACGCAAACTGGTGGGTGACGACGAGCATGGGTGGTCTGACGATGGCGTCTTTAACTTCGAAGGTGGGTGCTATGCAAAAGTGATCAAACTATCTGCGGAGGCGGAGCCGGATATCTACCGGACCACCCGCATGTTTGGCACAATTCTCGAAAATGTAGTCTACGACCCTGTCAGTCGGGATATAGATTTGGATGATGCTGCCAAGACTGAGAACACGCGCGCGTCGTATCCGCTAACGAGTATTCCAAACATTGTGCCGGCAGGACATGCGGGCCATCCGCAAAACATCATCATGCTCACGGCTGATGCGTTCGGGGTGCTGCCCCCGGTTGCCAGGCTTACGCCGGAACAGGCGATGTATCATTTTCTTTCCGGCTATACGGCGAAGGTTGCGGGCACTGAGAAAGGTATCAAAGAGCCTGAAGCTACATTCTCAACCTGTTTTGGTGCTCCGTTCATGGTGTTGCATCCGGGAGTCTATGCCGACTTGCTTGGAAAGAAGATTGCAAAGCATGGCTCGGAATGCTGGCTGGTTAATACCGGCTGGAGTGGTGGGCCCTACGGGGTGGGCCAGCGCATGAAGATCGGACACACTCGCGCAATGATCCGGGCAATTCTTAACGGCAGTTTGGCGGCCCTTGAGACTCGACCTGATCCGATCTTCGGGATCAACGTGCCGGTAACCTGTCCTGACGTTCCATCTGAGGTGCTTCAGCCGCGAAACACCTGGGCCGATAAGGAAGCGTACGACCGTCAGGCAAGGGACCTCGCGCGACGTTTCAATGAGAATTTTAAGAAATACGAGAGTGGAGTTTCCGAGGCTGTCCGCGCCGTTGCGCCAAAAGCCGACTGAGAGTCAAAAGGAACTAGAGGTATTTAAGGACCGCGCCTATTAGACTACCCGGGAGGCCAATTGAGAGTACGACCGCCAAGTACATGTACGTGAAGGTGAAATACCGACTGGCCAGCACCTGCTCCAGTGTTTACCACGGTGCGGTAACCAGTTTCAGACTGTCCTTCCTTGTTTGCCACGCGGGCTGCGATACGCAGAAGATGTCCCAAGAGGCCCTCATCTTTCTGTGAAGCATCGTTTAGGGATTCCAGATGTTCTCTGGGAATAACCAGCAGATGAGTGGGCGCCTGGGGATTGATATCGCGAATTACGATGCAGCGATCATCCTGATGGACCAACTCAGCGGGGACTTCACCCTCGATCATTTTGCAAAAAAGGCAATTGTTTTCAGACATATTCAATGCTTCAACCGAAGCTAAACCAAAGGATCAAAATACTCTTTAACTCGCGATGGTAACACAGAGCCGTAACGATGCGAATTGCACATCAGGGCTGTGTGCTCAACTCGACAATACTATCAACGACTCCTTCAAGAGAGCCGCTCACAGGCTCACGAACCCGCTCGATGTCCGCTCCAAGGGTGCCCAGTTTCGACTCGATCTTTTCGTAGCCCCGATCGATATGGTAGACGCGATCGATAACGGTCTCTCCCTCGGCTACTAGACCGGCAAGCACCAGTGAAGCCGAGGCGCGCAGATCCGAGGCAATCACCGGCGCTCCGGTAAGTTGGGTTGGTCCGTCCACGGTGGCCGTGTTTCCTTCAATTTGAATTCTCGCGCCCATGCGTTGCAGCTCCGACGCGTGCATAAACCTGTTTTCAAACACAGTCTCGCTTATGGCAGAGCGTCCGTGTGTTTGAGTCATCAGGGTCATGTACTGCGCCTGCATGTCAGTTGGGAAAGACGGATATGGCTCAGTGGTTACGTCCTTGGCGGCCATCTCTGGTCCACAACTGACGTGTAAAGTAGCGGGGTTCAACTCGTCGATTCTGACGCCGGCCTCCCGGAGTTTCTCGATAATACTGGTGAGATGATCGGGCCGGCAATGCTTAATCTCCAACTCACCTCGAGTGATCGCCGCCGCAATCATGAATGTTCCGGTTTCGATGCGGTCGGGAATGATGGTGTGCTCAGCGCCCCCGAGCGCTTCTACACCGTCGACCTCAATTCTTCGCGTGCCCGCTCCGCGTACTCTTGCCCCCATGCGATTCAACAACTCGGCGAGATCCAAGATCTCCGGTTCACTCGCCGCTCCGTGGATGATCGTCTGTCCGCGCGCGAGGGTTGCAGCCATCATGAGATTCTCAGTGCCGGTCACAGTTACTTTATCAAAATGAATCTCCGATCCAATCAAACGCCCACCCTTTGGGGCACGGGCCACTACGTTGCCGGCTTCCAAACTTACTTCCGCACCGAGCCTTCGGAAGCCTTCGAGATGAAGATCGATCGGACGGGTGCCAATGGCGCAGCCACCAGGCAAAGAGACTTTTGCCTTGCCAAATCGAGCCAGTAAAGGCCCAAGGGCAAGTACCGAAGCGCGCATGGTCTTGACGAGTTCGTAAGGCGCTTCAAAGAGTTCAATAAGCGCAGCATTGATCTTGTGAGTGCGCAATTCGGGTGTCAGAACGGTAGCACCCAAGTCCTCCAGCAAACGTCGTTGCGTGATGATATCCCGCACATACGGAATGTTGTGGAGGATGACAGTTTCCGGCGTCAAAAGCGCAGCAGCCATACACGGCAGCGCTGAATTTTTCGCGCCACTGATTGCTACGCTCCCTTTTAGCGTACGTCCGCCTCTGATGTGAAATTTGTCCATGCCGGCAACAGATTAAAGTAAAGAAGGGAAAACGTAAAAGGCAGGTGGGCTGAAAAACAGATAAAGGCGCCACCCCAGGAAAAATACAGGGCGGCGCCTCACTTCCTGATTATTTTAGGGCTTAGTAGGCCAGCGCGGTACGCTTAATCTTGACGCCTCCATTGGTTGTCATTGCCCGAACCCTCGCGCCCCCCGACCCGAGGTAGACCGCTAACTCTTTCGACTTCTTGTCTTGCTGCACTCCGGGAAAATCGACACTAAGGTTACCGTTGACCGTTCCCGTTTGGAGGTGCGCAGAATAGTTCTCCGGAACAGACATGACGATGCCACCATTCGTGGTTTTCACGTCAAGCTCTTCCCCGTCCCAGCTTTCCCCAGTTAACTCCACTACGAGGCCACCATTGGTCGTGCCGCCGCGAACGTTGCCTCCTACCCGCTTTAGCACTACACCGCCATTGACGGCCTGAAATTGGATCCGCCCGTACACGTCGGCAATGGCGAGTCCGCCGTTCCGTGTCTCAAGGGAAAGGTCCGAGCGACGGGGAACGAATACTTCATAGCTAACGGACCAATGATGATCATTACTATGCTCTGGTCCGGTTGCAGAGATCCTTCCACCCGCGGTCTGAATCGTAATCTGTTGTCCCAGGCTCTCGGCTTCGCTTTGCGTTGGGGCGCCAGCCTGCACTCGGGCTCGTACCAGGATCTCATTTCGGTCCCAGCCTTTTATAGAGACGCCACCATTTTTGCCGGCATCGACATTGATAAGGCTTCCGGTGGCGGGAAGCGTAAACTCCTTGATTTCGCAATGGCTTGCCAATCGACCACTGTTCCAATTGTCGCGGCATTCAAGCGAGCCCTTTGATTTCGTCTCCTGGGCCAGGACAAACGCGCTTGAAACAGAAAACATCAGGGCTGCCAGCACCATCTTGTGTAACGCTTTAATCATAATAGTGTCTCCTGAACTCTTGGTGTCCATTTGGGTTTATAACAACTCAAGTGTGATTTCTGAACAGGTAAACACCACGAATCTGAAACTTGTGACAGGAACTTTCTGCCTCCGGCGTTTAGGGAGTTAAAGAAGTCTCTGGAGTGCTGCAATGCGGGGAATTCCCTGCAAGTCCTTTTGAATCTCGATCATCTTCCAGTCACTTGCGGCTACCAAACGTTCAATCGCCGCCCCCTGGTCAAAACCAAATTCAAATAGCAAGAGTCCGCCAGCGACCAAGTGGGGGCCGCTTTCGATCAGGAGCCGGTGAATTATTGCCAGCCCGTCGAGCCCAGCGGCTAATGCCGCGCGAGGTTCGTGATCACGAACTTCCCTTTGCAATCCCGCCACTGCTCCCGAAGCAACATAGGGAGGATTCGACACGATCATGTCGAATTTGGAGCTAAGAGCCACACCTGTAAGGCAATCACTACGCACCAGACTCAATCGTTCACTCACTTCATGAAGCATCGCGTTTCGTTGGGCAACCCGAAGAGCTGAGGCCGAGACGTCGATCCCCACGCTTCGAGCAAATGGTCGCTCCATAAGAAGCGTGATCGCGATGCAGCCGGAGCCGGTTCCTACATCGCAGATTCTCAAACGTCCATCGCGAGCTGGGCTTAGATAGAGGGCTGTCTCGACGAGAAGCTCAGTTTCCGGCCGTGGAATGAGGACATCTTTGTTCACTTCAAAGCTGCGGCCAAAGAACTCCTGACGACCCGTTATGTATTGAAAGGGCTCGCCACGGGCTCGCCGTTGAGCATATTCCTTGAGCTGGTCCAGTTGGTCCGAATCCAAGCGGTCTTCGGCGTGACTAATGATGAAGGTACGGTCCTTGCCGGCAACATGGGCCACCAGTGATCCCGCCTCACGTCTTGCTTCGGGAACCCCGGCGCGTTGCAAGATCTGCGCGGCTTCAAAAACGGCTTCAGCAATTGAGACATTCGTCTTCAATACGTTTATAATACCCGGCACGTCTTCTGTCTGAGAATCGTTAACGCGGGCTTTCTTTCGGGAAGCAAAACGAGATTGCGAGTATCTCCTTAGCACAACGAACGAGTCTCGTTCCTCCCGTGGCGAAAGAACCTCCGAAGCCTCCTGGTTTCGGAGGTTCTTACGTAAAGGAGCCGTGGTTTAACAACGTTTAGCTTAAAGGAATTGCCCCAATGAGTAGCATCTCAAAAAGCCTTCTCCTTTTCGTGCTGAACTGGGCCGATGCCCAGTTAACCATTATCTGGATTCGCATGAATGTGGCCACCGAAGGAAACGCTTTAATGGCCTTCCTTTTGGATCTGGGCGAGGGCCCGTTTCTTGGCTTTAAATTGGTTGTAGGAGCATTCGCGGCCTACATCCTCTATCGTTTCGCTAACCGAACGATTGCGCAGAGGGGAATGAAGATTGTCCTTGGCCTCTACATTGCTCTAATGGGGATCCATACAATCACCGGACTGTCCGCCCTCGGCTGGAGTGGCCCAGAAACAGCGATTGCTTATGTCGGGGATTTACCCAGAATCTTCTTTGCTTTCTTCTCCTGATCAAAGATTCAGTAGCCATCCTTGTGACGCAGCTTCATTGTTTAGTTCATTCGGCTAATTCCGAATCTTAATAGACCACCCGCGTTTTCAGCGTCCCTTTAACCTCTCGCAATACCTCGAGAGCTTCCCGGGAGAGCTTTGTGTCAACATCCAGTACCACATAGCCGATATCTTCATTAGTCTTCAAGTATTGGCCCAGAATGTTGATACCCCGTCCCGACAGTTTTGAGTTGATTTCACCGAGAACTCCCGGAATGTTTTCGTGGATATGCAGGATGCGATGGCTCCTGTCCTGAGGTGGCAAGTTTACTTCTGGAACCGTATGCGAGCCGTTTGACGTACCGAACTCCAGAAACTGAATAAGTTTAGTCGAGACCTCGAGACCAATGCTTGCTTGGGCTTCTTCTGTTGATCCTCCAATGTGTGGCGTCAAAATCACGTTCGGCAGGTTTTGTAGCACGCACGAGAACGAATCGTTTTGCTTCTCAGGTTCCTCTGGAAAAACATCAACCGCGACGCCAGCGACCCTGCTGCGGTCAATCTCATTTTTAAGGGCTTCGAGATCGATCACGTCACCACGACTGTAGTTGATCAGAATTGCGCCCATTTTTAAATGTGCAAGCGCTTCTCTGTCAATCATTCTGCGCGTGGAGGCATTGCCCGGCACATGAAGCGTAACGATATCAGAGCGGCTTAATAATTCCGTAAGGTTTCGCGCCTGCCGCGCATTGCCATGAGGTAGCTTTGGACCAATATCATGGTAAATAACGTTCATTCCCATTGCCTCGGCCATTACCGACACCTGCGATCCGATGTTGCCGTATCCTACGATGCCGAGAGTTTTACCTCGCAGTTCAAAACTGCCACTTGCTTCCTTCATCCATACTCCGCGGTGCGCCGCCGCGTTCTTGTCTGGGATCCTGCGGATCAACATCACGCACAGTCCGATCACAAGTTCGGCAACCGAACGCGTGTTTGAGTAAGGGGCGTTGAAAACGGCCACGCCGGCCGCAGTCGCTCCCTTCAGGTCAACCTGATTAACGCCAATGCAATAACATCCGGCAGCTAGCAGCCTATCGGTTGCGGCAATCACATTATTCGTCAGGTGAGTCTTTGAGCGGATGCCGAGGATATGGACGCCTTTAAGCGCTGCAATCAGTTCTTTTTCGCTCAACGCGCCCGGGATTTTCCGGATATTTGTGTAACCGCTGTTGCGGAAAGTCTCAGCGGCTGACTCGCTGATGTTCTCAAGCAGGACAACCTTGATTTTGTCTCTTGGATAGGAGGTCTGTGTGTTTTTCATGTGGACAACTGAAGAAGGTTGACGGATGAGAATAATAGATAAAATCGTAGCAGGAAAGCCAGTGTGGCACATCCTGTCCAGGATGCTTTGGTACGGTCTCTAACCCACGAATGTACTCCTCGACTTCAACCAGATGATCTTCCCGGGAATAACCGCTAGCGAGACAGCAGGCGCTACAACGCTTGCGATACGGCACAGGAAAGCCTAAATTGAGTTTGCCAGAGCCAGTCGAGGAAGAAGTAGGAGGCCGCTCCCGGTTTACACACAACCGCCCTTATTTGTCAGGCATCTCAGTTCTGCTTGCTACGCGAGCCTTTAAAAAAATGAATTCAAACCTCCGGAGCAGTAACACGATGTATAAACTAACTGCACGCCAGATCCTGATTATCGCCCTTGTCTCGGGAATTTTTGCCGCTACGACAGTGGTTGTTGTAGATAGAATGCTGAAGCGCTTTCCGCCTGCGGGTTCGGCCTTTACTGAAACCCCACCGGCTGGATTGACCGACCCTTCCGCGACTACTGATGAGCAAAATAATATCCAGATCTATCGGGTAGTATCGCCGGGTGTGGTGAACATCCATTCCACTTCTTACGCTCGTGACTTCTTTGGATTTGTTGAGCCTCAGGAAGGCGCAGGGTCGGGTTCCATTCTGGACCAGGACGGCAACATTTTGACCAATTACCACGTGATCGAGCGAGCCCAAAAACTCTCGGTGAGCTTTGGTGGGCAAAGAACGTATGCAGCGACTGTGGTCGGCGGTGATCCAGACACGGACCTCGCGGTTATTAAGCTGGTGGAAAGACCGCGCGAACCGTTGAGTGTGGTCCCGCTAGGTGATTCTGATCGGCTGGAAGTCGGCCAGAAGGTCCTGGCAATCGGCAATCCATTCGGAATGGACCGCACGCTCACGACGGGCGTGATCAGTGGATTGCAACGGCCAATTCGCGCGCGCAATGGGCGGCCAATCGAAGGGGCAATTCAAACAGATGCTTCAATTAATCCGGGAAACTCCGGGGGACCGCTGCTGGATTCTAGCGGCCGGATGATTGGCATCAACTCTCAGATCCTTTCTTCTTCCGGCGCGTCTGCGGGAGTGGGGTTTGCGATTCCCGTAAACATCGCGAAACGGATCGTTCCCCAGTTGATCAGCACTGGCGAAGTGCGACGTCCCAAACTCGGCATAAATACGCGCAACGTCGCTGCGCTTCGCAGTCAGGTCGAGTTGCCGGTCGCAGAGGGAGTGCTGATTGTCCAGGTGGCTGCCGGTGGCCCGGCAGCCAATGGCGGGTTACGTGGCTTAACTCAGACAGAAAATGGCGAAGTTGAGCTTGGTGATATCATCGTCGCCATCAATGAGCAGAAGGTTGGGAACACCGACGATCTCTATCGTGCCCTCGATAAACAGAAAGTGGGAGAAACAGTGCGCGTCGAGATTGTTCGCAATGGTAGACGTACCACCGTGCCGGTACGCTTGACTGATGTTCCTGAGACTCGACGTAGAGAGTTCCGAAGATAGCCGGGCAGAACCATTAGGCGAAGTTTTGTTGTGTAATTAATGGAACGCTTTCTCTGCTAAGGACAGGGATCCACAAGGGCGACCTCCGTTCATCCCCTATGGACGAGACCAATCACTTCTTTAATCCTGGCTACGGCTGGCTCTGCAAACACTGTAGCGCTGAAGATGCCGAGCGTAAGCACCTGAATTCTGGAGAGCATGCGCGCTTCTTCAGGGAAGGGGAGGGAGAGAAGAACCCAGAACTCGCCATGTTGGCGCTGGCGCGTTGGACCGACTCGTCGCGACAAGGGTTAGCTTGCCCGCGTTGTGGAGTCAGCGAGACTATTGAAAAGCGTTAGTCTCAGCCGGGATCCACATATTCTTCGATTCTGTTGTGCAGCGACCGCGCTTTGGGGTCACCGAACTCGGCGCGATAATCACGAATGCTACGCCTGATTACCTCGAGCGCCTCTTCCCGATCGTAGACATCAACGATCTCAACGCGGCGAGGCACATCGGCTGGCAACTGCTTATAGCTGAGAAAGTAATGCTTCAGACGTTCTAACAGCCCAGGCGGGCATTCCTTCACGTCCTTGATATGACTGTATGCGACATCGGATTCGAGAACGGCAATTATCTTGTCATCCGCTTGGTTACCATCAATCATGCGCAGGCCGCCAATCGGGTGTGCTCGCAAAAAGAAAGCCCCATGCCCAAACGCCTTTTCGCTTAAGACGCAGATATCCATTGGATCCTCGTCGCCACTGATCTGATCGATGCCCGTTCGTTGCGAGCAGAGTTCAGCCACTTCATCACCGCAGAAGGTCTGCGGTATGAAGCCATAAAGGGTTGGACACATCGATGAAAAGCGCTGTGGACGATCTACGCGCAGGTGCCCTGATGTCTTATCGAGCTCATACTTCACGGCATCCGTGGGAACGATCTCGATGAACGCATTCAGAGGTTCGTCTTCACCATCTGCAAGCATGTAGGGGGAAACTCCGTGCCAGGGATGTGCCTGGAACGTAAGCTCAAACAGGTTGTTATGGGTTTCACCTGGTTCCGGCGAAGTAGGGCTCATCTCGCACATCATCCCCTTTTTGGTGTTTGGCTACGGTGTTAGAATCCTAGCCCGCGCACACCTATTTTTTCAAACGGAACCGCGAGACTTTCATTGATGGCCACCTCCGCCCAACTGGTTTCCGAAGCCCGCCCTCGGGTTATCTCATTACGCTGGATCATCAGCGCGCGCGACGACCTGGTGTGGTTCATCGGCTCGGTTGCCTCAAGTTATCTCCTGCTGGTCCTGTATGTTAGTGGCGCTGTTCCCTTGGTTCCTTTGGTAGCTCTCTGGGCCATCTTGATTGATGCGCCCCACGTCTTCGGTACCTTTTCCCGTACCTACTTCGACAAGAGTGAACGCCGCAGCCGCGGGCGCTTGTTGTGGGGATCATCGTTGTTCTTTGTCGTCGGCCCGGTAATGGTGTTGTTTGGCGCCAGCCTTGTGTTTTTCTTTCTCGCAGCGCTTTGGGCGTATTACCACCTGGTCAAACAGCACTATGGCTTCATGGTCCTTTACAAAAAGAAGAATGGCGACCTCGCGGCGGTTGATAACACGTTGGATCGCGCGTTACTGCTTTTTGCCTTCAACTATCCGTTCGTCGCTTTTATCGCCGAGGATCCCGAAGCGATGGCTCGCGTCCCCTTATTACTTCAGAGCGCAGTAAATTCAGTCGCTTCCCTGTTGCTGGCCGGGACCATCGTTCTCGCGCTGCTATGGATTGCACGCCAGGTACAGCGGGTGTGGCTGGGCCAACCGCTAAACCTGCCGAAGTATCTGCTTCTAGCGGCGGCAATTCCGATGCACTGGATAGTGTTGCTAACGCCGATGCCTCATAAACCAATTGCTATTGTCGCCATCCTGACGATCTACCACAATTTTCAATACCATCGGCTTATCTGGTTTCATAACAAGAAGTATTCAGCTGGAGAGGACTGTAAGGAGCGTTTTGGCGCGGCCGAGCTAATTAGTAGGCGCCTGCTCTTTTATGTTGCTTTTGGAATAGTCTTCGGCGTGATTTACCAGGGTCCAAGACAATACCTCGGTTACCTGAGTCTTGGGTCCAAGCATGGTCTTCTAATGGAGTTGGGTATCGCTTTTCTGTGGGGCTACGCTTTCATACATTACTATCTCGATTCGAAAATCTGGCGAGTACGGCACGACAAGGCTGTGGGACGAGCCCTACAGATGGAATGACCTCGACCCTCGCGCGGTAAGTCGACCTTCTATCGAGTTCTTAGCGAGCGCTGAAAATCAGAAAATAATCCATGTTGTCGGGTTTTACGAAATCGTGTTCATCCACCAGTACAAAACCGGCCCGCGCAGCTTCATCGACGACTACGTCACGATCAATTCCATGATCGTCTCCTTTACCGTTGCGATCGATGATGCCAAGCAGCCCGCCTGGACGCATTGCCTCACGCGTGCGAACAAGTAAACGTATGGGCTCGGCAATTTCGTGATATGTCTTGAGGAGCAGCACGGCATCGACGCTCTTCGCGGGGAGGAGTGGATCGTCTTCTTTCCCCAGGACGGTACGAATATTCGACAGTTTCTCGCCTCGGGCTCGCTCTTCGATGTGTTTGAGATAATTAGTGTTGATGTCAACCGCATAAACGGTCGCGCTGGTTCCTATGCGTCGAGCAGCCCGAACGGTGAACCAACCGGAGCCGGCACCGATATCCGCTACACTCGCACCTTCTTTAATGCCCAGAAGGTCCATTACGCGATCGATCTGTAGTTTCTGGTCGCGTCGTGGGTCCTCAAAAATTGAAAGGCTTCCGGTGTAAGGCTTGCTCGTTTCGCGGTCAACACTCTCAACAACTGTCTGTTTGCGGGGCGCCTGGACGACTACCCTTGCCGCCTCGATCTGAGGCTCGAGCGCGTCGAGTTGCGTAACCACTACTCCGGTAGCGATGAGTAAGGCCAGCGTAATGACAACGAAGGTACGGCGGATAAGACCAGGGGCAGAGCTGCGCATATTGTTTGTTCCTTTCCCCGGTTTTGATGGGATTGACTTCGCGTGCGTTCGCTGCGGGATTACGGCATTAAATTCAAAAAAATATCAAATACTGCCGACCGGTCCATTCGAAGGCTCAAATCAGAAGCTCAAGTCTCGCTGTGCTCCTCGCCGTTATACCGCAGAACGGTCTTGTCTCCATCGATAACGGTCTCGAGATGCACCGGACGTCCCCATAACGTAAACACGTGTTCCAGTGCTTTACGCGCGTACCGCATGTCGAGTTCCGTGCCTTCATACGAGTGTCGCATATAGAGTTCGCGATTTCCGTTGTAGTCTCCATCGGCTACTTCCAGGTAAGGGAAGCCGAAGTTGGTCATGTTAGAGACCAACTGATCGCGCACACGTTTCCAGGTTTTTTCTGAGATCGTCCACTCCTCGTCGTCGACCAACTCATAGACAAATAGGTCGAGTTCTTCACATAGCTCTTCCGTCAAGTAGTTGCGAAGGAACGAGACATCGTTTTCAATCTCACGCACCTCAAAAATTTTGTCGCGCCCTTCCCCTCCCTTGCGACCCAGAGTTTCCCGCTCCTCTGGCGTAGGATTGTCCCAGCGCCGTTCTATATCTTCATAGATCTTGAACCCGAGATAATAGGGGTTCAACTGGCCTTTGTGTGGCGAAACCACGCCAGAGTGGAGGTCGGCAAACTCAATATGCTCACGGTCGCTGAGGTCGAGTTCACGCATGATGCGCGCGTGCCAGATGCTGGCCCATCCTTCATTCATGATCTTGGTCTGCATCTGGGGTACGAAATACTCCATTTCTTCATGAATCATCGCCATGACATCACGTTGCCAGGAGGTCAACGTGGGCGAATTTTTCATTACGTAGAAAACGATGTCCTTTTCAGGAAGAAGTTTCTTTTCTGGAGAGTCTTCCTGGTTCGCGTCACGGACTTCAGTAGGTGGTGGCTCGAGGTTCCACAGGTCATCATAGCGGCCTTCCCGAGGTCTTTGCTCCGCGCGCCGCTTTTCCTCAGCTTCAGAAATCGTTCGCTTTATGAAGAAGTTGGGATCGATGTGTTCTTCGATGGCGAGCACAGCGTCCAAAAACTTCTCGACAGTCTTACGGCCGTGTTTGAACTCGTACTCCATCATGCGTTGCGAATGCGTAGAGACACTCTCTACCATCCGCCGGTTGGTCTTGGAAAAATACGCGTTATTCTTGAAGAAATCGACGTGACCGAGAACGTGCGCGATGACCAGCTTGTTTTGTATGGGGCTGTTGGTCTCGAGCAAAAAGCCGTACGAGGGATTGGTATTGATCACGACCTCATAGATCTTCGAAAGCCCAAAGTCATACATCGTCTTCATCCGATGGTAGGCCTTTCCGAAGGTCCAATGCGAGTAACGTCCGGGTAGCGCATAAGAGCCGACTTCATACATTACTGTTGCGGGCACAATTTCAAAACGGGTCGGGTAAGGATCGAGGCCGAACTTTTGCGCTATGGCCCAGATTTGCTCGAGGGATTTCTCGAGCTCTCTAATTTCGCGGTCTTCCATCAATTGCTCGCTTGATCAGACGGGGATTTCTACCCCCCGGCGACCGAAAAACTGTTTCAGCGCCGGATAGACCTCCTCTTTGTCGTCAATCCGAACGCCTACGAACCGGTCCTTCTTTTGGAGCCGATCGTTGAAGATAGAAAGTAGCGCGCCGGAAGAGCGCCGATAGCTCCCCGAACCTTCTTCGCCAATCTCGCCATAACCAAATAGATTACACGTCGCGATCAATTCGTCGGCCAGGCGCACCGCTTCATCGTTATCGGAGTAGTAGTTGTCACCATCCGAGAAATGGAAAGGATAGATATTCCAATCCGCAGGCCGGTAGCGCTGGCGAATAATATCCAAAGCCAACTGGTACGCTGAAGAGACCACTGTCCCACCGGATTCGCCCTGGGTGAAGAACTGTTCTTCTGTGACCTCTTTTGCTTCCGTGTGGTGCGAGATGAAGACTATATCGACATTGTCATAGCGAGTGCGAAGAAAGCGGACCATCCAGAAGTAAAAGGACCGCGCCACATACTTTTTGAACTCTCCCATCGAGCCAGAGACGTCGATCATCGCGATCACAACAGCGTTTGATTCGTAACGCATCACCTCCTCCCAGGTCTTGAACCTGAGATCCTCTTTCTTAATGTCGCCAAACTGTGCCCCACGACCTTCGCGCGCGTTGCGCCTGAGGTTTTCAAGGATCATGCGTCGTTTGTCCAGATTCGCAATGGCCCCGGTACGCCGAATCTCGTTGAACTGGGTCTTCTTTGACTGCACCGCTTTTTGGGCTTTCTCCTCAAGAAAAGGTAAGTGGAGATCCTCAAAGATCAGCGCGGCAATCTCGTCGATATTGACCTCAGCTTCATAGTACTCAGCGCCGGCTTCTTGTCCCGCTGGGCCGCTGCCACTTCCCTGACCGGGCTGGCTCTCGCGCCCGATGACATCGCCGATGCGGGTTTTGCCATCACCCTGGCCTACATGCTTCTTCTTGCGATAGTCAAAACGAAATTTGTACTCATCCAGCGCGCGCATAGGCACTTTGACGGTTCGTTTGCCGTCAGAGAGAATAATCGCCTCGTTGGAAACGATCGACCCCAAATTCTTGCGTATCGCTTCTTTAACGCGTTCCTTGTGTCGATCCTGGTCGATGATGCCCTTGCGCTGTAGCGACCAGTCATTGCGTTGGATACTCATGGCGCGTCACTCGTTGATTCAAACTCGAATCTTGCAACAGGATCCTAATACGCCGGCTCTAATAACTCATGCCGGTTCAGTACCTTCCGGTCGAAACAAAAGTTAGTGACCACTTCCGTAAACGATTCGGGAAACTCTTCATGGGGAAGGTGACCGCAGTTGCGAAAAATGATCAACCGGGAACCCTCGATCTTTTCCTGAAGTCGCTCACCGTCCTGTAAAGGCACTTCCGGATCGGTTTCACCCCAGATGAGGAGAGTGGGTTGACTGATTAGATGCGCGTCACGCTGAATTCGATTGGCGTCCCACCGCCTAACGGTACGGATAATCGCGCGATGAGTGGCTGCTGCTCTCAAAGGAAGATGTCGAGCGTCCACCCTCTTCTCATCTAGCACCCGGGAATGCCTGTCGTAGACTCGCTTCATGCGGAGTCTGAGCAGTCGCCGGGAGCCGATCAAAAGGGGCGAGACCAGATCGCCAATCACTGGGGAGCCAAACAGGCGCATCAACAAATACTTAGTCGGCGCATTGTTTGTAACTGCCCCAACCAGTATCAATTTTTCAACACGCTCGGGGTAATCCAGTGCAACGGTTGCCGCGACTGCGCCGCCGTAAGAGCTTCCGGCCACAGCAGCGCGCTCGAACCCAAGCTTATCCAGCAATCCCACAATCATTCGCGACTGCGAAGCGATCGTATATTCGGCGTTGCGCGGTTTACCAGAATACCCGTAGCCCAGCAGGTCAGGCGCGATTACACGAAAGCCACGGGCGACCAGTTTTAGCAATACCTCGCTCCAGACGAGCGTGGAAGAGCAAAACCCGTGTATCAGTATTATTGGCTTCGCGTCTTTGGGCCCTGCTTCCTGATAATGAACACGATGCCCATCAACATCGGTAAAGAGTGAATGCTCCGCATGGAAGACTGCGGATCGGTTCTTTTCCCAGTCTGCGTCGGCGGGACGCCCAAGCAATCTGGCCGCAACGGCAGTTGCTGCCAGCCCGGTTGCTCCTGCGATCAGATAGCGCTTTTTCATTTGTAGGTAATCGGGCCCTGATATTTTTAGCCCGCCTTAACACCGCGGCAGTACCCCCGGCGTTGCCGCCTCTGCCGCCCGTGAAAGCGGGCTAAACATTCTTTCACTGGCCTTTCATTAGCTGGCGTTAAAAGCCCGAGACGATCAAAGGGATCAACGCGAGAGCAGCGTTCCTACATAGGTAAGCAGTTCGTTCGCGCAAACCGGACAGTAACCGTGTTCCTTCACCAGGCGGTCCACGACCTCGTTTATCTTACGCAACTGGTCTGGATCGGGCGTCTTTGCCGAAGTCGTAATCTTCACCACGTCTTTGAGGTCGGCGAAGATCTTCTTTTCAATTGCCTCCTTCAAGCGCTCATGAGAATTGTATTCAAAAGGCTTTCCTTTGCGGGCATACGACGAGATACGAATCAGAATCTCCTGCCGGAACGTATTCTTAGCATTGTCGGAGATGCCAATCTGCTCTTCGATCGAGCGCATCAACTGTTCGTCGGGATCCATCTCCTCTTCGGTAATCGGATCTTTCATTCGCTCTTTGTTGCAATACGCTTCGACATTGTCCAGGTAGTTATTGCACATCGTGCGCGCCATCTCTTCAAACGAGTAGACAAATGCACGCTGTACTTCGATCTTCGCAAGTTCGTCATATTCCTTCCGCGCCAGCGAGATCATGTTCAAGTAACGTTCGCGCTGATCGGAACTGATACCTGTATGCTGTTCGAATCCGTCTTTGATTGCCCGCAGCGCGTCAATTGGATTGATGCAGGTAACGCCGTCACGCACGAGGGCGCCTGAGAGACGGTTGATAATGTAACGGGGTGAGATCCCGTCCATCCCTTCTCTGACGGTTTCTTCCTTCAGCTCGCGGACGTCCTTGGATTTGTAGCCTTCGACATCTTCGCCATCGTAAAGTTTCATCTTCTTTACGACGTCGACGTTTTGGCGTTTTGGCTCCTCGAGCCGGGTCATTACCGCAAACATCGCGGCCACCCTCAAGGTATTTGGCGCCAGATGAACGCTGCGCAATGCCTCAGACTGATGCAACAGTTTGTCGTAGATACGCTCTTCCTGTGAGACCCGCAGGTTATAAGGAACACGCACGAGAATTATTCGATCCTGGAGGGCCTCTGATTTGCGATTGCCGGCAAAGGCAATGTACTCGTTCTCGTTCGAATGCGAGAGGATCACTTCGTCCGCATAAATCATTGCGAAGCGACCGGTCTTAATGCTCTGTTCCTGCGATAAGGTAAGCAGACTGTATAAAAACTTTTCGTCGACCTTTAACATCTCGACGAACTCCATCAATCCGCGGTTTGCAATGTTGAGTTCACCGTCGAAACGGTAAGCGCGCGGATCGGATTCAACCCCGACCTCGCCGATGGTCGAAAGGTCAATCGAGCCGGTAAGTTCGGTAATGTCCTGAGATTTGGGATCGCTCGGAGAAAACGTTCCGATGCCGACGCGTTCCTTTTCTGAAAAGATCACCCGGTGGACGCGAACGTCCTCATGGCGACCGCCGTAAGTATGGTCCAGCGCATAACGACATTGTGGGCAAAGATCGCCTTCGATATAGATGCCGTAATGCTTTTCGATCTCGGGACGCAGTTGGTGGGGAATCAAATGCAGGGGCTCTTCATGCATTGGACAATCTTTAATTGCGTAAACTGCGCCACCCTCTGTGGCGGTCCAGCCTTCCAGCCCGCGCTTCAGCATGTTAACGATGGTTGATTTTCCACCCCCGACCGGACCCATTAGCAGCAGGATGCGTTTTCGCACTTCAAGTCGCTGTGCCGCGGATTTGAAGTACTCAACCAGCCTGGCGATCGGCTCTTCAATGCCGAATAGTTCTTCGGCAAAGAATTTGTAAGAGATCACTTCATGGTGAGTACCCTCGTGTATTCTCTCAATCCCGGCGGCGTGAATCATGTCATTAATTCGCGCGTGTGAGAGTTGAGCGATTCGCGGGTTTTGAGCAACTAACTCAAAGTAGTCTCGGAAGGTCCCTTCCCAGCGCAGCGCTTCGTGCTCACGGCGCAGATCTTCCAAGCGTTCGGTGATATTGAATTTTTTGCCATCCTGCTCTTGCATAGCCTTTATATACCTCTTGGGCTTCGCGCGTGGATAGCGTGTGGGGATAAAGCACGCCCTTAGAAGCAACCGGGCCCGGCACGGTCCATAGATTCCGGTTGTTTGTTAATTGCCTCGATATGCGCCTGCGTCACGCGCGCGTTAACCTGCCGCCGCATCTTCGAAGCAACGAATTCTCAATGAGCTTAACTGTTTCAATGGGAGCGCGGGATGGGATCACTTATTGGAAGCGATCCGCTGCGCGCGCTTCCCTTAAGTTGGCGCCAGTATATCACAGCCCGCGAGTGAGTAAGTCAACGTCCTAATTCTTTGCAGCGACAACGACGCGCGGATGTAACAAACGACGTTCCGCATCGTAAGAACCCACCGCGAGCAGGGTTCCATCCGCAGCGCGCATTCTTACGTTTTCTTCGTCGGCCAAGTTTGCTGCGGACGCCGGCGCCATCGGAACTGCCACGCCATTGAGCGCGCGTTCCGTGTCAACAGAGCTTAGATGCACAAAAGGCATTCGTGAGAGTGCCGCGTCAGGAGGAATAAGAATGGTCCCCAAGGAACCGTTGTCTATCTCCTCCTTCAACTGCTCGAGACTACGAGCCGCCGCTATACTAAACTCTCCTGCCTTTGTTCGACGCAGTTCTGCGAGGTGGGCTCCCACACCCAATTGCTCACCGACGTTCTCGGCCAGCGTGCGAATGTAGGTACCCGACGAGCAGGCCACGCGAACCGCGATGTCCACTGTGCCATCTTGGTTGTATCTAAACGACTCGTCGCCCCGAGCTTCCAATGAGTGGATCGTCACTCTGACTGGTCGCCGCTCAATCTCCTCGCCTCGCCGAGCCAGTTCATAAAGTTTGCGGCCTCCATACTTCTTTGCCGAATACATTGGAGGCAGTTGTTCGATCTCACCGAGCAGATTGGCAAGGGTCGCACGAAATTGATCCGGGCTTATGCTGATCTTTGGTAGCGAGGCTGGGTCGTTGAGCGCCTTGCCGGTGCAGTCTCCGGTGTCTGTGGCATACCCTAAACGGACTACGGCTTCGTATTCTTTGTCGGCGCCACTTAGGAAGCGGGCCAGTCGAGTGGCGCGGCCAACCAGAACCACCAAAACGCCAGTCGCAAACGGATCGAGAGTTCCTGTGTGCCCGACGCGGCGTACATGCAGGAGTCGCCTTACACGAGCGACAACATCATGAGAAGTTAACCCCGCCGGCTTATCGATGATCAGGACGCCATCCATGAATCCATTTTAAGTGCTTACGCATCTATTGGCGATTCTCGTTCTTGATTCCTTCTATGATTAAATGTCGGATGAAAACTCAGTTGGTTCCAGCCAAGCGAATGCCACAAGGTGCCTCCAAAAAAAGGGCTGTAAAACTTACCCCGTTACAAATACGTCTTCGCACATTTGCACGTGCGATTAAACTTTTGGCGGCACGACCGCGATCCGTCGCTGAACTTCGGGACCTGCTGCTAAAAGGGCGTCACACAAACAAGAACGCGGTCGAGGAGGCGATCGCGCGTCTTAAAGAGTACGGTTATCTCGACGACGAACGGTTTGCGATTGGTTTTGCCTTCCTGAAGATTCGGCAGAAGCCTGTCGGCCGTCAGCGACTCAAGAGAGACCTGACGCTGAAGAAGGTAGGTCGGGCAATAACCGACGAGGCACTCGAGGTGGTTTATAGCGAGGTTTCAGAAGATGAACTAATTGACCAGGCAATTGAGAAACATCTACGTATTCGAGGTCGCCCAGCTTCATTGGCCGACGCAAAGCGATTATTCGATCACCTGATGCGGCGGGGCTTTCCCTTCGAGTTGGTTTCCGAAAAAGTACGCCGAATCACTCGGGGAGGCATTGAAGAATCCGACTGATTTCAAAGGTCCCCTGATTTCGCCACGTCTGACGCCGCATGCTACACTTTTTCGTCTGCGAACAGATAGTTGATTAGATAGCAAGTAAGCACTATGACTGGAAACGAAATTCGCGAAACTTTTCTTCGGTACTTTGAGCGCCAGGGGCATAAACGTGTGCGCTCGAGCCCCTTACTGCCTGCGAATGATCCGACACTTCTTTTTACTAATGCTGGTATGAATCAGTTCAAAGACGTATTTCTGGGAATCGAGAAGCGCGACTATGTGCGAGCTGCTTCGTCTCAAAAATGCGTGCGGGCCGGAGGGAAGCACAATGATCTTGATGAAGTGGGAAAGACCGCGCGCCACCATACGTTCTTTGAGATGCTCGGGAACTTTTCCTTTGGTGATTACTTCAAGCGCGAGGCAATTCAGTTCGCCCGGGACTTTCTGGTAAACGAGCTAAAGCTGGATCCCGAACGGATGTGGTTTACCGTTTTCGCGGGTGATGATGAAACTCCTGCCGATGAGGAAGCGGCGGGACTTTGGGTTGAGGCCGGCGCCAGGCCCGAACGTGTGCTGCGGTTTGGTCGCAAGGATAATTTCTGGCAGATGGCTGAGACTGGCCCCTGTGGTCCGAATACGGAGATCAGTTATTACCTCGGCGAGCACCCGGAAGATCCCGCCTTCAATCGGGCGGACCTCGTGAATGGACCAGGCGACATAAACCTGGAGATCTGGAACCTGGTCTTTATGCAATACAACCGGATCGAGGTTGAACCTGGTAAGTATAAGCTGGAGCCGTTGCCCGCCCCTTCGGTAGATACCGGGGCCGGCCTCGAACGCCTGGCGGTGGTATTACAAGGGTTAGGTTCGAATTACGATACCGATCTAATTCGTCCGATCATCGAGTTCACAGCGCAACTGTCTGGCAAAGAATATCAAACGGATTCGGCTGAAGGTTTTGCAATGCGCGTCATTGCCGATCACGCCCGCGCTACCGCCTTCTCGATTGCTGACAGCATTCTGCCGGGAAACGAGGGACGTAATTATGTGCTGCGTAAGATCATGCGGAGAGCGATCTATCACGGCCGGCACACTCTCAATTTCGAAAACCTCTTCTTTTATGAGGTTACCGATTTTGTGGTGGACTTGATGCGTGAAGCTTACCCGGAGTTGGAGGCGTCGCGCGATTTTGTAGCGCGCATGGTCAAACTGGAGGAAGAACGGTTCAGCGCGACCCTCACTATGGGATTGCAGAAGCTTGATGCTCTCTTTGGAAAAAAACCGCAAGGGGCGCAACCGGACTACAAGCAACTCGCGCGACTTTACGATACGTTTGGCACCCCGCGCGATTTGATCCGGGTCAGCCTGGAAGAGCGGGGCTTCCCGGTCGACGAGAATGTTTTTAACGAAGAGTTTGAAGCCGCCCTTGGCGAGATTCAGCAGATCGACGTGCGTGAACGAGGCGAGATGGCCAGCACCAAACCAGTTTACGCGCGGATGCTGGACCGTGTAGCCAGGAGTCAATTTACCGGTTACGAATGCACGCGGCTGGATTCTTCCAAGGTCTTGGCTTTGATCAGAGATGACCAGGAAGTGTCGGAGCTTGTGGAAAACCAGGAGGGTGAGGTCCTTCTCGATCGCACACCTTTCTATGCCGAGTCAGGCGGCCAGGTAGGTGACACCGGGACGCTTGCCGTGGGCAAAACGCACGTTACAGTCAACGATGCGGTAGCCCCCGTAGCTGGATTTATACTGCACCGCGTAAAAGTGGACCAGGGTGTGCTGCAGGTCGGTGACGAAGTGGTAGTGCAGGTTGATGTTGAAAAACGTGACGCCACCCGGCGCAATCACACGGCCACGCATCTGCTGCATGCCGCGCTCCGAGAAGTACTTGGCGGTCATGTCAAGCAATCAGGCTCAGTTGTCGCCCCGAATTATCTGCGCTTTGACTTCACCCATTTTCAGGCTCTCACCGAAGTCGAGCTGGCCGAGATCGAGCGTCTTGTAAATAATCAGATTCTGCGAAACGTCAGAGTACAGACCGAGATTATGCCGATTGAGGATGCAATCCGATCGGGAGCAATGGCTCTTTTTGGTGAAAAGTACGCAGGCTTGATGCGCGTCCTTACTGTACCCGGGTTCTCAAAGGAACTATGCGGCGGAACGCATGTCGGCGCCACGGGCGATATTGGACTCTTCAAGATAGTAAGTGACGAATCGATTGCATCCGGGGTGCGCCGGATCAGGGCCGTAACGGGCGTCGACGCGTTTGAGCGTTTTCGTGAAACGGAGCTGCTGGTCGATAAGCTTGCAATAGATCTGCGAAGCTCGCGAGTTGATTTGCCAGCTCAGGTTCAGCGGCTTCAGGAAGAACTTAAGAAGGCTAAGCGCGAAACCGAAGAGCTCAAGCTGAAAATCGCGACTGGCGCAATAAGCAGTTCGGCGAATGGTGACGAATCCAAAGAGATTGCGGGTGTGACAGTACTCGCCCGTGAAGCCAGCGGGCTGGATGCTCCCGGCATGCGCCAGCTTTCGGACACATTGCTGGCCCGAATCAAGTCTGGCGTGGTGATCCTGGGCCGCAGCAGCGAAGGCAAAGTTTCACTGATCGTTAGAACCTCACCTGACGTTGCTGGCCGCGTCCCGGCGGGGCTGGTCATTAAAGAGCTAGCACCCATTGTAGGCGGCCGCGGTGGCGGCAAACCTGACATGGCCGAGGGCGGTGGTAATCAGCCTGAGAGACTTGCGGAAGCACTGGCCGCGAGTTACCAGATAGTGGAAAAGCTCCTAAACTGACTTCCAAAGCCACGAGGTTAAAGCGCGAGGGCACGTTCGATGTGCCCTCGCGCCTCCAGCTGCCGGGGCAGAACAACAATTCAGTAGGGGACAATTCGGGACCTGACTGGATCTCCGCTACATCGCTTGTTGTCGTTCAGTCAGGCTGATCCCCATTCTCTCGAGAGTTGACTTATTAAGCGTTCCCGTTGCCTTGATATTTTCGGCCTTCTGATACTCCTTCAAACCGGCACGGGTGGCACTATCCAGCGTGCCAGTCTGTTCTCCAGCATAAAAGCCGCGTCCCTTCAGAATCCCCTGGGCTTGTTTGATCTGGTCTTTGGTGGCTCTGAAGACCGGGCCACGTTTGCGGTTGGTGGTAGTTGATCCCGCCTTGCCGGCAGGGGAGTTGGTACTTTGCGCTGCTACTCCCACTGAAAAGGCAAGCAGCAGGGACAACGTGAGGGTGAGAAAGATTTTCATAGGTTCTCCTCTTTTGGTTGTGAGGCGCGACGGAGCGCGCGGTTTTAGAACGCACGTGAGAGTTCGTAAAGCGGCCGTATCATACTCTCAATTTGGTCCTGGCATAAGACCTGAATAATGGCCAAAACAGCCTTTTTGGCGGGTTTTTCCAAGTCGTGAAAACAGTGTTTGGCCTCGATCAACGTGGCATGGTATTATTCGTGTAGTTCGGACGCGCGTTAGACATTCGCGCATGCCCAACAGCCTCACAGAACCTAAATCCAAAGACCTCCAGGGCGCTATTATGAAGAGATTCCCATACATCGCCGCAATCATCATTGTCTTTAGTGTTCCGGCCCTCGGGCAAGGTGGGTCGTCAGGCTATCAAGTTGACAACTTTGACTTCGTTAACGGGGTTCGCCTCGAACTTCCCCCTCCGCCCGTCCAGCAGACTAGAAGGCCGCTGCGGTCGCGCCGATCCAGAAAGACCAATAATCTCGCGTACTCACACGCTAGTGTTCCGATTAATAGCCTCACCAACCTCAATGTCCAGAGTTCATTGGATGGATTCACAACCGGAGACCGGGCCGTAGACAACCTCATACTCGAGTCAGGAAAACGTAATGCAGTAGATCCGTTGCTCATCTATGCAGTAATGCATCAGGAATCAACGTTCAAACGGCATGCGGTCTCCCCAAAGGGGGCTCGAGGGCTGATGCAGTTGATGCCACCAACTGCGCGCCGGTTTGGTGTTACGAGCATCTTTGATCCCAAGCAGAATATCGAAGGAGGAGCGCGTTACCTCCGATTCTTGCTGAACTACTTCGGTGGTGATCTACAGCTCGCGCTCGCGGGATACAATGCGGGGGAAGGCGCAGTGATGAAATTCGGCTATCGCGTGCCGCCCTATCGCGAGACGCAGGAGTATGTACGCCGAATCGGTAAGCGCTATTCGGTGATGCGGGACCCCCTGACCGTCCGTACCGCAAACAGCCTCTCACGCGATCAGGTTGCGGCAATGCGGCAGAAAGATCCCACTCCCCTATCGATCTACGAACGAAGCGTCTTTGCAGTGAGGCTCCCCGACGGTAGATTGCAATTGTTGAGTCAATAAACGGCTTTCCCAATCAACCTAAAACGAGGTGGAACCCCGAGTGGGCTTCATCTCGTTTTTATTTTTGGGTTAGTAACGAACATTGGGTATGATTCGTTTAAATCTGAAGGACGTTTGAGAGATCATTAAGCTGGGTCCGGCCGAGGTCAAAATCTTATGCATTGTTCCAACTGCGGCTCTTACCTTCCCCCCGGTGTGCGCTTTTGTTCGGGATGTGGCTCCCCCGCCAGCGACCCCGAAATGACCCGGATAGCCCGTGCCCAGTCCGGCTTGCCCGTTAGCCCGGACGATTTCGATGAGCTCGAGCGCAAGATTTTTACCGTGCGGCCGACGCTGATCTTCATAAAACTTGGATATGTTCTGGCCGCCATGGGTGCGATCGTTCTCGTCCTCTTGTTGGCAATAGTCAATGCGCCTCCCTACATTTCAATTCCTCTAGCTCTGTTATTGCTGTTGATTCCAGCTTACTACCACATAAAGCGCAATATGATTAGGTATACCCTCACGGACTCTAAGATTGAGATCGACACGGGTTTAGTCGCACGCACTACGCACAACATTCCACTCAGCAAAATCCAGGACGTCACGGTATCTGCGACGATTCCACAGCGAGTACTGGGCTTTGGCGATGTGATTATTGACAACGCAAGTGAGGTCGGTGGCACCACGATCCTGCACAACATTAGCAAGCCTCGATATTACGCCGACCTGCTTTTGCGCGAGTTACGCCGCTGGCAGTAAACTATTGTGTTTAAAGATTGTTTTTGGAGCTAAAACCGCCCAACTGGGCTTCCGGCCGGAACATCCAACGTCCCGCGGGTTCTAATTAAGTGGTAAATTGCGTCCGGGGTTAATTTCTTGCCTTTTCGATTACTAAAACGAACTTCTGGTGTCAGCCTGTTCTTGTTCCTGAGTGCTTATTTGGTCTTTGCCAATAAGCCAGTTATGGAACCTGGAGTTTTGATGCCTCAGCAGATTGGTGAATTCCGGCGGGTGTTGCCAGTACGCCTGTCAGAATTGCCAAGGGTCCTGGAGACGGCGGGAGAACAGAACGTTAGAGCACTTAATGACGGATCGGCGGCAGCTATCGCTGCCAGAAGCGAATACGCCCTCGATGGTGCTGACCGATTTATTGTGGAAGTGGTAAGGTTCAGGAGTGACACTGAAGCCTACTCATTCCTTACTCTCGTTGCTGAACAGATGAAGCATTCTGCGCCGGCGATTGCTTTGCGAACCGGGGAAGTCGGAACGGCAAATGTTACTTCGGCTGGCGCGGTTGCGTTTTCCAAGGGCCCGGTCTTCATTCGAATCACTCAACCGGATCCCGTGGGTCGCGGGACGGATAATATGATGCGCCTGGCACAATTGCTTGCCGCGCCTCTTGACGCGGGCGAGGGCGAGATACCGGTCCTCATAAAGCACCTGCCAGATTGGGAAAATGCTCAGCAAGTCATATACAGCGTCACCCTCGAATCCTTGAAGTTGGTCGTTCCAAATCAGCCTGTACTCGACGTAATTGAATTTGATGCGGGGGCCGAGGCCGTGGCCGCGACGTACGGAACATCACGAATGGTGATAGTCGAGTTCACCACTCCGCAGATTGCCGGCGAGAATGACAGTAGGATTATGGCCCGCCTACAGCAGTTACGAGAACAGGGTCAAAATACCCCATCAGGATATAAGCGGGTCGGCAACTACTCAGTTTTTGTTTTCAACGCGCCGTCTGAGCAGGTTGCTCAGGAACTGATTGGTCAGGTGAAATACGAGCAAGTTGTGCAGTGGTTGGGTGAAGACCCCTACTGGTTTCAACGGGCGGAGAGACATTACGTTGAGACGACGGCAAGCGTTCTAGTAGTTGTGGTCAAGGCATCAGGGCTCGCACTGCTCATTTGTCTCGCTGTTGGCGGATTATTTGGCGCCCTGCTTTTCACTCACAGAAGAAGACGACGTCCCCGTGAAGTTTTTTCGGATGCCGGCGGCATGCTGAGGCTTAATCTTGACGAGATGACTGCGCAAACTGATCCCAGAAGGCTGATCGGGCGCGGTAACTGATTGCCCCAAAAAAAGAGAAAAAGCACGATGTACAGCGAACTGTCAATCGTGCTTTCTCAGTTAAACCGGGCCGACAAAAAAATACGGGCTGCTGATCTTCCTGGGGAGCTCCCCCAAGCCCCTGACAGGACGCGGATCAGCAGCACCGTAACAAATGCTCTTTGACTGTGATACAAGCGCTAACTCTGTTCCCCCAAAAGAGCAACCGCCTGCCTTTTTACAACGTGAGAAGATGCCTCCCCCAAAGCTTCCACTCACTAACAATCTCTGAGCCTGACCCGATTTACCCTTATCTGATCTACCCTTCTTGTTCTGTCCCGGCTTTTGGCAACGGCCGTGCCACCGCATTAATGTTCAATCGTGGTAGGTGGCAGGTGCGTCTTTTCAGAGCAAAAAGGATGTAATTGCTGCGCGCCGATGTGGCACAGGTGCGGTTGTAACCCCATGTTCGTACACGTTTCGTACAGTCAAAGTGTATCAGCGAACTATAATCGCTCGGATCTCAGGGGTTGGACCAAGCTTTCTCCCAATGCAAATGCTACGGCAGTGCCTGGATGAACTCATCTATTTCCTCCGCGGTATTGTAAAAATGAGGTGAGATTCTCAGTCGCTCCCCACGCGGAGCAGTAACGATTCTTCTATCTTTCAATTGCTTGTATAGCGTGAGGGGAGACAAGCCAAATTTGTGTTGAATACAGACAATCTGGGATTTTTCACCCTCCTGGCGTGAGCTGACTATCCGGTAGTTTCCCTGAGATTCCAGGCGGTCACAGAGATAGTCTGTGATTCGTTCGAGATGCGCAGCGATCACTGGTACTCCGGTATCAAGCAACAGCCGCAGACTCGCCTTCAGACCATAAAACAATGCTGCTGGCCCAGTCCCGGTCTCCCATGCCAATGCCCCTCGATTCCAACCTTGATTGAAATTGTTGTACTCTTCGGGATTCGGAACACTGACCCAGCCTACCAGTGTGGGTTCGACTCGTTCGCGGGCGCGATCTGACAGATAAAGAATCCCCACACCTTCAGGCGCCAATAGCCATTTGTGGCCGGCGCCAGCCAACACATCCACCAGCTCGGCATCCACGTCGATAGGAAGAACGCCCATAGCCTGAATAGCATCAACAACAAAAAGCGCGTCGCAGCTTCGGGCTGCTCTCCCAATCCGCTCGAGGTCCGAACGAAAACCTGACGCATATTGAACGTGGCTCAGCGTCACTATCCGCGTTCGCTTGTTAATCAAACTGATGAGCGAATCTGTATCGACTCGTCCGTCGCGCTCTTCACACATGCGAACTTCAACGTTCCGAGTGTCCCGGATTCTGAGCCAGGGGTAGACGTTCGAAGGAAACTCTCCGCGAAAGGTGACGATGTTGTCACCCTCATTCCACTTCAAACCGTTTGCGACACTAGAGAGTCCGTCAGAGGTGTTCCTCATGAAGGCGATCTGCTCAGGGCGGGCGCCAATCATGGAAGCGATGAGTTTCCGTGCCTCATGTTTGACGTCCACCCAACTGCGAAAGTTAAGTGAGCCGTTCGCGGCTACGTCAATCAATTGTGACTGTATTGCCTCTATCGTCGTTCCTGGCAGAGGTGAGACAGCGGCATGGTTTAGATAGACTGAATGTTCGGTGATAGGGAAAAGTGCACGCAACTTGTCATTCATGGGCTGTTTCAAGGTGTAAAGGGTCGACCGTAGAACTCCTTATAGAGCCAGCCGAGAATGCGGGCTTCGGCAGTACAAAGCGTCTCGATCCAACAGTTGAGCAGGAAATCGTTGCGTCCGCGCGACGATGGGATTTTTTCCGCCTCTTTGACTATGGAGGCTGTGTTTTGGAGCTCAAGACCATACGACTCAACTGTTGCTTCGTTCGCCTTAATGGCCGAGTCCAGGGCATTTAACAACTGACTTATCCACGAGTGGAGTTCTGACTGTGCGGTGTTCTCTGCAAGCGCCTGAATCACTCCAATCGCAAGTCTATCTTCAGCACAATTGAAGGTGAAAATCTTCTCGCCTTGGGCTCGACTGAGCTCCTGTTTCCACTGAAACACCTCCTCAACCCTGGGGTGCCTAATGATTGCCACACGCTTATCGTTCTCGATAAACCATTGAATAACATCTGGAACCGAATCGACGTCGGGACGACCCTCTTCATCTCGACGCAAGGGCGGCGATCCAGGATCGGTCTTGTTCTGATGATTAATAGGAATCATTACTAATCGATCCGTTTCAAGTTGAATGCAGCGCGAACCTTTCCTACAGGTTCCCCTCGATGATTGCGGACGTGAAAGAATGAATAAGGCGCGACTGCTTCCAACGCTTCGTCCTTCAAAATACCCAATTGGCGCAGGGACTCAATGACGACAGTCGGTCGGGCGCGATGATCGTCACCGTCTTCAATCTTCAAAGCGAGCCCTAATCCGCGAGGCCACTCAGCGCACGGTAGTAAGCCCAGAGTATAGACGCCCTCGGCACCGACCTTTGAGACAAGGCGCTCTTTTCCTGCGCGGATTATCTCAGTATCAAGCCGACCCTTTGTGCCCCCGATCAACTCTGGGTAGCGAATCATTGCTGCTACGACTCTTTCGCAGGCATTACGTGTTGGCTCATCGAATTCGGAGGGCGGAGCGACCAGTCGCAGGTACATTAGTGCCAAAGCCTTGACCGAAACGGCGAAGACAGGAACTCCACAGCCGTCAATTGCACTCGTGAGTTTCTCAACAGGTGTATCTGAGAACGCTGAGATTGTTACCGCGATTGCTACCTGTACGGGATTGTCTGGTCGATCGTAAGTCTCAGTTGGCGCGCCAAGATGACGGGCGAGGGCAAGCATTCCGGCATGCTTTCCTGAACAGTTGTTTTGGAGTACATCCGGTTCCTTGCCGCTCTCTCGCAACTTGCTAGAAACTTCATGGCTAAAAGGTTCATGAGTACCACACTTCAAAGCGCTGGGAGTCAGGCCAACCTTTTGCAACATCGATTTCACAATTTCGACGTGGATCTCTTCACCGCTGTGTGACGCGCAGGCAAGGGCAATCTCGGCGGGTGTCAAACCAAAACGGTCGGCTGCCCCCGAAACAATGAGGGGAATCGTCTGGTACGGCTTGGCAGAAGATCGCAAGTAAGTAAAGACCTCAGGCGCTCCCAGTTGCGCCACTATGTTCGCCGGTGGCTCCACAGCAGCTATGTGCCCTCGATGCCGGGACTCTATTAGCGAACCGCGGATAACTTCGACAAGCGGTGCTGGATCTGGCGTTGGTGATCGCCGGGAGACCTTCATGTGGGCGTCCTCGAATCGTTGAAGTGGGCGCATCTTAGCACGCGCCCGGGACGCGGCGGCGGTGCTTGAAATCTAATGAAGAAGGGCAAGAGATGTTTACCTCTTGCCCTGAAGATTCAATGCCTCGGCAATCCGCTATCTTTGAGGACGCGCCTTTTTTGTTCGCTTAGGTCCCCAGCTTAGTACGGTCAGTTTGACTTTGCGTCGGCCAAACCGCATGGCCTCGCGCGAGGTCGGAATCCAAATATCAATCTTTCGTCCTCGGACCGCGCCACCTGTATCGGCAACGAGATATTCCCCGCTGTAGCCCCCGGCTTCGACTCGGACCCGAGATCCGAGAGGCAAAACCCGCGGGTCTGCTGCAACAATCCCCTTGCGCACTAATCTCCCGCTTGCTGTGCGCCCTCTGAGGCTGTAGGCGGTGGCTATATAGGTTTCCGGAGGCGTCACGCCTGGGCTCATTTCAGGGTTCGAGTCCAAAGTTTCGAGCGGCGGCGCCTCCCTGGGCGCTTCCGGGGCTTCAGCGTTCTCGGCCCTGGCTGACTTGTGTTGAAGTTGAGAAAGAAGAGTTTCCGCAGCCATGGGACGTGCGAAAATGAGAAAACTTGTTAGAAGCGCTAAGGCAAGAATTGCGCTTCCGCTGTAAATGACCTTCACTATAAATCGGTTCTCCTGTCCGAAGTTTTACCCACTTTTAGCCCCTATTCCTTGTCGGTCTTACCCTAACGTGACTCGATCCCGGCCCAAGGAGTCGGAAAGACGTCGGCCGGTGTGGACCCCTTTGTCCGATTGACCGAAAACGAGCTAAAAAGGACTTGGTTACGCCCAAAACAAAAACAAGCGAGCATAACTCTCGCTTGTTTCACAAAGGAAGCTACCACAGGGGGGTAGGGGTGTCCAGTTGCCAAAGGGAGGGTGCGGTCGCCTCCGGGGGGTCTCGATTCGTTAGGCGCTGGCTGATTTTGCCATGAAGTTCTCGATGATTTGCTGGCCAAGGGGGTATTCCGAGCTGAAGAGTTCGGGGTGGAACTGAACTCCGAATACCGGTCTAGCTTTGTGCTCCATGGCCTGGATTGAACAGGTCGGATTGGAAGCTGTGCAACGAAACTCGGCTGGCAGCTCTTTTACCTCGTCACAATGCGAATGCCAGACCACAAGTTTCCTGGGCAAACCCTCAAAAAGACCTGTCCCATCGTTCTCGACTTCGAAGAAGCCGCGCTCGCGGCGTGCCCCCTCGTAGCCTTCGCCGGAGCTTAGGCGTTCCATTAGATCTACCCGGGCGCCGTAAGCGAGAGCGATCTGTTGGTGGCCACCACAGACCCCCAGAATGGGTTCTGTAGCATTCCGAATAACCTCAAATACTCCGGCGAGGGAATCGGCGGGATACTGATCCCAGGGATGGCTCTGACCGCTCAAAACGATGTGTGTAGGTCGGAGATGGCGGATGCGGTCGAGTGATACTGCCTTAAAAGGTTCGGTGAGGATTTCCACACCTGCCACCAACCGCCCGAGCACGGCCCTCAATTCGCGAGGGCTTTCGCCCTGCCCATCAATTGTATTGTCTACAAGATAGATCATCCCTGTTCTACCCAAGACAGTAAAGCTTACCGTTAAATGCGCCAATGTAGATGCGGCCGTCCAGAATAGCTGGCGTGGCGTTAACATTATCTCCGATCTTCAACTCCCACATGCGGCTACCATCCTCTGCGGATAGCATATACATCCAGCCCGCCTTGTCGCCAAAAACCACTCGGCCGTCGACCACTGGAGAAGTTCCCCAAATTGCGGCACGCGCCATGTGCTTCCAGATGAGCTCCCCCTTTTCGGTGCTGAGGGAGTAAAGATAGCCATTATTTGACCCGATAAATAATCGATCCTCGACGACGATGGGGCTTGCCCAAAAGCCGTTTCCATACTGGCTGCGACCCAGGCCGCCCTCGGCCTTGAACTTCCATACCAGTTCGCCATCGGATTGCCGGAAGCCGTAGACGTATCCATTCTCAGCAGCAGTAAATACTAGGCCATTAGAAACTGCCGGTGTAGAGTTTGAATCTGCCCCAATGCGAGCTTTCCAAACAATCGAGCCGTCATTCATTTCGAGGCAAAAGAGGTCGCCCTGCTCCGTGCCGATATAAATACGCCCATCAATAAGCGAGAAGCTACCCTCCATCGAGCCAAGCCGCTCCGACTTGTAAATTAGCGAGCCATCCTCGAGGTCCAAACAATAAAAGAACCCGTCTTCGCTCCCGAAATAGACGCGGCCATCAATAATCGCCGCCGAACCATCAACTTCAAAGCCCGTCTTGAATTTCCAGATCAGTGAGCCATCCTCGGCATTAAGACAGTAGACGTAGTGATCAAGTCCGCTGGCGATAATTCGATCCCCCACCAGGGTGGGTGAAGCCTTCAGACTGTCCTCTGTCTTGAAGCTCCAGATCAGGCTTCCATCATGACGATCGAGGCAGTAAAGGTAGCTGTCGGCTGAACCAAAATAGACTCGATCACCATCGACGGTTGGCTGACCGGGCCAACTCGATCCTCCCCATGGATCTTTATGCAGACGCCCCCGTGTACTCTTTGTTTCAAAGCTCCAGATAACTTCGAGCGGACGGTCAGGCCACGGTCCTGTCCCGTAAAAGGTGCGGCTCGGGTTACCCAGCCAGAGAGGAAGGCTGGTTGGCGCAGGGGGTTTTGCCGGCTCGGGTGCAGGCTGGATCGCTGTTTCACCAACAACCTTGCCACTGCAACTCAAGCTTAGAAGACTGCACAAAAGCAGCAGCGGAAGGAGGTAACGAGAGAGTTGATTGCGAAACAGCGATGAGGGGGGAATGAAAAATGACGAATGACAAATGTCAAATGTCAGATGGTTCTCCGCGGCGACGACTATTTTCCATTTGATATTTGACATTTTTCAGTAAGTTCACCACGGAGTTAAGCATGCGCCGGTGGCGCACCACCGAACATGAAAAATGGGCCAACTGAGCCTCGGCAGCCAATGGGTTGATCCGCTGATAAAACGTCCTCCTAAATCTCTGCCAATCGAAGGGGACGCTGATTTTTCCCTTCAGGGCGCTTTCATTTTCAGAGCAGGCACCGATGAAGACTGCACAAATCGCGGACTTTCAAAATTCTAAGGGTCGGAGGCCAACCAATAACCCTTATAAACTACCTCAGCGCTCCCGTTGATGACAATCTCATTGTCGTCTCGCCATTGGATAGTCACCTCGCCACCAGGCATCAGCACGGTGACTCGACGGTCGACACAGTCTTTAAGCATTGAAGCCACTGCGGCGGCGCACGAGCATGTGCCGGAAGCTGATGTCTCTCCAACGCCACGCTCCCAAATACGCAACTCAATCCGTGAGCGGTCAATTACATTGATGAAGATAACGTTTGTCCGTTCCGGAAACTGCTCATGGTTCTCCAGACTACGCCCAATGCTTCGCCAGTCGAGCGCGTTGAAATCTGAGACAAAGAGGCAACAATTGGGATTGCCGACTCTCAGAGCTGTGACTGGAAATGACGAGCCCTCGACAACAAGGGAGTAATCAACAACCTGCGCCAATGGCTCTCCCGTAAGTAGTGGAATCGAAGCGCTGTCAAAAAGTGGTTGGCCGAGTTCGGAATCGAAGACATACTTCCCGGGCGCTGGCCTGCCTCTTAGAAAATAACGTTTGATTCCTGAACGAGTTAGAAGCCGTAGCTCCGGAGCCTCCCAGAGCCCGGTGTAATGTAAATAGGCAGCAGCGCAACGCGTACCGTTACCAGAGAGCCCCGCCTCGCTGCCGTCGGGGTTAAAGATACGCACGCGAAAATCCGCTTCAGGCGAATCACTCGGTAGGAGCACCGCGATGCCGTCGGCGCCCGCGCCGTAATGTCGTTCGCAAATACGTTTGGCAAACTCACCGAGGTCTCCAGATGAACCTGGTTTTGCCTCGATTACGATGTAGTCGTTGCCAAGGCCATGAAGTTTTGTGAAGAGTGGTGGCATCTCTTGGGGGCTTTTCCTTTTCGAACCGCAATTACGTTCACGATCGACCGGCGAAAGTTGCAAGCAACACCGCGATTGGATCAATGCAGTGCGCTCGAACATCCGTACCACGCGGATAGTTATTCACGATGATCGAAAACACCAATTCCTCTCCCGCGGCGCTTTTCAAATAACCTGACAGACTTGCGGCTGAACTCAGCGTGCCGGTCTTGGCGCGAACGTTGTTCGCGGCCAGCGTGCCCCGGAACCGATTTCGTAAAGTACCATCAATACCGGCAATCGGTAGCGCGTCTCGGAATGCGTTGGCAAAACGATGTCGGCCCATGTGTAATAATAACTGGATCGTTGCATCAGGAGTGACCATGTCATTCCGCGACAACCCCGAACCGTCGGTCAACGACAGATCAGCGGTCTGAACACCGGCTTCGTTTAGAAATGCCTTGAGTACCTCAAGTCCCGCTTCCTCGCTCGTGCGGGGTGGCTGGCTGGTCGAATCTTTCGGTGCGGGAGGAAACAATTTGCCCAGAGTGCGCAGAATGAGTTCCGTATAGAGGTTCTGGCTCGGTTTTAGGGTCTCGGCAGCAATAGCGCTAAAGGGCTGTGATTGAAGTTTGGCGATTTCGATCGGTGCAAGTTGACCGGCAGGTGGCGGCGAGTCAAACCGCCCCGGGAACCCTGTGCTGAAGGCCGGCGGGGGAACCGTTCGTGAGCGGCCGACAATCTTGACGCCGCGTTGCGCCAGTGCTGAGCGAAGAAGGTATATAAAAAGAAGTGCCGGATGGGAAATAGCTATGGCTCCCGTGTAACCCCGATCATCAATCGGTACAGACCCACTGATCTCGATCACATCTTTTCCCAACCCGCGATGCATTGCCAACTCTCTTCTGCTTCCTTTAGCCGAAGTCGTAACCCGATTCACAATGGTCAGCAACGGATCTGGTGGCCCAGTCGTGATCAGAGCGGGTGCCCCAACGCGCTCGCCCGGACGTACAAAAAGATCGAGGGCGTTATCATTGATACTCAAAGCGCTCACTTCCGCGCCGTACGACCATTGCAAGTCTTCCCAGGTCCAGCCGGAGCCGTATTGAGGTCCAGTGAAGAAGGTTTCGTCTCCTATCAGATCGCCCTCGACGCGTTTGACGCCGGCAGCCACAATCTGCGCCGCTAGATCATTGATTCCTTTAAAGTAGTCACCGTTATTAAAACGCGCCGCAATCGAAGGATCGCCACGTCCATAAATTGTGAGATCACCCCTCACTACTCCTTCAGCATCGGGCAGATTCTGTGCATAGACTGAGGTTGAGTAACGATACTCCGGCGAAAGACGATCAAGCGCAGCCGCTACGGTGTAAAGCTTCATATTTGAGGCGGGTCGTAGCAATTTGCCCGCATTTTCCTCGACCAGGACCCGGCCGGTTTCGAGCGAAACAACCTTGACGCCTACAAAAGCCGGCGCAAGCTCAGGTCTTTGCAGAATTTCTGACACTCGAGCCTGCAATTCTGGCAGCGTCTTTGGCGTCGTTGCTGGAGAGGCTACCGCCCGCGCCACAGTCTGTGGCGTAGGGGCGGGCGTGGCTGCCTGCTGTGGCGAGGTTAAAACTGGCCGGTCGCGGTTGGGAACTTGTTGAGGAACAACCGGTATGGACCAAACATTTAAAACTAAGATGAGGAGGACGCCGCTTACTTTGGATATTCTCTTGCTAATAATCATTCTTCGTCGTTCTTATTGAAATTCTTTAAGGAGAGCTTAAGAGTCCGGCGCGTTCTGCTTAGATGAGCGCCGCACGCGTTTCATCAGATCCTGGAACTCGGGCTCTGCTCGAAGGACGGCCCAGTTCGGGTCATTCTCAAAGCATGGGCGATTTTCATTTCCGAGACTAATTGCTCGCGCCAACCAATCAAAGGCCTCTTTGCGCAGCCCTTCCAGGGCATAAACAGACGCTACCGAGTATGCGATGTCAGCATCGACCTCGGCGTTGCGTTTCACGTCGCTAGTCAATTGTGCCAGCGCGGCCTCGTGCTCACCCTGGGCGCTAAGGAACATAGCAAGGAAGGGCCGGACACCGTGCATATTCGGGTAGCTTTTTACAACCTGTTGCATGAGTTCTACTGCTTCGGCCGTTTGTCCGGTGTAGTAGAGGGTCAGAGCCCGGAGCGTGCGAACGAGGGGGTTGTCTGGCTCGCCGGCATTCTCCAATTGCTGTTTAGCTTCGTCGAACTGGCCCATATACATGTAAACAAGGGCGCAATTGTAGCTCGCCACAACGTGGGCTGCCGGGTCGAGCCGCACAAGGCGATCGTAGCTGCGCAGGGCCCGGCCATATTCTCCATCCAGACGGTGCAGAGTGCCTTTTACGAAGTGTACAACCGCTTCGGTCGGAGCCTCGCGGCGTGCCCGGGCGACCTCTTCACGCGCCCGCTGTTTTTCACCCCGCCAGAGGAGCACGAAGACCATCAACATTCTCGCCTCGGCAAGTAGGGGGTCGAGGGCCAAAGCTTTTTTGAAGGCAACCTCCGCGCGTTCGTAGTCCTCGGCGCCTCCGAAACCCTTGAACACCCGGTTCACATACGCGGCGCCCAGGCCATCGTAGGCAAGCGCGAAGTTTGGATCCAATTCAATGGCCCGTTCAAACCGCTCGATTGCCGCGCTGCAATCTTCTGGAGCGACGGTGCGGAAGATGAACCGAGCGAAAAGATCTCTCCCGCGCAGATATTGTTCATAGGCGGCCGAATTCTGCGTAGCGGATTTTGCAATCCCTTCCTGCTCGGCCAAACTCAGCTCCAAACGAAGGCCTTCTACAATGCGTTGGGAAATGGTGTCCTGAACCGCAATGATATCAGAGGCGGAAGTATCGATGCGGTCGCTCCAGAGAATCTCTCCTGAGGCAACATCCAGCAGTTGGGTGGTCACGCGAAAACGCTCACCGGAAAGCATGAAACCGGCCGTTAGAACCGCATTTACATCCAGGTCTCGTCCTACGGCGCGTGGGTCGATCTGCTGTCCCTGATAACGGGCGATGACCGAAGAAGGTCTAACGATCAACGATTTCACGCGGGCGAGTTCGGTAATTACAGCATCGGCGAGTGAGAACTCATAAAAGCCCGCCGCGGAATCGTTACCTAAATTGCGAAAGGGAAGAATTGCCAGCGTTTGCTTTTCGCGATCAGCGATTGTTGTAAGCGGTGTTTCATGGACTTCCGGACGAGTTGGTGTCCCGAGATTTGGTGATGAAGTGGGGGCTTCAGACTTGGTAATCGCTTTCAACCACCTCACCGCCCGCGAAACAGGATTTGCGCCCGCAATGTGGCGAGGAGGTTCCGGCGTGATGCTTTCAGCTCTCTGGCCTACCGCACTGCCTTGCGAGACTTCGGCCAGAACGGCGCGCAAGTCATCGCGCAGATCTTCCATCTTCTGATAACGATCGCGGGGCTCTTTCGCGAGCGCCCGATTCAGGATCTGCTGAACCCGCGGGGGGATCGCATCAGATCTCATCTCTGCAATCGGCGACGGGTCGTTGTGAAGCACGGCGTGTCTGACATCAACGCTTGTTTTCCCTCGAAATGGCCAGGTCCCGGCGAGCATCTCATACAGCAGCACCCCGCTCGAAAAAATGTCAGCCCTCTTATCAACCCGATCGCCCCGGGCCTGTTCTGGAGCCGCATAGGTTGCCGTTCCATAAGGAACGCCGACTTCAGTCAACTCTGTGCGATGAATGCCGGCCGTACTTGCTTCTGTGTCATCCAGCAGCTTGGCCAGCCCAAAGTCCAGCACCTTTACCTGGCCTGAGGGCGTGACCATAACATTGCCTGACTTTATATCTCGATGAATGATGCCGCGGGCATGAGCGGCTGCAAGGGCATCGGCAACTTGAATTGCAATCAGCAGTGCGCTTCTCAACTCGAGGGGTCTGCCCCCAATGAGTTGGCGCACGTTTCGCCCTTCGACATGTTGCATAGCTATGAAGTGGACGCCGTCGACTTCATCGAGATCAAAGATGGTGCAGATGTTCGGATGATCGAGCGCTGAAGCGAGGCGCGCCTCGCGTTCAAAGCGCTTCAGATTTGCCTCGCGAGAGGTTAACTCAGGGGGTAGGACCTTGATCACAACTGACCGGCCAAGCTTGTTGTCAGTAGCTCTGTAAACCTCTCCCTGCCCGCCTGCTCCGAGCTTCTCCACGATCCGGTAATTGCGCAAAGTCCTACCGATCATTTGCGTTTTGTGATCCCCCGAGCCGCCGCACTCAGTTAAGTAAAGGACGCGAGTAATTCCTCTGCATTAGCGGTTGCCGTACCGACTTTACCAACAACAATCCCTGCGGCGTGATTTGCGAGAGTGGCGGCTTCAACCAGCGATGCGCCGCTTGAAAGTGCCGCGGCAAGTGTGGCTATAACGGTATCGCCCGCGCCCGTCACGTCATAAACCTCACGGGCGGCCGTCTTAACGAACACAGGATCGCCATCGCCTTGGAGCAATAACATGCCGCGGTCACCGCGAGTGATCAGTACCGCATCACATTTCAAACGATTTCTGATCGATCGCGCTGCACGCTCCAGTCCTTCATCCGAGTCTTCCTCAAGATTAGCCATTCGCAAGGCTTCGTGGTGGTTTGGGGTAACCAGAGTTGCCGGATGATATGCCGCAAGATTACGGAGTTTGGGGTCGATCAATACAGGAATGCGATTGTAAGCAAGTGGTAGAATCTCGGCGAGAATCCTTGGCGTTACAACCCCTTTGTCATAGTCTGAAACAACCAGCGCGGCAGCGTCTTTCAGCACCTCAATTAGTCTATCGATAATTCGATCCTCAGTGGCCCCGTTAACCAACAAACGAAGCTCGCGATCGGCACGAACCACAAGCTGACTATGGGCAATGATTCTTGTCTTGGTGGTTGTTGGCCTGTTTTCATCAACGACAAGATGCTCTCGCCGCTGAGAGGAGCTTGTCTCTAACACTCCTGCCTGGATCCGTTCACCTGCTGGGTCTTTACCCACCACGCCGACTACGCAGGCGTCAGCTCCCAGTGCGACCAGATTGGCGAGGACGTTCGCGGCGCCACCGAGATGGACGGACTCTCTGCGAATATCAACGACCGGAACAGGGGCTTCCGGTGAGATGCGGGTAACATCACCCCAGACAAACTCGTCGAGCATTACGTCACCCAGCACAACGATCCTGCGTTGACTGAAGAGCCGCGTGAGCTCGCTGGCTCGGTCTCTGCTTAATTGGCTAACCACAGGTAGATCACATCTAGTTTTGAAGAATTCTCAGGTAGACTCTTTCAAGACCCGTTCGATTGCGGCAACTACTCGTTCGACCGGCACGCGCTTAATACATTCAGGTTCGTTATATTTCTCGCAGAAGTAGCCATGGCACGGTTGGCAATCCATCTTTTCAAATACTGTAGCGCCCGGTGTACTGGTCCATGGCCCCCAGTGAATGACATTAGATGAACCGAAGATAACCACGACCGGCGTACCAACGGCCGCTGCAATATGAGCGATGCCACTATCGTTGCCAACAAAAAGGCGGGCGCGTGACGCAAGCGCAGTTACCTCGGGCAATGGCAAATCCGTGAAGGCTACAACACGAGCAGCCGATTCTTGTATTAAAGAAGCTGCCAGGCCAGCCTCATTGGACGCGAAGAGGGCAACTACCGGAAGGCCTGAGTCCTTCAGTACAGTTACCAGTTGTGCATAGTTTTCGATGGCCCAACGCTTTGTTTCAAAGGCTGCGGCGGGGTGAACCAATGCATATGGTTTCCCCTCGCTTAATCCTGAGTTGCGCAGGCGGGCGGTTACAGAATTGATAGCTTCTTCTGTAAGCCCAAGACTGGTCGGAGGTCGATCCGTTACGGGAACACCGCTCCATCCCAGCAAGGCAAGTTGTTGTTCGACGGAATGGACCTTTTGTCTTCCCCACAGAGAAGACGGTGGCGGTGCGACGTGATTGTGCAATCGGCTGTACTGGTAATTGGAATAACCAACACGATGCGTCGCACCGGCCGCTCGAGTGAGCAGCGTTGCGGTGGTACCTCCATGAAGATTGTAGATAACGTCGTATCGATTCTGCCGTAATGTCCGGGCGATTCGAGCTCTGGCGATTGTGTTGTCGCCCGGGATCGAAATCACATTGTCAACGTGGGGGAAGCCCGAAAGCAGGGGCGCGACCCAGTCCTCGAGCAGGACATCAATCTTAGCGTGGGGCAGAAAGCGTTTTAAGCAGAAGAGCGATGGCGTGGCAAGAACTGTGTCACCTATCGAGCGCAGACGTATCACAAGAACGCGGCGGACGGCTTTCCAGTCCCAGATCGCAGGACCGAGAGGCCTGGGTTCGTCGCCTCCGCGGAGTTGGAGGTTGGCCAGACTTCGCAGTTGCGATGCGGATTCAACTATTTCGCGGAGGCTGTTCATCTTCGACTGTGGCTTCGTCAATCAGCATCACCGGAATGTCGTCGCGAATTGGGTAGACTCGCTTACACTCGAAGCACTTAAGACCTGAGCCATCCGCCTTTAGTTCAACCTTGGTCTTACAGGCAGGACAAGCAAGGATTTCGAGCAAATCTTCACTGATAGCCATGTCGCGACCTTTCCACTGTCCAGTCCCTGCTGATCGCTGGGGAGTTTAGAAGAAGCTGTTAGGAAGGGCAAAGCTTATCACAAGATATGCAGTCTGACGCACGTGTGCGGATTCGGGATCCCAAGTGGATCCAAAGTCGCTTGCTCCGTGGCCCTTGCTGTGTTAGTGATGCAGCAACGTATGTCGTTGGAATTTGCCGTACAGTATTCCTGTCCCTTGCGGGCCCGGTACACTGAGAAACACCTGCGCGAGTGGGGGCGATTGAGCAACCTCCACACGCGGCTTACCACGGGTGACAGTAGTGTGCCTTCTGCCGAAAAACTGCAATGGGTGGAAAACGCCAGGCCTGAAATCGAGTTGATGCAATCGGAGACCCTTATTTGCCGAACATGTCCCGCCGGGCTGCCGCTGGATGCAGCGGGAGAAGGAGAATCGGTAGGCTGCCTGGGCCGAGTAACCTATCCGATTGAGGCTCAGTTTGAAAAGTTTTTGGCGGATCGGGTGCAGCTTGCTCTCGACACTCTGGATACTGACGACCAACCTCGCCTTCTCAGGATTCTGGTTGATGCCGAATCCCCATTTGACGGCGAAGCGACCAAGGATCTCAGGAGAGTAACCACAGCCGATGGACTCCGTTTTTTCGAGCTGCGGTTGCCGATCAGCCTTTCCAGGCAGGGCGCCCGAATCACGACAGACAACCTTTTTGACCTGCTTGGCGGCTTTCGTTCCGAAGACTCAGACGCAACCTCATACATGCGTGAACTGCCGTTTACCGCCACGGCTGATTACTATGACTTCCTCGATCTAATTCTTCGTAACGATCTGGGCCAGTCGGAGGTTTCGCGACTCATCACACGCAGTCGCAACTACTTGCAGTTTCTTCGTCTGCTAGCGACGATTGAGCGTGCCGAAGCCCTCAACACGCGTGTGTTGTTGGATTGAATTTTTACCGGATGTGGAACGCTACTGCTTCTCCTCGTCCAGTTTGCGCAATGTATCAAGAATCAGATTGGTGTTACTGAATGCCTGGATGGTGACGGTGTATTGGTCTGAAGATTGCTGAAATTCAAATGTGCCGTTGGTAATCTCAACGATGTGACGGAAGCCTGCCTCCCCGATGGCGCCGACGCACTCAGCATCAACAATAGTTCCCTCGTTGAAGAACACGTGACCTGTCTGGGCTTCGCCGGTCAGAACCAAGACGCCGTTTAGACGCCCATTCTCAATTACCTGAATAGCATCGAACACACTTATCGCGGTAAGGTCGCCGGCTAATGTTACGGAGGGCCTCTTGGGCGCTGACTTAGAGGCCTGTGCCTTCAGACGAAGATCCGGGCGTCGAGCGCGACGAATGGCGTCGAGCCCGCCGGCAATGTTAATGCGGGGATCGAGTTGTTTCGCCTCGAGCAGCCGGTCGTACGCAACATCAAAGTCTTCCCGCTCAATATAGAGGCTTGCTAGAGCCAAACACTGCCGCGCCGCTTCCTCGGGATGTTTATGCCCTGAGGCTATTTCCCTTAACCGCTCGCGCAGAGCAATTGACCGGGAATTTCTCTCGAGCGCCGTTCGCAACCGCTTAATGGCCCGCTCCGGGGCCTTATACTTCACGAAAAGCTCGGCATCCAGAAGAGCAGTGTCTATCTCATTTATATTGTCTGTCTGTGTGTGGGTATCAACCATTGAAATCTTCGAAAAGCGTACCCTAAATACAAGATTGAGCCGCAGTTTACCATACGAAGGCGGTTGTCAAACGGTGCTACGCAGATCCATTTGGAGTCTAAACCTGACGATTTCGTGTCCAGTTGAGCAAGGACTTGAAACTGTGACATGTGGGGACGGATGGAGTCTGTTCCCATAAATAGTTAACCACGAGCGGCCAAAGTGCCGCAAACCGGCATTTCCGGGACATCTGACAGCCGCCAGGCTCTCATGATCATGGTCGATTCTGCCTATTTGGTTGTAGATAACGAACTGGCACGGAATGTGCGGCCTCAATTCTTAGGAATTTGTTGGACCATCAGGCAAAGAGTTTGATCTGAGCTTCATCGAATTTCGTACAAGAGATAATTAGTTAGGAAAGGCCAGTCCGATGACCCGATGGATGAAGAGAAGAATTGAGAGATCTAGGGCACGATGTCAGAGAATGAGCATCAAGATTACTTATAGCTCGAAGCAGACCCCTCAACGCAAGGCTCCCACAGCAAAGAAGGAGCTTCGAACCTTCGGTGCTAAAGGATCCCCCGTAGCTGTCTTGTCGAGTTAGAATCGATCTCAGTTACCCGGCACTGATGTGCCAAAACCAACTAATCTGGCACGGAAGTACACCAAAAATCGAGATTTTGTCACGCCTTAATTTGTCCGGCGTCCCAGGTTATCTGATACATTTTGACCTGCGTGGGGGCGTAAATACCGGATACTTCTGTCTAGAGAGGGCTCGCCTCATGAACATTAACGATCGCCCCCGCCGCGCATTCCGCCGCCGATCGGTTCAAATTGAAGCAACTATAAAATTCCGGCCGCCTCGTAAACTGGCCACTTCGGTCGAAGCCCTGACGCTTGTGGGCTATACCAGAAATCTCAGCGAAAATGGGATGGCCCTGATAGTCTCGGCGAACAATATCGACCGGTATTTGAGGCAAAAGGAGAACATTTTCCAGGTGAGGCTGCGATTGCCCAATGGAACCATCGAACTCCAGGCCCTGCCTGTGCACTACCAGCGGATTGCCTCAGGAGGCCCGGTTCACTACCTTATCGGTTCCTCCTTCCAAAAAGTCGACGACGAAAAACTGAACAAGTTAGTAGGCTTTTTGCGAGCGCTCCCGGCGCCAAGTCAATAGAAGTCAACACCTCTAATCTAAAAATCCAGCCGTACGCCAAGCCTGAGCTGGCGCGGTCGCAGTGTCCGTGTCGTTACCAGGAATGAGTCCAGAAGTGCTTGTCGTTGCTCGGGAGTTGCTAAAGGCCCAAGGGCGTTGAAGTTGATAAACTCCGTCCCGAAGCTGAAAACCGTCTTGTTGAGTATATTGTCGAACTCGATGATGGGCCGCAGGCGCAGCTTTTCCCGAAGGCGAAACTCCCGTGTCACGTTGAGGTCGAAAATAAACTGGCCGGGCCCATGGCCCGCATTACGCGGGAGATTCCCTGATTGGCCGATAGGCGGCAGGTGAAAGAGATCGAGCACGGCGGGAGCCGGTGCCTGACCGGGTCGACGCCAACCTAGACGCGCGAGATCTCCTGTGAAGCCGGGGCGATCATTAGAGACGTCATCAAGGTTACGGTCGACGCCACCAATGGAGATGTTGAATGGCGCTCCTGAAGTCCATCGCAGGATGGGTGACAGTCGAAGGCTACCGAATAACCTGGGTGCCTCAAACGTCCCTGAGAAGGCAAATCGATGCCTTCGATCGAGCAGGCTGCGAGCCCGTTCGCCGCGAAAGTCTCCAGGCCGCAGAGCATCTGAGGTGTTCACGATACCGTCATCGATAAGGTGTGCCAGTGTGTAGGCGGCCCGAAAAGAAAGGTTCAGGTCGCTACCTCTAAAAATCTTGCGCACTTCTACAGTAAGACCCCGGTAAAAGCTGTTGCCGGCCGCGATCAATTGCTCGATCTCAGCGTGCGTAGGCTCGGGCCGAAGATCATTAAGCGCGGCGAGGGCAATTTGAACTGCAGTCGAACTGAAGCTATTCAGATTTATAAGAGACACCGGCACTCCGAACTCGATTGCTCGTGCAATAGCGTTGGGATTCGGATCAGCAGAACCGAGCGTAAAGCGCACCAGTTCTCCCGCATTCGCAGCATTGTAGAGAGGACGCAGGCCCGTTGGCCCGCGACGGAGGTTCGGAAAGTCGCGTGAGATCAGATACTCAGAAAAATTCTCAAAGCCCGATGGCAACACCGGCGCATTGACATTGAATTCTCGCCACAGATGTATGCCGCGATTGAGCGTGTAGTTTGCCTCCAAAACAAAACGGTGTCCGAGATGGCGTTCAAAGCCGATATTGGTCTGGTAGCTCTCGGGAATTCGCAGGCCGGGCTCAAGCCGGCGCGAAAATCCAGTGTTGAGAACACCATATTGCTGCACGAGTGGTGAGGCGCTCGTAAGCGTTGTTGGAAACGTGAGGTTCGCGGCGATAAACGCACGCCTTTGATCGACGCTCAGCAATCTATCAGTTGCCGGATCCCGAAGCAGGTTTGTGTCAAGGAACAGCCTTTGCGCTCCAAGCGTGAAATCGTCGATTGTCCGCAGCAAGACCCGGTTGTAAAAAAGGCCCATACCAAACCGCACAACGGTTCTCCCGGAATTGAATGGGTCATAAGCGACCGAGAATCGCGGCGCAAGATTGTTTCGGTCGCGCAGAATGGTTTCGCGCTCATAGCGGAGGCCGAAACTTATTTTCAGGTTTTGCCTGGCCTGCCATTCGTCCTGGAAAAACACTCCAATATAGGTGTTTCGCTGGGTTGATTGGGTCAGAAAATTTTGCCTGAAGCGGTTGGGAATTCCGGCGAGAAAATCACCCGCGCTGGAGAAGTTGAATGTTCCCGAAGCATCGGCAAGATCGATGAAGGTTGACCGAACTCGTTGGATATCAAAGCCCAGCCGCATCGAATGTGAAGCCGCCTGATGGTCCAGAACATTCTGGATCTGAAAACGCGACTCGCTGCGAGCAGTTGAGCCTGTTGTGGACGAACCACCAATGACCGTTCCTGAACGTCTTTCGGCATCTCCCACGTCCAGCGGATCGTTGAGCGTAATCAGAACAACTGGAGCTGAACCGTCCCGCGCCTTTAGAGCCGGTAGTAAACGGGCCGCCTGAAAGCGGGCCTGATTCACCAGGGTTGAAGAAAGGACCAGGGTATCTGAGTAGGATATTGAGTCAGACTGGCGATAGTTTGATTGCAATGCCTCGATGAGACGATTGGCGCCGCCCGATTGTCTCAGGTTAACGAGACGGCCCATCTGATAGACCACGGCGCCATTGTGGGTCTCGCTAAAACGGTGGTCCACGCGGCTTGTGAAGCGGTGGTTACGAGAAGGTGTATTAAGCGTTATGCGGAACGGCGCAATTTCCGCTACCTGGGCCGGTTCGTCGACGATTTCAAAGCGACGTCCGACCAGCGTAGTGGGCGGGGGAAGGGAGTAAAGAGTGTTCTGTTGAACGGGAACGAGAGTATCAATGAGGGTGCTGTCGAGAACGGTAGTAAACTCATAGGAGTTGAAAAACACTGTGCTCTTATTGAGACCAGTGCCGGGAATCCACAACGGACCACCAAACGTAAAGCCGGGATTGTGTTCCTGAAAGGACAGCCTCTTCAGGCCTCGAGCATTATTTTTGAACGTATTAGCATTGAGTGCTTCGTCTCTGAAGAAATAGAAGGCCCTGCCATGAAACTCTCGTCCGCCACTGCGGGTCCGAAGGTTGACGCGGCCACCTGAAGCTCGGCCATATTCAGACGAAAACTGATTGGTGATGACCTGAACCTCCTCGATGGCTTCGAGCGATGGTTGAAAGCGCTCGCGCGCGGCCCGATCGTCATTGTTGTCGAGCCCATCTATCGTAATGTTGTTGGAATATGCCGGCCCGCCAGCCAGCGAAAACACTCCGGCCTCTTCGGGCGTCTGAGCTGAACTCGTATCCCGGTCCTCTGCCAGGTCACGCGTTGAAAGAGGTTCCTCTGTAACCCCTCCGAGCAGGAAGATCAGGTCCAGCGGCGAACGGGTTATTACCGGGAGTGAATCGATCTCGGCTGAAGTAACGGTGCCACCAACCACCGTCCTGGTAGTATCGATAAGTGGCGGCTCGCTGGCTCTAATAGTGATTGGATCGACGATCACGCCGGCTGGATAGAGTTTCAACTCGAGTTGCAAGCTCTGGCCGGACACCCCAAACAGATTGTCAATTTCATTGCTTGCGAAGCCGTCTTTGATGGCGCGTACCAGATAAGAGCCTGGGGGTATTTGGACCAGGCGGAATCGCCCTTCGGCATCGGTAACCGTCGAGCGAACCTGACCGCTCTTCAGCAGAACTACCTGAATCTGAGCGTCTGCGATCAGTGCTCTATTCTGGTCCAGAGTGCGACCAGAAATCGTTACGTTATCGAGGTCCTGGCTTCTGACTGATGTCAGTACCGAGACGTTTAGAATCAGGATTAGATTGAGAGAAAAGACAAGTCGTCGCAGAGTGAGGCATTTCATAAGAACTCCTTAGGTGAAGAGTGAGGTTAAACGGCGGGGACTTTATCACGTCCTCTTTCACCAGACAAGAATGTGAAACACGACAGCTTCAGCTTCGTGAAGCTCGACGACGAAGCGCAGCGGATCTTGAGATGGGCACTAACGCATCAGAGCTTCCCTCTGGAGGAGGCTCTGCGAAATTGGTCAGCTCGTCTGCGTGCGACTGGAGATACTCAAAGAAACGCTCGAACTCGCGCTGCATGGCGTCCATCTTCTCGCGCATGTTTAGAATGATTTCAACGCCGGCAAGATTGACGCCCAGATCACGTGTAAGGGAGAGAATTAACCCCAGGCGTTCCAGGTCGGGATCAGTATAAAGACGCGTATTTCCTTCCGAGCGTGAGGGTTTGAGCAGTCCTTCACGCTCATAGAGTCGCAACGTCTGCGGATGGATTCCATACTGGTCCGCAACTGCGCTGATCGTATATGTCTTGGCCTTGCGTTTCATACTTAACTCTATTCGAGACCCATCTGGACGCGCGGATTCTCCGAGTTGATCTTCGAATACTGCTTCAGCAACTCTTTCGTCTCCTCCGAGATCACCTTCGGCAGAGTCACTTGAACCTCGACGAACTGATCGCCGTGGGCTCCGGGGTTACGCAATGAAGGAGCCCCACGCTGACGCAGCCGAAACTTCTGACCTGATTGCGTTCCGGGCGGAATCCGCAATTGCGCCTTGCCTTCAACAGTTGGCACTTCAATCTTTGCGCCCAACGCCGCTTCGGGGACAGTTATCGGCACGGTCACATAAATGTTGTCGCCCTTGCGTGTGAAGTGCCTGTGTGGGCCGACATTGGTGATGATATGCAGGTCGCCCGGCTGCGCTCCCAGCCTTCCGCCTTCGCCTTTGCCGGGGATGCGCACACGGGATCCGGTCTCGACGCCGGCCGGAATACGCACCTTGACGGTCTCGGTCTTCGGTACCGTGCCCTTTCCTTTACACAAAGAACACGGAGAACGTCTGCGGCCCGTTCCGGCGCAGTCTGTACACTCCTGAGCAAAACGTAAGCGCCCACCTGAGCGTTGTACCTGTCCCGAGCCCTTACAGGTTGCGCAAACCATGACTGGACCACCGATGTCCCCGGCGCCATTGCACCGCGAGCACTGCTCAGACCGATTCACTGTAATGTTTGTGGTAAGCCCCTTGATCGCCTCCTCGAATGAAAGCGCCAAGGGCATCTCGATATCGGCACCGCGTTTTGGTTGCGCACGCGGGGGTTCGGGATCTTTTGTTCCGCCGCCAAAGAGGTCTGCAAAGATATCTCGAAAGCTGGTGCCTCCGCCGCCGGAAGTTGTTGCTGATCCCCAATCAAAACCTGTGAAATCAAAACCTGGTGACGTTCGGCTCGAGGTTGGTCCGGCGCCGCGGGCGGCCGCATCAGCGAGGTTATCCGAATACTGGCCGAAGCGATCATAAACGGAGCGCTTCTTGGGATCGGACAGGACATCGTGGGCTTCAGTCGTAAGTTTGAACCGCTCTTCGGAAGCCTTATCACCCGGATTGACGTCCGGATGGTACTTTCGGGCTAGCCGCCGGTAAGCCTTCTTGATCTCTTCAGGCTTGGCGTCCCGCTTGACACCCAGTACCTCGTAGTAGTCCTGCTTTGCCATCGATATATCTTCGCTGCTTCACTTGAAAAGGGCGGAAAGACTTGCTAATCTCCCGCCCTTTTCGACCGGCAAAACCCACAAGCAAGCCAGAATGCCTTATTTATTTTCGTCGACGTCAACGTACTCAGCATCGATTACGTTGTCATCGCCGGAGGCCCCTGCCGACGAGGCGCCAGCGGCCGATGCCTGATCGCCAGGCGTTTCACCAGTGGCTGAACCCGTCTGTTGATACAGCGCTTCGGCAAGTTTGTGAGATGACGTCTGTAACTGATTGTAAGCATCGTTAAGACGTTCTACCCCACCTTCCTGTAACGCCTTCTTAGCTTCCGCGATTGCGGTTTCCACGTCGGCGGCAACGGCGCCCACCTTTTCTCGATTCTCGCTAAGCGTCTTTTCCATCTGGTAGGTAAGCCCATCCAGCCGGTTGCGAGCCTCGATCTCTTCACGTTTCCGAGAATCATCGGCGGCGTGCGATTCCGCGTCGCGCATCATCTTGTCGATCTCTTCCTTGTTGAGACCGGAAGAAGAAGTAATCGTTATCTTTTGTTCGCGTCCGGTTCCCATGTCTTTAGCCGAGACATTGACGATACCATTCGCGTCGATATCGAAAGTCACTTCTACCTGTGGCATGCCGCGTGGAGCCGGGGGAATACCGACGAGGTGAAACTTACCCAGGGTGCGATTGTCCGTAGCCATGGGCCTTTCACCCTGAAGCACATGGACCTCGACGGAAGTCTGATTATCGGAAGCGGTCGAGAAGATCTCCGATTTACGGGTTGGGATGGTGGTATTACGCTCGATCAACTTGGTGAAGACACCGCCAAGCGTCTCAATCCCGAGGCTAAGCGGGGTGACGTCGAGAAGCAGGATGTCTGTCTTCTCGCCGGCAAGCACGCCTGCCTGGACCGCAGCTCCGATTGCCACAACTTCGTCCGGATTCACGCTCTTATTAGGGTCCTTGCCGAACATTTCGCGAACGATCTCCTGGACTTTGGGGATACGCGTCGACCCACCCACGAGAACGACTTCATCTATCTTCTTGGCATCAAGGCCCGCGTCCTTGATTGCCTGTTCTACAGGAGGTCGCAAGCGCTGGAGAATTGGGTCGGCCAACTGCTCAAATTTAGCTCGCGTAAGCTTCATCGCGAGATGCTTTGGCCCTGACTGGTCCGCAGTGACGAACGGCAGATTGATCTCGGTCTCCATCGTGCTGGAGAGCTCAATCTTTGCTTTTTCGGCCGCCTCTTTAAGCCGTTGCAGCGCCATCTTGTCGTTTGAAAGATCGATACCTTGATCGCGCTTGAACTCTTCGATGATCCACGCAATCAATCGTTCGTCGATATCATCACCACCGAGGTGAGTGTCACCATTGGTTGATTTGACCTCGACTACGCCCTCGCCGACTTCGAGAATCGAAATATCAAAGGTTCCACCGCCAAAGTCGAAAACCGCAATGGTTTCATCCTTCTTCTTGTCGAGGCCGTACGCGAGCGCTGCCGCCGTGGGTTCGTTGACGATGCGCATTACTTCCAGGCCAGCAATCTTGCCGGCATCTTTCGTCGCCTGACGCTGGGAATCGTTGAAGTAGGCCGGAACCGTAATGACCGCCTTGTCCACCTTCTGGCCCAGATAGTCTTCAGCGGATTGCTTCATTTTCTGAAGGATCATTGCCGAGATTTCTGGTGGACTCCACTCTTTCCCACCGGCCACAATGCGCACATCGCCGCTGCCGGCGCCCTGCACTTTGTAAGGGACCTGCTTCATCTCTTCGCCAACCTCGTTATAGCGGCGGCCCATAAACCGCTTAATCGAGTAGACAGTATTCTCAGGATTAGTGACTGCCTGTCGTTTTGCGACCTGGCCGACCAGGCGGCTTCCGTCTTTGGTAAAAGCCACTACTGACGGTGTGGTTCGTCCGCCTTCAGAATTCGTGATGACTGTTGGTTCTCCACCCTCCATCACTGCCACAACTGAGTTAGTTGTCCCCAGGTCAATACCTATAATCTTGCTGCTCATAGTGTTTTTGTTCTCCAAAACTTGATTAGCCGCCCGGCACCTTTTTGAGAGAGTCTTGCGGCTTCTAAGCGCCGCCACCCATCTAAATCTCAGTAAATCCTCACCTATTAGGTTGAACGCCGGGCTAATATAATACCTGAGTGTATCGTTGTCAACTTTGGTTTCAAGATGTAGTTTTAGGGCTGTTGCAGGGGAGGTCAGCCAGTCTGTTGTCGCCGATCCTGGTTCATCAGCTTTGAGGCAAAGAAGACATAGTGAAGGCCTGAGGCTATGGCGAGCGTAAAAACTATAACGTAGGTGGTGGGCAGGTAATATCCGGTTCCGTAGGGGAAACTTGCCGCGAAAAGGATAAGGGCAACGGCAATTATCTGGACTGTGGTGTTTAGTTTTCCCAGCCAGGAGGGGCGAAATCCTCGAAAGCCGGTCATAACGTTAATTGCGGCAGCACCTACGACAATAAACACGTCCCTGCTGATCACAGCTACGGTTACCCAGAAGGGCACCGGTAAGTGGCTTGGAACGGGCTCGGGAAAGACGCTTCGCATGGACAGAACGACAAAGGCCGTGACCAGCAAAAGCTTGTCGGCAATAGGATCGAGCACGGTTCCGAGCTGCGATTGTTGACCAAACCGTCGTGCAAAAAGGCCATCCAGTCCATCCGTAATACCCGCGATTACGAATACAGCCAGAGCCAAAATGAATTTTTGATAGAAAAGAAGCGAGACGAAAACCGGAATGAGCACCATCCGGAAGATGGTGAGTAGATTCGGAACAGTAACGATCCGGGAGGACATCAGCCAGAAAATCTTAGGGGACCAAATTTGTGGCGGTAAGCTCCATCATCCCAACATCTAGCGCGCGCAACGCGTTTCGAGGAGCGAAACCTCTGGCGGGCAACCGTATCTTATGGGGAGTACCACGGTTCCAAGTCCACGAGTTACGTAGATCTGAGTTTCGCCCTGCCGTCCGAGTCCTCTTAGAAGACGCCGACGTGGTCGACCCGAGGCACTGCGTTCTGAACGCAACGTAACCTGCCCTCCATGGGTGTGACCGCTGAGCACGAGATCAACTCCGGCTCGGGCGGCACGGCGCAGGATAATAGGATTGTGTGCAAGCAACAGCTTCATCTCCTCTTCGCGCGCCCCGGCGAGAGCGAGTGACAGGTCTTCGAGACCCACCATCGTATCGTCGACGCCGGCCAGCCAGAAGGTAGAGCCTTTATGTTCAAACCGCATTCCCTCGTTGATCAAGACTGTGATGCCCTCTGCGCGGAACAGGTCGGTAATCAGCGCCGCGTCGGTCCAATGGTCGTGATTCCCGAGCACGGCATAGACTCCAAAGCGGGCTCTCAAACGCCCAAGCAACTCAGCGCACGGCGTCGCGTACTGGCGATCATGGGAGATGTAGTCCCCGGTGAGCGCGATGATGTCAGGTTGCAGGCTGTTCGCGGCTTGGACCGCACGTTCTATCTGTTCGCGATTAGTAAAAGGGCTATGGTGGATATCCGAGAGGTGGACGATACGAAATCCTTCAAAAGCCTCAGGAAGTCTTCGCAGGTGTATAGCATGATGTTCGACCGTAAGCATGTAAGGCTCAGCAAATGCCGAGCGCGCCGCCTGAGCAAGGCTAAACGCCAACGTTCGCAGGGGAGTTTCCGCCCGCTTACCACCAGCGAAGGCCGAGACACGCCCACGTTGCTTCCACCGAATTGGAGTCGCCATGTTTTACAGTTTTCGCCGCTTTGCCGGACCCTGTTACCTGCCAGTAAACAATAGTCCTAAAAATTTGGCGCATTATAGTGATCGCCCCCCGGGGACGCAACCGCAAAAACCTCAATTTTAGGCTTGACCCTTCCGCAGGCCCTGCCAGAGGCCCGTATGTCCTTTGTTGGTCACAGAATTGCCAGAGGACAAGAATCAGGAGGAAAATACGATGGGAAGCAAGAAAGACCACCACAAGGTTGGAATTCCCGCAAAACCTCGAGGTCAACAGACTGGTTTTGCGGGTAGTCCGGACCAGAATCGTGAGCACAAGGCCGACACCCCGGCGTTAGGTGGCCGGCAAAAGCGCGCAAACAAGATGTTTGGAGACCACTCTACACAGCATATTGGCAGCGATTCTGTTACTCCGAGTACTAATTCGCCCTCGACTCCGGCGATGAACAGGGGTGGCGCCCAGGGTGAAAGTGGCGCTGAGACTGTTTTTAAGCGGCGATTGGAAAGGATTCGGAAACGGCGTTAGGATTGACTCACCAGTCTTCCTGGGCGATGTATTTCAGAACGCTGCTGATTGAAGTTACAACATAGCTGCCGTCGGATTTCTGGACGGGGATGTGACGGTACCGACCGAGAGACATCTTGTTCAGAGCTGCCGCGACGCAATCACTTTCCTGAAGCACCTCCGGATCGGGGCTCATCAACTGGCCGACGCTCGTTTCGGCCGCCGGCCTAACCTCACTCAGGTTTCGGAGTACGTCGTGCTCGGTGAAAATGCCGACGAGTTTGCCATCGCGGACGACGAGGGCACAACCTGAAATCGCGGCCTTCATTTGGGTGGCGACTGCGCTCGCTTTGATGGTTGGGCTGACGATGACTGAATTGTCGGGTTCAAGCCGGCTGAGATTGTCCTCCATCACCGAGCGAGCCAGACCTGCCGTGGTATCCCGATTAGGAACATCCAAATCGCGAAACGGTGTGAGGCAGTCCTCGCACCGATCCATGCCTTCAATATTTTCGTGGCCACACGATGGACAGATCATAATAGAAACTCGATTTGCAGGTTAGTGTGATTCGCGAGCGTTACTTTAAAGTACGGCATTTTATATCCCTGTTGGAGAAAAGAGCAACTTTGCTACCCTGCTGATGGGCGCCACCATCCCGCATGAGGTGATCCACTCCTCTCATTCGTCCTTGTCCATTCTTGCATTAAGAATTACGATCTGCGGCTATGTATTGTCCCCAATGCGGCCTGGAATCTTCTCCAGGCCTGCAATATTGCCGCTCCTGTGGCGCCAACCTAAAGGTTATTGGCAAAGCGGTAGCGCTGAGTGAGGCTATCGCTCGTAGTGATCGCGGCCCCATTCCCAAACTCAAGGAGATTGTAAAGAGTCTGAAGGTGGACCAGGTGACGGAAGAGGTATCACGTGCTCTGGATCACATGAACAAAGAGATCATCGGCAGTTCTGAAGACTCGACTGCCGGTTCCTGGTGGCCCCAATTAAGAAAGAAGAAGACTGCTGAAGAGCGACGGGAGGACCATCTGACCAAAGGCACCGTCTCAATGTTTACCGGTTTTGCTTTAATGATCTTTCTGTATTACTTCTCAGCCGCCCTCATCTTAAAACTTCCGCCCGAGTGGATAGCCCGCGTCCCCTTTGAAATCGAACCAGTAGTTCGCATCATCTGGCTGTTGGGTTTGATCCCGATCTTCTCGGGAGCGGGACACATCGTAGCGGGTCTTCTAGTCCGGCCCTCGTCCGCACAGCGCATAATTGAAAGTCCTTCCGCGTCACCTAACCAAGTCGGGGCATCAACAACCGTTGCTGGCCCCGCAAGTATCACCGAATCCACAACGGAGTTACTTGCCGAGCGACGCGCTGGTGACCGGTCAGGCAAGGAACGAGAAAGGCAGTGGCGCTAAAAAGTAGTAAGGCTTCAAGTGCTGTTCTAGGCTTCAACCACCCACGTCTCGCCACCATTAATGAGCTTCTCGAGGCTTCCCGGCCCGGATTTGGAGATCGCAAACTCGATCTGATCTTCCATCAACTCTTCATAAGTGGCCCGTTCGACGGCGCGGAAGATACCTACTGGCTGGGGAAAGTCAGGCGCCTCCATTCTTGCGAGCATGAAGGCCACAGACGGATCCGGGAGATGGATGTCATGGACAAGAAGATCCGCTTCAGTGATGCCATTCTCGCCTATCGTCACCACTTCCGGGTGGGCGCCGTTCATGCGGATTCCTTTATTCCGGTCTTTACCGTAGATCATGGGTTTTCCGTGCTCGAGATAAAGCACGCGGTCTGATCGGACACTGCGCTCGGCAAAACTATCGAAGGCGTTATCGTTGAAGATATTGCAGTTCTGATAGACCTCAATAAATGAGATACCCTTATGTTTTGCTGCGGCCTCAACAATGGCGCCCAGGTGCTTGACGTCGATATCGATCGAGCGGGCTACGAATGTCGATTCGCTGGCGATGGCGAGTGAGAGCGGATTGACAGGATAGTCAATTGTTCCCATCGGAGTAGATTTGGTCTTCTTGCCAAACTCCGACGTCGGACTGTACTGGCCCTTCGTCAACCCATAGATGCGGTTGTTAAAAAGGATGTAGTTGATGTCGAGATTGCGTCGAATGGCATGCATGAAGTGATTTCCGCCGATCGACAGAGCATCGCCGTCGCCGGTGATAACCCATACACTGAGATCCGGGTTCGCGCATTTGATTCCCGTGGCGAGCGCGGGCGCGCGACCATGAATGCCATGGAAGCCATAGGTATTCATGTAGTAGGGAAAGCGTGACGAGCAACCGATGCCGGAGACAAAAACGATCTTTTCGCGGGGTATTCCGAGTTCCGGCATAACCTTCTGGACATTATTAAGGATGGCATAGTCACCGCATCCGGGACACCAGCGTACCTCCTGATCGGAGACAAAGTCTGCCTTTTTGAGTTGACCCGGGGGCGGCGCAAACTTGCCCGACACCGCCGATCCGACTTCGCTGTCTGCCGAAACTGCAGACTCGGTTATCTGTTTGTTACCATTACCGCTCATGATAGTTCTCTATGTCCTCTCATCCCTCTACAAAAATCTCTGCTACGGGAAAACGAAATCCGGGTAAAACATCCCCGCCGTCGAGGGTGTCATCGATATTCAAAATCACTGGCTCGGCTCGGGGCCTATGTATAGCTACTGTGCAGAGCCTCGGATCCACGTTCCATACCACGCGTACGCCAGCATCGAGCCATCTTGCTGTTTTCAACTGTACATCACGCTTTCTGTCGTCCGGACTCAGAACTTCAACAGCTAGGTCGGGTGGGCCAGAGCCATAGCCTGATGTTGAAGTGCATGCCGCGACTCTCTCGGCACTGATAAACGCGATATCTGGAGCAAGTACAGTGTCCGGATCGGAACTCAGCTTGAAACCGGTCTCAGCAGCGTATGCTTCTCCGAGTCGATGCTCTTGTATGTATTGACCGAGTGGAAGAGTCAGGCGAACCGTAACTCGTCCGTGTACATGTCCGGTGGGTGACATGGTTTTGAGCTCTCCGTTTACAAGCTCGTATCTAAACTGCCCGCGAGGCAGCCTCACCAGCTCTTCCGCGGTTATGTGTTTTGCTACTGTGCTCATGCGTCGTTCCAAGAGGTCCGGTGAGAGATGACCTTACAAATACTCCTCGACCTTTCTGACAATTTCTCGAATCTGAAAAGGCCTTCCTTTAACCTTCGAAAAGGGGACTGCCGGGACCAGATAACGTGCGCGCACCATCGTGCACAGCTGACCGAGATTCATCTCCGGGACAATGACAGTCTCGAATCCCGCAAGCACCTCACCCAGGTTCTTTGGAAAGGGATTCAGATGCCGGAGATGCGCGGCCGAGACGCTCTTCCCGTCGCGTTGCAATCTCTCTACCGCCGAGGTGATCGAGCCATACGTTGAACCCCAGCCAAGTATAAGCACTTTGCCCGTTGGCGCCCCAAAAACCTCGACTGGCGGGATATCGTTTGCTGCCCGGTCAACCTTCTCCTGGCGCAAACGCACCATGAGGTGATGGTTCTCTGGATCGTAATTGACGTTGCCGGTTATATGCTGCTTTTCAATGCCGCCGATGCGGTGCTCGAGACCGGGAGTGCCGGGAATCGCATACGGTCGCGCCAGCGTCTCCTCATCGCGAGCGTAAGGCATGAAGTTGGCTGGATCAGTGGCGAACTTCACTTCGATCTTCGGCAATTCATCGATTTCAGGAATTGCCCAGGGCTCAGCGCCGTTTGCCAGGTAACCATCCGAGAGATAGAAGACCGGGCTCATGTACTTGAACGCGAGCCGCACCGCTTCGATCGCCATATGAAAGCAATCAGCAGGCGTAGCTGGTGCAATCACAATCGCAGGACATTCACCGTTTCTTCCCCAGACAGCCTGGAAGAGGTCGGCCTGTTCGGTTTTTGTCGGCAGACCGGTGGAGGGTCCACCACGCTGAACGTTGACGATGACCAACGGCAACTCGGTCATCACTGCCAGTCCGATCGCCTCCTGTTTTAGGGCGACACCTGGACCCGAGGTACCAGTCAATCCGATCTGCCCGGCAAAGCTCGCGCCGATCGCAGCACAAACGGCTGCAATCTCATCTTCGGCCTGGAATGTCTTGACGCCAAAACTCTTGTGACGCGCGAGTTCGTGCAGGATGTCTGAAGCCGGTGTGATCGGGTAAGACCCATAGAATAGCGGTCTGCCTGAGAGCTGAGACGCGGCTACAAAGCCAATCGCGGTGGCTTCATTGCCGGTTATCTTTCGATACTTGCCGGGTTCGATCTTAGCTTTTTTGACCGTGTAGTGCGTCGTGAAGACCTCGGTCGTATCGGCGAAGTTGTACCCGGTCTTGAGTGCAATCTCATTGGCCTTTGCCAGTTCCGGATTCTTCCCAAACTTCGTATGCACCCAGTTGAGCGTGTTCTCCATCGGCCGGTCATAAAGCCAGTAAAGAACGCCGAGTGCAAAAAAGTTCTTACAACGATCAATCTCCTTGCGCGTCAGCTCGACGTTGCCCTTCAACGCATTCATATTGAGCGTAGAGATTGGCAATTTGTGAATGCGATAGCCGGCAAGCGACCCATCCTCCAGAGGGTTTGAAGAGTAGTTCGCGTACTTCAGATTCTCTGGAGTAAAGCTGTCAGTGTTGACAATGATCGTGCCAGCCTCTTCGAGGTCAGGAAGATTGACTTTCAGCGCGGCGGGATTCATTGCGACAAGCACGTTCGGCTGATCGCCGGGCGTCTTAATATCCTGGCTCGAAAAGTTGAGCTGAAAGCCGCTTACCCCAGGCAAACTTCCGGCAGGGGCGCGGATCTCAGCCGGAAAGTCAGGTAACGTCGAGATGTCGTTTCCGACTACAGCCGAGGTGTTGGTGAATTGAGTGCCGGTCAACTGCATACCATCGCCCGAGTCGCCGGCGAAACGGATGGTTACAGTCTCGACTTCTTGTAGACTTTTCTCGGCCTGTTTAACAGGCGGTTCAATAATAGTGCTCATACGTGTTTAGCGATTAAGCTCCCAAAAGAGATTTTCGATTTCCAATTGTCGAGTGCCGATTCATAGGTGTTGACGTTGCAAATCGGCAATCGACAATTGCAAATCGCGCAGTTCCCTCAGCCCCCTTCCTCACTATCCATTACCTGATCAGGATTTGGCGGCAGATTCATTGTAGCCTTGGGATAGCTTTCGGCGAGGTACGAAATGATGTCAAATACCGACACAGAGCCCACCAGTTTGTTCTCTGTTACCAAGGGGATATTGCGATAACTCTTCTCGTTCATGATGGCCACAGCATCTCCGATAGTCGCATCCGGGGAGAGCGTTGCCACAACGGGCGACATCCACTTACTGACCGGCTCGGTTAGATCGATGGCGGAACCTACAACCTTTGTCAACAGATCCCTCTCCGTGAAGATGCCAACCACGATCCCGGCGTTGTCGCAAACTATCGCACAGCCCCCTTCATCCTCTTTCATCGCTTCCACTGCTCTCGAGAGCGGAGTATCAGGTGAAATGCAGACGTAATCGTCGGTTTCAAGAAGGTTTACACGATCGTTACGGATGTTCCGCTTGGCTTTGTACTCGGGAGTTGTTTTCGGAGACATTTTTCCGGCCGCCATCTGTCTGGTTGGAGTCAAGGAGTGCTCCAAAATAGGGAGTTAACGCGGGTGGAATTCATGGGGGCAAATTCTATCAGTAAAATAATTGCGGCCAAAGCCCCAAACGTAGACTCGAGACTTTTAGGAGAGAAGGTTTGCTTGATTCTGGTGAGGCTCAAGTAGAACTAACCGCTTTCCACACTCAGGGGAATGATTTCCGGCAGCACCTCCAGCGTGTAATCAATTTCAGCTTCCGTATTGTACCGGCCGAGCGAAAATCTGATTGAACCCCGAGCAACGTTGTAAGGAACGTTCATTGCGCTCAATGTTGGGGAAGACACTTGCGTCGTCGAGTGACATGCCGATCCAGTGGAAGCACAAATCCCTCTTTCATCCATCAGTGTCATTATCAGGTCGCCTCTGGCATTCTCAAACGAAATGTTTGCCGTGTTTGGCAACCGTTTGTTGTGGTCTGCGGCTCCATTCAAGCGAGTGTTCGGGATCGCCTTAAGAACTTCATCTTCAAGCTTGTTTCGAAGTCTTTCCAACCGCTCGTGTCCTTCGAAGTTTCCGGCCAGTTCACAGGCCGCGCCGAGTCCAACGATATTTGGGACCGCAGAAGTCCCCGCGCGCCTTCCCGCTTCCTGGCCGCCGCCGATCATAAACGGGGCAAGTTGGACGCCGGATCTAATGTAGAGTGCGCCAATGCCCTGCGGGGCATGAAACTTGTGGCCTGAAAGGGCGAAAAGGTCGACCTCGACTGCTTTGAGATCGATGGGGATCTTGCCTACTGCCTGCACTCCATCTACGTGAAAGAGCGCATTCGAGTTCTCGTGGACCAGTTTCCCGATCTCAGCGATGGGAAAGAGCACGCCAGTCTCGTTGTTGGCCAGCATCACTGAAACCAGAGCCGTATCGGGACGCAGCGCTTCTCGCAGCTCATCGAGATCCAGTTCACCGTCTCCATTCACGCCCAGCCAGGTAACTTCGTAGCCTTGCGCTTCAAGTCTCAAGCAAAGATTTCTGACTGCCTCATGTTCGACCCGTGTCGTAACGATGTGCTTCTTGTCGGGATTCTGCTCGAGTATTCCCCGGATGGCCCAGTTGTCTGCTTCGGAGCCGCAGGATGTGAAGACGATCTCGCTCGGTTCAGCCGCGCCAAGAAGTTCTGCCACTTGTTCACGGGCCAGTTCAACCGCTTTCTTCATTTCGCGTCCGAGAGAATGAGCTGACGAGGGGTTTCCGTAGAATGTGTCGAGGTATGGTCGCATCGCCTCGATGACTTCAGGCGCGACCCTGGTGGTAGCGTTATTGTCGAGATAGATTTTGTTCTTGCTGTCAGTCATTGTGGGAAGGTAAGAAGTAGGATAAGAGATTCTTTATGAGACGCCAAATCTCTCAGCAAGCCTTCGTCATTGCTCTCCCCAACATCCTGATGTGAAAACGAAGAAAACTGAGGTCGTAGCTCTTGCGCGCGCCAATTAGAGAAGCTCTTGTAGTGTATTCAACTTCTACCGCCGTCAAAACACGCTGGAAGTCTCAGAGAATGTCAAACCATGGGCTGAACGTAGGACGGCTTCGCGTTTTTCGATAAACAAGTGAATAAAAACGCGCCCTTCTCCGTCTAATAGCTGAGGGAAACGACCATGCAGAATACGAACCGCACAACATCGCTTATCATCCTGCTGCTGACCATTCTCGCGGTAGGGCCAGGCTGTAACGCTCATATTATTGGCACAGACGGAAAGAGGCTTGAAGATAGCACTCAGCGGGTCACAGGTGTAGTTAACGCAATTCGCGGCATGACCACACAGCGAGCGGTACACACGGCAACGTTAATGAATGATGGCAAGGTCTTGGTCGCGGGTGGATTCGCTGGTAATCAAAGTAGCCTTTCGAGCGCAGAAGTATTCGATTTGGCGAAGGGTATGTTCGCACCGGTCGGCGATATGAGTGCCCCCCGCTCCGGTCATACCGCAACGCTACTTTCTAATGGCAAAGTTCTGATAGCAGGCGGCTTTAACGGGAATTACTTGGCAAGCGCTGAATTGTTTGATCCGGTGGCGCGCTCGTTTACGCCGACGAGCAGAATGGTCACCGCTCGCAGCGGGCATGCGGCAATCCTCCTGCCGAACGGAAAAGTGCTGCTCGCTGGCGGAGTAGGCGTAGGATGGTCGTTTCTGGCCGACGCGGAACTATATGATCCCGCCGCTAACACTTTTACCTCAACGGGCAACATGCTCGCGCCGCGTGAGTCTCACACCGCTACTTTGCTTGCCCACGGAAACATCCTGATCGCTGGCGGTCACAAAGGGAGGCGGGCGGCGATGACGATTTACTCCTCAGCGGAAATCTACGACCCTGTCACCGGCAGCTTCTCCGCAACCGGCGACATGACGCGGATACGTCACAAACATGAGGCGGTGTTGCTTGCGGACGGGCGGGTTCTCGTCATCGGCGGCGCGGACGAACGTGACGGCCGCCCCGCATATACGAGTGTGGAGATTTACAATCCAGCAAGAGCGACTTTTACCGCGGCCGGAGATATGAACTCGCCCCGGTATAAACTTCAAGGCACGGCCGTTTTGTTGAATGACGGCAAAGTCCTGGTCGCGGGCGGGGCGAGCCGGGCGGAGGTCTTCGACCCTTCGAGAAATACCTTCTCTTACGCGGGAGGCGATATGGGAACACCCCACCTGTTCGCAACCGCAACCCGCTTACAGAACGGTCAAGTCTTGATCACCGGGGGCTATCACGGCAACATTACCGTCAGCTCAAACGCATGGATTTATCGCGCGTGAACCGCGCTCCGGTCAACCGCAGCAATAAGGGAGCCTTGTATGAAGTCACAACGATTGGTAGTCGGACTTACATTACTCAACCTGGCACTCCTAACGTTCATCCTCGTTCGGGAGGTTCGAATTTCGACGGCAGTTAATGCCACTACATCGCGGGACCAATCATCGACGTCCCAGCAAGTCGTGCCGGTCCTGCGCGGGCGCGCACTGGAGTTGGTAGATGAGGATAATCAGGTCCGCTCTCGGATCAACGTGGAGCCCGACGGTGAGGTGGTCTTCAGGCTCATTGATCGCAAGGGGACAATTCGTGTGAAGCTCGGCGCTGGCGAGGGGGGTTCGGGTCTGCTCTTGCTGGATGAAGCCACCGAACCAGGCGTGCATGTCATTGCGAGGCGGACCGGTACCCCTGAGAGACCAACGACGACGAGCCTGACCCTCCGCGGCGGGGATGGCGGGCAGCGAGTGATCAAACCATAGCCTGGACAAATCCCCGGCCTTGGTCATCCAGAAAGATGAGCAGAAAACCAAAGTGCATCATCGTCACAGGCCGGGCGGGATCAGGAAAAAGCACTCTTGCTAAGGAGCTTGGCAGATTGTTTTGTGCTCCGCTGATGAGGCGGTGGCCGCAAGACGTCATCTCGAGCGAGGCTTAAAGAATCCAAACCGTGAGTTCTATCACGGCGATAAGCGTGTTGCCGTTTACAGGGAAACAGGCGAGATTCCTTCCTCCGGCAGTTATACAGCGCCTAAATTGAATGTACCCACGATCGAGGTCTCGACAGATGGAGAATACTTCCTGGGACTTGACGAGATTGTAAAGCAGATCCTCATCGAATGCCGAACAAGGCCGTGTATCAGAGAGTTAGGTATACCCTGCAAAGGAGTGGGTTCCTGTCCACGACCGGTGCGTGCTCGGTGCGAAGGGAAACCGGTTTTCCAGTCCTCGATCATTTGTGGACCACCTGACTGAAGTCAGGTGTTAATGAGACGGGGGGCCAACTAACTGAAATCTTAATTGAAATGAATGAGCTCCTGAAGCACCGATTGCCCAGTTAAGAATAGGACTACTTACCCACGATCCGATTCTGAACTTGCCGGTTCATTATGAATGCGTAACAGCAGTAGAAGGGGTCGCCAAAATTCTTGAGTCGATGGGGCATAGCATAGAGTATTCCTACCCTGCTCACTTAGAAGGGCCGACAGGTCTGGGCCATCGTTACTGGGGGGCTATAGCCGCCAGCGGAGTTGCGGACGCTCTGGATTTTTGGAGCGAGCAGACGGGGCAAGAAATAGGACCAGACGATGTCGAGGCGTACACTTGGGCGCAAGCAGAGGAAGGCCGAAAACACATTGCACCGGAGTGAAAGCGGGTTACTTGTAGGGATCCAGTTAGTTGCTGGTTACGGTCGTGAAGACATTCTTATCCGAGTCTCATCTCAATTAGAGGAAGCCCAGCCATGGGATGGGCTTTGGGTGTTCAGAAGTAATCCACTAACACTAAATGAGACGAGTCAAAATCAGATGTTGTCAGGCTGAAATTGAAGCTCCTCGAGGCTGAAGGCTGTGATCTAGGCGTCTCATTAGCACCTGACTTCAGTCAGGTTGCAGGGGCCTTCATCACGGCCCAGAGCCGCTTTAACGGTTTTCCGTCTACGACAGCGAGTGCTCGGTGCAAAAGGAAACCGTTGAAACGGTAATCAAGATCTCAATCGCTTGTGGACAACCTGGCCGAAGTCAGCTGTTAATGAGACAGAGGCCATCTGACTGAAGTCAGGTGTGAATGAGAAATTAGTATTGCGATTCCCGTGATGGGTTTTGAGGAGTTAAGAAACGACAAGAGTATTGAAGTTGGCAATATTTCTTACCTTGGCGGTAGTAACCTTGCAGATTCCATCCGTCGGGATGCTCAAGACCTCCGGAAGTAGTTCAGCACTAACTTTTTGATAGCTCCAATCACACAATCCACGAAATGAGTTCAGCGAGCCACTGAATGTGAGGTTAGACAATACGATGCTCCCTGCGGCATAATCTTTTATAACAACATGTCACAAATAACCGAACAGATCGTACTCGATGCGTTGCGCCAGATTGTCGATCCGGATCTGCACAAGGACATCGTAACGCTTGGCTTTATCAAAGATCTCAAGATCGATGGCGGCGACGTTTCGTTTCGCATCGTCTTGACCACACCGGCTTGTCCTGTCAAGGACCAGATGGAAGGCGCGGCACGGGAACTGGTCGGTGGAATCCCCGGCGTGCAGTCAGTTAATGTGAAGATGGATGCTGATGTTCCGAAAGGCCGGGGCCTTGGTGACAAGGTTGCGGTCACGGGAGTGCGCAACATTGTTGCTGTATCGTCCGGCAAAGGCGGTGTTGGCAAATCAACAGTCGCGGTGAATCTTGCCGTGTCACTTGCCCTCAATGGCGCGCGCGTCGGATTGATGGATGCCGATGTCTATGGTCCAAATGTGCCGATGATGATGGGCGCGAGCGAAATCCGCCCCGAAGTTGACGGCAACCAGCTTATTCCAATCGAAGCCTATGGCGTGCGCATGATGTCCATGGCTTTGCTCCAACCTGGTGATAAGCCCCTGATTGTGCGAGGACCCATCCTGCATGGGCTGGTGAAACAGTTCCTGTCCGATGTGAAATGGGGCGAACTCGATTACCTAATTGTCGATATGCCCCCCGGCACAGGCGACGTGCAGTTGTCGCTGGCTCAACTCGTCCCGGTTCAGGGCGCCGTCCTCGTAACCACACCCCAAAATGTGGCAGTTGCCGACGTACGACGCGCCCTGCGGATGTTTGAGACAGTTGCCGTCCCAGTGTTGGGCGTGGTCGAGAACATGAGTTACTTTGTGGCGCCGGACACTGGAAACCGGTACGACATCTTTGGAGCGGGTGGCGGACAGCGGTTGGCAGAGATGTACGGAGTGCCTTTTTTAGGGGCCATACCGCTCGGAATTGAGGTACGAGAAAGCGGCGATAATGGCGTTCCGGTCGTTATCAGCAGGCCCGATTCGGCTGAGGCGCAGGCTTTTCGCCGCGTAGCCGAGGAAGTCGCGCGCCAGGTCTCGATCGAAGCCATGAAGCCCGAACTTGTCGTTTTGACCAAAGGCCGTTAAACTGAATTTGCGATTTTGGACTTTGGATTTTTGATTGTTTTTAACGTGGAAATCGAAAATCAAAAATCCAAAATCTAAAATTAAGCGAGGGAGTTTTTAATAATGTCAACTACAGCAGCTCCTACCGTAACCTTGAATGTTTCGGATAGCGCAGTTACCGAAATTAAGAAGTTTATGGCCGGTGAAGAAGGTCTGCCGGAGACCGCGGGATTGCGTGTCCGGGTTGTTCCGGGCGGTTGCTCTGGCTTTCAGTACAGCCTGAACATCGAGGAAGAGTCCCGTCAGGGCGATTTCATCCTTGATGAGAAAGGTGTCCGGCTCTTTGTAGACATGTTCAGTGCGCAGTACCTGAACGGAGTCGAAATTGACTACGTTAGCGGTGTTATGGGTTCCGGTTTTGCTTTTAAGAATCCGAACGCGACGGGAAGCTGTGGCTGCGGTACGTCGTTTACGGCCTAAGTTTAATCGGATCACGGCAGACTAAAATCTGCATCTACGAGAAAAACGCGCGGTGCGCGATGGCGAGGCCCGGTAGTCATGAAAAGACTTCCGGGCCTGCTTCGCGTGCAGCGCTTTTTTTGGGATGGACGAAATAGGACAATCTACGTCTCCGATGAGGTTTTCGATGGAAATCTTTCAAGCAGAGTCTTCAGAAGACATTGATAGTGCTCGGCGGCTCTTCCAGGAGTACGCCGCAACTCTGGGCATCAGTCTCTGCTTTCAAAATTTCGAACAGGAGCTTGCCGAGTTGCCGGGAGACTATGAACCACCTGAAGGCCGGTTATTTCTAGCGGCTGAGGACAAAAATCTCGCAGGGTGCGTAGCGCTCCGAAAGATCGGAGAGAACACGGCCGAGATGAAACGGCTCTTCGTGCGTCCGTCGTTTCGCGGTCGAGGTCTGGGTAGAGACTTGACGAATCGGCTCATCGACGAAGCACGCGCAATCGGTTACACGCGACTCGTGCTTGACACCCTGCCGGAAAGAATGGAGAGGGCGGTGGCTATGTATCGAGCGCAGGGCTTTAAAGAAATCGAGGCTTACTATCAGAATCCGGTTGCGGGCGCGACCTTCATGGAGTTACGGCTTGATGTGGAGTAAGGAGCAGCTTGCCGGTAGCGCGGAGTTGTGTCACATTCTTTTACGCTCAATAAATCACAAACGTTACTGGAGTGGGAAATGCCAAGGATTGAAGCTGAGACTGCGCAAGGCACGCAGGCTTTTGAAGCCGCGAAGGATAAGAAGCTTGTGCTCGCAATTGAAGATGCGGGGATCGACATCCTGCACCGGTGTGGGGGCAATGCGCGGTGCACAACGTGCCGTGTTGAAGTCCTGGGAGGAGACCCGGGCGAAATGCGCGAGCTCGAAAAAAATCGACTCGCCATGGAAGCGGAACTTGCCGCCAACGTGAGACTCTCCTGCCAGGTGCTTGTAAATGCTGACCTGAAAGTTCGGGTGATCAATCAAGCAAGCGTGAGGGGCCTCGATGCCGGTCCAAGGCCGCTAGACGAGTAGCGGCCCGTTCAAGCCTCGTTGCGTCACATCGCGGTCTGGTGTAATCTTCGCCCGTAATTCAAACATTTCGCTGGATCGGCATTCATTTCTGCCAGCTTAGCGCGCTTTGCACAGGATTCCTCTGTGTTTCGTGCGATAAACTGCTGGACTGTTCTCAAAAAACCGTAGGAGGGCCTATGTTGCTGGAGTCAACTGTTAATCTCCCCGTCAGTTTGGCTATGTTTCAAGAGGTTTTTCACCCACCCAATGCTGAAGCCCTGATGCGAATCATTTTCCGTTGGCTTCACTTTGTTGCCGGTATCACTTGGATCGGTCTCCTGTATTTCTTTAACCTCGTCAATGTTCCTGTTCAGAAGAAACTCGACGCTGAAACCAAAAAGAAGGTCAATCCCGATCTTCTCTCGCTGGCACTATGGTACTTCCGTTGGGGGGCTGTGCTTACGGTCCTGGCGGGCTTGGCCTATTTCGCAATGTACATTCTTGCTCCCGACGTGAGGAACGCCAACAACATCGGTGGCGGCAACATCAATGTCTGGTGGGTGCTAACGGCCTGGCTCACCTATCCTATTGTCCTTTTCGCGATTGAGTTTTTACTCATCAAGAAAGTGCCAGCGGTGACCAAAGATGGGCGCATATTTGCCGTTGTTATGTTCGTGCTGGTGTTGATTGTCACCTGGGGTTTAGTCAGCTTTTTCACTTCAATGCTTACAGTTGGCGCCGAGAGTTGGGCTAGCAACAAGTCCTACTCAATTGGCATTGGCGGCGCATACGGCATAGTCATGATGCTGAATGTGTGGGGAATTATCTGGCCCAACAACAAGAGAATCATTGCTGCCACAGCCGGCACCGGCCCCGCTGCGCCGCCCGAATTGGCGCGTCAGGCCTTCATCGCGTCGCGGACAAACGCCTGGCTGTCGTTGCCGATGCTTCTCTTCATGGGCACTTCACACGGAGACTGGGTGATCTTCGGGAAGAATTAGCCTATCAAGCGATACTAAACAAGGGCGCCTTTCTTAAAGGAAGGCGCCTTTTTACGTAGCTCTTCGGGTTATCCGTGACACTAAATCTTCACGCGTTCAATCTATTCGCAATACTTCGGTGCGAGTTTTGATGGTAGATTGACAAGAAGGCCTTGATCGAACCAGGACTTATAGGACGTATCAGACGGAATAGGACTTATGGACTTATCCAAATCAAAAATCAAAAATCAAAAATCAGAAATCTTTGGAGGTGAAAGATGAGCACAATAACTCCATACAAGGCTCGAGAGTTTAACCTTAGCGGGCTTCAGGGAATCTCCGATGAGACGTTGGAGATGCATTTCAAGCTGTACGAAGGTTATGTCAAAGAAACAAATAACCTTACCGAAAAAATTGCCGATTTCATTAAGGATGGCAAGGTTGACCAGGAAGAGATGCCGGCTTACTCAGAACTGACCCGGAGACTCGGATTTGAGTACAACGGCATGGTATTGCACGAATATTATTTTGATAACCTCGAGCGTGACGGCGGGGGTGATCCCGCCGGCAACTCGAAGTTCGCCGAAGCGGCCGAAGACAGTTTTGGCAGCTACGAAATCTGGAAGACCGATTTCGTCGGCATCGGCAAGATGCGTGGGGTCGGGTGGGCAATCTGTAATCAAGACCCTCGGAATGGTCGCTTGTCCAACCACTGGATCACGCTTCATGAAACAGGAAATGTCGCGGGTTTCACGCCCATCCTTGTAATGGATGTTTGGGAACACGCCTACTTGCTTGATTACAAGCCAGCTGAGCGGCCGAAGTACATTGAAGCGTTCTTCTCGAATATAAACTGGTCCGCCGTTGACAAGCGTTTCAAACAGAACGCCGCCGCAACTGCTTCTCGCTAGTCTGGCGGCAGAGGTGGCTTAGTTAGATTGCAGTCTACGTTCAGCGCGCGCAGAAAATTCAAGAGGTCGGCCCGCTGCTCGGCAGTAATAGTCTGCTTCACAAGGTTCTTTCGATCCAAATGAGGATTGTCCGTGCCACCAGCCAGCATCAGATCCACTGCTTCCTCGAGCGTGGCAACACTGCCATCGTGAAAGTAGGGAGCTGATTTACCAATGTCGCGCAGTGTGGGTGTCTTAAAGGCGCCGGTGTCTTCAGTCCGGCTCGTAACCTTGTGTCTGCCGATATCCGGAGCTTCCTGGTCCATGCCGATCCCCACGTTATGATACTGCTGATCGGTAAAAAGGACTCCGTCATGGCAATTCGTGCACTTGGCCTGCTGAAAAACTTCCCACCCTCGTTGCTCGCTTTCATTAAGGGCCGATTGATCACCCGCTCGAAAGCGGTCCCACCTTGTGTCGCCGCTGATTATAGTTCGTTCGTAAGCGGCAATTGCCTTCACGATGTTGTCAGGATCCGCATCGCTGGCGAAGACCTGCTGGAATTGTGAACGGTACCCGGGTATCGCGTTTAGCTTTTGCGCAATCTCGTCTGCCTTGGCGCCCATGTTAGCTCCGGTCCAGGCTGCGTGGGCCTGCTTCTCGAGCGAGGGGCTGCGACCATCCCAGTAGAACTCGGTGTGATAGCCAATGTTCCAAAGCGTAGGACTGCTGCGCGGCAACATCTTGCCAAAGGCGCCCACCGACTTAGGCAGGCCATCGGTAAGCCCTTTTTCGCAGACATGGCACGAGTAACAGGATCGCGACCCGTCGCCGCTAAGGCGCTCATCGAAGAATAACTGCCGTCCGAGGGCCACTTTCTCAGTAGTCATCGGATTGTCATCTGGAATAGGCATAGCCTCGTAAGTGGTCAGTTGCGCCGGCAAGGGCAAGACCTCAGGCTTAAACTGGGCGGTTTCGGGTTGACGGCTGCAACCCGAGAGGATTGTCAGGAACAAAAAAGCGTACCCAAAGGTCAAGCAGTTTTTACAAGAAGGCGATCGTCTCTTCACGGTCGAATCTCCAGGTATCTAAGATATTTGAAGGGCTTTTCGAGTTGGACCTTGTACGGGCCAAGTCTTACACGCGTAATGGAAAAATGTCTAGGATAAGAGGCCGCGCAAATGGGTGTCGCTCATGCCAAACCAGCTGCGGTTCGCTCTCTCCGACCGTCAGACTTTCGAAGCATTCCCGGTGAACATTTGCGATACTCCCGCGTTAATGTAGCGCTCTGCAACTTTAAGGAGGACGTATGATCCGAAACAAGAAGCTTGGTTTGTCTGTAGTCCTGGGCCTGGTGCTTGGAACTGTGCTGGCCGCCTGCACTGGCACAGAGGAGAGACCGCACACGACCGCGACAACAACTGTGAGTCCTCCAGCCGTGCAGGCCCTCAAGGTTGTTTCGCCGCCAGAACGTATTGAGAAGATGCGTGCGGAGCGAGGAGAGCTGGAGCAGGCCACGCCCGTCGTACGCATACTTTCGCCTGCCAACGACTCGGTCGTTGAAGGCTCGACGGTTCAGGTCCGGGTCTCTTTGAGCGGCGATCTTAAGGGCTACAAGCCAGGTAAGGATCCTGTTACTGGCGAGGGCGATCACCTTCATGTCATCCTCGATAATCAGCCTTATGAAGCCTACTATGATCTAAGCGAACCGTTTGAATTCACCAACGTAGCCCCCGGCCGGCACACACTTCGCATATTTGCTTCCCGCGCGTTTCATGAGAGCTACAAGAACGAAGGGGCTTTCCACATGGTGTCGTTTACAGTCAAAGGGAGCGAAACGGCGGCGGCAACCCCGGTCCAGAATGAGAAAGCTGCGCCCGGTGAACCTGATCCCACAAGCCCACTACTCACCTACAGCCGGCCCAAGGGCGAATATAAGGGCGATGAAGCCGATCCGATCATGATCGATTTCTGGCTCACAAATGCCAGATTGAAGGAGGACGGGGGGGAATTCAGAGTTCTCTACATCATTGACGATGGCGAGCCGGGTTACATTGATCGGTGGGCGCCTGTTTGGCTCTCGGGCTGGACCAATGGCAAACATACAGTCAGACTTGAACTCCTGGGTCCGGACCACAACCCCGTTGAGAACGGTGGTCTGAATATAACTACCCGCGAGATCACGGTGAACAAGAACAGCTCACCATGAATTCGGTGGTGATTCGCCAGAACCCTTGATGTTGTGATGAAATCTGTTCCGATGAACTCGAGAGCAGCAAGCACTCGTCGGTTTGAGGAACTGGTAGCTGAAGCCGCAGGTTGCACGCGCTGTCTTTCGATGTGTGCAAGGACCGCGGTCCTTACTTATTTGAACGGGCCGCTTACAGCCCGAGTGATGTTTATTGGGGAAGCCCCGGGTCGCAAGGGTGCGGATCGAACACGCATACCCTTCTCAGGAGACCAATCCGGCAGGAATTTCGACCGATTTCTCGCCTCGATAGAACTGAACCGTTCAGAGATATTTATTACGAGCGCCGCGTTGTGTAATCCCCGCACTGAGTCAGGAGCTAATCGCAAGCCGAGCGGGCTGGAAATAGCAAACTGTTCCGAGTTCCTCCGTCGGACTCTGGCTATAGTGCAGCCGAAGGTTGTGGTGACGCTGGGATCGGTTGCTCTGGAAGCCCTCAAACGCATTAAATATCATGACCTGACTTTAAAAGAGGCGGTGGGGAAAGTGTATGAGTGGGACGGACGGCTGCTTGTGCCAATCTACCATCCCAGTCCCCAGGTACTTGCCTCGCACCGGCGCGAAGCTGCCCAGTTAGCGGATTATAAGTTCGTAGCCAAAGCCTTGCGTGAGATGGGAGTAAAGTAACACTTGAAAACGATGACCGAAGCCACAGGACACACAACAACCAGGAGATTGGCCCTTGAAGAGATGCATAGAGATCAAGGTGCGGTTATCCAGGAATACGACGGTTGGCGTCTGCCGGTGACTTATGGAGAACTCATGGCCGAATACTCAGCCGTTCGCAGCCAGGGCAGCGGTTTGATTGATCTTTCGGCCCGGGGACGCCTCCATGTAGGTGGCTCGGAAGCGATTCAGTTTCTCAACGGACTGATCACTAACGACGTCAAAGCTCTTCAAGCAGGCACGTGGATGGCGGCTGCCTTCCCTAATGTACAGGGCCGTCTGATTGCCACGTGTAGAGTCATTCACGTTGAAGACGGATTTCTAATCGACACTGAAGCCTCTACTCACGAAAAGGTCCTGCAAACATTGAACCGGTTCACACTCGCCGGCGATTTTCGCGTAAAGGATATAACGGATGAAACCGGGTTATTGTCCCTCCAGGGTAAAGCGGCTGAAGAGACGCTGCGTGCCGTGCTCGATGAAGGCTTTCCTGCGCTCGAACAGAATGGGACAAAGCGAGTCCTATGGCAGGGAACTGAGATATTGGTGATCAGAGCTACGCATACTGCCGAAGATGGCTTTGATGTTCTGGTGGACTCAGAAAAGGCGGCCGCGCTGTGGGAGAAGTTGAGAGAGAAGGGGGCGCAGCCAGTTGGGAGAGAGGCGTTTGAAATTCTGCGCGTTGAAGCGGGTGAACCCTTGTATGGTGTCGATATGGACGAAACAAGAGTTGTTACTGAGGCGGGTCTTGACGACGCGATTAGTTATACCAAGGGATGTTATATCGGCCAGGAGATCATCGCTCGGATTCATTGGAGGGGCCATGTCGCAAAGAAACTCATCGGGATCATATTTGACGCGCCTCGGGATGTTCGCAGGGAAACAAAAATTCGTTCGACTGAAGGTCGACACATTGGAATGCTCACCTCGGTTGTCCATTCACCCTGCCTTGGTCGGACCATCGCGCTGGGTTACGTAAAATATGACTACCTGGCGTCCGGGACCGTTGTGAAGATGGTAGCTGATGATGAAGAATTTACTGGTCGGATAACAGAGCTTCCGTTTGTGCGGGGAAGCTGGTATCAGGGGCCATCATGATGGAAGACGAAAAGAACGATTCGGCTGACCGGCTACCAAAAGATCTCGATTATCAACAAGCGCAACTCGCCTATTCGATAATCGAGTCCCTGCTCGAGCACACGCGCGTCATCAGCGATCTCGTTGCCGTCATGGCCCAGGCGCTCGATGAAGACACGACCAGGGCTCTGACACAAACACCTGTCTGGTCCGCCTACCTGGACAGCCGGAGGAAGCTGGAGCGAACGCGTGCGGATGTCGACACATTTGCCGGCATCATGAAGAAGCTCGATGAGGATTAAGGGGGCCCCTCGAGAGTCAAACCCGACAGGCGATGAGATTTATTATTCCGCCAAGGTGTTCGTCCACTCGTAATACGGTGAGACCTGCTTGCTCAGCGTCCTTTGCCGTGCGGCGGTTAAAGTGGTCATTGAAAAGTCTGAGCGTGAAGAAATTTAGGAAATCGAAAAATGGTCCAAGCACACCTCGAGGTCGGACGTGCTCGAGTAAGATAACTTTTCCACCAGGCTTGACCACGCGCCGCAACTCAGAAAAAGTCTGGGCGGGCGACTGGATCGAGCAGAACACCAGTGTGGCAAAGGCAGCGTCAAATGAGTGATCCTGGAAGGGAAGGAACTCGGCGCAATTCTCGACGAGACTGACTGCGGACGGCCTATCCTTTGTTGCGGCGATCCGCAACATCTCATGACTGAATTCGCTTGCAACGCCAGAGGCGCCGGTTGGATAGAAGATAAAATTAAGACCCGTTCCGGCGCCAACCTCGAGGATTCGCGCGTTTTCGGGTAGCTGGCTGAGAGTTTCGGCGCGCAACCGGAGAAGGAACCAGCGCTGAAGCGGTCGCATTACTTTTTCGTAATGCGGCGCGATGTCGTCATAAAGAGGGCGAGTCATTCAGAAGAGTGATTACTGCAAAAATCTGAGCTTAACGGACCGTCATGATCACCTGTCGCTGACGTCCGCCGTCAAACTCACAAAGAAAGATTCCCTGCCACCGTCCAAGTAGGAGCTTTCCATCCATAAAGGGCACCGTGACTGAGGAGCCCGCTATGCTCGCTTTGATGTGGGCGTCGGAATTTTCTTCTCCGTGACGAAATCCCATGCCATGCTGAGGAACTAAAGTGCGCAGCGCCAGCAGCATGTCGCGAGGGACATCAGGGTCGGCGTTTTCGTTCACGGTTAATCCGGCAGTTGTATGTTGCACGTAAAGCACAACTACGCCTTCCCGGGCGCCGGATTCGGTGAGTTTGCGCTGCACTTCGTCCGTAAACTCTACGAGTTCTTCGCGTTGCTTTGAGCGCACATTAATCACGTACATGTTCATGCATTGTAGCGCAAAGGAGGATTTCTCAGATTGGAATGTCGCGTTGAAAAAAACAATTGGCTGTTTCAGCTGATCTTGTTAGTTTGCGATGACAGCCCGGAAAGCCCGTGCTATAAGGTCATTATTCCTCATTTTGTATCGACCGGAGGGTCTTATGGACGAAAAGGTAACCAAGCCCACCATTGAAACTGTTCTCGAACGCCTGATTGCGATGGAGGAGCGGATCACTCAACGGATCATCGGGATGGATGGGCGCATCACCAGGGTGGATGAGCGTGTAGCCGGGCTGGATGAACGTGTAGCCGGGTTGGATGAGCGTGTATTGCATATGGATGAACGCATCATCGGTTTGGACGCGCGGGTGGCCGGGTTGGATGAGCGTGTGTTGCGTATGGATGAACGCATCATCGGTTTGGACGCGCGCGTGACGGGTTTGGATGAACGCGTCACCGGGTTAGATGAGCGTGTGTTGCGTATGGATGAACGCATCACCAGTTTGGACGCGCGAGTAAGCGGACTGTGCAAGCGCATGGCTGTATCCGAAGATCGCTTGCACGCAAGGTTGGATCGTATGGAAAGCGTGGTGAACGCCACGCGTGGCGATCTGTTGGAGTTGCGGACCGATATTCGCGATCTGAGCGGTCAACTCAAAGAACGTCTACCGGCAACTTGCTGAATTCGCTCGCTTCACAAAATCATTAGAACCGATCTAAGTTTCCTACTGCGAGTTGGACGCTTTGTGCTTCAATAATGCCCAACCCGTGGGCAGAACGGCAGCGGCAAGAAGAACCTTAATGATATCGCCGATGATGAACTTAGACACGCCCTGATGAAAGGCGACCACCGGCGGCATAAACTGCGTCAACCAGGCCCATCCGCCGAACATGATCACAAGTGACCCCGTTGCCATCGCCGCGACTGCCGTGATGTACCGTTTGTCCCAGCCGTGTTCGGCAAATGCGCCGGTTACGAATGCCGCCGCTGGAAATGCAACCAGGTAACCGCCCGTGGGCCCCAGCAAATGCTGAACCCCCCCATTTCCAGCGTAAAAGAAGGGCAGGCCACTGGCCCCTTCCACCAAATAGATGGTCATTGCCGCGGCGCCCAACCGCGAGCCCAATAGAGCGCCCGTCAACAAAACGGCAAACGATTGTCCAGTAATGGGCACCGGGCCGATCGGAATGACCACCTGAGCTGCAAGAGCCGTAAGCAGGCTAAAGGCAAAAACGAGGCCTACCGAACGGGTCCAATCGAGAGGCGCAAGGGCCGTGCCCAGTAATGTTTCAGGTCTGGCAAAGGAAGTGTTCATAATGATCTCCTAGTCGGCTGCGATGTCCTCCCTCTGCACCTCAGCCGGTTTCTCCGTTTTGACCCCGCCGATTCGCATTCCATAAAACGACCGCCAGACAAAGAACATCGAGATGATCAGAAAGACCGCCGCGAGTATCTGACTGATCATCAAGCCGTTTACTCCAAAGCGACCTTGCGGGCTGGCGATGGAAACTGCCAGTTCCACGGCAAGCAATCCAAACAGCGTCGTAAACTTGATGACGGGATTCATGGCCACCGATGAAGTGTCCTTGAAGGGATCGCCCACTGTGTCACCAACAATCGTCGCATCGTGCAGAGCCGTTCCCTTTTGTTTGAGATCCACTTCGACGACCTTTTTCGCGTTGTCCCAGGCGCCGCCGGCGTTGGCCATGAAAATTGCCTGGTAAAGACCAAAAAGGGCGATCGAGATTAGATAACCGATAAAGAAGAACGGTTCGACAAAAGCAAATGCCAGAGCAGAGAAGAAGATCGTCAGAAAGATATTGAACATCCCCTTCTGCGCATAGAGAGTGCAGATCTCAACGACCTTCTTACTGTCCTCAACGGATGCCTTTACAACTCCCTCAAGTTTGATATTGGCCTTGATGAATTCGACCGCCCGGTAAGCACCGGTGGTTACCGCCTGAATGGAAGCTCCTGTAAACCAGTAGATCACGGCCCCGCCACTGATCAGGCCTAACAGGAAGGGAGCATGCAATAGCGACAACTTCTCGAGATCCGTGGTGAGTCCTTCGGTAAGGACCATCATGGTCGAGAAGATCAGCGTTGTTGCCCCAACCACGGCGGTGCCGATTAGCACGGGTTTCGCCGTAGCCTTAAAGGTATTACCGGCGCCGTCGTTCTCCTCGAGGAGGTGTTTTGCTCGCTCAAAGTTTACTTCAGTGTTGAACTCCTTTTTGACTTCCGCCTCGATGTCGGGAATCTGCTCGATTAGTGAAAGTTCATAGACCGATTGAGCATTGTCGGTTACCGGGCCGTAAGAGTCGACGGCAATCGTTACCGGCCCCATCCCCAGAAATCCAAAGGCCACAAGACCAAAGGCAAATACCGCCTCGGCTACCATCAGGTCACCCAGACCCATCGAGCTGAAGTAATAGGCGATCGACATGAGCCCCAGGATTCCCAGACCCAGCCAATAGGCCGAAAAATTTCCTGCCACAAGGCCGGAAAGAATATTTAGGGATGGTCCACCTTCCTTTGAAGAGGTAACCACTTCCTGAACATGACTGGAACTGGTGGACGTGAATATCTTGACTAGTTCCGGAATGAGCGCTCCTGCCAGTGTGCCGCAGGAGATAATTATCGACAGCTTCCACCAGAGGGTAGGATCGCCTCCCAGTGTTGGAATCGTCAGCCAGGAAATGAAAAATGTTACGGCAATAGAGACCAGTGAAGTAATCCAAACCAAAGAGGTCAAGGGCGCCTCAAAGTCCATCGCGGCCGCATCGCCAAAGCGCGCCTTAGCGATCGCATTATTAATGAAATAAGAGGCGCCGCTGGCGAGAATCATCATGATGCGCATCACAAAGATCCACACGAGCAACTGGACCTGGACCACCGGGTCGGCAACCCCTAACAAAATGAAGGTAATAAGAGCAACGCCAGTGACGCCGTAGGTTTCAAAACCATCGGCGCTTGGTCCTACGGAGTCGCCGGCGTTATCACCTGTGCAATCGGCAATCACTCCCGGATTTCGCGCATCGTCTTCCTTGATCTTGAAGGTGATCTTCATCAGGTCGGATCCGATGTCGGCAATCTTGGTAAAGATTCCGCCCGCAATACGCAGCGCGGCGGCGCCCAGCGATTCACCAATTGCAAAGCCGATAAAGCAGGGGCCCGCGTAATCGCCAGGGATAAAGAGAAGAATGCAGAGCATGATCAGTAACTCGACGCTGATCAGCATCATGCCGATACTCATCCCGGCGCGCAGCGGTATTTCAAAGAGCGGGAAGGGTCTTCCCCCAAGACTGGCAAAGGCTGTGCGTGAGTTCGCAAATGTGTTTACCCTGATACCGAACCAGGCCACGCCGTAACTACCAGCGATGCCAACGAGGCTGAAAAAGAGAATGATTACAACCCGGGTTGCTTCGAATCCAAGCAGCACACCAAAGTAGAGAATAATGATGACGGCGATAAAGGCTTCAAGGATCAGAAGAAACTTACCCTGTGTGATTAGATAGGTTTTGCAGGTTTCATAGATCAGTTCCGATATTTCCCGCATCGCCCGGTGGACCGGAAGCTTCTTCAGGTTCATATACATGCCGAGACCGAAGAGCAGGCCCATCACGCAGACGACAATTCCCCAAAGCAAAAGGCGGTGACCATCGAGGCCTCCAAAGAAGACCACCTGCGATAGATCAGGCAGTACGAGGCTAGCCTCTCCGCCCTGGTGTTGGGCAAAAGCCGGCGTTGATGCACTGAGCAAGCCAACGAGCGCGAAGGCCGTCATAGCAACTAGCCGGCGCACGCGCGGTCGTAAAAACATGCCTCCACGGATTTCAGAAGTGGATTTAGTGCTTTTGATGAAAGAGACGAAGAAACAAACTAACAGCAGGCTGATGAATGAGATCAGCAATGGTTCCACGATTGGATGATTCCTTTCTGGTCGTTAAGTAGATGGCGAGATAACTGCCTCGGCCGAATGCCGGCACAGTCTACTCTGCATGTGAGCGTCAGGCGAAATCGCCATCCCGCTCGAACCGAGCAATAGGCCGTACAGAAACTGCGTATTATTGATGATTATTGGGCAGCCTGTCCAGAAGCGGAACGGGGACGGGACGGGGGGACGTGAGACAGACGCGGCGACACGGGGAGAGGCATCCCCGTGTCTCCCCGTCCCCGTGTCTCCGCGTCGCCGAGTCGCCCCGTTCCCGTGTCCCCGGTGTCGCCGCATCCCCCCTGCCACTGACCGTGGTATCCTGCCCCGCAAATGCTGCGAGATCTGCTGGAAACCATCTGGCGTCATACGCCTCGCTCTTTAAGACTCTTGAGCATGCGCCTCGCTCACGCCAGATTCACTGCAACGGCAGGAGCGGTAATAATCGACGATTCCGGCCGGGTGTTATTGCTTAAGCATCGCTTTCGACCGGGCAGTGGTTGGGGCATTCCTGGCGGATTCATCGAAGCAGGTGAGCAGCCGGAAGAAGCATTGCGGCGCGAACTTCGAGAAGAGATAGATCTCGAGTTGGACTTCCCACAGGTCTTGCTTGTTAGGAGCTCTCCTCGACCGCGGCAGATTGAAATTATTTTTAGCGGAAGACCGCGGGGCACTCCGGAACCGCAGGGCATGGAGATTAAGAAGGCGTCATGGTTCTTTCCCGACGCTCTGCCTGAGGGCCTGTCGGCTGAGCAGCGGCAGTTAATTGGCCGGGCCTTTGAATCATGGAGCAAAAGGGACGATTGAGGTATGCTGTGCGGCGGTAAAATTCGAGGATGAAGGAACAGTAGGGTCGATTCTCGGACGCGCGCGGATCCTTGTACTTGCTACGAACCTACCGTTCCGAACGGAGAGCGAGAGATGGTTTCATTGATTCCGTCGCCAGACGCCGTGATGCAGATTTTGAAGCGCACTGGCGCATTTCGTGAAGGTCACTTTGTCTATCCAAACGGCAAACACTCCCCTTATTACTTTCAGATGCCGCTCGCGTTTCGCTACTACGACACGGCGCGCGTGCTTGCGGTGGCCCTGAGCCGTAAGTTTCGGATCGAGCGCGACATCTCCAGCCAGTTACCAAGAGTGTCGGTAATCAGTCCGAGTTCGGGTGGTATCCCGGTGGCGTTTGGCGTTCGTGAAGCCCTGAGCGCGGAACAGATCTATTGGGCCGAGCGGGAAGCGGACGGGAAGCGGATGTTTCGACAATACGTTAACCAGGGGGAAGTGAACCCGTGCATCATCGTAGATGACATTTGCCGAAGTGGCAGCGCCCTAACAGAAACTGTTGAGTTGGTGAAAGAGTTAGGAGCAAAGGTGATTGGTTGTGGCGCAATTGTCCGGTTTTCGTCGGCTCCAACCGAACTCGAGGGTGGCCCAATCAAATCGCTGGTAGAGTTTGACGCGCAGTTGCACGAAGGCACGGACGATTGTATTGGTTGCCGCAACGAGATCCCGATCGAGCGCGTGCGGTTCTAAATCCGTAAGAAACAGTACGCGGGGACACGTTTATTTCAGGTTGAATTACCACTACTTCGTTTGCAGCTGGCTGAGGTAAAAGGAGAGTTGCGGGTTATCTCTGCGACTGGAGGCTTGAACTGAGTGCCCGACGGTAGATGAATCTCAAAAGTCGACATGGCTCGCGAGTCATTATCAGGCAAATCCCTTTTGTCCTGCTTTTTGTAGCGGCCCTCTTTAGCTTACCCCTGATAGCCTTTTCGCTGTTCTGTATTGTCACCGGAACTGAAGCCGACGGCATTGTCTTCAGCCTGATTTTCGGACTGGTGATGCTTTGGGTCTTTCTGGAATTCGTCGCCACGAGAGAAAAGATCACGATAGATCTTGATGAAAAGAGACTCACCAGAGAGGTGAACGGCGTTTTTAGACACAAACGGCAGGTCGTTGATCTAAATGGGATCGAAGGTATAGGAGTGGAGATCAAGCTCGACGAGAAGGGGACCAGGCGCCTGCGACGGCGATATCTTTACTTGTATGGAAATTCTGAAAAATACCTGATGAACGATACCGCCAAGGTCTATATCAATCCGACAAAACTGGGAATGGCGATTAGCGAGGTGACGAATATTCCTTACCTTGGAACCTCAGATGGGGACCAGCCCGTAGCGGGTTTATTGAACCGTCGGGAGCGAAGAAGCTGAAAAATTACGATTTGTCACTCTCCCGACCGTTAAAAACATGAATAATCGGATTGGGTTGGTGGGTTGACTGTAGGTGGATTCCAAGCATTGACCTCCGATGCGCCGTCGCTAATCCAGTCGCTCCAATCGTCTTTTGAATAACTGTTGCCGAAAGAAGTGACTAAACCAGCAGAGCACGAAAGTGACTCCACTATACAAGTAGTATAACCAGTGCAGGGGAAAAGCCAGGATCGCGAACCCAAGCCCCCTGCGATGGATAAGGAACCTATAGAGTTTGTGATTAAGAAGAGGGATTACTGCCAGCAGTAGGAGAACGACGAAGAGCAGTTGAGGCTTTAAGACTGAAAGAGGAACAATTGCCACTGACAGGCCAGCCAAAGTGGCGCTTATTCTATCGCTCGTTTGCAAATTCAGATCATTAACCATCCCCTTACTTTCAAGTATCAGCATAGACCACGGGACGGCCCTGCAAAAGATGTCGGCATGCAGCAATGATTTCAGGTCCCACTTCTTGAGATGTTTGCCTTGCAGTTGCTTATCAAGCAAAATCCGGTAACCCAAGGCACGCATTCGATATCCCAACTCAATGTCTTCAATCGCCGGTCTCGGGTACCGTTCGGAATTAAATCCACCGACGGCAAGGAATACTTCGCGGCGCACGGCGCCACACCCGGCCCAAAAGGTTGCGGCGTCGACGCTCGACTGTTGATGAACGAAGTGGTGGAAGAGATTTTTATACTGAGATATGAAATTCTTTTCCGCGGGGTCATCGTCATAGGAACCGAATACTGCCGCAATGTCTGGATTTTTCACGAAGTCGTTCGCGACCCGTTCGAGACTTTCTGACTGCAAGACAACATCGGCGTCGACGAAGAGAAGGATTTCGCCCAGGGCTTTCTGCGCTCCATGATTGCGCGCCCCAGCAGGGCCCGACTGACGCGGCATATGAAGAACGGTTGCTCCCAGTTGACGACTGATTTCAGCACTCTTATCCGTGGAGCAATCATCTACAACAATAACCTCATTGCCCAGACCCGTTAAAGGCTCCAAACAGCGTCGCAGAAATCTCTCGCCGTTGTAAACAGGTACGATAACCGAGATGGAAGGTTGCGTTTCCATTTAAGCTCTTGCGAATTAGTTGAAACTTCACGCTTTCAGCGCTGATGCGTCAGCCACGAAGACCATTCACGTCAAGCAGCGCACTACCAGTTCCCTGCGGTGTTACCCAATGTGCGGCAACACGGCGATCCTACTATCCCCGGCATGAGGAAAGGATGAAGCCTTTATGAGGCTTTTATGAGAACCGCGCCGCCGTTCTGGAACACCAACCAATTGTAGAAGGTTTTCTCTAGAAGCCCGAATTGAAGCGGTAACCTATCCATGGCTCAGTGAGGATATAACGGGGGGTGGCGGGCTCAGGCTCAATCTTCTTTCGTAACTGGGCAACGAAGAATCTAAGGGACTCGGTCTGGTCCACAGAACCGCCCCAGACGGCTTTTATGAGAGCTCGATGCGTGAGAACTTTAGCTGGGTTTCGGACAAAGTAAACTAGAAGATCGAATTCTTTCGGTGTGAGACGAACTTCCCGGCCTCCGACAAGAACGCTCCGACAATCAAGATCGATGTGAAAGTCACCTGTTTCGATGGACGAATCAACGTGCTCGGCTGGAACGGACGCCCGCCGAAGCAGAGCCCGGAAGCGAGCAAGAAGTTCATCCATCCCAAAGGGCTTAGTAACATAATCATCGGCCCCGGCGTCCAGCGCCTCGACCTTGATATGCTCCTCCCCTTTTACGGTCAGCACGATAATGGGTACATCAGAGATTGCCGATAGCTGGCGGCAGAGTTCAAGTCCATTCATTCCTGGCATCGAAAGATCGGTTACCACGAGATCTGGCGGCCAAATGCGGAAGGTCTCTAATGCGGTTGCACCATCGTCTGCGGTCACGACTTCATAACCCTGCTTGGCCAGCGCTCTATGCAATATCAGTCGGATCTGCGGTTCATCGTCGACTACCAGGATGCGCCTTAAGTCAGTCATTATTTCAGTCAAATCTTCCCATAGGTAAATTCGTTTCCATGATTACCGGCGATGCCATTCTCTCACCGGTGATCGGAACAACAAAAACTACGCGAGTGCCGTAGCCTTTATTACCATCCTCGATTCTGATGTGTCCGCCATGTGCCTCAACGATTCCTTTTGCTATCGCAAGTCCCATCCCGATTCCGGTAGGTCTCCCTTCCTCCTTTGCCTCTGTGGTTGGAGAGCGGTAGAACTTCTCAAAGACTCTTTCGCGAATTTCGAGAGGCACCCCGCGCCCCCGATCCTCAATTGCGATCTGGATCATCTGACCTTGAGCCCGAGTCGCTGATATGGTAACTGTCGTGTCGGCCGGCGAATACTTCGTTGCATTGTCGACTATTGCATAGATGACTTCGACCATGAAGCATGGGTCTACGTTAACGGCCGGCAGGTTATCTTCAACCTTAACATCAAACCTTTGTTTCCGGGTGATCGCTTCGGCACGAGTAAGAGCCGAGGCAATTATCTCATCTACTGATCCCCAGCGTTTTCGTAGCCATAACTGCCCTGATTCAATTTGTGCGAGTTCCACCAGGCCCTCGACGAAGCGGTTAAGCTTGTTAGCCTCTTCGATAGTAATCTCAAGCAGTTCACCCCAGTACTGGACATCGATCTTGCCAGGCTCGTGGTTTAGTTCATTGTACAGCGTCGTAGCTACAGCTTTAATCGAAGTTAGCGGTGTGCGCAAATTATGAGTAACCGCGTCAAGAAGAGATGTCTCCAGTTGTTCGCTTCGCTTAGCGGCCTCAACTTGATTAGCTCGCTCGAATGAGGCACGAAGCTCACTGTAAAGTTGCTCAATCTCTCGCTTTCCCGCTACTGCCTCCTTCGTCCGTCTTTTTGCATAAGCTGAAAGCTGGCCCGCAGTCACCGCCGTGATCAAGAGGGCTGTGAGTACGAACCAATCTCCGTTGGCGCCACCCAGCTCGTTGAATCGGCGTTGGATTAGATCGAAACTAAGAACACCAAATCCTGTAGCAAGAAGCGCTGGCCAACTCCCCCATCCAGTCGCAACAAAAAGCACAACAACCAATAGGGCTAACGCAACTATCGTTGGATCTACATTATCCTGAAAGGCGAGGGCAAATAACGTAACTGCAGCGACGGCTGCTAGACCCAGGGGGTAACCCGCAATCTTGCTTTGTAGGACGCGAGTTCTAGGATTTGATAATAAGGAATGAAACATCTCCCTTAGACGCTCGGAAAGAAACTTTCGGTCAGACAGTTGCGTGTGCGAGAAACACAAGCACTGTGCGGGGTTGTATCTCTCTCGAAGGCTCTCGGAAGTCGAGATTGTTGAAATATTACCTAATCCCACGTTTAAGTGGAAATTGGCATGAATAGAGTGAGCTCACAGCAATCAGTAATGTGACACTAGAAAAATCTCTCTCGTCGTCGTCGTTTCAGTTTCAAATTTCGTGTCTGTTGGAAAGGGCCTTGTCCATTGTCACTTCATCCACGTACTCGAGATCGCTGCCCACCGGCATCCCCATCGCTATGCGCGTCACGCGCAATCCCAGTGGCTTCAAGAGACGGCTGATGTAATTTGCAGTGGCTTCGCCTTCGGTGGTGGGATTCGTGGCCAGGATCACCTCGCGCACCTGGACCCCGCCATTGCTCTCTGGCTTCAAACGCGGCAGTAGATTGGCGAGGTGCAACTCGCTTGGTCCAATGTGGCGAATTGGCGAAAGGCTGCCATGTAAGACGTGATAGACCCCCTGAAAACTGCGGGTCTTCTCTACCGCCACCAGGCTGTGAGGTTCCTCAACAACGCAAATTACCGAATGGTCGCGGCTCGTGGAGGCGCAAAAACGACAAGGATCGACATCGGTGAGGTTGTTACAAACCGAGCAGAGAATAATCCGTTGCTTGACTTCGCGCATTGCCGCAATGAGTCGCTCAACGTCAGCCTCAGGCGTGCGCATGAGGTGAAATGCCAGCCGCTGCGCCGATTTGTGACCGATGCTTGGGAGGCGTTTTAATTCATCGATCAATTTTGTTACCGGCTCAGCGTAATCCAGCATTTTTAGTTCGTGATTCTAGTTGTTCGGAAGGCTATATCAGGGAGCCGCCAGGATAAGTACCGTCCAAAGAAGCGAAGCATCGAAGTCTTTGCCTGCAATAGAAAAATCGACAATCGACAATCGACAATTACAAGAGTCCGCCTAATCCAGGTGGCAGCATGCCTCCGAGTTTCCCTTTCATCGCTTCATCCACTTTGCGGTTTGCTTCATTAACAGCAGCCAGGACCATGTCCTGAAGCATTTCGACGTCGCCTTCCTTAACTGTTTCAGGATCGATTTTTAATGAAACAATCTCGTGGTTTCCCTTCATCTGCACCGTTACCACCCCACCCCCGGCTGACGCTTCGACGCGCAGTTCTTCCATTTCTTGCTGCATCTTCTCCTGCATCGCCTGGGCCTGTTTCATCATCTGTTGAATATTGAATCCACCGGGAAATTTCATCGGTCACACCTCTCCTGATTAATTAAAAATCCTGTTTGCGTGTTACGGGAGCATCCTAACTTTCATTACCGGCGAATGCAACGAAGGGGTAGTGTCTTAACAAACTAAAAGAGAGGATCCACGAAAACACACGAAATCGAACGGAGCCCCCTCGAATACCGCATTCGAAAAACGGAGAGTATTCAAACGCTGGACAGGATGCGGCACATCTCGCTAGAGTCAGCAACTATGAGCGACGCCATCATGGCCCAAAACGTCCCCTTGGAACGTGAGCTCAGCGCTCAAATAAGGCTTCATTACGATCTACATCTGCCGGCGCGTCAACCGGCGCCGCTCCTGATTGCGCTCCATGGGTATGGGGCAAATAAACGCCAGATGATGCGCGAAGCAAAGCAGTTTGCCCCTGAAGAATTTGCCATCGCCTCGCTTCAGGGCTTTCACCAGCACCTGAAAGAGCCACGCGAGCCCGGTGGTCCGCTGCGATTCGGCTTTGGCTGGCTCACGAACTTTCATCCTGAGGAATCGATTGCCGTTCATCACAAGGCTCTGATCGATCTGATCGACACGCTTGTTAAAGAAGGAACTGCCGATCAAGACCGAATCTTCTTGCTCGGCTTCTCACAATCGTGCGCGCTCAACTACAGGTTCGCTTTTACCCATCCCGATCAATTACGAGGAGTCGCAGGGATCTGTGGCGGTTTACCGGGAGACTGGGAAGCAAGCGACACTTACAAGTCAACAGATGCTTCCGTATTACACCTCGCAGGAGAGCGCGACGAATTCTATTCGCCAGATCGAACGGCCGACTATCGTGAAAGGCTTCTGCGCCGGGCGCGAACTGTTGATTTTCGCAGTTATGATGCGGGGCATGAGATTGTGCCGGCCATGCGTGGCGATCTGCGCGCCTGGCTACAGAACCTTGCACGAGGCTAACCCATGCGGAGTTTGCAAAATCAACTTATCTTTGCTGTGCTTGGGCTCCTGGTCCTGTCGGGTTGCGGGCAACAGGCGCAACCGCAATCGCGAGCGGCAGGCAGTCGCCCAACTCCCTCCCCTTCGGTAACAGTCAGGCCGATAGGCGTAAATTCGCCTCCTCAGATGCAGCAGATTATTGAGGCTGCAATCGAGCAGACAAAAGTCACCACTGGTTATGACCCTGCTTATGCTGCGCTCGATTATCCGAACGGAGACGTGCCGGCCGAAACGGGTGTTTGCTCGGACGTCATCGTCCGGGCGTTTCGGAAGGCCGGGATAGATTTGCAGAAAAAGGTTCACGAAGACATGAAAGCAGCGTGGTCTGCATATCCGCGAAAGTGGGGCGCGGCCAGGCCGGACACCAACATTGACCATCGCCGCGTGCTGAATCTAATGACATATTTCGATCGGCAGCAAAAGCGTCTCCCGATTACCGACAGTCCCGCCGACTACGCTCCAGGTGATGTTGTTGCATGGGATCTGGGAAACGGCATCGACCATATTGGAATTGTGGTCAATACATGGTCCGAAACATCGCAGAGCTATCTTATTGTTCATAACATAGGCGCCGGTGCCAGGCTTGAAGATGTGTTGTTCGCGTGGAAGATCACGGGACACTACCGCTACTTTCCTGTTGAAGAACCATCCCCGCCTGTACGTACCGCCCACTAAAATTGAAAGGAAGCTAACGTGCGAAGAATAATCCTGCCCACCATGGTCCTGTTTGCCGCTTACACGATAGCGCAAGCCAGATCGCCCCAGGAAGCCGCTATGACAACCAATTCAGACTCAAAGATCGTCACCGCCGTGCGCTCGGTGCTCGAAGAACAAAGTGAGGCATGGAATCGCGGCGATATCGAAGGCTTTCTCGACGGCTATGCTCGATCTCCCGATATCGTTTTTGTCTCCGGAGACAAAGTGATGCGAGGCTGGCAAACGGTGCTCGACTATTACAAGCAGTCCTACAACTCCCGTGAGAAGATGGGTAAGCTTACATTTTCAGAACTCGAGATCACGCCATTGGGCAGCGACGCTGCGATAGTTCTGGGACGGTGGCATTTAAAGCGGGCTGAAGATGAGCCCCAGGGACGCTTCACTCTTCTCCTTCGTCGCACTGAACAGGGGTGGAAGGTGGTCCACGATCACACTTCGTCAGCCTGACAGATTGATGAAAGCCATTATAAATTGCAGACAAGTGGTAACGCTTGCAGGGCCCGCACGTTCTCGGGTGGGCGGCGAGATGCGCGACCTGTCGATTATCACAGATGGCGCGTTGATAGTTCGCGACCAGCAAATCTCGAATATTGGTCCGCGCAGCGAGATTGAGCCACTCATCACCAGTGATTGCGAAGTGATCGATGCCGGCAGCCGCGTTGTGATGCCCGGTTTTGTTGACGCTCATACCCATCCCGTCTTTGCCGGCACGCGGGTAAGTGAGTTTGAAGAACGCGCAACCGGCGTTACCTACCAGGAGATTGCCGCTCGCGGAGGCGGTATTCAATCCACGGTGAGGGCGACGCGTGAGGCTTCACAGGATGAGTTGGTCCAGGCCAGCAAGCGTTACGCGAACTGGTTCCTGCGTACTGGCACCACCACGGTCGAGGCAAAGTCCGGCTACGGGCTAACGCTTGAAGATGAACTAAAGATTCTGCGCGCCATCAGACAGTTGAATGAAGAGACGCCGCTTCGTTATGTGCCGACATTCCTTGGCGCGCACGACGTTCCTCCCGAATATCGGATGCGGCGCGATCAGTTTGTTTCACTGGTGATTGAAGAGATGGTGCCGCGTGTCAATGCTGAGAAGCTCGCGGAGTATTGCGATGTATTCTGCGAACAGAGAGTATTTACCGTTGATGAGTCCTGGAAAATTCTCTCGGCAGCCCGATGCCATGGCCTGGGATTGCGCATCCATGCTGATCAACTTTCGCTGTCCGGAGGCGCTAAACTGGCTGCGGAACTGGGTGCAGTGACCGCGGACCATCTCGAGCACGTGGATACAGAAGGTATCGCTGCCTTAAAGGGGGCGAACGTTCTACCGGTCCTGTTGCCGGCTTCTGTTTACGCGCTTGGTTCGAGTCGCTATCCGCCTGCTCGCGAAATGATCGATGCCGGATTGCCGTTGGTGCTGGCAACTGATTTCAATCCAGGCTCTTCACCCACACCTTCCATGCTGATGGTCTTGTCACTTGCGGCGACGCACCTGAAGATGACTGCGGCTGAAGCGATTACCGCGGCAACAATCAATGCGGCTTACAGTTTGAATCGCGGTGCCGAACTCGGTTCGCTTGAAGCCGGAAAGTTAGCCGATTTCGTAATACACGATTGCGCAGATTACCGGGAGCTAGCCTACTTTTTTGGCGTCGAACACCCGCAGGCAGTCTTCGTGAAAGGCAAAACCGTTTTCAGGAAGGGATCGGGGGACTGACGCACTCGATGTGGAGGCTGAAACATGTCACTCCTGGCGGAGTTAGCGCTTCTTCCCCATGCGTCTGGATATAAAGATTCCACCACTCCGCGGTGACTTTCCCAAAACAGCCATTTGGCGCTAAAAGGATTTGACGGTTCGTAACATCTAAATTATTATTCCGCCAACACTGGAAAGGAGGTGATCAAATAAATATGAGTTCTAATCACAGTGAGGTGGCTGCGGCCTGACCTCTGAACCTCTAATCTGAAGATTGTTAGGATTACGGTTCAGTCGTCTCACTGCTTAGTGCTCCCTCCTTTCTGGACGCGGCACGCAGTAGCTACAGGCCAATCCCAACAGTTCACCGAAAAGCCGTCCATGACCGAGTCGTGGACGGCTTTTTCCACTCTTAACGCTTAATCTTATTGTTCGGGCGATGGAGTCGGTGAAGGCGAAGGCGTTTCTCCCGGTGGATCTTCTTTGTCGGGCGACGTGTGAAGATGGACCGCCTTCCATTCGGCGCCGCTACGCCGAAAAACCAGACTCATCCGGCCAGAGGCGCTTTCAGGTACTCCGTCATTCGTCTGTGTCTGATTCCAGAAACAACTGACAACTGCCCCATCCCGGCCCAACATAATCACTGACACGTCGCGCACCGCTAGTTTTACATCCGCGAGCTTTGGATAAGAGCTCTCACGATTCTTGCGTAATTGCTCCCAGCCCTTCGTTACTGTTCCGTTGTTGTTAAAGAGGACCAGTTGTGGCGAGTTCCAGTAAACACTTGTTACCAGTTTAACGTCCGCGTTCCGAATTCCGTTGAGCAAACGTTCAAAGGCAGCTATCACTGCTGCTGAACCCGGGGTCTGCGGAGCATTTACAGGCGAAGGTGTTTGTGTTTGTGATGCGGTTTTGCCGGTAGCAGGCTTAACAGTGTCCGTCGCTGGCGAGGGAGACTGCGCCGGACTTGCGGTGCGCGGGCGCACCGAAGGATTCGAGTCCTGTCCGCGAACACAAATTGAGACTGCCAGTAAGACCAATAACGCAGGAACAATTCTCATAGATCTACTCCCATCGCAAGAAACGGATGCTAAACATCTCCGAGCGCGTTGAACGCATTGAACCAAGGCACGCCACTCCGCAACCGCTCGACCGAACGCTTCTGACCAAGGATCTCGAATACCTCGAACATCGATGGCCCTACGGCCTGGCCGGTCAGCATCGTGCGCGATCCGTTGATCAGTAGCCCGGCTTTGACGCCGGCTTCATCTGCGTACTGACGTAATGCTGCTTCGGCTGTCTCAGCAGTAAACAGCTCTACATTTTCGAGCCGCTCTGCGAGTGCCGGCAGAAGCTCCTTCAGTCGCGGCTCCTCAAGAAGGTTCTTCTTGATCGCCGCATCGTCGAAGTCAAAGTCGTCAGAAAAGTAGGCTCGGCCCTGCCCGGAAAAATCCTTCAAGGTATGAAACCGCTGCCGGATCAAGTCGACCACTTCTGCAAACCAGGCGAGCTCGTCGTCTTCGTACTCCTCCCGCCAAAGCTTATTCGCCCGTAACTCCGCCTTCACCATCGGAATCAAACGATCGACGGGCATGGTGCGAATATATTCGGCATTCATCCAGAGGGCTTTGTCGTCGGTCCAGTGGCGCGGGTCATCCTCATGAAAATTGAAGATCGCGTTCGCACGTCCTATCCCTTCAAGGGAAAACTTCTCAACCAACTCCTCGAGCGAAAGAATCTCCTTGCCATCGGGCGGGGACCAACCGAGCAATGCCAGAAAGTTTCTAAAAGCGGCCGGCACAAAGCCGCGATCCCGGTAAGTAGTCAGCGAAACCACTTCACCGTGTTTACGTTTTGAGAGTTTGCCTTTATTAGGCGCCAGGATGAGTGGAAGATGGGCGAAGTGTGGCAAGGGCGCTCTCAGTGCCTGGTACAGCAAAACCTGCTTGTGCGTATTCGTAAGATGGTCCTGACCGCGAATCACGTGGGTAATACCCCTCTCGATGTCATCAATGACCACCGAGAGATTGTAGAGTGGATGGGTATCCGACCGCAGCAGAACAAGATCTTCAATCTCTGAGTAGTCGCGCTCCTGTGGTCTGTATACGATATCTTCGAATTGGGTTTTCCCTTCGACAGGTACTTTCAAACGCACGGCGAATGGTTCACCCGCAGCCGCCCGACGGTCAGATTCTTCGAGTGGCAGATCTCGATAAGGATTGCGACGCTGATCCGAGCCTTCAGGGGCCTTGGCCCGAGCACGTTCGGCAATTCCCTGCTTAACAGTGGAGTCGTCCCGCTGTTCTTTGGGCGTAAAATCGCGATATGCCTTCTCTTCTTTTACGAGGCGATGGGCGGCGGCACGGTGCTTTTCGGCGTTATTCGACTGGAAGACCATCTCTTCGTCGTAGTCGAGTCCGAGCCATTCAAGTCCCTCGATGATTGAGCGGGTCGACTCTTCAGTCGAGCGTTGCAGATCAGTGTCTTCAATGCGTAGTAGAAACTTGCCGCCGGTCTTCCGCGCGAAGAGCCAGTTGAAAAGCGCCGAACGGGCGGCGCCTATATGGAGGTAGCCAGTTGGCGATGGAGCAAAACGAACGCGGTTCATGGGTGCAAAAAAGAACGAGTGTCAGGAGAGAGCTGACAAGCCTCTTTACTTGTCATTCATCACTGATCACTCGTCTCTGATTTTCTGGCGGAGATGAGAGGATTCGAACCTCTGAAGGGCTTTTGACCCTTAACGGTTTAGCAAACCGCCGCCTTCAGCCACTCGGCCACATCTCCGTGCTCGGGGAACGCAGCAAAAACTCATTCTAGTCGGGCGTCTCAGATTGTCAAGGAAAGTGGCCATGCCTGAATCCCATTTTGTTCGTGTGTTCGGAGGATTAGACGGATAAGCTCATACCGAATTCAAATTCCTCTTGCCCCACATTCAATCCGCAATACTGCTCTTTTGAAGCATGGGTTTTGAGCCTCACGTTAGAGGCCCGCACCACTGACGCAGTGTAGAATCAAGAACGATGGCCAATCACAAGTTGTCAAGGCGCGATTTTCTGACGGGCCTGGCCGCCGGGCCGCTGCTCGCGGTCTCTGCAACCTCAGCTTACGCGCGTCTGATCGAACCTTATAATTATGAGATCTCACATACTGACATTTTTATTCGCGACCTGCCTGAACGATTTGAAGGTTTTCGCATAACTCAGATTACTGATGTTCATCATAGCCGCATCCTGAACCTCACTGAAGTTCACAGCATGGTCCAGCGGGCGCAGCAAACCCAGCCTGACTTAATCGCGCTGACGGGGGATTACACAACGTCGTACCGTCGTTATATCGAGCCCTGTGCGGAAGCGCTCGGCAGGCTGCATGCGCCTGAAGGCGTCTGGGCCGTACTAGGTAATCATGATCATTATACTGACCGGGAGTTAACCACCCGGGCGCTGAGGCGTGCGCAGATTGAGGTGATGAATAATGCAAATACGATGATTCGCCGAGGCCCCGACGTGCTGCAACTAGTGGGAATAGATGATTGGTCGTGGGCCGGCACCGATTGGCAGCGGGCTATGTCGGGCATCGAATCGAGCCGGCCCTCCGTACTGCTTTCACACCAGCCTATGGTGCTGGACATGGAGCAGACGCGGAAGGTTTCATTGATTCTCAGCGGACACACTCATGGCGGTCAGATCCAATTGCCCGGCCTCGGAGCGCCAGCGCGCTGGTTTATGAAGGACATGAAGTATAACGAAGGTCTTTTCAGACGCGGCGAGACGCAACTCTATGTCTCTCGCGGAACCGGAGTGATCGGCTTGCCACTGCGGTTTGGCTCCAGACCAGAGATAGCCGTCTTACATCTGCGTCGCGCGGTGACTGAATGACCAGCGAGTCGCCTGTTTCACCTTGCTCGCCGGATCGCCATCAGCGTCAGATCATCATTGAGAATCCGGCCGGCGCAGAATGAGTTGAGCTCCTTCACGCACGTATCAATCAAAGATGTCGGGTGCAACTGCCGATTCTCGAGCAAGAGATTTGACAACCGCTCGACACCGTATTCACTGCCTGCGCCGTCGACACTCTCAGATAATCCATCGGTGTATAAGAAGAGGGTATCCCCTTTCACCATCTGCACCTGGCTAACTGAAAAGTGTTCGCTGCAAAAGATACCCAGCGGCAAACTCGTGGCATCGATCCTTTGAGCCCCGTCCTTGTTGATAAGCAACGGGGGCAAGTGTCCGGCATTACAGATCTCCACCTGGCCGTTTGGGGTGGCCCTGCCACAGGCTAGCGTCGCGTAATGTGTGGGCAGCGTGCTTTCACAGAAGACGCGGCTCGCCCGTTCAAGCAACTGTTCGAGCGGCAGATTGATGGAGATCAGCGTCCGAAACATCGCATGAAGGTGCGCCATCAGCATGGAGGCGGCAACCCCTTTTCCGGAAACATCCCCGAGGACGAAATGGAGAGTGCCGTCGTCCCCGGGAATCAGGTCAAAATAGTCTCCACTAACCAGACCGGCAGGACTGTAATGGAATGAGACTTCCCAGCCGTCGACTGTGCGAGTTGCATCGGGAAGTAATCCTCGCTGGATTCTTGACGCCAGTTGCAGGTCCTCCTCGAGCGCCCGTTGCTCGTTTGGCGTCAGGTGGTCGAGACAGAACCTCGTCAAAGGATCTGCTATCAGCCGGTCAGCCTCAACCGGATCGTGACATACTTCGCAGAGACCGTAGGACCCTGCCTCCATCCGCATCAGTGCCTCATCCACCTCGTGGAGCAGTTGTGTCAGTTCGGAAGCCTCTTGGAAAGCATTAGCGGCGGCTTGCAGCTTTTGCCGGCGTTCGATGAGTTGTTCGCGCAGAACAGGTTCAATTACGGCTACCATTAGCTTGTTCCTTTTCGTTAGGCAACCATGCTCGCCGGGCGCGGTGCGCGTTGCAGTTGCACCGGAAGTTGAGTAGCGCAGCAGATCTTAATCAGGCGGGCACGATCGCGCTGCATTCCGGGGTCGTTGTTCAGCCAGTTTCTTACTTCCTGGAAAATTCGGGCGGCATAAGGGTCAGGAGGTTCGATAAGTCGGTAATGGATCCACTTTCCGTCGCGCCGCGAAGAGACGACGCCCGCCCGGCGAAGATATGCCAGGTGTCGCGAAATCTTTGGCTGATTTGTCTTCAGGACTTCGACGAAAAAGCAGACACAAACCTCGTCGTTACCCATTAAATTTATCAGGCGGAGACGGGTGTAATCGGCGAGAGCTTTAAAGAGCAGCTCAATGTTGTACTCTCTGTTAGACATAGTCCCCGTGGCTCTGTGAAGTATCAGAAAATATTACGAACAGCTTCCGCGCTGAGTTCCCCCGGTAGTGGTGACTTTCAAGTTAAGGCTGTGAAATTTGCTGCGACGTTCCAGCAGGTGTCGCGGTCAATAGTATATACGGCTCAACGCATGTATCGTCAAACCGCCGAAGGGCTCACTAGTAAAAAAAGACCCGGCCCAATTTAGGTTCCGGGTCTTCAATCTACTGAGTTAGCGAAGATATTACTGAGGATTCGTCTTGAATTTCTCTCGACGCTTCATCCTTTCTTCCATGTGTGACTTGCGCTGGCTCTCAATCTCTTCGAGTTTAGCGCGCTGATCCGGTGTCAGAATATTATTCAATTCCGCACTTACGCCTTGCATTGAATTGTGAATCTCTTCACGGAGCGCCTGCGCTCTCGCCTCATCTTCTGGTGTAAACGTTCCTGAAGCTCTCTTCTGGCGCAGTTGGGATAATTCATCGCGCTGCGCTTTGGTACTTGCTACCTGTCGCTCAACAATCTCTCGGTATTGAGCGCGCTGCTCATCCGTAAGGTCCAGGTGCCGTAGGGCACGCATGCCGCCAGGCCCTCGCATTCGCTGTCCCGCGCCTCGACCTTCGCGGGGTCTCATCTTTCGTTGGGTGACGCCATCATCGGTCGGTGAGTTCTGGGGTTGTTGAGCAAAAACCATTGCGCTCGCCACCAGTGTTAAGCTCAGGGTGCCGAGCAGGGATTTCGTAAAAGACATTTCCGTAAATACTCCTTTTGCAGTTCCTGATTAATCTCTCGGGGAATTTGAAGGACTTAAAATATCCTCATCACGAGCCTTTAGACGTCGGCGTGGGCGAATTGGTTTAAGAAAGGTTGACGAACGTACCCAAATAGTGGTACAGAGTCCTTTGCGATATAAAGTCACAGCCGTGGCGCCAGGATGTGATCCGGATAATCGGAAGTATCGTGCAAGGTTTTGAGCTAGTGGCGCCAAATTGAGAAGTAGTCAAAGCACTTACGGCAGGTTAGAATACGCCACGTTATGAGTCTCCTGGAAAAAATTCATTCGCCCGCAGACCTGCGAAGGCTTCCCCCCGATCAACTACAAACAGTTTCTGACGAGATACGGCAATACATTCTCGAAACGATGTCGCGAGTTGGTGGCCACACCGGCGCCTCACTAGGAGCTGTTGAGCTGGCGGTAGCGTTGCACTACGCGTTCGACACACCGCGCGATCGGCTCGTGTGGGATGTTGGACATCAGGCTTATGCTCACAAGATTCTTACCGGGCGCCGGGAAATGCTGGCTACTATCAAACAGTACGGTGGCATCAGCGGCTTTTTGCGGCGCGACGAATCAGAGTACGACACGTTCGGCGCGGGGCACGCTTCAACCTCAATCTCGGCAGCTTTGGGAATGGCGATCGCTCGTGACCGCAAAGACGAACATCATCATGTCGTTGCCCTGATCGGCGACGCCTCCCTTGCCGGTGGGATGGCGATGGAGGCGATCAATCAGGCCGGCCATCTCAAAACACGTCTTATCGTTGTGTTGAACGATAACGAGATGTCGATCGCGCCGGCCGTCGGTGCTTTAACCGGTTATTTGAATCGCATTCGTACGGCCCAGGGGTATCACCGGTTCAAGGACGAAGTGGGCGAAACGTTGCTCGCTATTCCTTCGCTCGGTGAGCGGCTGCACCACGCCGCCAAAACCATGAAGGATGCCATTGCGGCTGCTGTGCTTCCCGGAGCGCTCGTCAGTGAACTCGGCTTTAAATATATCGGGTATGTTGATGGTCATAATCCGCGCGCGCTGGTTGCCGCACTGCGCGAAGCACAGCACGTAAAAGATGGACCGGTGATTGTGCACGCGCTCACCACAAAGGGAAAGGGTTATCCCGAAGCCGAGCAGGACTATTATCGCTGGCATGCAACGGGACCATTTGATCTGAAGACGGGAAAGGCCGTGAAATCAGCCACGCCGGCGCCGACCTACACTGCCGTATTCGGTCAGACGTTGTGCGAGTTGATGGCAAAGGACAAAAGGATTGTTGCGTTGACAGCGGCCATGCCGGACGGTACTGGCGTATGCAAAGCCCTGGAGAAATTTCCCGAACGGGCTTTCGATGTTGGTATTGCCGAACAGCACTGCGTAACTTTCGCTGCCGGCATGTCCTGCGAAGGGCTAAAGCCTGTTTGCGCGATCTACTCCACTTTCCTCCAAAGGGGTTTCGACCAACTGGTTCACGATGTTTGCATTCAAAACCTTGATGTGAAGTTCTGCCTCGATCGCGGCGGTATAGCAGGCGGCGATGGACCAACACATCATGGCTTGCTCGATATTGCCTATCTTCGAGCTATTCCCAACATTGTGGTGATGGCGCCAAAGGACGAAGGCGAAATGCGAGACATGATGCTGACCATGATCGATCACGTCGGCCCGGCGGCAATGCGGTATCCCCGAGGCAATGGTGTCGGGGCGCCTCTCGACCGTGAACCGGAACTTCTCGAACTCGGCAAGGGCGAGATCCTGCGCGATGGGGGTGAGGTTGCAATCATCGCCTATGGTTCAATGGTTCACCCGTCACTAAACGCGGCCGAGAACCTGGCGAAGGAAGGCATCGAGACCACGGTCGTGAATGCCCGGTTCGTGAAACCCCTTGACGCTCAGTTGCTGTTGGCGCTGGCGCGCACCAAACGTTTATTGGTCACCGTCGAGGAAGCCTACCTTGCCGGTGGATTTGGCGCGGCCGTCCTCGAATTGCTCGAAGAGAACGGATTGCAGGACAAGGTTCGGGTGGTGCGAATGGGTATTCCCGATCGGCTTGTCTCGCATGGAGACCCTAGTCTCTTGTTGGCAAAATATGGCCTGGATGCCGACGGAATCTACACGCGCGTGAAAGAGAGTGTAGAAGTTCTTGAGGGTCGCCGGGCCAGAGTTCTAAAGATCCGAACTTAATAACCACTTAAACGCCTCATTTTTCATCCTTCTTCCTATCCCAGATGTCACCCGGGAGCAATACCGTGTTAAACAAACGCTGTACATGTTGACTGTTTTGTCGACCAGTGGCATTATCTCGCGTGCAATTCGATCCAGGAAAACGTGTTTAGACCCCAGGTCTTTCGGCTTTGCCCCGATTTTGACCTCTCAGAGTGCGAAACCCGACATTTCGCTTAGCTGTTTCTCTATATACGCGTTTGCGCGTTGGGTGCTCATCTCTATGAAGAAGTATGAATTTCGGCAACGAGAGTGTATTCACCAGGACGATAACGTCGAAGGGGCCTTCTACAATGGCGTATTCTACGTTCAGGCGCTCCAGCGTCTGCCCGTAGATTCTGCTGTCGAGATGGCGAGAACGGTGGGTTCGTTCTTTTGGGCTGATGCGCCAAATATTCTCGTCTGGCTCTGTAACGACTGTGCCACCGAATTGCGCCTCACTGAAACTCCACGTGCTATGAGCCAGGCAGCTCGGCGGCAAGCTTAAAGTCCGGCGGACGGTTTTTCAGCGCGGCGGGGTGGACAACGAGGGCGACGTCTGCGCTAAATTCGCTCAGGATGAAGCGCGAACGTATAGACAAAATCCTGGTCGAACGAGGGCTGGTGGAATCGCGAACCAAGGCACAGGCCCTCGTGATGGCTGGCCTGGTACTGGTCAACGACCAGTTAGTATCTAAGCCTTCCGAACTATATCCTCCGGATGCGTTCATTCGATTAAAGGGCGCTGGCGATCCGGCTTCCCGGTACGTCAGTCGTGGTGGTTTGAAATTGGAAGCCGCCCTGGCTCAATTTCAGATTAAAGTTGACGATCTGATCTGTCTGGACGTGGGTTCGTCGACCGGGGGCTTTACAGATTGTCTACTCCAGCACGGCGCCCGCAGAGTCGTTGCTGTCGATGTAGGTCACAACCAGCTTGACTGGCGATTACGAAACGATCCGCGTGTCGAAATAAGAGAAGGTGTCAACGCACGGCACATTCGCGCCGCGGACTTCGCTGATCGATTCGACATAATCGTGATGGATCTCGCCTTTATTTCGGTAACAAAGGTTCTACCTGCCGTTGTGCCACTCGCGAAGGAATCCGGTTGCCTGATCGTCCTGATCAAACCCCAATTCGAAGTCGGACGCGGAGAGGTGGGGAAAGGCGGGTTAGTGCGAGAGCCCGATAAACATGCCCGCGTCATTGAGAATGTAAACCGCGCCGCCGGCGAACTGGGACTTGAAGTTACAGGGCTGATGGAATCCCCGATAACCGGGGCTGAAGGCAATGTCGAATTCCTGGCTTTCTACCGGCGAATCGAGCCGGGAAAAAGTGGCGATTAGCTGAAAGTACCAAAGCCACCGAAGATCATAGCGAACATGATCAAAAAAGCTTATTTTTTGGCGTTTTTGTAATCAGTCCACTTCGTTGACACTCAAAACTGGCACGCGTATTATCCCGGCATCCTAGGGTTTGCAGCTTACTTTAACTCTACCTTGTTCTCGCTGGATCAAGTCGAACTGTTTGCAGCGCAGGTAGCACGAGGATCTCTCTTTAACCGGCAGAACTGATGACCACTTCCGCGGTAAAACGGATTGGGATTGTGGTTAAGCCGCATCAGCCGGATGCCCTAAAAACTATCTGCGACGTCGTCGGATGGCTCCATAAGCGAGGAATCAAGGCTGTCGGTGGGCCGCAGCACGATAGGCTTGCCATCGAAGAAGAGACCGGCTGTGCGTTAGAAATACTCCCGGATCAGGAGCTGGCAGCGAACGTTGATTTGATGCTGGTCCTGGGTGGCGATGGCACCATGATCGCGACAGCGCGCATGGTGGGGGATACCGAGGTCCCGGTATTAGGGGTAAATTACGGTGGCCTGGGTTATCTAGCCGAGTTCCGCATTGAAGAGCTGTATATAGCGCTCGAGTCGATACTGCAACAAGATTACCGGCTCGACAAACGGGTAATGCTTGCTGTCGAGTTGATACGCGGTGAAGAACCAGTCATCCGCAACCGAGTACTCAACGACGTCGTCATTAACAAATCGGCACTGGCCCGAATCATCGAAATCGAAGCCTACCTGAACGGTCAATTCGTCAATTCATTCCGAGCCGATGGCCTGATTGTTTCGACTCCGACCGGTTCGACTGCTTACAACCTGTCCGCCGGGGGGCCGGTAATCTATCCCTCGATGAACGCAATCGTCGTCACTCCCATTTGTCCTTTTACGCTATCGAATCGCCCAATCGTCGTTCCCGACGACGCAGAGATCGAGCTCTTTCTAAAGACCCCGAACGAAGAGGTCGCTTTAACTCTCGATGGCCAGGTTGGCTTACCCCTGCAAGTCGAAGATCAAATTGTGATCCGTAAAAGCGGTACTACCTTTAATCTGGTTCAGCCAACCAACCGAAACTATTTCGAAGTTTTACGAGATAAGTTGCGTTGGGGCAGATAGGCGGCAGAAGCCCTGCTCTTCCAGAGAGAATTGTTTTTTACTCCTTAGAAAGCCACCAGTCACTAACCGCCTCATATGTCAAACGATCAAAGCAAGTCGCCCGTCGATGCCGACGCTTTTGAGCGTGAAATAACAACCGATCTCGATGAAGAGACGCCCGACAAGCCTAAAGGTCTGGCGCTCCACAATCGCATACTAATTGGCCTTGCCATTGGCGTAATTGCCGGTGTAACGGCCAATTACTTCCTTGGTGGCGATCACCCGCGCGTGGTCTGGGTGGTTGACCACATTACGCAGCCGGTGGGCCAGCTTTTTCTTCGCCTGCTACTAATGATCGTGGTGCCATTGGTGTTCTCCTCGTTGATTGTTGGCGTCGCCGGCATTGGGGACATTCGGAAGCTGGGGCGAGTTGGTCTGAAGGCGTTTGGTTACACGCTGATTCTTTCCACGATCTCCGTTGTCATCGGGTTGACTCTGGCTAACACCATCAGACCAGGCGAGCGCATCGACCCCACCACCTCGGCGGCATTGCAGGAGCGCTATGCCACGGTTGCCTCAAAGACTGTTGCCGATGCTACGAAGAGCGGGGCGGCGACAACGCCGTTGCTGTCTGTTGTCGAGACGATTGTTCCTAAGAATCCGTTTGCCGCGGTCGCCGGGGAAAACCCGAACATGCTTCAGCTCATGTTCTTTGCCCTCATTATCGGAATTGCCATCACCCTTATTCCGGTAACGACGACGGCCCCGCTGTTGCGAGTTTTCGAGGCCGTCTATCAGGTGACGGCCAAAGTCATCCAGATAATCATGAAGTTCGCGCCCTACGCGGTGGCCTGTTTACTCTTCAACAATACCGCGCGTTTTGGACTGGATCTGCTTCAGGCGCTGACATGGTTCATGGTCACGGTCCTTCTGGGTCTGGCGATTCATATGTTTGGCGTCTATTCACTATCGATCTATTTTCTCTCGCGCCTGTCTCCGCTGGACTTTTTCAGAAGAATCAAGACCGTAATTCTGACGGCGTTTTCGACTTCATCGTCAAACGCGACCTTGCCTACAGCTTTGCGGGTTTCGGAAGAGAATCTTGGCGTGCCCCGTGAGATCAATAGTTTTGTGCTGACCGTTGGCGCCACTGCTAACCAGAATGGCACTGCGTTGTATGAAGGTGTAACGGTTCTGTTTTTGGCGCAGCTTGCGGGCGTAGACCTTTCGCTTGGCCAGCAATTGATGGTGGTCTATCTTGCGATTCTTGGGGGCATTGGTACCGCCGGCGTGCCTTCCGGCTCAATACCTTTTATTATCGCGGTACTGGTAACGGTTGGCGTAAACCCCGCATTGATTGCGATCATTATCGGAGTCGATCGGATCCTGGACATGTGCCGGACCACGTTGAACGTAACAGGTGACATCACTATTGCTACTTACGTGGCCCGGTCGGAAGGTTACGAACTGCTCAAGACGCACACACCACCGATCGAGCAGGCTGGAGTCGGGAGGCCGTTGGCAGAACAGAAGGCGGACTGAAACGTTTGTTGACACTGGTGCGACAATCTCAGCACAGATTGAAGTTAAAGGCTCAGAGATCGAATTGAAACTGGAGGGCAACGATGGTCTTACCGATAAGAGACGATAACACGGGGCGTACGATCACCCCGATCGTGAACTACGTTCTTATTGCTATCAACCTTTTAGTCTTCATCTTTCTTCAAGGGCTGGGCACAAACGATCGATTCACGTTTGCCATGTCAACTGTTCCGGCTGAGATTCTCACCGGTCAGGATATCGTTACGCCTGATCGCGTGGCAGTGGTTCCGACTGGACAGCGTATCCTTATCCCAGGTTTACAACCCACGCCGATTTCGGTCTACCTGACACTAATTACCTCGATGTTCATGCATGGGGGGATTGCTCACATTTTCGGCAACATGCTATTCCTCTGGATCTTCGGAGATAACATTGAAGACCGCATGGGGCACGTGCGTTATTTGGTCTTCTATCTTCTTTGCGGTGTGTTGGCCTCCCTGGCTCATGTTTTCAGCAGTGCGGCGGTAGCAGTTGATCAGAGTAGTTTGCTGATACCCAGTCTGGGCGCTTCAGGGGCCATATCCGGGGTCCTGGGCGCCTATCTTCTACTGCATCCAAAGCGACGCGTTACAGTTATTCTGTTCCGTTTTCTGACGGATGTCCCTGCTTACGTAGCGATCGGGATCTGGTTTGCCTTCCAGTTGATTAACGGTCTCGGAATGCTCGGCGGAGGTTCGCAGCAGGGTGGTGTGGCCTACGCGGCCCACATCGGCGGCTTCATTGCGGGAGTTGTGCTCGTCAAACTATTTACGATCGGGCGAGAAGGCCGAACGGCTTAAGAACGATGGTCTTTGGTTTTTTGTCTTTGGTCTTTGGACTTTGGTCTTGGTTACGGATTGACTTGTAAAGCCGGGATCGAAGCCTAAGGCCCAAGACCAAAGGCCAAAAAACCCCCGGCACTTGAATTGCCCGAGCAGCTCAGCCTCGGTTAGGATCGTTTTATGTCGCTTACGGACGCTGCCCTGCCACCGGTAAATCAGCAAAGCTTGGAGATTCGTTCCACTCCGCGCGCTGAGATGCGCCTTTTCCCCCTCGATACTTTTCCTTACGAGTACCCGGGAAGGGAAATCAGGATCTCCTTCGAAATCCCGGAGTTCACAGCAATATGCCCTTTCTCTGACTTTCCCGATTTTGCGACCATTCGCCTCGAATACATCCCCAACGAACGATGCGTTGAACTTAAGAGTCTGAAGCTGTACATCAACTCATTTCGGGATATAAAGATCTTTCACGAGCACGTCATGAACGTGATCCTCGATGACTTCGTACGTGCCTGTGATCCTTTGAGTGTTGAGCTCGAAGGCGATTTTCACGTGCGAGGAAATATAAAAACGGTCGTTCGTGCCAGTTACAAGAAGCCTTGATTGACACTCACCGCCCATGAGCAACACGACAATTTTGATTATCGGCGGCATCGTGCTGGCGGCGGTATTCGTCCTCATCTCCAGGCTGGCGGTCAGGTTAGTCGTCAGGATAGTTATTGTAGGCGTAATTCTGATCTCATTGCTGGGTGGTGCAGGCCTTTTGTGGTGGGCTAATCGCCTGACTTCTGAGCCACCAAAGAACCCGCAACCAGTAAAGCGCGCAAACAAGCGCTGATTGGCGAGGTGGAGCATCTTACTTGGCGGAGAAGAGAGAACCATGAGCTTTAAGGTAAAACATTATCTTATCGAGGACAGGTACCAAGCCGTATTGTGAACTACAAAGTAATCAGAACGTCTGAAGAACTCCGCAAAGCAGTAGAAGCGCTGACCGCGCACCAGGCCATCGGCCTTGACACCGAAACAACCGAACTGGACCCTTACACTTCCCGCCTTCGCCTTATTCAACTTGCCGCTCCGGATGGCATCCACATTATCGATATGGATGCGTTTGCCAATGGTAACCTGGCGCAGAGTGAGGTCCTCGCTCCATTGCGGATGCTGCTCGGCGCGCCCCGGCCGATCAAGATCGCCCATAATGCAAAGTTCGACGCGAAATTTATTAAGCACAATCTGGGCGCTGATTTAGGCGGGCTCTTCGACACTCTGCTGGCAAGCCAATTGGTTGGCGCTGGTGACATCGAAGAGCGGCATGGCCTGGAGACAGTGGCGGCCCGCTATCTGAATGAATCGGTGGACAAGAGCGAGCGGCTCAGCAACTGGGCCTTCGAATTGTCGGAAGCCCAGTTGGACTACGCTGCACGCGACGCGGCGATACTGCTTCCGCTTCGTGAAAAGCTTATTGAGCGGTTGAAGACCGAGTCGCTCGTCAAGTGTGCTCAGCTCGAATTTGAGTGTGTGCCGTCGGTTGTTGATATTGAGTTGACGGGGTTCTTCATGCACAAGGACCGCTGGCTGCACCAGTTAGCATTGGTGGAGAAGCGCCGGGCTCAACTTGCTGAAGAGTTGCAGGAAGTTCTTGCCGAGGAATCGCCCCAGGGATCGCTCTTTGGGCCACAAAGAGCAGACATCAATCTTGATTCACATCAGCAGCTAACGCAGGCGCTCGAACGTCTAGGAATTCCTGTCCCCGACTCGACGCGCAACTGGAAACTGCAACCGCTCGCGGCGCAGTATCCCGTGATTGCCACACTATTGGAGTACCGCACAGTTCAAAAAGCTCTCACCAGTTATGGTCAAAACATGATCGAGCTGATCAATCCGGTTACCGGAAGGCTGCACGCTGACTTTCGCCAGATTGGCGCGCCGACCGGAAGATTCTCATGCACGAATCCCAACATCCAACAGGTACCGCATGCGGTTGAATATCGGCGTTGCTTCAGTGGCCATCCCGAAGGCAAGAAACTGGTGATCGCAGACTATTCACAGATTGAGCTACGCATCCTCGCCGAGTTTTCAGGAGATACAGGCTTCATTAACGCCTTTAATTCAGGCGCCGATCTTCATCGCGTGACGGCGTCACAGGTTTTCAATGTCACGGCGGATCAGGTGACTCCGGACCAGCGTTCATTTGCCAAGGGATTAAACTTTGGTGTGGTCTACGGCATTGGGGCTCAGCGGTTTGCCTTAATGACGGGTTTGACCGTGACGCAGGCTGAAGACGTCCTGCGCCGCTACTTTGCTACATATCGCCAGCTCGATAGTTACCTGCGCGAGGCGGCTAACCGCGCAGTACGTGAGCGGCAGGCCAGGACAGCTTCGGGGCGGTTGGTCCGTTTTCGTTTTGATCAAGATGATCGACAGCAAATATCGATGACGCAACGCAACGGCAAGAACACGCCGATTCAGGGAACCAGCGCTGACATCCTGAAGCGCGCCCTGCGGCTGCTCAGAAACGAATTGCGAGAGACGAGCGGCAAGGTAGTAAATATCATCCACGACGAAGTCGTTGTAGAAGTGGACGCCGATGAAGCTGAAGAGGTCGCGCACCGAGTCGAACGCGCGATGTGCGTTGCGGGTGAAGAATACCTGAAAACGGTGCCGGTTAAAGTCGAGACTGAAATAGCGTGCGAGTGGGTGAAGTAAATGTACGGAGACGGGGAGACGGGGAGACGGGGAGACGGGGGGTACGCCACCGGCGCTGCTTAACTCCGTGGTGAACTTACTGAAAAATGTCAAATATCAAATGGAAAATAGACGTCGCCGCGGAAAACCATTTGACATTTGACATTCGCCATTCGTCATTTTTCATTTTTCATTTTTCATTTTTGTTATTTCTCGGTGTGCTGCTCTGAAAATAAAAAGCACAATTTTATCCCATTTTCATGTTCGGTGGTGCGCCACTGGCGCATGCTTAACTCCGTGGTGAACTTACTGTGAACCCGAGAAGAGACCCCGGAGACACGGAGTGCTTAGCCGCTTTTCGCAGGTTCTTCTCAGTGCTCTCCGGATGAGGGGCGCCAACTCTTGACAGCGGTCCCTTTAGCATCTATACCCTCACGAACTTATGGTCACCACAAAGGAAGCGCCTGCCAAACTAGTACGCGGCCTGGGCCGACTGGATGCGACGATGATCGTAGTCGGCTCAATGATTGGCTCGGGCATATTCATCGTTTCAGCTGAATCGTCAAGACTTGTCGGTTCACCTGGATGGCTCTTAGTCGCATGGGCCCTTGCCGGATTGCTAACGATCACAGGCGCGCTCTGTTGTGCTGAGTTGGCTGCAATGTGGCCCCGCGCCGGCGGCCAGTACGTTTTCCTGCGCGAAGCCTACGGACCCACCACCGGATTTCTCTTTGGCTGGTCGCTCTTCCTGATCATTCAAACCGGCACGATAGCGGCAGTAGCGGTGGCATTCGCTAATTTCACGGGTGTGCTCACTGATGTCGTTTCAGCAGATCGCTATCTGATCGAACCAAGGGCTTTTGGTGGGTACGCGATCAGTCTCTCAACACAGCAGCTCCTGGCCATCGTTATGATTCTATTTCTTACCCTCACCAACACTCGGGGATTGAAGCTCGGCAAACTCATCCAGAATACATTTACCTTTACCAAGACGGCTGCGTTGCTTGGGCTAATCATTATCGGCGTCGCATTGGGTTGGAACGATGGCAGCGCAGCCTTTACTTCATCATGGTGGCAACCCTGGCTGAATGGTTGGGAGCCTGAGCCGTCACAACTTGGTTTCGAGCCAACAAGCTGGGGAGCACTTGCCGCCGCACTCGCCATGTTGCTTGGCAGGGCGATGGTTGGACCACTCTTCTCGCAGTCAGCGTGGAACAATGTGACGTTTACAGGCGGAGAAGTTGAAGATCCGGGCCGTAATCTGCCGCGGGCGCTATTAATCGGATGTGGTCTGGTGGTGGCGCTCTATCTGCTCGCCAACATCGCTTACGTGGTGACGCTGCCGCTTGCCGATATTCAAAATGCGCCGCAAAACCGCGTGGCGACTGCCACAATGCAAGCTATCCTCGGCCCGCGTGGCACGATCCTGATGGCCATCGCAATTATGATCTCGACCTTCGGCTGCAATAACGGTCTGATCCTGGCCGGCGCGAGGGTCTACTATGCAATGGCCCGGGACAACCTGTTCTTCAAGAGCGTTGGCAGATTAAATTCCAGGCATGTGCCGGCCGTGGCCTTGATTGCACAGGGCGTCTGGGCTGCATTCTTAACGTTACCGAGAACAGTAACTACCGATCCACGCACCGGCGCGGTGGTCTACGGCAACGTTTACACGCAACTTCTTGAGTACATCATTTCAGTCGATATGGTCTTCTACGCGCTGATGGTGGGAGCGGTGATAGTCATGCGCCGGAAGGCCCCGGAGATCAAGCGACCGTATCGCACGTTTGGGTACCCGGTCGTACCTCTGATCTATATCGTGTTGGCGACGTTGCTCGTTATTGATCTAGCCTACCTTGTACCCCGAACGTCTGGCATTGGCTATCTGCTGGTGCTAACCGGAATTCCTATTTATCTCATCTGGCGTCGCCGACCTGGCGCTACCGCCTGACGGTGCTGACCTCGTTGACACCGCGGCACTCGTTCTTCACAATCTCTGGTCACTTTGGGAATGTAGTCAGTACGGATGCGCGGTAGCGCGCCGGTCACTACCGTTCGAATCGACCCAGAGAAGGAGGTCGCTCGGTAGCATCGCCGGCTGATAGTGACTGGAGGTGATTAAAGTAGTGGAGAAGATCTTCTTCCTTTTCATCTTATGGCTAATGGTGGGAGGTTTAGCCGGTCCTTCCGGGCAAGATTCGCGTCCGCACAAGTCAGGGCCCCGGATCTATCGGATAATTCTTCCGGTGGCGGACATCGCGCATGCTGCAAAGTTCTATGCCGAATTATTCGGAACGGAAGGCTTTCGCGTCTCCGGCGGCCGGCACTATTTCGATTGCGGCGGGGTCGTACTTGCTCTTTACGACCCGAAGGCAGACGGCGACAACACGGAACCGCGTCCAAACTTTGAACACATCTATTTTGCAGTAGGCGATCTGGAGGGCTTTTACAGTCGTGCAGAACGGCTCGGTGGCCTTAGCAAAGAGGTTGGCGATGCGGATTTGCCGATGGGCAAGATCGCGAAGCGACCCTGGGGAGAACGTTCATTCTATATGCAGGACCCGTTCGGTAACCCGCTCTGTTTTGTGGATCAGGAGACTTTATTCACAGGCCCTCAATCATCAAGGTAGGGTCGGAATGGCTTGGGGATGCAAGTCCAGCCTAAAAGTTCGATGAACTTCAGTTTGTCGTTTTGGTCGCTCAGGTACCCTCGAGTTCACGCAATGCTCGCCGTTGTTTGGCCTAACGTTGAACCCCACAGTTCAGCTCCAGGGTATTCAGACACGACAAACTGAAGTTTATCGAACGTTTCTATTCAGTTTTCCAGAGGTCTGTTTGATTTAGTTATCACCCACCGATATACGACTACTTGACACTGCTCGCGCGGCTCCAATAGTCTTGCATCTGCATGGCATGATGTACCTGACTGGAGCTATCCTGCCGATCCAATCCGAGGAAGACAAGGAACCCACTCAAAATGATTAAGGAACAGATTGTTTCTCTCGTTAAGGAGAAGCGTGCCCACGTAGGCATTATTGGCCTGGGTTACGTTGGTTTACCCTTACTGGTCGAATTTGCTCGTGCCGGGTTCAATACCACAGGCTTCGAAGTTGATGTGCAGAAGGCCGCTCGAATAAACTCGGGCGAATCCTATATAGGCGACGTGGACAGCAAGCTAATCAAGGAGTTAGTGGACGGGAAACGTCTGCGAGCCACGACCGACTTTGATCATCTTAAGGAATGTGACGCAATCATCATCTGCGTTCCAACCCCTCTGCGCAAAACAAAAGAGCCTGATGTCTCATACATCCTGGCCGCGGCCGAGGAAATAGAGAAGAGACTGCGCCGCGGACAGTTGATCATTCTGGAATCGACGACCTACCCCGGCACGACCGATGAAGTGTTGCTGCCGATGCTCGAGGAGACGGGATTAAAACTGGACCACGATTTCCTGCTAGCTTTTTCCCCCGAACGAGTAGACCCGGGCAATCCACAATTTCAGACGCACAATATCCCCAAAGTCGTCGGTGGCGTGACTGAGGATTCAACTGAAGTAGCCGCCCAACTCTATGCCCAGATAGTCAACGATGTCCACGCAGTTAGTTCGGCGCGCGTCGCCGAAACTGCAAAACTGCTCGAGAACACCTTTCGAGCGGTAAACATCGGCATGGCGAACGAGATGGCGCGGCTGTGTTACGCGCTAAACATTGATACGTGGGAAGTGATTCGCGCCGCTGCAACCAAACCGTTTGGGTTCATGCCCTTCTACCCCGGACCGGGAATCGGTGGCCACTGTATTCCCCTCGACCCTCACTATCTGTCGTGGAAGGCTCGCCAGCACGGGTTTGATTCCCGCTTCATCGGTCTGGCTGAGGAAGTGAATTCGCGCATGCCGGAACACGTCGTCCAACTGGTTGCGGACGGGCTCAATGACGAGCGCAAAGCGATGAAGGGCGCCCGGATTCTGTTGCTGGGAGTGGCCTATAAGCGAGATATCGACGATGTCAGAGAAAGTCCTGCGCTTTCAATTATCGATCGTTTGCGCGCAAAGGGAGCCGAGGTGCGCTATCACGACCCCTGGGTTAAGGAAGTGCGCTTCGATGACGCCCACATTCAGGGAAGTGGCGAGGCGTTGGAATCGGTGCCCCTGTCTGACGAAGAATTGCAGGCTGCCGACTCGATCGTCATCGTCACCGATCACAGCGGGATCGATTACCAGCGCATTTGTCAGCTAGCTTCGCTCATTGTGGATACGCGGAATGCACTTAACGGAGATCTCAGGCGTGACAGCTCGGCGCGGATAATTCGGTTGTGATTAAAGTAATCAACGTAGTGGGGGCCCGCCCTAATTTCATGAAGGTGGCCCCCGTCGTAGCAACAATGAAGCGGCGTCCAACTCAGTTTGCGCCGCTTGTTGTTCATACGGGCCAGCATTACGACGCGGCGATGTCAGACGCGTTCTTCCGTGACCTCGATCTGCCGCGTCCTGATGTCTACCTCGGTGTTGGTTCAGGCTCACATGCTGCGCAAACCGCGGCAGTGATGGAAAAATTCGAGCCCGTCATTCTCGAACACCGGCCAGATTGGGTGCTAGTAGTGGGCGACGTAAACTCAACACTCGCAGCCACCCTCGTTTCAGTAAAACTTGGTATAAGAGTCGCACATGTTGAGGCGGGCCTGCGGAGTCGTGATCGCACAATGCCGGAAGAGATCAATCGGTTGTTGACTGATCAAGTTGCCGACCTTCTGTTCACTCCTTCCGAGGATGCCAATGAAAACCTCCGCGCCGAGGGAATTCCGCCGGAGCGCATTCGGTTTGTCGGCAATGTCATGATCGATTCCCTGCTCAAGCACCTGGAGCAGGCCAAAGCGTCGACCATCCACAAAGCTCTCGGCCTCGAGGGGCGCGACTATGCTGTGTTGACCCTTCACCGGCCCTCCAATGTGGATGAACTCGGGACCTTTACTCCCATTCTTGCTTCCCTTGAAGCGATTTCTCAACGGCTGCCCGTGGTTTTTCCTGTACACCCGCGGACGCGTAAGATGGTTGCAGACTTCGGCCTGGAAGAAAGGGTTATGAAAGCGTCAGGTCTGCGACTGATTGAGCCACTCGGTTATCTCGATTTTCTTAGCCTCCTAAGCACGGCGCGGCTCGTGTTGACTGATTCAGGGGGGATTCAGGAGGAGACTACTGTGCTTGGCATTCCGTGTCTTACGCTGCGCGAGAACACAGAACGTCCGATTACCGTTGTGCAGGGAACGAATACCATTGTTGGGACCGATCCGCAGCGGATTACGAGTGCTGCATTTGCGGCGCTCGATCAAGATCTGCGTGGAAGCCATCAAGTCCCGCCGCTCTGGGACGGGCATACAGCCGAGAGGATTGTTGAAGCGTTAACTGAATTACCCAGGGGAGCAGGGCGTGAAAGATACCCCTGAAATCCTGCCTGAGAAGATTTCGGCAAGGGATGCACCGCGTGATTCGTCTCTGTCCGCTCTTAACTCCCGCATCAAAGTCGCGTTGAGAGGAGAGATAGGACCAGTTGATCTTGCTCGTGAAGTTTTCTGGCGAAGCAGATGCAAGGTTAGGAGGAGGCGAGAGCGGCGGATGATTGGAGCGCTGGTCGATCAATCGGCGCGACTGCACGCAAAATTTGCTTCGTTCTCTCCAGCCGCCTTGCTCCAGAGCTTTCGCGAGCGAAAGCAACCGATTTTCTTTCCTGGCTTCGACACTCAACAGGCTACTGCCTCTCTCCAGCAAAGATTATTTCCCGAAGAGACCCGTCTGTTGGTGGAATCTGCAGATCGGATTGCGAAGGAGCATTGTTGGCAGCTCCTTGGATTAGGCGAGAAACACTTTGGCAGGATCGTTAACTGGAGGCTTGATCCCCTCTCGGGCAGAGAATGGCCCCTGGATTTCCATGGTGAGATAAAGCTTTGCCGCAATGACGGTTCGGATGTTCGAACACTTTGGGAGCTAAATCGTCTCGGGCACTTGCTCACGCTGGGTCGAGCGTATGCCGTCGCCAACGATGAGCGGTTGGCTGAAGAATTCTTTAGTCAGATTGAGAGTTGGCGGGAGCAGAACCCCGTCGGTCAGGGAGCAAACTGGGCCTGCGCGATGGAGGTTGCCTTACGCGCCCAGAACTTGATCGGCTCGCTGGCGCTCTTTCGCAGCTCCACCTGTCTGACTGAAGAGAGACTGCTGGAGCTTCTCACAATGCTCGAGCAGCACGGCGCCCACATTGAGCGCAACCTGGAGTTCTCTTACCTGGCAACCAGCAACCATTATCTGTGCGGTATCGCGGGTCTACTCTGGATTGGTCTGTTTATGCCTGAGCTTGAAGCTGCAACTCGATGGCGCGAATGGGCATTCAACGAGCTATTGCACGAAATGGACAAGCAGGTCCTCGGAGACGGCGCTCACTATGAGGCTTCGACAGGTTATCACCGGTTAGTAGTTGAGCAATATCTCTACAGCTTCGTTCTCAGTCGGGCAAACGGTCTGGAGGTGTCCGAGAGCTACTGGGAAAAATTGAAGTCAATGCTCGGGTATATGAGGGGCTACTTGCGAAGTGATGGAAGGGCGCCTCTAATCGGCGACTCGGACAGCGGGCAAGTCCTGCCCTTGAGGCATCGAACTGCTGACGATCATGCTTACCTTCTCGCAATCGGGGCGGCCGTCTTTTGCGAACCAGCTTTAAAGGATAGTGGTGAATCCAAACCGGAAGAGTTGTTGTGGATCCTCGGAGAAAAAGGAATAGATACCTTCGATTCGCTGGCGGGAATTAACGATTTCGCCTCGCAGGCTTTTCCAGACATTGGCGCCTACGTACTACGCCAGAATGACTTGTATCTTTTATTGAGTGCCAGTGGGCCAGGTTTGAAAGGGCGCGGTTCGCATCGCCATAACGATGTTCTCAGTATTGAAGTCTCCGCGTGCGGCCGGCCATTCATCGTTGACCCGGGAACATACCTCTACACCGCGAACCTGCGAGAGCGGCATCTTTTTCGTTCAACTGCTTACCATTCAACCATTCAGATAGACGACGTTGAGCAGAATAGCATCGAGGAACATCGACCTTTCGTTATCGGTACTGAAGCACAACCGCGGCTGTTGGATTGGCGAACCGGTCAAGACCTTGATCTTGTGATAGCTGAGCACGACGGTTATCTGCGGCTGCCTGAACCGGCGACACATCGGCGTGCGGTGACCTTTGTAAAGAAGGAGCGCTACTGGTTAATCGAGGATGAGATTCTCGGGAGCGGCGAGCATGTCATAACGGCACGCTTTCACCTGGATACCAGTCTTGAAGTGAAGTTCTATCCTGGCAACTGTGCTGTCGCCACAGACGAGACTATCGGGGTACGACTGTTTGTATGTCCCGGTAAATCTGACCTCGAGGGGCGATTAGAACGCCAATTCACTTCCAACGACTATGGCGCCAAGGTCGGTTCAGTTTCGGTAGCCTGGAGTATCAGGGCCGGGTTACCGTGCAGGTTGAAGTGGACTCTCATCCCTGTTTGTTTGGGTGAAAATGAAGATGAACGACTTAAGTTAAGGAAGTTGTAAACGGTTCTTATGTGTGGCATCTGTGGAGTATGGGAGTACGGAGCGGCTGAAGGTCGCGTCGAGCTGCCGCTGATCGAGCGGATGCGCGACGAGATGCAGCACCGTGGTCCAGACGATGCCGGGTCTTTAATATTTGATGAGGGTCGTGGAGGACTTGGTTTTCGCCGCTTGTCAATAATCGATCTGTCAACCGCCGGGCGGCAGCCGATGAAAGGTTGCACGGAGAACGTGTGGACGGTTTTTAACGGTGAAATTTACAATCACTCAGACCTGCGGAAGGGTCTCGAGCGTCGTGGGCACGCGTATGTTTCACGCACCGACACCGAGACTATTCTGCATCTGTACGAGGAGCGGGGTCTTGATTTTGTTCACGAGATTGAAGGCGACTATGGGATCGCATTGTGGGACCAGCGACTCCAGCAGCTTGTCCTGGTTCGTGATCGGATCGGAGTCAAGCCTCTCTACTTCTATCAGCGTGATGGCCGCTTCATTTTTGCCTCGGAGATCAAAGCAATTCTGTGTCATCCGGCCGTAACGCCTGAAGTGAACGAAGAGTCGCTCTATCATTACCTCACATTTCTGACCACGCCGGCGCCGCAAACACTTTTTCGGGACATTCAAAAACTCCCCGCTGGCCATCTGCTGATTCTCGGCACAGACGGTTCGGTAAAAATCTCTCAATACTGGGACGCGCTGCCCCCTGAACAACCACCTGCGGATCAGGGAGATGAAGATTGCCGGCGCGAGATTCTTCGCTTGCTGCGACAGTCGGTCACAAAGCGGATGATGTCTGACGTTCCGTTCGGAGTCTTTCTTTCGGGAGGTGTTGACTCGTCGGCAAATGTCGCACTTATGTCGGAACAGATGTCGCGGCCGGTTGATACGTTCACGGTGGGCTTCCGAGATGCCGAGTATCTAAACGAGTTGGAATCAGCGCGCCGCATCGCACGCGAATTCAAAACGAATCATCATGAAGTCATAATCTCAGAGAAAGAGATGCAGGACTTCCTCCCCGATCTTGTTTTTCACCAGGACGAGCCAATAGCCGACCCGGTTTGTGTGCCGCTCTACTATGTCTCAAAGCTTGCGCGCGAATCCGGAACGATCGTGGTCCAGGTCGGCGAAGGAGCAGACGAGATCTTCAGCGGCTACGAGAATTACGTGCGCCATTTGAGCATCTACGAAAACTTCTGGCGTCACGCAGAGCGCCTGCCTAAAGTCGTACGGCGGGCAGCGGCAAGCATCACGCGGCCGGCACTCGAAGCAACTGGAGGAAAGCGTGCTGCCATAGATCTGGTCCGCAGGATGGGCGCAAGCGAGCCCCTGTTTTGGGGCGGAGCAGTCGTTTTCGATGAGAGTTTGAAAGCGAGAGTGCTTTCAAGTCGCATGCGCGAAGTCCTGAGTGGACTATCATCGGTTGCCGTGGTCCATAGATACCTTGACCAGATCGAACGCGAGCGCCCCGACTCGGATTTCCTGGCGCGGATGACCTATCTGGAACTGAAACTGCGCCTGCCGGAGTTGCTACTGATGCGCGTCGATAAGATCACCATGGCCACCTCAGTCGAAGCGCGTGTACCTTTTTTGGATCATAAACTTGTCGAGTATGCGCTGGGATTGCCTCGTGAAATGAAAGTGGAAGGCCGCAGCGGCAAGCATATCTTGAAACGGGCGCTGGAAGAGATCTTGCCAAGGGATCTGCTCTACTCACGCAAGCGTGGCTTTGGCGCGCCCATCCGTGAGTGGTTCAGAGGCAGCCTGGGAGATCTATTTGATTCGCATCTAGTGAACTCCCGAATGCGACGGCGAAACTTTCTTGACTATGAATTTGTGGATCAACTACTGACCGAGCATCGCGATGGGAAACAAGACTGGAGCTTTCATCTCTGGTGCTTGCTCAACTTAAGCCTGTGGTACGACCGGTGGATCGAACCGGTTTGAACCGGTCCAGCCATCAGGGTGGGATAGTGACCGACCACAACAGATCAACTCTTATTCAAAGCAAAGTGACATCTGACAGTGCCCAAAGTTCGGCAGTTCAGCCGCGGCAGATCTTTGCTACGCACGTTCTGAGAATGTTGGTTCTGCGGGTCATTGTGGGCGCGGCTACAATCGGTGCTGGCGTGATAGTCGCGCGGTGGCTGGGCCCAGCAGGACTGGGCATCCTTACAACAATACAGGTCACCGTACTTGTGGCTGTCCAACTCGGAACCCTTGGCTTGCCCGCGGCCGGTACTTACTTCGTAGCCCGGGACCGGCGCAATTTGGCGCCTCTGGTTGTCAACGCTCTTATCTTCAGTTTGATAGCGGGCTCGATATTGTCCTTTACGTTAATAGCGCTGGCCTCATCCGGGTCGCGGCTGTTTGGCGACATTCCTGATTCAGTAATGATGGTGGCCGCTATTTCGATCCCGTTTCAACTCGTCATCCTTTTCGGTGGAAGTGTTTTTCTGGGTGTAGGTAGAATCCTGACCTTTAACCTTACTGATGTTGCCGCACAAACCTCCCTTCTGGTCAGCGCAGTCATCGCCCTGGTTATGTTGGGGGCCGGACTTTATGGACTTGTGTCTTTCAATACAATCGTCTACGGCCTCCTGAGCGTGATTGTTATCGTGATGGTCTATCGTCTGATCGACGATATCGAGAAAAGGAGGCTGCGTCCGAGTCTAGACTTGTTCGGTCGCCTGATTCGTTACGGGGTTAAGTTTCACGTAGCTACAGTAGCCGGTATATTAGTATTTCGTGTCGATCTTTTGTTCGTTAAGTATTTCCGCGGAGCAGACGAAGCCGGCGTCTACGCGATCGCTGCGCAAGCCGGAATGGTAATGATGATGCTGCCTAACATTATCGGGACCCTGCTTTTCCCGCGCGTAGCCGCCGCGCGTGACACGACTGGAGAATTAACTGCCAGAGTCACGCGACATACGGCTTTCATAATGTTTTTTGCTTGCTTGCTCGCGGCCCCCATGAGTTTCGCGATCCCTTTCGTCTTCGGCCCAGCATTTAACGACGCTACCTTTCTATTTCTGCTGCTTCTCCCCGGCATCTTCTTGATTGGCATCGAATCCGTGCTAGTCCAGCACTTCAGCGGTACGGGCCTACCAGTGGCCATACCGCTTTTCTGGCTCGCAACATTGATGGTGAACGTTGGACTCAACCTGGCGCTGGTACCGGGCTTCGGTGCGCGTGGAGCGGCCGTGAGTTCGGCAATCAGTTACGCCCTTATTTTTGTGGTGGTTGCCTTTTACTTTCGACACAAGACCAGTACTCGAATTTCTGACGTTCTATTTGCGCGCCGTGACGAAATCCGCGAACTTATATCCGATCTCCCCGCTGGTCTGGTGGCACGCAGGAGTTCCGGATGAACCAGTCGGTCGAGCAAGAGAATCTCTGGGGCTACGCTAAACGACTCTCGTTTGTGCAAGAGGTCATAGCCGAGCTCTTTCCCGGTCGAGAACCAGAATGATTGACGGTGCTCGATGTCGTTGCGGTAACGGTTCTTACCTGGCAATACCCCTGGCGCGAAAAGGATATAATGTGAGCGGAACGGATCCGCACGAACCTTCCATAAGTCAAGGATTGCATTTTCTGGTACTTTGCACTGCGCCCCGCAAACATTAAGGTTTGAAGATGAAGCCACTTTCATTTAGAGAATTTGACCAGCGATACCAGGAAGGTGTGGATAAGGTACTCAGCGCCTGGACCCCGGAGATGCAGTCTCAACTAGCAACGCACTCGTACGGTTGGCGGCCGCAACAATTTGATTTCGATAATTATCTGCGTGCCTCCTCCGTCCGCTTCTTTAACGCTTATCTCGCGTTCGCCGAGCACAAAAACAGACTCTCGGTATGCGACGTCGGCGGCTTCTGGGGTGCTTTCCCGATCACGCTTGCACAGCTTGGCCATGACGTGACTATGACGGAGTCGCTGCGCTATTACGGCGGCGCCTTCGACCAGCTATTCGAGTCAATCCGACGCGAAGGCGTAGAGGTAATCGACTACGACCCATTTGAGTCTGATGGCGCGATGCCAGAGCGGTTCGATGTGGTTACGGTAATGGCTGTGCTCGAACACTATCCGCACTCGCTCAAAGTGTTTATGAAGAACGTCAAAACGCTACTGCGAGCTGATGGTAGGATCTACCTCGAAGTACCTAACATAGCTTACTTGCCGCGCAGAATCAGATTCTTATTTGGTCAGAGTCCACTTACTCCGCTGGAAGACATCTTTCATTCAGACGTTCCATTCATCGGACACCACCACGAGTTTACAGTGACGGAGTTGAGAGCCCTGGCGGAGTTAAGTGGACTGACTGTTTTGAAAGAGAACTGCTACAACTATTCCGTAACAAATCAGTCTCTGGTTAAGCGTATGGCTGGATTTCTGCTCGAACTACCCGGCCTAAGAACTTCGTGTGAGTGTTTGGCAGTTTTCTGTAAAAAACAGAACGAACGCGCCACCCAAGTTTGAACAAAATGCAAGTTTCGCATAGCATACGGCGTTTCATGTAAGAGACGTCCTCCGACTTTTTGGCTCACCTGGATTCGAGGCCGCAGGAGGTAAGGAGTTGGCGCAAAAAAGTGAAATCGAGTGGACTGACGCAACCTGGAATCCGTCGACCGGATGCACTAAGGTCAGCCTAGGGTGTGACAACTGCTACGCTGAACGCTTCTCAGAACGATTCCGAGGTGTTAAAGGACACCCTTATGAGCAAGGTTTTGACCTAAAGTTGTGGCGAAACCGCCTTCATCTTCCTCTGTCGTGGAAGAAACCGCGGCGAATCTTCGTCAATTCGATGAGCGATCTTTTCCACAAGGACATCCCACACGAATTTATCACCGAAGTTTTTAATATAATGGAACTGGCCGATTGGCATACATATCAGGTCCTAACTAAAAGAAGCAGTCTTCTTCGTAACTACATCAACAAAAGGTTCCCCGATGATCCGGTTCCTTCTCACATCTGGCTTGGGGTTTCCGTCGAAGATAGAGCGGTAGTATCTCGTATTGAACATCTTAGACAAACGAATGCCTCAGTCCGATTTTTGTCGCTCGAGCCCTTACTCAACTCAATCGGAAGACTTAACCTCGATGGTATCTACTGGGTAATCGTGGGCGGCGAAAGCGGTCCCGGATTTCGGTCTATCAATGCTGACTGGGTTAAGGAAATACGAGATCAGTGCGTTGATGAGGGCGTCGCTTTTTTCTTTAAGCAATGGGGCGGAATAAGACCTAAATCAGGAGGCAATCTTCTTGACGGCAGACTTTGGCAACAGTATCCGCCCACCTCCGAGCGAAAGCACTCAATGAATGCCATACTCACCAAGGGCAGTAAAAATGAAAGATCCGGCATATTACCTAGGTAGAGAGCAAACTTACCTTAAGCACTTCTTCTTGGAGCGATATCTCGAACGGGTCGGTTTTAATATCTGCTCTTTCAGAAACGAGTTCGTTTATGTTGATGGCTTTTCCGGTCCATGGAAATCAGTGGACGAGAAGTTCGAAGATACATCTTTCATGATTGCGATGCAGGAGTTACGCAAAGTTCGCGACGGCGTGGCTGGGTTGGGAAAACGTGCTCCACGGATTCGATGTCTCTTCATGGAAAAAGACCTTGTGTCGTTTCGAGATTTGAAGAGGGCAATTGACGACGTAACAGACCTAGAAGTTGAGGCGGTTCACGACGAATTTGAGAAGGCAATACCTTCCATTCTTAGCTTTGTAGGAGAGTCTTTCTCGCTTGTATTTATCGACCCGACAGGATGGACAGGTTTTGGCTTAAAAAGAATTACACGTCTTCTGAAACATCGTCCAGGAGAAGTTATCATTACCTTTATGTACGACTTCATCAATAGGCGTTTTGGTTTGGATTTTGATGAGCTATTTGGTGGTCCAGGATGGACACCTGAGATGAGCGAGGGAGAAACAGTTCAGTTATACTGCGCCCGAGTTAAGGCCTTCGGCGAATTCGATTATGTAACCTCAACACGGATTCTCAACCCGACGAAGGACCGAACGTACTTCCATCTGATTTATGGAACCAGACACTGGAAAGGATTGCTAGAGTTTCGAAACGTTGAGAAAAGTTTCGTTGTTGAACAGGAGCGATTGAGAAATACGGCAAAGCAAGCGTCCCGTGTTGATCGAACTGGGCAACCTGAATTGTTTCCAGCCACAGAGATTGGCCCGGCTGGGCCCTCCTACGAGTGGGAAAAGGCGAGCCAATTGGAATCAGCAAAAGCTCGGTTACGAAGTTTGCTTTCTTTACATCTCAGCTTAAGTTACGAAGAGTTTATGCCCCACCTTCTTGAATTGCCGCTCGTCTGGGAAAGCGACATAAACGACATAATCATGAGTCTTCAAGGGAAAGAACTCGAAATTGTCGGATTACAACCACGGGAACGAACCTTGAAGAGGGGGCACACTCTTAAAAAGTTAGAGTTATCTTCCAGCTAAAATTAGCTTGGCAAGCCCCTGTCAGGTCGGTGATTGGATCAAGTTTGGCAGATAAGGACTTCCGCACGGATGCCTTTCGCGCTGCATAATTTGAGGCTACTATTCACTGTCATAAGGAGTCAGTAACCCCTCTGCTGGGGCGCGAAGATAGTGCAAGAAGAGATAGTTCGTAGGAAGCTACCGCAATTATTAAGGGAAGATCCATTATCTGTTTCGGTGGCGAGGATTGGTGGTATCACCATCCACATTCAAAGAACCACCTGATGCGACGATTTGCCCGGGCCGGAAACCGGGTGATTTTTGTTAATTCAATCTCCCTTGGACTGCCCTCACTGTCGCACAAAGATCTCCTTCCGAAGATCGGGCGAAAGCTACGCAGTTACGCCCGCTACTCACGTGTTACCGAAGAAGGAATTGTCGTCGTATCGCCTCCCACGCTACCGTTTTTTGGCAGTTCAATCAGCCGCAGCATCAACCGCGTAGTTCTTTCGCGCCAGGTTCAGCGTCTTGCTCGTCAGCATGGTCTCAAAAATCCCATTTTATGGATCGCCATTCCTACAGCCGTAGAGATGATCGGGCGTCTGGACGAATCGCTGGTAATCTATCAGGTCTCAGACAAATACGAGGGCAATACCATGGACCACGCAACCAATCCCGCAGAGATTGGGCGCCTCCACGATCGAGCACTGGCAGCAGCTGATCTGATCTTTTACTCGGGAAGAAAGTTGCTTGCGGAAGCCAGGCAGGGACGCGAGCGGTCCCACCTGCTCGAACAGGCTGTAGATTTTGACCACTGGGTTCGAGTAGGCAATGGTTCGTTGGAAGTAGCACCGGAGGTTGCCGCGATTCCCCAGCCACGCCTCGGTTACTTTGGATCGATAGAGCCCTGGCTGGTGGATCAGGAGTTGATCACTCTGGCGGCGCGGGTGCGACCGAATTGGCACTGGATCTTCATCGGCAATCGAGCTCGAGGTGTGGATATTGAGGGTCTGCCCACGGTTCACTTTCTTCCACCAGTGTCTTATGAGGAACTTCCGCGGTACGCCGCCGGCTTCGATGTTTGCGTGTTGCCCTGGAACCTCGAGAACGCCTGGACCAGTTATGGGTCCGCAATTAAGGTCCGGGAATATCTGGCAACAGGCAAGCCCGTGGTAATCTCTCCGTTACCTGAATACGAAGTGATGAAGGATGTGCTTCGCATCGGCCGGAGCCGTGAAGAGTTCCTGGCACTAGTAGACGATGCTTTGGGTGAGACAGGGGACAGGGAGAAGCACCTTCGGAGGCAGGCAGTAGCGCAGGGAACTTGGGATGCTCGCGCCGAGTGGGTCAGTGATTTGATCGAAAAAGCACTAGCTGGGCGACGTCACTAAAACACGGATTGCTAGTGAGTTCAAACATGCAGCATAGCGTAGAACAAACGAGGGGCTCCGCATTCACCGCCGAAGAGATCGCTGGCTTTTGGGAGAGTAATCCTTGTGGGAGTGATTTTGTCGAATTCAGGGAGTTCGAGCGATTCTTTCTTGAGTACGATGCCTTCCGCTACGCGCAGCTTCCATACCTTCTGGACCTGTTCGCGCGGCTCGATTTGCGAGGCAAGAAGGTCCTTGAAATTGGTCCGGGACAGGGAGCTGACGCTCAGCAGATCATCGAGCGCGGCGGAATTTATACAGGCGTCGACCTGACAGAAGAGAGCATTCGCCGATTGCATAAGAGGTTCGAGCTGTTCAATCTGCCTTATGAGGACCTGCTTGTTGAGAACGCCGAAGAACTTACCTTGCAAAATGAATCCTTCGATATAGTCTATTCCAATGGGGTGCTGCACCATTCCCCGCGCATCGAAAAGATTGTCTCGCAGCTTTACCGGTGCCTGAGACCCGGCGGAAAAGCCGTAATCATGCTCTATCATAAAAGTTCGCTAAACTATCATGTTTCGATTCGTCTCATTCGACGGATTGGCATCTTTGTCCTCTTCCTTCCGTTTGTTGATCGGCTTGTCAGTTTGGTGACAGGAGAACCACTTGAGCGCTTGAATAAACATAAGGCCAACCTGCGTGATGAAGGACTCTCTTACTTAAGGATGGAACGTTTCATACACAAGGCCACCGATGGACCGGACAATGTCTATAGCTCTTTGTGGACCAAACGTGATTGTGATCGGGTCTTTAAGAACTTTTCAGAACTGCGGTACGAAGTCTGTTTCATCAATGAGCGTCACTTCCCAGTCATCAGGCATCTGATCCCGCTGGCATTGAAGCGAAAGATCGAAGCCCGATGGGGTTGGAACCTTTTCATTTTTGCCAGGAAATAGCCTGCTCACTCCTTTACGCTAGTCTTAATCTCATGTGCGGTATCGCTGGAATAATCAGTAGAGAGCCTGACATGTCGATCGCCGCGATGCTGAAGAGTATCGAACACCGGGGACGAGACGACGAAGGCATCTGGGTTTCTGATCTGTGTGATCTAGACGGATTGCCTGTTGCCCTGGGCCATCGACGCCTTGCAATTATTGACACGAGTGCCGGTGGGCATCAGCCGATGCTTTCGGCAGACGGGCGATACGCGCTTACCTTCAATGGCGAGATCTACAATTACCGCGAACTACGTCGCGAACTGTTGGCTAAAGATCATCAGTTTCATACGGATTCAGATACTGAGGTCCTGCTTGCGGCCTTTCGCGAGTGGGACATTGACTGTTTGCCCCGCCTGAACGGCATGTTTGCTTTTGCTGTCTGGGACGACCTGGAGCGAACCCTCACGCTCGCACGCGATCGGGTTGGTGTGAAACCGCTTTACTACGCGCACCTCCAGAACAACAAATCATCAGGCGTCTTTGCGTTCGCTTCAGAAGCCAAAGCTATTCTGGCTACCGGCTTGATTGAACCTGAAATCAATATCGAAGGGTTGCACCAGTTCCTTACCTTCCTTTGGACCCCCGATCCTCATACGCTCTTTCTTGGTATCAATAAACTTCCACCCGCTCATTATCTTAAGTTTAAGGATGGCATCGTTCACATAGGCGAGTGGTGGGACATCGATCTTAATGAAATCACTGAAGGACGAACCGAGGACTGGTGGCGAGAGCAGGTCCTGGAAACGCTGAGTCGAGTGACTCAGATGGAGATGGTAGCCGACGTGCCGCTAGGTTCATTTCTTTCGGGGGGAGTTGATTCTTCTCTTATTACGGCACTGATGGCTCGTCATAGTGATGGTAGATCTGTCTCGACTTACACGGTAGGAATCGAAACGAAGGATCTCCATTACGACATCATCCCTGACGATCTTCCCTGGGCCCGGCGAGTGGGTAAATTGCTGAAGACCGATTACCACGAGATCATGCTCGAACCGGACGTCGCCGGCTTGTTGCCCATGCTTGTCTATCATCTGGACGAACCCGTTGCCGATCCGGCTGTGATCACCAGCTACCTCGTCGCAAAGGCGGCAAAAGAAACACTCTCCGTGCTTTTATCAGGAGTTGGAGGTGATGAAGTGTTTGCCGGCTATCCGCGACAGTTAGCAATGAATATAGCCGGAGCACTCGATCCCGTACCGGCAATGTTACGCGGGCCGCTCATGGCGGCCGTTGCTCGCGCCTTGCCCGGCGGCCTGCCCGGACGCTTTACGGCGCCGTTACGTAACGCAAAAAAGTTCGCCCGCAGCGCCGCTCTTGATTTCGAAAATCGTTATCTTGGTTTTGGGACCTATTTCACCAACGAGCAGAAAAAACTGCTCTACACTGAAGAACTGCGGGAAGCGACACGAGAGATGGACCCGTACCGCGAACATCGTCGTCATTTCGCGAGAGTGCGGGATGCGGCGCCGGTCAATCGCCTTCTCTACATAGACCTTAAGACGTTTTTGCCGTGTCTTAATTTAACTTATACAGACAAGACTTCGATGGCTGCGACGCTCGAAGTTCGCGTCCCTTTTCTGAATCACGAATTGCTGGAGTTGGCGGCGCGGATGCCGCCCAACCTGAAACTCCGGGGGTTGAAACGCAAATACATATTGAAGCGAGCCGCAGAAGAACTGTTGCCGCACGATGTCGTCTGGCGCAAGAAGGCAGGGTTCGGCGCGCCGATACGTTCATGGCTCCGTGGGCCATTGCGACCGCTTGTTGATGACATGCTTTCCGACGAAACCATTGAACGGCGAGGACTGTTCCAGCCTGAGGCGGTCCGCAGCATCATCGACGCAAACCTCTCAGGGCAAGAAGACTTTAGCTTGATGGTATTTCAGCTCTTGACGCTTGAGTTATGGCAACGCACCTTCATGGACCACAAGAATGGAAGGCATCTATGACGATTCGTCATAAATCCTCAAGTGCGATGGCCATGCCCGTGCGCAATGATTCGCGAGCACAAAAGGTGGCGCGACTGGTAGCAGCCAGTTCTTCCAGGGAGATCGGCGCCGGTCCGCCGGCAGTGACCCATTCACAGACTGCCTTTACTTCGTCGGCTTGGCCCTTGTCCTGACCTCGTGAGGAAATACGCCGTTCCTTACCATTGGAAAACGCGCTGCCCAAACGAAAATCATCAATAACAAAAGTTCGGCCGCCACCGTAGATTTCGACTCGTTCTTTTGCCAGAGCTTTGTCGCCTTCAGCCAAGTACGCTATCGATCCGTTTGAGCCATCAGCGAAACGGAGCGTTATGAGCACTGAATCTTCCTCGATCACGTCGTATTCTCTTGCGCCGATGGCTGTTGCGTAAACGTTTAACGGCGGCGAGCCGGCAAGGAATTGCATAAGATCGATGAAGTGGCAGACCTCGCCGATGATTCGGCCACCCTGAAGCGGATCCTGAATCCAGTGCGAGCGGGGAATGCGGCCCGCATTTATGCGATAAACCATCGAGAGAGGACTCTGCCGCAATTGGAAAAAGTCCTTCGCGGCCCTGGCCAGTGGCGAAAACCGACGGTTAAAACCGACCATTAGCTGTCCTTTCGACTGTGCTGCCGTTTCAAGAACAACCTGCAACTCGCCTTCGTTGAGAGCGAGAGGCTTTTCCACAAACACATGATGGCCACTCAGTAGCCCGCGCCGGACAAGTTCTGCGTGTGTATCGTGACGCGTCGCAATTACAATCAGGTTCAGACCGGAATCACCAATCACTTCGTCAGCATCGGAGACGCAGTACCGAAAGCCATACTTCTCCCCAATCTCGCGTGCCGAAACCCCTGACGCGGTAGCAATCGTTTGAAATTCTGCTCCCTGCGCTTTGAAGTTTGGCAGGAGCATCCTCTTAGCGTAGCTACCGGCGCCGATCAGTCCGATGCGGGCGGTCTCGTGGATGGCTGGTTCGGCCCTTTTTGCAGAAAGCGAAATTTTCCGTGCCAATTGGCGATGTGTGTCATACCGGAGTAATACTCCGAGATAAGGCTCGGCTGTTTCGCCGGTAATCAGACTGTATGCGCGGTCGGCTTCGTCAATGGAAAACCGATGCGTGATCAAGCGCTCGACATTGACCTGCCCTGACGCAACCAGATCGAGAAAGGCCTCGATGTTGCGTCCCTCCGTCCATCGTACGTAACCAAAGGGATAGTCATGACCCCTTTCCTCGTACTCGGGATCATAACGCCCTGGTCCATAGGACATGGAGATCTTCAGCGTCAGTTCCTTGTGGTAGAAGATATTTCGCGGGACGTTTAAACCGACGAGACCGACAGCGACGACGCGTCCTTTGAGCCGGGAAATCTCCCCAGCAAGCTCGAGCGGTTCATTGGATTGCGTAGCGGCTGTAATTAGGACCGCGTCAGCGCCTCGTCCCCGTGACCATGCTGCAATCATTGCCCGGGTTTTATCATCCGGGGGACCGCACTGCTCGGCGCCAAGTAGCAGTGCCAGATCAGCCCTTTGCCTATCAGGGTCAACTCCAAAGACGCGACAACCATTGGCCCGCAGAAGTTGAACGGTCAGTTGTCCGATCAAACCCAGGCCGATTACCACAACGGCCTCGCCCAGCGTCGGCTCTGCGAGCCGGACGCCTTGCAGGGAAATCGCTCCTAAGGTGCCAAATGCAGCTTCATCAAAGCCGACGTTCTCGGGAACGCGAACGCAGAGATTCTTTGGGACTGAGACGACTTCGGCATGCGAGGCGAAGCCCGCGCCAGCGCAGGCTACCCGGTCTCCTATCTGGAGGCTGGCATCCTCTTCATCGATGTCCACGACAAGTCCTGCCGCACTGTAACCGAGCGCCACATTCGAATCGAGCTTTGCCCTTACGGCATTGAAAGTGTTCCGTAAGCCTTCCGTCCTGACTTTCTGGATAACTTGCTGAACAAGGTCAGGACGCTCACGGGCCTTACCGAGCAGACTGCGCCTTCCCAGTTCGACCGTCATTCGCTCAGTCCCGGCACTGATTAACGAAGCTGCCGTGCGAACCAGGATTCGACCCTTCTGCAGGGCAGGTGGGGGCACGTCAGCCACGGATATTTCGCCAGTTTTAAGGTTTTGAAGAACTTGTTTCATCCGGCTGGGGCAAGAGTATCAAATTCGGTTGCGGGTGGGGAAAGCTTGCATCCGCGCGCCAGGGGTGGAATTGTATAAACCCACCCAAGTCAACAACGCTCAACCAGTAAAAACATTGACAATCATCGTGGGGGCGTTTACTCTGCAAGTAGCTCCGGGCGGCTCCCGGACCCTCATCCGAGCCTCACCCTAACGAAAGACCCTGATGGTAATGACAAACCAGGAAAACATCGCCTTATTAGACTCGGTCGGAGCCTCTCGGCCCACGGAGAGTTCAGATCCGCCTCGCCAGGTACTCCTGGTGGAGGATGACTGGGCTCTGCGGCGCTACCTGGAGGTTGTATTAGTCCGCGCAGGTTATAAGGTCATGTCCGCAGCTGATGGCCTCGCAGCGATGAAGCTGACGCTGACATCGCCATTCGACATAGTTGTTACTGATGCAGTAATGCCGAAGTTAAACGGCTACGAACTCTGTCGATTCATCAGAAATAACCCGCAACTCAGCCACCTGCCTATTGTTCTGCTTAGCGCTCTAGGCCGTAAAGAAGCGGAACGGGAAGCTATCGAAGCCGACGCCTTTCTCTCCAAGCCGGTATCGGCAGAAGACCTCACCGAGTGTGTCGAAGATCTATTGCTTCACCGCAAGACCTAGCAGTCACCTCAAGCATAGCGACCGGCGTGATTCATGGGAAATTTACCCCTTGTTTCACGCCGGTCTTCTGTTTGTGAAGGCTCAAACGGGCAGGGTGCCGACTTTATCGATTAACTCATCGATTGGGGTGTATGCCAAACCCTGGGCAACGGCGACAGCCTCATAGGTGCAACGCCCGGCGAATGTATTGACACCGGCCTTCAATCCTGGATCGACCGCGATTGCCTTAAGAAAGCCCCTGTCGGCGAGCTTCGTGGCATAAGGAAGCGTTGCGTTCGTCAGCGCGAATGTTGATGTGCGCGGGACAGCCCCTGGCATATTGGCAACGCAGTAGTGCAGGACGCCTTCGACGTAATAGGTGGGATTAGAATGGGTTGTCGGATGGGTTGTCTCGATGCAGCCACCCTGGTCTACCGCGACGTCCACAATCAATCCACCGTTCGGCACATCTTTGAGCATTTCCCGAGTTACGAGTTTTGGCGCTGCCGCTCCCGGGACCAAAACCGCGCCGACGATCAGATCGGCTTCTGAGATCGCGTCCTGGATCATGTAAGCGCTCGATGCTAGAGTCGAAATCTTGGAAAGAAAGATGTCATCGAGCTCGCGCAAACGATCAAGATTGTTATCGATAATCGTTACATGAGCTCCCATTCCGACGGCGATCTTCGCGGCGTTGGTCCCGACGACCCCGCCACCGATGATCACAACCCGGGCCGCCGGCACTCCGGGCACGCCCCCGAGCAGAATGCCGCGACCGCCACTCATCTTCTCGAGATAATGTGCGCCCACCTGAATCGCCATGCGTCCGGCAACTTCAGACATTGGTGTGAGCAGAGGCAATCCACCCCGGCGATCAGTGATTGTCTCGTAGGCGATCCCGGTGACCTTGCGTTCGAGTAGCTGTCTGGTGAGTTCCCTGTCCGGTGCAAGGTGAAGATAGGTGAACAACAGTTGACCTTCTCTCATCCGCTGGTATTCGGGTGCAACTGGCTCCTTCACCTTCACAACCATCTCAGCTTCGGCCCAGACATCATTGGCCGAATCCAGTATTCGTCCGCCCGCCCGCTGGTAAAGGTCGTCTTCAAAGCCTGACCCCTCACCTGCGCCTCGTTCGACGGTCACCTGGTGACCGGCGTCAGTTAATGCACGAACGCCTGCGGGTGTTAAGCCCACCCGATATTCATTGTCTTTTATCTCTTTCGGCAGGCCTACTATCACTTGGAGTCCTCCAGATAGGCGGATGGTATTGCTAAACCAGGGCGCATTACGGCTTGAACAGATTCAAATGATAAAAATTTGTTCATTGAGGTTCTGCGGAGCGCGTCACCAAGGGGTGCTCAGACCTCTACTTCATCTATCTGGGCGCGTTGTAGTTTGCCGCTATAGTCTACGTACACCGACTTCCATTCAGAAAAGACTTCGAGCACCTGTGTCCCCGCTTCGCGGTGGCCATTACCTGTCGCTTTCGTGCCACCAAATGGAAGATGCACTTCGGCGCCAATCGTCGAAGAATTAATGTAGAAGATGCCGGTGTACATGTCATTCATGGCCCTGAAGGCACGATTGACATCGCGCGTGTAGATTGCGGCTGACAGACCGTATCGGACCCCATTGGCGATCTCTATTGCGTCGTCAAGGGACTTTGCCGGAATCACAGCCGTTACGGGACCAAAGATCTCCTCTTGTGCAATCCGCATCTCCGGGGCCACGTCGCTGAAGACTGTTGGTTCGATATAGAACCCATTTGCATAAGCGCCCTTAGTCAGACGGTTGCCACCATAGGCAAGCTTCGCACCATCTTCGTTGCGACCAATATCAATATAACTGACAATTTTTTCAACTGCTTCAGCATTGATTACGGGTCCCATTTCGGTCTTCGGATCTCCGCCATTACCGACCTTCAAGGCCTGAGCCCTTTGGACCAGTTTGCTGACGAACTGCTTGTAAATCTTCCGATGTACAATCAGGCGGGACGAAGCAGTACAGCGTTGTCCGGAGGTGCCGAACGCGCCCCAGACTGCACCTTCGATGGCGAGATCAATATCGGCATCTTCCATCACCATGATGGCATTCTTGCCACCCATCTCGAGCGAGCAGATCGCATTACGTTCGGCGCAGGCGGAGGCAACCAGTCTTCCTGTTTCCGTTGAGCCCGTAAAAGAGATTAGACGCAGCCCGGGGTGACTCGTCATGGCGGCGCCGACAGTCTCGCCAAAGCCTGTTACCAGATTCACTACTCCCGGTGGTATTCCGGCTTCCTCACACGCACGAACCAGGTTATAAGTCGAAAGCGGCGTGTCTTCAGCGGGCTTGATAACTACTGTATTTCCGCAAACTAGCGCCGGGATCAACTTCCAGGAGGGAATAGCCATTGGGAAGTTCCAGGGCGTAATCAACCCGCACAGTCCCACCGGCTGGCGCATGCACATCGCAAACTTGTTCGGCATCTCAGCCGGGGTGGTAAAGCCATGAAGTCGGCGTCCCTCACCAGCTGTATAGTAGGTGCAATCGATTGCCTCCTGAACGTCGCCACCCGTCTCTTTTAAGACCTTACCCATTTCGCGTGTCATGTCGGCAGCATACTGGTCCTTGTTGCGGATCAGAATCTCGCCCAGCTTGAAGAGCAACTCCGCCCGTCTGGGGGCGGGAGTTTGCCGCCACCGATTAAACGCTTCCTGTGCTGCATTCACAGCGTCGTTGACGTCGTCGCTCGTGGAGCGTGGAAAGCGACCGATTACATCTCGAGTGTCAGCGGGGTTGACATTTTCGAAAGTCTCGCCGGACTTACTCGGTGACCACTTTCCGCCGATGTAGTTGTGATAAGTCTTGGCAGCGGTGCGAGGACCCTTGGGACTCTGTTTTGAACTGGCTTTTGAAAGGGTTTTTCTAGCTTGGGCCATCTTTGGTTCACATGTGGTTGACGGCCGGTCAGGTGAATTAACCGGCCCCCACCTACTTTCTACTGGTAAGTAAACTGAACGATTCGTTGCGCTATCCGGCTACCATCACGTTGGAAGCGCGACACATGCAACACAATCGGATCGCCCGCCTTCAGGCTTCCGAGCACACGCTGGAATTCCCCGAGCGTGGTAACGGGGACTCGATTTATCCTGGTAATCACATCGCCTTCGCTCAGTGCTGCTTGACCGCTCGTCTGACGCACCTCCGCGGCCAGCCCGTTTGGATCTACCTCTTTAACATACAAGCCCTGCAAGCTGCCGAGGTTTTTCTCGGTTATGAGTTGCTGAGTCAACTCGGCCAGCGTGACTCCAAGTTGCAGACCATTGCCTTTAGGTTTGGCTTCTCTTGGTTTGGGTAGATTGGCAGTTGCCGATCGCGCAGAGGTGTTTTGGACGGGTGGGCGCTCACCCAGCACCACTGTAACGGAACGGCTCTCGAGCTTGCCTTCAGTGTCGCGCAGAAAGCCCACAACCACAGATTGTCCCACGGGAGTGCTTGCCACCTTTTGAATCAGGTCTTGAGCATTGAGCACGGGTTGACTGTTGAAGTCGATAATAATGTCGTTCGGCTGAATACCTGCCTTGGCGGCTGGAGTAGGTTGTCCGTCGTTTGTCTGGGCCACATCCATGACGATAGCGCCTCTGGCTTCGGGCAGATTGTAGACGCGTGCAAACTCATCTCGAACGGACTCAAGCGTGATTCCGAGATAGCCTCGAGTGACTTTGCCCTTGCTCAGAATCTGTCGATATACAAACCCGGCTTCGTTTGCGGGAAGTGCAAAGCCGATCCCGTTGTAATCCCCAGTAGAAGTAGCAATCTGTGAGTTAATGCCAATCACTTCTCCGCGCATATTAACCAGTGGACCACCGCTGTTGCCGCGATTGATAGCAGCATCAGTTTGCAGAAATCGCTGGAAGTTACCGAAGTAAGGGGTTTCCCGTTCTTTCTTTGAAATGATTCCGGCCGTAACTGTCTGATCGAGGCCGAAAGGCGAGCCCATCGCCAGTACCCAATCGCCGACCTGGGCGTTGTTGGAATCTCCAAGGGCCAGGGTCGGCAGGTTCTGTGGCGCATCAATCTTGATCACCGCAACATCGGTTTCTTGATCGATACCGATTATCCGCCCCCTATATTTCTCACCGGTCTGCAATCCAACGGTGATACGGGTAGCGCCGTCGATTACATGCTCGTTGGTCAGAATGTAGCCTTTTGGATCAACGATAAAGCCGCTTCCCACTCCGCGGGCCGGTCGGCGGACCTGGCGTCTGAACATGTCCAACAGTGGATTATTCGTTGACTGCTCATCTGCCTCGTCACTCTCTTCCTTTTCCGCAACCTCAGGAGCGGCGGTCATCGTCTCGATATTGACGACAGCAGGCTCGACGCGGCGCGCTATCTCGGCAAAGGATGCTGATAGGGCTTCGGGGGCGCGTGCTATCTGCACATCATTCTGAGCAATGGTTGGTCTGCCGGAAAGCATTGCACCAACCCCCATGCCGGCCAGCAGACAGGCAACCGCCAGTGCAGCAATCCACACGCGAAGCTTTCGCAGGATGTCGAGTTCCTGACTTGGCGTTTGATTCCTTGAGAGCTTAAACATAACCACACCACCTTAGAGAAAAGCCGATGCCACGCCCACGAGAAGGATCACCCAGACTTTTAGAGTGACTATCGGGAGCCCGAGAAGGCCTAAAGTATAGCTAAAGGTCTGGCCAGGGGCAAAAGATTGCCGTCATTATCTTAATGCGCGAGTCTGAAAGGCTCCAGATCAGGGCCGAAGCAAGACTTTAAGAACCCCCTTTTCGCCGGCGCGGGCCATAGCGAGGATGCCCTCTGCCAATGAATATTCTTCGGAGATCAGGCTGTCGACGTCGATTGCGCTCTTTTTTAACAGATCAAGAGCCGGCTCAAAGCGTCCGCAGCGCGAACCAATAACACTAACTTCGTCGACGACGAGTCGCGCGCTGTCTATCTCAGTTTTGCCGTGAAAAGTGGACTTGAGGACCAGCCGGCCGCGGGGCTTTAACAGGTCGAGGGCAAGTTCGAAGCCGGCAGCTGAGCCTGACGCTTCCACCACCACATCAAACTCTCGCCTGTTTGCGCGCGCCTCATCGACACATGATGTGGCAATCCCTCTTCGCTCCAGAATGCGCAGTTTCTCACGATGCTTGCCGGTCATGAGAACCGGTGCACCTGTAAGAGCAATCACCTGGGCGCACAGAAGTCCAAGTTTGCCATCGCCGATAACCCCAACCCGGGTATTTTTGTCTATGGTTGTACGCTCAAGGATTCCGCAGGCTGCCGCGAGAGGTTCGGTAAAGACCGCGTGCTCATCCGGCACGTTGGCAGGAACAGTTAGTAGATTTCGGAGCGGCAACCTCAAGAACTCGGCATGCGCGCCGTCTCGTCCGACAATGCCGAGGACGGTTCGCGTTGGACAGTGCCGCGCGTCTCCGCTGATGCAAAGTTCACATTCACCGCAGCCCGCGTTAATCTCTCCCACAACTCTCTGACCAATCAATGCCCCCTTGGGCGAATCCTCTACTACGCCGACAAACTCGTGGCCGATGGTGCCGCTGAACCCCGCGTAACCGCGCGCAATCTCCAGATCGGTATTGCAGATCCCAGAAACGACAACTCGCACCAGGGCTTCATCCCGCGCTTCCGGTCTATCGACCTCACGCAGGATCAGACGGTCACCTTCGACTTGCAGTGCTTTCATTCGAGCGCTTTGGAGTACAAACTAAAAACTTCTGGTTCGTGCGTAGACGTTCTGAGGCGTTAGTTCGATCGTTTGTTTGCGCCTCCCGACATTTATCGGCAGACGCCATTCGAGATCTTCCTCGCCGGGAAGAACTGCATGAATCCACCACGGGCCCGGGGGGACATTAACGAATGCCTGGCCTTGAGCATCAAGTCGAGTGCTGATTGGCATTCGACCCTTCATCCGCTCATTAAGAAAATCGTCGAAACGCTTGCCGGCGCGTCGTTCGGTAAAATACTCGTGCCGCACTGCAACGATATCCACTGGATAGAACTCCACTGGAATACCAAGGGAGTCGGGGTAAGGTTCGTAAGAATGGCGCAGGATAATCTGAATCGTGGTCTTGCCGGCAACGCTTTCCGGACCATCTACCGGAGGGGCTGGAAGGTTGCGGTAGATCACCCAGCCCGCCCAGAAAAGACCGAAGACGAGCGCTATGCGTAGGAGCGCTGTGGCAAGGTGGTAGAAGATATTCTGACTGCTCACGGGCTTAAAAAACTATTTCCTCTTTCCCACAGCACTACGATCGCTATCCGAATATGGCTGGCCAACCTCAATTGCCGCCGGGCACAAATCCATTTGCCTGTATAGGGCTAAGTAATGATACCGAAGCCAGAGAATTTTGTGTATTCAATAGCGGGCATGCAGAGCGAGAAAGGCTTTAAAACATTTACGGCGTGCGTGCACGGCGATGGAAGGTTGAAACGTTTTGTAATGAGAAGTAAGCTCACCGAGTATCAAAAATTTGCGTGACGATAATGAGCGAGTTAATAGAGGATAAGTTTCGCGACGAGTGCGGTGTTTTCGGAATCTTTGGTCATCCGGAAGCTGCGCGTTTGACCTATCTTGGTCTCTACGCGCTACAGCATCGCGGTCAGGAGTCGTGCGGCATCGTCGCTTCGGACGGAACTGAGTTACGACTCGAGCGTGCGATGGGTCTCGTTTCAGACCAGTTCGATCAATCGCGGCTTGATCGGCTTCAGGGATCGAGTGTGATTGGCCACGTACGTTATTCGACGGCCGGCGACGTATCAATTCGCGAGGCTCAACCTTTCCTGGTCACTTGCCAGCATGGTCAGATTGCAGTCTGTCACAACGGCAATCTTCCTTTTGCCGGCGAAGAGAAGATTAAGCTTGAACGGCAGGGAGCAATCTTCTCATCAACGTCGGACACTGAGATCGTGCTGCATGGGGTTGCTCGTTCGCGGGCGCCCAGTGTGCGCGCGGCGATTCCCGAAGTTCTTCGCAACACTGAAGGCGCGTTCTCGATGCTTTTTTTGACCCCGAAAGAGCTGATCGCAATCCGCGATAGTCGCGGCTTTCGGCCTCTGGCGTTGGGGCGGCTGGGCGATTCCTGGGTAATCGCCTCAGAGACTTGCGCGTTTGATCTGATCGACGCCCAATACGTGCGCGATGTCGAACCGGGCGAGATGATTGTCATCGACGAGGATGGGCTTCGTTCTTCTCACCCGCTCCAGGCCCAGAAGCACTCGATGTGCTTGTTCGAACACGTGTACTTCGCCAGACCTGACTCGCTGATCTATGGACGGTCGGTGAACGAGTCTCGCCACCGCATGGGCCGGCAACTGGCAATCGAACACCCCGCAGATGCAGACATCGTTGTTCCAGTGCCTGATTCCGGCACTGCGGCGGCGATCGGCTACTCAGCGGAAAGCCGCATAAGCTTTCGCTTTGGGTTGGTCCGCAATCACTATGTGGGCCGAACGTTTATTGAACCAAAGCAATCAATCCGTTCGTTTGGCGTGCGCATCAAACTCAATCCAGTTCGGGATCTAATCAGGGACCGGCGGATCGTGCTCATTGATGATTCGATCGTCAGGGGAACGACATCTAAGAAAATCGTCCGGATGGTCCGCGAGGCCGGGGCAACGGAAGTTCACGTGCGCATTAGTTGCCCGCCTACGATCAGCCCGTGCTATTACGGGATTGATACACCAAACAAGTCGGAACTGATTGCGGCGAATATGTCAGTAGAAGAGATCCGCAGCTTCATCGAAGCCGACTCGCTTGGCTATCTTTCGTTGGAAGGAATGATTCAGGCCACCAGACTCGATCGCGACTCGGTATGCGTCGCCTGTTGGAACGAAGACTATCCAACCCGCATCACGCGAAAAGCTGAGACCATGCGTGAGCGCGAACATGAACCGGCGATTACAGAGTTTCAGGGTTGAATCAATTTGCTCTCCTCGTGCGCGTGGCCAGTAGGTTCAACACTATAGGCCGCGTCTTTGTTCACAAAGGCATTCAGGTAATCAAAAGTGGGAAGGGCGACACGAGGATGCGGATGTGCGATTGCAGTTCTGATCGTTGTCGCTGTTGGTGTCGCTTACCTGGGGTATAAGTACGCGCGTCCCTGGTGGCTGACGAAACCACCTCCTCCTTCAGGCGGTGAACTGCAAATACATGTTCTTGACGTCGGCCCGATCCATGGCGATTCAATCCTTATAATTTCACCTGAAGGAACGGCAGTACTGATTGACGCCGGTGATACGGGAAAGGGGAAAGTAGTTCTTCAGGCCTTAAAACGGCACAACGTTCAGCAACTCGATTATTTCATCGGTAGCCATCCTCATCCGGATCACATTGGCGGCGCAACGGAAGTGATTAAGGGGATAAAGGTGCTGAACGTGATCGACAATGGTCTGCCTCCCACAGTTCCGGAAGGTCTGGCCGCTCAGTCCGCGAAGGGGTCAGCCAGGCCCGCCGCTGTCACAAGAGCGACAAAGTTTTATGATGACTATCGAGAAGCCGTAAGCCAGAGCGGCGCCCGATACGAGAAGGCCGTTCCCGGTAAACAATACTTCATAGGCGGGGGCGTGCGGTTGACTCTGTTGGGCCCGACTGAGCCTTTCTTCACGAAGGAGCAATTAAAGACTGGCGGTAATGAGCCTAACGCCAATTCGATCGTGGCCCGGCTGGACTATGGTAGCTTCTCACTGTTGCTTCCCGGAGATGCCGAAGAGCAGACCGAGCATAGGATGATTACCCGGGACCTCGATCTAAGGTCCCAGGTACTGAAGGTGGCTCACCACGGCTCAAGATATGCGACGTCGAGTGATTTTATTAATCGTGTTAAGCCGGAGGTGGCAATAATCTCTTGCGGCGAGTGGAACCGGTACGGGCATCCTTCTCAGGCCGTGCTTGATCGCTTGAGGGCTGCAAACGTCAGGCTCTATCGCACGGATGTCCACGGTGAAATATCGATTACGACGCGGGGCAAAGGTAGTGATTATTCGATCAAGTCTTCAAAGGAGCCGGATGGCGATCTGTGGACCGGCAGGGTAGGCCAGAAAGACGACTCTTCACGAACCGGGTTTATCGCCTACGGTGATTTTGGTCCACCCCCGAAAAAGCGGTGAATGGTGAATGGTGAAGGGTGAATGGTGAAGGGTGAATGGTAAATGGTAAATGGTGTGCTTAACGACTTCACGATTCACGATTCACCATTTACGATTCACCATTTATGATTCACCATTCACGATTCACCATTCACGATTCACCATTTACGATTAACGATTCCCATTCACCGTAACAGGCAATGACCAATCATATTACCTACAGTGACGCAGGTGTCGATATTGATGCCGCAAACCGCGCCACGGCAAAAATTAAGGAGCTGGCCCGTAAGACCTTCAATGAAAGGACCCTCTCCGAAATCGGAAGCTTCGGCGGCATGTTCGATGGGGCCTTTCCCCAACTCCGGAAACCTGTTCTGGTTGCGTCTGCCGATGGCGTCGGCACAAAGTTAAAGATTGCTTTCCTGGCAAACAGGCATGACACCGTCGGGCGTGACCTCGTGAACCATTGTGTCAATGACATTCTTGTTCAAGGCGCGCGGCCGCTTTTCTTCCTGGACTACATTGCCACGGGAAAGCTGTCCCCCGACGTCGTCGCGAGCATCGTCGAAGGGATTGCATTTGGTTGTCGTGAAAATGGCTGTGTTCTGCTGGGCGGTGAGACTGCCGAGATGCCCGGGTTTTATGCGGACGGTGAATACGACGTAGCCGGCTTCATTGTTGGAGTCGCTGATCGAGATAAGATTATTGATGGAAAGAGAATTACTCCCGGCGATCTCCTTCTTGCTCTGCCGTCAGCCGGTTTACACACGAACGGTTATTCACTGGCGAGAAAACTGTTTTTCGAAATTGCGGGCTACGAAGTGAACACGCCCCTCGATTCGCTTGGAATGACGGTCGGCGAGGCTTTGTTGCAACCCCATCTCAGTTACTTGCGCCCCCTCGGAGATTTGTTGGATTCAGGCTTGATTAAGGGGTTGGCCCACATTACCGGCGGCGGTCTCACAGAAAACATTCCTCGCATTCTTCCCGAAGGCACTGCCGTACAGATTAACAGGGGGAGTTGGCCCGTTCTACCGATCTTTGATGATATGCAGGCGATCGGCAACGTCAGCGAAGCTGAAATGTTCCGGACCTTTAACATGGGCGTCGGGATGGTTATCGTCTGTGCTCCCGCCGGCGCAGAGCTAATCGACAACCAGCTCGATGCGGCGGGCGAAAAGTTTTATCAAATCGGCAGAGTAACCAACGGCACAAGGGAGGTTACGTTCATTTGACTGCTGCCCGAATTCGCTTCAACGAAATTCAGAGCCTTGCCTGCTAAACGAAAAACACGAATCGGAATCTTGATCTCAGGGCGCGGGTCGAACATGCTGTCGCTGGCTGAGGCGGTGCAGTCGGGCCAGATCCCGCACGCGGAGATTGGTGTCGTGTTGAGTGACAAGCGAGATGCGGCCGGTCTTGCGCTTGCTCGTGAACGCGGGTTGTCCGCTCTAACGATTGAACGTCGTGGCCGGAGCCGGGAAGAGCACGATCGGGAGCTTGTTGCCACGCTGAAAAAGCACGACATCGATCTTGTCTGCCTGGCCGGCTACATGCGCTTGTTGTCGAGCTACTTTATCGAAGCGTTTCGAGGCCGTATCCTGAACATCCATCCCAGCTTGTTGCCGTCATTTCCAGGACTCGACGCGCAAAAACAGGCTCTCCAACACGGTGTTAAATGGAGTGGCTGTACGGTTCATCTGGTCGATGAGACACTGGATGGCGGCCCGATCATTGCACAACGCATCGTGCCCGTTTTGGATGATGATACGGAAGAGAGTCTTTCAGCCCGGATACTTGAGCAGGAACATCAGCTTTATCCTGAAGCCGTAGCTCTCATTTCCAATGGGGATTATGAAGTTGTCGAGCGGAAAGTTTTACGCAAGAATTAATCGATCAACCATATGGCAGCCAGCACTGACAATAAGAGTTTGAGAGAAGTGACGATTGACGAGCAGCTCGCATACCTTCGTAAAGGGACCGTTGAGGTCATTCGCGAGAGTGAGTTACGCGCCAAACTGGAAGTGTCCGCAAAGAACGGCAGGCCTTTGAGAATCAAGCTTGGCGTCGATCCTACTGCTCCTGATATACACCTCGGACATACGGTCGTCATTCGCAAACTCCGAGCGTTTCAAGAGCTTGGACACACGGTCATTTTTTTGATTGGTGACTTTACCGGGTTGATTGGGGATCCTTCGGGAAACTCTGCCACCCGGCCGCAACTCTCCCGCGAAGAGATCAATGCAAACGCGGAAACGTATAAGAAGCAGATCTTCAAATTGCTCGATCCCGAGAAGACAGAGATTCGATTCAATGCTGAGTGGATGGATAAGCTCGGCTCAGATGGTTTTATCCGTTTGGCTTCACATGTCACCGTGAAGCAGATTCTCGAACGCGATGACTTTGCAAAGCGACTTGCCGAAGAACGTCCGATTGCCTTGCACGAGCTCCTCTATCCCTTGACGCAGGCTTATGATTCCGTCGCGCTTAAAGCAGATGTCGAGCTGGGAGGCACGGATCAGAAGTTCAATCTGCTAATGGGACGCAACCTCCAGCGTGAGTACAACCAGGAGGCGCAAGTTTGCGTCATCATGCCTCTTCTCGAGGGAACCGACGGAGTTCAGAAGATGTCCAAGAGTCTCGGCAACTATATTGGCATCAACGAACCACCAGCCGAGATCTTTGGCAAGGTCATGTCGATCTCGGATGAACTGATGTGGCGTTACTACGAACTTTGTACGGACCTGTCACCGCGTGAAATAGACTCTTTTCGCACGCTTGCGAGCACCGGGGAAAGCAATCCTCGGGACATCAAAGCAAAACTCGCGCGGACTGTTGTTGCAGACTTCCATTCACCCGCTGATGCCGATCGTGCGGAAGAAGAATTCAATAGGATCTTTCGTACAAGACAAGCCCCTGAGGAAGTTGAAGAGCGAACGATCGGCGCGGGAAGTTGGAATCTGGTCCAACTGCTGGTTGAGGTTGGTCTTGCGCCATCAAAGGCGGAAGCGCGGCGTCTGATTGAGCAGGGAGGGGTCTATATCGATGGTGAGCGTTCAGCGGGAGTCAACGAGCAGTTCGATCTACATCTTGAGAAAGCGCTTGAGATCCGCGTTGGTAAGCGCCGCTTTCTGCGCGTACGTGGTGTGTGACAGTGTCAGTAGCCATCGCCAACGAAGAGATTTTAATCATTGAGACACCCGAGAGGGTGCCGCTGCACTTTGCCCTGGCCTCGATCGGAAATCGGTTTTTGGCCTGCGCCATCGATCACGCCTTTCAGTTTATGACCGTGATCCTCATGATCATTGCCTTTGCGTTCGTTGGTGACTACTCGCGATGGGGTGATCGGCTTTCGAGTTCACCAAACTGGGTCCAGGCAGTTTTGATTCTGGTTGTCTTTCTGATCATGACTGGGTACTTTGCGGTGTTCGAATGGATCTGGAACGGGCAAACGCCGGGAAAACGATTGCTGAAACTGCGCGTCATTCGAGAAGACGGCCGGCCAATAGGCTTCTGGGAAGCTACAGTGAGAAATCTACTGCGAAGCTTTGACATGATGCCGGCGCCATTCTATTCGATAGGGCTGATTTCAGTCTTTGTAACGACCCGGGACCAGCGGGTCGGCGACATGGTTGCCGGCACGGTTGTGGTTCGCGAACGCGAAGCTGAAGCGCCTGCCTTTGCCAAAGTCTTTGCGGCGCCGATCAGCGATCCTGCTCTGCGGCGTTCCTTCAATCCAGTAGAATTCACCGCGAACCTCGGCAGTCTTACTGACCCCGAGATCGAAGTAGTAGAAACGTTCCTCAGGCGCCGTTGGGACCTCACGGATTTAGCACGCCAGTGGATGGCTTGGCGAGTCGCTTTGCCGATCATGTATAAGCTGCGCCCGAGTTACGATCTACCCACATTTACCTATGAAGGTTTTTTGGAAGAGCTGCTGCACCGGTATCGGACTCACAATCGTTTTAAGGGGTAGGTAGGTATGCAGCGGGATGAGCACAATTGTAGGGGCGTCCGTCTCTGGGCGCCCTTTTCTATTGCCCCTATCGTTCGTGGAGAAGGGGGGGCGCCCAGAGACGGACGCCCCTACAACAAAATGGGACCGATTCGCGAAGGAATCTCTTCTCGGTCTTAACGCAATCTTGACAGGATGCGCCACAACAACAACGCAGTTGTGGTAGCACAATTGACCACGCCGATACCCCTTTGCTAAGGTGAACAGTTCATAAATAGTCCTATTTCCTTTTCAGAAAGGCGAAAGTAAGAACGTGTCTCGTGAAGTTTTCATACTGGGCGGTAAGCGAACTCCCATGGGCGAGTATGTTGGAGCGCTTAAAGATATCTCAGCGATCGATCTTGGCACCGTTGCTGCGAAGGCCGCGTTGGACACCACCGGCGTCTCCGGCGATGAAATAGACCATGCGATTATGGGCAACGCCCTGCAAACCTCTGGGGACGCAATCTACGGTGCACGGCACGTTGCGTTGAAGGCGGGTGTACCAATTGATCGGCCGGCGCTGACTGTAAATCGACTTTGCGGAAGTGGTATTCAGGCCATCATCTCGGGAGCGCAGATGATCCAGCTTGGCGAAGCTCGCACCGCGCTTGTCGGTGGCATGGAGTCCATGTCGCAGGCGCCACATGTGATTCGTGGCGCCCGTTCCGGTTTCCCTCTGGGCGGCGGCAAGTTGGAAGACAGCTTGATGGTGGCGCTGCTTGATACTTACTGCAATACGCCAATGGCTGGAACCGCCGAGAATCTTGTCAGGAAATTTGAGATCTCGCGCGAAGACCAGGATCGTTACGCGCTGCGATCGCAACAGGAAGCTAAGCGGGCGCACGAGGCAGGTTACTTTGCCGAAGAGATCGTTCCCGTGGAAGTAAAGACTCGCAAAGGCAGCTTCAATTTTGACCATGACGACCACATGCGGCCAGACACTACGCTTGAAGGACTGGCGAAGTTAAAGCCTGCATTTAGCCAGGATGGATTTGTAACTGCGGGAAACGCGTCAGGCATTGTTGATGGCGCCGCAGCGTTGGTCATTGCGAGTGAGGAGTTCGTGAAGGATCGCGATTTAAAACCAATGGGTCGCATCGTCAGTTGGGCTTATGCAGGTGTCGAGCCCGAGATAATGGGGATCGGACCCGTCCCCGCGACACGGAAGGCCCTCGAGAAAGCAAACCTGAAGCTTGCGGATATAGATCTCGTTGAAGTCAATGAAGCATTTGCGGGTCAGTATCTCGCTGTGGAAAAAGAGCTGGGACTTGATCGCACACGCACGAACGTAAATGGGGGTGCTATTGCCCTGGGACATCCACTCGGGGCAACAGGAACGAGATTGGTTCTAACTGTACTTCATGAGCTTCAGCGACGTGGTGCAAGGTATGGACTGGCAACGGCGTGTATCGGCGGTGGACAGGGGATCGCGATCATTTGTGAGCGGTTGTAAAGTTCTAAGGAGCACCGCCAGTTAACTAGAATTTCCAATGAAAATCCAAATTCCTGTCGTCATCTCGTACTTAAATTGCAAACCCACGAAACTAAATAACTGAGGGAGCGTACTGTTACCAACGGGAGCGATCTTTTTTCTCAACGGCACAGCGCTTGCCAACTTGAAACAGGTTATCCACAAGTAAAAGAAGTCACTGCGATCGAGATGGGAGTCAGTGCGGATAATTTCACATACCTTTAATGCTTTTACACTTGCGAAAAGCTGCGCGGCCATGGTAGAAGGTCGCGTCTCCAGGGAAATTCATTTGTCCTAACGAAGCTGAAACCCTAACTCGTCTCGCGATCTAAGGGTCACCGTCTGCGTCTGACTCAAATTGCAGATTTGCCTTCAACAGTTAACTCAATGCGTAAGGAGTTCTCCATTATGTCGAAGATTATGAGCTTGTCATTTGTCGCGTTGCTAGTGTGTACGCTTTGTGCATCGGCGATGGCACAGTCAACAACTACAGGCGCCATTGGAGGTGTTGTCACAAATCCGAATCGGGAAGTTGTTCCGGGGGCGTCGGTGACCACGCGGAACATTGGTACAAACAGAGAAGACACTGCGACCACAGATGCCACAGGGGGGTTTCGCATCGCCAACCTACAACCCGGCGTTTATGCACTCTCAATTGAAGCGTCAGGATTTGCGGCCTTCACTCAAGAGAAAGTAGTTGTTGAAGTTGGACGTATCACGGAACTCAACGCACTGCTTTCGATTGGCCCAGTCGAAGGTGCTGTTGAGATTACGGCGGAAGCGCCCGTGATAAATCTGTCGCAGCAAGATTTTTCTGCCAACATCAATCAAACTTCCATCAACGAACTTCCGATCAATGGTCGACGCGCTTCGAACTTTGTTTTATTGACGCCTGGAGCGGTGCCAGACGGAGATTTCGGCCTGATCAGCTTTCGCGGGATTTCGGGACTCCTTAATAACAGCACGGTTGACGGCGGCACCAACAACAATGCCTTCTTCGCTGAAGAGGCCGGCCGCACCCGCATTAGTGCCTCGATTAGCCAGGCGGCAGTAAGGGAGTTTCAGGTAAATACCTCGAACTATTCGGCAGAATACGGCCGTGCCGCGGGTGGCGTGGTCAATACAGTTACCAAGTCCGGTACCAATGAGTTCCACGGTCAACTGTTTTACTACCTGCGTGACAATGAGATTGGTGCGCGCAATCCCCGCGGTTTCAATCCCCAGACCGGTGCCGCTCTTAAACCGGTTGACAAGCGCCATCAGTTCGGGGGTGCTATCGGAGGACCGATTGTGCCTGATAAGCTTTTCTTCTTTTTCAGTTACGACCGGGAAAAACGCGATTTCCCCGGCATCGCGCAGTTCGGCAGCGGTACTTTCTTGAACACTGTCAATGCTGCAGTCTTGACTGCACCCACTCGTGGAATTACCCCGGCACAGATTACGGCCGCGACGAACTTCATTCTCGGTCTAACTGGCGAAGTGCCGCGTGAGCAGGAGCAGTACCTGCTTCTTCCGAAAATCGATTGGAACATTAACGACTCGAACACCTTTTCGTTCACGTACAACAGGCTCCGCCAAGAGGCACCCAACGGAATTCAGACGCAGCCGACTGTCACTCGAGGGATCGCCAGCTTTGGTGATGATTTTGTGGATATCGATTACGGCATTGCGCGTCTGACCTCGTCGTTTTCGCCAACAGTCGTCAATGAGGCACGCGTTAAGATTGGTCGTGAGCATCTTTACCAGAACAGCACTCCACCTGCGCCTGGTGAGCCTACCACCGGTCCGGGCGGTCGTTCACCCTCAATCGCAGTCGGGGGCTCGAATGGCCTGACCTTTGGCAAACCCAACTTTCTTGAGCGCGCCGCCCTCCCACTAGAGAAGAATTTTCAGGTGGTCGACAACGTGACGATCACTCGGGGAAACCACACCATAAAGTTTGGGGGAGACTATCTCCGCACCGATGACACTCTTGACAATCTGTTCCAGGAGGGCGGTGTTTACGCTTACAACAACATCAACGACTTCATCGTTGACTATTCGAACTTCACTGGTAATGGGGCTTTGCGTAACGCCGGGATGGTCTGTGCGACATCAACCAGGCTTGCGGGTAAATGCTACACGAGCAACTTTGCTCAGGGGTTTGGCGCGCCTGGAGCGCAGTTCGTTACAAACGACTTCTCCTTCTACGTTCAGGACGATTGGCGTTGGTCCCCACAGCTAACGGTCAACCTGGGATTGCGCTATGAAATTCAAGGGATGCCCGATCCGCAGATACCCAATCCCTTGTTTGCTCAGACGGGCAGGTTTCCCACTGACAAGAACAATTTTGGCCCACGCGGTGGATTCGCCTACGACCTCCGCGGCGATGGCAGAACTTCCATTCGTGGTGGCGCGGGTCTCTACTATGGACGGCTCATTAACTCGACCATCTCGAACGCGATAACCAATACCGGCGTCGACAGAGGACAGGTGCAGGTTTCGCTTTCCGCAACTGCAGCTACGTCTCCCATCTTCCCGAATGTCGTTCCGCCTCCTGCCGCGGTCTCAAATCCGACAGGCGCGCATATCCCCGGAGCAAGTATCGTGGTGCTCGAAGAAGACCTGCATCTGCCGATGATTATTCAAACAGACTTCATCTTCGAACATCAGATCGCACGCAATACAGTCGTTTCAGCTTCATATCTAGGGAGTCGGGGTCGTTTCCTCCCGGGGTTCATCAATAAGAACATTGCTCCCACAAATCAATTCGCCACTCTGACCGTCACCTCAGGTCAGTTTTCGGGACAGTCTGTTACCGTGCCCGTGTATACGGCTCGTGTTAATCCAAACTTCTTCAATATCACAGAGGTTAGGGGCACAGTCGAGTCGACCTACAACGCGCTCGTGTTGCAGGCAAATCGTCGCATGACAGGTGGGCTACAGTTTCAGATGAATTACACTTGGTCAGAATCGCGAGATAACGGTCAAACCTCGGTAACGTTTACCTCGGCAAACACGCCAACAGATCCTTATGATCTGAATCTGGATTGGGGACGTTCAAACTTTGATACGCCTCACCGCTTCGTTGCCAGTGCCGTTTGGGCGCCTGGTAAAGTGTCCAGCGGCGTCGGGGGAGCAATTCTTAGTGACTGGTCGCTAGCACCAATAGTTACAGCACAGTCGGGAAGACCATATTCGGCGGGTGTTTCAGTCACAAATAGACCCGTTCTTACCGCACTGAACGCCTCAATTACCGGGTCCGGCGGAAACAGCTTCTTCTTACCTTTAGGTCGCAACAGTTTCACCCAACCCAAAATCGTGAATGTTGATATGCGACTCTCCCGTCGCTTCAGGTTTACCGAGAATATGAACCTCGAGTTTCTAATAGAGGGGTTCAACCTCTTCAACAGGACTCACATAACCTCAGTAAACACAACAGCCTTCAATCTTGTAAGTGCAGTTGCAGGAGGACCGGGAACGAATCTGGTTCCTAATTCCAGCTTTGGCACGGACACCGCTACCGGCAACTCTATTTTCCGCGAGCGGCAGGTACAGTGGGCTTTCCGCTTCCACTTCTAGAGCAAAATAGAATTGCCCAAAAAAAGCAAAGGCCGGGTGTCCCGATGGGACACCCGTTCTCTTTTCACCAACAATTCCTCTAGCGCTCCGTAGGGTGAATTTGCTAGGATGTCAGAGCCCAGTTCGGGCGCCCCGCCATTAATAGCTGAAGATTCCCGAAACAGTTTCAAGTAATGAAAGAAGCAGGTCTCTCGACACCAATCGAAAACTCCGACAGCCCCTCCTCAGTGGATGGCGAAGCCTCGGTCGATACCCTGCTATTAAGGGCTCTCGAAGCCCTGCCGGACGCCTTCTACCTGTTCGGGCCTGACAATAAAGTGTGTCAGAACAATGCGGCTGCCAGGAAATTGCAGAGCCAAAACGATGAATCTCTCCTGGGGAGGTCTTGCTGCGAGATGTTCTGGCGCCCCGAAGGCGTCGAGCAATGTATCGTTGATCGGGCCGGCGAGGCCGGCGAAACCGTCGAGATTGAAATGCTTGTCGGAACCGAGGACGCCTTGCCCGTAAGAGTTAGCGCCTACCCTCTTAATCCCGGAGAACAGTCGTCAGCGGGAGGTGTGGTGGTCTTTGCCTGCGATATCTCCGATCTGCGGCGAGCCGAAGCAGAGGCCATTGCAAATAAATCATTTCTCGCCAGCATCGCCGATCGCACACCCGACGAAATCTACTCTCTCGACAAATCCGGCCGAATCGCCTGGATGAATGAACGCGCCGAGAGCGACGGCCTGCTCATGATGTCTGGTCGCCCGTTTCTGGATTTCATTGCTGAAGAGTCGCAATCAATCGCCTCGGAGAACCTGAATCGGACGCTCGAAGGTCAGGACACTCAGAGCGAGATGCAGACTGTTAGTTCTGATGGGACCATCCGCGACGTCGAAGCCCACACTTCACCTCTCTGGAAAGACGGCGAAGTTGACGGCGTACTGGTGTTTCTGCGGGACGTTACTGATCGAAAACGCGCTCAGGAAGTCGTGGCCCAATCAGAAAAGCTGCGAGCCGTAGGCGAACTAGCCGCCGGCGTTGCGCATAATCTCAATAACTCGCTCACAGTAATTCAGGGGCGAGCCCAGTTATTGATCCGGCAGGCCACAGATGAACCAACTATCAAGAGTCTGAAGGTAATCACCGAAGCAGTTGAAGATGGGTCAAAAACCCTGCGACGCATTCTTGAGTTTGCCCGGCGAGAATCCGCGGAGGATTTTGCTCCGGTGGAACTTGGTGAACTCATAACTTCGAGTATTGAGATCGCGCGGCCAAAGTGGCAACGAAAATCGGCCCAGGGCAAGATCGAAGTTGCAATCGAAAGAAATGGTCCAGTGTACGTTTTTGGCGAAGTGGCTGAGTTGCGCGAAGTAGTACTCAACCTGATCTTTAACGCCGTAGATGCCATGCCCGAAGGTGGCTCGATCGAAGTCGGCGCCCGAGCGGAGATTGCAAGTGGCTGTTTCTGGGTGGCAGATACTGGTCCAGGTATGTCAGCTGAGGTCTCCGACCGCATTTTTGAGCCGTTCTTCACCACTAAAGGAAGCCGTGGCACGGGACTTGGCTTATCAGCTTCGCATGGAATAATCTCTCGACATCACGGCGAGATCCTTGTGGTAAGCGAACTCGGTGAGGGCACACGCTTCGAAGTAAGACTCCCGATTTACGAAAGCGCCGCTGGCCGGAAAAAGGAGCCTCAATCCCACCTGGTCGAGAGCCTTGTAGAAGAGCTAGGGATCGTCCACTAATACGCAGCTTGTCCGAAGATCGCGCACTTCAGTTTTCGAAGCATACACTTCTTCATTCCGCATTCTTCCCACATCATTTCGTAAATCCCCAATATGTCGATGCATAGCGGTGTCCGGAGGCTCGGAACAGGGGTTGCCTATGAACCTCTTTGACGAGCAGGTAGGTTGCTTTGTCGGGCATTCAAAGGAGGTCAATGAATCATGGGGTTACCTAATAGAGACGAACTGGAAGGAAAATTTGACAAGACCAAAGGCTCCGCCAAAGAGACTGTGGGGCGTGTTCTCGATGACCGCGAACTAGAAGACGAAGGTCAGGCTGATCGCGCGAAAGGAAGCGTCCAGGAAGGCTTTGGTAAAGCAAGACGTAAGGTTGGAGAAACAATTGAGGACATCGGGGAATCGATTCGCAAATAAATCTCACCTCAGCTAAAGAAGCAGGGCCCAGGCAAATGCCTGGGCCCCTTTTGTGCTCGATGTTTACTCTACTCGGTGCGCACATGTTCGGCGCCCATATCCTCAAGCAACCGCTCAAGTTTATCGGTGTCTTCTTCATCGCGCGACTCAACGCCAATCAAGATGCCGCCTTCCCGGAGACCCGCGTCATAGACTTTCGCTCGATGCTCGGGAATGCCGGCGCCGATCAAAGCACCGATTAAACCACCGGTCGCGCCTCCGGCTCCCGCGCCCGCCAATGCAGCTACAATCGGACCAGCGATCACGAGGTTTAGACCGGGCAGTACCAACGTCGTGCCCACAGCCGCAAGAACGGCTGCAATAGCTCCAACGGCCCCGCCGACTGCTCCACCGATTCCGGCGCCATCAACAGCATGGGTTCGAGTTTGTAGCGCAAATTCTTTGTTTCTCGTAGCGTCTGACATCAGCACGCTGATATCATCTCGCGTGTAGCCCCGCTTCAATACAGCATCCACCGCTGCCTCAGCCGCCACACGGTTCTTTAGTAACCCAGTAACAAGTTTGGATTTTGCCATAACATTTCTCCTTCCCTTAATTGGAACTGACCGATTAGTCTGAATTGGCAACACCTGTGCCGAAATCGTAACCAGGTCTTTGTGGGCTTGAGGCTCAAATTCCTCTGGGGCTGCGGTCGTTAGCGTTTTGCTTTGGTACGGGGAGATGTACCGGGGCGTACCAGAAGCTCCATAAAATTAGAACCGAGTGGGATGAATGTTGTAAGTTTACTGGACGGAAAAACGGTTCTGCGCTCCCAGGAGACCAAAGTAACCTTTGCGAATTCTTCAGCTTAGTTCAGCGGAACACTTTGGAGGCGGGGAACGAAATTTTGCCGATCTCGCAAATGCACTCGCCCTGCGTGGGCACAATGTTCATGCGGTTCTGAGACCAAAGTCTCCAATTACCAGTGCGCTCAGCGAAATACCTTCTGAAGAGATTACAACACTAACACTGAGAAATGCTCTGGACGCATCGGCTGCGCGAGCGCTGTCCCGCCTCGTTAAAGAAAAAGAGATTGAGATCATCCATGCTCACATGGGGAGGGATTATTCGCTTGCTTGCTACGCGGCGCGGCAAAATCCTGGCGCCCGGCTGCTCGTCACCCGTCACGTGCTCTTTCCCATGAACCCGCTCTACCGAATTCCCTTCAACTATGTAGATCGTGTTATTGCAGTGTCGGAAGCTGTCGCTCGCAGCTTACTGAGTCAGCATCTGGTCCCTGAAGAAAAGGTCCGGATAATTCCCAATGGTGTTTCGTTGAGCAGGTTCGCGGGACCAAAAGACAACACTGCGCGGAATCATTTATGCCGATCCTGGGGGATACCGGAAGGTTCTCTGTTAATCGGGACTGTTGCAGAATTGAAAGCGCTTAAAGGCCATGAAGAGTTTCTCCGCGCGGCAAGCGTCGTAGCTCGAGAATTCGCAAACAGCCATTTCATAATCGCCGGGGCTGATCCCTCAAGAAGACAGGTTTACCGTTCAGTTCTCGAACAGATGGTAGCGGAGTTGGATCTCGGCGGGCGTGTTCATCTGGTAGGCTGGGTTGAGGATCCAGCTCCCTTACTTAAGTCGCTCGATCTTTTTGTTTCGGCTTCGCGGTCAGAATCGTTTGGTCTGGCTATTGCCGAAGCAATGGCGAGTGGAACCGCTGTAGTCGCTACCGATACGGAGGGCGCGCGTGAGATCATTCAGCACGGCGAGACTGGACTGCGCACGCCGATTAATGACTTTGCCGCACTCGCAGCCCGCATATCCGAGTTGCTGTGTGATCAAGAAATGAGAGAAAGGCTCAGCCAAAACGCTCTTGCCATTGTGCGAGCGCGATATAGTCTGGAGAAGATGGTTGAGACTACTGAGCTCTTATACCGCGAATGCCTGGCTGGGCGCCTCAAAGTTCGTCAATCTTCGCGGCGAGAATGAAGTCGCTTTCCGTAAGACCGTCAATCTTGTGTGTCCAGATGGTAATCTCGACACGGCCCCAACCAAAACATAGATCAGGGTGATGGCCCTGTTCTTCAGCCAGTTCTCCAACCCGATTTACGAAAGCCAGGGCTTCGCGAAAATCCTTGACCCTATACTCCTTCTTCAGGTGATGCTCATTAATAACCTCCCAACCCTGAAGTTGGGCCAGAAGGGCAGCAAGTGGCTCCCCCTTTAAAGGTGGCACTCCACCCCGGCACGGAACACATTCACGACTCGCCAACTCACTCATATCTTCCCTCGCGTTCAAGAATCGCTACTCAACAACTAACTGAAATGATAACGCCTCTTGCAATAGCGAATCAATTCAGTCTCTCTCATTCATTCTCACCAATCTCTTCGATCATCAGGCGGAGTTCTTCACGCTCAGCATAGAGCTTTGCCAGATTGGCAGGAAGCGCAACATTCTCTACCTGGCTTGGGTCGAACCCACGGGCCCGCATCTCACGGTCGAACGCTTCTTCGAGCTGGCTCAGTTTATTCTTAATCTGAGTTTTCGATCGCTCGTCTGTCGGCAACATTGGTGCCCCTTTCTATACCCAGTTTGATCTGCTTTACAGCGCCAGGCAAGCGGGTTGCAGCCTCGTTCGATATCCCTGAATGTTTGGCGACTGCGATCGGGATTTCGGACTTGCTAAGATTAAGGTTGAACGGCTAGTCTTAACCAAGCCTTCAGCAATCAAGTAAAACGTATCAGAAAGAGCCCCGGCATGGGTCCGTGCTGTTGGTAATCTGTCGTGCTGGGCCAGAGGAGAACTTCGTGGCTGTGATTCGCCCATTTTCTGCTTTGCGACCTCCTTCAGTGAATGCAAAGCGTGTAGCAAGTGTGCCTTATGATGTGGTTAACACCGACGAAGCGCGGCAGCTTGCCGCCGGTAACCCTTTAAGCTTTTTGCATGTCTCGCGTCCGGAGATCGATTTGCCGGAAGGAACAGACAGCTACAGCGATGCGGTCTATCGGCAGGCGCAGGTAAATTTTCAGGAGTTGATCAGCGCAGGACAACTCGAAACGGAAGCCGTCCCGAGTATCTATCTGTACCGGCTAATCATGGGCGACCACGAACAAATTGGCGTCGTTGCCTGCTGTTCAATTGACGAATATGACAAGGATCTGATCCGCAAGCACGAGCGAACGAGACGCGATAAAGAGGACGATCGCACGCGGCACATGTTGGTGCTGCGCGCTCAGACCGGCCCGGTGTTTCTCACGTATCGAACGCGCCCCGATATCGACAGCATGATTATGGATACAGTGGTGGCCCACCCATTGTATGACTTCTCTGCCGATGACGGCGTACAGCATACGGTCTGGCGGGTCCCAGATCCCGTTCGGTTCGTCCAGGTGTTTCGTGAGGTCCCCTATCTTTACATTGCTGACGGACACCATCGGGCTGCCAGCGCCAGCCGCGCGCGGGCTGAACTTCGAGAGCAGAGCTTTGGTCATACGGGGGATGAAGAGTACAACTTCTTTCTCACGGTCATCTTCCCTGACGATCAGTTACAGATACTGCCCTACAACCGCGTGGTGCGGGACTTGAACGGGATGACACCCCGCGACTTCCTGGCGGCTGTGAAAGAGAACTTTGAGGTCACCGAGGATGGCGTGCCCGTTCCCGACCAACGACGCCGTTGGAGCATGTACCTTGACCATGGATGGTATTCATTGAAATTGACTCCGGTTGCACCTGCGGCTGGAGACATAGTGAGTTCCCTTGACGTCAGTATTCTTCAGGATCGTTTGTTGGCGCCCGTACTGGGAATTCAGGACATTCGTACTGACAAGCGCATAGACTTCGTGGGTGGTAGACGTGGCTCAGAAGAGCTTGAACGTCTTGTGGATGAAGGAAAAGCAGCGGTAGCCTTCTCGCTCTATCCGACGACTGTTGAAGATCTTTTGAAGGTATCTGATGCAGGGGAGATTATGCCGCCAAAATCGACCTGGTTTGAACCAAAACTTCGAGATGGCCTCCTGATTCATACGATATAGGGATCAACGACTAATTGCCGTCCGGGCAGACTAGGTCCAATCAGCTATTTTCGCAGGGCAAGCAAGAAGACATGCAGATATTAATCGCTGATAAGTTTGAGCAATCCGGCCGCGATGGGCTGCAAGCCCTCGGCTGTGATGTCGCATATGAACCTGATCTGAAGGATGACGCGCTGGTTGAAGCAATCACCAGGCGGCAGCCAGATGTGCTAGTGGTAAGAGGAACCAGAGTTACTGAACCGATGCTGGAGGCTGGTCCGGTTAAGCTGGTCGTGCGAGCAGGAGCGGGATACAACACGATCGATGTTGCGGCGGCATCGCGGCGCGGTATCTATGTCTCCAACTGTCCGGGAAAAAACTCCATCGCCGTTGCCGAACTGGCGTTTGCACTGATCCTGGCACTGGATCGCCGCATTGTTGACAACGTGGTCAGTCTTCGTAGAGGTGAATGGAATAAGAAAGAGTTTTCGAAAGCTCGCGGGCTGTATGGACGATCGCTGGGATTGATCGGGCTTGGACGTATCGGGCAGGACATGGTTTCGCGGGCTCGTGCCTTTGGAATGACCGTGATTGCCTGGAGCCGGAGCCTGACTCCGGAACGAGCGATCAGTCTGGGCGTGGAATACAGATCTTCGCACCTTGAAGTGGCCCGTGATGCCGATGTGGTGAGTGTGCATCTCGCGCTTTCGCCCGAGACTCGTTTGCTTATTGGGGCGGAGTTCTTCGAGGCAATGCGTCAGGGCGCCTATTTTATCAACACCTCACGTGGTGGGGTCGTGGACCAGAAGGCCTTGACCGCCGCTTTGCGCAACCGTGGCATCAGAGCGGGGCTCGATGTGTTTGCTGTCGAGCCCGCGGTAAGTGCAGGGGAATTCACGGATGACATTGCTGCCGAGACGAGCGTTTACGGAACACACCATATAGGCGCTTCTACAGACCAGGCTCAGGAGGCCATTGCCGCAGAGACAGTTCGCATCGTCAAAGAATTCAAAGAGACCGGAAAGGTGCCAAATGTTGTGAATCTCGCGCGCCAGTCGCCGGCGACTCACCGGCTGGTGGTCCGTCACCTCGATCGGCCGGGCGTACTTGCGGCTGTGCTCGAGGCAATCAAGGCGGAACAGATCAATGTTCAGGAGATGGAGAATATTGTATTTGAAGGGGCCGAAGCTGCCGTTGCCAGGATAAACCTGGACAAGGCGCCTTCTTCCGAACAATTGAACCGGTTGCGCGCCCAAAACTCCAATATCATCGAATTAGGTTTGCTCAATTTGAGCGGTGAGTTTCCGAGTCGGTAACCAGTTGGGATGGCTTCATGAGCACAACCCTTATCACGGGCGCCTCGAGCGGAATCGGCGAAGCCTTCGCGCGCCGGCTTGCTTCTCAGGGACGCAACGTGCTGCTTGTTTCACGCTCGGAAGACAGGCTGATAAGGCTCTGCAATGAGATCGGCCGTACCAGCAGTATTCGAGCCCAGTATATTGCTCTCGATCTTTCCCAACCAGAATCTCCGTCCCTGCTGTTCGAAGAGACTCAGAAGCGCGGACTCACAATCGACATGCTCATTAACAACGCAGGTATCGGTTCGATGGGTGCATTTGGGGAGCTCGACCTGGAACGAGAGTTGAACATGATAGACCTGAACGTCAAGGCCTTGGTTGAACTCACCTATCGGTTCCTGCTCCCGATGCGGCAGCAAAAGCAGGGGGTAATCATCAACGTGGCGTCAACCGCGGGTTTTCAGCCCGTGCCTTTTATGGCGACCTACGCTGCCACCAAAGCATTTGTGCTGTCATTCTCGGAAGCGCTATGGGAAGAGAACCGACCTCACGGCATCACTATCATGGCGCTGTGTCCCGGCGTGACCGAGACAAACTTTTTTGAGGCGGCAGGTATCGAGAAGCCACCTCTACGAATCTCACAATCCCCGGAAGATGTTGTTGATGCAGCGTTGCGTGGTCTGGCCCGCCGTAAGAGCAATGTAATAACAGGGTGGACCAATTTCATGATGGTCCAGGCCGAGCGGATTGTGCCGCGTTCCCTTGTTGTGCGCGTTGCGGGTCGCGCGCTCAGGCCACGTTTCGAGGATTCTGGCGTCAGTAAGTCGTAGGTTGGAGGTATGAATGAGCGAACGAATCTTTAATTTTAGCGCCGGCCCCGCTGTACTGCCCGTGCCTGTGCTCGAAGAGGCCCAGCGCGATATGGTGAGCCTGCCGGGAGTGGGAATGTCGGTAATGGAGATCAGCCATCGCTCGAAAACGTTTGACGAGATTATTGGCAATGCAGAGCGCGGCATTAGAGAGTTGTTGAACGTTCCCAATGATTATCATCTGCTCTTTCTCCAGGGCGGAGCTAGTTTGCAGTTTTCCATGGTGCCGATGAATTTTCTACCGGAGGGGAGCAGCGCGGATTACATAATCACCGGTAGCTGGGGTAAAAAGGCGCTGAAAGAGGCAAAGCGCTCAGGCGCCGTAAATGTTGCCGCAACTATGGCGGATGGTGGTTTTACTCGGGTGCCCGCCCAGGATGAACTTAAATTTGATTCGAATGCAGCTTACGCTCACCTTACGACCAACGAAACCATCGAGGGAGTACAATGGAAACAGGAGCCCGACACAGGCAAGGTTCCGCTTGTTGCTGATGCCTCCTCCGACATTCTTTCGCATGTGATTCCAGTAGAAAAGTATGCCTTAATCTATGCGGGGGCTCAGAAGAATATTGGACCAAGCGGGGTCACCCTCGTGATAGTTCGTGGAGACCTCCTGGAGCGAATTCCTGAAGGCCTGCACACGATGCTGGACTATCGTACTCATACGGAAAATCGATCTCTTTACAATACGCCGAACACATGGGGAATTTACATTATCAATCTGGTCTGCAAATGGCTTGCTGATAAGGGCGGGATCCCGGCTATGCAACAGGAAAACGAAGCGAAGGCCGGGCTGCTTTACGACGCCATTGACGGTACAGACTTTTATCGAGGTCATGCTGATCAGGACTCGCGTTCGACGATGAATGTAACTTTCCGGCTTCCCACTGAGGATCTGGAAAAGAAATTTACGGCTGAGGCTACCGCGCAGGGTTTGGACGGACTTAAAGGACATCGCTCCGTGGGTGGTATTCGCGCCTCGATCTACAACGCGTTCCCACGTGCCGGAGCCGAGGCCCTGGTCGCTTTCATGAAAGAGTTCGAAAGGAAAAACGGGTAATCTCAATTGAAAGGCGGCGAGCACTGTCTGCCACAGAACGGAATGAGATCGAAGCAACCGAGCCACCGGCGGCAAACTCGCCGAATGACGGAGACGTTTTTACGCTCAAGGCCGCTGATGCCGATGCTGGCGCCCGACTAGATGCCTACCTTGCCGCTCACATTACAGGTTGGAGTCGAGCCCGGCTGCAACGGTTGATCGAAGATGGAGACGTGCTGGTAGCCGGAAAAAAGGCGAAAGCATCCTACAAGCTTCGTTCCGGTGATGAAATTGATATCGAGTTGATCGCCCCGGCCGCAACTTCCTTCGTCCCTGAAAACATCCCCATTGAAGTCGTCTACGAAGACGAAGCTTTAATCGTCGTCACCAAGCCGGCGGGTCTGGTGGTCCACCCAGCGGCCGGCAATGAATCAGGCACACTTGCTAACGCCCTCGCTTATCATTTCCAGTCTCTATCTGTACGCGCAGGCCTGATTCGTCCCGGAATAGTTCATCGGCTCGATAAAGGCACTTCGGGCTTGATGGTGGTGGCGAAGACCGAGGCGGCGCATGAAAACCTCTCTGATCAGTTTCGGGCGCGCGCCATTTTTAAGTCTTACGTCGCTCTTGTGCACGGTTTGGTGAGTGAAAAAAGGGGAAAAATTGAGCAGCCGATTGCACGTGATCCGCGAAACCGGACAAGGATGGCTGTGGTCGCCGGAGGTCGGCCTGCGCTCTCAATTTACCGTGTCAGGCATCGTTATGATCAATTTACGCACCTTGATGTGGAACTTAAGACCGGACGAACTCATCAAATTAGGGTTCATCTAGCCTGGCTTAAGCACCCGGTAGTGGGAGATGAAGTCTACAGCGGCGGTCGTGATAAGACAGTTAAGGATCCGCGCATCAGAGCGGAGATTCGAAAACTTCAACGCCAGTTCCTGCACGCTGAAAAACTCGGCTTTCGTCATCCGACCACGGCTGCCATGATGCAGTTCGAAAGTCCTTTGCCAGCGGAACTAAGGGCACTTCTGGAACTTGTCGAGCAGCAGTAGAAGGATGCCGCAATTCATACTTATGAGGACAACTGTAAAGCAATACTCCTATCCACATTAACTACTCTGTCGTTTTGGGTTTGAAGGCGGGATGTGCTTTCATAATGACATGGTTTCTGCCTCCCAAGGGCAACGACCGTCATTCACTTAGGCATCGAACCGCACGGCTTGGCTTAGGCGCCGGTAATCACTTAGTTGTCATCGACTCTCAATTTTTTAGCTATGAGTTTGCGTGGGTTAAGATCGCTGTTTGGCATCGCTGTTCTGTTTTGCGCGATGATAATCTCTTCAAACATTTCGTTAGGGCAGAGGCCAGCGCCCCAGCCGAGCCCTACACCACCGCCCATCGACCAGGACCAAACCGAACGCATCTTTATTAGACTGGTGCGACTGCCGATTACCGTTGTAGATCGGAAGGGACAGTTCATCTCCGGTTTAACGAAGGAAGACTTCGTAATTCTGGAGGATAAGGTTCCGCAGAAGATCGAAACATTCTCCGACGATCTGGGTGAGACGTCGCCGCTGTATATTGCCGTGCTGATGGATACATCGCCTTCAACGGCTGGCAAACTCAAGTTTGAACAGGAGTCGGCGATGAACTTCATTCAGACGGTCGTGCGGCCTCGTAGGGACCATGTCCTGTTCGCAACCTTTGACGATGAGATCGTTCTACGTCAGGATTTTACGGATAAGCTGGATCTGTTGGATCGTGCCGTATTTGCGGTCAAGCAGTCGGGAAGCCAAACGGCTCTCTTCGACGCCGTGTGGCAGTTTTGCGATGAGAAGCTACGCTCGGTACCCGGTCGTCGGGTGTTGGTGGTAATAACCGATGGTGAAGACACGTACAGTCGCGCAACACTTCGGGATGCGATCGATATTGCCCAACGTACCGAGACAACTATTTACGCCATCTCAACCAAAGCCGGTTTTGCGAGCACGGTACCCGGAGTGGAGGCGGGCCAGGTTAAGGACCGGAAGGACCGCGATCTGGTAACTCTGGCGGAAGAAACCGGTGGGGTTGCTTTCTTCACCGGTGATATGCTTTCTCTGGAGCGTTCCTTTACACGAATTTCAAGGGAGTTGCGGGCTCAATATCTGGTCACTTACAGGCCCACAAATGATCGCTACGACGGCAGCTTCAGAAGGATCGACGTGCGGTTGGCGGCCCGGCGCGGGAATCTAAGAATTAGAACGAAGCGCGGCTATAATGCCATTGCCGATAGCGTTAGACCATAGGAGCCTTCATCAGGTTAATCATGAGCTACAAGAGTTTTCGAACCCCGGGTCTAATCCTGGTCCTGTTTTTGTTGATTGTCTTCCTTGGGGCCGGCTTATCTAGTCCTCTGGCACTTTCGCAGAGCGGTGATCGCGGAGAGTTTTTGCAGCAACCCTCAGTTGCTCCCACGCCTCCAGCCAGAACGGGCGACACTCCGGAAGACTCAGATGATGTGATCAGAGTTGAGACCAATCTTACAAATATCTTCTTTACAGCAGCAGACAAGAGCAAACGCTTCATCAATACTCTTAAACAGGATGACATACGCGTTTACGAGGATGGAAAGCTACAAGAAGTCTTCACGTTTCAACAAAACATTGATCTCCCTTTATCCGTAGCGCTCCTGCTCGATACAAGCGTTTCAGTGGAAAGGACCTTACCCGACGAGAAAGCTGCCGCCCGCTCTTTCTTGGAGGCTGTGGTGCGTTCCGACAAGGATGAAGCAGCCGTTATCTCGTTCACCGGAGAAGTGGTCCTTGAGCAGGGTTTCTCAGGAAGCCTTGCCCGGCTTAGAAGCGCAATCGACAGAGTTGAATTCGTGCCTCCCGCCGGCTATATCGGCGGGGGAGTCGTTGTGGGTGGTAGCCAGGGGACACCGCCAATTTTCGGAAGGAACAATACGCTTGCCGGAAACACTGCCGTCTGGGATGCAGTATGGGTCGCCTCGAATGAGCTGTTCCTCGAGTCGGCGCAAAATACAAGACGGGCAATTATTCTGCTTACTGATGGAGACGACACAATCAGTCAGGTAAAGATGCAGGAAGCCATTGAGAGCGCTCAAAAGGCTGATGCCTTTGTTTACGCGATTGGCATTGGCGATAGTTACCGTGGCGGCGTGGATGAAGGCGCCCTTCGCAAGATTGCGGAACGGACCGGAGGGCGAGCCTACTTCCCGCGCAGCGAGCAAGAACTTCGCGAGGCCTTCGCCCAAATTCAAAGCGACCTAAGGGAGCAGTACCTTCTGGCATACTCGCCTTCAAACAAGGCACGTGATGGTTCCTACCGCGACATCAAGATAGAGGTTGTCAATCCTGAGTTACGAAAGTCCTTGAAGCTGAACTATCGCCCCGGCTATTTCGCCAAAACGAGCGAGCCGGTGAAGGTTACTAAACCGTAACCCGCTGAGTTTATATAAGTTAACCTCATTTCAAAGCCAAACTTCCCGCGAAGCTTTCGAGTGACAAAGCGTAATTAACTTTGTTATACTGCGGCGGCTGGCAGTTGACACTGCCGGCTCCTCCCTGACAGGTAAATCAATCAGGTTCACCCGCGAGGCCTCATTCTCGACACGCTACGGGTATCCTGACTGTTGGCCTGTATCGCCACTTCCAGATCTGAGTCTAGCCAATCGAAGTTTTCGAGATCATGATCACAGACCACTCCGAACGTTACCGAGTGCTGATTGCCGACGACAATCAGAAGGTGCTTGATCTGCTTATCGAGCTCCTCATAGGCGAAGGCTACGAAGTAACATCAGCCACGAATGGGGGAGGTGTCTTTGAACAGACCCTGTCGTTTGAGCCAGACCTGATTATTAGCGATGTTGTGATGCCCGTCATCGATGGAATCAGGTTATGCCGGCAACTCAAGGAAGACCTCCGCACTGCAAGTATTCCCGTGCTTCTCATCAGTGGTCTGCGGCGCGACGATACGGACGGTCTTGAGGGTTTAGAGGCTGGCGCTGACGATTATCTTAACGTGCCTTTCCGCAATGATGAACTGCTTGTCAAAGTCGCCCGGCTAACTGAGCGACATCGGGTGGACAAGCATTATCGAGGGATCGTCGAACACGCCACCGATATAATCTATACGCGCAATATGGAGGGCTACCTCACAAGCATCAACGCAGCCGGAGCAAACTTCTTTGGCCGGCCTGCCGCTGAACTGATAGGAACGCACCTTTCGGAGCTTGTTGGGGCTGAAGCCGCCGCACGAGACATCCTGGAAACAAAGACGGTGACCTCCGAATCGTTGCCACGGTCGGTCTATCGCCTGCCCGATGCAGGAGGCGTACCGCGCTATCTTGAAGGCTTGATTACGGTTGAACGCAGCAGAAACGGAAAGGCGACGGGGGTACGAGGAGTCGTCCGTGACATCACAGAGCAAAAGCTGGCGGAGGAGTCTCTCAAGGAGAGTGAAGAAAGTTATCGCCGGCTGGTGGAAATGTCGCCACAGGCAATTGTCCTATCCCGCGACGAAAAATTTGTGTACCTGAATGCCGCGGCGCTGGAGTTGTGGGGAGCTTCGAGCGCCACAGATTTAGTTGGCAAGCCAATCCTGGATGTTGTTCATTCTGATTATCGGGACTTAGTCAGAGAGCGAGTTCACAAGATTCAGCATCAAGGCATCTCTGTGCCGCTTGCCGAAGAAAAATTTGTTCGACTTGACGGCGAGGTAATCGATGTTGAAGTTGTTGGCATGCCCTTTACCTTCAAAGGTGAACCGGCGGTCCAGGCAGTTATCCGCGACATTACCGAGCAGAAGCGTTCCCAGGAAGCTCTCAGAGACGCTGAGAAGCGTCTTCGCACGGTCGTTAGCAGTGCTTCGCTCATGCTGTTTTCTCTCGATCATCATGGAGTCTTCACGTTATCGGAGGGTGAGGGTCTAAAAGCGTTGGGTCTGAAGCCCGGTGAAGTCGTGGGCCAGTCGGTGTTCGATCTCTATCGGGATATCCCAGATCTCCTCGACAACGTTCGACGCGCTCTACAAGGGGAAGTGGTTTCAGCCGCGGTGCAAATTGGTGATCTCACTTTTGATACCCGCTTTACACCATTGACGAACAAGCGTAATGAGCTTTTTGGGGTTATTGGAGTTGCGATCGACATCACCGAAAGCAGAAAAGCCGAGCAGGCCCTGCGCGAAAACGAACGGCGTTATCGAGAGTTATTCGAAAACGCGAACGACATTATTTACACTCACGATCTCGCCGGAAACTTCACATCATTGAACCGGAGTGGAGAGAGGATCATCGGCTACGCACGTGAGGAAGCTGTCCGAATGAATGTAGCAGATGTCATCGCACCGGAGTATCTGAACGTTGCCAGGCAGATGATCGCGCGCAAGGAGACTTCCCTGGGTCCGACAGTTTACGAGCTTGATTTATTTACGAAGGACCACCGGCGCGTGCGGCTGGAGGTCAGCACCCGTCTGATCTATCACGGGGGAAAGGCAGTTGGGGTCCAGGGCATCGCCCGCGACCTGACGGAGCGAAAACGCTCAGAAGAAGCGCTACGCGAAAGCCAGGCATTCTTTCACAGTTTCATGGACAACAGTCCTACCGTTGCCTTCATGAAAGACGACGCCGGACGCTACGTTTATGTCAACCGGCCCTTTGAGGAATTCTTTGGCCAGAAGCTGGATGTCCTTAAAGGAAAGACAAGTTTTGACTGGTTACCAGAAAGTACTGCCCGCGCAACTCACGAGCATGACCTACAAGTTATAGCTAGCGGTGAGGCTCAGGAAGTTATCGAAATCGTGCCGACGCAAGATGGTATGCCCCATCATTGGCTGGTCTTTAAATTCCCCATCTCTGATTCATCTGGAAAAAGATTCGTTGGTGGAGTCGGGGTGGACATAACTGCGCGGTCTGAAGCTGAGTTAGCGCTGGCACAGCAAGCCGAGCGCGAGGCAATGACACATCGTATTTCGCAGGCGGTGCGCTGTTCACTTGAGAGTGGCGAGATCTTCCGCACTGCTGTTCACGAACTCGGCTCTTACTTAAACGTTGATCGCTGCTCGCTGTTCATGAGAGACCAGAAAGGGCAACGCGCCACTAATGTGGCCGAATATCATGCGGAAGGTATCGAGCCGGCTGGCACCGATTTTGAACTTGCCGATGTAAAGACCTTGATCCAGTCACTCAATCAAAACGGGGTGCTTGCCTCTGACAATGCTCCCAGTGACGAACGAATTCATGACATTTATGAGCGCATTCTCAAAACAGCAAGTGTTCGCTCGATCATGTACGTTGCAATTCGAGTGGGTGATGAAATACCCGCGGCGTTTGCTCTCTCAACAACTCATGAGTCGCGTACCTGGAGTGCTTCCGACATTGCCATTGCCAAGGCTGTAGCAGATCAGACTGGCATCGCCATTCGCCAGGCGGAGCTCTATCAAAAAGCCGAGGCAACCTCAACGCGAGAGGCACTGGTCAATCGTCTGACAATGGCGATCCGGGCGTCCCTTAGTTTACCCGAGGTGCTAAGTACTGCCACGAGAGAACTCGGACGCGCCCTTTCGGCATCCCGCGTACATCTGCATCTGTACAATCCGGATGATCCAGTCTCGCCAGTTGAGTACGAGTACATCGCGCCCGGATCCACCACTATCAGTCATTCCGGGGTCAGTTATGAAGACCCGATTGGCCAGCATCTGTTGCACTCCTCCAAGCCCATCGTGATCGATGATGCTCTAAATTATTTTGAAGGTGATCCGGAGTTCAGCGCATACGTTCGCTTTCATGCTAAGAAGGTGAACCTTCGTTCGCAAATTGACTACCCTCTGATCGTTAAGGGCCTATTTCGCGGCGTGCTATGTATTCATCAAACGGATCAGGTGCGCCAGTGGACTGAAGATGAGGTGTCACTAGTTGAAGCAGTGGCAGCCCGACTGGCGATTGGCATTGCTCAGGCCGAGCTGTTCGAGATGGTCGCACGCGGTAAGGGTGAATGGGAGACAACCTTCGACGCGATGTCTGACGGGATCTTCATATTTGACCGGTCGGGAATTCTCAAACGCGTCAACCGCGCAGGCGCAGCGATGGAATACGTGCATCCAAAAGCACTGCTGGGGCGAAAATGCTGCGACATTCTTCGGTCCAGTGCAGAGGCTAATAATTGCGTGGTCGAAAGAGCCATCGAGCAGGCTCAAAGCGTTACCGTCGAAGTAACACCCGAGCGCTTAAACAGGCCGTTGCTGGTTACTGTCGAACCTGTTGTTGATGGAGGGAAAGCTATGGCTGTGGTCTGCACGGCGCGCGATTTATCGGAGTTGCGCAAAGTGCAGGCCGTAGCTCGTGAGCATCAGTCATTACTGACCAACATTCTCGAGAGCGCTCGCGAGTCAATCTATGCGGTTGACACAGAAGGGCGATTCAAGTGGTGCAACAGCGCCACTCTTACCGGCTTAGGTTACGAACGGGAAAGCTTCATTGGCCGCCAGTTGTTGGAGATGGTCTATGAGGCAGATCGAGAGCTTGTGCACGAGAAGTTCATGGCGGCCCTCGAGGGCCAACCGCAGACGTACGAGATGCGATACTTTGCCCACGACGGGCGACTTCGTTACGCTCGCGTGGACAATTCGCCTTTGGTAGTGGATGGCAATACGACCGGCGTCCTTGGTATTGCCCGCGACATAACCGAACAGAAAGAAGAGCGTGAGCGGGCGGCGCGCGCTGACAAATTGCGGGCGCTGGGTCAACTCGCTTCCGGGGTCGCTCATGACTTCAACAACTCGTTGGCTGCCATCCTTGGTCGCGCCCAACTGCTTCGACGTCAAACCAAGGATGAGGCGCTGGTACGCAATCTCGATATTATTCAAACCGCGGCGGAAGACGCTGCGGCAACGGTGCGTCGAATTCAAACCTTTGCTCGCAAGTCGCCGGCCCGGGAATTTGAACTCCTTAATATGAGATCGCTCCTGAATGATGCTATCGAGATAACTCGAACGCGGTGGGAAAATGATGCGCGACTGCGCGGCCTCGAGTACCAGGTTAAACTGGATGCCGGCAGCGAACACTACACCTACGGGAGTGCCTCCGAACTTCGAGAAGTGTTTGTTAATCTGATCGTGAATGCGGTTGATGCGATGCCCCAGGGTGGAAGACTCGATATTGGCTGCACCCGCGATAGCAAGCGCTTGCAACTGAAGTTTGCGGACAGTGGGACGGGTATGCCGGAAGATGTCCGGCAGAAGATCTTTGAGCCTTTTTTCTCGACAAAAGGCGCTCAGGGCACCGGACTTGGCCTTTCAGTTAGTTACAGCATCCTCGAGCGGCATGAAGGATCGATCAGCGTCGACTCAGAGATCGACGCGGGCACGGTCTTTACTATCGATCTCCCGGCGATGGATAACGAAATATCCCTGCCGGAGGTGCAGCAAAGGCCGGGAGTTACGCGCTCATTCCTAGCACTGGTGATAGATGACGAAGAGGCCGTGAGGGAGACCCTTGCGGATATGCTCACGGCTCTCGGACATCGAGTCGAATTAGCCATAGGTGGACAGGAAGCACTAACAAAGGTTGCGGCCTCAGAGTTTGATCTGGTGTTCACTGATCTCGCGATGCCGGAAATGGATGGTTGGGAAACGGCCCGCGAGATTCGAAAACGACGGCCCGACATCGAGATCATACTCGTAACTGGTTATGGCCCCGGGACGCTTCCCCCTTCGGGCGAGACGGACCTGGTGGATGCAGTGATCGGTAAGCCATTCGACTTTAACCAGGTCAGTCAAATAATCAGGCAAGTCATGAACGAAAAGAACGAACTCGAGAAGGTGGGCGTTTAGGCCGCTCGGGGTACCGGGTCCGGTCTCAAATAGCGTCGAGTCAATGAACTGGCTACAGCGAATCGTAACCTCTTTAGCGCCGAAGAATGTCGTCGCATCCATCGAAACTGAATCGCGGTCCTGGATGGTGCGGTGCGATACCTGTGGTCACGAGCAGTCTGTTTGGGAGCGCGGCGGCATCCGTTGGAAGGCGAAGGGGTCGCCGCGTTTGTTAGGCTTCTGTAATCCCTGTCATGAGAAACGCTGGCATACAATGTACCAGCGCGCTGTTTAGTTGAAACTCATTATTCCCGCACTAGCTGTAAACCCAACGCCAAATCCGACCAGTATCGCAGGCCCACTCCAGGAATCTTTTTCAGCAAGCATGAATCCTGTCGAAGCGCTCGAGAGGTTTCCGTAGTTTCGTAAAACCTCGTAAGAACCGTGCACCTTGGTTGAATCCGGCACCAGGCTCAATTGCGAGCAGACGCCATCCAGAATCTTCTTGCTTCCTGTATGGATGAGACAATCGTCTACATTGCGGAGATCTGACACCGGAGAATCCGGATGCTCCAATACCTTCCGAACCGTGGTTACTGCATAGTGGGTACCCCGAGCCGGTACGCTGGAGTGCATGAAATACTGAGGCCGCCCTTTAAGGAACGGGTGGGCACTGTGGGCTACCATTGTAAGCAGGTTCATGTCATCAGGCAGGTCATTAGTGAGGTGTGAGATTGGACCAAAGGCGGGCTTCCCTTCTTCGGTCCCGACTAAGAGGGCGACGGCACCGTCGCCAAAAAGCATCGACTGGATGACGAAGGTGGTATCCACCCTCTGTTGTTCATACTGATCTTCATCGATTTTTCGCTCCTTTTTTAAGCGCAGATTATCGCGAAAGCCGTAGTACTCGTTTCTCAACAAAGGCGCCACATATGGGGTCTGGGCTTCAGCCATGAGGACGATTGCGAGCTGTCCCGGATTGGCGGCCAGATACCATTGCGCAACCTCAATACTCTTTAAGAGAACAGAACAACCCTGGGCTTGCATGCTTACGGTTCGTAGTGAGCGGGAAAGCAGTCCGTGAGTTTTACCCATAACTTCCGAAGCCAGACACGGAAGCATCTGATCGGGAGTGTTGGTGGCCGCGACCAGCAAGCCGATTCGCGACGGGTCGCCGCCCCAACGCTCGATGCAGCGCTTTATGGCTGCAACACCCAGTTCTGTCGTTGAACTGGTTGGGCGTGCCTGTTTACCCGACAAAAATTCCGGATAATTCTCGACCGCGGAATACCTTCGGTCTACTCCGAGTCTATTTATGGTGGCAATAAGTTCGGGTGAAAGCTTATGCATCAGAGCCGAGACGAGTTCGGTTGTTTTGAAGGAGTTTCTTGGTTTCGATGTGGCTGCTGATAATAGATTTATCATGGGGCTTGCTCCTAAAATGAAGAACTGAATAATTACGCCGCTAGTGGCGCGAAATCGTATCGTTAATGCGGATCTCCATTACAAGGGCTGTGCCACATAAATTGTTCCGGTGTTGTTCTCCGCGAAACCCATTCTTCTGATGGACTTAGCGCCTAGTTCATATCTTTGCTGGTGTGAGTTCAGATCAGGGCCTTGGATAGCTGGTATCCACTCATAATTTGGCTCGACGCAGTTTTGCTGGGGATCTTGCAATGATGGTCAAAATAAGGGATTGGTTATGAGGTATACAGTTGTGTATCTGGTATTCAGAGGTTTTGCAGAGGTCTAGAGGTTCACGCGACCGTTTCGTTGTGGTCAGGGAACTGGAAACTCATTTTAAGAGCCAGGGGGGGGACATATCCGGCATTGCTTTGGAGGGGCGTTGAGTGGTAATTGAACCTTTCGTTTCCCGATAATGAACTAATGTTCTCCCTATCCCAGGCCCATGAAAGCCCTGCTTCTCAACTCTCCAGCAGCCGTCACCGAACGACCGCTGAAGCTTCGCGAAATCGCCGATCCTGAGCCGGCCGACGATGAATTGCTCGTTCGAGTTAATGCCTGCGGGATATGCCGCACCGATCTGCATATCGTAGAGGGTGAGCTGCCCTTGCGTCGCTCTCCTATTATCCCCGGCCATCAGATCGTTGGTAGGGTCGAACGCATCGGACAACAGGTTGCGGATCGCGCTATCGGCGAAAGAGTGGGAATTGCCTGGCTGCATATCACTTGTGGCCAGTGTCGATTTTGTATGTCCGGTAAGGAGAACCTCTGCGAGTACGCAGGCTTTACAGGCTGGACCGTTGACGGTGGTTACGCCGAATACGCAGTAGCCTCGTCGCGTTTTGTGTATCCGGTCCCGGACAGTTTCTCCGATCTTGCGGCCGCGCCGCTTCTGTGTGCCGGCATTATTGGATATCGCGCTTTACGCCTGACCGGAATCCAACGCGATGACTGGACCGGAAAGCGTCTGGGTATCTATGGATTTGGAGCTGCCGGACACGTTGTGATTCAGCTTGCCCGGGCACGCGGCGCGGAGGTTTATGTATGCACGCGCGACCGAGAACGTCATCAGGTGCTTGGCTTAGAATTGGGAGCGGCATGGGTGGGCGATGCAAAAGCTGCCCCCCCGGTAAAGCTGGACGCGGCAATCATTTTTGCCCCGGCTGGTGAACTGGTTCCGATCGCGCTTGCGGCACTTGATCGCGGCGGAGTCCTGGTTCTTGGAGGCATTCACATGTCACCAATTCCTCAGTTTGACTATTCGTTGATTTACGGCGAACGCGGGATACGCAGCGTGGCAAACAACACTCGTCAGGATGGGAATGAATTTCTGATTGAGGCGGCCAGTATCCCGGTTCGAACCCATGTCCAGACCTTTGCGCTCTCTGAAGCTAACGACGCGTTGATTGCGTTGAAGCACGACGCCATCCGCGGCGCCGGAGTATTGATCGTAAGGCAGTGAGCCGTTAATTTCTGTGCTAGGTAGTAGCCAGTTTAGGTCTTGCTGAGGCGGAATTCGTGGCTGCCGGGTCGGTAGGAACCCAATACAGAATCCGGTTGCAGTTGTCACAAGTGACGACCTCTTCACCGCGGCGAACTTCGGCCATCATCTGGGGACGCAGGGCCATGAAGCAGGCCATGCAGGCGCCGGCCCGGGCTTCAGCCACGGCAACACCATCGCGTATTCGGTTGCTGATGCGGGTGTACAAGACGCTCATTGATTTGGGCAAGGAATTGAAGACCCGTTCGCGTTCCGCCCGGGTGGCTGTGAGTCCTTCAGCGCGGGCATTGCTCTCTTCGTCAAATGCTTTCAAGCGTTCCTCGCGGTCGGAGTTAAGGGTCGCAACCTCGGCAGCGCGTTCGTTGAGTGCGGTCTCGGACTCTTCAAAGATCTCCATCTGTTCGAGGACCTGTGTCTCCAGCGCCAGGATCTGTTTCCGGGCGGCATCGGCCTCTCTAATGGCCGCCGTGTACTCATCCTGTTTCTTCGACGACATCAGGTTGCGCTCGGCGCGTTCGGCACGGGAACGCTGCTCAGCGATTTCTGCTTCGAGGCGCACCCGCTCGTGCCGGGCCTCATCACGGCGGTTTTCCAGAGCGCGAATTTCAAAGGCGCGCTGATCGAACTCTTTTTCGATTTCAGCGCGCCCTTGTGGCATGGCCTCTATTTCCGCTTGTAGTTTTCTTATGCTCTTATCCAGATTCTGTAAAGCGACTAACTGCTGCAATTCCGCTTTCACTCTTTATCGTCTCCTCAAAAGATCAGGCCTGATTTTAGCTTGGGCAATCATCGGCAACGATTATCAGGCATCAGGCGTCCGCTACGCAAGTGGCCAAGCAGCTTTATTCCGCGCCGACGGCGCGGGCAGCGTTAATACGTCCGCCGGTCACGATTCGGCCCGTAAGCGAAGGCAATGGATCGACCGATTGGAGGAGCAAAGAGCGTAATTCGGAGACGCTGATCTCGGGGTTATTGGAGATCACGAGGGCCGCAATGCCAGCCACAAAAGGAGTTGCCATCGAGGTGCCTGACTTTTCCTCGTAGTCCTGACCCAGCCAGGTGCTCAAAATACCGACTCCCGGCGCGGCGACGTGCACGGTTTTTGGTCCGTAGTTTGAAAATGACGCCAGTTCGTCACTGCTCGTCAGAGCGGCAACGCTGATAACGTTATCAAGCTTATAGCCAGCCGGGAAATGGGGTCTTCTATCAGTATTCGCGCTCGCATTGCCGCTCGCGGCAACGAAAAGTATTCCGGCTGCCTGGGCGCTGCGAATCACATCCTCAAGGGCCCGTGACCGCATTGTCGATCCCCAACTCGCACTGATTACGCGAACATTGACGCCGTCGCGCTTGCGCTTGATTACGTAGTTAATGGCTTCGATGGCGTCTTTAGTTGTACCGAATCCCCCCGCATTCATGAACTTCAGCGGCATGATCTCGACTTTCCAATTCACTCCAGCAACACCGACACTGTTTCCACCTTCAGCGCCAATTATGCCGGCGCAGTGCGTGCCGTGCCCGTTGTCGTCCATCGGGTCGCCGCTGTTGTCGATGGCGTTATACCCGTTCACGTCATCGATGACGCCGAGTTCATTGTCTTCATAGGGACCCAGTTCTGCCGGGCGCACCCACATGTTGTTGCGCAGATCTTCGTGCGTGTAGTCAACACCGCTATCAAGAACAGCCACTACCACTGTTTCGCTGCCAGTAGAAGTTGCCCAGGCACGCATGGCGTTGATGTCGGCGCCTTCCTTGCCGCCATTGCTACCGTCGTTCGCAAGGCCCCACTGTTGAGCAAAACGCGGATCATCCGGATGCCGGTGCTTGAATCCTCCCCCCGCGTGGTCCAGGCTGATCTCATAATTCGGCTCGGCATAATCAACTTCGGGAAGCGCTCGATAGGTGGCTACAGAAATTTCTGCGTCAAGATCATCGAGATCGTCTATCGCTACCAGACCCGGAACCGATCCAATCTTGTCTTCGATCCGATCATTGAATCTTGCCGCAATCTTCTCCTTGACTTCGGCGGACACTCCCGGCCGAAACCTTACGAGAAGTTCAGGGCGTGTTAATGGCGTGTCAAGGTCCAGGCCAAATTGTGGTCTCTTGGATTCGACCGGGACTATTCGAATCGATGATCGAGCCTCCTTCTGCCACTTTCTAAGCTGCCCCGCGAACGCAGCGATCAGGATAATTACAATGGCCAGGGCGATGTGAGTAACAAAATTATTGCGGTTCATTGCTCTATCTCACTTGTTGCTAAACCTGATAGTTTGACCCTTTGAAGTTGTACAGTCTGACCTGATGCTTGTTGGCCCGGTACTCATAGCGTTTCCGGTCCGCTTCGAGTCGAATGCGCCAGCCCGAGGTCAGCATCTGTCCACTCATCTCGTCCGAGCCACTGGCGCCCAATGCTGTGTCAGGAAACTCTGTGTCTTCCACACCCTTGATTGAGATGGAGTCCTCGCTGATCTTAAGGCGCTTCGCGAGATCCTTGCGAGCCTTTTCCACCGCTTCTTCCTTACTAAGTGCCATTCCCCGGCTCCTTTGCGCCTGATCTTGCTAACGAATAGAACGATTCCAATTGCGCGTTTGTTTCAGTACTGCTGTTATTCTGCGCTCTCAGTCGTTAGCTCGTCAAAGCCTCTGAACCAGAATGGCGCCACCGAAGTCATAATAGCGTGACAGGGCTTATTTAAGGTCCCCGAAAAGATGTTGCAAGAGAGCCACGATTGCGATGGCGGCTGTCTCTGCCCGCAACGTGCGACCCCCAAGCGTTACGACAAACCAGCCCGCTCGTTGGGTCTGCTCGATCTCCTCGGTTGTCCAACCTCCTTCAGAACCAACAAGCGCTATGATCTGTTTAGACTGTTGTTCGAACTCCCGGGTGGCCTCAGCCAATGAGGTTCCACCTCGCTCGGAAAACATTAAACGCTGTGGATGGGTTGGTGGCGCTTTGATTAGTGAGTCAAAGCTCACCGGCTCAGTTATGTGAGGAACAAACGCTCGACCCGACTGTTTTGCGGCTTCCAATGCGATGCGCTGCCAGCGACCGACCCGTTTTCCGGCATCCACCTCATTGCGCAGGCGGACATCAGCGAGCTTGGTCATTACCGGAGCAATCTTGTGGATGCCCAGCTCTGTAGCTTTCTGGACTACGAGATCGAATTTATCGCCTTTTAGAAGCGCGATGGCGAGCGTTAATTGCAACGGCGATTCTGGCTTGGCCGGCGCGACTTCCTCGAGAACAACCAGCGAAGCGAAATTGCGCCGCAGCTTTGATATTGAGCAGCGAAACTCCTTCCCCTGTCCGTTGAAGACAAATACCTCGTCGCCCGGTTCGAGCCGCAACACGTCGCGAAGGTGACGTGCCTCTTCGGGAGGAAGCGTTAACGAACCGCTGGCGGGCGCAAAATCATCCGGTGGCACGTAGAACCTTCGACGAGTCATACGCTAATGTATCCGATGCTCTAAACCACCACGCAAGCCCATTCGCCTGCCGTTGTGATCTCCGGCCACTGCGTAGTTCCAGACTCCTGTAAGCGCCCGACAATGGTATCTACCTGAGAATCGAGGATCCCTGAAAGGATGAGCTGGCCGCAAGTGGCCGAGAGCAGCGCCGGCATCATCGTCAGAATCTCCTCCGCCGAGAGGTTGGCACAAACACAATCCGCAGCCGCTGCCAACTGGATTTCCGAGATGGTTCCGGAATGAAACTCTATTGCCGGCGTCACGCCATTTAGAGAAGCATTCGCGCGAGCAATCGAGATGGCTTCGTCGTCAGTATCGTAAGCCTGTACCCGAGCGCCCGGATGAAGCTTTGCTGCCGCGATTGCCAGTACTCCGGTTCCAGTTCCGACATCAAGGAAACTGCCGCCATGGAAATATTTCTCAATGGCTGCCAGACAGAGCCTGGTTGTCTCATGAGTTCCGGTACCAAATGCCATTCCCGGTTCGATGCGAATTACTATTCGTTCTTCGGCTCCTGTGACATCGCTCCAGGGAGGCGCAACTATGAAACGCTTTCCCACAGGGACGGGTTGCCAGTCCTTTTTCCATTCAGCAATCCAGTCCTGATCATGTACTTCCCGGATTTGCATGTCGCGTACTGCCGAGGATGACAATCCGTAGATCCGGAGTGAATCGAATAGCTCCGAGCGAACTTGCTCGCGATCGGGCACAGTCTCAAAATAAGCCGTAACGCGGTGCAGAAGGCCCTCATGAGGGTAGGATTCCGTTCCTAATGCGCCGGCTTCCATCAGGGCATATTCGACCGCCTCAAGCGCATCGCTTTCATGGTCAACATCGAGTGCATACCAACTCCGCATAACCTTACCCTGTCAACAAAATGCTCGAAGGTTTCAGGGAATTACCTCGTTATTCCCATCTCGTCGAGCAGGTGCTCCTTGTCGCGCCACTGGTCTTCTACTTTAACAAACAGTTGCAGATGGCAACGATGGCCCAGCAGGTTCTCGATCTCATGACGAGCCTGGATACCGATCTCCTTTAGGCGGGAAGCCCCTTTACCAATGATGATCTGTTTCTGCGATGATCTTTCGACGTAGATCGCACAATAGATACGGGCAAAATCGGGCCGGACCTCCTCAAACCTCTCAGTGACAACCGCAGTGACATAAGGGATCTCTTCCGCGGTCACATGCAAAAGTTTCTCGCGGACGATCTCCGCTACCATGGTTCGGAGCGACTGGTCCGTGAGTTCGTCTTCCTTAAATAGTGGTTCACCTTCAGGAAGGTTCTTAATCATTTCTACAAGCAAAGCATCCGTCATGTCGCCTTTCAAAGCGGAGATGGGTATAACCTCGCGCCAGTCGTATTGATCTTTGTACCAATCGATTAGCGGCAGAAGTGCCGACTTCTCCTGAAGCTTGTCGATCTTGTTCAGCAGCAGCAACGCCGGCTTTTCTGACTTCTGAATCAGTTCGAGTACAAAGCGGTCGCCGTTGCCTGTGTTCACCGAAGCGTCGCGGATCAAAGCAACCAAATCGACCTGCAACAGTGCATCCTGGACACTGGCCATCATTCGCCGGTTCATCGTGTAGCCGGGTCGATGAACGCCTGGAGTGTCAACGAGTGCAATCTGACCGTCGGGTCGAGTGATGACACCTCTGATCTTGAAGCGCGTAGTTTGAGGCTTGTCCGAAACAGCGGCAATCTTCTGGCCCACCAGGAGGTTCAATAGGGTAGACTTGCCGGCGTTCGGCCTTCCAACCAACGCGACATAACCGCTGCGATAGTCCTTTTCCAACTGCTATCGGCCTCCGTCTAACCAGTTCTTTTCAGCAAAGACCTGGACCAGATGAATCAGCATCTCGGTCGACTTCTCAAGCCCGCGTCGCGAATTAAACTCGAGCTTCGCGTGAAAGTTATGGCCTCCTGTAAACAGGTTCGGCGTTGGCAAGCCTCGGAAGGTCAGATTGGATCCTGGCTTCCCTGTACGGCGCGCCAACTGTCGCCTCGTTCCTTGAGCTCGTCGAGAGCTCGCTGCAATGCATCGCGCTTTTCTTTCAAGACTTGGTCGCCGGCATCGGCGGGTACAAGGATCGGGGGGGCGATTTCAATACGGGCGCGGGTGAAGGGTTTCGGGACCTGGAACTGGTCCCAGCTATTTACCTGCCAGAAGTGCTTCGCCGTGATGTTAAACGGGAGAATTGGTTGACCGGTCTTCTTAGCCAACAGAACGGCCCCCATCTTGGCAACGTAACGTGGCCCTTTGGGACCATCGATAGTAAAACCGGCAGGACACCCCATACGCATAAGTCTGATCATCTCAACTATGGCGCCTGTGCCTCCTCGAGTGCTTGACCCGCGGGCGGTGCCATAACCGAATCTTTTGATGAACCGGGCAATATATTCTCCGTCGAAGCTCTGTGATGTCATGACGACAATCTGGCGATGTCTCCAGAAATAGGTAGATAACAACACCTGGTTATGCCAGCAACTGTAGATAGCAAGTTGTCCCTGATTCGCCAGCCTCTCGAAATTCTCCCAGCCGTCGATATCGAAACGAACGGTTCGGCCGATAAGCCGAATCAGCCCATAAAACCCAATATCAGCGACCCGAATCATCGCTCGCTGCTTGAGTGAATAGCGCGAGAGCTCTGCGAACTCGTAGGCCAGTCGCAGAGTATCTTCTGCGGCTCGCCGTCCCTTGAACTGTTGGTCCATGGAAGCTTGCATTAGAGGTACAAATCTGGTTCTCCTGGCGGTCGTGTCTTCCACCGTTTATGAATCCAGAGCCATTGATCCGGGTATAACCGGATGAGCCGCTCCATAGCCGCTGCGAACCGCGCCGTATTGAGTTCAACGTCTTTACTGTTATCGCCAGTGCGAACTAACTCAACGGGCGGATCACCTCGGAAGAAGTAGCGGCGCCGCTTTTGGTCCCAGACGGCACAAGTCGGAATCACCAGGGCGTCAGTCTTCAGGGCAAGCGTGGCAATGCCAGCAGTAGTACAGGCGAGCTTGCCGAAAAAAGGGACAAAGACGCCCTCGTGCGGATGCGTGTTCAGATCCGAGAGAATACCCAGCGTTCCACCTTCACGCAAAACACGCAGCGATTGTCGGGCGGCACTCTTCTTATCAATTGCGCGGTTCCCGAATCTCGTTCTGATTCTCTCGATGAACTCTTCCAGACGATCGTTGTCGAGCGGGCGCACCAGAAAGCTGATTGGATACTCAAGGGCCGACCAGCCAAAGCTGAGTAGCTCCCAGGCGCCGAGGTGGCCTGTCAGAAAAATAATTCCCCTTCGACTTTTTTCCGCCTCCCTCAGGTGCGCGAGCCCAACCTGATCGTATTCGATAAGCTGCCGCAGTTTATCCGGCGTGGCGCGGGAAAACCGACTGAATTCGGCAAGTAGCCGACCCAGGCTGGCAAAGCACCCACGAAGGATTCGTTTGCGTTCAACCTCGCTCATTTCGGGAAAAGCAAGTTTGAGATTGCGTTCGCCCGTACGCCGCAGGTTGCCAGCAACCAGATAGGCCAGGCGTCCAAGCCCCAAGCCGACCGCGATAGCAACCGGTCGAGGCAATAACCCGAGTCCAAAAATGAGCGACCGGGCGAGGGCATACTCAAGCCTAGCGTGTATTTCGCCACGTTTTGCCATCAGGAATCGCTCTGCGAGAAGACTAGTGTAGCGCAAGAACTGCGTTAAGTGATAAAACTGGTGGGGCGTGTAACTGACGCCTTTCCCGCATCTCGCGTGCCACCGGTTGGCTGTTTCTGATATATTTTCGAACACCATGCCCGACAAGTACGTACATTGTCATTGTGATGCCTATCGTGCGGCGCTCTATCTCTCCTCGAACATTGCGATTGGACTGGAGCTTGATGCAGAAACGTAAGATTCTCATCGTCGATAACAACGATGAGTTGCGCGCGATACTCGAAAAGGTCCTGGGCAAGTTGGGCCACGAGGTCACAGGTACCGGTGACCGTGAAGAGGCACTTGCGCGCGAGGATCTTGAAGAGTTCGATCTGATTATCAGCGACCTCACTGAGAGCATCGAAACCGATAATGCCGTTGGTGAATTGCAAAGACGATGTCTCCTGACGCCGATTACTCCCAACGGCAGGTCGGCTGAGATTATTAAAGCTTTTAAAATGGGCGCCGCTAACTTTTTGCGTCAGCCTTACAGCAAAGACGAACTCCGCGAAATTGTCGAACAAACCCTCTCTCATAAACTGCACTATCTTGACGATCCGACACCTCTCTCCCACATTCACGAGAAGATAGAGTTTGAACTGCCGAGCGATCTGTCGCTAATGAACGGCGTGCTCCAGTATCTCCTTGAACGGGTCACTAAGCTCGGTCTGATTGCACCTGAGCGCTCGAATCTTTTCATCGCACTCGATGAAGCTTTCGTAAATGCTGTCAAACATGGAAACAAGAGCGACCCGACAAAGCTTGTGAGAATCACCGCCGATTTGTCTCCCACAGAAGCTTGCTTTACCGTCGAGGACGAAGGCGAGGGTTTCAACGTTCAGGACATTCCCGACCCTTGCGATCCCGCGAACCTTTTCAAAACTTCGGGCCGCGGGGTTCTTCTCATCTACAATATTATGGACGAAGTTGAGTACAATGCGCAGGGTAATCGTGTGAAAATGGTTAAGAGACCGGACCCTAGCGACAGAAACTCGACTCGTTGACTGGCCTTAAGACAAATAAGCGGGGGCCGCTCCAGGCAGGCGGAGATGCTGGAATAGAATCTGGCAGTTCTCCATCGTTGTTTGCCGCCTGGCATTGGTGGCTGCCAAGCGCCCTGGTATCGGTCGCCCTCATTCTTTACTTTGTCGACCCGTTTGTTGGTGACTGGGATGGCTATGACTATACGATCCTCTCAATAGCTGGATACCCGTCGTCCATGGCCTTGGGGCGCAATCTCTTCATCTTTTGGAACCATGGTCTCTATCGCCTGGCGAACACCCTTTTTCAGATCCAGCCCGAGGATGCTTACCTGATCTTTAAATATGCGGTGGTGGCCCAGGGTCCGCTGGCGGTCATCGCTTCCTGGGCACTAGCAAGGGAAGTTTCGGGCTCTTTGCAGGCTGCCACCCTGGCCGCTCTGTTCGTTGTCTTCTCGCCGGTGTTTGTGCTCTACGGGGGCCAGGTAATGACCGATGTGCCCTCAGTCCTTTTCCTGGCACTGGCCTTGACCGTTCACTTTCGCGGCTTGAGACGGCAGAGTTGGTGGCTCGTACTGGCTGGCGCCGCGCTCCTCGGATTGGGAGTAAATCTTCGAGAGACAGTTGCATTCTATGCGCCTTGGTTGGTGTTAGCTCCATTTGTTTGCGGTTGGAAGCCAAGCCGTAGAACGCTGGTCCTGGTCGCTTGCTCGGTTTTTGTTTTTCTTCTCTTTTCCCTTTCCTGGTTTGGTTACTGGTTCATCACTGATGCCCACTATCGATGGGTCTGGAACGGTTGGCGCGAGTCAATGGCCCAGGAGTCGTCCCGGCACCCCGTCACGATCAGTAACTTGAAGCCCTACCTGGCATTCTTCTTTATCAGCGGTCCGCTTGTATTAATCACCCTTCCTTTTGCGGCCGTCAGGGAATGGTTGAGTCGCGGACTTTCGCCTCTGTTACTGTTGGCGGCGGTTGGACTGTTTGCAAATTTGCTACTCTTCTTCAATTACAGCACGGCTGTTAACTGGAGATATTTTCTGACCGGGCTGCCGGCACTTGCGCCCCTTTCGGCGAGCTTTTTAATGGCGGGTCTTACAAGATTACTGGGGAGTCGCCGATTGGCTTTCGCTTCGTGTGTTGTTCTGCTTGCGGGGTTCGCGATTTTTTTCACGATCTATATGAAGCCAATCACCCAGGAATACGTTGAAAGGCGGGCCTTGAGCAAAGAATACCGGGAACAGCTTGTCAAATTACCGCGCAATGCAGTGATGATATCGGGTGGACAGACAATTGCCGTGAAGTATTGGGCTGCTATAGGCTCTGGAGACTGGGAGACTATTGGCACTGGGGGAGGTTGGCCTGCTGAACATCTAATCCCGATCATTGAGGGCTATCTTGCCGAGGAAAGACCAATTTTTATCGATACGGATCCCCATTTATGGTCTCCTTGTAGCTGGCAGCGCTACGAGATTCCGGCAATCGTCGATCTCGAGCGACGGTTTAACTTTCGGCAAGTCACCGAGACGATTTACGAATTGAGGCCGTTGCGTGACGACTCTGCTCTCGATGCACCGCAACTGGAGCGGTTGCTGCCCGAGAACAGGCCTGAAGAGACCATCGGCTGTCCGCCAACTCGCTCGTAGCCCACCTAAGTTAACCTGAAGCGATGCCTTACGAACTTTTTCTTGCCCTACGCTATTTGCGTTCGCGGCGCCGTCGAAGACTTGCGCGCGTTACTGCAATGGTAGCTATCTCAGGAATCGCAATTGGAGTTGCAGCACTTATCGTTGCGCTGGCCTTAGCCAATGGTTTCCGAGATGAGATTCAGGCAAAGATCCTCAGCGGCACCGCCCACTTGAGTGTCATGCGCACCGATGGGCAAATGATGCCAGAGCACCGCGAACTGTCGGCACGAATCAAAGAAGTAGACAGCGTGGCCAGCGCGACTGGCACGACTTATACGGGCGCTGTTGCAGTCGGACCAAAAGGCTCGGCGTACGCAGTGCTACGCGGTATTGAACATAGTGCGGAACACAGTTCGAAAGAGATCGAATCACATCTGATCGAAGGCTCCCTAACCCCGCTGTTTCAGGTGCCAGACCGCGCCAGTCCTTCGTTGCCAGCAGTATTGATGGGAGTAGAACTGGCAAATCGCACCGGCATCCGAATCGGCGAAACAGCCGAAATCATCGCCGCGTCCGGGCAGCATTTTTCCAGTCCCACTAAGCGGCTGGTTCGCGTGGTTGGACTCTTTCGTGCGGGGTTATTCGAATACGACTCTAGCTGGATCTACATGTCGCTCCACACCGCCTCAGCATTTTCCGGTGCTGAGAGCTCCGCTGGCGTTATCAGCGTCCAGGTCGATGATATCTATAACGTGAAATCGGTACGTGATGCTGTGCTAGCCCGTCTGGGTAGAGACTACACGGCACTCGACTGGCAGGAAGCCAATCGCCCACTCTTTATGGCGCTTGAGCTCGAACGCCGCATGGGACTATTTGTAATCGGAATAATCATTCTGATAGCCGCGTTGAATATCGCTACGACGCTAATTCTCGTCGTTGTTGAACGCCGTCGCGATATCGCCATACTCAATGCTATGGGCGCCACGGGCAGAAGTATCATGACCTTATTCATGATCGAAGGCGCGCTCATTGGCGTCCTCGGAGCGTTTCTTGGAGTGGTGCTGGGAATGGTCGCGTGCATTCTGGGCAACCACTACAAGCTGGTCAGTCTTCCTGGAGACGTTTATTCCATCAGCAATGTGCCTTTCAACCCTAACCTGCGAGATGCTCTGCTGGCGGCGCTTGTAGCCTTTGGACTAAGTTTGGTGGCGACGATCTATCCAGCCCGTGCAGCGGTTCGCGTTCGTCCGGTCGCAATGTTTCGTGACACCCAATAATTATGAGTGAGGTAGAAACGCCAGCGCTTGCTATAGGGACCGAACGTCCAGGTGTGTCTCAATCAAACTTTGAACTCGCCGTCAACGATCTGCGCAAGGCTTTCATCTCGCCTTCTGGTGAAAAGATTGAGGTTCTCAAAGGTGTGACCTTCGGTGCTTCAGGCGGACAGATCCACGCTATCGTGGGCGCCTCTGGTGCAGGCAAGTCGACGTTCCTTCATCTCCTTGGGGGGCTCGATTCTGCCGATCATGGAACGATCAGCCTCGCAGGCGTGTCTGTAGAAAAGGCTGCGCCCCTTGAGTTGGCGCACCTTCGCAATCGCCAGATTGGTTTTATTTTCCAGTTCCATCATTTACTCCCCGATCTAACTGCGGTCGAGAATGTCGCGCTACCACTGCTGATTGCGCGGATTTCCTGGAGTGAAGCCATGCATCGGGCATCAAAATTTCTCCAGGAGATCGGGCTGAGCGAACGCGCCACGCACCCGATTGGGCACCTTTCAGGCGGGGAACAACAGCGAGTTGCCGTGGCGCGAGCCTTGATCAATGAGCCTTTACTTGTATTAGCCGATGAACCGACGGGCAACCTTGACGCGGATATTGGCGAGGTTATCGGCGAGACCCTCCGCTCTTATTGCCGGCGGCGAGGCGCAATCGGGATTGTCGCGACCCACAACAAGCGACTCGCAAGGGTCTGCGATCGCTCCATGGTCCTGCTTGATGGCAGACTTAATCATTTGTGAAACCCTCTGAAAAACGATGAGGGTTAATGCTTTTTAGTACCCAGAAATCAGACAACGACTTTTTACGCTCTCGTTCATGGGTTATAATGCGGCCAGTTTACAGGCAGCAGGAACCGACACAAGAATAATCGTTCACTTTTAACGGTAACCTAATGTTTGAACGCTACACTGAAAAAGCGCGGCGAGTTATCTTCTTCGCGCGCTATGAGGCGTCCCAATTTGGGGCTCCTGCAATCGAACCCGAGCACCTCCTCCTGGGTCTGATGCGCGAGGATAAGACGCTTACCGGGCGCTTCTTTCCCCGAGCCCAGGTTTCAATCGAATCCATTCGCAAAGAGATTGAGGGTCGCACGCTTCTCCGTGAGAAGATCTCGACTTCGGTTGAATTGCCGCTCGCTCCGGAAACAAAGCGAGTGCTCGCTTATGCGCACGAAGAGAGCGACCGGTTGCAACACCGCCATATCGGCACCGAACATCTCTTGCTGGGTCTGTTGCGCGAAGAGCGTTCCATGGCTGCGGAGATCCTTTATGAGCGCGGACTTCGTTTGAATGCGGTGCGCGATGAAATCGCCCGCCAGTCGGGAGTGGACGCTCGTAGCACACTAAAGAAGGACACTCCGCACCTGGTCGAGTTCTCGCGAGACTTAACTGACGATGCTGCCAACGACAAACTAGATCCCCTGATCGGCCGCGAAGCAGAGATTGAACGTTTGATTCAGATACTCTGCCGTCGCACGAAGAACAATCCGGTCTTGATTGGCGAACCTGGCGTAGGGAAAACCGCAATCGTTGAAGGACTTGCTCAAAGAATCGTCAAATCCGAGGTTCCTTCGTTTCTTGAGAACAAGAGAATCCTTTCTCTCGATCTTTCCTTGATCGTCGCCGGAACAAAATATCGCGGACAATTCGAAGAGCGCCTGAAACAGATCATGCGTGAATTGGTCGAAAACCCCCAGTACATCGTCTTCATCGACGAATTGCACACATTGGTGGGAGCAGGTTCCGCTGAGGGGTCACTTGATGCCGCAAACATTCTGAAACCGGCGCTTTCGCGTGGAGAGATCCAGTGTATTGGGGCCACAACACCCGCCGAATTTCGCAAATCAATCGAGAAAGATCGCTCGCTCGAGCGTCGTTTTCAGGCGGTCAAAGTCCCGCCCCCTTCAGAAGAAGAGGCAGTAGAGATTCTCGATGGCGTGCGTGAGCGCTATGAGAGCTTTCATCAGGTCCGCTATACCGACGATGCTTTGGAAGCTGCTGTTTACCAGTCACATCGATACATTCCAGATCGCTTTCTTCCTGACAAAGCCATTGACGTAATCGACGAAGCCGGCGCCCGGGTCAAGCTGCGAGTGCGGAGGGAACAGGGCAGTCTCGCCGACTGGAACCAATTGAATGAGTGGTCAACCTCTTACGACGATAGCGAGAGTCGCGAACCGAGCGGTGATTCGCTGGTTTCAGCAGAAGTTACCAGAGACGACGTTGAGGAGGTAATCGCTCGCTGGACGGGAATACCGGTGACCTCCCTGAAAGAGGCGGAAACGAGAAAGCTCCTCAGAATCGAAGTTGAACTGCATGAGCGTGTAGTTTCGCAGCGCCGGGCAATCTCGGCTCTGGCAAGAGCTATTCGCCGATCACGAGCCGGTTTAAAGAATCCTTTGCGTCCGGTCGGCTCGTTTCTCTTTCTTGGACCAACCGGCGTTGGGAAAACGGAGGTCGCACGTTCCCTGGCCCAGTTTCTTTTTAGCAGCGAACGCGCCATGATTCGCTTCGACATGTCGGAGTTCATGGAAAAACATTCAGTTTCAAAGCTGATCGGCTCACCACCGGGTTACGTAGGGCACGAAGAAGGGGGTCAGCTAACCGAGCGAATCAAACGCGCTCCTTACTCGGTCCTTCTCTTCGATGAGATTGAAAAGGCCCACCCCGATATTTTCAATGTGCTCCTCCAGGTGTTTGAAGACGGAATTCTCACCGACGCTCTGGGGAATACTGTAGATTTCAAAAACGCCATCATTATAATGACGTCCAATATCGGAGCGCGCTTCATTCAAAAGAAGGCCACCCTCGGCTTCCAGGGATCGGTCGACGCTTCACGCGAGAAGATGGAAGAGATGGTGATGTCAGCGGTGCGACAGACGTTTAATCCTGAATTCATTAACCGGCTGGACGAGATAATCATCTTCGACGAACTGTTGGATGACGAATTGCGCGAAGTAATCCAGCTTCAGGTCGATCAGATCAACAAGACAATGGCCAGACACGGACTTGAAGTCAGGTTGACCGGAGACGCGAAACGCTGGATTGTTGAGAAAACCTGCGCTGATCGCTCTTATGGGGCCAGACCTCTCCGTCGGGCACTGCAAAAATATGTCGAAGACCCGCTCTCAGAAGCACTGATTCAGGGTCACCTTGTCGGGGCCTCGCAAATCGAGATATTTCTTGATGGGGACGAGATTAACTATCGGCCCCTCGGCGTTGAGTCGCCCGACGATGCTCTGTTAATTCACTGAGATACGAGTCGAAACTTAGAACGAACCCCGAGTCCAAAGTCCCTGCAAGGCGTTCATTGCAGCGGATTTTGGACTTTGGGCTTTTTTGCGGCTATAATGCGCGACTTTGCTGGACTAGGGCTGGCAACGAGACTGGACTCTTTCCGAATCAAAGAGTTCCTCCGAGGCTAGGTGCGCACGTGTGACGTATAATTCGCTTTTGCCTTATTTTACATTTCTGATAAAGATTAATTTTTTGCTGGTCATCTGGTAAGAGCTCCCCTAAGTATCTGACATCCGGAAAGAACTACTGAGGGAATTGGCGTATATGCACTTATATCGTGCGGTTGTGCTCATCTTTCTGAGCGTACTAATCGTTATCGTTTCTATCTTCGCCGCGCCTGAAAGCGTTTCCGCAGAACAAAGTCAACGACTTGTCGAGCAGGTCGACATCATTGGAAACCGGCGCCTGCGGAAGGACGACCTTCTTTATTACATCCAGACCCGACCCGGCGATCCTTACAACGAACTCCAAGTACAGCGCGACTTTCAAACACTTTTGCAACTGGGATTTTTCGATAAAACGGCCACCCGTGTAGCCATCGAGGACGGCGCCCGTGGCGGTATCAATGTCATCTTTGAAGTGCGGGAACTTCCAATTATTCGTGACCTTCAGTTTGAAGGTTTAAATGCCGTAGCCGAGTCCGACGTCTTGAAGGCCTTTCGCGAAAGACGGGTCGGCATTTCAAAAGAGAGCATTTACGACCCGGTTAAGAGTCGCAATGCCATCCGCGTGCTCAAGGAGTTGCTTGCCGCCCGAGGTTATCCAAATGCGGTCATCACTGCACGCGACGAGGAGGTCTCCGCCACCTCCACGGCTATCACCTACGTGATTGAGCAGGGCGATAGAGTTCGAGTTGTCGAGGTCCAATTCGAAGGTAATCAGGTCTTCAGTGATGGCCAGCTTCGCGGCGCGATGAAGTATGTCAAAGAGGCCGGCTTCATTACCAGGATCCGTGGCCAGGATATTCTCGACCGCGAAAAGCTCGATGTAGATCTCCGCCTTGTCGATAACTACATGCGTTCGAAGGGCTATCTGCAAGCTTACCACGTTGAACCCCGCGTTGAAGGAGTCGGTCGACGCCGTACTGGCTTCCCGATACTACCGCTACCGCTGCTGTCTTCCGTTGATGAAGGATTGCGTGTAACGGTCCCGGTAGTCGAGGGCAAGCTTTACCGAATTGGTGAGATCAAGATTGAGGGAAACTCGATCTTCTCCGAGGATTACATCAGGGCGGTAATAGGGCTAAACAAAGGTGACATCGCTAATGGTGAGAAAATCGGTAAGGCGCTTTTTGAGAATCTAAAGACAATTTACGGCTCTCAGGGCTTTATTGAATATACTGCTGAACCTAGTCCTGTTTTTAAGGACAACCCGCAGAATCCAAATGAGGGAATTGTAGACTTCACTGTCACGATCGAAGAAGGCAAGCAGTTTGCTCTGCGGCGCCTCGAGTTCAGTGGCAACACGTTTACCCGCGACTTTGTATTGCGCCGCGAAGTGCTGCTGAATGAAGGTGACATCTACAACCAGAACTCATGGGAATACTCGATAATCAGGCTGAACCAACTGGGGTATTTCGAACCTATCGACAAAGAAAAAGACGCGGATTTTCGTACTAACGACGAAGAGGCCATGGTTGACATCAACCTGAAAGTCTCTGAGCGTGGGCGCCAGCAGATCTCTTTCAATGGCGGGATCTCGGGTATCGGGGGTTCGTTCTTCGGACTAGAGTACTCGACCAACAACCTGCTTGGCCGCGGCGAGGTTCTGTCCTTCAACATGGCGGCAGGCAACCGCCAACGTTATTTTCAGTTCTCGTTTACGGAGCCATACATTCGTAACCGCCCGATCACGGCGGGCTTTTCTTTGTTTACGTTTTCACAGAAGTTCTTTGGCGAGGGCACTTTCCTTTCTCAGAACTTCGCCGCCCAGCAAGGCCTTTTTGGTAACCAGTTTGACTTCCTGAATGTCGACGAGCGGAACCTCTTTACACGAGATTCTTTAGGCGGTTCCTTGTTCCTAAGCGCACCCCTGTCCGAGTTCTATCGCAAGCGGCGCTTTACGCAGTTTTCACGCGTTGGCGCCTCTTATCAGTTCTCGACTTCGAGTGTGAAAGATCCTGAGGTTAATCTGGATCCTGCCAATCCAACTCAATTCATTCCGGTCATTTACAGGCAGCCCAACATTATTACCAGTCGTGGGACCTTAAGCTTCACTTACGACACTCGAAACGCCAGCATCGATCCGACCAGTGGCCGAGAGTTGTCATTTGCAGTGGCGCTGGCGGGACTGGGTGGTGACGTAAGGACTTATCAGCCCACAATTTCTTATACGCAATTTTTCCCGATGCGTCGCAAGACTTCGGAAACGCCCGAGGTCTTTGGCTTCCGAATTATTGCCGGTTCAGTGGGTAGCTTTGCGACCTCGGCAAAAGTGCGAGAGGCTAATTCGCTGGCATTTGTCGCCGGGGTTCCCATCTTCGAACGCTTCTTCCTCGGTGACGAATTCACGATTCGCGGCTACAACGTGCGTTCGATTAGCCCGATAGCACCGCTGGATACCTTCGTTACTTCGAGGAACGTGGTCTTGTCAGTTAACGCCGCTGGAACCGCTGAGCCGATTCAGGGAGTCCCTTCAACTCTAACGAATATTGGTGTTTTCACTGGAATTTCCGGCAATAACGTGGCCCAACTACCCCGCTCGTTTACGTCGATCGGCGGTGACACACAATTGCTGGGAAATTTTGAATATCGGATTCCGGTGTTTGGCAATACGGTTGGTCTGGCCGCATTCGCAGATATCGGATCAGCCTTTAATTTGAGGTCCAAAGGTGACCAGTCCTTTTCGAGCAATTTCCTCGAGGACCAGCCATTTCTTCAGACAGTGGGATTCGTGCCCTGTGCAAGGCTGGCAGGAGGATTTGCGCCTGTAAGTCTTTCCACTTTGGCTGCCTGTAACGCTCACCCCGAACTGGCGCTGACGGGCGCTTTAGGGTTGGTGATGCGAGACAGTCGGTTGGTTTCGACCCAGGAACTGGACAATGCCCGAAACCTTGGTCCCTTTGACCCTCTTACGGGGCTCCCTTTTGGATTCCAGCAAGTTTTCCTGCGAGGCGAGGCCCAGACGAATACCGTGGTACGACTATCAGACAGCCTCTTTAGTGGTATCGGCGACTACAGAGCCAGCTTGGGAATGGAGGTTCGGGTTCAGGTACCCGTTCTGAACGTACCTTTTCGCCTGATTTTTGCGTATAATCCAAACGCGAGACAAAACCAGATAATCGATGGATTTCCTTTCTTCTTTAATGAGAAAAAGCGAGTTATCCGCTTTAGTGTCGGGCGCACGTTTTGATCATTTGGAGCCAACCGTAACGGCGAAGTGAACAACTAACTCGTGGTCAAGTCGCCTTTTCAATGTAAGGAGAGTAATACTAGAAAGTCATGAAGATAGATCGATTCGTGGCCGCCACCCTTTTCATCGCGGCACTCGCAATATCCCCCTCTTTCGCGCAAACGAGGCCAACAACCCCTGCCCCTGGCACAACTGCCCCTACGACGACCGCCGTGCCCGAAAGCAAGGTGGCGCTTATCAATACCGAGTTATTCGGTGACGATAAGCAGGGCATCCTGCGGATTGTCTCGGCTCAGAAAAGAGTCGACGGCGAGTTCCAGCCGCGGCGGGTTGAACTCCAGCAGTTGCAGCAGAAGATGGGCCAACTCAACGACGAGATAACCAAGCAGCAAGCCGCTCCGAATATCGTGGATCCCAAGGCCCTTCAAACCAAGATCGAACAGCTCGAGCAACTCAAGCGAGAAGGACAACGCAAGCAAGAAGATGCTCAGGCTGCGTACAACAAGCGTATGCAGGAACTTCTGTCGCCAATCTACGACGATCTGGGGAAAGCGCTCGACGCATTTGCCAAGGCCCGGGGCATCACCCTGATGCTTGATGCCTCTAAGATTGGGGCGGCGATTCTGACTGCGTCAGACGCCATCGACGTCACGCGGGCTTTTATCGCCGAGTTCAACAGCAAGTTCCCAGCGACCGCATCAGTAACGCCTCCACAGTAAGATTTTTCCCGGGGGGCACATTTCAGACGCGGAGATGCGGATTGACCCGCGTCCCCGCGTCTCTTTATTCTGTCACTCATGGAAACCATTCTTGACGCGCAGGCGATCCAGAAGCTCCTGCCCCATCGTTATCCGTTCCTCCTGGTTGACCGCATAATCGAGTTGGTGCCGCGCGAGAGAATCGTCGGCATCAAACAGGTCAGCATTAATGAGCCATTCTTTCAGGGTCACTTCCCCGGTGCGCCGGTGATGCCGGGCGTCCTCGTGGTGGAAGCATTGGCCCAGGTAGGTGCTGTGCTCGCCTTGCGCGAGATTGAAGATAGGGACCAGAAGCTGGTCTTGTTCACCGGAATCAGGGCGGCGCGGTTTCGCCGCCCTGTTGTGCCGGGCGATACACTGATTCTCGAAGTTACTGCCATCCGCATTGGCTCGCGCGTCCAAAGAATGCGCGGTGAGGCTAAGGTCGACGGACACCTTGCTGCGGACGCCGACATCATGAGTATAGTTGCCGATCGCAATGCAACCGCGGCACCCTGATCGATATTGAGATGTCTTCCACTGTTGACGCCCCTTATGTAATCCATCCGACGGCGGTTGTGAGTCCCCTGGCTCGCATCGGCCGTGATTGTTTCATTGGTCCATATTCAATAGTCGGTGAGCACGTCGAGCTCAGCCCCGGGGTGCGACTGGAATCGCACTGCGTCGTGGATGGTCGCACGACGATCGCTGAGGGCACTCATGTTTTTCCCTTTGTTTCGATTGGATTGGCGTCGCAGGATCTAAAGTACCGGGGCGAGCCTTCAGAAACTCGCATCGGCGCCCGCAATCGTATTCGAGAGTTCGTTACCATTCACCGCGGCACTGCCGGTGGGGGCATGCTCACCGAGACAGGAGCAGATTGCCTGATCATGGCCCAGGCGCACGTAGCGCATGATTGCATTCTTGGAGACGGTGTGATCATGGCAAATGCTGCAACGCTTGCCGGTCACGTAGTGGTTGAGGACCGCGCCAACATTGGCGCCTACTCCGGAGTGCACCAGTTCTGCCGCGTGGGAAAGGAGGCATACATCGGCGGGTACTCAGTAGTTGTTAAAGATGCGCTTCCGTTTGCGCTGACAGTCGGTAATCACGCGCGCTGCTATGGATTGAACACTCTCGGAATGAAACGACGAAATTACTCAAGCAAGGTTATTGAGGCCCTGCATCATGCTTTTCATCTGCTGCTGGCCGCAAAACTCAACACGTCTCAAGCAGTCGAACGAATCAAAGAAGAGCTCTCAGGAGTTAAAGAGGTCGACGAGTTAGTGAATTTCATCGCTACCTCGAAGCGCGGCGTCGTGAAGTAGGGTGTAGGGTGTAGGGTGTAGGAGACCAACGCACAAGGCTGTCAAATCCGGACATTTGTCCTCACTAAGCAACGTTCTCACAGACGTTGTAGAAAGGTAAAGAGATGCTAAAAAGCTATCGAGATCTTTTGGTTTGGCAAAGAGCTCTTGAGATTGCGGTACGTACGTATCTAGTTACTAATGGTTTCCCGAAATCGGAGGCCTATGGGCTGACCTCACAATTAAGACGCGCAAGTGTTTCCATACCGTCAAATATTGCTGAGGGCTAGGGGCGCGGAAGTAGAAAGGAGTATATCTATTTTCTAAGTGTGGCTCGAGGATCACTTAAAGAACTGGAAACCCAGGTTATTCTGTCAAGGCGTTTGGGTTTTGCGGCTCAGAAGCACGCTGATTACCTTCTCGGCGAATCAGAGGCCCTAGGCAAGATGCTTACAGTTCTTATTCGCTCACTAAAAACGAAGACTCAATAAGGAATGGAGTGTTGGTAGTGCCCTACACCTACACCTACACCTACACCCTAAACCCTAGACCCTAAGAATGAAATACGGGCTCATTGCAGGCAATGGCAGGTTTCCGTTCCTGGTGGTCGAAGGGGCGCGGCGCGCTGGTGTGCCGCTGGCGGTGGCTGCAATCCGTGAAGAGACTGACAGGGATGTCGAGCAGATTGCCGAATGCGTTACCTGGGTCGGTCTTGGTCAACTGGGTAAGCTCATCCGCTTCTTCAAAGAGCAGGGTGTGGACAAGGCAATCATGGCTGGACAGGTCAAGCACGTGCAGATCTTCAGCCGGACTGTACCCGACGCCCGCATGCTGAAGATGCTGCTAAAGCTTAAACGCCGGAACACTGATTCATTAATTGGTGGGGTCGCAGCCGAGCTGGCAAGCGAGGGGATCGAGATCGTCGATTCCACCTGCTTCTTGCAAGACCATCTTCCCGCAGCCGGAACTCTCACGGTGCGGAGCCCTGATAATCGCGAACGTGAAGACATTGAATATGGTCTCGAGGTAGCTCGCGAAATTGCTCGCCTCGATCTGGGTCAGACCATCGTGGTCAGGGCGCGAGCCTGCGTTGCGATTGAGGCGATGGAGGGTACCGACGCTACCATTAAGCGTGCAGGAGAACTCACGCGCGGGCGGCTAACCGTAGTGAAGCTCGCCAAGCCCAATCAGGACATGCGCTTCGATGTGCCGGTTGTTGGGGTCCCGACAGTCGAAGCAATGCTCGCCGCCGGAGCTACGTGTCTCTGTATTTCAGCCGGTAAGACTTTGATTTTTGACCGCGAAGAGATGATCGCCCTCGCGAACCGCAAGAAGATCACTATAGTCGCACGTGATCGAGACGATTACCCCTTATCGCCCAGGATTGGCGGATAACTCTGCCGACTGCTCGGCCCTGGGGTCGTAAGGTGTGGCAAGGTACTTCTTGGCAATGGCCTGAGCGTTGTCGTAGTTAATCCCTGACTGCACGGCTCGGTTGTATTCGGCCACAGCGCGGTTGCGTTCCCCTTTGGCATCGTAAGCATTGCCGCGCTTAATATGGGCCCAGACCTCAATCCAGGATGGTCTCAGCGTACCGTTTAGCGCCGCATCAAGATTATCGAGCGCCTGCTGCCAGTTTCGCTGTTCGAGGTATAGCAATCCCAGATTGTAATAGACCCACGAGTTCGAGCGATCAAGTTTTAGGGCGGCTTCAAACTGCTGTTGGGCTTCCGCGTAGAGGCCTTCTTTCATCTGTTCGATGCCGCGTCTGGCAATAATGGAAACCTTCAGATCCTCGGACATCCGCAGGATCTTGTGGCTGGGATCTACGATCACTTCCAGAGGCTGCCCACTTGACTCAAAATCAAAGTCCTCACTGCGGCCCTCGAGTTTAACTGTAGTCGTCTGGTTATCTCCCTCGGCACGCAGCATCAGTTCAACCGGCATGCGCAAGGCTTCGACGGTCTGCTTCACGGTACCGCGCGTACGGAACTTGCCGCCTCGTGTCCGGATGATCTGATAGTCGACAGTGAACTCGGGTACTCCGGTACCTTCAATCCATTGCGCGAAAAAGAAGCGCATATTCTCACCGGCGATCTGTGAAGTTAGCCGCTCAAAATCGTCGATCGAGGCATTCTTTCCGCGGTGCTGTTCGAGGAATGTTCGCAGAAGCGAATCAAATTTCTCCTTGCCCATCGTTTCGCGCAGCATTCGATAGGCCATCGCACCCTTGTAGTAGACGATTGACTGGTATGCAGCCGATTGATCGTCGAGCGCGTTAGGCGCGCGGGCGATTGAAGCGGTTTGCTCGAAGGTCAAAGCGCGTTCTTGTTGTTCCCGTTCAGCCGCATCGAGCGGTCCGCCGCTCAGGGTCGATTCACGGAAGGCAAAAGCACTCCATTCCGCGAGCCCTTGCGAAATCCAGGCATGATCAAAAGACTTGAGGCCCACGGTCTGGCCCCACCACTGATAGGCGACTTCCCGCTGGAGCCGTTCTTCCGGCATGGCACGTGAAGAGTCGAATAATCTCGATGACAGAAAGATCATCCCGGGCCCGGAATAAGTTTCCATTGTGTCGTCATCGACCTGAGCGACGACCAGCCGGTTCCCAAAAAGCGGAGCGCCATATTTCCCAGTGTTGAACTCCAGAACGCGACCCATCAGTTCCGCATAACTGTTGATGCGACCCTCACTTCCGGGCATTGCGTAGAAACTGATCTCATAATTACCGAAGCGCAGATTCTTGTTTATATACTGCCCGGCGGCAAAATTCCCTATGAGCACCGGTTGCCGATGCACGAACCGGTATCTGGTCGCCCCCTCCTTAGGAGAATGTTGTGGCACAACTGGATCATCGCTCGTACCCGCCACCTGCAAGCCCGTAGGCACAATCAGCGTAATGTCGGACGTAGCCCGGTCGGCGGCATAATCGTGAAACGGAAACCATCGTGCGGCATACATTAGATACGATCCTTCGGTGCCAACATATGCAAGACGCTTTGTGGCGAGTGGACCGCCTTCGGGAGAGAGGAGAGCGCCGCCCCAACGGAATCGCAAAGTGATCGGCTGATTAGCGGGGAAAACCTCACCAAGATCAATTCTGACACTAGGGCCAAGTGCGCCCACGCCGACCGCGTCCTGCACAAATCCAGTCAGCGGTTTACCCGAAAGCTCGATGCCCTCGACGCGCAACGAGCCATTGAGTTCGAAGACCACTGAGCGAGTTGCTTCGAGGGGGATAAACGTAACATCAGCCCCGGCACGCAACATGTGTTGATCTGGAATGAGTTGTGCCTCTATCCGGTAATGCGTGACGTTAATTCGGGTGCCGGGCTGTTGGGGCGCTGGCTGCTGCGAGAATGCCGTGCTGGAAAAGGTGAATACGACGGCCAGCAGGCTGAGCAAGCCACGGATACGTGGGAAGTTAGAATTGGGTAGCATGGTCTCTCGTTGTTGAAATTCGTCCAGTGGCCGTCAATTATACAGCCAGGCGGCCCCTTTACAGAAAACTCCTCAGAGGGGGCCGAAGAGTTGTCTCCTAGGCTTCGTTGGGGCTCAAGAGAGACGTTCGACCGTGACCATGAGAGGCTTTCTGACGCAGTCGACGATTTGGATGGTAGGAAGCCGCAGGCGGTTGGCTGAACTCGTTCCAGTAATCAATGTGAGTTCTTTCTGCGAGAAGGTCCTTCGGCCAACAACGCCAGGCTAGACAGCATGCGCCACGCTGCATCGCTTGACATGCTTAAGTCTAGAGCATAAATTTCTATCACTCTAAAGCCGATAGTTGTGTCAATGTGGTCGTGGGCATCCGCACGAGTCGCAGATAACTTCCTATAGACAGAAGAAGACCCTGCACAGTTGCCAATAGTCGAGGGTTGTCTGCTCAACAGCTTCTGTAGATTAGGTAGGTTCCCGAGATATGGATGAACGTAGTCTTTCCGTCTCGTAGAACAAGGGATGGCCTGTTCCAATAGAACTTTCAAAGTAAGGAGTTTTTTATGAAACGCGTCTCAAAGCTCGTTATTTCGCTTTTCATCTGTGCGCTCGCCGTTGTGATTGTGACCGCGCAAACGCCGCGAAACGTTCGCGTGGACTATAAAGAAACCACTCTTAAGAACGGACTTCGGGTGATCACGGTCGAAGATCACTCAGCCCCCGTTATCGCGATCTCCGTAACCTACAATGTCGGGTCACGAGATGAGCGGAAAGGACGCACGGGTTTTGCCCATCTTTTCGAACACATGATGTTCAAAGGCTCGGAGAACGTGGGTTCAGGCGAGCACTTTGTGCTGGTCTTCAATAACGGCGGAACCATGAATGGGACTACAAACGAAGATCGGACCAACTATTTTGAAGCCCTTCCCGCCAATCAACTCGACCTGGCTCTGTTTCTTGAGGCCGATCGCATGCGTAGCCTCGAAATCACCAAAGAGAATCTCGACAACCAGCGGAACGCGGTGCAGGAAGAACGCCGGATTGGCGTTGACAATCAGGCATACGGCCGCAGTCAGGAGATCTTGCAGGAGATGCTATACGACAACTTCGCTTACAAGCACTCCGTGATCGGTTCAATGGAGGATTTGAACGCAGCCAGCGTCGATGATGTCTCGGAATTCTTCAAAACCTACTATGCGCCAAATAATGCCGTTCTGGTTCTGGTTGGCGACTTTAATACGAACGATGCGCTGGCAAAGATCAGACAGTACTTTGAAGGCATTCCTCGCCAGCCTAACCCGCCGGCCGTTGATATGACTGAACCAGAGCAGAAAGAAGAGCGGCGGACGACGGTTGACGACGTGCTGGCGCGTGCTGTGCGATTGAACATTGCATTTAAGGCGGTGCCGGGTAACACAGCCGACTTTTACGCCCTTCAGGTTTTGTCGAATGCTTTGCAAGTAGGTCAGAGCTCCAGGCTCTATCAATCACTCGTAAAGGAGAAGGAGTTGGTGACAGACGTGGGTGGATTCATGAACGAAAAGCGGGGACCGGGCGCTCTGTATACGTTCGCTACTGTGAAAGCTGGCTCAAAGCCGGAGGATGTTGAGGCGGCGATTTATGCCGAAATCGAGCGTCTCAAGAAAGAACCGATCGAGGAATGGGAACTGCAAAAAGCCAAGAACAGTGCCCGACGCGCGTTTGTCGGTGGCCTCCAAAGCTCGCTCTCACGCGCGGTCACCATTGGACAGTACGCTATCTACTATGGCGATCCTGGATTAATTAATAAAAGGCTCGACAAGGTTGCGGCTGTTACGAAGGAAGACGTCCAGCGCGTAGCCAACAAGTATCTACGTGACACCAACCGTACTATCGTTATTACCGTGCCTAAAGCAAAGGCCCAAACGGCAGCGGCCGCTAGCGGACAGTAAAGGAGATTGAGATGAAGAATTACACTTTTAAGTTGATCACACCTGTAACGCTGGCTGTTCTCTTTGCCCTTGTTTTATCGCTGGCGCTGCCCGCTTTAATTAATGCCCAGACCGGGCCCGCCGACCAGTCGATGAAGGGCGCCGTCATAAAAGGCAAAGCGCCTGTCAATAAAAGCGTACTGAAAGTAAAGCTCCCGAGAGCCCAGGAGACGACTCTGCCGAATGGTCTAAGGATCGTCCTGCTCGAGGACCACAAAGTCCCAACCTTTGCGATGCAGATGGTCGTTCTCAGTGGTGGGCTGTCTGATAAAGAGGACTATCGTGGTCTGGCCAGTTTTACTGCCTCGCTTCTGCGAGAGGGTACAACTACGCGAGCCAGCAAGGACATTGCGGAACAGGTGGACGCGATTGGCGCGACGCTTGGTGCGAACTCAGGCCTGGCAACGATGACCAGCGTAGTGAGTGCTTCTGGACTTGTTGAAAATATTGAGCAGACTCTAGGTCTGTTCGCCGACGTTACTCGCAATCCGTCCTTTCCCAAAGAGGAGGTCGAAAAGTACAAAGCTCGAACGCTGGCGCAGTTGCAATTGCTCCGTTCGAATCCAGGATTTCTGGCCCAGGAACAATTTAGCAAGGCGATCTATGGTGACCATCCAGGCGGCTTGGTTATCGCGCCGGTTGAATCCATCAAGAAGCTTTCGACAAAAGATCTGGCAGAGTTTCACGCCGCCCACTACCGGCCGAACAATGCCATTCTGGCAATTGTGGGCGATGTGACTTTAAAGGACGTGCTGCCAAGGATTCAGAAGGCTTTCGGCGATTGGAAAAAGGCCGATGTGCCTGCTACAAAGATTGCCGAAGCGCCGGCCCAGTCGGCCGCAAGGATCCTTCTGATAGATAGACCAGGCTCGGTGCAGACCGTGCTTCAGTTAGGTACTCTTGGCATCCAACGCACAAGCCCTGATTACTTTAACCTTTTACTTGCCAACAGAATACTTGGTGGTGGTCCATCGGCGCGACTGTTTATGAATCTGCGCGAAGATAAGGGCTACACCTACGGCGCCTACAGTGGGTTTGGTGGTTCGAAATTTCGCGGTACCTGGGTTTCGAGTTCGCAAGTCAGAACGGAAGTAACCGAGGGAGCGATGAACGAGTTTATGTACGAACTAAAACGGCTGCGAGACGAGAAGGTTCCGGCCGCGGAGCTTGAGGATGCCAAGCGCTCAATCGTAGGCAGCTTTGCTTTGTCCCTGGAACAACCACAAACCCTCTTGCAAAATATCATCACCCAAAAACTTTATGACCTTCCTTCCGACTACTGGGATACCTATCCGCAACGAGTGTCTGCGGTCACCGCAGAAGACATCCTGGCAGTTGCAAAGAAGTATCTGGATCTCAACCATCTCCAGATCGTTGCCGTGGGCGATGCCTCAAAAGCTCGGGACGTGCTTGCCAAGTTTGGCAAGGTTGAAGGTTTTGATGCTGAAGGTAAACCCCTGGCGTCGCCTGATGGTAAGCAGTGAGGTATAAGCGAACGTAGTGAGCGGCGCGCGACAGGCACCTATTGCCTGTCGCCGCCAATCACCGCTCCCACGAAGTTCACATCTGATTGGTCTTCACTCAATCCGGACAATGTCTTATCGAGAGGATTAAAGAAGTATCCTTCCCGAGACGGGATTATGCGGTAGCCTCGTTGGGACGGCTGCACAGTAAACGAGTAATTGCCATTCTCATCGGTGGTCGTTGCGATCACCGTGCCGCGGGGACTAATCAGCACTATCACAACATTGGGAATTCCTACCTTACTGGAATCCCTTACTCTGCCGGTGACCTTGACCGTTGCCGGAATTTTACTAGCGACGATCTCTTCTGAACGATCAGTAGTACGGCTTGTTGGTCGGGGCACCCGTTCCGTTCTAGTTGGTGCGGGAGTTAACTCAGGTGAAGGGTCGGGCGAGGGTTCCGGCACAGGAGGCGTCTCAGGGCCAGGGGAAGCGTTCGGTGTGGCCTCGGATTCTGGCTTTTCTACGGGTTGAGCACTCGGTTCTTCCGGCGAAGCCACAGGGCTAGCAGATTTTGTCGAGCCTGAGTCATCGTTCGGCGATTCGACTGGACTTGAGATTTCGGGGTTGACACTCGGCAGAGTTGCGCCACCTGCGATATATCGCTCTAGACCTTCAAGAGATCCATTCAAGCTCTCGTAAAGGCGTTCAATTACTTTGCGGCGAACGAGGTCCGGATCCCCGCTGTTGTAACTTTTAGCATAATAGCCGAGGGCATCCTCTTTCTTGCCGGACTGCTCCAACGCGGCACCTAACCTCCATAACGTCGTTCGCCATAATGGGGTTCCTTCGGGCAACACCGTGATAGCCCGCCTCAGGTGTTCTGCCGCCTCCTCTGGCTTATCAAGATTGAAGAGAGCCCAGCCGGCAAGTTCTTCAATTCTCCCACGCATGAGATTGCTTAGAACATTTCGCGGGGCTTCTGCTATATCGGGTGTTCCGCCAGATGCCAATGCCTGAGCCCGGATTGCGCGATACTCATCCGCTTGGACGGCAACCGTCACAGCAGGAACGTCGAGTGCCGCATCAACACCGCTCCTCGCTTCGAGAGTGAGTTCATGCGCGGTTTCAAATCCGATCCCTTTTCTCAAGAGCCGGCTTGCGACGTAAAGTTGGCGGAAGGCGCGCATGCTGTCGTTTCCGGCGGTAAACGCCCGGCCCGTTTCCAGCGCGGCTGCCTCATCGACTGTCCCCTCTGAATTGTTCTGACCTATCGCGATGGCGAAGGCGAGTAACGCCTTTAGCCTGGTGGCATTCTCGACACTGTCGGCGCCGAAATGCTGAAAAATGCCTGCGCGACGCTCGAGCGCCAACAACTCAATAAAATCGGCCCCCCGAACCTGAATTTGACCCGCGAGTTTGGTTTCAACCTCCCCCTCGTGAATCCTGAAAGACTGGAGCAAAACCTCAGCGGCCTCCTCGTAAAGACCCGCTGCCGCCAGCACGTTGGCGAGTTCATAGTCGAGGGTTGCGAACTTCCCGTATTGCCGCGCGAACCGGATCGCACGCTCTGCATCGAGCGGTCGCTTTTCACCCAGCAGCGCACGCGCGAGAGCTATCTGCGTCCAGGTATAGCGCGGCTCAATGTCGGCTGCCTGGAGCGCAAGTTCGAGGGCCCGCTTACTTTCATTGCGAGCTACATACCAGTATGCCGTTCCGGTAAGCAGGGCCAGATTGCGACTGTCCTCGTTCAAAGCGGCTTTTAATTCACTTTCGGCGTCGTCACTGCGACCGAGCTCCAGAAGACTAAGCACAACACCTGCGCGCGCTGCTTTATCCGTCGGGTCGATCTCCAGTTGCCCGCGGTAAAGCGCAAGCGCATCTTCGTTCTTCCCTGAAGCACGCATGAGATCCGCGAGGTTCCGCCTGATCCCTCTTAAGTTCGGATCCAACTCCAAAGCTTTTTGGTACTCGGTGGTGGCCTCCTCTAGCCGCAATGAGATATGCAGGCTGAGGCCCAACACACGGTGGGCCTCTCCCATCTCCGGCGCCAACTGCACTGCCAGCTCCGCTAAGCGCCGGGCTTCGTTTCCCTGTTCCATTCCAAGAAAGAAACCTGCGAGGGCCAGCAACCGTTTAGGCTCTCCGCCGTGTTTAGTCTCAATCATGGCCGCCGCTTTAAACGCCGCTTCGCGCTCTCCACGGAGGTAGAGATTCAACGGAATCTGCGCAATCACACCCGAGAACAGTTGTTCGGACATCTCTGCCGGGCCCTCGGTAATGGCGAGCATCAGGTGCTCGACGCCCAAAGCGCCGTCACCATCTTTAAGTTTATGGTCCCCCAGGGCCGCATGTGCGCTAACCAGCAATTCGGTCGCCCGGGGCGCGGCCTTAGAGTTTGGATTGACTTTAAGAAACTCTCTGAGGGCGACAACTCGTTCAACGAGCGGAAGCGTCAGCGTTAGCTCGACCTCTTCAGATTCATCCGCGTCCTGTTCGGGCGAAGTAACTGCTGGAGCCGCAGCTTCTTCCGTCGTCGTCTCTTTAACGCGTCTTGATCTTCTTGAGGCTAATTTCTCTTCATCAGAAACTGGGAGTGTTGTGGCTTCGGCCACTCCGGGTTCTTCTGGAGTTGGACTCGGGGAACTTATGGCCACGGCTTCTTCGGTATCCCGTGTGGCTGGCAACTGTTGGTCCAGGTTCTCAAGACTCAAGCCCCCTTTAGCGGCAAGTGCGCTCAGAAAAAGCTCTATCCCGTTGGTCAAGACTTGACTGAACTCGTCCGACCCGATCTGCGAACGCATGCGACGGCTCATCTCTCCGAGAACACCATCAGGCAAGCTTGGTTGGACGGATCGGCTAAACTGTGTGAACAGGTCGCGCTCTTTTACAGAGATGACAAGTAACAAACTTCTGCGCGGTGTTGCTCTCGATCCCAGATTCCATTCGCGAGCCAGTTGCCGCGAGAAGCTAAAGATGTCCTGTTCGCCGGTCGTTGGGACTGTCGCAATTGTGAAATTGATACCCGTCTGCTGGTTGACGTTTTCGAGCAGTCTCTCGAGCCGTAGCTTCGTTTTTTCATTGACCACACCCGCAAAGTCATTGATGTGGCCGGCCGGTTCCGGTAGCTGCGTGCCGATTTGCGCAAGCTGGGTCACCCCAAAGCCTAAGAAAAGACCGGCTACACCTGTGCAGAACAGGAGTACTCTAAATGTCCTCTTATTTGGGAGTTTCATAGTGTTAATGACTCTTCCAAGTGGGGGTCGCGGGCATAATAACATCGCATTGCTCTATGCGGCGAGCACGCCGTGGTAGGATGCAACTAGCCTGAGAAGCTAACGAAAACTTCCAAAGATAATGTATGTCGGTCGTACTCCTAACTGTTCGTCGTCGATTCTATGAGCGAACTTGATGAAGCGTGGGCACTGGCGCTGGCAGAAGCAGAGCGACGCGCGCGTCTAAGTGGACGTGCGGATGTGGCGCAATACCTGGCACTGCGAAACTCGAATGATCTGATGCGAAGGACCGGTATTGAATGGCTAATTCAGACTGTGCTACTGCTTGCCGGTGAAGCAAACCGTGCGGGCGCGAGCATACAGGTCGCAAGTGAGGATCAGCATAGGTTTCAAGTTGGCAACGCGACGATGGTGGGTCGCCTATTATCGCTGACCTTTGGTTTGCGCGTTCTTTCAGTCGAGGCTGGCTGGCCACGTACACCGAGGGACGGATTCATTCGGGGAGGTGGTCTCGCTTGTGGCAATCTGAAGCATCGCGGAATCAAGTCGGCGAGCGAGCAGCTTCAACTTGTTCGGTCGCCGACCGGCGCTCCCCGTTGGGTAGCTGAAACAAAAGACAGCAAGCATATCGCTCTCGACGAGCGAAGACTTAAGTCTCATCTTGACAAGCTTCTCGACCACCGCGCCCGATAGCAACCTACCTGACGATTTCGGCCAAGGGCTGCACCTTTTCGCAACGATTCCGAGAAGCAAACCCTTCAACAAATTCAAAAAGCCCTATTTTTCTCTACCTAAAGCCCGAATGCTGATTGGCCGCAGCAAGCGGCACAGAGGTTGCCCGAGCAGGGGATGGGCATGACGCCGCTCCCGTAATCTCCCCAGAACGAATGTCAAGCAGGGCAGACCAGAATTCCACAGAATCAAGGCTGGTCCGCTCGACAAAAGATTGTGAGGAGATTAACGAATATGATGAACCGACGCACACTAAACTTTTCGATACTGGCAACAGCTTTGTTCGCATTGTGTTTGCCTGTTGTGGCCGTAGCTCAAAACCGCTATCCCGACTGGGGGCGCAATCGTGATTACGGTCGTTACAATGAACGCCAACTTCGTGACACGATCAATCGGCTGGACCGTTTGAGCAAGGATTTTGAGAAGAACCTCGATCGCGCTCTGGATCGTAGCCGCGTAAATGGAACCAGACGAGAGGACCGGATTAATGCTCAAGCCAAAGAATTCAGGCGGGCCGTAGGTAACCTGAAGTCGCGCGTCGGCAATGGTCGTGATCTGAGCCGAAGTTCCAATGAAGCCCATCGCGTCCTTCAGCAGGCGCAGCAGGTTGAGAGGATCGCCCGACCACGCTGGTTCGACAATCGGCTTTCTTCGCAGTGGGCGCAGATTCGCCAGGAGTTGCGGGTGATTAGCGATATCTATGGTTCTTCCGGGTACTCTGGCAGTCGCCCCGGTAACGATCCCTGGTATCGTCGGGTACCGCTTCCCTTCTAAACTTAACCGCATCGATTGCCAAGCCTCGCCTCTTAACCGGGGGCGAGGCTTTTGCATCTTCAGCTTTGGTGCAAGAATGGGCGCTCTATGTCCGGAAGACTTTATGTAGTCTCGACCCCGATCGGCAATCTCGAGGACATCACGCACCGCGCAGTGCGTGTGCTTGGCACGGTCGACCTCATCGCGTGCGAAGACACTCGCCACACGCGCAAATTGCTCAACCACTATGGCATCAAAACTCCGACAATCAGTTATCACGAGCACAACGAAGAGGAACGCGCTGTTGAACTGCTCAAGCAGTTAAAGTCGGGAGCAGAGATCGCTCTGGTTTCCGATGCCGGTACACCCAGTGTGAGTGATCCGGGTTATCGACTGGTCCGACTCACGCTTGATGCCGGGATGAGCGTTATTCCGGTTCCCGGGCCCGTCGCTTTGGTAGCGGGATTGGTTGCTTCAGGTTTGCCCTCTAATGAATTCTTCTTTGGTGGCTTTTTGCCGGCGCGGTCGATGGCACGGCGTTCGAGGCTGGCCGAGGTTGCGGCAATGCCTTCGACGCTTATTTTCTATGAGGCGCCACATCGAATTGCAGCCGCGCTAAAAGACGCTCTTGAAATTCTTGGTGAGCGACGGGCGGTGGTTGCAAGGGAGTTGACGAAGCTGCACGAAGAGATTGTTACGGGAACTCTTAGCGAACTGGCCCAGCGCTTCTCGACGAAAGAGGCGGCGCGAGGCGAGATGGTCCTGCTAATTGACAAAGAAGTTATCGACAAACCAAGACGGACGGAAGAAGAGAGCGTGGGCTTGCTGATGAGAGAGTACGAAGCGGAAGGCGTCGACTTTCGGCAGGCCCTAAAAAGAGCGGCGCGCGAGTTGGGGATTTCGCGCGCAGAAGCCTACCGCCGTCTCACGATGGAAAAGGGGAAGTTATAGGAGGGTGATTTAATAACAAAATGAAAAATGACGAATGATGAATGACAAATGGTTTCCGCGGCGACGACCATTTTCCATTTGATATTTGACATTTTTCAGTAAGTTCACCACGGAGTCACGGAGCACACTGAGGAATAACAAAATGAAAAATGGCGAATGACAAATGACAAAAGGTTACCGCGGCGACGACTATTTTCCATTTGATATTTTCCAGTAATTTCACCACGGAGTCACGGAGCACACTGAGGAATAACAAAATGAAAAATGACGAATGACGAATGACAAATGGTTTCCGCGGTGCTCCCCCTCCCCCCGTCCCCGCGTCCCCCGTTCCTATCGTGCCACCTCGGCGGCCAACGGTTTATCCACCTTCGGCCGGCTGGGCCGATCGGCCAGCTCCCACATTGTCATGTAGACAGTACGGGTAACCTTCTCGAGCTTTTGATAATCGATCTTGTCGGCAGTGTCACCAGGGCGATGATAATCTTCGTGAACGCCGTCAAAGAAAAAGACGATCGGAATACCTTTGCGCGCGTAGTTGTAGTGGTCGCTACGAAAGAAAAAGCGTTCCGGATCGTTGGGATCGTCATAGCGATAGTTATAGGAAAGATTCAGGTAAGACTTGTTTACAGACGCCGTGAGCTCTCCGAGTTCAGTGCTCATCATCCTTGAGCCGATGACATAAATCTCATGCGGCCCGGAAAGTTGTCTGTTGCGCGGGTTGGTATCTCCCTCCTGTTTGCTGCGACCGATCATGTCGAGATTAATATGCGCAACGATTCGCTCCAGGGGCACGGTCGGATTTTCCGTGAAGTACCGTGAACCCCAGAGCCCCTTTTCCTCACCAGTATGCCAGACAAAGATGATGGACCGTTTTGGACGAACACTTGACCCTGCTAACGCTTCGGCAATGGCCAAGAGTGCGGTTGTACCCGACCCATTGTCATCGGCGCCGTTATAGATCGAATCCCCATTAACCGGTGCGCCAATCCCAACGTGATCGTAATGTGCGCCAAGGGCCACATACTCATTCTTCAGCACAGGATCGCTGCCTTCGAAAATAGCGATCACGTTTTGGGTAGTGAGCGGTTCAGTCTTTGCCGCTACTGAAAAGCTGAGTTTTTTTGTGGGATTCATTTCAAACGAAGACAGCAACTCGCCTTTGACTGCGGCTTCGAAAAGCGTGGCTCCATTCTGCGGTTCACCCTGAAAAAGAAGCGTTGTGAGCCGCGGCGAGGCGACAATACCCGGTACCCGGGAAGCGCTGGGAGGCTGAAACTTATCTACAACCAGCGCCCCGCGTTCGGTAATTCGTTGCCGGTTCGAGTTCCAGTTGGCAAGAAACCAAAAGTCAGGAACCATCACCAGACCAACCACCCCCTGCTTTTTTGCATAGTCACCGGGGTCCATCCAGTCAATACCGGGTTCGCCAGTGAGATCTGCGCGACGAATGCCGCGCGGAAGTCCGCCAAGAGGGCTAAAGACTACGGCAATCTTTCCATTCGCATCGATCCCCTTATAAGAGTCGATCTCCTTCGATTTGATCAGCCAACCGTTGCCGGCAAACACCAGGGGTGCGGCGACATCAGCCGGACGAGCCAGAGGAATGTAATCTTCACCGAGTGTCAGGTTCTGATTGTTCAACTGCACCTTGGTCTTGGTGGCGTCAATGCTGTCGCGACGCAACACAATCTTCTGAAAATAGGTCCCATCATCGCCCGCCGGCCTGAGGCCCAGTCGGGAGAGTTTCAACGCCAGAAATCTGGCGGTTATGTCCAAGCCTCGCGAAGGAGTATCACGTCCTTCCATCTCGTCCGCGGCGATGAAATATAGATAGTCAGTGAGCTGAGCCGCCGTAATCAGGTCCGCGCCGCGCTTCGAAGCAAGGGAAGCGGTGGTTGGGGCCTGGGCCCGCTCAGTTCGCCGTTGGCCTAACGTGGCCGGAAACGGCAGTAGAAGGACGAGCGTAAGGGCAAGAGTAATTAGTAGCTTCGGCATGAATTCTCCAACGGAATGGAATTTACCAGTCGCAAGATTACCTTAGGATACCGCGCTCTTAAACTCAGCAACGATGGCCTGAATGCTGGCTTTAGCGTCGCCAAAGAGCATGCGCACATTCTCTTTGTAGAATAAGGGATTCTCGATGCCGGCAAATCCGGATGCCATGGATCGCTTCAGCACAAACACGGTGCGTGCCTGGTCTACGTTGATGATCGGCATGCCATAGATGGGGCTGCTGTCATCCTCGCGCGCGGCCGGATTGACGACGTCGTTAGCGCCGATGACGATTGCTACATCGACCGTCGGCATCAGGGGATTCATAGCGTCCATTTCGACCAACTGCTCGTAAGCAACGTCGGCTTCGGCAAGCAACACGTTCATGTGACCAGGCATGCGTCCCGCGACGGGATGAATGGCGTAATGAACCTCGGCGCCGTTCTGCTCGAGCAAGTCGCCCAACTCACGAACAACGTGTTGGGCCTGTGATACAGCCATTCCGTATCCGGGAACGAAGACAACCGAGCGCGCCGCCTCGAGTGCAATATAAGCATCTTCGGAAGAGATTGGTTTGACTTCGCCCTCAACCTCCCTGGTTGTTCCGCTCCTGGGGGCGCCAAAACCGCTAAATAGCACGTTTGTCAGTGAACGGTTCATGGCCTTGCACATGATTGCGGTAAGGATGATTCCGCTGGCCCCCACCAGACTGCCGGCAACGATGAGGACATTGTTCAGCACCACAAACCCGGCCGCTGCGCCGGCAAGGCCCGAGTAGCTGTTCAGGAGCGAGATTACTACCGGCATGTCGGCGCCACCGATTGGGATCACGGCCATGATGCCCAACAGGAGCGAAAGCCCTGCGATCAAGAGGAGCACTTCGTATGCGTAAGGGCCCTGAGGTTGAGCAATGAAAAAGATCCCAAGGCCGAGAAGACTGGCGAGGATGAGAGCATTGACGACTCGTTGGCCCAGGAAGAGAAACGGCTTGCCTGAGATTCGCTCAGAAAGCTTTGCGTAAGCAATGAGGCTGCCCGTCACTGTTATGGAGCCAATCAGAACGGTGAAGTAGACGGCAATGATCGTTGACATCGGACGATCCGGCTGAACGTGATACTCGAGCCAACCTACAATGAGGCTTGCCAAACCGCCTGAGCCGTTAAAGAGCGCGACCATTTCCGGCATGGACGTCATCTTCACGGCGATTGCTGCTGAAGCGCCTACCACCGCGCCGATGATCATGCCGGCGATTATCCATTCATATGTGAGGCCTCTGGTAGCCAGCGTGCAAATGATCGCGAGGAGCATTGCGCTTGCTGAGAGCGCGTTGCCACGGCGTGCGGTCTGCTGCCGCGAAAGCATTTTCAGTCCGAAAATGAAAAGGATCGAGGCGACGATGTAGCCGAGATTGATTACGGTATCAAGTGTCATCGCCGCTCACTTCCGCCCCTTCTCTTTTGCTTTAAACATCGCGAGCATTCGATCAGTGACCAGATAACCGCCAACCACATTGATCGTGGCTGCGGCGACGGCAATCACGCCGAAAACAATCGCGACGGTTCCTTCAAAGGTCCCGGCGGCGATTATTGCCGCAACGATTGTTATGCCCGAGATGGCATTCGAGCCTGACATGAGCGGAGTGTGCAGTTGCGAAGGGACTCTCGAGATCAGTTCGAAGCCCAAAAATATCGCGAGCACAAAAACAAAGAACAGGAGAATCATGGCTTCTTTTCCTCGATAAGTTTGCGGATCGTTTCATTCACGATCTCGTTCTGATGGGTAATTAGAGAGCCCGCAAGTATGTCATCATTGAGGTCCATGCGAAATGTCTTCGCCTCTTTGTCCCAGAAGTGCTCGATGAGATTACCGAGGTTGGCTGAATACATCTGGCTGGCGTGCGCCGGTACCCTACCCGCTAAGTTGCCATGGCCAATCACCAGGACGCCACCAACCATAATCTCTTCGTTGAGCGCCAGACCTTCTACGTTACCTCCGGTGTCGGCCGCCAGATCTACAACCACACTGCCCGGTCTCATCCCGGATAACATCTCGGTCGTGACGATAACCGGGGCGCGTCTGCCAAAAACCTGGGCCGCCGTAATGACCACGTCGGCTGTGGCGCAATGTTCTGCGATTCCCTGGCGCTGCTTCGTTAGTTGCTCTTCAGTGAGAGCTTTCGCATACCCTTGTTCTGTCTGACCGGTCTCACCGAGATCGATCTTGACGAATTTTGCGCCCAATGATTTCACCTGTTCTTCGACCACGGGGCGAGTATCGAAGGCTTCAACGCGAGCGCCGAGACGTTTTGCGGTGGCAATTGCCTGGAGACCGGCAACACCGACGCCGATTACGAACACGCGCATCGGCGAGATGGTTCCGGCAGGGGTCATCATCATCGGGAAGATCCGGTCTAGACGCTCGGCGGCCAGAATGACAGCCGCATAACCGGCCAGGTTTGCCTGCGAACTCAGCGCATCCATTTTTTGGGCCAGCGTAGTTCGCGGAATCATTTCCATGCTGATGGCGCTGACTCCCTGAGAGCTGAGCGCCCTGATTAGATCGTGTTCGTTGAAGGGGTCGAGGTAGCTGATGTGAATCACGCCGGGTTTGAGTTGGGCCACGGTCTCGATTGGCGGACGACGCAGCCGGAGGACCATGTCTGCCTCGTTTAGTGATCGGTTCAGATCGGAGCTGCTCTCAGCACCAGCCTTAACATAGTCATCGTCGCTGAAGCCGATTGAGACGCCGAGGGATGGTTCGGTTTCGACTTTTGCGCCCAAGGAAGTCAGCCTGGAGATGGTAGAGGGAACGACGGGCACACGTGTCTCTCCGCGAGCCGTCTCTTTCGGCACAAAAATCAGCATGGGAGCTCCATTTACAGAGTTGAGCGAGCTTTGAGCACCGATTTTTGCTTGTCACAGCAATTCTAGCAAGCAAAAACGGCGGAGTTTCTTTCCGCTCAGTCGCTCTGTGTTCTCAAAAAGCCAAATGACTTGCTCATGAAAACTATTTCGCCAGCTACTTCAACGCATCTCGATCCTCGTGCATTACACGTTCGGCAGCCTCAATATCTTGGGCAAGCGTCAACTCTCCCGGGAGTGAGGCTGGGGTGCAAGAGGCCACTGCCGCTTCGATGGCAGTTATCTCCTCATCGCTGAGCTCGGAAAACATCGCGCGCTTAGCTTGCGATAGGCGGCCTTTGTTTTGAAGAATTAGCCTTATCAGCAGGGAGGCCCGTCGATCTGGCATATCTACGACTCCCATAGTCGCCCGAATGGCCGCGTCGAAAACTTTCAGGAATCCGATTTCCTGCTTGAGATCGGTTCGAATGGTTTCGCCCACGCAATAGTACAGGTATTCAGCGAACGCAGTCGCGTCCCAGAATCGGTATAGATGCGCCGTCTCATTGTTTACAACCAGTGATCCATCTTGAAGTAAGTCGTAGTCTATAGAGGGTGAAACGGATTGGGAGAAACCCTCCAGCACTTCTTCATAGCGGGGACGGTCACGCATCATGACGGCAGAAACTGGGAAGAGCAATTGGCTGGGTGTGAACCTGGAACTTGCGAGCTGCTGATGCACAAGAAAGCGATGAATGCGCCCGTTGCCATCCTCAAATGGATGTATGAAAACAAGCCCGAATGAGGCCGCTGCCGCCGCGCAGATTGGATCGATATTAGAGCCACGTAAGTTCTCCATCATTCGCATCCATCCGTTCATTAGGTCGGTGACATCATCTGGCTTGGGAAAAACATAATGGACGTGTTCTCGGAAATCACTCATCGTCTCACCGATGAAGCTCTGGACTGTGCGCCATCCAGTAGCCGCATAGCGGGGATCAACGATCGCATTCTGAAGGCTGATGAATGCTTGCGGATCAGAAGTGTCAAAGTTGGCCGCCCCTGTTAGTGCAGCCACGAAACGCGCAGTACGATTCGCGTTAGGCACTTCGCCTTCTATCGCGAAGGAAGACTTGGTCTCCTTGGTATATAAATAATGTACCGCCCTGGTTAGAATTGTTGGTTCGCAGCTTTCCACGAGGGACTTAGCTTCCAAGTCGAGTCCTGCTGCCATCGCTCGGTTGAGCGCATCCGTTCTGCGGATAACTGGACAGTAGGTATGATCGCCCAGCAGATTGTTGTTGATTCTTTGTCGTCGTACCCTTCTGACTGGTCCCGTCACATGCAGCTTAGGATCTAATATATTCACGTAACCCGTGGGTATCACATCAGGAGCGTCAAGAGTTTTGCCGGTTAGAAACTCGTATAGAAACCAAGCTCGACGCGCATAGGCGCTGGTTGGCTCCTGCCGTATCCACGCCTCCAATGACTCGCTCTCAAAGACTTTGAAGAAAGCGTGATAGACACTTAGATCGATAGGTTCATAACGCAAGGCGAATTTGAGGTTTCCGATTAGCCCTTGAGGCGCGTAGCCTAGTGGATAGTATTCCTTTATCGCGGCACTGGTAACGCTAGTCTTTCTGGCACCTGATCGGCTCCACGACTGAACTGTGGGCAGTCGTACTGGAAGGTCGAGCTCCCGAATCAAAGCCATCAGACCTATGGGTTTGCCAGTTGGGTTAGATGCGAAACTCTGATCGGGCATGTGAAACTCTTATTTTTCGCTACAGACTATACGGAACCTTTATCGAGTTTTTACCGAGAAAGTAAAAAAGCACGTTCGAACCTGCGAATATCTTATCATTTTAGCCTATTAGTGAGAATTTAACAGCGACGGGCCATTTTCTTTGAGAATCTTATCTTATGCCCCAACAGGACGCTTTCTAGGGCAAATGCGACGCTCGACCGTGGCACTTCCTCAATCCGCAGCCGGTTTTTAATTCAGCAGACCTCCGCGTTGCACGCAAGACTCGTTGATTCCGAATACCTGCTCGATAGTTGCGGCTTAACGCTAAAGGTCTTTGACATGTCGACAGACCCGTAAGAGTACACCAGCGAGCGTTCAGACAGGCGCGGGTGAACCTAGCACAGCGTGATAACTGTCACGACAGCGGATGCCCACCGCGCATTGGCGCGACCATACTTAAGAGAGAGCGGTTAATGATTTACGCAAGCAGTAGTTCAGGATCCCTTTTCCGCCAAGATGGAACCGATAAATTGCCGGAGGCAATCGGAACTATTAAGTTGCTGGAGCGGCAAACTTAACGGTTCAAGGGACAAGTAGTAACGGCAAATCATTGAAAAAGAGGTGGTAGCGCATACGGGACTCGAACCCGTGATCTCTGCCTTGAGAGGGCAGCGTGTTAACCAACTACACCAATGCGCCGTAATTGGAAGCCCGAATTATAGGTGGGCTGCATGAGATCTGGCAAGCAAACTACCCTCCTCAGAGGCGAAAGAAACTGCTTGGCTCGCTGCAACAAATTAGGACCCCACTCTCTATACCCAGTACGTTTGGACGTCGAGTTGCAGCGGGTATAGAATATCGCCTCCCCCTTGAGAACTATTCCCTCTTCCAGGTCTTTGTGTGACTATAAGAGGTACCTTCCCCCGGGCGTTAGACTTGTGACCCTGAAAGAGCCGTGCGATTCCTTCATCGTGAAGTGAGTCACATGCAGCCATTAGGATAAAAAGCCTGTACTGCGACGGAGGGCGCTTTGAGCGACGCGAAGATTACCGGAATAAACACCGAACTGATGGCACAAGCAGAGTTTGATAACGCCTGGATCCTGGGGCCGCAGACTGACTGGACGTGCGCCGAGCAGGGGGACCACTTTGCCCAATTTTATGAGACGGAAGCATTTCTCGTTGACTCGTTGGTAGGGTTCACTACTTCGGGGCTCAACAGAGGCGATGCTCTTATCATCGTTGCTACACAGGAGCATCGCGACAGCCTGGAACGACGATTGACGGAATCAGGAATTGACCTGGATGCTGTGCGGGCGGCGGGTCAGTATGTATCGCTGGATGCAGGCGACACCCTGGCCGGTTTCATGATGGATGGCGCGCCAGACGCGACGCTCTTTCAGACGCTTCTAACTGGGATCCTGGCCAGAGCTGGGCAGGGTGGCCGCCGCGTACGAATCTTCGGCGAGATGGTCATGCTGTTGTGGGCGGAGGGTAACTGTGAGGGCGCAATCCGTCTCGAAGAACTATGGAATGATTTACGACAGGCCCATCCATTCCTCCTTTTTTGCGCTTATCCAATCGGCAGCTTTACCGACGAGAAACTTCCACGGTCCATCGTTGATGTATGCGACCAGCATGCCCATCTGATTCCTGCTGAAAGCTACACCACGCTGCCTACTCTCGATGACCGTGTTCGCGAAATCATTCGGTTGCAACAGCAGGCCAGAATGTTACAGGCCGAAATTGCGCAACGAGAGCAGACGGAACAAGCGCTGCGCACTGTAAAGCAGGAATTAGAGATCCAGGTCGAGGACTTGCGCCGGTTGCATGAGATGAGCATCAGACTTACCGGCACGCTTGATATCGATCTGGTCCTACAAGAGGTATTGCGGGCAGCGCTGGCGGTGCAGGGAACTGACCTTGGCTTGTTGTCATTGCGCAACCGCGAAAGTGACGGCCTAAGCGTGAAGGCACAGTGCGGTTTTGACGACGAGTTTCTGAAGCAACTCGAATGCGTCGTCCCGGGCGCGGATATTTGCGGGAGTTACGAGCAGCGTCGCCAGGTGATCGTAGAGGATATCGAAGTCGATCCTCTCCTTGCTCAGTATCGAGAGGTAGCGAACCGGGCCGGCGTTCGCTCTTGCCACAGCACACCGCTCATCACCCATGGCAGTAACATCCTCGGTGTGCTGGCGGTTCATTTTCGCGAATCGCGACGGCCGTCACAGCGTGAGTTGCGGCTTATGGATCTCTATGCCCGCATGGCCGCCGACTTTATCGAGAATGCGCAACTGCATTATCAGGTCCAGCAGGAGTTGGGCGCTCGCGAGCAAGCGCTGCTGCGCGAACAGTTGGCCCGCGCTGAATCAGAGAGCGCCAATCGCATGAAGGATGAGTTTCTGGCTACGGTATCCCACGAGTTACGAACACCGTTGAATGCGATTATTGGTTGGTCCCATATGCTTCGCAGAGGAACACTCGACGACGCCACGAAGTCCCGTGCGCTCGAGACTATCGAGCGTAATGCCAAGTCACAAGCACAACTCATCGAAGACCTCCTCGACGTCTCGCGAGTCATCACCGGAAAACTGCGACTCAATATTGGGCCAGTAGATCTTGCGTCCGTAATCAATGCGGCGATCGATTCTGTACAGTTAGCTGCCGAATCGAAAGGCATCCACCTCGAGGTGCGTCTTGATCCCTCGGCCAGGCACACTCAGGGAGATGCAAGTCGCCTGCAACAGGTCGTTTGGAATCTGCTTTCGAATGCCATCAAGTTCACACCGGCAGGCGGCCACGTCGAAGTGCGGCTCGAGCGCGCCGAGGGCAATGTTCAAATTCGAGTAAGCGACACCGGACCGGGAATCAGCGAAGATTTCCTACCATTCATTTTCGACCGCTTCCGTCAGGCCGATTCGAGTAGCACGCGTAGTTACGGCGGTCTGGGTCTGGGCCTTGCGATTGTCAGGCATCTGGTCGAGTTGCACGGTGGTTCGGTGCATGCCGATAGCCTCGGAACTGGTGCTAGTTTCACAATCGCGCTACCGGTTGGAGGGTCAAGCGAACGCTGGAACAAGCCCAAGCAACACGCAACTCACGATGTTCAGTCTGATCCGCTTCCCTCCCTTGAAGGGTTGCGTGTGCTGGTAGTCGACCAAGACCGCGATACGTTGCAGGTAATCAATGTCATGCTGACGGCATACCGGGCCAGGGTGCAGGGGGCCGCCTCTGCGTCAGACGCAATCGAGATACTCGAATGGTACAAACCGGACGTGATTGTGTCTGACCTGGTATTGCCGAACGAGGATGCTTATTCGCTAATAGCCAGGATCAGAGAACTCAGGAACGGAAAGGACCTGCCCGCGATTGCCTTAACTTCTTTTGTGCGCGTAGAGGATCGGGCGCGGGCGCTAGCCGCAGGGTTCAATATGTTTGTACCAAAGCCGGTTCAGCCCGATGAGTTAATTACCGCGCTTGCCAATCTCGCCGAACCGGTTCCTACTCAATGAGCGGTTGACGGTTTACCCTGCTGCCCAGCAAATAGAATACACTTGCCAGGCTATCCCAATCTCAGCGGAGGAGCTTCATGAAGATCTCTCTCGGCGGCAATGCGCTACGAGAACTCACGACGCGTCTGCGTGCGGCCAACACGAGCTTCACGCACTCCTATCCTGGAGAAACCGGTCGTCGCCAGCCGGTACATACTGTGTACGGTGGAGCGCACCTTTTCAAAGCAGACTCAATCGACCGCCTCGGTCAGATCGCGAGGCGTTCACTCGATCAGTTCGCACCGGACTTTTTGTCGTTTGCTAAAGCCATCGGTCTGCCAGGCTCAAGCAACCTTCCCGCATCGATCGAACAGGCGGGAAACCTGCCGGCTCGACTCGAAGCCGGTTCCTCAGTTGTGAAGTCTGAAGACAAAGCGGCGTGGCTGGCCTACACGATCTACATGCGAGTGAATGAGAAGCTTGGGCGCGAGCCGGTCGAGGACTTTCGTATCGACTTTGAGGATGGCTACGGGAACCGGCCTGATGAAGAAGAGGACGGCCACGCCGCCTCAGCCGCAGAAGAGGTAGCGGCAGGGATGGACCAGGGAACGCTTCCCCCTTTCATCGGCATTCGTATCAAACCTTTCACGGAAGAACTTCATGTACGTAGCATTCGCACGCTCGATATCTTTGTTTCGACGTTGTTGGAGAGAACCGGTGGACGATTGCCGGAGAATTTCGTAGTGACGCTACCCAAGATTACGGTGCCGGAACAGGTTGCTGCGCTTGCGGAACTTCTGGAATTACTCGAGCAGGGAAACAAGCTGGCCGCAAGGTCGCTTAAGTGTGAAATGATGATCGAGACCACGCAATCAATCATCAGCGAGCGAGGCGAGATTAATCTCCCCAGACTGCTTGCGGAAGCCAATGGACGTTGTGTGGCGGCCCATTTCGGCACTTACGACTATACGGCGAGTTGCAGTATCACTGCGGCTTACCAGCACATGATGCACCCGGCATGCGACTTTGCAAAACAGATGATGAAAGTAGCTTTTGCGGGTACGGGCATCTGGCTGTCGGATGGCGCTACTAACATCATGCCGATTGCTCCTCATCGTTTCAGTGAAGGTGGAGCGCCATTGACACTTGCTCAGATTGAAGAGAATCGAACCGTGGTCTACCGTGCTTGGAAACTGCATTACGAGCACATCAGGCATTCTTTGGAGAACGGCTTCTATCAAGGCTGGGATCTGCATCCGGCACAGTTGCCGACCCGGTATGCCGCGGTCTACGCATTCTTTCTGGAGGGGCTGGACCAGGCCTCGGATCGACTGAAGAACTTTGTTGATAAAGCGGCTAAGGCAACGCTGGTTGGGGATGTTTTTGACGATGCGGCAACCGGTCAGGGACTGTTGAACTATTTTCTTCGAGCAACAAACAGCGGCGCTTTAACTGAAGAGGAAGCGGTCGAACACTCGGGACTCACGCTCGCGGAGTTACGTTCCGGTTCATTTGTAAAAATATTGCAGAACCGGCAGACCACTCCGCGGAGTTAGCTCAATTGAAGCATCGGGATCCTCGTTTTGGATCACGCTTCGTGAGTAGGCAGGATCTTAACCATTTACACACTTGCGTGTGTAGGGTTTAAGAAATTGAGCGCGCCTCGTCGGTAGGCGGACCATATACACCTACGCGCGGCGAATGAACTTTGCTGCTATCCAGCCAGCCAACACCATGGCCGATAGAACGACCCAGTTGTAGCGATCTCCGTAAGTAGTCGGGAAGTGATGGCTGATCATCAGGAATACCACCGGCACCGCCATAAACGTATTCTGTTTGGAACGGAGTTTAGCCTGTGCTGAGAGGGCCTGATCAGGCTCTTTACCCGCATTGATAGCTGCAATCATGCGCTTTTGCGCGGGTAGTATTCGCATCCAAACATTCGCTGCCATGATGGTGCCAAACAGAGCCCCCACGTGAATATAGGCAGCCCGACCGCTCAGCACGCGCGTGAGGCCAAACGACACGACTACGACAAGTACGAAAGCGATTACCGCAAAAATCTTCTCGTTTCTGCCAAGCGGCGAGATCATCATCAGATCATAGACTACCCACCCGAAGATCAGCAGCCCGACACAGATTAGCGTTGCCAGGCCAACACTGATGTTCTGATCGGGATCCACCAGGGCTCCACCGCCCAGGTAATAAACGATGACAAGAAGAATGGCGCCGCTTAGCCAGGTAGTTGCTGCTTCCCAACGGAACCAATGTAGCTTTCGTGAAACCAGGTCGACGGTCTTGCGCTTCTCGACTACATAGAAGCCCCCGCTGTGGACCATCCAAACCTGTGCGCTGTCTCCTCCCGCTGCCGCGGCCTTCTCTTCCTCGGTTAGACGCGCGTCGAGCCAGGTGAAGTAATAGGTTGTGCCCACCCACATTATTCCCGCGAACACATGGATCCAGCGCGCAATGAGGTTCAGCCATTCGCTGATAGTGGGATCGATTGGCACCCGTTAGCTCCCGCGATAGGTTGAATAGCCAAAAGGGCTGAGCAGGAGTGGCACGTGATAATGCTGGGGGTCGTGACCAATACGGAAGACGACGCTTACCTGGGGATGAAAATGCGCGATTTCCAGTCGGGAAAAATACTCCTCCGTGTCGAAGGTCAGGCGATAGGTGCCGGCCTGAAGCGGCTCACCAAGCAAGAAGAATGGTTTGACACGTCCATCGTCATCGGTCCAGGCATGGCTCAATTCTGTCCAGGATTCGTCGGTGTTCTGTAGCTGTAGATAAACTGCCACCCCACTGGCAGGCGTCCCGCGGGCTATGTCGAGAATATGTGTTGAGATGGTGCTCATCGTTGTCTCTCGCGAGTTGGTTGTTCACCCGGCCACGGCTTTCATCAACTTCTCAAGTCGAAGTTTTGTGATCCTGGCTTGTTCAGCAGCAGCGCACCGCAACTCCTCTTCCGGACCATGGCCCAGCCTTAATCGCAGCGCTGCGAGCATTTCATCTGGTGTTTTCCCCGTGGCACAGATGATAAATATATACCCAAACTGCTCCTCGTAGGCGCGATTTAGTTCCGCTAGCTCATTAATTGTACTTTGAGAAGCGGTGCGCATACCGGATTGTTCCTGTTGCGACCAACGTTGCGCGTCGACCTCGACAGGTTGTGCCGCTCGGCTTTCGCCAATCTTTGGGTGACTGTGGAAGGCCTCAAGCCAATCAGAGGAAGACAGAGACCACCAGATCGCATCGGCTTTCGAGACCATTTCGTCACCGTTCATGAAAGGCCTCGCCATTGTCATCCGCCTTGCCCACTCAGAAGAGCCGCAGCACTTCCGCAGTTCAGCCTCGGCGATTGCTGGCAGAAGAGAATTAAGCCGCGCCAATCCTGAGGGGGAATCTTTCGAAGGCTCGCTCATCGGAGGCCGCCGTAAATTCTTAGTCTGCTGACACCGCCATCGGGAAAGATGTTGAAACGCACATGAGAAGCTATTCCGACGTCGGTAATCTCTTCGGCAAACAGATGGCGAGTATGAGCTTGAAGCTTCGTACGGGGCAGCAAGGTTTTCCAGGGAACGGACAGATCGCTAAGGCTCTCAGGTGTTGCGGCGATCGAGTAACATGCTTCGAGGGCGCAACTCTCCGGGTAATTGCCTTTGAAATGGGAAGTATCGACTTCAACGCGCCGAATCCGCCCCGGTCCACCAAGTTTGACGATCACCCAATCGTGGCCCGGTCCGCGCCGCCGTTTTGTTTCCCAGCCATCACTCATGTTTATGGCTCTCCCCGGCATGATCAGATTATGACGATGGCCGAAAAACATGTTGCTGCAGGAGATGACGAGCCCGCCATTTTCCACGGCGGCCAGATCTATATCTCCTGAAGTGTTGGTCCAATCGGGCCAGACCTCGCCAAAGACTCGCAGTCGCGCCACCCCACCGTCGGGAAATATATTGAAGCGCAGGTGAGTCAGCCGTTGGTCACTGTCGATTGGAAATGGGTTTTGAGCATCTCCCTGCAACGGCAATTGGGGAAGGAGCGGAGTCCATGCCGTGGCGTCGGACAGCAACTGTTCAACGGTTGGTTGACCGGAGAGTGAGCACCCTTCGAGCGAACAATGTTCTGGATAGTTGCCCTTGAAATGACTGGTATCCACAATTACGCCGCGCACAATTCCCGGCAATCCCAGACGGATGACGCACCAGTCAAATCCCGGAGTCCGGCGCCTGCGAGTTTCCCAGCCGTCCATCCACTTTCCCAGATGCGTATATTTGCCTTCGATAAAGACCGGGGCGTCGGCCTTGAGCAGGTTCTCTTTCGGTGCGAAGAACTCGTCGTTCGCCGTCAACACCGCCCCACCCAGCTTCTCAGACGCCAGGTCAATCAGTTCAGTAAAGTCCATTGCTGATACCAGCCTTCAAGGTGACAACTAACGATGCGCACCGTGTTATGTGAGCAGCATTCCCGCGTTCTCGATCGTAATCTCACCCTTATCATATACCTTACGTCCGCGAAGAAAAGTCTGTTGGACCGTTCCCCGCAGGACGCACCCGTTATACGGCGTCAGTTTGTGCCGGTGCTCCAACATCGCCGGTTCAACTCGAAACTCTTCATCGTCCTTCCAGATCACGACGTCGGCGTCAAGTCCGACTGCTAGTGCGCCCTTACGTCCATCAAGACTGACGAGTTTTGCCGGGGCGCGGCAGAGCCAGGAAGCCAGATGGTCCAGCGAGAATCCACGGCGGCTCAACGCAGTCCAGATAATCGGAAGACGAAGTTGCAAGGAAGAGATGCCGCCCCAGGCCTTCATGAAGTCGCCACTCTCTCTTCCCTTTAACTCGGGTGAGCACGGCGAGTGGTCAGAGACAATCATATCGATTGTCCCGTCTTCGAGAGCGTCCCAAAGTTTTGCCTGGTTCTCGCGCTCGCGGATCGGAGGACAGCACTTGAATTCGGTAGCACCATTCTGGATATCTTCGGCAGCAAAGAAGAGGTAGTGCGGGCAGGTTTCGACGGTGATCTGCACCCCTAACCCTCTCGCTTGACGCAGTGCGGGTAACGCATCAGCAGAGGAATGGTGAACGATGTGCACGCGCGAGCCGAACTCCCGACTCAGACGAATCATTAACTCGACTGCTTCATTCTCAGCAGCGCGTGGTCGTGACTCGAGAAAGCTTCGATAATCGGTTGGCTTGTCTGGAGCCTGGAGTGCAGCTTGCCGGCATGGACCAGGCAATTCGGCATGCACAATCAGAACGGTTCCGAGGCGGGCAATCTCGGGAAGAGCCAGACGTAGATCCTCCTCGGTAACGTTGGGAAATTCCTCGACGCCCGATTCGATTAAGAAACATTTGAATCCTCTGACTCCGGCGGCCAATAGGCCGGGCAATTCATCAGTGTTGCCCGGTACAACGCCACCCCAGAATCCAACATCGACCACGCACCTGGCATTTGCAGCTTTTAACTTTTCCCGCAAACCTTCGAGCGAGGTCGTCGCAGGAATTGAATTGAGAGGCATGTCGACAATCGTTGTTACCCCACCGGCGGCAGCAGCCCTTGTGGCGGTTACAAATCCCTCCCAGTTGGTGCGGCCTGGCTCATTCACGTGGACGTGTGTATCGACGAGGCCGGGACCTACAATCGCATCTTTGCCAGCCGTCACAACTTCGGAGCCGTGTGGGATCTCGTCATAAGCAGTAATTGCGGTAATCCTTCCCGCGGTAATGTGAATTGCGGCCGGGACGGTATGAGAGCTGAACTGGACATTGGTCGCGGCCGCGAAGCCGGTCAAGGTTTCGGCAGGCAGTAAGACTCGATCGCCGCGAATGATTAGATCCGGTAAAGGCATATGCGAAGCTTAAGCAAGACGTGGCAACCAGTCGAGATGTTTTGCAAATCGCCTTACGCTCTGAGCTTTCTCAAGATCTCCATTCCGACCGGTAAACCGACGCCGATGCTACCGAGGAACAGAGCCATGCCTACACGCCGGCGCTTCTTAGGATCGATAAAATCCGCAATCAACAGCCCCAGCCCAATGCCGGCTACCGATCGCACTGCTGCCACTGTTGCAAGCTCTTTAAAAGAGAAACTCACCGACTCTTTCATGACTGACATCGATATCCCCTTTAGAGACTAAAATCGTGTTCGTCTCAGCTCTGATGCGATCTTCACTCCACGTCCAGGTCGAACTCCTTTAGGTAAATATGGGCGGCGGGGGTGGACCAGACGGCTGAATGTCTCCTAACCCGAACACTTGTTGATAGGCGACTGCCATAGCAGCGAAACTAATTGGAAGCACGAAAAAGATTCCTACATAACATAGCAATAGCCCCACAAAACTGAGCAATCCATTGAGTAGCAGGAGCCCAAAGAGCCGGCCAAAGTTTGCCATCCCCGCCTTCGCACTCAGCTTAATGGCTTCGATCCCCGATAGCCTGCGATCCACAATTAGGGGATAAGCGAAAATGAACAGGATTGACAGCAACAGGATTGCCAGCATAATTGCAATCCCGCCCAGGGCCATTATTGAAAAGAAGATAATAACGCCGGTGGGATCCGCGCGGTCCCCTGTGCTGGGAAGGACCAGAAACATGCCCAAAAAGATGGCGACATAGAAAGTCCCGAGTATCAAAATGATTGGGACCATATGAAACAGAGTGGCGATGAAACTTTCGCCAAAATAGTCGAAGCCCTTGAAGAGATCGCCAAACTCGACCGGTTGTCTACGCTGCTTGCGAAAGAGCGCCAGGTAGATGCCGCACATCATTGGACCAAGCAGTATGCCAAAAGGAACGAAGTTGGCAATCATTAAGCCGACGAAGCTCATGCCGACAAACAACCAGTACTGATCCTTAATCAAATTCCAGCCCTGTTTAAGGCATTCCACAGGTTCGACCGCGCCGCGTTTGAAATCGATTGGAGTTGAATTTGTCATAATCATTCCGTCTCTAATGGCGTTCGCCGGGAGTTAATCCTTGCAGGAAGTCCTCGAGCAGGTTTTCTGAGACTCGCACACGATAATCTCTTGTCGAGCGGATGTCGCTAATCGGCGAAATCTCCCGAACCAACGATGCTTTGGCGTCGGTTATCGAACCGGCATCGACAGGCCGGCCGCGCAGTGTGTCTTCCGTTCTCAAGCACCGGATTGGAATCGGAGCGACACTGCCGAAAGCGATCCGTATGTCCGCGATCCGGCTTTTTGCAAGTTGCCCGGTCGCGGCGAAACAGATCTTCGAGATCGCCTGCGCTTTGCGGGTGCCGACTTTGCGGTAATACTGCACCAATCCTTCTGTAAGGCGGGGCAGACGAATGCGGGAAAGGAGCTCATCAGGGCGCATCACAATCTCTTTATAGTTCGTGTGAAACCCCAAATAGGAGACCCAGCGCGCACCATTCGCAGAAATAAGTTCGACCTCGGCATCGTAAGCTAGAAGCGCCGGGGGTGAATCGGCCGCTGGTGATGCGTTGACTATGTTACCCCCAAGCGTGCCGCGGTTTTGAATTGCAGGTCCACCCGTTTCGCCGGCGGCCTGGCAAAGCATTGGAAACTCCCGATTCAATATAGAGTGATTCAAAGCCTGGGTGTAGGTCGTCAATGCTCCAAGGTAAATGTATTCCGGATCGATCTGTATGCCTCGAAGCTCTTGGAGGTTCCAAATATTGATGTAGTTCTTATGCGGCAATTTGCCGGCTTCCAACAGGACCATGAGATCGGTTCCACCGGCGAACGCCTTCCAGACCCCGGGTTCCCGGGCAAGCAGTTCCAGGGCCTCCTGCAAAGTCGCCGGAGTCGCGAGCCAATAATCCGGGATATACGATCTCATTTAAAGAAGTTGCCTCCTGCTTGCACCCTAACGTGTTCCTTCCAGCGCTTTCGCAATTGTCAGTGCGACTTCGACAGCGCTCTGGTCATTGACGGGCGCAATATGCAGTAGGGCCAGTTGATACGTAGGTCGTCGTTTCAGAAAAAGGGCCTCAGCCTCCTCTCGCTCACGGGCAAGTGGCCGCGACGCACCGGAAGCTAATATTCGTTGCCAGCAGAGTTCAAACGGCGTGTCGAGCCAGACAGTGATGCCGTTGCTCCTCGCGATTGAGGTGCGATTCTCGGGAACCATCCAGGCGCCACCACCAAGCGCGATCACTCCGGACGAGTCTCCGAGCGCTTCGGTCAGTGCCCGGCTCTCGAGCACCCGAAAATCTGTCTCGCCATCTTCGTCAATGAGCTCTTGAGGCGTACGACCTTCGCGCACTGTAATCAGTTCATCAAGATCAGTTGCAGGACAATTTAGAAGGTTTCCGAGAGCTTTTGCAACGGCAGTTTTACCCGAAGCCATAAACCCGGTTATCACAATCAAATTGCTTCGCCGGCCGGCCGGGCGCATCGATGTTACCTCTGTACTAAAGACTCGAGCACTTCGAAAAATTCGGGAAAGGACACTGCCGCACATTCTGCGCCGGAAATCTCTGACTCATTGGACGCGATAAGCGCGGCAACGGCGAATGCCATGGCGATTCGGTGGTCTCCATATGAATTAATACGGGCGCCGCGCAGTTGGACCGGTCCTGCGACTCGGAACCCATCGTCGAACTCCTCGACCTGAGCCCCCATCGCTCTAAGATTTGTGATGGTGGTTTCTATTCTATCGCTTTCCTTGACTCTCAGTTCGGCGGCATCTCTAATTTCGAGCCCACCGGGTAACTGCGTTCCCACAACTGCCAATAGGGGCAACTCATCAATCAGTCCCGGAATCAGCGAGCCGCGCACTGAACGTGGCTGGTCCGGTAAAGACCGATTGAAATTTCCTGTAAGCCTGAGTGTTCCCACCGGTTCGTTGCATTGATCCCTTGGACTCACAACCTGCAGATCGGCGCCGATGTTTTGCATCATCGTCAGAAACTCAGTCCTGGTAGGATTAAGGCCCACTCCGGCAATTTCAAGTTCGGAGTCAGGCAGAAGGGCTCCGAGTGCCAGGAAGTATGCTGCCGAAGAGATATCTCCGGGAATAATCAGATCGCGACCGGAGAGTGTAACAGGTCCCGTAAGGCTGATAACGCTTCGCTCCGGGTTGACTTCGATCGGAACTCCAAACCATTGCAGCATTCGCTCCGTATGGTCGCGCGTCGGAATTTCCTCTACCTCGGTGCGACCACTGGTTGCGAGGGCAGCAAGAAGCACTGCGGATTTGACCTGTGCGCTTGCGACCGGGCTCTCATAACGAACGGGCTGAAGCGATCTTCCCTCGATTGTGATGGGAGGCTTACCGTTCTGCGAGGTAATCCGGGCCCCCATCATGGTGAGGGGATCAATCACTCGCTTCATCGGTCGCGATCGCAACGACTCGTCTCCGGTGAGAGTCGAAACGAGGTCATGACTCGCAAGAACGCCGGCCAGGAGCCGCATGGTCGAGCCGCTGTTGCCGCAATCCAGAACTCCGTTCGGTTGGCTCAGGCCAGTCCCGCCGGCACCGTCGATCTGCACTGTGGTTTCGTCTCTTTTGATCGATACTCCCAGCTTCGCCAGGCACGCAAGCGTGGCCGCGCAGTCCCTGCTCGTGGAAAAGTTCTGAAGGGTGGAATTGCCCTGTGCTAAGGCTGCAATGATTGCTGCGCGATGCGAGATCGATTTATCGCCTGGCAGAATAATGTTGCCATGAACGCTGCGTGCTGGTCTGAGCTTCATTGTTGCTAATATTACCCTGCGGGACGACTGGACGGCGAAGTATAAGTTGTCAAACACGAAAACTGGCATTGGGGGTCTGTTATCTGTACAAACTAAGACTCCACCAACAAGCGGGCTTTCTTGACATGCGGGCTGGCAGCATGTTAAACCCTCGGTCTCCCGGGCAGCTTCGGAGATTTCTTAAAACCTGGCCAGATTGAAGAGACGCTGGCATGAGGTCATGTCTAATCTGTGACTCAAAAGACGACTGAACTCAGACTGCCCAGCCGTATTGAGGTTGTCGAGGAAGTCGCCACCGCAATCGCTGGAATTATAAAAGGCTCCGAATTTGAAGAGGAAGCTGCTTTCGGCATCGATCTGGCTGTGCGCGAGGCCGTGACAAATGCAGTCCTTCACGGTAACAATGCCGACGAATCCAAGTTCATCGAGGTCATTTTAAAGAGTTCGCAAGACTTTATCGAGATCATCGTCCAGGATCAGGGGGCAGGCTTCAATCCAAAGGAAGTCCCCGATCCCACCGATGCAGAGAACATTATGAAGACCGACGGGCGAGGAATCTTTTTTATGCGCAACTTTATGGACGAAGTAGACTGGCAGATCCACCCCAAGGGTGGTACTAGAGTGCGTATGCTAAAAAAGAGATAAGACCAGCCTCTGTGACTCGGTGGTAATACAAGCAGATTCGCCGGATCAAAATCGATACGTTGATCGAAAATTTCTAAAGGAGAATGCTCAAATGGCAGAGCTTAACATCAGGGAACGTCAAGCTGGAGAAGTAACGGTTCTTGACATGGAGGGAAAGATTACAATCGGCGAAGGCAGCGTGGCCCTTCGAACGGCTATTCGGCGGCTGCTTGAGGAGGGCAAGAAGAAGATCCTCCTGAATCTGGCCGGCGTGGGCTACATCGACTCCTCAGGAATTGGCGAGTTGGTCTCGAGCTATACTGCAATCAACAAGGAAGGTGGCCAATTGAAGCTTCTGAATCTCACGCAGAAACTTCAGGATCTACTGGCCATTACCAAGTTGCTAACTGTCTTTGATGTTTATGAAGCCGAGACTGAAGCCATTGATAGCTTTAAGTAGCCCGGTGGCCCAAATCTCAATCACTTAACCGTGTTGCCTAAGCACTGGAGATTACCATGGCCGAGTTAGAGGTGACAGAACGACAGGCAGGAGATGTAACAATCCTCGATATGAGCGGGGCAGTGCGCATGGGACAGGGCAGCATTGCCTTGCGCGACTCCATTCGTGGGCTGGTCGATGGAGACAAGAAGAAGATTCTTCTCAACCTGGCTGGCGTGAACTATGTTGACTCGAGTGGTATTGGAGAGTTGATCGCCAACTATACGACTCTCAGCAAAGTTGGCGGACAACTCAAATTGTTAAATCTTACCGACAGGATCCAGAACCTCCTCGTGATTACGAAGCTGTTGACTGTGTTCGATGTTTATGAGGATGAAGCCGAGGCCTTGAACAGCTTCAAATGAGCTATGCCTCGAACGCTGAGCGGTTGGTTGGAGCCATAAATTCAGGTCGGTGTCTTTGTGTGACTATTCAAGGCGCTCTGTCGGTGCTTAAGGAATCCTGATATACGCTCGCTTCGTATCCTCTCAGATGTGAACCGGTTCAAGAATTTGAACGCCACCAAAGCGAGAAATTAACCGCCAAACTCCCGATTTTTAATGACGATGGCATCTGTTTTAACCCCTCCGCGCATCTCTAAATCCGCCCGATCTTTTTGAGCAATAACTCAGCTATAAGTTCCTATGAAGCAAGAAGCAGTCATTCTTTCGATTCTCATACTGGCCGCCGGTTCGGCCCTTGGACAAAGCGGTCAGGCTTCGCCTGCACCGGACAAGACCGCGGCCGAACAAGTGCAGAAGCGCCCTGCTGCAGGTTTTGATATCTCCGAGTATGGCGTTGATATTCAGACGGATGCCCGTTTGATCATTACGATGGCGGCGCTCGAAGCGGCCGGTTTTGATCCCACGCCGGGCCGGGCGCCATCGGTGTTTCGCGAACGAGTGAGAAAGGACCTGGCGGAACTTGATGCCGACTTGCGTTACCGCTTGCGAACTTTCTATGAAAGAAACCGGCTGCCCGCCCCCGCCACGACTGCCGAACAAACAGCTCGTTATGTTTCTCTCGCCCTCGCCCTTGGTCCACCGCCCTCGCTTGATGCGCCCGATAGATCTGAAGATCTTCCCGCGGGCCTATTGGAAGTTCTCGACTTCGCGCCACTTCTGCGTGAGTTCTACCGGCGCTCGGGGATCGACGAGCGGCTGGTCATGTATACTCGAGCTTACCAGGCAGAGGGTGATCGCCTTAGGCCGCCTGCTGCCGAGATGATTCGTTCGATCCTTTCTTATCTACACACCCGACCGATCTTGATGTCCGCAGAACGTGTTCCCGTCAAGTCCGCTGCCAGGAAAAGGGCGGCTCAGATGTACAGTTGGCGGGAACATGAACGCCGCTTCATTGTCTTACCTGATCTGCTGGCAGCGCCGGGAGCAATAAACTTTCGCATCATCGGCGATCTGTACTACGCCATTATTCCGGAAGGTACAGATCCAACTTCCTCCGAATTGCGCCGTGCCTATCTGCAATATGTCATCGACCCAATTGTGCTTCGTTTCAACCGAGACGTAGCTGCACGGCGCGAACACTTGAAAAAGTTGCTCGATGAGCGGGAAAAAAGCGGCGAATCGGTTACACCCGATGTTTTTCTGGCTGTCTCCCGCTCGCTGGTAGCCGCCGCGGATGCTCGTTTTGAAGAGAGCCGCCGATTGGAGACGCTAACCCGCGAAGCGCGTGCCCGCATTGATAATGCTAAGGATGATGCCACTCGAGCGGAAATTGCCCGAGAAACCCAGGCTGCCACCAAGACAGTTCAGGATGAGACTATCGCACGGCTTGCAGAAGAATATGAACGCGGCGCGATACTGGCTTTCTTCTTTGCCGATCAGTTGAAAGGGATCGAAGAATCAGGATTTGATATCGCAAACTTCTTCGTGGATATGATCTCGTCTTTTGATTTTGAGCGCGAAAGCAAACGCCCGGCTGAGTATGCCGAGGCTCGCAAACGGGCGTCGGCTGCCCGTGAAGCTCGTCTTGCGGCGCGTAGAACTGAGGATGTTCCAGTCTATTCAGCTCCAGAGGCCGCCAAGGCAGCGGCCCTGGTAAAAAAACTGAGTGAGATTGAGGAGATTTTACGGCTGAGAGACTATCCAAACGCCGAAGTTCGCCTTAAAGAACTGTTTCAGGAGTTTCCCGGCGAGCCGCGAGTCTTCTTTGCCCTGGCGCAAACCGCGAGCCTGGCGGCGGCGGATGCGACGGATGAAGATGTGCAGGCCGAACGACTCAATCGAGCACTTTCAAACTACCGCTTTGCAGTTGAGACAGCTTCATCTGAAACGGATCGGGCGCTGCTCTCTCGAGCGCGAGAGGCAATGGGGCGCATCTATGCTTTCATGGACAACACTGGAGAAGCTCTCAAAGAGTTTGAGGAAGCGATTAAGATTGGTGACGTCCGAGGCGGCGCCTATCGCGAAGCGCTCGAAGGCAAGAAGAAGTTAGCTCAACCGTAATCCACTACTAAAGCTAAGTTTCGGGTGTGATTTCGTGGATCAAGAATTCTGCCAGGTGAAGATTTGATCCACGAGATCACAAAACCCTGTTTAGATAGGTTGCGTCGGAGAGTTCATCACCCTCACCCTGGGAGGCCGCGGCACTTCAATATTTATCTCAGGGGTTACCCCGATATCGATCCGCGGAAGAGTAATGTTCATCTCCGGAATTACGGGCACATGGATGCTGGGAATCACAACTCGCCGTGCTCCTGGCGCACTTCCCGGTCTTACCATGGGTTCCACAGTCCTGGGAGATACGGTGAAGTTCATCTGACTCTTATTGCGAATCACGGTCAGAGTGACATCACCCTCCTTCTTCTTATTGAGCGCCCGGGTCAGATCCCCAGCTCCCTGAATCTTCTCCCCATCAACTGCGGTAATTACATCACCTGCTTTAATTCCCGCTTTGGCTGCGGCGCCGTCTTCCGAGACCGACGTTACCAGCACCCCTTGTCCATCAGCCACACCAAAGTATTCGGCAAGCTGTTTGGTGAGTTGAGTAGTTGAGACCCCGATGCGACGATTATTTCCGAACGCGAGGACAAAGTCTCCGGAGGGTATTCCCTCGATGCTTGGAAAACTACGGATAGTGGCTGACTGTGGCATTGAGAATCCAGACCGCTTCCCAATGGTTACTGCCACCTGTTGGTCCGAACCACCACGACTAATCGTCAGTCGGGCTGTGTGGTCAGGAGCGACCTCTGAGACCAGGCGGGTAAGCTTTCGAGCGCTGCTTACATTCTCGTCGTCGAATCGAAGAATGACGTCGCCTTTTCTCAGGCCCGCTTTCTCAGCAGGACTGTCCTTCACAACCTCGGTGATGCCCACGCCGCGCACGTCGCGCAGACCATAACTGGCCATGTTTTCGGTGTTGATGTCCTCAGCATGAACTCCGAGAAAGCTCCCACCAGAAAAGAAAGAAAAAGCCTGCTGAAGATCAGCGGGCGCCCGGGGGGCAACCGGTGCTCTCGGCGCCGCAGGCGGCGGAGTTTCCTGAGCGAGAGCGATGCCGCCAGTAAAGAGCAGGGAGACCAAGAGATAGAAAGCAAATTTGAACTTCATAAGAGAGAGATCCTCCCAGACAGATTTGTTAATTAAACGCGCGAGTCTGTCGGCGGTTCCGAAAAGTCGCGCAGAGAGGATCATTTAAGTGGAAGTGCGAGGACCGGGACGATAAACCTCTTTTTCACCACTCAGTTCCACCGTGAGGCGGTTCTCAGAATGAGCCAGATCGAGGTGGGCTACGGCCTCTGAAACCGCAAGAAAACGATGCACGTCGTCGGTCTCAGGAAACATTTGACGCGATACGTCCCAGGCGGTGGCCCCGGTCGCTGGTACGAGGTTGATTACCTGAGCCTGTCTTTCGCGGATAGCACGAAAATAGCGATTGAAGAGTTCCTCGTAATCATGCACCGGATCTCCGTGACCACCGTAAACCAGAGTGGGAGCAAAACTCCGCAATCTTGCCAGGCTGACCAGATATTCAGCCAGCGAAGGGAAGCGCCGCGAGGGGTCGATTGGGTCAGGCGAGAGAATTGGGTTTGGAGTTATACGTTTGAGCACACAGTCGCCGGCAATCACAGTACGGTCGGCTTCGCGAACAAACGAACAAGACCCGGGCGTGTGACCGGGCGTATGGAGGATGCGTAGCGAGCCGGTGGAAAACTGGAGTTCCGCTTCGTCGACGAGCTTATTGTACTCATGGTCTTCGAACGAATCGGCATAAAGCCGGACATGCTCGTATAGCCGTCGCATGGTTTCGATCTCGTTTTCGGGCACGCCCGCACGTCTGAGGAGGGCCTGGTGCTCGTCATGGGCCAGGCGTGCTGTGCGATGGCCGGTTTCCCAGTCATGGACCAGGACTTCCGCTTCTTTGGCCTCGTCTCTTAGCGTCCGAGCCAGTCCGCAATGGTCCTCATGTGCGTGGGTGAGCACGATGCGCCGGATATCTGCGACTCGCAACCGGTGTTGGCGTAGGCCCTCACGGAGAGCTTCAATGGCTTCTTTGGTTTTCGGACCGGTATCGATGAGTGTCAGGGGCTCTTCGTCGATCAGGTAGACGTTAACGGGGCCTATATAAAAGGGTGTCGGCAAAGAGATACTGATAATGCGCATAATGGACTTATCGATTCAGGACTGATACCGAGGATCTCAGATCTCCCTCCTCAATAGGCCCACCTGTTCGCTTCGATCAGCACTCCTGCAATCGCCTGGCGCGCCGCAACCGTGTTGAGCGGAGTGTGCTTCGTGAACCGCCGCAGCGCCGCCAACAGTGTTCGCAATTCGTCGCCTTCGGCCATTGCGGCAAGCGTGTTCTTTGCATTCGCCTCGATTCGACCAATCGCATCGTTACAGAAAACCCGAGTCATATCGAGATAGCGTGCTGCCGCCTGTTCTCCCTGTGCAGCCGTCAGTTTTCGCGCCCGAAGAATCGCCGACTCCATCGCGTAAGTGTCCATGATAATGTCGGCAACTCCCATCAAGATCTCCTGCTGGTCAGCAAGCTTCATCATGTATTTCTGCGCCGCTGTGCCCAGTGTCATCAACGCGACCTTCTTTGCATTGGTAGCAAGCTTCTGCTCGACAGCCAGCACCGCATCGTCCTCATCAAAATCCGGCAAAGACGGCGAAAGGATCTCGTCCATCAACGCCTGAGCGGCTGGTAAGAGCGCCAGATTCCCACTCAAAGCGCTCTTCATAAGCCGGCCCGGTATTAACAGCCGGTTGATTTCATTAGTACCTTCAAAGATCCGGTTAATGCGCGAGTCGCGATAGGCGCGCTCGGCCGGATAATCCTTCGAGTAACCATAACCCCCGTAGATCTGGACCATCTCGTCAGCTACAAAGTCACAGTACTCGGACAGGGCCACCTTAATAATCGAACACTCGGCTGCATACTCTTCGATGGCGCGTAGCCGCGCATCCATGTTTTTGCTGTCTTCGATAGCTCCAATCCCGGCCTCGATCATGCCTAGCGTGCGGTAAATCATCGCCTCTCCCACCCATGTACGGATCGCCATCTCCGCAAGCTTGGTTTTTATCGCGCCAAAGGAGGAGATTGGCTTTCCAAACTGGTGACGCTCGTTGGCATAGCGGACAGCTTCGTGGGCCATCAGCTTCATGCCGCCAATACACATGGCGCCGAGCTTGAAGCGTCCAATATTCAAAATGTTAAAGGCTATCTTGTGGCCCTTGCCGACTTCACCAAGCAGGTTCTCGACCGGAGTCTTCACATCCGAGAGGACCAGGGCAGTGGTGCTCGATCCCTTGATGCCCATTTTGTGTTCTTCGGCGCCCGAGGTAAGCCCCGGTTGCCGTTCGACAATAAAGGCGCTGAACTTGTCGCCGTCGACTTTGGCAAAGATGATGAAGATGTCCGCAAAGCCGCCGTTGGTAATCCACATCTTTTCGCCGTTGAGAATGTAATGCGTGCCATCGGCGCTGAGCCGCGCCGTCGCTTTCGCCGCCATCGCATCCGAGCCTGAGCCTGCTTCCGTCAAAGCATAAGCGGTGATCAACTCGCCAGTGGCAATGCGGGGCAGATAATTCTGTTTCGCCGCTTCAGTGCCGAAATAAATGATTGGGAGAAGGCCAATACCACTTTCGGCGCCGAGTGTAGTGGCGAACGAAGCGGAGCGGCCAATGTTCTCGCCTACCAGCGCGCCACTCGTCTGATCCAAGCCCAGTCCGCCGTACTCCTCGGGGATATTCGCGCCAATCAACCCAAGATCAGCGGCCTTCTTTACAAGTTCGCGAGAAAGTTTCCAATCGTGGTGCTCGAGCTCGTCAATGCGGGGAAGAACTTCATTGTCCATAAACTGCCGCGTCGTCTCGGCAATCATGCGATGCTCTTCAGTGAAGTCTTCGGGTGTGAAGATCTCCTCGGGAGTCGTCTGTTCGATGAGAAATGCACCACCCTGAACCACTTTTTTCTGTTCGACAACGGCTGACATAATTCATTCTCCTTCGTAATCTCAACCTCTATTGTGCCCCTGTTGAACTTGGAGCTTTGTGCTTTGTGCTTTGTTCTTTGTTTGTGTAACGACCACTCTACGACCTAAAGAAAAGCACTGGACCCGATAACGAAGCACAAAGCTCTAAGAACAAAGTTCAAAACCGAAGACCTTGGCCGTGCCACAACCGTTCACAATCGTTCGAATATGCCAGCGGCTCCCATCCCACCGCCGACACACATCGTCACCATTCCATAACGACCGTTGCGACGCTCCAGCTCTCGCAGGATCGAAGCAGTCAGTTTCGCTCCGGTACAACCGAGCGGATGCCCAAGCGCGATGGCGCCACCGTTGACGTTTACTTTGTCGGGATCGAGACCGAGCGTTTTAATAACTGCCAAAGATTGCGCGGCAAAGGCTTCGTTTAATTCGATCACATCAATTTGATCGAGCGTCAGCCCGGCGAGTTTCAGCACTTTTGGAATTGCGAAGACCGGTCCGATGCCCATCTCTTCCGGCGGACAACCCGCCGTAGCATACGCAACGAAGCGCGCGAGCGGTTTTGCACCCAGACTCTGCGCGCGTTCGGCCGACATTACAACTGCTGCCGCCGCCCCATCAGACATCTGCGACGCATTGCCGGCCGTGATTGTCCCTTTCGCATTGAATGCCGGCTTCAACTTCGCGAGTCCTTCGATGGAGCTGTCGCGCCGCACACCCTCATCCCTATCAAATACAAATTCACGCCGCTGTACCTTCCCTTTTGCATCCAGCTCTTCGAGTGTGACTGTTAAAGGCACAGTCTCGTCGGCGAACTTGTCAGCATCCAGCGCTGCGGCCGCGCGCTGGTGTGAGCGCAAAGAAAACTCATCCTGTTCCTCGCGCGTAACCTTGTATTTCTGGGCCACGTTTTCGGTTGCCAGGCCCATATTCAAATAAAAGTCAGGATAGTGTTCGACGAGATATGGATTGGGCCGGATGATGTGGCCACCCATCGGAATCATCGACATCGTTTCGAGTCCGCCCGCGACAATTGTCTCAGCGCCGCCAGAGCGAATGCGATCGGCTGCCATGGCGATCGACTGCAGTCCCGAAGAACAAAACCGATTAATCGTCATGGCGCTCGTCTCAACCGGCAAACCCGCGCGAATCGCCGCAGCGCGCGCGACATTCATTCCCTGCTCAGCTTCCGGCATCGCGCAGCCCATGATCACGTCTTCAATCTCAGACACTTCCAGACCGGGAACACGCGCGAGCGCTTCCTTGATGACCGCCGCTCCCATTTCATCGGGACGCGTATTTCGCAAAGTTCCTTTCGGCGCTTTGCCCACCGCTGTGCGAACTGCTGATACAATCAACGCCTCTTTCATATTTTCCTCAATCAGGTCTTTCTAAGTCTCAGGTCTCAGGTCTCAGTGCGGCTTGCCGCCCTCCGTGCGGAAAGGCTTGCCTTTCCGTTCCACTCCTTATTGATCTGGAGGCTACGCCTCCCTTTAGTTGAATCGAATCCTGCCGTAACCACTAACACAACTGCCCAACCATCCTCTGCGCCTTAGCGAAACTAAACGCCTGCGTCTTGGCGCTGAAATCCTTAGTTACGGAGAGGTTTGCCTGTCTTAAGCATATGCCCTAACCGTTCCTGCGTCTTCCGCATTCCCGCTAGAGACAAAAACGCTTCCCGCTCGAGATCCAACAAATACTGCTCAGACACCCGCGTCTCGTGATTCAGATCACCACCAGTCAAAATCTTAGCCAACTTCTCCCCGATGATCGCATCGTGATCGGAAATGTAACCGCCGCGTTTCATCTGATGTATTCCCAGTTTGAAAGTCGCCAAAGCCGGATTACCTAACGCGCGAATGTCCGTCCGCTGCTGTGGCTGCACATATCCAGAAGCAGCCAAGGCCAATACTTCCTTTTTCGCATCGGCAATCACGCGATCACTGTTCATCGAAATGGTGTCATCTTCAGCAAGGAATCCCAACGCCCGAGCTTCTTCAGCAGAAGTCGCCACCTTCGCCAGCGCAATTGTTTCAAACGCGCGCTTCACAAACGGAAACGGATCGGCATCGTCAACATTCTTGGGAATCGAATCCAGAGTGCGCAAAAGCAATTCTTTGGTGCCGCCCCCCGCCGGAATGATGCCCACACCAACTTCCACCAAACCAATATAAGTTTCCGCCGCCGCTCGCACGCGGTCGCCATGCAGCACCATCTCGCAGCCGCCGCCGAACACCAAATTGAAAGGAGCAACAACTACTGGCTTGGGCGAATAGCGCAAGCTCATCGTGGACGTCTGGAAAGCGCGCGTCATCATATCGAGCTCTTCCCAGTTTTCTTCCTGCGCTTCCATTAGCATCAGCATGATGTTCGCGCCCACGCAGAAGTTCTGTCCCTGATTGCCGACCACCAGGCCAACAAAATTCTTCTCCACTTCAGCCAGCGACTGTTTCAACATCTGCAGAGTGTCGCCGCCAATCGCGTTCATCTTCGAATGAAACTCGAGACACGCGACGCCATCGCCGATATCGATCAAAGATGCACCCGAATTCTTCTTGATCACTCCGGTGCGATCTTTAACTGACTTCAGGATGACGGTCCCGACTGGATCAGCGAGAGGAAGATATTTATCGGAGCCGAAATCAAAGTAAAACTGCTGGCCATCTTCCTTTTTGTAAAACGATTTACCGCCAGCTGCGAGAAGTTTCTGGACGTTGTCGGGAATTGCCTGGCCTTCCTCTTTCATTCGCGCCACCGACTTCTCGACGCCGAGCGCGTCCCAAACTTCAAAGGGACCCAACTCCCAGCCAAATCCCCAGCGCATCGCGCGATCTACTTCCACAACTGTGTCGGCAATTTCGGGGATGCGGTTCGCCGAATAAGCGAGGGTGCGCGTGAGCGTCTTCCAAAGAAATGCACCAACACGATCCTTTCCCCACACCAGACCCTTAAGTCGCTCGCCCGTGTCCTCGATATTCTTTGCGACATCTAGCGAAGGAAGTTTCACCTTCTGCGCCGGCCGATATTCAAGCGACGCTGTTTCAAGTGTCCAGATTTCGGGCTTTGCTCCCCCCTCAGCTTTTTGCTTTTTGTAGAAACCGCCTTTGGTTTTATTGCCGAGCATCCCTTTCGACACCATCTGGCCGAGGAATTCCGGAGCGACAAACATGTCGCGTTCGGGATCTTCCGGCAGCGCGTCGTACAGGTTCTTGATCACATGAGAAAAGACATCGAGTCCAACCAGATCAAACGTGCGAAATGTCGCAGACTTAGGTCGACCAACTGCTGGACCAGTAATCTTATCGACTTCTTCAATCGAGTATCCGTCCTCCAGCATTGTTTTGATTGTATGGAGGGCACCGAACGTGCCAATGCGATTAGCAATGAAGTTCGGGCGATCCTTTGCCGCAACGACGCCTTTGCCGAGACGTTGATCGAGAAAGCCAAACAGGAAGCAGGAGACTTCCGGTTTGGTCCACTCGGTGCGAATCACTTCGACGAGATGCAGATAGCGCGGCGGATTGAAGAAGTGGACTCCGCAGAAGTGCGCGCGAAAATCTTCCGAGCGACCTTCGGCAAGTAGCCGAATAGGAATGCCACTCGTGTTGGAAGCAACGATTGATCCCGGCTTACGTTGTTCGTCAACGCGTTCATAGAGTCCCCGCTTGATCTCGAGATTTTCAACGACGGCCTCGATGATCAGATCGCAGTTCTTAAGTTGCGCGAGATCGTCTTCAAAGTTTCCGATGCTAACGTTCGCTGCCTTGTCTGGAGTGAAAAAAGCTGCGGGCTTCGCTTTTTTAGCCGCCTCAAATCCAGCGCGCGCAATCCGGTTGCGCACTTCGTTGGATTCGAGGGTGAGACCCTTACTTGCTTCTTCGGAAGTTAGCTCGCGCGGAGCGATATCTAACAGAACCGTAGGGATTCCGGCATTCGCCAGGTGCGCGGCAATCTGCGCCCCCATGGTCCCTGCACCCAGGACTGCCGCTTTTTCAATACGCATCATCGACAAGGAAAACCTCTCAGGAATATTTGTGGGATATTGAAACCAACTTTTAACCAAACCGGCCCCTTAACGCACCAATTTGGAGCCGTCATGATACTGAATGAGCGCTCATTCAGCAAGCTTTTAGGAGCATCGCGAGGGCGCATGATAGTTAGAGGTTAGATTGGGAGAGTCATTGACGGATGAACACCGATTAGAGAAATAGACCGAATTGGAAAGACCGAAGGAACCCGTCTAAGCTCCGCCGGCAAAAACAATTCAACGAGCCGTACAGCGGCGGCATAGGTAGCCCCGGGCGGCAGCCGGGGGATCAGGCAAGAGAATAGGAAAAAGCCCTGAAAGGGCGACAGAGTCAAGTCGTTCCATCAGAGATGGGAATAGATTCGCCGCGCATCAGGCGCGGACTGAGAAGCACATCCTTTGTATGTTGCCGCTCTTATTTTTTTGGTTACGTGATCGAGCTAACTCTGCGAGCACTTCAGGCATCAGACACACACAGTCCTTCTCGCATGTATGACCAAACCAATTAAGAAAGAGCAAATCTCAGTGTGGCGGCCGAACGATGTATCGGGAATCGAGCTGCGTAGTGGGACAGCCGTGAAGGAGCCTTACCCTCGCCACTGGCATGATGAATATCAGTTCTGCTTTATTCAGGCTGGCGGAGGCGAACTCTTTTATCGGGGAACGCACTACGACACGCCCCGCACAAGTTTATTTATCGTTCACCCGGGCGAAGTTCATGCGAACCAAACAGAAACGGGCTGCTCGTTTCGATCAATGTATGTCGACCCCGGCTTGATCAGTCAAACTGTTGCTGGAGCAACAGGGCGCGCACGAACCCTTCCCTTCTTTCAGAATCCGTTGGTTCTGGATCCAGAAATCACGACTCGCTATAACACACTCCATCTTTCGCTTGAGCATTCGGCGACAACTTTGGAACGAGAATCATTGCTGCTCGACCTACTCACGCAGCTAATGGCGCGTCACGCCCAGGACCCTTTTCATTCACCGGCTCCAAAGAAGGCGCGCCGCGCTGTCATAGCGGTTCGCGATTACATCATCGAGTTCCATTCGCGCAATATCTCGCTTCAGGAATTGGCGCGCGTCGCTAACCTGAGTCCATTCCATTTAACCCGTGTATTTGCCTCCGCTGTTGGCATGCCGCCTCATGCTTTCCAAACGCAAGTTCGCGTTGCTCAGGCGAAGAAACTAATCAGAACCGGTTTACCACTCTCTGACGTGGCAGCGCTCACAGGGTTTGCCGACCAAAGCCACTTCATCCGCCACTTTAAACGCCTCATGAAGATCACTCCCGGTGAGTATTTAAACAACTAAGCAAGAACGTTCTATACGGTGTGTCAGACAGGGAGTTAGATTGCGCCCATGCTCAATAGGAGGCGTAGTCAAAAACGTATGAAAGCCGTTTGTATAAATCCCTGGAAGGTCCAGCAAGCTTCCGTCAGGCTGGCACATGTGTTGGTAGGTTTACTCTTTATTCTAGCGGTTTCCCTTTCAACCAAAGCTCAGGAGGTTGTCGAGCGTGTCTCAGTGGCAGGTTCAAATGAGCAATGGTATGCAGAGGGCAAGGAACGCGCTGGGGACGCTCGCGTTGCGGAATTTCTGGGACGCCAGGCTTTATGGCTCAAAAACGGAACGCAAGTGATGCGGTCCGACCTCGAATTCGTTGACGGCACGATTGAATTCGATTTCGCGCCTATGACAAACGGCAATTTTCTGGGCGTGATTTTTCGTCGGGTCTCGTTTGGAAACCACGAAAATATCTACCTCCGCCTGCACCGTTCGGGACTTTATAACGCGATCCAGTACGCGCCTCGCATGAACTTTAGTCCCACTTGGCAGCTCTATCCCGAGTTTAACGCGGTCGCCGACTTTCCCAGAAATCAGTGGACACATGTAAGGCTCGAGGTCAGTACGACCAGAATGGAAATGTATTTGCACAACCAAGAGAAGCCGGCCCTGGTGGTCGCTCGCCTGCGCGGTGTCACAGAAAAAGGAGCGGTATCTTTCTGGGGGCGAGTTAATGACAAACCCAATGAATGGGCGGTCGCGGTTTCGAATGTTTCGATTCGCCCTGCGAGCACTTCTAACAACGCGCCCAGCGCGCGCCCCGAACCACCCGCGGGTACGCTGACCTCATGGGAGTTGGCTGGTCCTGTGAAAACAGAAGGCGCGGAAGTAACCAGTTTGCCCGACCTGAAAGACTGGCGAGCCGTCGCGACTGAGGAGTCAGGACTTGTAAACATCAACCGAGCCCTGCGACGCACTCCCGGACGGTCCACCGCCTTTGCCAGGACAACTTTGCCTGCTTCAGATGCGCGTTTGGTGTTACTTGAAATCGGGTATTCCGACGATGTGACCGTATTTCTAAACGGTGAGCCTGTTTACCGCGGGATCAATGGGTTCGATAGTAGGCATCCGGAGTACATGGGTTTCGTCAAGCCGGAGTTTGAGAACGTCTACCTAAGGCTCCGCCCGGGAAACAATGATTTGGTCCTTGCGGTGACCGATGATCAACGCTTTGGCTGGGGCTTTATCGCGCGGTTGAAGGAAAAGAAATAGCGAAGGTTAAGAAGGCGCTTGCTATTACTTCGCGTTGCTTATTAAGACAACATCGGACGTGGAAGTGCCTTGAGATATCACGAGTTTGTTATCGCGGGACCAATCAAAGGAGAATATTTCATCGGCTTTAAAGTTAGTTATCCGCTTCGGTTCACCGCCGTCAATCGGCTGACTCCAGATGTCGGAAAGACCGTCCACGCGTGCGATATAAGTTACCGCACGACCGTCGGACGACCAACGCATACGTGCCGGCAGTTGAAATTTAGCTTTAAAGACCTTGATGGGCGCACCGCCATCGATTGGCAGAATGGCGAGCCTCGCGGACGAGCCGGGCGTCTCGAGCGAGCAGGCGACCATCTTTCCGTCATGTGAGGCAGCGCAGCGTACCAGACGCTCTTCACTGAGTTGCACGGGCTCGCCACCGTCAATCGGCGCCTTCCATAGAGAGCCTTTATCCCCGTAGACCAACCAACCGCCGGCGGCCTGTCCGCCGAAGCCAATTAATTTTTTGGGATTGCTCCCGTCAATGTCCATTCTCCAGGTGGCCGGCGCGCCCGTGCGCTCCGAAGTGAAAACGACGTAGCGCCCGTCTGTCGCGACTGAAGGGCCATAATCTACGGTCTCGTCAGTGGTTAATTGTTTTCGATTCTTCCCGTCCGCCTCCATGATCCAGATGCCTTCTTTCCCGCCCGCCGTCGAGTTGAAAACAATTTTGCCGTCCGGCGTCCACCTGACGCCGTCTAAACCGTCCAAATTGCTGGAGACGGATGTAAACCGGGTGGCGCGGCCGGCGTCGCCGTCCGGCGCGACCCAGATATCCATAGCCTGATTTTCCTGTACCGTCACCAGAACGCTGGAGTCCGCGTTGAGACTGATGCCCGCGTAATTATTCAGGTCGTTCGTAATTTTTCGCGCCTCGCCGCCCGGGTAAGAGAGATGCCATATCTGTCGGGTGCGAGTGTCCGAGGCTTTCTCCGCCGCAGTCATCAGCAGCCCGCTACCGTCCGAGAGCCATGCCAGCCGCTGGATTTGGTACCACCTCTGCGAAGTCAGGAGACGTTCGGACCCTCCTTCGACCGGCACTTCGACCACGGCCTGGAAACTCCCGGCGGAATCGGTGGCGCGGGCAACGGCTGCGATCCTCTTACCGTCGGGCGACCACACGACCCCGCCGAAGAAGAAATTCCCGAAACGGTTTGGCCCCCCCTGCCGCGTGGCGATCTTTCGCTCTTCCGTCCCGTCCGCGTTGGCAATAATCAGTGCACTTTCTCCCTCTATGGTCCCACCGCGCAATCCGCTGCGCATCCCGCCGCGCAGTCTGCTGCGGACGAAAGCGATCTGCTTACCATCTGGGGAAAAGCCGATGGGACTGCCGATGTCATCGACTACTTTTCTGGGAGTGCCGCCGACAACCGGCATCCGATAGAGCTCACGGTTTTGAATGGTTGTGCCTCCGTAGGCGTAATAAAGAAAATTGCCGTCGGGCGAGATGGTCAGGCTAAAGTAGTTAACATCTTCAGGTCCGGTCAGCTGAAGGTCGGTCGCCGTCGCCACCTGCCTGAGCCATAGACTCCGCCGCCCGCCGTCCTCGACCACGTAAACCACCTGCTTGCCGTCGGGCGAGATCACGGCAGATATGGCTTTGCCGTTGAAGGTCAGCTTTGTGATCTTCATATCTTGAAAGGGAGGGGGCTTTGTTGTGCGAGACCAGTTAACGTATTTGTAAAGCCCAATGCCCGCTGCGATTGTGAAGACCAGGCCAAGCAAGGCGAGCATGACAGCAGTCTTATGATTCTTGATTCCGCTCACTAGATACTCAGCGCTGGATGTCGAGTGAGACGTTACTGTTTGCGTCGTTTGGGCCGCGGGATGCTGCGTACTGAGTATTCTTGTATCTCGCAGATCGACCGCGAATGCGTCAGTACTTCCCTGCGGTTGCACTGAATACTCCAATTCAGGCCTGGCTTTTAATTCCTGCCGCAGTTCATCTAACTCAATCGCAACATCTTTAATCGATTGGTAGCGCTTGTCCGGCTCTTTGGCGAGACACCTGCGAACGATTCTTTGCAGCTCGTCAGGCGCGGCGGCATTAATGTCTCTGATCTGTGGCGTTGGCGCATGAACAATTTGATGCAGAGAGTCCAACACGTCCTTGCCCGCAAACGCCTTCCTCCCGGTAGCAGCTTCGTAAAGGATGCAGCCGAAGGAAAAGATGTCTGAGCGATGATCGATCTCCTTTACGTGACCTTGTGCTTGTTCGGGCGACATGTAGCCAACTGTCCCCATGATGATTCCCGGCGTGGAATGCTGCGCGATGATGGCGGTAGCAACCTCGCTTGAACCACCGTCCGACCCGAAACCTTTCTGCGGCTCGATTAGTTTTGCGAGTCCGAAATCCAAAATCTTCGCGTAGCCGTCGCCCGTGATCATGATGTTGTCGGGCTTCAGGTCACGATGCACAATCCCGGCGGCATGGGCTTTAGCTAAACCCTCGGCTACCTGCGCGAGGTATTTAAGGAGCCGGTCCAGCGAAGTCTTTTTCAGAAAAATCTCTTCGCGCAGAGTTTCACCCTCGACATGTTCCATTGCGATGAAGTGTGTGCCCTCAGATTCTCCAACTTCATAGATGTGTGCAATGTTTGGATGATTCAACGCCGCGGCGGCTTTCGCTTCCTGGATGAAGCGGCGCATGCGCTCGCCGTTAGCGGCAACATCAGCAGGCAACACCTTGAGCGCAATACTGCGATCCAGTTGTGCGTCGTTGGCCAAGTACACTTCACCCATTCCGCCCACGCCAAGCTGTGAGCGGATTTCATAACGGCCGAGACGAGTACCTGTGGAAATGGTCATTACTAAGAAGGGGATTCAGACTCTATAGCAGGACTACCGAAAGTCAAAATTTCCACCTGGCCCTCTTCCCCTTTTCCCCTTTCCCCGTTTCCCCGTTTCTCCAATTACGCCTAAGCTAAATCATGATTCCTATTTCTATTCTTGATCTCGTTCCTGTCATCGTTGGCGAAACACCGCGCGAGGCTCTGCGCAAGAGTCTTGATCTGGCCCGACATGCGGAGCGCTTTGGCTATACGCGCTACTGGGTTGCCGAGCATCACAACATGACCGGCATCGCCAGCGCAGCGACCTCCGTCGTGATTGGTTATCTTGCTTGCGGCACTTCAACAATCCGCGTCGGTTCCGGCGGCATCATGTTGCCGAACCATGCGCCGCTTATCATCGCCGAGCAGTTCGGCACGCTCGAATCGCTCTATCCAGGTCGGATTGATTTGGGATTAGGCCGCGCGCCCGGCACCGATCAGCGAACCCTCCGTGCTTTGCGCCGCGACCCTCGTCACGCTGACAATTTCCCCGCAGATGTTCTGGAGCTGCAGTCATTCCTCGCAGTACTCGAACCCGGCCAACCTCGTCCGGCAGTTCGTGCTGTTCCGGGCCGCGGCACCGAAGTTCCGATTTGGATTCTGGGATCGAGTACGTTCGGCGCCGAACTCGCAGCCGCACTCGGCTTGCCATACGCCTTCGCCTCACACTTCGCTCCCGCTGCATTGTTCGACGCTCTCGAGATCTATCGGCGAAGCTTCAAGCCGTCCAAACAACTCGATGATCCGTATGCATTGGTGGGCGTGAATGTGGTTGCTGCCGATACCGATGCGGAGGCGCGACGATTGTTCACTACCGTGCAGCAGTCGTTTTCAAATCTGCTGCGCGGTAGTCCTGGTCAATTACAACCGCCTGTGGATAACATCGAAGAGTATTGGACGCCGGCAGAAAAGCATCAGGCTTCGCGTATGCTGCAACATTCGATTGTCGGTTCGCCGGAAACTGTGCGCCGAGATTTGCAGCGCTTCATCGATTTAACAAAAGCGGATGAGTTGATGGTTGTGTGCAGCCTGTACGATCACGCCGCCCGCATTCGATCCTACGAGCTTGTGGCGGAGGTTGCTCGATCGGTAGCCAAAGAAGCGTAGTCCGTAGAGCCGCCGACAGCACGAAGCGACATTATGGAGTGGGGTGGCAAGCGCAGCGCGACAAAGCTTTGGTTTGAGGAGAGTGCTCCACTTGAGAATTCCAAAGCGCCGTCGCCGCGTCGCTCTGCCGGCGCACTTCCAAAGGTTAGATTCAACGAGCCGCGAAGCGGCGGCATACGGTAGCCAGGGGCAAGCGCGAAGCGCGCCGCCCCTGGACAGGTCTCAAGAAATTTCAGAGCCCTGAAAGGGCGACAGAATCTAAAATCGCTCACTGGATGGGCCTGCGTACAGTGGATGGTTATAATGGCGCAACATCAGGGCTTGCGAACGCATTTACTTTCTAAGCCCCAAAAAATCTTGGCGAACTTGGCCTTTCTTGGCGCCTTGGCGGTTAAACCTTCGTGACAATGAAATCGACTAACATCCCTCCCCTCAAACGTTCTCTGCTAATCGGCGGACTAGGTTTTGGACTCGCGAGTCTATGCGTTTTCGCCACGGTCGCCTTCGCCGAGAGGTGGATGTACACGCAACTCGGCCTTTACGGTGCCTACCTTGTCTGGACGGCTCTTTTCATCCTCTTGGGTGGTGGAGTTCTCGGCTCGCTTGTCGTCGGCCGCTGGCGCCTGCCGAAATTTTACCTGCTCTTCGGCCTCGCTTTCTTCGCATACGCAGTGGGATGGACCGCAGCTTATTTTGTACTGCGCGGAACGGTTGGTGAGTGGATCGGTTCGCTCGGGGGATCCCTCCTGATGGGATCAGTCTTCGCTCTGGGTTTCGGAGTGGCGCGTTCCGCGTTGACTCTATCCGCGGTGCTGTTCCTAGCAAACTCGCTCGGATATTTTCTCGGCTCAGCGCTCAACGATGCGATCGGAGGACCGTCGGGAATGCTGCTGTGGGGCACAGCCTACGGTGTGTTTCTCGGAGCAGGTCTCGGAATCGTTCTCCACCTTGCTCAAACCAAACGAACCACTGTTTAGGCTGCAGCGGTTTTGTCAGACCAATCGGCAATCGGCAATGACCAATCGGCAATGTAATTTATGACTCATATCGAAATCGCAACGCTGATATTTGCGCACGTCAAATGGTTTGCAGTGTTTGATGTGAACGCTATGCCTAAGCCAATCGGCGAGGTGCTCAATGGGCAATTCATAAAATTCTTCCTGGCGTCGGTCGTCGCCGTCTGCGCTTTCTTTTGGGCAGACCGAACGGCTTATCGGCGCGCCCTCCTGCATGCGCTTGACTCTCGACTGAAGCGGCTCGACGACATGTCTGTCCTGATTCTTCGCTTGAGCGCGGCGACCTTTTTTATTTCATTGTGGGCCTTCTATCAGCTGTATGGGATAGCTTTTTACATTACGCCCGAGCTGAGAACCCATTCGGCCTATGTGCCCTGGCTGCACTTAGCCCTTGGAATCTGCGCACTCTTTCGGCGGACTTTGCCCGCGGTTGGTCTGGGAATTTTTGCACTCTTTGTTTTGTCAGTGCGCAACTTCGGGCTCTTCCATTTGCTCGATTACATGATCTTCGTCGGACTCGGTTACTTCTTCACGGTGGCGTCTATCAAGCGAGGAAAATGGCGTCAGTCAGGGTTCGTCGTACTTTTTGCCGCAACCGGCATTACCCTGCTTTGGGCAGCAATGGAAAAATTTGTATATCCCGATTGGAGTTACACGCTACTTCGTTCGCATCCAGACATGCTCATGGGTTTGCAGCCGGAGACCTTCATGGTGCTCTCTGGTTTTGTCGAGTTCAGTGTGGCTTTTATCCTGCTGGGCGCAGTCTCAGTTGCGGGGCGGGTGGTGGCGTTGGTTTTCCAGGCAATCTTCCTGCTGGCAATCTTCGAGTTTGGAGTTCTCGACGCGATTGGTCATCTGATGATCATTGCCATCTTGTTTGTGCTCTTCATGCGCGGGCCGACGAGCGCGCGTGAGATTCTGGTATTGCGAGAAAAATCCGTAGCGATGGAAATGTATTTCATGATGGGTTTATATTTTCTGGCCTTCGTAATGATTTTCATCGCCTACTATGGTCTGCATTCCGTTCTTCACCGCGCGTAGTTTTTAAAGTGACTACCGCCAGCACTCAAGCAAACTAGCTAAGACCGAAAGGTCGACAAAGCTAGACGAAGTTATATTGCGGCAAGGAGTGAACAGCTGAAAGGAAAGGGGGAATAGGAGAAAAGAGCTGTGATGTTTCGTGGAAGTTCCTGGATCCACTTCTGATTACTGGATCCTCTTCTGATTATTTGGGGAGGAGCGGCAGCATGTTATTTTTGTCGCCCTATTCCCCTGTTCCCCTTTTCCCCCGTTCCCCTATTTAACTATGACCGATATCGATAAACCCTGCCCCTGTGGTTCTGGCGCGGGCTTCGCGGATTGCTGCGAGCCAATAATCAACGGCGAGCGAGAGAGCCAAACTGCCGAAGAGTTGATGCGCGCACGCTATGCAGCCTTTGCTACCGGTGCGATCGACTTCGTCGTGAGCTCTACTCATTCACGCACGAGATCAGAGATCGACGTTAAGTACATCCGTGAGTGGTCACAAACATCCACTTGGCGCGGGCTGCAGATCTTCGACACGAGGCTTATCAACGACAACAAAGCTTACGTTTCTTTCGAGGCTCTGTTTACGCAAGCGGGCAAGGATCAGAGTCACAAGGAAAAGGCCGAGTTCGAACGTGAGAATGGAAAATGGCGTTTTGTCACTGGGGAAGAACTGAAGAATCCCACTGTAAGGTATGAAACGCCGCGCCCAGGCCGCAATGAACCATGTCCCTGTGGCTCAGGCAAGAAGTACAAAAAATGCTGTGGCGCTTAGCACTTTGAAATGGCGACAGAGTAACGAGCCACAGATCTACGCGGATGAACACGGATCCAAACAAAAATGTCAGAGGCTTGAGTTCCGGTCATGCTCTAATCCGTGTTATCCGTGCAAATCTGTGGCTGATTTCCCCGATCTTAATATGGGACTCTACGCCGCTTTCCAATCCGCGTGACCACCCAGTTCAGGAATCTTCACGAACCACGCGCTCAAGGCGAGCAGCAATACAACAAATGTCAAAGCATAGAACATGGCTGTATAGGAACCTGTTCGCGCCACACACTCAGCGAGAAGTAGAGGACCAATTGCCGAGGCGATCACTGTGAGGGCTTGCGCCGCACCCTGAATCTTACCCAAGTGGGTCCGACCATAAGCACGACTCCAGAACGCGAAAAAAATTACGATCACAAAACCACCCGCCAAGCCCATCACGACCGCGTAGGCGGCAACGTGAGTCTCAGTCTTAACGTGTGGCAGCGCGAGGAGCGAGCTGGCCAATAAGACCATCGCGACTGTTAACAAGCGGTTCATTCGTCCACGCGAAATCAGCCAGCCGCCCAGAAAGTTACCGACAAGCGCCGTGAGAGCGACGATGACAAGGCTGCGGTGATAGGTTGAAGCGTCAAAACCTCGTTCAGCAAGTATCGATTCATTAAACAGCGCGATGCCTGACGCAATCAGTCCGTAGACGGCGCTAGCTATTCCAAACACCCAAAAGCCTGGCGTAAGCAACGCCTCCCTGAGAGTAAAACTGAGAGTCGTCTCATCTTTGGGACGCGCTCGTGAGACATCGACGTCAGGCTGAAGCGAACACGATTCGGGCGAGTTTCGCACGAGCAGTAACGAGAGAGGCGCGAGGCCAAACATCAACGCCAGCCCGACTGTCCACCAGGTTTTACGCCAACCACTATCAATCACCATTGCGCCAATTAATGGAAAGGCCAGCATAAAACCAATGCTGAGGATGACTGTGTAAGCAGCCATCGCGATGCTAAGACGGCGCACAAACCACTTCCCCACCATCGTGATACTGACAACCGAGAGAGCGCTCTGTCCCAGCCCGCGCGTCAGTGTAATCAAAATTGCCAATAGAAAAACGCTTCGTGCTCCACTCATTAATAGCACTACTGCTGCGAGTGCGAGAGTCACGATGGTCAGGACGATCCGGCTGCCAAACCGATCGATCAATCGGCCCACGCCCAGACAAAAGAGGGCGCCAATCAACGAGGCCCCAAGGTTGATGCGGGCGAAGTCAACGCGATTGATTTGCAGGTCCGCAAGTAAAGGCTCGGTGATTAGTCCCAGGCCCTGGGTCCGGCCCGGCAGCGTTCCCACCATCGCGAGCGCCGCCACAACGACATTGACCCAGCCGTAGTAAAACGGGAGGGCTATTGGTCCAACCAGCGGCTGGCGCATCTCGGTGTTCATACTTCAGTTGTTGACGTCCCGGAGGGACGGAATGTTTATAGATCCCAAGCTCCAAAAAATCTTAGCCGCTCCAGAGGAGCGGAATATAACAGGTCGGGATATGCGAAGTGGAACATTGCGCTGCGCTGGGGCGCAAATATTCAGGATGGTGCGGTATCTATAAACATACGGCTCCCCCGGAGCCATGACGTAGTGCGCTGACGGTTCGCAACCAAGTGAGCGTTAAGAGCAGGCAAATGGCCAATCCGAGCCCACGCACCATGCCATCACCAAAGACCACCGTTGCGTTGAAGATGATAAAGACTAAGACACCGTGCCATGCGGCTATCAGGAGCCATGGTCGCTTACGGTAAGAATCGAGACCACTCCTCCACCACCAGGCGATGTCTACAATCCAGGCAAGCAGCAGAGCATAGTTGATGAAGAGACCACCGCCCCAATTCAGACCAAACAGTTCTTGTGTTTGTTGCGCAGTGTCGGCATAAGCGGCCGCGTGACTCCAACCATGATAGAAGTGAAATGCGCTAATGAAATGAGCAATCAGGCTCGCACAGGCAGCGGTCCATACAACTCGTGCTCCCGACTCCCACTGAGTTCTTCCTCTCGGCGAAGAGCAGAAGGCGAAAATAACGCTTCCCGCAACATAGCCGACGATAGAAAACCAGATGGTGCCGCGCGTTAAGAATTCTCCGATGTCCATCTTGCCGAATGCGGATTGCTTATTGGAGTGCCAACGCCGTTTAGTTGAAGTCAGTATCCCGACATGTCGGGATGGCCGGTGGGCCGATACGTTAGCACCCAAACCTTGCATCAGCTACTTCAGCGCAGCTACCTGAAACCGCCAAGTCGCCAAGACGCAGAGGACGCCATGAAAACATTCAAAACGTTTGAATTATTTCTCTGTGTCTCCGTGCCTCAGCGTCTCTGCGTTTGACGCCTTCCCTAAAATGACCGGCGATTTCGATTGTCGGTTGCCGATTAGTAAGTGTCGGCGGCACTCTTGTCGCGGTCCCGGTGAAGTCAGTACCACCAGGCGGTGCCAGTGGGCCTATTGCTTTCTGCCTTCTGACTTCTGTTTTCATCGCGCCACATATCTATTCTTGACCCTGATGTCGCGGTCGCTGAAGGGTCCCTGCTCAAATTCGTAGATCTCAATCTCGACGCAACTGCGGTCGAACATCTTCGTTACTTCGCGAAAATCCTGGTTGACTCGACACAATCCTTCAAAGAACGTCTGATGTAACAGCTCAATTGGGGCCAGCGGGCCAGCCAACTCCTTTACAGTTTCCAGCCGAATCTGCAAACGCCGGTCAATCGCTTCATCTTCATAGCTGGCGATTTGAAATGAGTTTATTTGTTTCACAAGATTCGGATCGGCGTTGATGATCTCCTCAATATCCGTGGGATACACCTTTGCGCCATAAAAAGGGACCGTCAAATCGCTGCGACCATAAACAAAGAGGATCGGAAATCGGCTCTGTGGTTTTGCCAGATCCAGAACGTCTATGCCTTTCAGGGCGAGGCTTTCTCCTAACTGTTGATGGGTAATTGTGCCGCCCAGGTCGTGCAGATTATAACGAATCTTCGGCGCCGCACTGGTCTGCCTTCCGATGGTGAAGACAAGTTCTCCTTCAGGCGTCGTCTCGATGATGTAGTCGAGCGCGTTGTACTGAAAGATCATCGGCGGCAGCTCGCGTCCAAAAAGAGTCTGTGAGAGTTCGCGGTCTTTTATACACAGCCGGCGGAGGCTGATAGTCAGTTCCGTTTCGACACCAATATTGATCTCTAGATCAGACGCGCCATATGAAGAAATCACCGTCTGGAAGTACTGCAACAGATGCGCGCGCAAAGACTCAGAGATTCCTTCGCCGCCGACGATCAAGTCCATCCGGTATTGCTTGAGATCGAGCCGCGTCGTATCCACAAACGATTTAACAAATGGCGGGTATCCGAAAACGAGATAGCGATACTCCGTGCCGAAGATCTCCAGCGTGTTTTCCAATTTCTGCTGCTCGGGGCCAATCGATTTCAGAATGCCGACATCAACGAGCGACATGGATACATTCATGCCGGTCGCCCACGGTCCCAGAGCGAAACAATTGAGCAAGATACAGCCGCTGTCGCGGTAGATGAGTTGATAGTTGAGTTGCAGAATGCGTTTAACGTCTTCGCGTTCTTCAGCGCTGCGCACCCAATTGTTGGGGACCCCCGAAGATCCTGATGATTCGTCAATCACGACGCCCTTGGCCGGCAGCTTTCCGTAATAACAACGTTCGACGATCGAGTATTTCTTGACGTAATTCTTCTTGGTCATAATTGGCAAATCGGCAAGCTTCCAGCTCCCACGTGGGCGATAGCCTTCAGTCTTCAGAAAAGCGCGATATGCGGGACAGTGATCCTTCGCTTTCAAATAGACAGCGTGAGCGCGCAGCATTCCGATCTTCTCCAACAAGGGCTGTAGTGCGCCGGCGCTCAGCACCATGTAGGCTCGACGATCAAGACTGATCACACGTCGAATGATCCAGAGCAACCAAAGCGTTGTTCCGGTCAGTAAGCGATCAATCAACTAGCACCTCCTCGACACTGCGGCGATAACTCTGCGGCGGCTCTTTTGAAAAACCAATTTTGAAAATTAGCCAGATGTCGGAAACTCCCAGCTCCTGCTCGCACCATTGGGCCGCCGGCTTATTTGTTACCAGATTTCCGTACGGATGAATGTAGAGATAGTGTTTGGCCAGCTCCAACCAAAAACGCATCAGAAAACGTCCGGTCTCGAAAGCGCTGGCAGGCTCCCAAAAGGGACCGGCAAGCATGCCGATGGTGGGCACGATGCCGAGCTGTCGGCGATAAGTGCTTCGCAGAATGGGTCGTACCAGAGGAAGTTGCATTAACTTCGGAAAGTGCGCCGCCAACCAAAATGAGATCCGCGAAGTATTCATGCAACGATAGTCGAGACCATCGCGTGTGCGCCGCGAGGCGCGGTCGGTGAAGCGAAACCATTCAACTATCTCATCGTGATAGGCGGGCGCGTTCAGATCTGAAAACAGCGCCTCGATATTGCGCTCCAGAATCCGTTCAATGGTTTCAGGGACGCTCACCTGCTCGTACCGTTGTCCCCACTGGCGTGCCAGATTCCGTAGTGCCTCTACCGCTTCATCGGTTACAGGCTCAGGCAACAGCGAAATGCGCGACGTTCGACGCGTGAGAAATAACGAGTCGTGGTAATCGGCATCGTCACCTGCCCTCTGCTCCTGACTCCTGTTCAATGACAGCTTTGCGAACGGCAACAACTCGCCTTCCGCGCGGGCTATATGCTCGGGCGTAAACTGCGACGGCGACTGATACAACTCGTAATCGAGCTCGATTGATCTATTTGCGGCCAGGATTCTTAGGGCCTCAATGAAGAGGCCCATCGTCAGGATGATGAAGCTGCCGGTAGGATCTTCTTTTGGCAGCGTACGATATTTTTCGATGAGTAAGTCGGCGCGGTCGTCGGAGAGAATCCGCACGCGCCACGGTTGCACATTATGCGGTGACGGCGCGTGTATCGCTGTTTCCAGCAGCGTCTTCCAAACGTTCATGGATCCACAGCTTAACAGAACCAACAGATGCTGCCTGAAGAAACTTGTTGGCTAGGATCGCCGCGATTTAAGAAGCTTCGACGCGCTTCCCGACCAAAGAATTCAGGAGCCACAGATGTACGCGGATGGACACGGATTACAAAACAACAGAAACGAATTAGGACGGGCCAATTGGCAATCGGCAATTGGCATTCGGCAATCGAACTAACTCGAAACTCGAAACGCGGAACTCGAAACTTCCCCTCCGAGCTTTTCCTTGATCACCCCTGCCAGATCCAAAATCGCCGTACGCCCATCGCCGCGGAAAGTGGATCCATGCATTAACGCCAGCGTGCTCGGCTCGAGCTCCGCGAGCCGGCGGAAGTTCGCATCAGTATATGGAGTGTAAGGCATGTCATGAGCTAACGGACCAGCCATCCCTTCTGTGATTGATGTGCTGGCGCGGCCCACGACATCGGATTCAGTAAACGGCTCCGGATCGCCCGGATGGAAGAAGAGGTCAGAGCATAAAAGCGTCCTGTCCGTTTCTTCAAAGAAGAGACCAGCATCCCAGCCGTGCGGAAAGTGAGGCGTTGCCAGGAACTTCAGACGATGACTGCCAAGCGAGAACACTTCGTTGTCAGTAAGCGCAAGTGCGGGCCGCTCGGCGAAATCATTCACCGAAACCATCGCCCCGACAAAGCTACACACCGCCTGCGCGCCAGGAGCTACGCTCAGCCATTCATTTAAAGCCCCACACTCGTCTTGCTCGAAATGACTAAACCCAATCCAACGGAGGCTGGCGGGATCGATAATTTTCGCAACGGCTGCAAGCGTGATCGGAAACATCTTCTTGAGACCCGTATGCATGATGAACGGCTCATCGTCCTTGATCAAAAACTGATTAAACTGAATACCGAAGTCGGGATTAAAAGTCGAAATCCGATAAACGTCCCGAGCAATTTCCGTCACCTTACTTTCCATGATGCCTCCCCTGATTGTTTTTTGATTTCATAAGCTCAGCCTAATTCTCAAGATTAATTCGGCTTAAGAGATTCTTGAAGCGTTCATCGCGGCTCTGCCGCGCCCGCGCCGCTATTGTGCTTGCAGGAATGTCGTGACCGTCTCAGCAAACTGCTGCGGAATGTTATCCATTGCGTTGTGCCCCTCGCCTTGAAACACAACTAGCTTCGAATTGCGCAAAGTGGCCCGCAACGAATCGATTGCCAGGTTGAGTTGCGGCGAAGCAGTTTTGCTTCCGAGAAGCAGCAAGGTTGGCGTTTCCAATTTCCCGATCCGTTTCCCATCAAAACGATATTTCGCGAGCGCTCGAATTTCGCGAATCTGAATATCAATTCCTGCGACACGTCCGGGCCATAATGCCTGACGCTTCATCGCCGCAATTTCAGCGGGGGAGAGCATCACGATTTCCGCGAGGAACGTTTCCAGCGCTCGCTCGCGTTCGCCGGCTCTAATCATTTTCGCCATGCGGTTGGCAACCGGGGTGTGATCGAGATCCTGCAACGGCGGTTCGTAAAGAACCAGCTTTGAGATCTTTTTCGTCAGGAGCGCCGCCTCGAGGGCGCAGACGCCGCCAAATGAATGACCGAGAACAAAGACTTGGCCCGGTCGAGAATTAACGACCGCGGCCACGTCCTCGAATTCCTTTTTCAAGCTGTAGTGTGAACCCGCTTCGCTTTCGCCGTGGCCGCGCCGGTCCATCGCACAAACCGTGAAACGCGGGGCAAACAGTGGGAGGAGCGGTTTCCAACGGCCGCGGTCACCCGTGCCTCCATGAACGATGAGGAGACTTGGGCCTTTGCCGGAACATTCAACGGCGATGCGTGTTCCATCTTTGGATTGAACGAACGAGCGAGAGGCAGCTACAGTCTGCGCGAACGAAGTGGCCCCTAGCATGAAGGTGCAGTAAAGGATGAAAGCGAGTCGCGTCATTGGGATGTGGATGTTATCAAAGAAGAGGCTCCGCGTGTCCCGCCGGCTAAACAAACTCGAAACTCGAAACCCGAAACTCGAAACTTTTTTGTCTTTGATTCAAAAACTGATTGAACTGAATCCCGAAGTCAGGCTTAAAAGTCGAAATCCTATAAACATCCCGCGCAATTTCCATCACCTTACTATCCATGCTGCCTCTTTCGCGGAATTCTAGTTGCGCGGAATCAACGGCGCAAGGAAACTAATTTAATGGGAAGTACGTCGCTTCTCAATCGACATTCGCAGCTTGATTGAAAGACAGTTGCTAAATTCTGCCGCCGCTAACGCGGCTGGTTGAATCATTCCAACCGAGCTCTTTGTTCCCACACATCTGCACTCGCTGATATCGATACTCGCCGACACATCGGGACTCGCTCCACCCGGGCTAAATTCTGCCGCCGCCAACGCGGCTGCTGAGCTATAAATTGAAGCAAGCGCTGGGTCGCGGCTAAGTGTCTGCTGTTAAAGTTCCGCTTCGCTGTGCCAGGCTTTATGCTGTTGCTTGCTTCGCACTTCATGGCCCGGAAGATGCGAGCTAAACCAGTAATTACGCTACCGGTTCTCACACCTTTCAGGGTCGAACGCTTAGCGCCGGGAAGCGCGTACACGGAGAATGAACAGAAATATGTGTACTAGCGAGGATTGCCGCAACAAAGACGACCAGAAACAAGGCATGGAGCGGCGATCCTTCCTCGGTGCTGCAACAGCAGCCGTTGTCGGGGTCACGCTTCGCTCTGAACTATTGGCTCAACAACGACAACCGCCAACGAATGCTTTAACTGATCCAAATGTCATCGGGGAAACGGTCTCCTTCAAAAGTGGCCAGGACATCATTCAAGGCTACCTCGCTCGGCCGCGCAAAGCTGGTCGCTTTCGTGCTGTTGCGGTACTTCACGGAAATCTCCACCTGCCCGAAGATCATCGTTACACTGCAGCACAACTGGCCCAGGAGGGCTTTGTCGGTCTCGCTATCAAACGTTTTTCGAGAACACCGGAACTGACCACAGCGGAGCTTAATAGATCGGACAGAGAAGACCGTCGTTACCTCAGCAACACCTTCAATCAGCAAGAACTGAACGATGCTGGGGCCGCAATTAACTTTCTCAAATCAATGTCATTCGTTAAAGGCAAGGAAGTTGGCATGGTCGGCTTCTGCGGCGGCGGTTATCAAAGTCTGCTGCTCGCGACTAGATCGAAAGATGTTAAGGCTGTAGTTGCCTTCTACGCTCCTCCGGTTCTTGCGGAACAATATCAAACCCCAAATGATCGCAAACCAAGTCTCATGGATCTGGTGACGCAGATTAAGATTCCGATTCAGGGTCACTACGGAATGTCTGATCCGATCATTCCGGTCGAAGACGTGAGGAGGTTTGAGCGGGCCTTACGGAAACAGAACACGCCGGCAGAGTTCTTTTTCTACGAAGGAGCAACTCACGGTTTTTGTGATTACACCCGCCGAAACTACAACGAAGCAGCTGCGACGTTGGCAAAACGTCGAATGTTGGAGTTTCTAAAGCGCACACTTAGCTAGTCGGAACATCTTCCATTGAAAAAAAAGAAACCGCCAAGGCGCCAAGAACCGCAGAGGACGCGGGGATGAAACGAACGTGAGTCCGCGAAGCGGACGACCAGCGTAGAGCCTGGGGCGTGAGCCCCAGGTCAAGGAACGTTTCAGATTTTAAGCCCGCGAAGTGGGCGATAGAGATCGATCCCTCTGTCGCTCGCTCCGCGAGCTTCATATTCTTACCGGCATGTTCCTGGGGTTCCGCTTCGCTCCACCCCCGGCTTTATGCTGTTGCCTGCTTCGCAGGCTTCTTGAATGGCAACTTGGCGGTGTCAGTTTTTCAAACACAAATCGTGAATTCGAACATTTGGCTGGAAAATGGTTTTGCTTCGTAAAGGGACAGCGCTAGAATGCGGCAAAGTTTTAGCTTCGGGCATGCGGGCGAGACACCCTCGATCCCAGTGAACCAAGTGCGGGCCAGACGCCCAGCGATCCAGTGAACTAAGAAACGGGCGAGACGCCGTCGTTGAAGCAGCGGGGGTAAACCACCCTTCCTGACTGAGCATGGATAAGGAAGCCCGCTATCGAACGAGCCAAGTGCGGGCGAGACAACCCGCGGGCCAATGAACGCAGTGCGGGTGAGACGCCCGCGAGCCTAAACGCAAACTAACAGTTTTCGCTACAAAAGAATGGACCCCAACAAAATGAGACTTCCAAAATTACATTCGATCGTCGCAACTCCTACCGTCATAACTGTAATTCTCTTTGCCGCTTGTGCGGTGCACGCGCAGCAGAAAGCTTCAACCGCGACTACAACCGATCAGTGGTTGCAGTTTCGCGGACCGAACGGGAGCGGCGTAGCTGAAAATGCCAAGCCGCCGGCTGAGTTTGGGGCGACCAAGAACCTTGCCTGGAAAACTGCTGTACCGTTCGCGCGATCTTCGCCTGTCGTCACAGCCGACCGCGTGTTTCTCACGGCGAGCGAAGGCGACAAACTGATCACACTCGCTCTGGATCGGAAGACTGGAAAGATCTTGTGGCAGCGTGACGTTGTACGCCCGCGTCAAATGACCATTTATAAAGCCAATGACCCGGCCTCGCCCTCTCCGGTAAGCGATGGCAAGAATGTCTACGCGTTCTTTGCCGAGCTTGGGTTGATAGCTTACGGACAGGGTGGCAAAGAACTCTGGCGAGTGCCGCTGGGACCTTTCAATAGCTTCTATGGCATGGCTGGATCCCCAGTGCTGGCTGGTAACAAGCTGTTGCTGGTGTGTGACCACCGTGACGGGTCGTTCCTCGTCGCGGTCGATACTCAAAGTGGAAAAGTGCTTTGGAAGACGGCCCGGTCAAATTTTGAAGGTTATTCCACGCCGGCGATTTACACGCCCAGAGATGGACCGGCGCAACTGCTCGTCCTCGGTTCACAGACCCTTGATTCCTATTCGCTCGATAACGGGGAGCGCCTCTGGTGGGTGACCAAAGTCGGTTCCTATACCAAGGGCGTGCCCGTGGTCGGAGCAGACATGGTCTACGTACTCGGCGAAGGCGGCGAGCAACCGTTTCTCCCTCCCTACGACGACAGCTTAAAACAATCCGACAGAGACAAGGATCAGCGTCTTCAACGTGAAGAAATGAAAGGACATGCTGAAGCGTACGAGCACTTTGGCTGGCTGGATGCTAACAGTGACGGATACGTCGATCGGGCGGAGTACGACTTCGTTCGCGATTCTACGGTCGGTGGACACGGTGTTACTGCAGTGCGCTTCGGTGGCAAGGGTGACGTGACGGGAAGCAACGTCGCCTGGACCATAAAAAAGTCCTATCCGAATATTCCGGCGCCGTTAGTTTACCGGGGCGTAATGTATCTAATGAAGGAAGGCGGAATTCTTTCAACTGTAAATCCGTCGAGTGGCGAAGTGTTGAAGATGGGGCGCACGCCCGAAGC